>NZ_JAMFLY010000016.1 GCF_023502235.1 Flagellimonas myxillae | reverse complement strand
GTGGCTGAGGCCACTGTATAATCGGAACCTGCGATGGCGGTACCATCGGCAATGGCAAAGTCCACATTGAACCCTCCCTGTACGTTTGCGTTAAGGCTGACGGTAAAGTCGGCCGTACCGGCGTCCTCGTCCACGTTGAAGCCCGTAACGGATACCCCGTTCCCGGCCCCGCCGTCGTTGTCGTTTATGGTACCTGTCGCGTTCCCGCCCACAATGGAGATAAGCCCGGTTGAA
>NZ_JAMFLY010000015.1 GCF_023502235.1 Flagellimonas myxillae | reverse complement strand
GTTGCGACGATAGCGGCGACGGACGGCACTGCGACGGAGCTTGGCACGACCACCGGGGAGTACACGGTGAGCCTGGACGTTGCGAACACCAGCGGCGGAGCGATAACGATAAACTACACGGTCGGCGGTGACGCTACCTCGGGCAGCGACTTCGTTGCGCTCACGGGCAGTGTGGACATCCCCGATACCCAACAGACCGCTACGATACTGCTTACCCCCATAGACGATCTTGACGT
>NZ_JAMFLY010000014.1 GCF_023502235.1 Flagellimonas myxillae | reverse complement strand
CACAATCACAAGCACCTCAACAAGGGGTGCTTTTTTTATGGGGTTTGTCGTCTACATCATCTATAGCCAGAGTGCCGACCGGTACTATGTCGGCCATTGCCAGGACCTTTCGGAGCGATTGGCGAGGCACAACGGTGGCCGATCAAAATACACCAAGATGGCCAGGGACTGGGAGCTAAGGTGGAGCGAGGAATTCCCAGGTCGTGCAGCGGCCATGGCCAGGGAGCGGGCGATCAAGCGGAAAAAGAGCCGAGTGTACATCGAACACTTGATATCGGTTGGCTAGAGCGTTCCGAAGGCTTTCGGAAAGGCCACCGGTTCGAATCCGGTATTCTC
>NZ_JAMFLY010000013.1 GCF_023502235.1 Flagellimonas myxillae | reverse complement strand
CACCGATGCCCAGGTGGCAACGGCGGTCAACAATGAGTTCCCCAACCTCGACACCGATGTGACCGATGACTTTTCCGGTAGCTTCAATGACCTAACGGACGTGCCTGCCAATCTTGATACAGATTCCACCGACGATTTTGATGGGGAGTGGAGCTCACTTAACAATGTACCTGCCGGGTTTGCCGATGATATCGACAACGATACCCAACTGACCGATGCGCAGGTGGCGACCGCCGTCAACAACGAGTTCCCCAACCTCGACACCGATGTGACCGATGATTTTGATGGGGAGTGGTCCTCACTTAACAATGTGCCCGCCGGATTTGCCGATGATATCGACAACGATACACAGCTGACCGACGCACAAGTGGCCACGGCCGTCAACAACGAGTTCCCGAATTTGGACACCGATGTGACCGACGACTTCTCGGGAAGCTTTAATGACCTTACGGACGTACCGGCCAATCTGGATACGGACTCAACTGATGATTTCAGCGGAAGTTTCAACGACCTCACGGACGTACCGGCCAACCTTGATACCGACTCAACGGATGATTTCAGTGGTAGCTTCAATGACCTAACGGACGTGCCTGCCAATCTTGATACAGATTCCACCGACGATTTTGATGGGGAGTGGAGCTCACTTAACAATGTACCTGCCGGCTTTGCCGATGAT
>NZ_JAMFLY010000012.1 GCF_023502235.1 Flagellimonas myxillae | reverse complement strand
AGGGAACATCGCCTTTGCAGGGAACGCCGGGGAGGCCCACAACATCACAGTCACCATCCTTGACGATGACTTTATCGAGAGCAGCGAGGAACTGTCCATCGCACTTTCCAACCTTTCAACCGGGCTCATCTCCATTGTGGGCGCCAACGCGACCGGTACCATAAACGACAACGACGGTAGGGCCGGGAACGGGGTTCAATTCGATATCACCAACATCGATATTGATGAAGATGCCGGAACCGTTTCAGTACCTGTGAGTCTTAATGTGAACGTACAGGACGAATTTACAGTTGAGTTTTATACCACAAATGGTACGGCCCAAGATGGATTTGACTATACTGGAGTTCCTCAAAACACCCAAGTTTTAACTTTTGGAGGTGTCAACAGTAACAACCAAAACATTATCATTCCGATTATTGATGATATCATTATTGAAAGTAGCGAAGACTTCCAGGTCATCCTGACCAATATTTCAACAACATTGGTAAATATCCTGGCTAACGATACGGCTACAATCAATATTATTGACAATGATGGAAACGAAGGTTATCCAACTGATATTACATTGGAAGCTTGTGATACAATTCCAACTGCAGAAGTAATTACAGTAAACAGTACCTGTACAACCACAGTGGATTTTAACGAGTCCATTACAGGACAGGATGATGGCTGCGCCATGGATTATACCATTACGCGCACATGGACCTTTACAGATTGTGTTGGAAACATTCGTGAGCATGTACAGGTTATCACAATAATTGATACCCAAGCTCCTACATTCGTGGAGGCCTTGCCAATGGATGCTACAGTTTCTTGTGACAATGTTCCAGCTGCCGATATCTTAACTGCCATTGATAGCTGC
>NZ_JAMFLY010000011.1 GCF_023502235.1 Flagellimonas myxillae | reverse complement strand
GACCGATGCACAGGTGGCCACGGCCGTCAACAACGAGTTCCCGAACCTCGATACTGATGTTACGGATGACTTTTCCGGTAGCTTCAACGACCTAACGGACGTACCGGCCAATCTCGATACCGACTCAACTGATGATTTCAGTGGAAGTTTCAACGACCTAACGGACGTTCCCGCAAACCTTGATACCGACTCAACTGATGATTTCAGTGGTAGCTTTAACGACCTAACGGACGTACCGGCCAACCTTGATACCGACTCAACGGATGATTTCAGTGGAAGTTTCAACGACCTAACGGACGTTCCCGCAAACCTTGATACGGATTCCACCGATGATTTTGATGGGGAGTGGTCATCACTCAACAATTTACCTGCCGGGTTTGCCGACGATATCGATAATGACACGCAGCTGACCGATGCGCAGGTGGCCACGGCAGTCAACAACGAGTTCCCCAACCTGGACACCGATGTGACCGATGATTTTTCCGGTAGCTTCAACGACCTAACGGACGTTCCCGCCAACCTCGATACCGATTCAACCGATGATTTTGACGGGGAGTGGAGCTCTTTGAACAATGTACCTGCCGGTTTTGCCGATGATATCGACAACGATACACAACTGACCGATGCACAGGTGGCCACGGCCGTCAACAATGAGTTTCCGAACCTTGATACCGACGTGACGGATGACTTTTCCGGTAGCTTCAACGACCTTACGGACGTACCGGCCAATCTCGATACCGACTCAACTGATGATTTCAGTGGAAGTTTCAACGACCTAACGGACATTCCCGCAAACCTTGATACCGATTCCACCGATGATTTTGATGGGGAGTGGTCCTCACTCAACAATGTGCCTGCCGGATTTGCCGATGATATCGACAACGATACACAGCTGACCGATGCCCAGGTGGCCACCGCCGTCAACAACGAGTTCCCGAACCTCGACACCGATGTGACCGACGATTTTTCGGGCAGTTTCAACGATCTTACCGATGTTCCCGCAAACCTTGATACCGATTCCACCGATGATTTTGATGGGGAGTGGAGTTCACTTAACAATGTACCTGCCGGCTTTGCCGATGAC
>NZ_JAMFLY010000010.1 GCF_023502235.1 Flagellimonas myxillae | reverse complement strand
CTGTCGTCAAGTATGGTGACGGTCACGCTGTGCTGCTCGCCCGCATTTCCGGCAAAGGCGATGTTCCCGGATGCACTTGCCACGGTATAGTCGGAACCTGCAATGGCAGTTCCATCACTGATGTCAAAGTCCAGGTCAAAACCTCCCTGTACGTTGGCGTTAAGGGTGACGGTAAAGTCGGCCGTACCCGCGTCCTCGTTCACGTTGAACCCGGTGACGGACACACCGTTCCCGGCCCCGCCGTCGTTGTCGTTTATGGTACCGACAGCGTTGGACCCCACAATGGAGATAAGCCCGGTGGAAAGGTTGGAAAGTGCGATGGACAGCTCCTCGCTGTTCTCTATAAATGTATCGTCAAGTATCGTCACGGTAATGTTGTGGGCCTCCCCGGCGTTACCGGCAAAGGCGATGTTCCCGGAGGCCGAGGCCACGGTATAGTCGCTACCTGCGATGGCGGTGCCATCGGCAACGGCAAAGTCCACATTGAACCCTCCCTGTACGTTTGCGTTAAGGCTGATGGTAAAGTCAGCGGTCCCGGCGTCCTCGTCCACGTTGAAGCCCGTAACGGATACCCCGTTCCCGGCCCCGCCGTCGTTGTCGTTTATGGTACCGACAGCGTTGGACCCCACAATGGAGATAAGCCCGGTGGAAAGGTTGGAAAGTGCGATGGACATATCCTCGCTGTTCTCTATAAATGTATCGTCAAGTATGGTCACGGTAATGTTGTGGGCCTCCCCGGCATTCCCGGCAAAGGCGATGTTCCCGGATGCAGATGCCACGGTATAGTCGGAACCTGCAATGGCGGTGCCATCGGCAACGGCGAAGTCCACATTGAACCCTCCCTGTACGTTTGCGTTAAGGCTGATGGTAAAGTCAGCGGTACCGGCGTCCTCGTCCACGTTGAAACCTGAAACGCTTACCCCGTTCCCGGCCCCACCGTCGTTGTCGTTTATGGTACCTGTCGCGTTCCCGCCCACAATGGAGATAAGCCCGGTGGAAAGGTTGGAAAGTGCGATGGACATATCCTCGCTGTTCTCGATAAGGTTGTCATCAAGGATGGTCACGGTGACGTTGTGCGCCTCCCCGGCGTTACCGGCAAAGGCGATGTTCCCGGATGCAGATGCCACGGTATAATCGGAACCTGCGATGGCAGTTCCATCACTGATGTCAAAGTCCAGGTCAAAACCTCCCTGTACGTTTGCGTTCAGGGTGATGGTAAAGTCAGCGGTCCCGGCGTCCTCGTCCACGTTGAAACCTGAAACCGATACCCCGTTCCCGGCGCCGCCGTCATTGTCGTTGATCGTCCCAGTTGCAGAACCATCGATGATGGAGATAAGCCCCGTTGAAAGGTTTGAAAGCACGATGGACAGCTCCTCGCTGTTCTCGATAAGGTTGTCATCAAGGATGGCCACGGTGATGTTGTGCTGCTCGCCCGCGTTACCGGCAAAGGCGATGTTCCCGGATGCACTTGCCACGGTATAGTCGTCCCCTGCGATGGCGGTGCCATCACTGATGTCAAAGTCCAGGTCAAAACCTCCCTGTACGTTTGCGTTAAGGGTGACGGTAAAGTCGGCCGTACCTGCGTCCTCGTCCACGTTGAACCCGGTGACGGACACACCGTTCCCAGCCCCGCCGTCGTTGTCGTTGATGGTACCTGTTGCAGAACCATCGATGATGGAGATAAGCCCGGTGGACAGGTTGGAAAGCGCAATGGACAGCTCCTCGCTGTTCTCGATAAGGTTGTCGTCAAGGATGGCCACGGTGACGTTGTGCGCCTCTCCGGCGTTACCGGCAAAGGCGATGTTCCCGGATGCACTTGCCACGGTATAGTCTGAACCTGCGATGGCGGTGCCATCACTGATGTCAAAGTCCAGGTCAAAACCTCCCTGTACGTTTGCGTTAAGGGTGATGGTAAAGTCAGCGGTCCCGGCGTCCTCGTCCACGTTGAAACCTGAAACCGACACCCCGTTCCCGGCGCCACCGTCGTTATCGTTGATGGTACCTACAGCGTTGGCGCCCACAATGGAGATAAGCCCCGTTGACAGGTTGGAAAGTGCGATGGACAGTTCCTCGCTGTTCTCTATAAATGTATCGTCAAGGATGGTCACGGTGACGTTGTGGGCCTCCCCGGCGTTCCCTGCAAATGCGATGTTCCCTGTGGCCGAGGCCACGGTATAGTCGCTTCCTGCGATGGCGGTACCATCGGCAACGGCAAAGTCCACATTGAACCCTCCCTGTACGTTTGCGTTAAGGGTGATGGTAAAGTCAGCGGTCCCGGCGTCCTCGTCCACGTTGAAACCTGAAACGCTTACCCCGTTCCCGGCCCCGCCGTCGTTGTCGTTAATGGTACCTGTCGCGTTCCCGCCCACAATGGAGATAAGCCCGGTGGACAGGTTGGAAAGTGCGATGGACAGCTCCTCGCTGTTCTCGATAAGGTTGTCATCAAGGATGGCCACGGTGATGTTGTGGGCCTCCCCGGCGTTCCCTGCAAATGCGATGTTCCCTGTGGCGGAGACCACGGTATAATCGGAACCTGCGATGGCGGTGCCATCGGCAACGGCGAAGTCCAGGTCAAATCCTCCCTGTACGTTTGCGTTCAGGGTAACTGTAAAGTCAGCGGTACCGGCATCCTCGTCCACGTTGAAACCTGAAACGCTTACCCCATTCCCGGCCCCACCGTCGTTGTCGTTAATGGTACCTGTCGCGTTCCCGCCCACAATGGAGATAAGCCCCGTTGAAAGGTTGGAAAGCGCA
>NZ_JAMFLY010000001.1 GCF_023502235.1 Flagellimonas myxillae | reverse complement strand
GGCCCTTCACAGTAGTGGAGGGCCTTTTTTTGTTTTTGTGCGATCACTAACTATCTTTAAGAAAAAACAAAAGCATGCTCAAACTTCGACTAACCTTCAGCATTTTTTTCATTTCCCTTTTTATGTTTTCCCAACAAAGTAACCTTAAGGCTTTGGTTGGAGGAACCTTAATTGATGGATTCGGTTCAGACCCCATCAAAAATAGCGTCATCATTATCGAAGGGGAACGAATCAAGGAAGTTGGAACAGTGGAAACTCTTCCAGTACCCGATGGAGCTGAAATTATTTCCACAGAAGGGATGAGTGTGCTTCCAGGACTATGGGATATGCACGTGCATACCATGATCAATGGACATGCAGATTACGGCTACTGGGACAAGACTTATCCACCTTTGTTTGAAGACGTTATCATGCCGTCTTCCGCACATCAATTGTTGATGGCAGGAGTTACCAGTGCAAGGGATTTAGGAGCTCCGCTAGAGGAAAGTATTTCGGTGCGGGACAGGATCAACAAGGGTGAAATTCCCGGGGCAACCTTGTATGTGTCTGGGCCATTTATTCAACACAAGCCCTATCCTGGAACTGAAGACTTTAGGTGGGGGGTAAACAGCCCAGAAGACGGGAAGCGAAAGATTAAAAAATTAGCAGACGCCGGTGTGGATGTGATCAAACTGATTGATCATGATCAAATGACCATGGACGAGCTGCGTGCTGTGGTCGATGAAGCACATAAGTATAACTTAAAAGTTGTGGCACACGGACACCGTCCGGAAGAAATACGAAGAGGACTTCAGGTGGGAGTGGACTGTTTTGAACATACTGGACTATCATCTGCGCCCCAATACCCGGATGATGTTATGGAAATGATCAAAGAGCGAACGGCCCAAATGAACAAAGGCCCTTTGTTTTGGTGTCCAACCGTGGAAGGACTTTATAATTACGAATATACCCGGGACAATCCAGAAAAATTGGATAACGATTCCTGGCATTTGGGGTTGCCGGACAGTGTGATCACCGATATCAAAAATAGCTTTAAGCATCCTGATCGATTGCCGTATTTTCAATTGACACCTTCTAGGAGACCTACCTTGCAGACCAAAATCCAACAACTTTTAGATGCTGGGGTGGTATTGTTGGTGGGGACAGATAGTGGTATTCCCATGAAGTTCCACAGTCAATCCACTTGGAATGAGCTTGATGTATGGGTAAACGAATTTGGTATCGACCCGATGTATGCTATTCGCGCTGCTACCTATTGGCCTGCGCTTTGGACGGGTGTTGCCGATGAAGTGGGTACGATCACACCTGGAAAATATGCCGATATTATTGCTGTGGACGGGGATGTGCTACGGTATATTAGTTTACTACAAGATGTGGATATGGTAATCAAGCACGGTAAGCAATACAAATAATCTTTGGATAAGGCAGAAAGACTATTGGTCTTGGAAGAGAAATGGAACACCTATTCCCATGGTGTGGGTGCGGTATTGTCGGTCGTCGGATTTTTCTTTTTGATGCAGAAGGACCTCTCCGCTCCGTATGCAACGCTTAGCATTTTTATATATAGTCTTTCCCTAATTCTATTGTTTACTGCTTCCACCTTGTACCATGCGGTGCGGGATCCCAATTTGAAGGCTAAACTGCGTATTTTGGATCATATCAGTATTTATTACTTGATTGCAGGAACTTACACCCCTGTTTGTTTGTTGGTTTTGCAAGAGTCCAAGGGATGGTTATTGCTATACTTGGTTTGGGGCATTGCTCTTTTTGGCACTGTGGTAAAAATATTCTTTACAGGAAAATTTGAAAAACTCTCCCTATTACTTTATGCAGTAATGGGCTACCTGGTAGTTTTAGATTATGGTTTCCTTACTAACAATTTATCCACAAGCGGACTGTTTTGGATGGCCCTGGGCGGTACCTTTTATACCCTAGGGATTTTCTTTTATGCCATGAAGCGTATTCCCTTTAATCATTTTATCTGGCACCTATTTGTTTTAGGAGGAGCCGCAAGTCATTGGTTATTGGTTCATGACTTGTTCGGAACTTGAATGGTGAAATGTTGATATGATTATAAAAAAGGGGAGCAATTAATAAAGCTCCCCTTGTAATATTTTGCTGATTCTGTTTAAAAAGTATAGGCAGGTAGGGCAACCAGGCCAAAATAGATGTTTTCATTTTGAGTACCGATACGGGCAATATGGATCAATTTGTTCTGTTCAAGATTTACCTGTGCTATATGCGTATCTCCGAATTCATCATTTAAATCATAACATAGGGCATAAATAGTGCCCATTTTTGTTGTAATCAAATTTCTAATGAAATAATTGGTTGGCTCTGTATTTACAAAACCATCACCTTCCAATTCTAGAGTTATAACCTCGGTAATATTACCCTGTAGATTTGATTTATAGATTTTAAGGGGGTCAGAGGTGCCATTTCCTATTAAAAGTTCTTGATTACCATCACCGAATGTCATACCCAATCCACAGCAGGGAACGTCGTCCCCTGTAAACTCCATAGGTTCTGAATTAATCCCGGACAGCTCAAACTCAATTAAGGCTGGAGGACCATTGTTGAAACCGAAACCAGCGGCTGCGAGTAATTTATTGTTTGGAGTGATTATTAAATCGGAAAGCCCTTTCCAAGTATTGTTTTCATTATTATTGATTAAAGTGGGTGTTTTGGTTTTTGGATTCACTGAATATAATTGCCCGAAGCCATCTTCAGAGTTGGCAATGTATATTTGGCCGTCATTAGGATTATAAATAACCCCTCTAATATCTACAAGTGCGGTCTCTTCATTTTTCATAATGATAAAATTAGGAGTGAGACCCCCATCGCTTAAATCCAAAACATAAAACTGACCTGTGTCTCGATGTGAAACTAATAATTCTATTTTATCGGCTACCGCAACGGTAATCGAAATATCGCTTTCCTTGATAAAAAACTTAGCCAAATCACCTTCCGTATCAGCAGGGGAGATAGAGGAGCCAGACCAGTCAAAATAAAAGTCTTCTTCGTAAATGTCCACTTCCCCATTATTGATTTTAACCCAAAGCTCATCGCCTTTGGATAAATCTTGGGGTTTTTCAGCGGTATAGGTATCGCCATTGTCAGTGGAGTACAGAAATGACAGTTCACCAGGAGCGGTATAGTTGTCATCATTGATGGTTGCTTCGGTGAGGTTATAGGTTGGTTCTGTCGGAGTTTCTGGGGAATCGTCTTTGCCACAACTTAATAGTACCAATCCCCAACTACCCAATAGGGAATAAAGGGCTAATTTTCTCATTTTCATTTTTAATGGATTTATGGGTTATGGCGCGAATGTAGCTATGCTACCCTTCCCAATATGGGACCAATGGACGGAACCCTTATTTGAATTGATGGATACCCATTTTGGGTTGATGGATGTTTTCAACCGTACTGAAAAATTAGGCTTTATAGAAAATACGCCAGCCCTACCCCTAATATAATCACCACCAATTTGCGAAGATTAAAGGAATGTCCTTGGGAGCTTTCAAAAAGAATTATGGTGGAGATATGCAGGAACACCCCTATGGCCAATGCAGTAAGTAAATGTCCTTGGTTTTCCAGCCAGCTCGAGTGGTGGGTCAAATAGCTTCCCAATGGCGTCATCAAGGAAAAAGCAAGCATAAACATAAAGACCATGCTCCTTTTCATTTTGGAATTTGTCAGGAAAATTCCCAATACTATAGCTACTGGAATTTTATGGATGACGATGCCGTACAAAATAGGTTCATTGCCGTGAATGGGTGTGCCCTCTATAAGTGCGTGGACCGATAGACTGATAAAAAGTAATGTTGGAAAACTGGTTTTTTCCAAATCCAAATGCATGTGCCCATGCTCCGCACCCTTGGAGAAAAATTCTAGAAATACCTGAAGCAAAATTCCCGCTAAGACAAATACGGCAATAGTCCTTGGGTTATGGTGTTCGTAGACTTCCGGGAGGAGCTCGAAGAAAGTTATAGCCAATAAAAATGCCCCACTAAAAGCAAGCAACAGACGTACATTTCTTTTGTCCTTGGGACGCGTGAACCAGACAAATGCGAATCCGGCCCAAACGGCCAAAATAGGAATCAGGTAGATCAAAACAAATGGGAATTCCATACGTTGGATTGAAGGCGTAAAAATAGCCTATTTTTGCCGAAAGATTTTCATAGAACATGGCAGGAAATTTTAGAATGTTGGCAAAAACCCTCTATGGCTTTGAACCCCTTTTGGCCAAAGAGCTCCGAAACTTGGGAGCGAGCAGGGTAGAGGAGGGTGTGCGGAATGTTTCCTTTGAAGGGGATACCGGTTTTATGTACAAGTCCAACCTCTGTTTGCGCACTGCTTTAAAGGTGATGAAGCCCATTGCCAGGTTTAAGGTACACAACGAAAAGGAACTGTACCGAAACGTGTATCAAGTGGATTGGCCCAGCCTATTTGGGGAGGACAAAACCTTTGCCATTGATACCACCATGAGTTCCGATGTGTTTAGAAATTCCATGTTTGTCTCCCAACGGGCCAAGGATGCCATAGTGGACAAATTTAGAGCCGTGACCCGGCAACGCCCCAATGTGGATTCGCATGACCCCGATGTCCGTATCAATATTCATTTATACCGGAACAATTGTACGGTTTCTTTGGATAGTTCGGGGCATTCCCTTCATCAACGAGGGTACCGTATTGCAACCAACATTGCCCCCATCAATGAAGTTTTGGCAGCTGGTTTATTGTTGCACAGTGGGTGGGATGGTCAAACGGATTTCCTTGACCCCATGTGCGGGAGCGGTACATTTTTGATAGAGGCAGGCATGATTGCCTGTAATATCCCGGTCAACATCAATAGGGAGTCCTACGCTTTTATGCAATGGAATGACTATGACTCCGAACTTCATGAAAAAATTGTCAACGCCAGCCTGAACAAGACTCGGGAATTTCACCATAAGATTTACGGCTATGACAAAGCGCCATCTGCGGTCCGAAAAGCCCAAGAAAATGTGGACAATGCCAATTTATCGGATTATATAGAAATTGAGCGCAAGGATTTTTTTAGGACGGAAAAGCCGACCGATTCCAAATTGCACATGGTATTTAATCCACCATATGGAGAGCGCTTACAAATAAATCCCGATGAATTCTATTCAAAAATCGGCGATACCCTAAAACAAGATTACCCAGGTACAGATGCGTGGTTGATCACTTCCAACTTGGAAGCCTTAAAACATGTTGGGTTGAAAACTTCGAGAAGAATCAAAACCTTTAACGGTAAACTAGAATCGAAGTTGGTCAAATATGAAATGTACTCAGGAAGTAAAAAGACCAAATCCGACTAGAACGGGCGCCCAGTATTCCTTATTTATCAGACCAAACGGCCAATTCGTTTCCGGATGGATCTAGAAAATGAAACCTCCTCCCTCCCGGAAAGGAAAAAATAGGTTTGGAAATTGTACCCCCAGCTTCGCTAATGGCATGCTGGATTTTATTAAGATCATCGTGATAAAGGACCACCAACGCACCGTTGGTGATTGTTTCATCCGAAAGTTCGAAGCCACCCTGCAGTCCACTATTGGAAAATGCGGTATAGGTTGGACCGTAATCCGTAAATACCCAATCAAAGGTTGTTCCGTAAAATGCCTTGATTTTTTTCAAGTTGTTGGACTTGAACTCAACATAATCGATATGCGAATTTTGCATGGCCTTTTGGATTATTGGTTCTGTGGATCGCTAGGGACCTCCTTTTTCTTTTTTGCTTTTTTATAAAAGGGAATCAAATACGACAGCGTATAGTTGTAGCTAACTCCAAAATTACTCCCGTCGGTTACCCTATTAAACCCGGGAATCCATAGATTCGGAAATTGATCGTCTTCCGTGTTTGTAAACAGGAATCCTAGTCGGGCACTCATCCCTACATAGATATTGGCAAAAAGCTCTGCCTTGATCCCCATCAAAATTTCCAACCAAGATGCACTAAGGCCGCTGTATTCGCGTCCAGGTTCTGCTCCAGCCAAGAAATCATCCGGACTGAACATGCGGTTACTATCGTAAATTTTATAATCGTTTAGGGTTTGGCTAAAGGTTGAAAAGGCATATCGCCCGCCCAAAATAATGGAATTCTCCATTCCAAACCAGTTCTCATACGTATTGATCTCCACGCCCAATTTCAGGTAGCTACCGCTTGAAGTATAGTTGTATAAGGGGGTATTGCCCAAATCTTCGAAAATGGTTTTTTCCTCATTGCCCAATTCTCCAGCGAGATACAGTTTTTGGGTCAATCTAAAATCTCCCGCCACCTCAAAACCGGTATAGTCCTCATCCAAAAAGGAGAATAGCAACCGATTAAGGTCGGCGCCCACCCGTAGTCCATATTGTTGCTTATGCTCCGTGGTATCTTTGGGTTGCAGATTCACAGGTTCACTTTGCGATATTCCAGCAAAGGAAATGCATAGGAAAAGAAGGCTAGTGAAATATCTTGACATGGGCAGCATTGGTGTTTTCAACAGTTTCTTGTTCAATAGTGAAGTCCTGTATCCATTTTTCGTCCGTGCCGTTAAGGGTAACGGTCAATTCATCAAAATTTGCCACAAAGCCACATGCCTTGGATACATAAGCTTCCCGGACTTGGTAGGTTATCGTAAGAGTGTCGATATTACCGGTTTCTTCCCCGGTATCCTCATCGTCCTCAGAGTCCCGGATAAACGCATATTGTGTGCTTCCTTCGACAATTCGCAAGGGAATGCCTATGGAATCCCTCGAATTGCTCCTATCGGTGAAGGTGGTCACAATTTCATCCAAGACCACTTCCCTAACCCGTAAGGAAGGGACATCCAAAGTTTCTGTGGTATCGGTTGCATCATAGAACCGGAATACAAGTAAAGGGGTATCGCCATTGACGCAGATATCGTCTTTTTCACAAGCGAAGAACAGTATCAAAGCAAAAGCTAAAAGTAAGCTAGGGAGTATTTTCTTCATTCAAACTAAAAACAGATGTTATCAAAAATTATACCCGTTTCTCCAAAAGTACAACATTTTCAACGTGATGTGTCTGGGGGAACATATCCACAGGTTGTACCTTGGTTACCCGATATTTTTCATCCAATAGAGCCAAATCCCTGGCCTGGGTTGCGTTGTTGCAGCTTACATACACAATACTGCTGGGTTCGGCCATGAGCAATTGCTCCACCACTTGTTTGTGCATGCCATCCCGGGGCGGGTCCGTAATGACCAAATCTGGCCTTCCATGCGCCTCGATAAAATCGGAATTAAAGACATTTTTCATGTCCCCTACGTAAAATTCCACGTTGGAAATCCCATTAAGTTTTGCATTTGTCTTGGCATCTTCAATTGCTTCTGGAACCGATTCCACTCCAATGATTTTTTTGGCATCTTTGGAAACAAATTGGGCAATGGTTCCTGTTCCGGTGTATAGATCGTACACCAGTTCGTTGCCCTTGAGGTTCGCGAAATCCCTTGTTACCTTGTACAATTCATAAGCCTGTTCTGAATTGGTTTGGTAAAACGATTTGGCGTTTATCTTGAACTTGAGACCTTCCATTTCTTCAAATATGTGATCACGCCCGGCAAAACAAACTACCTCCTGATCATAAATAGTGTCGTTCTGCTTTTGATTGACGACATAGAGTAGGGAAGTGATCTCTGGAAATGTCACACGGATGTGTTCCAACAACAATTCCCGCTGTGCCGGTTCATCTGCATAAAACTGGATGAGCACCATAAGTTCTCCAATGCTGGATGTTCGAATCATTAAAGTGCGCAACAATCCTTCTTGATTTCTTGGATTAAAGAAGGGAAGGTTGTTTTCAACGGCAAAATTCCGAATGGCTTTTCGAATGGTGTTGGAGGGATCGGCCTGAAGATGGCATTTGTCAATATCCAAAATTTTATCCCACATGCCTGGAATATGAAATCCCAGGGCATTGCGATCCAGTATTTCCTCTTCCGAATTAATTTCGGTCTCGGTCAACCATCGGCTGCTCGAAAAGGAGAATTCCAACTTGTTACGATAAAAATATTGCTTTTCGGAACCAAGTATGGGTAGGGTTTCGGGCAATTCAATGCCCCCAATACGCTGGAGGTTGCCCTCTACTTCTTTTTGTTTGTAGAAGAGTTGGTGCTCATAGGCCATGTGTTGCCACTTGCAACCTCCGCACACACCGAAATGTTGGCATTGCGGTGCTGTCCTTTTCTCGGAAAGTTGATGGAAACGAGTGGCCACACCTTCAAAGTAGGCCCTACGCTTTTTGGTGGTCATTACATCCACTACATCCCCGGGAACGGCATTGGAAAGAAAGATCACCCTACCATCTGGGGCTTTTCCAACCGATTTTCCCTTGGCTCCCGCATCCACAACTTCGACCTGCTCAAAGGTCTGTCGCCTCTTTTTTCTTCGCATGGCGCAAAAGTAACCATAGGTTTTCATTCGGAACAACTAACTTGTGAAAATGTATTCCTAAAAAAAAGCACATTTTTTTGAACCTTTTAAGAGGTTTCCTGTCCTTGTATTGAATGAACATATGAAAACAACCAGTTTTGCTTTTGATGGGCTTATGGTATTGGAATACCAGGCAGGGAACAAGAAATCCCTATCCATTTTGGTGAACAGGCACCACAACCGCTTGTGCAGACATTCGTTTAGGTATACCCAAGATGTGGAAGCATCGAAGGATATCGTTCAGGATGCGTGGCGAATCATCATTAAAAAAATAAACACGCTGAGGGAACCCAACAGTTTTAGTTATTGGGCTACCCGGATAGTGACGCGGAAAAGTTTGGATTATATCAATCAGCGTAAAAAAGACCAGGGTAACCTTAAGGTTCTTGCGGAAAGTCAAACGATTGCCGCACGGGAAGACCCAACCGGGAACGAAAGAATCCATGGATTGCTAAAAGGAATCAAGGCGCTTCCCGATAACCAACAAATGGTATTGCGCTTGTTTTACACCGAAGGATATTCCCTTAGGGAGATTACGGAAATCTTGGATATTTCCATCGGGACCGCCAAATCCAGATTATATCATGCAAGGGAAAAGTTAAAGAAAATTTTAAAAGATAAATAAGATGAAAAAAGAAATGGAAGAAATAGACAAACTGATCAAGGAAGCCCTATCTGCTGAGGAAGCTCAGTTTTACGATGAATTGGGCGAACAGAACATCTTGGCAAAATTGGGAGGTGTTTTTAAGGGAAAAATGGCTTGGTTGGCCATTATAATGAACATTGTAAATTTGGCCATCTTTGGATTTCTAATTTATTGTGTGGTCCACTTTTTTGGCACCGAAAGCACCAATGAGATTATAAAATGGGGAGTGGGAATCCTTGCCTGTTTGGCGGCCATGAGCATGATTAAACTTTATGTATGGATGCAGATGGACAAAAATGATCTCTTGCGGGAACTAAAGCGAATGGAACTCCAAATCTCTGCCCTGTCCCATAAAAAGTGATGCAGAATATCCTGAAAATTGGCTAAATATTTAATATTTTTGGGCTTCTACTAGGGATGATTTCTCTCCCACGCTGCTTTTTCGAGTCCTCGAAAGAATAAAGGTACAGAAGGAATAGTTGTTTTATCAATTTAAAAATTACTAAAATGGCTGTTTTAGAAAACTTAACGTCGCAGCAAGCGATAGATTTAGAAAACAAGCACGGCGCCCACAATTACCACCCGCTTCCAGTTGTCTTGAGCAGGGGGGAAGGTGTTTATGTATGGGATGTTGAAGGAAAAAAGTATTACGATTTTTTATCGGCCTATTCGGCTGTGAACCAAGGGCATTGCCATCCTAAAATTATCGGGGCAATGATGCATCAAGCCCAGACCTTGACCTTGACCTCAAGGGCTTTTTACAACGATATGTTGGGCACCTACGAGGAGTACGTGACCTCCATGTTCGGATTTGACAAACTTTTGCCCATGAACACTGGGGCAGAAGCCGTTGAGACGGCCTTGAAGATTTGTCGTAGATGGGCATATCAAAAGAAGGGTATTCCCGAGAATCAGGCCAAGATCATTGTTTGTGAGAACAATTTTCACGGCAGGACCACGACCATTATTTCCTTTTCGAACGATCCAGTTGCAAAAAAGGACTATGGGCCTTATACGGAAGGATTTATCAAAATTGAATATGATAACCTCCAAGCTCTGGAACACACTTTGGAAAGCCATAGCGACATTGCCGGCTTTTTGGTGGAACCTATTCAAGGGGAAGCTGGGGTATATGTGCCATCCGAAGGTTATTTGACCGCTGCCAAGGCATTGTGTGAAAAACACAACGTACTGTTTATTGCAGATGAAGTACAAACAGGCATTGCCCGTACCGGGAAACTACTAGCCGTAGACCATGAAGATGTGAAACCCGATATTTTGGTTTTGGGGAAGGCACTGTCCGGGGGAGCATATCCCGTATCAGCAGTTTTGGCCAATGATCCAATCATGGAAGTAATCACTCCAGGAAGTCACGGGAGTACTTTTGGAGGTAATCCAGTTGCTGCAGCCGTAGGTATTGCCGCCTTGGAAGTGGTAAAAGAGGAACAATTGGCAGAGAACGCTATGGAATTGGGTCAGGTTTTCCGAGAAGAGCTGAACAAGTTTATTCCTAGCTGTGACTTGGTCCAGAGTGTAAGAGGAAAAGGACTTTTGAACGCCATCGTAATCAATGATACGGAAGACAGCTCAACGGCCTGGGACATTTGTATGGCGTTGCGCGACAATGGATTGCTTGCCAAGCCCACCCATGGTAACATTATCCGTTTTGCACCTCCTTTGGTGATGAACCACGAACAACTGTTGGATTGCGTTTCCATAATTATCAAAACACTTCGGGAGTTCGAAAAATAAAAAACTCCCATCAAAAAAATAAGGCTCGGTTATCCGGGCCTTTTTTATGGAAACCAAGGAAAGATTGGGCGCTATGAAACAATGTTTTCCAAAAGTTTTAAGGTCATATTTTCTGCATCCCAATGGGCTTGGATGCCTATAGGAAAGGTAAAATTATGGGGAACATGGCCAAAGCTCATTCCATAGGCGGCCGGAATGTTCAAAGGCGCTATTCGGTCCATCAGTACTTCTTTTAGTGTGAACCCATTGGGACTTGGGGTACTATCACAATCGGCACACACCCCAAAAACTATTCCTTTGGCTTTTTTAAATGTGGGACCTTCAATCAATTGCGTCAACATTCTGTCCATTCTGTAGGGGGCTTCCCCCACATCTTCAATACAAACTATGGCATCGGTAAAATCTATTTCGTGAGGGGTGCCGATGAGGGCATTGATCAAACTTAAACTACCGCCGACCAATTTCCCTGAGGCGGAACCTGCGGTTATGGTGTAGCGTTCGTATTCGGGATTTTCAAGCATTTCCTTGTCCTCCAAAACCACATTTTCTATGGTCTGCGTGTATTTTGGAGATTCCAACCTGTTCAGCAGGTGTTGCTTGCTGTACTCATCGTTAAGGGTACTACCCACTGGACCATGGAAAGTAACCAGTCTTGTTTCTTGGTAGATTCCATTGAGAAGGGCTGTAACATCGCTAAACCCCACCAATATTTTTGGATTGGATTTTATGGTTTCGTAGTTGATCATTTGCATGATCCGAGTACAGCCGTATCCACCCCTAGCACATAAAATTGCATCTACATCCGTATTGGTGAACATTTCATTGAGGTCTGCCGCCCTTTCTTCATCGGTGTTGCTAAAATAGCCTTTATTACCTAGAATACGATCCGTATGAAAGGGAACAAATCCCATTTCAACCAAAGTGGATTTCATCGCTGCCAATACCTCTGGTTTAACGGCAAATCCGGGGGCAATAAGCCCTATGGTATCCCCCTTTTTCAACCTTTTGGGTAACAATTTGTTCGTTTCCTTGCCCAATCCCCAAAGTGTGGGTTTAAGCTGGGAGACCAAAGTGGATGCGGACAGTAATGCTGTGAGATTGATAAATTGTCTTCTTTTTAGCATTGGAATTGGGTTTAGGGTTACCGTAAAATAAAATAGCCACCTTAAATATGGTGACTATTTTTTATTTATCTGATGTTTCTACAGCGAATGGGTGCTGCTAAGGCGCAGCGGCGCCATTTTTGGCCCTAGCCCTTCGCAATTGACGCTGTATCTTCTTAATAGCCGATTCAATGGACTTCTCGGGTTCGATGATGTTGTATTTTCCCCAGAAATCGGGGTCAGAGAAACCAACGGCTTCATCACTTAAAATGATTGATTTTTTCAATCGCTCCCTGACCTTGGGCAGCTGTCCGTCCAAGTTCTTTTCCCAATCAGTTACAGCCATCTCTGCGGTCATGCTGTAGACCGAATTGAAGAGTTTGTCCTCCCAATTTACCTTGAATTCCAACAGTACGTTGCTATATCCGTAATACCATTTGCCTCCCTTTTCCCGATAGTCGACCCTATAAGCAACTTCGGTGGGCCAAACATCTACTTTGGCCGGTTTTTTCCGCACAAACAGCTTGGCGGCTGCATATTTGTCGGTAATATTAAGGGTATAGATGGCACTGGTTAGGGTTTTGTTTTCCACATCAATGAACAGTTCGCCTTTATACAGGGGTTCTATGATGCTTTCCCACTGATTGAATTTAATGACATAGATAAGCTTGTCATTGATTCGGGTGGATCTACTAAACGTAAACCGATAATCCGAGATGGAACCTTCAGCAAAAATGTGCTCTGGATATTTCATGATATCCACATATAGCGTATTAAAGGGACCTCCTTGTAATTTTAGGGCCACGGTGTCCAACTTGCTATAGTCCGTGCTTTTCCGAGCTTTATACAGCTCAACAGCATCTTTTCTGAACGAATTGTATGGGGTCTTGTAAATATTGACCACAGCTTCGGACAACGAAACGTTCTTTCTTCGTTTTTTGATGGTCTCCCTATAAAAGGCGGTCATTAAGGTGGGATCATCAAAATAATTGTCCCCCTTTCTTGCTAAGGTTTCCCGAACGAGCGCAGCCGCATCCTTGGGAGCGTTGATGTTCACCCCGGATAATTCCGTAACCGAGATCAACAGGGAAATCTTGTTCTTGTTTGGTTTTAGATCGGACAAGGGAATGGTCTTGCTTTTGTATCCCAAAAAGGAAACTGCAATGGTACCTTCTGTGATATCCTGAGGGATTTTTAGTATGAAATTCCCCTCCGTATTGGTGATGGTGCTGATGTTGGTCCCCTCAACCGAAAGCGTCGCAAAAACCAAGGGTTTTTTCGAAGAACCATCGATTACTTCCCCCTTATATTGATTAAAACCAGTATCAACTGTTTGGTCATCCTGAAAGGCCAAAATGTTAGATGGACTAAACATCCAAACCAACATGATCAAACCCACAGGTACGATTCGAAATCCTTTGGATAATAGAGCGTTGCTAGATAACTTCATAACCATTTATTTTACCGATGATCCTATCTATAAAGATACGAAATTTTAAAATGCTAAGGATTGCCACAACCTTGGTCGGGCTAATTGGAAATTAGTTACAGAGCAGTTTAATCCACCATAAAAAGGGCATTGGCAAAGAACAGTTTCCCATTTTCCCAAAAACCGCGGAAAAGAGGGTTGTCAATCATATAGATTACTTGGCCTTCACCTACTTCTTCCACCCCAAAAATAAGAGAGTTTCCAACCTTTTTAAGAGCCTCGCTTCCAGCAAAACCGGAAACTTGTTTGGGATTCGCCCCTTCCAAATAGGCAGCATTGCCATTTTTTAGGAAATCGTACCCAGCACTTCCCAATTTTAGGGTAAAGTAATCCGCGCCATAACCATAGGCCAGAGGATGGGAATTATCCACTTTCGCCTTGAAAATGGCCCCGGTAATGGCGTTTTTAATTTGCTCCCGTTGGGCATTTTTATGGGGTTGCGGTTTGCTTGCCAGCGTGTCCTGAGCGATTTCTTTCTTTTTAATGCCAAATCCATGTTCTCCATCAATAGCGTTTATGGCACCTCCCATGGCCAATAGTTTTCCGCCTGATCTTACCCATTCCTTTAGTTTGCCCAACTGGGATTCATTAAAATAATCACCGTAACCTCCCCCTGGAAGTATCAAAATGTGATAGTCCTTCAAATCCACGGCATCGACATAGTCGCTATCCAAAACGGTAATGGGATAGTGCAATTGCTGCTCGAAGAAATGCCAAATTTCCCCAAATCGCAATGTGGATGTAGGTTCTCCGGATAAAATGGCGATTTTGGGCTTTGTGATCATCTGAATATAGGAAGAACCAAAGTCTTTTCCTGAATCCACATAGCCAGTTGAGGAGGGTGTTAGATCTTGGTTGTATTCCTTGCTGATTTTGGTCAATTGGGATAGAAATCCAGATTGATTTTGGTTATCCCCTTTGGTGATGATAAGACTTCCCCTTGCAAAAGATTTTCCATTTAAGGAAAAAGGGTGGTCTGCCTTTCGTACCCGGATACCGGCTTTGAGCAAGGTGGCCAAAAATCGGGCATCCTTCATACTGTTCCAATTGGAAATATAGGCATAGCTACCGGAATTCAGGCTCTCTACGGAAGCTAGATCACTTACATCTTGGCTTGGAACCAAGGAAGAGGAGGCAATCCCTCTTAATCCGTATGCATAAGGCAAGGACCATGCTGTGATGTCATAAGTGAGCGAATCACTAAGCTTCGCATCTGGTTCGAACAACACCTTGACCAAAGTTCCTTTAGGTTGGTTGGTGGAAACCACCAAGCTTTTGTCGGAAACGGACATACTACCGTTACCCCCGGTTTGATAATTAAACCCTTTGACAGAGGAAACTGTTGGGCTTCCATATTTTATTTTGTGCTTGCCCAAAAGTTCCTTTAGAGCATCAATCTTATCGACATCCCCATTTAAGACATAACTTTTGTACTTGAAGTTCTTTTTTTGGTAAAACTTCCTGAATTCCGTGTTTAGTTTTTCTGCGTTAAGATGGGAAACCTCTACTGTGGAGAGTCCGGTTGTATGATGGCCATCGATACGTTTTTTTAATGTGAGTGTATCTCCAATCCGGGTCATCACGGCAAGTCCACCACGTCCGCTTCCTCCTTGCTCGTAGGTCATTCCAATAGCCCCGTTATAGGTGGGGTAGGTGTCTCCGTAGCTGGGGTAAAAGAGGTCAAAGATCTCTTTGGTAAAGTAGAACCACCCATTGGCATCAAAATACTTGGCGTGATTTTTACCCAGTGTTACCTGAAAATCCCTTTGGAAATTGGTGATTACTTCATGATAGGGCTCTGCCGCCGGGGCAAAGTAGTAGGGATTGTCCACCCCTTGTTCGTGAAAATCCACATGGACATGCGGAAGCCATTCGTTGTACACCTTTATTCTTTGCTGACTCTCCACTTGGGTAAGCCATGCCCAATCCCGATTTAGGTCGAACATATAGTGGTTGCTACGTCCGCTCCACCAACCTTCATTGTGCTCTTTGCTATTGGGATCCACTTGATGCGGAGTATTTTTGTATTGGTTGTACCAATTGCTATAACGGTCCCGCCCATCTGGATTTATGCAAGGGTCCATGATGACCACGGTATTTTCCAGATACGAACGTTTAACGGTCAACAACTCATAAATAGTCTGCATGGAGGCCTCCGTGCTTACACTTTCGTTGCCATGAACATTATAACTTAACCACACAATGGCTGTAGTCCCATTTCCCGTTCCTTCCAAGTCCTTCATGTGTTCCAGACGGATATTCTCCAGATTGGACATATTGGTTGCCGTGGAAACGTAAGCTAGCAGCAAGGGCCTTCTTTCGTTGGTTTGTCCATAGGTGGTCAACTTAACCATATCCGGCACCTGTTCGGCCAAATATTCGTAGTAATCCACCACTTCGTGGTGACGCGTAAATTCGGTACCGAGTTCGTATCCCAAAAACTCCGAAGGGGACTTAATGTTTTGGGCGGTCAAAAAAAAGCTGGATAGGGCAAACAGAGAAAATAAAAATCTTGTCATTTGTGCGGTGTTAGTAGAAACCAAATCTAACAATAAATTGGGGAATCACCGTTTTTAAAACAATTGGGCCCTGGATGTAATTAACTTATTTTTAGGATGAGAAAAAAAGAAGAGAAGTATCTTTAGCACTTCATTTTGAATTTTAATGGAAGTATCGTGTATACCCTTTAAGGAAACTGGTTATTTTTCCAAGCTTATTTGTGATTACTTGGACCAAAAGGAAGACCTAAAACCTTTTTACAATAGATTTCCCCAACTAGAAAATTTCCAACATCAGATCAACGAAAAAAAAGCCAATTTTCCAATGGCCAATAGGGCTGTGTTGGTCGATGCGCTGAACCGGCAATACGAGGGAATTTCACTTTCAGAATCCACCCAAGAAAATATAACATCCCTCGGTAGCCCTAAGACCTTTACAGTGATCACAGGACACCAATTAAATCTTTTTACGGGACCGCTTTATTTTTTGTACAAAATAGTTTCGACCATCAATTTGACCATTAAATTGAAGGAAGCCTACCCGGACCATGATTTTGTTCCTGTGTATTGGATGGCCACGGAAGACCACGATTTTGATGAAATCAACTATTTCAATTTTAAAGGACAAAAGGTGCAGTGGAACAAGGATGTTTCGGGAGCTGTGGGGTCAATTGCGACCGACGGACTTGAGGCAGTTTTTGAAACATTTTCAGCCGGGATGGGAAATTCCCGAAATGCCGAGGCATTGAGAAAGTTGTTCCAACAAGCCTATTTGGAGCACGATTCACTTGCACAGGCCACACGTTTTTTGGCCGACTCCTTATTTGGGTCCTATGGTTTGGTTATCGTAGATGGAGATGACACTGCCTTGAAGCAGTTGTTGCAACCTTATGTCTATAAAGATATTATTGAGAACGTTCCCTTTCAGAAGGTTACGGCCACTATCAATGCTTTGGAAGAAACTTCCTCCAATTATAAGATTCAGGTAAATCCAAGGGAAATCAACTATTTCTATCATTTGGATGGCATTCGTGAGCGCATTGTACACCAAAATGGAGGTTTTGAGGTGGTGGATACCGATATTAAATTTTCACCGGATGAACTCAAGGAAGAATTGCAGAATCATCCGGAGCGGTTTTCTCCTAATGTCATCGCCAGGCCCTTGTTTCAGGAAGTAGTTCTGCCCAACCTCTGTTATATCGGAGGTGGAGGGGAGTTGGCCTATTGGTTGGAGCTTAAGTCTTATTTTGATGCCTTGGGAGTAACATTTCCCATGCTTTTGCTTCGGAATTCAGCCTTGATCATGACCCAAAAGGAAAAAAGTAAGGTGGATAAGCTGGGGTTGCAGGTTTCCGAACTTTTTTGGAACCAAAACACCTTGATCAACAAGAAAATCCGGGAGATTTCGAATATTGATATTGATTTTTCGCCCCAGAAAAAGCATTTGGAAAAACAATTCGAGGATTTATACACCCTCGCTGACCAAACAGATAAAACATTTCTGGGGGCCGTAAAAGCGCAGGAGGCAAAACAGAAAAAAGGCTTGGATGTCCTGGAGAAAAGGCTGTTAAAAGCCCAAAAACGAAAACTTCGCGATCATGTGGTGCGTATGACCGAAATCCAGAATGCACTGTTTCCCAACCAATCCCTTCAAGAAAGACAACTTAATTTTTCCGAATTGTATTTGGAAATGGGGGAAGAATTGGTTCCTGGTTTAATGGATAATCTGGATCCACTTTCCGGAAATTTCCTGATTCTGGAAGATTAAATCCCGAGATTTCAGCAAAATTTATTCCCTTGTAATCCATTTATTTATAGGGGATTTGTGATTAAATTCAAGTTTTTTTCGAAAAAAAATGAAAACTAGGTAGGGTATTTCGGGACCTAGTTGTTTTACTAGTGAAAATTGCTATGAAATTTTTTTTAACATTTTGAGTGGCACACTCATATGTTTAGGTTGGTTTTGATTTTATTTTAAAAGCCCCGGAGTGGTTCCCGGGGCTTTTTGTTTTTAGCAATAAACTTATCCGCCGCAGTTGGAAGGAACGTCATCCGCGATGGTCTTGGTGTCAATTAATCTATCTATGGTGTTGGTACCCCTAATGGTCACCTCGATATAATCGTTCCCCACTTCGGTAATTACTCCTGTAAATTGATTGAAAACGAATTGCGTGGTGATTTCCTCTCCACTAAGTGCCTGCCCATCTTCTTGGTAATTGCCTTTTATCCGGAAACTCTGCACAAACGGAATCTTGATGTTTTCATAGGTCTGGTAGATATCGGCAATCAAAGTTGCCTTTTTTGATGGCACAATGATGCTTCGTTTGGTTGAGAGGGTTATGGTCTCGGAAGTTTCGAAGGCCCCCGAGGTGGTACTCGTCCTTGTTTTGGATTCACTGGCTGTGTAGGTTTCCGAAACCGAACTGCTAATAGAAGTGCCCACCCCATAAAACTCAGCGGAAATTTCTGATTCCATGGATACGGACATGGAGTATTCTTGACTGGTACTGACCGACATGGATTCTTCCCACCCAAATATGGACGTGGATGTCCTTGAATCCTCAACCCCCACTTCTTGCGATAATTGTCCACTGCTACAGTTTACCAAGGTACTGTTGTATGCAAACGCTGTACCGGCTGGGGGCAGAATAGGTTGCAGGTGTTTGTAGTCTACGGTTTGAATATCCCAATCAATATCAAAAGCCATAATTCTAAAATGGAGGGGGTTATTGTCCCCAGTATTGGCATTGGCGTTGGGTAAACTATTTCCGGTTTGTGCAATGGGATGACCTGTTTTAAGGGAAATAAAAATATACTGTCCCAATCCCACTTTCTCGATTTTGAATTTATAATTACCCCTATTTGCGGTATCAGGCGTATTGCCCCCATTTCTTCTTCGATTTTCCACACTTTGAACGTTCAACCTGTTTTCACTGTTGAGGTACCAGTAATAGATAGCATCCCCATCGTGAACTGAAACGGTATATACCCCTGGTTCACCTTCAACTTCCTCGAAGAAAAATGTGGAATAGTATTGGGCTGCCCCAGGTCCGTTGGGAGGGTCCGCTGAATAGTCGAGTTGGTTTAAGGTGTAAATAACCATGGGGCGGTCGATTGTATTATCCTGGTAATGCCAAGAAGTGGGCGCTCCATGGATATCAGCACTTCCTTCTTTAACGATTTGGAGGTAGTAGGCAATATCATTGCGCAAATTTAGCTGTGCAAACTGGTCTTCTAGACTTTCATTGTCGATTTCCTGCTCGTCAGGACTTGATTTGAAGATGATTTGTGAAATTGATGTCGAAGCCAGTTCGTTGCCGTCCCCATCTTTGATGACGATGGAAATATCCACTCCTTTCAATTCCTCCTGTGCTTCTTCAGATAGGTCTTTGTTTTTAAATGACAGGTAGGCGATATTGGTAAAAGGGTCAATGGAAACCGTATTGTCCTTTGGAATATCGCTGGAGGTTGCTGTTATGGAAATCTCGGCTGTGGAGGGTTTGTATCCCTTTTTGGCAATGCCTCGGGCACTGATGCTGATACCTATTTCTCCCTCGTCGGTTTCAATTTCATCCGCTGTCACCCCATCCCGGGTTTCAATATTTCCATTGTTGTTCCCACCTGGAACGTTTTCACCGGATTCGTCTTTGCTACAGGCCGAAATGATTACGATTAATAGAACGGCCAAGATTTTCTTTAATGCGTTTACTGTTTTCATGACACTTGGTTTTGTGGTTAAAAGTGACGGTTTTGTGTGTTCCTGTCCGGAGTTGGTCTGCAGCCCTAGGCCGAACAAGACACCACAAAACTTGGTTGCCAACTTAATGACACTACAAACCTAAATTGCTGATAATGAGGAAAGAAAAATCAAGGGTGGACAATAGGTGGACACCCTAAAAATAAATCGGGGACAACCGGTGGACAAGCTGGGGAGTGGTATGATTTTAAAGGGTCAGCACCAAATCCTGTAAGGAATCCTCGGTGGTGATATCCAGTTTTTTACGCAGGCGGTAACGTGCTTTTTTGATGCCCTCAGGTGAAATATTAAGAATGTTAGCAATTTCTTTGGAGGAGAGATTCATCTTTAAAAGTGCCAATAAACGCAGCTCGTTTGATGTGACATCGGGAAATTTGGATTTTACATTGCTGTTGAAGTCCTTATGGACTTCCTCAAAGTATCTCGAAAAGTTCTCCCAATTATTGTCGTCTTGTAAGTCAAAATTAATGGTGCGTATCAATTGTTGGTAGCCATTTTTAGACGCTTCATTTTCCCTGAGTTGCTGTGCTTTTTGCTTCAATCCTTCCAAAACCTCGTTCTTTTTGGCCAAATGAAGGGCATGTGTAGTCAGTTCCTTTCGTTTAAAAGCCAATTCGGCATCCAATTTTTCCTTTTCAAGCTTATTGCGCTTTAATTTTTGTCGAATGCCATAAAAACCGATGAGTGAAAGTAAAAGCAATCCGACCAAAAGCACTTTTTGTAGGTTACTTATTTCCGCTTTTTGCTCCAATACCGTGATTTCCTTTTCCTGGAGCACTATCTGTTGTTCTTTTTTTTCGGTTTCGTATTGTGTTTTTAACTCCTCAATCTGTTTGGACTTGGTGAGGTTGAAAATGGAATCGTTGAGTTTTTGGAAAGACCTATAATCTTTCAAGGCCAATTGCGTATTACCTATTTTCTCGTATACTTCCGCCCTTTCCTGATATGCATCAGACAGATTATCCAAAGAACCAATGGAATCGGCGAGCTTGATGGCATGGGTAAAGTTTTCAATGGATTTTTGGTAGTCTTTCTTTAGAAAATAGGTGGAAGCAATATCATTGTACCCAATGATCTGGTTATTGATGGACCCCCGCTTTGCGGCAATTTCGTTGGACTTGAAATGATATTCCAAGGCCTTGTCATAGTTTCCCTGTTCCATAAAAACCGCGCCAATATTCCCAAAATTGGCAGCCACAAAGTCGTCCCGCTTCATTTTTTGGCTTTCCTTAAGACTTGCTTCATAGTTCTTAAGCGCTTGATCATAATCCTTTAAATGGTAATGGGCAGAACCGATTTCCATATAGGCTATGGCCAACCAATAGGTGTCATCAAGTTTTTGGAATTCTTCAAGACCTTTGTTTAGATAGTCCAAAGAAGCCTGACTATTGTTCCTTAGCATTTCTGTTCTTCCAATTCCTATATCCACAATGGCTTGCTTAAGTGGGTTGGGAGGGTTAATGGTGTCCAGTACCCTGGAGGCGTTTAGAAGCTGTTCAATGGCCAATTTAAACTCCCCTTTATCCAAATGTATAGTAGACCTTCTTTGAAAAGCGTCCGTTAACATGCTTCCGTTCCCCAGTTGCTGGGCAAATGCCAAAGTGCTATCGGAGAGTTTTATGGCTTGGGGAAAATTACCTTCCAGATTCTCAAACCGGGTCCATTCCAAGTAGGTGGCGAACAACTCTTTGCTATGGTTTAGTGCTTTGAAGGAAGCAATAGCTTTTTCCAAATAGTAGGGTACGGAATCCGGCAAATAATGATGATGGTAATAAAACCCCAAATATTTATAGGCCATCGCCTCCTCTTGTTGAAAGGCCAAGCGTTGGGAAAGTTTCAAACCCATGTGCAAATGGTCCAGCGCCATGGCGGGATTTGACCTTTTGGTTTCTTGGAAAACGTTTTCAGCGGCGTGAATCTTTTCAATGCCATCTGGGAGCGAGTTGTATGCATTGAGAAGGCTATCCAATCTAGGATTTACTTGTCCTAGCAGGAAGGCGCAAGCGGTAAACCAGAATATGCAAAAGAGGGTTGGGGCTTTCATAGGAGATGGCTTTACCTTAAAAATAAGGATTTAAAGCCAACCAGATGAAGCACAAAGGGTTAGTATGAAAATGCCCAAACCCGTAGTTAGGGTCTAGAACAAATCTTTAAAGTGCGATTTTATTTCGAATAAAGTGGCCTCGCCCATGGTGTCAAATCGGAGATCTGCATGGCCCACCCGGTCCTTGGGACCAATCCCAACACTGTAAAACCCACCCGCTTTTGCTGCATCGATACCACTTTCGGCATCTTCAAAAACAATACATTCTTCGGGTTGAAGTTTAAGCTTTTCAGCCCCATAAAGGAAAATGTCCGGCTCCGGTTTGCTTTTGGAGACACT
Source organism: Flagellimonas myxillae (assembly GCF_023502235.1). GTDB lineage: Bacteria > Bacteroidota > Bacteroidia > Flavobacteriales > Flavobacteriaceae > Flagellimonas > Flagellimonas myxillae. The sequence continues at coordinate 1,853,987 of NZ_JAMFLY010000001.1, read as the reverse complement.
ATGGCCATCCCCAATAACATCGAAGTAAATATTCGCATTGAGTTGTTGCAACACCTTCACGGCATTTTTACTTGCACTGCCAAGGGCAACATTAAAACCTTCGGTTCTTAAGTGCGTTAACAATTCACGAGCTCCGGGAAGGTAATTGTCCGGCGTCATCTGGTCAAGGCTCGCCACGTACAGCTCATTTTTTTTGGTGGCTAGTTTCACTAGGGTGTCCTCATCCAGCGAGGTGTTGTTGTGGTCGAGAATAACCTTTATGGAATCCATACGGGAAATACCACGAAGCTTATCGTTGACCACTTGGTCAAAATCCCATCCCATCTCGTCTGCCAGAGACTTCCACGCCTCATAGTGCAACTCGGCGGTATCGGTAATGACCCCATCCAGGTCAAAAATAAAACCCTTAATCATAGTTTGGTGTGTTTAGTAAGGCAAAGAAATGGTGAAAATTGTTAAGAAAAAAACAACCTTAGGTCATCTAGAAGTAATTTGGCCCTATTGTAATGTACCGACTGGACTGCAACCTTCACGAAATTGTACGTTAATCCCGGTAAATAATTGGGAGTGACCCGCGCACACATTCCTTTTGAAAACTTGTAAAAAATATCATCCAAAAGGTATTTTCCAACTCCGGCAAATTGCTATTTTTGCCCATGCATAACAACGTACTTATCCTAGACTTTGGCTCCCAGTACACCCAGTTGATTGCTAGAAGGGTTCGCGAGCTTAACATTTACTCAGAAATTAAACCGTACAACAACCCTCCCGAGGATTTATCGGAATATCAGGCTGTGATTCTTTCGGGATCTCCCTTTTCCGTTAGGGGAGAAGATGCCCCGCATCCCGATCTTTCCCAAATAAAGGGTAAAAAGCCCTTATTGGGTATTTGCTATGGGGCACAATATCTCTCCCATTTCAATGGGGGGAATGTTGCGCCATCAGCTACTCGGGAATACGGTCGTGCCAATCTTTCTTACGTAAAGGAGAATGAGGTTTTCCTGAACGGATTGGGAGAAGGAAGTCAAGTTTGGATGAGCCATAGCGACACTATCAAGGAGCTTCCTGCTGGTGCCGTACGATTGGCAAGTACCCACGATGTGGAAAATGCCGCATTTCATATTGAAGGCGAGGACACCTATGGGATTCAGTTTCATCCGGAGGTATACCACACCACCGATGGAAAAAAGCTGCTCGAAAACTTTTTGGTAAAGATTGCTGGGTTAAAACAAGATTGGACCCCGGATGCCTTTATTGAGACCACGGTTGCTGAACTCAAGGAAAAAATTGGGGATGAAAAGGTGATTTTGGGACTTTCCGGTGGGGTGGATTCCAGTGTGGCTGCCATGCTATTGCACAAAGCTATCGGAAAACACCTGCATTGTATTTTCGTGAACAACGGCCTATTGCGTAAAAATGAGTTTGAAAGTGTTTTGGACCAATACAAGCACATGGGGTTAAACGTGAAGGGTGTGGATGCTTCGGCACGTTTTTTGGATGCCTTGAAGGGCGAATCGGAGCCAGAGAAGAAAAGAAAGATCATTGGTAGGGTCTTTATCGAGGTTTTCGACGATGAGGCGCATAAGGTTGAAAATGCGAAATGGTTGGCCCAAGGAACCATTTATCCAGATAGGATTGAATCGGTTTCTGCCAGTGGAGGACCTTCGGCCACGATAAAAAGTCACCACAATGTGGGGGGATTGCCAGATTATATGAAGCTGAAAATTGTGGAACCCTTGCACTTGTTGTTCAAGGATGAAGTGCGAAGAGTGGGTAGAAATTTGGGAATGGACCCTGCAATTTTGGGACGCCACCCGTTTCCAGGACCTGGATTGGGGATTCGGATTTTAGGTGACATTACCGCAGAAAAGGTGTCTATTTTACAAGAAGTTGATGCCATTTTTATCGATGGACTCAAAAAATGGGGACTTTATGATAAGGTTTGGCAGGCCGGAGCCATGCTTTTGCCCGTAAATAGTGTAGGGGTCATGGGGGATGAACGAACCTATGAAAAATGTGTAGCGCTCAGGGCGGTGGAAAGCACGGATGGAATGACAGCGGATTGGGTGAATTTGCCCTATGAATTTTTACAAAAGACCTCAAATGATATAATAAATAAGGTCAAAGGCGTTAATAGAGTAGTGTATGATATTAGTTCTAAGCCACCTGCAACTATAGAATGGGAATGAAAAAAAGTGTTTTAGTACTCGGTTGGGTTGCCTTTTTAATGGCAACTGTTCAAGTTTTTGCCCAAAATAGAACCACTCATGTGGTGAAAGAGGGGGAAACATTGCAAAGTATTTCGCAACAATACCGGGTAACCCCATACACCATTCTGCAATCGAACAAAGAGATCAAGACCGCTGCCGATGTAAAGGTCAATACCATTTTGATCATACCATTGGATGGCAGTGTGATAACACAAGACGCCGAACCCAAGGAAGAAAAGGTAGAGGAACAGGATAATCCCATTGGCTTTACCAGACATAGGGTACGCAGGCGCGAAACCTTGTTCGGGTTAACGCAACGCTATGATATCACCGAAGAACAATTAAAAAGGCACAACAGACAATTGTATGCCGAACCCCTGAAGAAGGGAATGGTCTTACAAATTCCCCAATATCCAGAACTTACGCCCGAAGAAGAGCGCGCTCTAGATTTCGAAACCTATACGGTACAACCCAAAGAGACCCGATGGAGCATTGCCCATAAATATGGGATTACGGTGGATAGTCTTGTCGCCCTAAACCCGGAATTGGATAAAAGCTCCGATTATTTGGCTATTGGGCAAGAGCTTCAATTACCTAGGCCAAAGGGTGATAGTCTTCAGCAAGAAGTGGAACTTTTCACATCATTTACAGTGCCCCCCAAACAAACCCTTTATAGTTTGGGCAAGGAATATGGCATCCCCTCAGATTCCATCGTGCGCTTAAATCCCGAGATTATGGAGCAAGGGGGATTAAAGGAAGGAATGGTTTTGAGACTCCCCAAAAAGAGGGATACTTCAGGAGAAGTGAACACGGACAATTTTATTTTTTACGAAGTAAAACCCAAGCAGAACATTTTTAGGCTGACCCAAAACCTTAATGTCACCCGGGATGAACTATTCGCGCTGAATCCAGAATTGGAAAACGGACTCAAAGCAGGAATGGTGTTGAAATTACCAAAGGATAAGGGAGAGGGCCTAGAGGTTAAGAATGCTTTGGTAATCGACAAAATCAATTTATTGGATAGCATCAATGTGGAAAACCGCCCAAAATTGGTGTTCATGTTGCCCTTTAGGTTGGATCGTATCAACTTTAATGATTACAAACGGACCACGAATCAAATTAAGACAAGAAGGGACTTGACCCTGAGCCTTGGTTTTTATTCTGGAGCCATGGTGGCCTTGGATTCCATTAAAAAATTAGGTCTCTCTGTCGATGTAAAGACGTACGACACAGAGCGGAATCATGATAAGGTCAAGGAAATCCTGTTTAGGGAAAACCTCTTTGGCGTAAATGCGATTATCGGCCCATTATCATCCGGAATATTGGATGAGGTAGCTGTCCAGGCCGCATCAAAGAACATACCTGTGATTGCTCCCATTGCTTCAGATAGCAGGTTGAGCCATGGAAATGTATACTATTCGGTTCCAAAGGAAAATGTATTGCGGGAAAAAATGCTGTCCTATCTGGAAAAGGTTTATACGGACCAAAATGTGGTCATTATAGCGGATTCGACCCATCAAGTAGCACATGATTCCATCTTGTCCAAATTCCCAGCTGCGCAAATAGCCAAGGTGATAGATAACAAATCCCTTCACTTGGATGAGTTTCTTATCATGCTTTCCGAAGAAAAGGAGAATTGGGTTTTTCTAGAGACCGACCAGGCCAATATGGTATCGAGTGTGAGTTCGATTTTAAATTCGGCCAATACCGAAGAAATATCGGTTCGGATGTTCACGACCAACTACAATAATGCTTTTGAGAACGACGCCGTTTCAAGTACCCATTTATCCAACCTTAGATTTGCCTATCCAAGTTTTTATAGGCAAGCTGGGAACGACGCCTTTACAAGGGCCTATATGAAAAAACACAGGGGGGTAAGACCTGATCGGTATGCAGTGCGCGGTTTTGATGTTACCTTCGATGTGTTGCTGAAACTTGCACATAAGAACAATCTTTTTGAAACCACCAAAATTGTGGGCTTGACGGAGTATACTGGAAACAGTTTCAATTACTTCAACGAATTCGCTTCAGGATTTTACAACAGAGCCGCTTTTTTGATGGAATACGATAGCCTCAGAATAAAAGAAATAAAACTGAATGACGACCTCTAGAGTTACCTATAAGGGTGAATTGCGTACCACTTGCCTGCATCTTCGGTCCACTAACGAATTTGTAACCGACGCCCCGGTTGACAACAATGGTTTAGGACAGGCTTTTTCCCCTACCGATACCGTTGCCACTGGTTTGGCCAGCTGCATGTTGACCATGATGGGCATTAAGGCTAGGGATTTGGAGGTAGATCTATCTGGCTCCACTGCCGAGGTGACCAAGCACATGGCGGCCAATCCCAGGCGTATTTCGAAAATTGAGGTAAACATGGAGCTCCCTGCCGATATATCGGAAAAACACCGAAAAATTTTGGTGAATACGGCGAATACCTGCCCTGTACACTACAGTTTACACCCGGACATTGAAAAGGTAATCGAATTTAGTTGGACAAAATAAACCTCATACTATGCTTTCTTCTTTTTGGTTTTTTGGGATTCGGCCAGGAAATTGAGGAAGGAATACTATGGGATGCCAATAAACGCCTCACTTGGGCAGATTTTAAAGGAAAAGTTCCTCCTGCCGCAGAACCTGCTGCCACCACAGCAAGTGGTATTAGCTACAGATACTCGGCCAATCTGATCCATCACGAGGTAAAGCTGGATTTTGAAGTGAATGCCTATTTCTATCCAAACGAATCTTGGTATAAACCCGAAGTCTGCGATGATTTAATCTTGAGCCATGAACAGCTCCATTTTGACATTGCAGAGCTGTTTGCCCGAAAAATGAGGGACAAACTAAGGCGGACCTCCTTTTCAGAGAATGTGAAACAAGAAATCCGGGATATTTATCAAGATATCCTACAAGAGCTTCAGGATTACCAAGACGAGTACGATTGGGAGACCGGATTTTCCCGAAATGCCAAGAAACAATTGGAGTGGAACCGGAAAGTTGCCAAAGCCTTGGCTAGGGAGTAAAACATTTCTATCTCCTTTTATTGTATAATAAATAGTATATACAACTTAGATTGTAATTATTATAGCAAACTTATTTTACTTTCAAATTGTTGAAACCCTTTAAGGTCGTGCCAACTGAGCACCGCATGTATTTCATCCATAGCCGCCTCCCAGATTGGGATAAGGCTCTCTACACGTTTTTGCCCTTGTTTGGTAAGTCCAATCTTGGGACGATTGGTGACACCGGATTTATCAATAAGGCCTGATTTTATAAGCCGTACCAAGTTTCGACTCAAGGTGGATTTTTCAAGATTGAGGAGCTTGGCTATTCGATTTTGCTCTACAGTTCCGGTCTTGTGCAGGGCCATCATGATGCTCAATTGATTTTCCGTCACCGGATAATCTCCAAGATGTTTGCGGTAAATATTGTCAATTTTTCGGGATAAGCCACGCACCCTGGAACCTAGACATTCTTCAGAATTGTATTTCATTTTAGTTGTATATACAATACAAACATACTAAAACATACCATATAAAGGTAATTTATTCTTTCAGGACCGCAACAATCCGAAGTGGGGCACCACTTCCCCCTTCGATTTTCATGGGTAGCGCAATCACTTCAAACCCCTGGTCTGGAAGTTGATCCAAGCGGGTTAGATTTTCAAAGGCGGGGATATTTTCACCCAACAGTATTACATGGCTCTTAAAATACTGGGACTGTCCAAAATCGATACTCGGTGTATCTATGCCGATGGAATTGATGCTTCTGTTGTCTACCAACCATTGGGCAGCTTCGGGTGCCAGACCAGGAAAGTGCAACAACTTTATAGCTTGTTCTCCACGTTCATTGGTACCTAAGTACTCCACCTTATTGGGATAGTACTTGGAGAACCCGGTTTGGAGCAGTACAATGCTTCCATCTGGGATTTGGGAATTATGTTTTTGTTCCCAACCTTGTAAATCTTTAATGGTGATGAGGTAGTCAGGGTTGCCCATGGCCATTGCCGAAACGTCAATTTTGATTGCGGGTCCCATCAATTTTTCGAGCGGCAGCTGATCCACTGTAAGTCCTTTTTCAGCAAAATGGATGGGCGCATCGATATGTGTGCCTCCATGTTCGGCAGTACTGAAGTTAAAAGCCGAGTAGTAATAACCCTTTTCAGTTTGGCCCTTAAAAACAGTATCCAATTCAAATTCACGGGCGGTTACCCAATAAACGGTCTCATCTGAATAAGCATGGGAGAGATCCACAATCTTTTTTTGCGACATGCGCTGTGGCGCTTCCGTTGTTGAATCTGTTTCACCTTGGTTTTGACAAGCTTGGAGCATCAATAGCATCAAAAGGTATACACTAAGGTCTTGCATTTTCAACTGTTTTGGATTTGGACATTAGCGCTTATGCTCAGGGCTATCGAATCCTGCCTTACAGCCGGCATCCCATTCGTCCGGAAGATTACCGTAGGCGGGGACACCCCCGTTGTCTTTCAGCATCCTGGCCAAATGCAGGCAATTCCAGACTAAAAAAGTAGTGTTTCTGTTGGTAAAGTCATTTTCGGGACCTCCTGAGCCTTCATCGCGATAAGAAGGTCCGGGACCTGCCTCACCCATCCAACCAGCATCGGCTTGGGGAGGTACGGTGTACCCAATATGTGATAAGGAAAATAGAATGTTCATGGCACAGTGCTTTACACCATCTTCGTTGCCAGTGATCAATGTAGCCCCTACTTTTCCATAGTCACGGTATTGCCCCTTCGCATTAAATTGATGGGTATACCCGTACATTCGTTCCAAGGTACGGTTACAAACCGATGACTTCTCACCTAACCATACAGAGGTGCAAACAATGACAATGTCACTATTATCAATTTCCTTTTGGATCATGGGCCAGTCATCCTTGTCCCATTCTGGGGTTTTCGACATGTCCAATCCCAATCCTGCAGGAATTTCGTAGTCCACTGGTCGGATAATCTTGGTTGCCACATTATTGGCTTCAAAAATTCTTTGGGCCACTTTTATGAGTCCCTCGGTGTGCGACAGCACCGGGGTTCGGTTTAGCGTGCAATTAAGAAATAGTGCACTGAGGTCATCGTATTTAGCTGGGGGATTCTGGCATTGATTCTCAATTTTTTCGGAGAGCTGTTTGGACATCTTAAGATAGTTTTATGCAGTTTGAAAATCAATATCAAAGGAGATTTCCATACTGCGGATTTGACACTACCTTAAAATTAAGGAATTAAAGCATAGGGAGTTATTCGAGTGTTAAGCTGATGTAGGCTTACTAACCAAAACCTTATTGCACGGGTTTCAGACTAACATTCCTAAACTTGATGGTGCCGGTTCCTGCTGCTTGCAACCCGATGTAACCTTCTTTCAGACTTTTGTTTTCTATTTCCGCGGTCTTGATGTCGTTTAGCCAAACCCAAACACTATCATTTTGGGCTTTGATGCGATAGGTATTCCATTGCTCCAAGGTATTTACTTTGACCAAGGGGACAGCTTTGGTAACCACGGAACCCGTTCTGAAATCCTGATTGGGGTGAAGGTCCCAAATATTGATCTCATGGCAGTCCAAAGCATCAACCTTATGCTCCTTGCAGCGTAAAAATACCCCTGAGTTGACGGTGCTATCTGGATAAAACTCGAGGTTCAATTCAAAATTCCCATAAATATTCTTGGTCATAATAAAGCTGGAGCCCTCGGTGCTTTCTCCGATGAGTTCATTGCCATTAAAGGTCCATTTGGCGTCCCCTTCCTGAAGCCAATTGTGGTCATTCTCTCGGAATAATTTAATAGAACTATCGCAAGCTGTGAATAAAAATACCGCGGATAAAAGTGAGAGATAAATGAGGTTTTTCATGTTAGGTGATATTTAGTTTTTGTTGGTTGATAAAAAATTGGTCCCATAATTTACTGATATACTTTTACATAATCGATAATCCTCTGACCGGAGAGGAATTCGTGTCCCTTAGGAAGCGTCCAGAATATGGGTGTCAAATGAACTTCCCCCAAAACCTTCCATTTGTTAGTGTTCCATTCTTGTTTCTGGAAATAGCGTTTATCGTCAATAATCTATATCAGAATCAATTTGTAACCCAAAAACAGACCAACCCATTAAAAGTCATAAACAACCTCTCCTAATGACGCCTGCTATTGGGTCTTAAGTATTTGGCAATCAAACGTCACAGCGTGTAAAACCATCCTTAAGGGCCTCTATTTTGTTCTGCCAAGTGGGTAGGAATTCCTGGGCCACATAACCCGTATACCCGGTATCCAAAATGGCTTTCATAATGGCCGGGTAGTACAGTTCCTGGCTTTCATCAATTTCATGCCGCCCTGGAACACCAGCCGTATGGTAATGTCCAAAATAGGGGTGGTAATTTTGGATGCTCCTGATAATATCACCTTCCTGGATTTGCATATGATAGATGTCGTAGAGCAATTTAAAATTGTCGCTGCCCAGATGCTTACAAAGTTCCACCCCCCATAAAGAGCTGTCGCACATATAGTCCGGATGGTTTACTTGGTTAAAGAGTTCCATCTGGATGACGACCCCGTGTTTTTCGGCCAAGGGAATAATTTGGGAAAGCCCGTCCACGCAATTTTGTAATCCCACATAATCGTTCATCCCGTTGCGATTGCCACTAAAGCAGATGAGGTTGGTGTACCCGGCCTCGGCCACCTTGGGAATCATTTCCGTATAGTTCTTGATCAGGACCTCGTGGTTCTTGGGGTCGTTCCAACCTTCGGTCAGGCTAATTTCCGCCCCGTTGCACATGGAACAATGAATGTCATATTTTTTGAGCAAATGCCAATCTTTTGGACCGATAAGGTCAATGGCCTTAATGCCTAGCTCATTCAATGTTTTTAGAAATTCTTCTAGAGGTATGTCACCAAAACACCATTGGCAGACACTATGGTTGATATTGTTTTTAAGCTTAAAGTCTTTGGTGGTTTCCATGTTTTGTGCATTAACTTTGGTTGTTGCAATACCGGCTGCTCCAACGGCAGTGGTCGCAATAAATTTTCTTCTTTCCATGATCGGTCGATTATTGAGGTTAAGATAGTACTTTAGGGACGGATATGGAAATTAGGCCCGACAAGGAAAAGTTGTTCGAACTGGCACATTATAAAATGCCCTTTGGTAAATACAAGGACCGATATTTGGTCGATTTGCCCTTGGCCTATCTCGTGTGGTTCAAGCAAAAGGGATTCCCAAATGGAAAGCTGGGAGAGTATCTTCAGACCACTTTGGATATCAAGGATAATGGTCTGGAACCCTTGATCCGTAAAATTCAAAAAGAATTTCCTAGGGAATGAGCCAAATTTCTTCCGGCAATTTGTAACTTTACACCCCGTAATAGAGCATTCAATATGGCACAGACCAAGTACATTTTCGTTACGGGAGGGGTTACTTCATCCTTGGGAAAAGGAATTATAGCAGCATCTTTGGCCAAACTACTGCAGGCCAGAGGTTACCGAACCACCATTCAGAAGTTAGATCCATACATTAATGTAGATCCCGGAACCTTGAATCCTTATGAACATGGGGAGTGCTATGTTACGGATGATGGAGCTGAAACGGATTTGGATTTGGGGCATTACGAGCGTTTTCTAAATGTGCGTACATCCCAAGCCAACAATGTAACTACCGGAAGAATCTACCAGAGTGTCATCGAGAAAGAACGCAAAGGTGAATTTTTGGGAAAAACGGTTCAAGTGGTTCCCCATATCACCAATGAGATAAAGGAGCGAATCCAAATATTGGGCAAGAGCGGTGACTACGATATCGTGATTACCGAAATTGGGGGTACAGTGGGTGATATTGAATCCCTACCTTATATTGAAGCAGTAAGGCAATTGCTCTGGGAGTTGGGCGAGAACAACGGAATTGTGGTGCATCTTACCCTGGTTCCTTTCCTATCTGCAGCGGGCGAATTAAAGACCAAACCTACCCAGCATTCTGTAAAGACCTTGATGGAAAGTGGGATAAATGCGGATATTTTGGTTTGCCGTACCGAACATCAAATATCGGATGACATCAAAAGAAAACTGGCCCTTTTCTGTAATGTAAGAAAGGAAGCCGTGATTCAATCCATAGATGCATCGACCATTTATGATGTGCCCATGTTGATGCAGCAGGAAGGCTTGGACAAAGTAGCTCTGGAAAAATTGGCACTACCCAACGATGTTGAACCCGAGTTGGAACAGTGGGAGCAGTTTTTGAAGAAACACAAAAACCCAAAAAATAAGGTGACCATTGGTCTTATTGGTAAGTATGTGGAACTCCAGGATTCGTATAAGTCCATTCTGGAATCTTTTATTCATGCCGGTGCAGCCAACGAAGTAAAGGTTGAGGTGCGATCTATCCATTCCGAACATTTAACGGTCAACGATATTGATAAAAAATTAATGGGCCTTGACGGCATTCTGGTGGCTCCTGGATTTGGGGCGCGAGGAATTGAAGGCAAGATTATGGCCGTTCGATATGCCAGGGAAAACGACGTGCCCTTTTTGGGAATTTGCTTGGGAATGCAAATGGCCGTAATTGAATTCGCCAGAAACGTACTTGGGCTTAAAGATGCCAATTCCACCGAAATGAAACCGAATACACCTGCCCCTGTTATAAGCTTAATGGAGGAGCAAAAGTTGGTGACCGATATGGGAGGGACCATGCGATTGGGATCTTGGGACTGCCATCTCTTGGAAGGTAGCTTGGTGCATCAAGTGTATGGCGATACCGAAATAGCCGAGAGGCACCGCCACCGTTTTGAATTTAACAACGATTACAAAACACAAATGGAGGAAGCTGGATTAAAAGCCACTGGGCTTAACCCAAAAACCGGATTGGTGGAGGTAATAGAGATTCCATCGCATCCGTGGTTTGTTGGGGTGCAGTACCATCCAGAGTACCGAAGCACCGTGGCCAACCCGCATCCATTATTTGTAGGATTTGTTAAGGCGGTTTTGGCGCAAAAACAGCAACAAACTAATGCCAGTTTGGCATAAACTGCGGTTTTGGACATATATTTGCGACCGGAAAAGCGCAGATAAAGATTTTCACTAAATAACTTTCATGGAAGAAAAGAAACTGGACATCAATTCCATTATTGGATTCGTGTTGATTTTTGGAATACTCATATTTATGTTTTACCAAAATCAACCTACTCCTGAGGAATTGGAAGCCCAAAAAGCGGAACAGGAAAAAATTGAGGCGGCAGCGCAACAGGAAGAAGAGGCCAAAGTTCCCCAAATAGAGACCCCCAAACCCATCAACAAACAGGATTCGACAGCTGTGGCCGACTACAAAAATTCGGTTGGCGCTTTTGGATTTACCACAACTTCTGAGGGGACAACCAAATTGGAAAACGACGTACTCTATTTGGAGGTGTCCAACAAAGGGGGGCAGATTGTGGAAGCTAGGATGAAGAATTATGTCACTTATGATTCTGTTCCTGTGTATTTGGTTAAAGACGGCAATGCCAGTTTTGGCATCAACTTCACTTCTTCGGACAATAGGGTTTTAAACACATCGGACTTATATTTTGAACCTTCCCTGTCCACAAATGGGGATAACCAGGTGCTTTCCATGAAGGCCAAAGTTTCCCAGAATAAATTTTTGGAATACCGATATGAGATGAAGCCCAACGATTATTTGTTGGACTTTACCCTTCGGTCGCAAGGCTTGAATGGAGTAATCAATTCTGGAAGGCCCATTGATTTGGAATGGAATCTTAAAGGGATTCGCCATGACAAAAGTGTACAGTATGAAAATCGATACACTGAGATCATGCGCAATTTCGATGACGGAAAAATCGACTATTTGTCAGCTAATAGTGATGACGAGGAGTCGGATGAGGACGTAAAATGGATTTCTTATAAGCAGCATTTTTTCACATCAATTTTAGCGACCAAAAAGAATTTTAAGTCGGCAGACCTTCGTTCTGTAAATTTGGTGGAAGAGGAAAACAAAGACATTGCGTTTACCAAGAGTTTTGGGACAACAATTCCATTATCCTTGGAAGGAGGAGAGTTTTCTGAAAATCTGAATTGGTATTATGGTCCAACAGATATCGAAGTGCTAAGTAAATATGATGAGTACGGACTCGAGGACACCATATATTTTGGATGGGGAATTTTTGGCTGGATCAATAGATATGTGTTCACTCCATTCTATAGTTTCTTAAGTTCCTTCCTGCCGTTTGGTATTGCTATTGTTGTAATGACGATTTTGGTGAGACTCGCTTTATCACCAGTTACCTATAAATCGTATCTCTCCCAGGCCAAGATGAAGGTTTTGAAACCAGAGATTACGGAGATCAACGAGAAGTACAAGGACAATGCCATGAAAAAGCAGCAAGAGACCATGAAGCTGTATGGCAAGGCAGGTGTGAGTCCAATGAGCGGGTGTATCCCGGCCTTGATGCAGTTGCCTATTTTCTATGCACTCTTTATGTTTTTCCCAACTTCTTTTGCATTGAGACAGAAATCGTTTTTATGGGCGGAAGACTTATCGTCATATGATACTATTTTCAATCTTCCATTTTCAATTCCGTTTTATGGGGACCACGTAAGTTTGTTTCCAATTTTGGCATCCATTGCAATTTTCTTCTATATGACTTTGACCACAGGCCAGACTATGCAGATGCAACAGCAGCCTGGAATGCCCAACATGAAGTTCATAATGTATTTGTCTCCACTAATGATGTTGTTCTTCTTTAACAACTATGCAAGTGGTTTGAGTTTATATTATTTCATCTCTAACTTGATTACCATTTTTATTATGTTGGCCATCAAGAACTACATTTTGGATGAGGACAAGATCCATGCACAAATTCAAGAGAACAAAAAGAAGCCAAAGAAGGAAAACAAATTCCAGAAAAAGATGCGGGAGATGATGGAGCAGGCCGAGGAACAAAAGAAGGCCGGAAGAAGATAATCCTTCACAAAAAAACAAAAACTCCCCCAAGAACTTTGGGGGAGCTTTCACCATTGATAGGTATAGTTTGGAAAGATTTGGGACTCCAAAGATGCCACATAAAACCAGCCTAAAAAATTAATAGTTGTAAAAGGGGGTATTTTGTATGGTAAAAGAGACCTGTTTTGATGTGTCATCGACGAACGGTCAACCCTTATAGATAAAGGAACTCCCTTAAAGCAAATTAAGGGAGTTCGTTTGTAATATTTGACCTACAAAACTATAGGCGTTCCATATTTAATTTTAGTGTAGTTCGTCCAAAACCTTCTTGGGAAGCAAGACCTTGTCTATTAAATGCACAATACCGTTGCTGGCCACATTATTGGGTGCAATAACCTCTGCATCGACATGGGTTTTATCCCGGATAAACACCTCATGGTTAATTATGGCAAACAAGGATTCGCCTTGAACTGTGTGCAATTGCTGATGATTATACAAATCTCCAGAAGCCAGTGCTGCCCCTGACACTACATGGTAGGTGAGTATTTTGGCCAAGAGTTCCATGTCGTCGTCATCTTCAAAATCCTCTAAGCTGTTATAATCGTCGCCCAGTGCGTGAAGCAAATCTTCAAAAGCCTCATTGGTAGGAGCGAACACGGTAAAAGGACCGTCGCCACTCAAGACCTCTACCAAACCGGCATCAGCTTGAATTATCGCTTCCACCAAAAGACTTAGATCCTCAACAGAAGCAGCCAGCTCCACAATGTTGGGTACTGGTGGATTTAGAATATCCAATACCTCTTGTGGTAAAAGCACCTTATTGATTACGTGGACCACACCATTGCTAGCTTCCACATCGGGCAGTACAACGGTGGCATTGGTGTCAGTGGCATCAACGATATGAACGCCGCCATCCTTGATATTGATTCCTATGTTTTCACCTTGGAAGGTTTCGATATGTTGACCATCGGAAAGATCTGTTGAGAAGGCTGCTGTTCCAGCAACAACATGGTAAGTGAGTACCTTGATCAACAATTCTATTTCTTCGTCCGTGTCAAAATCACCAATTCCGTGGAATCCTAAATCTCCCAAAAGATGCTCAAAGGCTTCATTGGTGGGTGCGAAAACCGTAAAGGGGCCATCGCCGCTTAGAGTTTCCACCAATCCCGCATTGGCCTGGACCAATGCATCTACCAATAGACTCAAGTCATCGGTTTCTATGGCAATTTCCACAATATTCTTCAATTGGAGGAAAGCCACGAAATCAATTGCTGCTTGCGGAAGGAGTACCTTGTCAATGACATGAACCACTCCATTGCTGGCTTCAACATCGGGAATGACCACTTTGGCCTTATCTCCCGAAGCATCCTTGATAAACACATATCCACCGTCTAATTTAATGGTCACTTCGTCTTCCGAAACGGTTGCTATCATTTGTCCATCGGATAGATCCGTGGAGAAAGCAGCTGTCCCCGCTACCACGTGATAGGTAAGGATGTCGACCAAAAGGTCCAGTTCTTCATGGGTATCAAAGTCGGAGAGGGCGTTGTAGTCATCACCCAACACATCCAAAAGGGCAGCAAATGCCTCGTTAGTAGGAGCAAATACAGTAAATGGACCTTCCCCACTTAGGGTTTCCACCAGTCCGGCATTGGCCTGGACCAATGCATCTACCAATAGACTCAAGTCATCAGTTTCGATGGCCAGCTCCACAATGTTCTTTAATTGTAATGCAGCTACGAAATCTATGGCCGCCTGCGGAAGCAATACTTTATCAATTACATGCACCACCCCGTTACTGGCAGAAACATCTGGAATTATCACCTTGGCCTTGTCCTCGGAAGCATCTTTGATAAATACGTAATCCCCGTCCAATTTAATGGTCACCTCGTCTTCAGAAACTGTTGCTATCATTTGTCCATCAGATAAATCTGTGGAGAAAGCAGCTGTTCCCGCTACAACATGATAGGTAAGAATATCGACCAAAAGGTCCAATTCTTCCTGGGTGTCAAAATCGGAGAGGGCGTTGTAGTCATCACCCAACACATCCAAAAGGGCAGCAAACGCCTCGTTGGTAGGAGCGAATACCGTAAATGGACCTTCCCCGCTAAGGGTTTCCACAAGTCCGGCATTGGCCTGGACCAAGGCATCCACCAACAAACTCAAATCATCTGTCTCGATGGCGAGCTCCACGATATTTTTCATCTGCAGGGAAGCCACAAAATCTATAGCGGCTTGTGGAAGCAGCACTTTATCTATGGTATGGGCAACTCCGTTGGAGGCCATAATGTCCGTTCCAGTAATATTGGCATTGGTATCGGAGGCGTCCCCAATCACAAATTTGCCATCCTCTTCAATAATGGTCAATGCATTTTCGGGAAGGGCGGTGCCTACCTCGCCTTCAGTAAGGTCTGCTGCAAGTACTTGTGCCGGAATCACATGATATAGTAAAATACTCTTTAACAATTCAATTTCTTCGGGCGTATCAAAATCGTCCAAGCTCATATAATCACCACCTAATGCGATTAACAAGGCTTCGAATGCATCGTTGGTAGGAGCAAAGACCGTAAAAGGTCCATCCCCGTTCAAGGTATCCACCAAATCGGCCTTGATTACGGCAGCTTCCAACAAGGATAAAGCTTCTGTAGCAACAACGATATCCACCAAAGTTCCTCCTTCGTTTAAGGCATCAATTATGGCTTGTGGAAGCAGCACCTTATCTATAATGTGTACAATGCCGTTGGATGCAGATACATCTGGGGTACCCACTTCGGCGTTGCTTTCGGTGGCATCATCTATAAAAACCCCACCGTCTAAAATTATCTTTAAATCCTCCCCTTGAACCGTTGTGACTTCCTGACCGTTGGTAAGGTCTCCGGAAGCTACGGCAGTTCCTGCAATAACATGATATTGAAGGATTGTTGCCAGGAGGGAACGTTCTTCGTCTGTATCAAAATCGTCCAACGAATTAAATCCGTCTAAACTATTGAGCAAGTCGGTAAATGCGTCATTGGTCGGTGCAAAAACGGTAAATGGGCCAGTTCCGCTTAGGGTGGGGATTAAATCCGAATCTTCATTTTCATCTGCTTTGGCCAATGCAGCAACCAAAGAACTTAACGCTTCAGTGTCCTGGGCGGTTTCCACAATATTCTTCGTTGGAATTTCGTCATCAACTACCGCTTGGTCATCTTCCAATTCGCACGAAACGAATGTAAACAGGAAAAGAGCCAACCATAGGAAAGGCTTGTTTGATTGTAGTAATGTTTTCATTGTAGTGTTGTTAAATGTTCTCTATAATTGGTGGGATGAAAAAGGGCCGGATATGAAACCGGCCCATTTCAATTTAGTTCATTGTATCTGGAACTAGAACAGCATCCAAGACATGGATTACTCCATTAATGGCTTGTACATCAACAGCATCAATGCCAATGCCCATATTTCCAGCCCCATCGGTTACATCAGCGATGTTGCCTTCAGTGCCAGGAAGGGTAATGGTAAACGTATCACCTTCCAGCGTGGCAGGGGTTACTGTATCGCCATCCGCGTTCAGGTCTCCTGAACGGATATTGGCTCCCGCGATCACATGGTGCTGCAGGATTGGAATCAAATCAGCTTCTTCTGGAATCGCAGCAAGAGCATCAAAGGCTGCGTTGGTAGGCGCAAAGACCGTGAACGGGTCAGCTCCATTTCCATCTTGATCGGATAATACCGAAACAAAATCAGTACTTGGCGTCAAATCCGTCAGTGCAGTAACCAAGGTGGAGAAATTGGGGTCTGCGGTGGCAAAGGTTACCACAGTCGGTAGGTCAATAACCATATCCACAGCGTGGATTACCCCGTTAGTAGCCACAATGTCGGCAATTGCCACTTGGCTGATTCCGTTTAGCGTAACTCCGTCATCGGTATTGATATAAAGGCTTAATGGCTTGTCAGCATCAAAAGTGGCTGCTGTGTTCACATAGGAATTTGACAAACCGGATGAGAAGGCCGCTGCACCAACTACAACGTGATTCGAAAGAATATCATTAAGTGCATTACCATTTGGATTCATGAACGCATCGAAGCCAGCGTTAATAGGTGCGAAAACCGTGAATACTTCCTCTTCATTGGACAATAGATCGGTAAACGTTGTGTTTCCGCCATCTGTAAGGGCGCCAACCAAAGCGGTTAGATTAGGATTGGCAACAGCGTGATCGACAATGTTGGGTAAACCGATTACAGCATCAACAATATGTACCACACCATTCAGGGCTTTTACATCTGCTGTGGAAACGGAGGATACACCATTAAAGGAAACCCCATCCATGGCATCGAAGAAGATACTCATATTTTGGTCTCCGGCCCCAGTTGCCAAGGTGTTCGAATATCCAGAACCTAGTCCTTCCAAATCTTCTTTGTAGATGGCTCCGCTAAGTACATGGTTCAATAGCACATTGGTTAACACCTCTACTGGAATATCTCCCAGGGCGGCACCATCCAAAAAGGCTTCAAAAGCTTCGTCGGTCGGGGCCAATACCGTAAATGGTCCGGCTCCTCGTAGCACATTGGGTAGATCTCCATCAGCAGCAACCAAAGCAGCAACAAGATTTTCCAGATTTTCGTTACCTATCGCCAAATCCGTAATAGGCACAAGAAGAATATCCGCTAAATCATCCAGAATAGTTTGAGGTAGCAACACCTTGTTAATGATATGTACAACACCATTGGATGTTTCCACATCGGCAGCAGTTACTTGGGCATCGGCATCGGTATCGTCTCCAATAAAGACTCCACCATCGAGGGACACACTAAGTGTTGCACCTTGTAGTGTGGTCAAGGATTGTCCGTCGGTCAGATCGGTAGACATGGCCGCAGTTCCTGAAATTACATGATAGGTAAGAATGGTGGCCAGCAAATCCTGAAGTTGTTCGGAATTAAAGTCATCCAAGGAATCAAAACCATCCAGTTGGGCCAAAAGGTCTGCAAACGCAGCGTTGGTAGGTGCAAAGACCGTGAAAGGCCCGTCACCACTTAAAGCACTAATTAAATCATTATTGGCACTTTCATCGGCTTTTTGTAGAGCACTTACCAAGCTGCTTAAGTCTGCAGTGGCCTGGGCAGCCTCAACAATGTTAGGTGACTCCTCAGGTGGGGGATCCGTAATTCCGTTATCATCTTCCAAACAGGAAGTAAAGGTCAAAGCAAAAATCAGTAATGACAATTTTGAAAAGTTCATTAGTGCTTTCATAGGGTAGTTTTTTTGATTATACATTTTGTTTAACAAAACAAATATTAAATTAAACAAAACTAAAATCAAATTGTTTAACGGTTTTTATTAAAACTTTAACAAAATTATCATCCATCGTTTGATTTTTTGACAATAATCGGTTAATGTCTTTGCATTTTAGCTTAAAAAGGTAGTGGGTATACTACAATTAACGGATGCTATAAAGCAGATTGATAATGGAGGGGCACCTTAGGTGTTTCAACAGGGAGTTTGGATAAACGTTGAAAATTTCAAAAAAACAGAAAATCATAATTGTTTAACCATAATAGATAATAATTAATCATAATTTTAACAAATTCGAATATAATGTCGCCTCGGTCAGGCATTTTTTGGGGTGTAAACAACTCTGTTGTATTTCATTCAATTGTCCTGTAACCTACACTTAAGATTTACGACATACTCCCAATGTTTGTCATTTTGTATTTTTGCACTTGGTAATTAAATGGGATGAAAAAAGTTGTAGTTGGACTTTCTGGAGGAGTGGATTCGAGCGTTACAGCCTACCTTTTAAAACAGCAAGGGTATGAGGTCATTGGCTTGTTTATGAAGAATTGGCATGATGATTCGGTTACCATTTCTGAAGAATGTCCGTGGTTGGAGGATAGCAATGACGCTTTGATTGTTGCCGAAAAATTGGGAATTCCTTTCCAAACGGTGGATTTGAGCGCCGAGTACAAGGAACGCATCGTGGATTACATGTTCAATGAATATGAAAGGGGACGTACTCCAAACCCAGATGTCCTTTGTAATAGGGAAATCAAATTCGATGTTTTCTTAAAAATAGCTTTGCAATTGGGCGCTGATTATGTGGCCACAGGGCATTATTGTCGCAAGGGTACCATCCAAAATGACGACGGAACTGAAACCTACCAACTTTTGGCAGGTGTTGACGGCAACAAGGACCAATCCTATTTTTTGTGCCAACTTTCCCAAGAACAGTTGGCCAAGACCCTGTTTCCGATTGGGGAACTTACCAAACCGGAGGTTAGGCAGATTGCCGCAGACAACAATTTGATCACAGCTGATAAAAAAGACTCCCAAGGTCTTTGTTTTGTGGGCAAAGTGCACTTGCCCGATTTTTTGCAGCAAAAACTAAAACCCAAAAAAGGAGTTATTGTCGAGGTTCCAGATAGTGCGGAGCAATTCAATACAGCTAGTCCATCCTTTGAAAACAAACAGGAGGAGTTGGCCTTTCAAGCGGAAAAACCCAATTACTCGGTACATGACGGCAAGGTCGTGGGGGAGCATCAAGGCGCGCACTACTTTACCATTGGTCAACGCAAGGGATTGAATGTAGGCGGGACCAAGGAGCCTTTGTTTGTAATTGATACCGATGTGGAGAGCAATGTTATTTATACCGGACAGGGAAAGTCCCACCCTGGTTTATATAGGAGTACATTGTTCGTAAAGGATGATGAACTGCATTGGGTACGAAGTGATATGGCCCTTGAGGTTGATGGATCCATGAAGGTTATGGCCAGAATACGATATCGACAACCCCTGCAGCAAGCAACCTTGTACAAAACGGATAATGGTCTTTATGTCGACTTTAAGGATAAACAATCTGCCATTACAGAGGGGCAGTTTGTGGCCTGGTACATAAATGACGAACTTGTGGGCTCTGGTGTTATTTCATGACTATGAACCCAAACAAAATCACTGAACTTTTTGGAATCAAATATCCCATTGTTCAAGGGGGAATGATATGGACAAGCGGTTGGCGGCTAGCTTCCGCCGTATCCAATGCAGGTGCATTGGGACTACTTGGAGCTGGGAGTATGTATCCCGAAGTGCTCAAAGATCATATTAAAAAGTGCCAACAAGCCACAAACAAACCTTTTGGCGTTAATGTGCCCATGCTCTATCCCAATATTGAGGACATCATGGACATCATCGTCCAATCCGGGGTTAAAATAGTTTTCACTTCGGCCGGCAACCCCAAGACATGGACCTCTTTTTTAACGGAAAAGGGAATCACGGTGGTACATGTGGTCAGTAGTGTAAAGTTTGCGTTGAAGGCCCAAGAAGCTGAGGTGGATGCCATAGTTGCCGAGGGCTTTGAGGCTGGGGGGCACAACGGTAGGGACGAAACCACAACCATGGTCCTCATTCCTTCAATACGTGAACAAATAAATATTCCGTTGATTGCCGCTGGAGGGATTGCATCCGGGAACGCCATGTTGGCGGCGATGGTATTGGGTGCGGACGGTGTGCAGGTTGGAAGTCGTTTTGCGGCCAGCGAAGAGGGTTCTGCCCATGACCTATTCAAAGATTATATTGTGAACGCCAAAGAAGGCGACACCCACCTAACCTTGAAGGAACTGGCTCCCGTTCGCCTGCTAAAAAATAAATTCTACCAAGATATACAAGAGGCTTATGCCAATGGCGCGACCAAAGAAGATTTAGTGCAATTGCTGGGTCGGGCAAGGGCCAAACGCGGGATGTTCGAAGGAGATTTGAAGGAAGGTGAATTGGAGATTGGACAGGTATCTGGGTTGATCCATGAAATTTTACCCGCCAAAGAAATTGTCCGGAAGATGATGCACGAATATGAGACTGCAAGAGCTGCCGTCAAAGGGCTTTAGCCCAGTCAATTGGATATTTTTTTCTACTTTTACCAAGCAATGAGAACACTAATCCCCACACTAGTCGTGTTCCTTTTTGCATCGCAATTGCATGCACAAGTGGAACGGGACAAAGCACTTCATTTTTTGGGCGGCAACCTTTTTGGTTTGGCCGGCGCAGGAATAGCTAAACAAGTTTCGGATGGGAATCGACTTTGGACTTTTGTTGGTTCAGTGGCTGGCAGTGCATTGATTGGCGTGGCCAAGGAATCTGTTGATGCTGGTCAACGTGAAAATGGATGGGACAACGACGATTTAATGGCGACGGTCTTGGGAGGAGTCACTGTGGGAGTTACCATTGAATTATTCTCCAAAAAAAGGAACAAGAAAACACCCAAGGAGAGTTTAACTACCCAAAACCTAAATTTGGAAGACTTTCAAATTGACAAAGTGGCTTATCTAAAGTTAACCACGGACTCCCTTCCTACTTTGACCGCTCTTGGTTTTTCTGATAATAGCTATTCCCTAGAGTAATCCCCGTGCTTTAATTTCAAGGTACTTATTAATGGTATTGATGGTCAGGCTTTCTGGTTTGGTTAAAATGGTTTGGATCCCGTATTGTTGTAACTCCTTTTGCATGAGTCTTTTTTCCAAAGAAAATTTTTCCGCGATGGTCTTATGGTAGATGGTCTGCAGATCTTCGGCATCTTTAGAGATTAGGGATTCCAGCTCCGTATTTTCAAAAAACACAACCACCAGAACATGTTTTTTGGCAATGGCGAGCAGATAGGGAAGTTGCCTTTTAAGGGCAGAAATGTGTTCAAAATTGGTGTAGAGCAATAGCAGGCTCCGTTGATTCACCTTTCTTTTGATATGGGCGTACAGCAATCCAAAATCCGTATCGGTAAAGGCCGTGTTTATGTTGTATAACTTTTCCAGGATCAGATTCAAATGGGAAATCTTTTGAACCGCGGGAACAAAGGTTTCGATGTTCTTCGAGAAGATGATCATCCCTGTTTTATCATTCCGTTTTAAGGCCACATTGGAAAACGCCAGGGTAGAGTTTATGGCGTAATCGAGTAATTTTAGACTGTTGAAGGGCATTTTCATGACCCGTCCGGTATCGATTACAGAATAGATGGGCTGTGATTTTTCATCCTGGTATTGGTTCACCATCAATTGGTTCTTCTTCGCAGTGGCCTTCCAGTTAATGGTCCGGATATCGTCGCCTTTAATGTATTCCTTAATCTGCTCAAATTCCTGGGTATGCCCAATTCTCCGGATTTTCTTCAGACCAATTTCACTTAATCGATTGTTGATGGCCAGAAAATCATATTGCTGCATCTGGATGATCGAAGGATACACAGGAACCATTTGATCCTTTTGAAAAACAAACCGTCGCTTAACAATCCGTAAAGGAGAGGAGGCAAAAACATTCAGGTTACCAAAAACATATTCGCCGCGCTCCACAGGTCGCACGGTATAGTCAAAAGTGTGCTTTTCGTTTTTGGATAGTGAGGTATGGTAGGCGAAATCCCTTTTTTGGAATTGGATAGGAAGCTCATCGATTATCGTGATTCCAGCTACAAAAGGATAACGGGAACTAAGCTGTACGGCAAGCAGATTCTCATCGCTGTTTGACAACTTTTGGGGCAACTCCCTTTGTGCTTGGTTAGCATTGGGGGTGCTGTACAGAAAATAGCAATCCAACAAGAAGAGGGCACAAGCTATAAAAATCAATAACCAGGCAATTGGATATAAAAATGTGAACCAATAGGAAACAACAAAGCAGGCCGCCAAAATAGCGATATACCAAAAAAAGTGGTTATGGATATAAAACGACCTAAACGTACGCATGCCTATCTCGGGATTTCTACGGATTCCATGATCATGTTGATCACATTTTCTGTGGTCATTCCTTCCATTTCCCTTTCCGGACTTAGGATTACTCTATGATTGAGCACTGGGACCAGAGCCTTTTTCACATCTTCCGGAATTACAAAATCCCGACCAGATATTGCCGCAAACGCCTTGGCCGCAGATAGGGTGGCAATTGAGGCCCTTGGGGAAGCGCCGAGATACAGATGGGGATGGTTTCGGGTATTGGTGATGATATGGGCAATATAGCTGATGATTTTTTCCTCCACGATTACATCGTGAATGTTCGTTTTAAATTCCGCCATTTTCTTCGGCGTAAGAATGGCCTTTACATTGTCCTGTGGCTTAGCGCCCTTCCGTTCGTGATGTCCTTTAACGATCAGTACTTCTTCCTCGACAGAGGGGTAGTCCACCTTAATTTTGAAAATAAACCGATCCAGTTGTGCTTCGGGTAGGGCATAGGTGCCTTCCTGCTCAATGGGGTTTTGTGTGGCAAGGACCATAAATGGTTCGGCCATCGGGTAGGTGGTGCCATCAATGGTGGCCTGTCGCTCTTCCATTGTCTCAAAAAGCGCTGCCTGGGTTTTGGCCGGTGCCCGGTTGATCTCGTCAATCAATACGATATTGGAAAAAATGGGTCCCTTCTTGAACTCAAACTCGGATTTTTGGACATTAAATACCGAAGTTCCCAGAATATCACTGGGCATCAGATCAGGAGTGAACTGAATTCTGCTAAATCCGGTTTTCAGGGTTTTGGCAAATAATTTTGCGGTAATGGTCTTCGCAATCCCAGGTACCCCCTCTATCAGGGCATGGCCATCCACCAACAGGGAGACGATGAGCAGGTCCATAAAGTTTTGCTGCCCCACTATTACCTTGGACAGTTCTTCCTTGATTTCTGCCACGGTGTTTTTCAGGTCTTCCAAGGGAACCCTGCTATCAAAGTTCAATTCGTTATTTTCCATCAGCTTTTGCTTTAAATGCTTCTATTTTTTTGTTCAATTCTTCAAGTTCGGTATCCGAAATTTGAGGTTTGTCCTTAAGTGAGTTTATGAGCTTAAACAGGGCTTGGACATCGTCAAGTTCATTGTTGCTCCGCAGGGCGAGATTTTTAAGGAATGTGTCATCCTGTTGTTGCGTGGGTAGGTGCAGGCGCGAACGGATATAGTCCAAAAAATAAGCGATTTTATGCGATGTAATCTGCTTTTGTTCCCCATTTTCAAAATACATGTCCGCTATCGTCCGTGTAAAAGCCAAAGTTTGGTTTTTCAAGGGGGTCACCACCGGAATGGCGCGCTGTTTCCGCTTACCTTCAAAAATGATATAAAACAAGGCACCTATCAAGACCAAATAATACGCCCACTTAAATTCCTTGGTGTTCAAAAACAGATACATGGGGGATGTATAATAGGTTTTTCCTTCTTTGTAATGATTGTCCATTAGAATGGAACCTTGACTGGGCAAATAAGACAATAGCCCGGCCGTATAGTTGCGGTAATTGTCCTTTAGCATAAAATAGTTGGTGAAGGCTTCTGGGAAAGTGGATAAAATAATATTCCCTTCCCCAAATGATTGCTGGATCACATTGATACCCTTGGATTGGGTTTCAGTGCTGTCCACGGCGTTTAGGACCTCTCCTACAATTATCGTGTTTAGGGTATCTATCTTTTTAAAAGTTCTGGCATTGAAGTTCTTGTCGAAAGTGACCGATTCAGTATCCAAA
This sequence comes from Flagellimonas myxillae, assembly GCF_023502235.1. Lineage (GTDB taxonomy): Bacteria > Bacteroidota > Bacteroidia > Flavobacteriales > Flavobacteriaceae > Flagellimonas > Flagellimonas myxillae. The sequence goes on along the minus strand of NZ_JAMFLY010000001.1, from coordinate 1,829,429 downwards.
TTTGGATTGACCAATCTATGATGGAATGTCGGAGAAATTCCATCGGAACTGAAAAGATATTGCTCTTCCAGCTGTAGCGTGTCCAAAAGCACTTCATCAAATCCCTGTGAGGCAACAAATAGCGTGTTGCCCTTTTGTACCCAATCCAAAAGGGAGTAGAGCTCCGCTTCGTCAAAATAAACGGATTGGTTAATAAAAAAGTAAGTGCCCTTCAAAGAATCCCTACTGCTTAAAAATTCAAAGGGAGGCCTGCCAATCTGTTGAACCCGATTTGGATAAAATTGTTCCAAAAGGTCGTTGAGAACATAGGTCCCGTACGGAATTTTATGATGGGCCACATAGGAAGGGAACCAGTTCACTTTTTTTGGTTTGTTGTACTCGAGTAGCAATACCAAACCCATGGTGAAAATGCCAATGACGATATATATCCTTCCTTTTTTAAACATCGGCGGCAATTGAATTTTTAAGCGAGACAAATACCTTTTCGGCCTTTGAATAGCGTTCTTGGTCAATGTTGAATTCTCCGTACCAGATGTAATCGTAGAGTAAGGTGGCCCTGCTAAAGGATGATTTCAACGCACTATTGCCCAGTTCATTTATGTAATCGTCGTTGGTTTTTTGTAGTTGCCAATCTATAAGTTCTTGTTCTGAAAGCAGTTTGAGCACATGGAGGTAATAGTATCGAATGGCAAGACGGTAGTTTTTATCGGCCAGGGCATTTCGAATGAGTTGCTGGATATCCTCGGTTTTGATGATCCGCTCATCCTCCGAAAGGGAAACGGTGTTGGGGTTGTGCTCGGAATAGACCAAGGATTGGGTATTCGACTTGACAAAAAATCTAATAATCAGGAATAACAGTACTGCCAACAAAATGTAGGGAAGTATCCGTAAAAAAGAGCCGAGTGCGCCCACAGCTTCCTCCACACCAAAAAGCCACTCAAAAATCTTAAGAAATTGGTTGTACAACCAATTCTTGAAATTGTCCCACCAAGTGTTCTCGGCTTTTACAATTTCATAATTGAACTTGTCGTCATCCAGATAGGTTTGGAGATCTTCTTGGGCGATTTCCACGGGAGCCCTTTGGGAGGAATCATACTTTACAAGGGTATCGTTTTGGGCCAAGACTTGGTTCCAAATCAACATAAAAACCCCTAAAAGCAATAGTTTGCGCATTTATTCCTCAGCTGATTTCCCTAAATTTTCAATACGCTCATAAGTCCCGGTAAAATTCTTCTTTTCATTAAGGTTGAAATAGATAAGTACACTGGCTACCAAGGTGATCAGGTTAAGCAAAAATTGAACAGAAACCGATAGCAGGTTCAGTATAATATATATGGGGTCAAAGATACCACCGGCCATTCCCACGGGATCAACCTCCCCGGCCAAGGTGCCCATACGAACCATCATATAAATGTATGCTGGTATATTAAAGGCATAACCCGCTATTCCCACAATGATTCCGATAACAAAAAATGTCGCGAAAGTAATCCACCAATTGTCCTTGATCAAGGTAAAACTGTAACCATAGGCTTCACTTACGCCCTTCTGGTTAAACACCATAACACTGAAGGATAGGGCCAGTACAGGATACAGATATATCCCGGGGATGACACAAAGCATAAAACCAACCGCTAGGGAAATCCCGACCAAAAGTCCAAGGCCTATAAAACTCCAAAAATGGGTGTACACGTTCTTTTTGATTTCATCAAAATCAATGACCCCTTGGTTATTCGCATACGATTTGATATAAAAGAGTACCGTGGCCTGGGCCATGACATAGGCTGCAATGATAGCTACAAAAAACAGGATAAAAACCAAGGCTGTCATCAATGGGTTAAAAGACTCATTGGAAGTTTCAATATTGAAGGCGAACATATCCCCAATAAAATAATAATAGAAGCCTAGGGTAATCAACATCACCACTAAATAAGGTCCAACTATTTTTAGGATAGAACCAAAGAAAGGTTTGTATTGATTGCGCATAAAACCAAATGTGTCGGACAAAATTTCGCCCAACTCCCGTTGTTTTTTAAATTCAATGTACTGCTGCATGGTTTGCTTTTCGTTTGAATTGGTTAGGATAAATGATATAGTAATAAATGATTAGGAACAGGGATGAACCTATGATCACAAGTGCCAGCCAATCGGGCATCTCCGTATGTCGGGTAACATAACCTTCCAAGAACCCCGCAATGATGAAAAACGGAACGGTACTGACCATGATCTTTAGCCCATTTTTCACGCCCCTCTTAAAGGATTCCAATCGGGTGTAGGTCCCGGGAAACAACATGCCATTGCCCATGACGAGGCCAGCGCATCCCGCGATAATGATCACGGAGATTTCGATGGTGCCATGGATCCATATCGTACGGGCCGATTCCCAAAGAAGGCCTTTCTCATAAAAGAAATATTGAAAACTGCCCACCATGATCCCATTTTGCAACATGATCATCAAGGTGCCAATGCCCAAAAAAATTCCAAAGGCAAATGCGTAAACCGCCACCTTTATGTTGTTGATGGTGATTCCCAAAAACATATTGAACTCTCCTTGTTCCTTATACACCGCCATGGGGTCTCCCTTTTCAATGTTGTCCAAGGTCATGTTCACATAACCATCCCCCAAAATAGACCGGACAAAATCCCCTTCGTTGGCCGAAGAGAAGGCCCCAACAAGGGCAAAAAACACAAACACCAAAAAGGAAATCAGCAATTCCCTGTGGTGCTGGTGGAACATGGATGGGAATTCCGTTTTCCAAAACTCCACAATACGGTTCTTGGATTCCCGTTTGGTCTTATAGATTTTTTGGTGCGCCTGGGAAGCCAGGGCATTTAAGTAAAGTTCTGTATTGCTTTTTGGATAAAAGGTTTTGGCGTAGCTAAGGTGGTCCGTGATTTCAATGTAGAGGTCAGATAGCTTATCTGGTTTCAGTTGGCCCTGATTGTTCAGGACATTTTCAAAAGCGATCCATTTGTCCTTATTTTGCTTTACAAAAGCCGCCTCTCGCATTAAATCTGGTTTATAAGTAAAGAAACTAAAATATGGATCAATTTCAAATAGAAACGGCCCAAAATATAAGCATCACCCAAAACACCTCCAATCTCGGAGAACGCATGTTGGCGTACATTATCGATAGCTTTGTAATTGGGGTCTACACTATTTTGGTCTTTATTCTTTTGGCTTCGTTGGACATGGATTTATTCGACCAATGGGCTTATTATTTGGTCCTGAGCCTTCCCGCATTTTTATACTATGTGCTTTTCGAGACTTTCTCTGATGGAAAAACCATTGGCAAGGGGTTAATGTCGTTACGGGTGGTTAAACTGGATGGGTCCAAACCCAGTTTTGCAAATTACTTTGTGCGATGGGTACTCCGAATCATCGATGTGGTACTTACTTCTGGAGGTGGGGCCGTGCTCACCATTTTAATCCGGGGCAAAGGGCAACGATTGGGAGATATTGCCGCCGGCACTACCGTAATTAGTGAAAAAAAGAAAGTTTCGCTTCGCGATACGCTCCTCAGGGAATTACCGGAGGATTATAAGCCCCAATTTCCGCAGGTAACGGTTTTTAAGGATTCGGAGATGCAGACCATCAAGGAACTTTACGATAAATCCAAGCTCAATGGGGACCATAATGTGATTATATCCTTGGACAAAAGAATTAAGGAAGTTACGGGAATCCAGACTACCTTGCACCCCATTCAGTTTGTGGATGAGGTAATCAAGGACTACAACTACTACACACAAAAAATGTAAGCGTGTTTTATCAGACCATCGACATATTGGGTACTGTTGCCTTTGCCATCTCCGGAGTATTGGTGGCCATGGACAAAAAACTGGATTTGTTTGGGGTATTGATCATCGCCTTTGTCACTGCCATTGGAGGAGGTACCCTGAGAGACTTGCTTATTGGAAACACTCCGGTTGTCTGGATGCGCGACCTTACCTATGTGACCACTATTTTTAGTGCTGTCGTCATTGGGATACTATTTGTGAACCAACTTAAGTACCTGCGTCGGTCCTTGTTTTTGTTTGATACCATCGGCTTAGGACTTTTTACAATGATTGGGGTTGAAAAGGGACTACAAGCAGAACTTTCGCCCATAATGTGCATTGCCCTTGGAACAATGACAGCGAGTTTTGGAGGGGTCATTCGGGATATGCTTTGTAATGAGATTCCGGTGATATTCAGGAAGGAGATTTATGCCACAGCCTGTATTCTGGGTGGTGCCAGTTATTTCCTGTTTGTACAATTCCCGATAAAGGAGAATTTCGCCTATATAGCGGCTATAATGGTAGTGATCAGTCTACGGCTGTTGGCGGTTCGGTTTGGGATCAGCCTTCCCAATATTTATCGAAAAACCGATTAGTTAAAGCACTTCGGCCTTTAGGATGTAAATATTCTGCCAAGGCCAATCTCCATCACCAACGGGGACATTGTTGATGGCATCCACCACATCCATTCCCTCAATTACCCTTCCGAAGGGAGTATAGGAACCATCCAGGTGATAGGAGCCCGGTTTGGTCACCACAATAAAAAACTCGTAGGGCGAAGCCAACTTATGCGGATTATCACGTTCACTACTGGGCATGGAAATGGTACCTCTATGATGTTTGTGTCCCTTTCGGGTATCTGGTGGAAGCAAATACCTTCCTATAAGCCTTCTTTTTTTGGAAGTTTCCTTATCGTCGGAATTCCCACCTTGGATTATAAAATCCTTCACAACTCGGTGAAATTGGGTGTCGTTAAAATATCCCATACGACTTAGGTAGATGAAATTTGCCTTGTGGTAGGGCACATTGTCGTAGAGTTGAATAGTGAAACTGCCCATACTGGTGGTCAATCGGACCTTATCTTCCTTGACTTCTTGTGCATAGTTGAAAAAGAAATCGATGGCATTTTCTTCATTAAGAACAAAAGCCTCCTCCTCCTCCTCAACCTCCGGTTCTGGGCGCTCTTCCGGAATTGAATCTTTTTGCACGGTGGTTTCCTCATTATTTGGACTTTCCTTTTTAGGGGTTTCGCCGCAGGAGACGAGAAAAATAAATAGTATAATTGCAGTTAATGCCGACGGTTTGATCAACATGGATTTCAACGAATTTTATCAACAAGCTTTAAAAATAAAGAATCTGCCACTTCCCGGAGAGGAATCCCACCATAAAATGTCGCCCACGATGCGTATCCAATGGCTAATATCCAATGATATCCAAAAGAGAAACCCCAAACAAGCCGGGGTTTTGGCCTTATTTTATCCGGATTTGGAGCAGCAGACCAAAATGTTGTTGATATTGCGCAAAGCGTATGAGGGGGTGCACTCCAACCAAATTGGTTTTCCAGGAGGTAAAGTAGAAGAGGGGGACCGTAGTTTGGAGGAAACGGCCTTACGGGAAACCTTTGAGGAAGTAGGGGTTTTGCCCACTGCTGTTGAGGTCATAAAAGAACTTAGTGAACTTTACATTCCGCCAAGCAATTTTATGGTAAGACCCTATATGGGGTTTTATCCTGAACCGAAGCCTTTCGTGAAGCAGCAAAGCGAGGTGGAAGCCCTGGTCGAGGTAAATTTGTCGGATTTTCTTGACAATGGAAATCGCATTGAAGAAACTTTAAGCACTTCGTATGCAAAAAGTATCGATGTACCTGCTTATAAATTAAATGGTTATACGGTGTGGGGCGCCACAGCCATGATGCTAAGCGAGATTCAAGACCTTTTGGAGCAAGTCCTTTAGCGCCTATTTTGTAAATTAGCCGCAATACACAACAGATGGGTCTATTCAAAAAAAATCCTTTTGGTCATATACTTTTATTAAAGCGTTGGTTAATTCGCATCGCCGGAATGATGACCCATCAGCGCTACAAAGGGTTTAATACCTTGGAAATCGAAGGGTCCCAGATCATTCGGGATTTACCCGACACCAATGTTCTCTTCGTAAGCAACCACCAGACTTATTTTGCTGATGTTGTGGCTATGTTCCACGTATTCAATGCCAGTTTAAAAGGCAGGGATGACTCCATTAAGAATTTGGGCTACCTCTGGAACCCCAAACTCAACATATACTATGTTGCGGCAAAGGAGACCATGAAAAAAAGTTTACTGACCAAAATATTGGCGTACGCCGGTTCAATCAGTATTGAGCGTACCTGGCGGGCTGATGGCCAGGATGTGAACCGACAGGTAAAATTCAGTGACATCAGCAATATTGCCAAGGCCCTGGACGATGGTTGGGTAATAACTTTTCCCCAAGGAACCACAACCCCTTGGAAACCCTTACGAAAGGGTACGGCCCATATAATCAAAAGGTACAAACCTGTTGTGGTCCCTGTGGTCATTGATGGTTTCCGAAGGTCTTTTGATAAAAAGGGATTACGGGTTAAGAAAAAAGGGATATTGCAGTCAATGCAGGTCAAGCCCCCTTTGGAAATTGACTATGACAATGAATCCATTGATTCCATCCTGGAAAAGTTGGAATATGCCATAGAACAACATCCTTCATTCTTAAAAGTGATTTCCAAAGAAGAGTTGGCCGCCTATGAGGCAGACCACCAAAAGAGAAGATACAGTTACCGAGGGGATTAAACCTCTAATTTCTGCAGTTCTTGAAAATTCCTTCTTAGCTTCCGGGTCAGCAGGCCATACAACAAAAAGTAAATTCCCCCGAACAAGGCGGTAACAACTACACCAGAAATGGCAAATGCGGCCATAATGATCCATTTTGCTTTTTCCTCCGTCATGCCTTCAAAATTGCCGTGGAGGTCCAAGCTTTGGACAACGTTGTCACTAAAATAGATGCCCACCACTAAAATGGCAAAGTTTAAAAGTACCATGGATAGTGAAAAAATTACATAGTGCTTCACTGTTCTTCGAGTTCTTAAAATATTTGAGGTGAGCCTTTTGGCGCTGTCCAAAACCGAAATTTCCTTATAGCGTTTGTAAAATTGAAAGATAAAATAGAAAATGACCAGATATTGGAGGATATTGACGGTCAGCATGGTACTGTTCAATCCCAAATTGGAATAAATATCCAGGGAACTATTCCTCATGGAGGGAATGAGATAGAGTAGGTGGGGAATGATAAATTCAATGATACTGATAAGAAATATCCATTTCACAATCGAGGATGATTTTTTCCAAATCATCGTGTGGATTTCGTCGAAGGACAGTTTGGGAAGATGTTCCCCTTTTTTCTGCCAATCTTTCTTTAAGAGTTCCAGTTCATCCATCATAGACTAAGGATTTAGTATGGTTCTTAATTTATTTTTAACCCGGTTCATTTTTACACGGGCATTAACTTCTGATATTCCCAAGGTCTCCGATATCTCTGAGTAATCCTTGTCCTCCAAGTAGAGAAATACCAACGCCTTGTCGATGTCGCCAAGTTGTTTAATGGCCTTGTACATCAACTTAAGTTGTTGCTCTTCCGTATCGTCATATTCGTCGGCCTTGATTTTAAAAATTACAGAGTCGTAGTCCCGGGTCTGCACCCTTTTTTTGGACTTTCGATACAAGGTAATGGCCGTGTTCAATGCTACTCGGTACATCCATGTGCTGAATTTGGCATCACCCCTAAACTTGGGATAAGCCTTCCACAGCTGAATGGTGATTTCCTGGAAAAGGTCGTTGTGGGAATCCCTATCATTGGTATAAAGACTACAGACCTTATGAACAATATTCTGATTGTTCTCAAGCTCCGTCACAAAACGATGTTCCAGTTCTTTATTCACTAAGGTTGGTTGTTTGCCTAATTGGTAGGGATATGGCAGTTTTTGTTACAAACTTTTTTGTATTTGTTTACTTTCTGTAGTCCAAAGCAGGTGGTCGATCTCCCAAAAGGGGGATATACACAAAATCCTTACCCCTTTTTTCTTCCAGTTCTGCCTTGGCCTTTACAACAGTATCGGGATTTTCCAAAAGATCAATTGCGGTCAGTGACAGCGTTTTGGCGGCAATCATCATGCCTTTCGTACCAATGGAAGTTCCTCCCGCTGCCACAGCTTGCCAGCTATGGGCAGGAGTACCTGGGACCCAAGTGGCCGCGCCCATCCCCACAGTGGGAACAGCAAAGCTCACATCCCCGACATCTGTGGAACCGTAGGCCCGGGCGATTTCCTTATAGGGCTGTACGTTTTTGGCTTTGGCTTCGTCTAGTTGAGCATACCCCAGGCTTTTTGAAATTTTTTCGGCGAAAACTTTTTCCTCGGTAGAATATGTCATTCCCCCAATTTTGGACAAATTTTCGTGCATCAATTTTTGGAGGGTCAGATTGGGCAAAAGCTCGTGGGTGCCCCCAATCATTTCGTAATCCATAGTGGTCCCGGTTCCCAAGGCAGCTCCTTCAGCAGCCTTTACAATTCTGTCAAAAATATCAATGACCACATCGCGACTGTTGTGTCTTGCATAGTAATAAACTTCTGCAAAATTGGGGACAACATTGGGCGCTTTACCGCCATCTGTGATCACATAATGGATTCGTGCCTCTTGTGGAATGTGTTCACGCATCATGTTTACCATAATGTTCATGGCTTCAACTCCGTCCAAGGCAGAACGTCCCCTTTCTGGGGCTCCAGCTGCATGGGCAGAGGTGCCATAAAATCTGAATTTAGCCGATTTGTTTGCCAAGGCGGCTCCCGCACTAGCGGCATTTTGCGCCCCAGGATGCCAATGCAGGGCTACATCAACATCATTGAATAATCCTTCGCGAACCATATAAACTTTTCCAGAGCCCCCTTCCTCAGCTGGGCATCCATAGAATCGTACGGTGCCCTGTTTTTTGGATTTCTTCAACCAATTTTTGGCTTCAATGGCAGCAGCGGCTGATGCAGTTCCAAATAAATGGTGCCCGCAGGCATGCCCGGCAGCGGCATTGGCCGATTTTTTCTCGGGAACCGCCTGTTGCGACAATCCTGGTAACGCATCGTATTCTCCCAAAATGGCAATTACGGGATATCCAGAGCCGTATTCCGCGATAAAGGCTGTGGGAATTCCCGCGACCCCCTTGGTAATGGAAAAGCCTTCATCAGACAAAGTTTTCTGTAACAACTCCGAACTTTGGTATTCCAAATAGCCCATTTCGGCCAAATCCCAGATTTCAAGGGCAATATCACTATATTTTTCAGTTTTGGAGTCCAAGTTTTTAACTACGGATTCCCGGTCTTTTTGGGAGTGGGAGACCTGGAAGCAAAGGACAAGGGCAAAGCCCAAAAGGATAGTTTGTTTCATCGGTATGGGTTGTTTTGTTAGTCAGGATTTAAAGATAGCAAAAAACCCTTCCAAACATGGTTTTACCCATGGCGGAATGCGTAAATTTGCACACATGTCCAGCATGAATATTCCACAATCAAGTTTTCCTCGGGTTATTATCATTGGCGGTGGTTTTGGCGGTATAGCCTTGGCCAAAAAACTATCCAAAAAAGACATTCAAGTGGTCTTATTGGACAAGCACAATTACCACAACTTCCAACCGCTGTTATATCAGGTTTCCACTGGGGGACTTGAACCCGATTCCATTGCGTATCCCATCCGAAAAGTGCTCCAAGGATATCCCAATTTTTATTTTCGATTGGCCGAAGTGGTCCGTATTGAACCTTCGGATAGAAAGGTTTTTACCAATATTGGTGATATTTCATACGACTATCTCGTGGTTGCCACTGGTTCGGAGACCAATTTCTTCGGAAATAAAAATATTGAGGAAAAAGCCATGGCCATGAAGACCATTCCGCAGTCCTTGAACCTACGGAGTTTGATTCTGGAGAATTTTGAACAGGCCCTACTTACCGATGATCTTCACGAACGAGATGCTCTAATGAATTTTGTGATTGTTGGTGGTGGTCCCACAGGGGTGGAGCTTGCGGGAGCCTTGGCAGAAATCAAAAAGGGAATCTTGCCCAAAGACTACCCTGACCTTGATACAAGAAGGGCACAAATAAATTTGGTGCAGGGGAGTGACCGAATTCTTCCGGCCATGAGTGAAATTGCTTCCAGTAAGGCCGAAAAATTTCTAGAAAAACTTGGGGTAAACGTCTGGAAGGACATTAGGGTTACCGATTACGATGGAAAACATATAAGCACCGATTCCGAAACCACATTTGAAGCAGCCACTTTAGTGTGGGCGGCAGGGGTTAAGGCGGTCAGTATTCAAGGTTTGGATGCGGATGAACTGCTTTCCCGAGGTGACCGATTGGCGGTGAACGAGTTTAACCAAGTGATAGGTCATCCAGAAATCTTTGCCATTGGTGATGTGGCCCAAATGGAAACCAAAGCCTTTCCCCACGGACACCCCATGATGGCACAACCTGCCATTCAACAAGGACAGAATCTTGGGATAAATTTGGTAAGAATGTTGGAAAACAAACCCCTAACCCCCTTTGTATACAAGGATAAGGGCAGTATGGCCACGGTGGGAAGAAATAAGGCGGTAGCCGATTTAAAACGTGTGAAGTTCCAAGGCGTATTTGCTTGGTTTGTATGGATGTTCGTCCACTTGTTCTTCCTGATCGGTTTTAGAAACCGTGTTGTGGTTTTTATCAATTGGGTGTATAACTACATCCGGTTTGATCGTGAGGCACGTTTGATCATCCGACCTTTTAAAAAGCAATACCAAAATACCAAAAGGCACCAGGCTTAGTTGGTTTCAATTTCTTCAGTTTGATTTTATTGCTTGTTCCTGGGATGGTGATCGGTTAGTACATCTGCAAGATATTTTCGGTTTACATGCATGTAGACTTCCGTTGTAGTAATGCTCTCATGGCCCAACATTTGCTGAATGGCCCTGAGATCCGCGCCGCCTTCCAACAAATGGGTTGCAAAAGAGTGCCTAAACGTATGCGGGCTGATATTTTTCTGTAGACCGGCTTTTTCGGCCAAATGTTTTATGATGGTAAAGATCATGGCTCGGGTCAGTTGTTTGCCCCTCCGGTTTAGAAAAAGGAAATCCTCATGCCCCTGCGCTATTCTTTGATGGTTTCTGACTTCATTGCTGTATAGACCAATATACTTTTTGGTTATAGGACCAATAGGCACAAATCGCTGTTTGTTCCCTTTCCCGGTAACCTGGATAAAATCTTCTTCAAAAAACAGGTCGGAAAGTTTCAAGTTGATGAGTTCGGATACCCGAAGTCCACAGCCATACAAGGTTTCCAGAATCGCACGATTTCGTTCTCCTTCAGACTTGCTTAAGTCTATGTGGCCAATTAAGGTGTCAATTTCCGTAGCGGAAAGGGTATCCGGCAATTTTCTCCCAATTTTCGGGGATTCTATCAAATCCATAGGATTGTCTTCCCGGTAATCTTCAAAAATGAGATAGTTGAAAAAGCCCTTTAGCCCTGATATAATCCGCGCTTGGGACCTTGGGTTTATGACTTTGGCAAGTTCATACAAAAACTGTTGGATGGTTTCCCGCTGAATTTCCAAAGGGGATACCTTAATTTCAAATTCGTTGAGGTAGTCCACCAATTTCTGTAAATCCTGGGTGTATCCAGCAACGGAGTTGTCGGAAAGCCCGCGTTCGATTCTCATATAATGTTGGTAGTCCTTCAGCCCTTGCATCCAGTTCATGGTTTAAAGATAAACACAATAATATTTGCTGGAATGACGCATTGATCAACTCAAAAGGAGCATTGGTCAATTCACAACCAAAAAAAATGCCAAACCCCCATACCTTGGCAGCAAGTTCTGTTATAGACATTTTGCCCTTTAAAACCGGCTGAATTTTGCCCATTGCCATACTAGATTTGTTAAGGTTGCGTTCTAGCTATTCACAAAGTTTTAACAATTATGAAAAGAACGTACTTAGTTGCCATTGCACTTTTTGCCATAATGTCTATGGTCCACGGCCAGGATAGGAGCAATTTCAAGGCTGGTTTTAATGCAGGTATTCCTGTAGGCGATGCCGAGGCAATGTCCAGTTTTAGTATTGGTCTGGAATTCAATTACCATTGGGGTGTTTCCGAACTTTTGGATGTTGGTGCGGTCACTGGCTTTATCAATGCCTTTGGGGAAACCTTACCAGACCAATCCGAGTTCGAGGACATTCAATTTATTCCGGTAGCGGGATCTGTAAGGATCTATCCGACCTATCATTTCAAGTTTGGAGGGGATGTTGGGTATGCCGTTGGAATAAATGAAGGCAATGAGGGCGGACTGTTTTATAGACCCTTGATTGGCTATAATATTACAGGCAACACCGAACTAAATGTTTCTTATTCGGCAGTGGACAATAACGGAACTTTTGCCATTGCAACCGTTGGAATTTTGTTCTTGTTTTAAAACAGCGAACTTCAATCTCATGTGAAAACGGTTATGGTGTTTTTGATTTGAAAACCTCAAATCGTGCTTTTGGTTTGTCCAAGAAATAATAACCGTAAATACATTCACAATGAGAAAAGTATGCTTTGTTTTCACCTTAACTGTTTTATTCACTTTTACTTGCGCTGCCCAGACCAGTTATAGGGCAGCCCTAGGTCTTGGCGTTGATGCCTTTAATGAGGCCACCTTTTTTGGCGCAACTGGAAAATATTTCTTTTCCGACCACCATGTTGGGCAGGCGGACCTGGGTTTTGACAAAGGAGGAACTGCAATTTCCATTTTCTACTCATACCACAAAGCAATCTTGGGCAGTAGAAACCAACTGCGCTGGTATGGAGGTGTAGGTCCCAGTATTATTTTGATTGAGGATTTTGACAATGTCTTTGCTCTTAGACCCCATCTGGGCCTGGATTTTAAACCAAAAGGAGTACCCTTCGTGGTAAATTTTGACTGGAGGCCCGCCCTAGTGCTGAGCGAAACCGGAGATAGTGAAGCGGCGGCCTTTGGTTTTGGGCTTCAATTTGTCTTAAAATAGGTTCCGATTACATAAGATATGAAAGCAGGGTTTGCCCTGCTTTTTCTTTTCCATAGTTATTGTACTTTTATATCCATGAAATTAATGATCATTAACGGCCCCAACCTAAACCTATTGGGCAAACGGGAGCCGGAAGTCTACGGCAGCACTACTTTTGAGGAATACTTTCAGGAATTACAGCAAAAATTTCCCAATGTGGATTTGGAACATTTTCAATCCAATATTGAAGGGGAATTGATTGGGAAAATACAGGATGTGGGATTTTCCTATGATGGTATCATCTTAAATGCTGCGGCTTATACCCATACTTCAGTGGGTATCGGAGATGCGGTAAAGGCTGTATCCACACCTGTCATTGAAGTTCATATTTCCAATACCCACAAACGTGAGGATTTTAGACATGTTTCCTATATTTCTGCCGGGGCCAAGGGTGTAATTTTAGGATTCGGACTCCAGAGTTACGATTTGGCGATTACCTCATTTTTATAGCATTCCAAGAAAGCGAAAGCTAAAATTCATTTGGGTTATTGCCCTAGTTCATCCTTCAATTGGTTGAGTCCATAATGTATCACTTTTTCTAGGGCATTGGAGTCCCTCGGGTCGCAGTTGTATTCAAATTCGTTAAGATACAACAAGCGTGTTAACTCCAAATCAAAGACAAATATGCTGACCTTGTTTTTCCATTTAGGAATTTGGGAATCTTTGGCACCATAGGTGACAACTTCCACATAAAGTTGCTTGTTTCCACTTCCTTTTTCAACCAGCTTTTGGATGTCCGATGGATCGCTATCGTACCACTTGATTTTGCTGGAAGCCTTCATTTGTTCGATATACCTCATCTCTTTTAGTCGAGTTGAGGGTACCGCTTCCAATTTTGGGAAAGATTTGTTGACAACGGAGTTAATTAGTCTTTGATTGTTAAGTCTAATCGGACGGATGGACAGGGAATCGTAGTTAATGTGGAACCTATGATAGGCTTGGGAAAATGAAAGACCCCAAAGATTATTAAGCTGATTAAATTCAGTGTTGTTATCCGCTACCTTCGGTTGGTTCGCACATGAATAAAAAGCAACATCGTTCAAAGGGGTATCCTTCTGAGGATAATCACCTAAATGGGACGATGTTGAGCACGATATACCTATACAAACTAAAAGTAGCGCAAAGTACTTACCCAAGGTTTTGAAGGTATTTCCTATCCGCATAAAACGTCCCAAAGGGAAGCAACGAAGCCATAAATAGAATGGCAAACCGCCTTATGCCCCATTTACGCTCCCAGCACAGGACCAAGGCCAACAATACATAAAGAATAAACAGCCCCCCATGGGCATAACCCACAGCCAAATTGGGTTCTAAAATCTGGGCCCAATGCTTTAGTGGCATGGTGATTCCAAATAGAAGTAAATAGGATATTCCTTCTAGAATTGCGGTTAATCGGAATGCTTTCAGCATGGATTATAGATGGATTACTTCGTCGTAAGCATCTGCAACAGCCTCCATTACTGCCTCACTCATGGTAGGGTGGGGGTGGACCGCCTTGAGAATTTCATGTCCGGTCGTTTCCAACTTACGGGCAACAACGGCCTCTGCGATCATATCGGTAACGCCAACACCAATCATGTGGCAACCCAGCCATTCGCCATACTTGGCATCGAAAATCACTTTTACGAAACCATCTGGCGTTCCTGAGGCTTTTGCTTTTCCACTAGCTGAAAAAGGAAATTTCCCAATTTTGAGCTCGTAACCTTGATCTTTGGCTTGTTGCTCTGTCATTCCAACAGAAGCCACTTCAGGAATGCAGTAGGTACATCCAGGAATGTTGCCATAATCCAAGGCTTCGACATGCATGCCAGCAATTTTTTCAACACAAAGGATACCTTCGGCAGAGGCAACGTGTGCCAAAGCTTGACCTGGGGTTACATCACCAATGGCGTAGTAACCTGGGATGTTGGTCTGGTAGTAGTCATTGACAAGGATTTTGTCCCTATCCACGGCAATTCCAACATCTTCCAATCCTATATCTTCAATATTTGTTTTGATACCTACTGCGGACAGTACCACATCGGCTTCCAAAACTTCCTCGCCTTTGGCCGTTTTTACCGTGGCTTTAACACCACTTCCAGAGGTATCCACTTGGGTGACTTCGGCCGAGGTCTTTATTTTGATTCCATTTTTCTTGAAGTTACGCTCCAATTGCTTGGAAACATCGGTGTCTTCTACTGGAACGATGTTCGGAAGGTATTCCACGATAGTGACTTCGGTTCCCATGGAATTGTAGAAATACGCAAATTCAACCCCAATGGCCCCACTTCCCACAACAATCATCTTTTTGGGCTGGGATTCCAAGGACATCGCTTCGCGATATCCAATAACTTTTTTGCCATCTTGGGGTAAGCTGGGCAGTTCCCTGCTCCGCGCACCGGTAGCTATGATTATATGGTCGGCGGTATACTCGGCAGTATCCCCATGTTCCCCTTTGACCAATACTTTTTTTCCAGGTTGCACCTTGCCGTAGCCGTTCAGGATCTCGATTTTGTTCTTTTTCATCAAGAATTGCACGCCTTTACTCATGCTTTCCGCTACACCTCTACTTCGGTTTACCACGGCCCCAAAATCGTGCTCCACTTTTTTGGCGCTTAAGCCATAATCCTCGGCATGCTTGAGGTATTCAAATACCTGTGCGGACTTCAATAGGGCCTTTGTTGGAATACAGCCCCAGTTTAGGCATACACCACCAAGACTTTCCTTTTCCACAATGGCTGTTTTGAATCCAAGTTGGGAGGCACGGATGGCCGTTACATATCCACCAGGACCACTACCCAAAACAATAACATCGAAGTTGCTCATCAGAATTTGAATTTAGTTGATAAAAATTGAAACCTACCCTTTTGGAAGGCAGGTGCAAAAGTACGCAATTCAGGCACCAAAATCCAAGCTTTGGTTTTGCCGAATTGTTATAATGATGAATTTGTTGAAGGAGCTTATCCGAACATCTTTTTATTAAAAGCTTCGGACTGGCCCTTAGGAATGGATAAGGATTGCCAATCCGCTTTTTTTATCATTTTTCCGATAAACACAATTTGACCAATATGGCTGGGATAATGACCTAGTTGACGATTGATGGCTTGGATTATGGAGTGCTCCTCGTTTCTAATTTTGACCTTGGAGTCAAAGTTGGTCCTGTCGATACTATTTAGGGCTCTAAAAAGACATGCCCATCCCTTTTCCCAGGCTATCAGCATTTCCTTTTTGGAAGCATAAGGAGTTTCAAATTCGGTGTCTCTATTGCGCCAGGTCTTTTCCCCATCTTCGGTTAAAAAGTTGGTCCACCTACTCAGCATATTGCCTACAATGTGCTTTACAATTATGGCAATGGAATTGTCTTCTTTAGTGTATGTCCAATGGATATCGTCATCCGCCAGTTGGGCAAAGGTTTTTTCGCCCATGGATTTGTACCGATTGAACTCCTTTTTTACACTTTGGAGATAGTCTTCTTGAAAGTCCATTATGCTTCTTCAGGATTAAAACCGATGCTCACCGAATTGATACAATAGCGCTGTCCCGTGGTCTCCTTTGGCCCATCGTTGAACACATGCCCCAAATGGCTTCCACAATTGGCGCAAAGGGTCTCCGTACGCAGCATCCCGTGGCTCGTATCCCGAACGTACTCAATGGCACCCTCAATGGCTTGATCGAACGAAGGCCAACCGCACCCGCTTTCGAACTTATTATCGCTTTCAAATAGCTTGGCGTTGCAAGCTTTGCAATGGTAATCCCCATTCTCGAAATGTAGATTGTATTGCCCTGTAAAAGGTCTTTCAGTTCCTTTTTTCCGCAATACATGGAATTCTTCAGGAGAAAGTTCCTGTTTCCATTCTTCTTCAGTCTTATTGATGGCGTATTTGTTCATTTTGAAGTGGTGAAGTGATACAGTAAGATAGTGAAATAGTGGGTTAGTGAAAAAGTAAGGTAGCTATGCTAACTATTTTTCATCCGGAACAAAATCCAGGGCAACACCATTGATGCAATGTCTTTCCCCGGTTGTTCTTTTAGGACCATCGTTAAAAACATGGCCTAGGTGTCCTCCGCAGGTTGCGCAATGTTCCTCCGTGCGTTTGTAGCCTATTTTATAATCGACATCGTAGGCCACATTACCTTCAATCTCACGATCAAAACTAGGCCAGCCCGTTCCCGATCTATATTTGTTTTCGCTACGGAATAAAGGGGTAGAGCAGCCGGCGCAAACGTAGGTACCCTTTTCCTTATTTTCCAACAATTCGCTGGTAAAGGGGCTCTCGGTTGCAGCTTTCCGAAGTACGTAGTATTCCATTTCGGTCAGCTCTGCTCGCCACTCTGCGTCGGTCTTTGTGACCGGAAATACTTTTTCTTTTTTAACTGACTTGTTGTCCTCTTGCGAAACGCCCTTGCATCCTACAAAAGCCAACAACACTGCCAAAAACAATTTTTTTCCCATTTCTTTTTATATGTAGACGATTGTTTTGTGAATTCCTTTCAACAAGGAAACAAAAAAAAAGTCCTGTTGAAACCAACAGGACCATAAGTTAACATTTCTGAGCGACTATTGCAGCTCTATTTTTTTAACCCCATCTTCCTGAATTCCCAGGGCCGACATCACATTGGAGAGCTTGGATGTGTCCATTTTGGAAGATTCGGCGAATACGCTGGGCACAAATACAATCCTAAAGGATTGATCATCGGTAAAACTGGTGTCCAAGGCAGAAAGGTCAAAATTTCCGTCAATAAAAAGTTCCACGTCCACGAAGGTATGCGCTGCAACGTATTGGATGGTCCCTTCCGGCAAGAAAAAGCTCTGTGGAATTTGGCTCCAGGCATCTGCTGTACTACCATCATCCAGATCTATGGTTCCATCGAACCTATAGATCAATACGGCATCCGATTCAAAGACCTCGAAATCCGTTACATCACTAAAGGTAATGAGGGTATTAAATATGTTTCCAGCGACATCGTAATCGAAGTTAACACCATCAACCTCAACTACTTGTCCTTGAATACCGTCCTGGCCATCAAGTCCGTCAAGGCCATCTCTTCCATCGAGTCCATCGAACCCGGGAGGGCCAGCTGGACCTTCACAGGCCGATATCAGCAATACTAGAATTACGCCTACAATTGTATTAAATTTTGTCATGATTTTTGATTTTTGATTTGCGTTCAAATTTGTTCTTTCCCGGTAAAAATCAAAAAGCATTCCATTTTTTGATTTACGTTGATATTTTGTGATGAAGTACACCTAAAATCGGATACTTGGGCAAAGATGTGTAATATTGCACTTGTTAAACCAACGCTTATGTCCAAAGTCATTGCCCATAGCTTTTTCACGGAGTTTGATATCAATCTTTTTAAATCTGGAAAGCACTTTAGACTGTATAATAAATTAGGTTCCCATATCACCGAAGTGGATGGAAAAAAAGGTACCTATTTTGCGGTTTGGGCACCTACAGCCAAATCCGTTTCGGTAATTGGCGATTTTAATTTTTGGGATGATAAGGAACATGAACTCAATGTGCGTTGGGATGCCAGTGGTATATGGGAGGGATTTATTCCTGAGGTTGCAAAGGGAACCAAATACAAATACAAGATCCACTCGCATAACAACGACATCTGGACCGAAAAGGCAGATCCATTTGCTCGATATTGTGAGCAACCGCCCAATACTGCGTCTGTGGTTTGGGATGCACCCTATTCCTGGAAAGACAAGAAATGGATGGAGAAAAGGGAAGAGCACAATGCCTTGGACAAGCCTTATTCGGTGTATGAAGTCCACTTGGGCTCTTGGAAGAAAAAGAACGGTTGGGAGTTTTTGTCCTATACCGAAATGGCCGATGAATTGGTCTCCTATGTTAGCGAAATGGGCTTTACCCATGTAGAGTTCATGCCGGTGATGGAATATCCGTTTGATCCTAGTTGGGGCTACCAACTAACTGGCTATTTTGCACCTACCTCCCGTTTCGGGACCCCAGAGGAGTTTAAAATGTTGGTGGATAAATTTCATGAGAAGGAAATCGGGGTGATTTTGGATTGGGTACCCTCACATTTTCCCGAAGATGCCCATGGACTTGGCTTTTTTGACGGTTCCCACCTATACGAACATCCCGATAGAAGACGTGGATACCACCCAGATTGGAAAAGCTTGATTTTTAATTATGGGAGAAACGAGGTTCGGGCCTTTTTGATCAGTAATGCTGTTTTTTGGCTGGACCAGTTCCATGTTGATGGACTTAGGGTAGATGCCGTGGCATCCATGCTGTATCTAGATTACTCCCGTGAAGATGGGGAATGGGAACCCAATATGTATGGCAACAACGAAAATTTGGAGGCCATGTCCTTCCTTAGGGAAATGAATTCCGAGGTTTATGCCAGCTTTAAGGGGGTTCAGACCATCGCGGAGGAATCCACTGCTTTCAATGGTGTTTCCAAACCTGTGGATTTAGGAGGTTTGGGATTTGGTATGAAGTGGATGATGGGTTGGATGCACGATACCCTTGAGTTTTTCAAAAAAGAACCTATCCATAGATCGTATGACCTCAATCAGGTGACCTTTAGCCTCACCTACGCTTTTACAGAGAATTTTATGCTGCCCTTCTCCCACGATGAAGTGGTTTATGGGAAAAATTCACTTTTGTACCGAATGCCAGGTGATGAGTGGCAGCGCTTTGCCAACCTACGGTTGTTATACGGATACATGTTTACACACCCGGGGGCCAATCTGCTCTTTATGGGTGGTGAATTTGGTCAATCTTCCGAATGGAATTTCCAGGAAAGCCTGGATTGGCACCTTACCCAGTACGATTTTCATTCTGGAATCCAAGAAGTCATCAAAGATTTGAACGGATTGTATAGAAACAATCCCGCCCTACACGAGAGACAGTTCAGCCCGGAAGGTTTTCAATGGATTGAGCATAACGACCAGGAAAACTCAGTGTTAACCTATATCAGAAAGGGAAATGACCCCAAAAACGATGTAATCGTGGCTTGCAACTTTACGCCGGTTCCGAGGGAAAATTATAGGGTGGGCGTACCCAAAGCCACGCAGCTGAAATTGCTTTTTAACAGTGATGACAGCAAATATTCTGGTAGCGGTGTGGGCAAGAAGACACTTAAGCCCACGGACAAAGCATGGAACGGTTTTGAACAGTCTGTAAACATGACGCTTCCTCCCCTTAGTGTGGTTGTTTACAAATAGTGACGTATCTCAAACGTTGTAGTTAAAAGCTGTTTACAACATCTTTTTAATATCTCGCCCTAAAGTCTTTCTTTTGTGCGTTACATAACCCATCAGCGATGATTACCAACACTGAAATAGAAAAAAGGGGCAATCAATACCCTAACCATATAGTCGACTTTAAACAAGAAAACGACAAACTTTATTTTACCACCCAAAACGGAGTTATACTTGAGCTTACCATCTTGAGGGACAGTGCAATCCGATTCAGGTTTGCCACGGAACATGTGTTTGAGCCCGATTTTTCCTATGCCCTTAGTGATGATGTGAGTTTGGGATATAACGAATTGGAAGTAAAGGAAGAAGTTCCGGAATACGTTATTTCAACTTCCAAAATCAAGATTCATGTGAACAAGTCCACCTTAAAGATGCAAATAGTGGATTTGGATGGGACCGTGATTCTGGATGACGAATTGGGATTTCATTGGGAAGAAAACTACGATTACGGTGGAAACATTGTAAAAATGGGCAAGGTCTGCCACTCCGGGGAAAGTTATTACGGTATGGGGGACAAGGCCTCGCACACCAATTTGAAGGGCAAGCGGGTAAACAATTGGGTAACGGATTCCTACGCCTACGGCAAGGATCAAGAACCTCTGTACAAGTCCATTCCTTTTTATATCGGATTAAAAGAAGAAATCGCTTATGGGATTTTCTTTGATAATTCTTTTAGTACCTATTTTGATTTTGCCCATGAAAAGCGGAATGTGACCAGTTTTTGGGCAGATGGGGGCGAGATGAACTATTATTTCTTCTACGGACCAAAAATGGCACAGGTCGTGGAGGCCTACACCGATTTAACCGGGGTTCCCGAGCTTCCGCCACTTTGGGCCTTGGGTTTTCATCAATCCAAATGGAGCTACTTCCCAGAAAAAAAGGTAAAGAATATTGCCGCTACGTTTCGAAAGCTCAAAATCCCTTGTGATGCGATATATCTGGATATCGACTATATGGAAGGCTTCCGATGTTTTACTTGGGACAACAAACGTTTTCCCAATCCCAAAAAAATGATCGAGGAATTGGAGGAAGATGGTTTTAAGACCATCACCATGATCGACCCGGGAATAAAGATTGATCCGGATTACTGGGTATACCAGCAGGCTATGGACAACGGTTACTTCTGCAGAAGGGCAGATGGCCCCCATTTTAAGGGCAAAGTATGGCCTGGGGAATGTAAATTTCCAGATTTCACCGATCCCGAAGTGAGGGAATGGTGGGCTGGTCTTTATAAAGAAATGATAGCGGATTTGGGTGTTAAGGGTGTGTGGAATGACATGAACGAACCTGCTATCATGGAGGTTCCCTCCAAAACGGCCAATTTAGATGTTAGACACGATTATGATGGGCATCCGTGTAGCCATAGAAAGGCACATAATGTGTATGGGATGCAAATGGTACGAGCTACCTACAATGGGGTAAAAAAGTTCATGTTCCCCAGAAGACCATTTGTACTCACTCGGGCAGCCTATGCGGGAACCCAGAGATATTGTGCCACATGGACGGGCGACAATGTGGCAACTTGGGAGCACCTTTGGATCGCAAACGTGCAGATGCAGCGTATGTGCATGAGTGGATACTCCTTCGTTGGTTCAGATATTGGAGGATTTGCCGAGCAACCCAATGGGGAATTGTTCGCTCGCTGGATGCAATTGGCAATTTTCCACCCTTTCTGTAGGGTGCATTCCAGCGGAGACCACGGGGAACAAGAACCTTGGTCTTTCGGGGATGAGATTACCGACATCGTCAGAAAGTACATAGAGTTGAGGTATCAACTATTACCTTATCTATACACCATGTTCTACAAATACATCAAGGACGGAACCCCAATGCTCCAATCCCTTGTATTTTATGATCAAGAGGATACACAGACCCATTTTAGGACAGACGAGTTTTTATTTGGAGAGCAGATGTTGGTCTGTCCCGTGCAGGAATCCAATGCACAAGGAAGACGCATGTACTTCCCAAAGGGAAATTGGTATGATTACTGGACGGACGAGGTTGTTACCGGTGGGGTTGAGAAGTGGGTGCCGGCAGATATACGCAAGATTCCCCTGTTCGTAAAAGAAGGTGCGCTTATCCCGAAATACCCGGTACAGCAATATGTTGGGGAAAAAGAAATAAAGGAATTGTCCATCGACGTATATTTCAAGGAGGGTATTGAAATATCAAGGGTGTATGAGGACCAACAAGATGGTTATGACTATAAAAAAGGAAGATTCAGTCTAAGAAGGTTTAGGCTGAGAGGTAAGGAAAATGAACTGATCATTCAGCAGTTTAAGGATGGAAATTTCATCACCCCCTATGAGAATATAAAACTGACTTTCCACGGCCTTCCATTCCAAATTGGAGTAGTGGAGGTGGATAACGAACAGGTCAACCTAAAGGACATCAAACTCAATGGGAACAACAGCATAGAGATCAGCAAGGATTTTACCGAGCTGCACCTGATTGGAAAATAATTTTTCGTAAATTCCCTAGACTAAACACTATTAACAGATGATGAGAAAATTTATTCTAACAGCGGCGGTTTTTATGGCGGTTGTTGCCTGTAAGGTGAATCCGTTTACAGGGAAAAGTACGTTGAATTTTTATCCCAATAGCCAGATTTTTCCAATGGCTTTTGCCCAGTACGACCAATTTTTGAACGAAAACAAGGTTATTACCGGGACTTCCGATGCCAAGATGATTGCCAACGTAGGGCAACGCATCGCCACAGCGGCGGAACGTTGGTTGGATGCCAACGGTTATCCAGGATATTTGAAGGATTACAAATGGGAGTACAACCTGGTCAACGATGAAACGGTAAATGCTTGGTGCATGCCAGGCGGGAAAATCGTTTTCTACACGGGTATACTTCCCATTACGCAAACGGAAACTGGGGTTGCGGTGGTTATGGGCCACGAGGTTGCCCACGCCCTTGCCGACCATGGGGCACAGCGGATGAGTGCCGGAATGTTGCAACAGATTGGTGCCGTAGCTGGAAATGTGGCCATAAAAGACCCGCAAAAACGGAACACCTTTAACCAAGCCTATGGCTTGGGGTCAACCCTAGGGGTTATGCTTCCCTTTAGCCGAAGCCATGAAACAGAAGCCGATAGAATTGGTCTTCAAATTATGGCCATTGCTGGATACAATCCGGATGAAGCAGCGGAATTATGGAAACGGATGAAGGCTAAATCAGGTGGACAGGCACCTCCCGAATTTATGAGCACACATCCATCGAACGATACAAGAATTAATAACCTAACAGCTTGGGCGCCCATTGCAAAACAAGAAGCGGCCAAATACGGGGTTACCTCTTTTAAATAAACAATTGATAAAAAACTTTATGTCACCTATAGCTTAGTTTGGGTTTTTTACAACTCTAATTAGGTTATAGGTGATATTTTTATTTATAGACTATGGCACAGGTATTCGCAATGAAGGGAAGCAAGAAATTGTTGAATGCTTGGGCCTTCTACGACTGGGCGAATTCCGTATATAGCCTAGTGATATCCTCAGCAATATTTCCCATTTTCTATGGAGCCCTGTTCCGAGTGGCCGAGATAGAAAAAGTCACCATTTTTGGTGGGGAGATCGCGAGGGCTCCCTTGATCAGTTACGTAACGTCCCTAGCCTTTGTGTTTATTGCCATAGTAACACCCTTGGTTTCGGGAATTGCCGATTATTTGGGGAACAAACGCGTATTTCTTAAGTTTTTCTGCTACTTGGGAGCCATTTCCTGTATTGGGCTCTACTGGTTTTCCTTGGAGAACATTTACTTCGGATTGATTTGCTATTTCTTTGGCCTAGTGGGCTTTTGGGTCAGTTTTGCCATCAATAATTCCTATTTGCCAGATATTGCTTTTCCGGAACAGCAAGATGGGGTAAGTGCCAAAGGCTTTTCATTAGGTTATGTGGGAAGCGTAATTCTTCTCCTGTTCAACTTGGCCATGGTAATGCAACCCGACCTATTTGGAATAACGGATAGTGGAGGGGAAGCTGCTGAGATCAAGGCCATGAAATATTCCTTTGTATCGGTCGGGGTTTGGTGGATTTTGTTCAGCCAATATACCTTTTACCACCTGCCTAAAGGATACAAAAGGGAAGGGGAACGAACCAATATTGTGCTCAATGGGTTTAGGGAACTCAAAGGGGTATGGAAACAATTGGGAACCGAAACCCGACTTAAACGGTATTTGGTGGCATTTTTTGTTTTCAGCACAGCGGTTCAGACCATTATGCTGATAGCGGCTTTCTACGGCGAAGAGGAAATTGCATGGGGGAGCGATAGTGAGCGCACCACTGGATTGATCATCAGTATTTTGGTGATTCAGTTGGTAGCAATATTGGGCTCTTTGGCAACCGCTTATCTGTCCAAAAAAAGAGGAAATATCAGTACCTTGTTATTGCTAAATGTCCTTTGGATTTTCTTGTGCATCTATGCTTATTTTTTGATTACCCCCCTGGATTTTTATATCGCAGCCGGATTGGTTGGATTGGTAATGGGTGGGATTCAAACCCTTTCCCGTTCGACCTACTCCAAATTTTTACCGGAGACCACAGACACCACATCCTTCTTTAGTTTTTATGATGTTGCGGAAAAAATAGGCCTGATTTTGGGCACCTTTATCTTTGGATATATCTCCCAGGTAACCGGTAGTATGCGGAACGCGACGATTTTTATGGCGTTTTTGTTTTTTATGGGCGTAGTGCTACTGCTCCGAGTGAGAAAGTTGGCTCCAAAGGGGGAATTGGAATAACAGCAATAAACAAGAAAGGATTCTGGAAGCATGAAAAAGAGCAAAAAGAAAAAGCAGCCCGCCCTATATGAGGAAATGGAACTCGATAAAAACGAGATTGTCATTTTCAATATTGAGGAAATCAAAAGCATGCGGGAAGAAATCAATTGGAGGGTGAAAGCAGCCTATAATTCCAGCATTGCCTTTATTTCGGTTATTACCTTCATCATTGGTCAGTTGTTTAGCTCGGACAACAAAATTCTCGAAAGTATCAATGAGAACCCCAATCTGTTCATGATGACCTCCATCGCCATCTTGATCGTGATTTCGGCATGGGTAGGTGTTCAGAATGCGAACCACCTCATCGAAAAGCGAATTGAGCTCTACACCCTGGATTTGGTGAAGACCATTTACAATACTTCAGAGCATATCTTTTTTTCGTGGCTCGGATACCTATATGGAAAGGTGTTTTTTAGAAAGCGGTTTAAGAACAATGTAGCTAGGTTGCTAAATGCCTCCATTGGCTTTTTTATCTATTTTTTACCCAATCTTATTGCATTCGCATTATGGATATATTTGCTGAGATTCGACAATCTAACCGATTATATGATTCCATTTATTCTGGCCACATTTTTCATTATAATCGCTATAGCAACTTCCTTTCTCCTCTTCTTTTATGTCATCAAAGTAAATAAGAGATACTCTACCTTTTATCGCAAGTACATGGAACCCTACTACGGTAAAAATGCCCGCTTAAAGGACTAAGGGTTATCGTAAAATCTTGATCGCTTTATCGGGAAAGTCCGTTATGATCAGGTCGGCACCGAAAGTAGCCGCCTTTTTCATGTCATTTTCATCGTTTATCGTGAAAACCCCGGTGCCAAACCCGAGTTGTTCATTGGTATTTACCCAGCCCTTGTTCAAATAGAGATAAAACATGTTTAAGGAGGTGATGCCTGCCACCGGTTCAAAGCTTCCAAATCTAAGTTGGGTATCGAAGTAAATAGGCAAAATTGACGATTTCCCAAAAATCAACTGTTGAATTTCAACCGGGTTGTTCGAGGTTGTAATTTCCTCCAAGTACGACCTTTCGAACGATTGGATAATCAGTTGGTCAGAGACCCCACGATCTTGGATAAGCTGTAACAATTTATCCACCAAACTGGGGTAAGCTCCTTTTTTGGACCATTTGAGTTCCACAAGGATCTTGCACTGCCCGTTGACCAAATCCAAGACCTCTTCAAAAGTGGGCACCTTTTCAGAGCCGAATTCTGGACCAAACCAGCTTCCAGCATCCAATTGCTTTATTTGTTGAAGGGTCATATCCGCAATTTCGCCTTCCCCATCCGTAGTTCTTTTTACGTTGGAATCGTGGATTACGATAAGTTCGCCATCAGCGGAAACATGTAGGTCGAGTTCAATATAGTCCACCTTGAGGTCCAAAGCTCTTTTAAAAGATGCCAAAGTGTTTTCGGGAGCCAATCCAGCAGCCCCTCTATGCCCCACAATTTTAGGGAAGTCTATGGTTGTATTATTTGAAGGGGAGGAAAGTTTGAATCGTAAAAAAGGGTATAGAATGGTGATGACAAGGAAAATGAATAACGAAAATGTCATTGTAAGCAACTTTTTTTTATTGGCAACTTTCATTTAGATTTATGAACAACAGAATAACGATAAAATCATTTTATGTCAATCTCTGAATATTTTGATGATATAATAGTAAACTATTTTTCCCACATTTTAATCTTTTTCCTAGGCTTTTGTTATAGCTGGTCCAGGTCCAATATTTATTTCTTTAGTGTTACGGCAAGAAAATTAAAATCCTTACTTCTGAGAAAAAAAATGGTGATTGTTTGGAATGATGACCACCTTATGCACAGTGAGAAAATCTGTGAGAAACTCAAAAGCATGAACCCGGATTATTTGTACTGCGTGATTGACGAACCCCGGGATTTGTTGTTTTACCCCATTGGGAAAAAGTATGTGAACCTGATTATCCTGTTTGTTACGGATGTGACCAAATTTTCTGAACTTCCGAAGGAAAGAAAACTGATCCAGAGCAAATTACTGAACCATTTAAAAGAAGGAGGTACCTTGGTAGGAACCCACGATATTATCTATAGAAGATGCAGGAACTTTGCCTTGCAAAAAGTTTATGGATGTCAACTGAACAATTTTAGACGACTCGATGCCCCCATCGACGTCGAAATCGTACCAGAGCACTCAACAAATCCATTGTTGGAGGGGCTGGATGATAACTTCAGCTTGGATGATGGAGAATTGTGCTGGGGGGATTGGACCGCTGATGCCAATATTTTGGCACAAACCAAAAAGGGGTTCAACAAACGGAAGAAGGTTCCGATGGTTGTAACAAGAAAAATATCGTATGATGGGCTTGCCATTTGGCTCAACTCCGGTGACAAATTTGTTAACGCCCCCAGAAGCGTTTCCCAACCAGAGGAGGCTTTGGTGAGAATCCTCTCCAACGCCTCAAGATATTCCGAAGAAATAAAGAACTACAACTAAAAAACCCTGCAGTAGCTACAGGGTTTTGGTTTTTTGATTGGAATAAACTCGTAGTATCTATCCCTTGGATATATCTCCAGACCCGGATGATTTGCTGTTGATTTTTTTGGGATTTCCGCGGTAACTGATGTCCCCTGATCCCGATACCCTAGCATCTATGGATTGGTTGGCGGTTACCTTTATATCCGCAGAACCAGAAACCTGGGCGGTAACAAATTCCGCTTCAAGGTCATAGGCCTTAACATCACCAGAACCGGAAACCTGCACGTTTAAATCGGTAGTTTTTCCCTCCAGATTAATGTCTCCCGATCCCGAAAGCGAAGCACTTACATTCTGTGCTTCCACGGTAAGGCTTACATCTCCAGAACCGGACATGCTAGCATGGAAATCATCTGCTTTTAAAGTGGTGTGCCCAACAATATCTCCTGACCCAGATAGAGAGACAGCATTGATATCTTTGACGGGAACCGTCACCACAATTCCAGAATTCCAGCTAGAGGGTCTTAGATTGACACCCCGTTCTTGCTTAATGACCAATTTTCCGTTTTTCACTTCGGTTTTAATGTGTTCCAAAAGATTGGATTCCCCTTTTAGGGTTATTTCTCCCTCGGTACCGGCAACAAGTTCCAGGTTGAACCATCCAGCCATGGCCACTTCGTCGTAATCGCCCACAGAACGTTCTATGGTAACAACATTGCCGTTGCCTTTAACTCGCTTGCCCCACTGGGCGTTCGTGACTGCCACCATGGATAGTGCCAGTGTCAATGTGATTAGTTTTTTCATGATCGTGTTTTAATTTTTGTTTTTTGATTTTCAGTTTTGGTGAAAGGTTATTCCACCGTAGTCCGTGGTAATATTAACGGTATTTCCGGAGTTTTCGCTACCGTAATATCCCTTATAATATTTTTCTCCGGTTTTCTCCTTGCTGATGTTGATTTCGAAGGGTTCCTTACCACTTACCCCGGCATACTCGGCCGATATCTCAAAATTGAAGTGATAGTTGGGGTGGTAACCAATCTTGGTTCCGGTATAATCCGTTCTGATATCGATATTTCCAGCGTCTTCGGCCATCTGTCCTATTTTTAGGGAGCCATAGTCCGAAGTTATGTTTACGTTGCCGTGTACCGTACCCAGTTTTACACTTACATAATCCCCATTTCCATTTACATTGCCCACATTGCCCACTTCAAGGGAGCCATAATCACTGGCATATTCCAAATTTTCCATTTCCTTCACCACACTGTTGGTGTAATCCGCTTTAATGGTAAGATCACCGGCCTTTTCCACCGTAAATCCGGAATAATCCGCAATAATTTCCGCACTGTTGATGTATTCAAAATTGGACCTGCTGGTGTAATCAAAGCGTAGTTCGTTGTTTCTTCCCCGAAGCTCGCCTATATCTATTTTACCATAGTCACAATTAATTTTGGCATGCCCGTCCACACGATCTACATAAATGTTTCCGTAATCGTTGTTTAGGTTTACGCTGTTCTTTACCGGGATTTTTACCGTATAGTTTACCTGTACGTTCACGTTGTTGCGTTTCCCCCAGTTCCATCCCCAGTTTTTACCGCCATCGCCGAATCGGGTTCTGGCCGATACCAAACTGCTGCTGGTTTCAAAATCCACATCAATTTCGTCCAATCGCTTTTCCACTTTTTCCTCATTGTTGCCATTGGTTTTGATGTGCACCTCAATCACGATCTTGTTTTCGTTCCAAGAGGTG
The DNA here is from genome assembly GCF_023502235.1 of Flagellimonas myxillae. Classification (GTDB taxonomy): domain Bacteria; phylum Bacteroidota; class Bacteroidia; order Flavobacteriales; family Flavobacteriaceae; genus Flagellimonas; species Flagellimonas myxillae. Next base: position 1,800,364 of record NZ_JAMFLY010000001.1, on the reverse strand, counting down.
ATGTTCAGGTTCCCGTAGCTGTTATGCACCTTAAAAAGGGCATCCGAGTTAACACTGAACTCTTTTTTAATGGTCTTTTCCTTGGTGTACTTCCCTGTGGGTTTACCAGTTCCGGCAACCAATAAAAGTGGGAGTAGGGCTAATGTCAAAAAGACATACTTATATCGTAAAGTTCTCATCATAATGTGATTTTATATTCTTAATGTTTTCAATATTGGTCAATACTTCTTTTATCAAATCAATTCGGGTCTGGAAATTGGTGATCATGGCATTCAGGATAATTTTGCTGTTGCCACCGTTCACAAGTTCTTGTTCCAAGGTGTCATAGTCCGCTTCCAGTTTTTCCAATTGCACCAGGGTATCGTCGACAAGCTTGGCGGTCTCTGGGGATTTTTCATCCTTCAGGAGCTGCACTTGTTCCTCAATAAGGTTTACAAAGTAAAACTCGGTCTGCGACACTTCCGGGGCAATCTCCACAACCTGTTCCTTAATACTGGGACGGGTACTGAATACCTGTACACCAAGCAGACAAAGGAAGGCTACGGATGCGGCAATGGACAATGGCTTCCACCAATTGGACTTCTTGGATCGCAAGGAGGTTACACCTTTGACCTGATTTAATTTTTCGAAAAATCGGTCTTGGTGCCCGAGCTGGGGTTCCTCAAGGTCAAAACTGCCTTGTAGTCTTTCGAACAACTTGTCTAGATTATCATTTTCCATAATCAAACGTTTACTATCAATTTCTTTCTTAGACTTTCTTTAGCCCTGGAAATCGTGGTTCTGCAATTGGCATAACTAATGTTCATGATCTCACTGATTTCTTCATAATCGTACCCTTCAATTAAATGTAAGGTCAAAGAAACTCTGTAATTGTCTTTCAAACTTTTCATGGTCTCCATCACTTTTTGAGCCTTCAGTTCTGTATAACCATTGTGATCAAGATCAACTCCGTCATTATCTTCGACCTTGTACATTACATCATCCAAATCAACAGCTTTTGACTTCTGTTGTTTTTTGTAATGATAGATGCTGTTGTTTATCACAATACGCTTCAGCCATGCCCCAAAGGTGACGTCCCCTTTAAAGGTGTGCAGCTTCGTAAACGCATTCAAAAACGATTCCTGCATCACATCTTCGGCTTCGGCGGAGTTTTTTACAATCCTGAACGATGTATTGTACATGGCCCGGTAATAGCGGTTGTAAATCTCCATCTGTGCACTTTGTTTACCTGCTAGGCACGATTGAAGCAGCGCATCAATATGTTCATTTTGGTGGCTCAAAAAATGAATGGTTTGTCTTATAGATTGTTGAATTTATCAATTGTTACACTTTTATTGAATTTTTATTAATCAATAAACAATTACCAATTATCAATAACCAATTATCAATAACCAATTATCAATAACCAATTACCAATAACCAATTATCAATTATCAATAGCCAATAACCAATAACCAATAATCAGTAATCAGTAATTAATAATGAGTAATCAATAACCATAAACCCGCAAACCAGCTTGGCACAGGAATTGCCCTTATAGCAATGAATATGGGTCCAACCCCCTAGTTAATAGCTATTTTTGCACAGTTTGATGGGGTCTGGAACATTGAATGAACTGAAGATTTATGTCATTGATGACAAAATGACCGAAAATTAGATATGGGAGAAATAAAAATTTCAACTTTTGACAATATATCACTGCAAGGACTGGAGGAAGATGCCGAACTGATACCCTTGTTGACCCCCGAGGACGAGGAGGAGATGAACCGAGAGGTCCTTCCCGAAACCCTTCCTGTACTTCCATTACGGAACACAGTGCTCTTTCCAGGGGTGGTAATCCCCATTACCGCCGGAAGGGATAAATCCATCAATTTGATCAAGGATGCCAACAACGGGTCCAAGACCATAGGTGTGGTGTCCCAGAAAGATGAGGAAACTGAGAACCCGGGTGTGGAGGATATCAATACCCTGGGTACGGTTGCTCGAATATTGCGGGTGCTTCAAATGCCAGATGGAAACACTACGGTGATCATACAGGGAAAGAAACGTTTTGAGATTTCCGAGGTGATTACGGAGCAACCTTATTTCACGGCAACCGTTCGTGAGGCTTTGGAAGAAAGACCGGAAGAAAGCAGTGAAGAGTTTGCCGCCATTATCGACTCCATTAAGGAGTTGGCTTTTAAGATCATCAAGGACAACCCCAATATCCCCAGCGAAGCCACATTTGCCATAAAGAACATCCAGAGCAACTCGTTCTTGATCAACTTTGTATCCTCCAACCTTAATTTGAGTGTGGCCGAGAAACAAAAGATTTTGGAAATTCCAAATCTACAGGAAAGGGCATTGACCACCTTGAAGTACATGAATATGGAACTTCAAAAATTGGAGCTGAAAAATGACATTCAGTCCAAGGTTCGGAATGATATGGACCAGCAACAGCGGGAGTATTTTCTTCACCAACAAATGAAAACCATTCAAGAGGAACTGGGTGGTATTTCCTATGAGGAGGAAGTGGATGAAATGCGCGCCAAGGCCAAGAAGAAAAAATGGGACAAAAAGGTCAAGGAGCATTTTGAAAAGGAACTGTCCAAAATGCAACGAATGAACCCACAGGTAGCCGAATATTCCATCCAAAGAAACTACCTGGATTTGTTTTTGGACCTACCTTGGAACGAGTTTTCCAAAGACAAGTTCGATTTAAAGCGGGCCCAGCAAATTTTGGATCGCGACCATTACGGTCTGGAAGATGTAAAACGTAGGATCATTGAGTATTTGGCAGTGCTGAAACTGCGAAACGACATGAAATCTCCCATACTTTGTTTATATGGCCCTCCGGGGGTTGGAAAAACCTCCTTGGGGAAATCTGTGGCAGAGGCTCTGGGCAGGGAGTACGTGCGTATGTCTTTAGGTGGATTAAGGGATGAGGCCGAAATACGGGGGCATCGGAAAACATATATTGGGGCCATGCCCGGTAGGATCGTTCAAAGTTTGAAGAAAGCAGGCACCTCCAATCCGGTTTTTATTTTGGATGAAATTGACAAGCTTTCCAACAGTCATCAGGGAGACCCTTCTTCTGCTATGTTGGAGGTTCTGGACCCAGAACAGAACAGCGAATTCTATGATAACTTCCTGGAAATGGGATACGACCTATCCAAGGTCATGTTTATTGCCACTGCAAATAATTTGGGAACCATTCAACCCGCCTTAAGGGATCGGATGGAAATCATCAATGTAACGGGATATACCATTGAGGAAAAGGTGGAGATCGCCAAAAAGCACTTGCTGCCCAAGCAGTTAAAGGAACACGGTCTTACGGCTAAAGATTTGAAGATTGGAAAGCCCCAATTGGAAAAGATTGTGGAAGGGTATACACGGGAATCTGGGGTGAGGAGTTTGGAAAAGCAATTGGCCAAAATGGTACGTTATGCTGCCAAATCCATTGCCATAGAAGAGGAATATAACATCAAGGTAACCAACGAAGATGTTGAAAAAGTTCTTGGTCCTGCCCGTTTGGAACGTGATAAGTATGAAAATAATGATGTGGCCGGAGTGGTGACAGGTTTGGCCTGGACCAGCGTAGGCGGGGATATTCTGTTTATCGAATCGATTTTGTCCAAGGGCAAGGGAGCATTGAACATTACCGGAAATTTGGGAAAGGTGATGAAGGAGTCCGCTACAATTGCCATGGAATACATTAAGTCGAACGCGGCAACCTTTGGCATTAATCCAGATGTTTTTGATAAGTACAATGTGCATATCCATGTTCCGGAAGGGGCAACGCCCAAAGATGGTCCAAGTGCAGGTATCACCATGTTGACTTCTTTGGTATCGCTATTCACGCAGCGAAAGGTGAAAAAGAGTTTGGCCATGACGGGGGAGATCACCCTTAGGGGCAAAGTACTTCCAGTCGGTGGGATCAAAGAGAAGATTCTTGCCGCAAAACGGGCCAAAATCAAGGAGATCATTTTGTGCGAGGACAACCGCAAGGACATTGAGGAAATCAAACAAGATTATCTCAAAGGTCTTACCTTCCACTATGTATCGGATATGAGTGAGGTTATCGACATTGCCGTGACCAATCGAAAAGTGAAAAATGCCAAGACCCTTTAATTAGACTTAAGGTACAGGAACTTTCTGCATTTCTATCTATTTTTGAAACATGGGAAAAATAACCATAGCCATTGATGGCTATTCTTCCACGGGCAAGAGTACAATTGCCAAAAAACTGGCCAATGCCCTCAACTATATTTATGTGGACACTGGGGCCATGTACCGAGCTGTTACTTTGTATGCCTTAAATCAAAATTATATTGGTGAAAATGAAGATATCCAGTCCTTGATTGTGGACTTGCCAAAGATTGATCTGAAGTTTATTCCCAACCAAAAACTTGGGATGTCCGAAATGTACCTGAACGGCGAAAACGTTGAGCGGGAGATAAGGGCCATGCAGGTTTCCAGTTTTGTTAGCAAGGTGGCCACAATTCCAGAGGTTCGCCACAAGTTGGTGGAGATGCAGCAACAAATGGGCAAGGATAAAGGGCTTGTAATGGATGGCAGGGATATTGGTACGGTCGTTTTTCCGGATGCGGAGCTGAAGATCTACATGACAGCCTCCCCCAAAGCCAGAGCAACTCGACGTTATAAGGAACTTTTAGATCGTGGGGAAATAGTCTCGTATGAAGAGGTGCTGGAAAACGTCCAGAAAAGAGATTTTATAGATTCCACCCGAGAAGTCTCCCCTTTACGAAAAGCAGAAGATGCCATTGAATTTGATAACAGCGATATGGGCTTGGAGGAGCAGTTTGAAAGGATCTACGATTTAGCACAAAGAGTGATTGTAAATTAGGAGTAGAAGTTCCGACCCCAAATGAGTTTTTTGGTGCTCACTTACCATTTAGCTTAAATCGTTTATATGATTTTATAGCATGCATTGTGAAATGCAAATTTTTTAGGAATAGAAATCTTCCCAAATTGACGAATGCCCCATTTGAGTTGATTGATGAGCGAATTTGTACGCCAAGAGGGAATGGTTGAAAACATCCAGAAAATGGATTTTATAGATTCCACCCGAGAGGTCTCGCCATTTCGCAAAGCCGAGGATGCCATAGAATTTGACAATAGCGATATGGGATTGGAGGAGCAGTTTGAACGGATACATGATTTTGCTTTAAGGGTTATAGCGAAAACGGGTTAGATTTTGGTTATCTAGTTTTTGAATACACTTATCGCAAAGCTAAAAAGTGTTCCCTTTGTGTAGAGGGACTTTTTTTTAGTCATTGTAAGGTAAGTTGTTACCTAGTGGTATGTTAATTTTCTCCATTCAATCACTTCACCTTTGATGTGTTTGTATTTTCTTTTTGTCCAATGTCCATATTTGTTAAACTCATAGTCATAATAGTCTGTTATTACTTTAGATTTAACGGGTAGGAATGGTGTCCAAATTGTTTTTATTACAACTCCGTTTTTGAAAGTCGTTTGATATTGATGAATTGTATCGCTTTTATTAGAAAGAAACGTATGTAGTTCTTTATTGCAACCATTATATTCAAATAATTGGTAGTCCCCATTAGGGTGCTTTAATTCAGCCAACTCCCCATCTGAATGATATCGAGCAACAAATGCAGTATCGATTACTGCGCTTGCGGTTTGGATTAAAGAATATAATTTCTCAATTGAATAAAAATCAGGAAGCATTTTTCTTGAAGAAATTATCGAATGCAATTTCCCATTTTTATATTCTCTCATATGCTCGGTTCCATCACGACTATCTCTAATTAAAACTGGTCTCCCACTCAAGTCATACATTATTTCTCTATAGTGTATTTTATATGGATTTCCGATACTTTCTGCCTCAAGTTTTGCAAATGTTTTGGCTGTTTTTATTCCCTTATCAGGAAGACAGTTTATGGAGTTCTGCCCAATACAAATGGTGATAAAGCAGAAAAATAGTATGGTTGTTAATATTGTTTTCAAAGTCTTTATATCTAGCAAAATGGGTAAGCACTCTTTTTGATTTTTGATATCCTTTGAAATACGAAGTTCATAGATTTCACCACGAAAATCCATCCCAAATTGACGAATGCCCCATTTGAGTTGATGGATGGGGAATATTTCTTCATTTTTTAACGGTGAGGCCTCAGGCGAATAATTTTATCAATTCCACCTCCATAGGTTAACGAATTATAGTTTTCGAGCCTCTGAGATATATGGATTTTGGCCATATCCGAGTATCATTTGTCCTTTTTCGAGCTTGTTTTTTGAATAGTTTTAGCCTTAGGATAAATTGAAAATTCTATGATGTTCCATGGTAAATCTCTGGGGTTGATCCTACTCATTCAATGCATACTTACTTACTATGCAATAGGTCAGGATATTTCCCATAAAAGGGACCAACAGCAAGCTGTGACCTTATTTAAAAGCTTGAAGGAAGTTGAGAATTCAGAATGGTATAAAGGAGTTCAAAAAGTAAGCTTCACCTTAATAGGCTTGAACAATAACCCACGACAAGCTTATGATATGACCAAAAAGGTCAAAATTGAAGATTCCAAAGAAACTTTTATAGGTCATTGGTTCTACGACTTTGAAAATAAAAAATATAGGAACTACACCCGGGCATTATATCATGGTGGTCATGACCTTCGGTTTGAAGAACTCAATCATAAAGGTACCTCCTATTACATAACCACTCAAATGAGGAAGTACAATTCAGCGAGCAACCCATTTGAAAATACTAAGGACGATTGTATGAATATCCCTGGTCTGTGGCTGTCCAAATTGGATGATGAAAATCTAGGACTGTCATATATTGGCAAACCTGAGCAGAGCCAAGAGATTATTGAGTTGACCTTTAATGGATTGAGGAGGAGACTTTATATCAATGACTCCAATATGCTTCAAAAGGTGAGCTGGGTGACCAATGACCTTATAAGCGGTAAGAGACAGAATACCATTTCTTATGGTAAAAGAATTAATTTGCACGGATTTAAGGTGCCTAATAGTATTGAACAATATGTTGATGATGTGAAGCGACAGATAAGAACTATAAAACGAATCCAGTCTGATAAATTGTTGGAAGATACCTTTAGATTGGATAAAGATTTATCCTTATTTGATAAGGATTCATGGGTGTTGAAAGCCGTATCTAAAAATGTATTTCAATATCAGGGTCTGGGCGGGCAGCTCTACAATATTTCATTTGTTGTTTTTCCCAATTTTATATTGGTCTATGATGCCATGCTTAGTCCTGGAATCACCAATAAATTCTTGCACTTGATAAAAAAGGATTTTCCCAATAAACCAGTAAAGTATGTGGTGCTGAGTCATAATCACACTGATCATGTTAGCGGGTTACGTGGATATAATTTGGAAGGGGTTACCGTATTGACATCCAAGAAAACCCAAGGTCGGGTAAGTCAGTATATAGCTGAAGAAAATCGAAGGTGTTTAGTAGAAATTATTGATCCGGGGAGGTTTAAGGAGATATCAGATGGGAAAGTAAAGCTCAAGGTGGTAAATGTTGGCAGGACTCCCCATGTGGATGATATGCTATATGTTATAGTGAATTCGGATGAAGTTGTGATTGAGGCCGACAGTTTTTTTGAATTTTCACCATGGGGTGATATTTTCTCCTTTTTTTTGGATTGGATTCGTTCAAATAAGCTGGATTATTTTACCATAATAGGGACTCATGTCAAGCCAACGTCTTTCAAAACAATTCAGAAGGCGATGGAAACATCATCCAAGGGAGTCTATCCAGAATATCTAAGAATGCAAGGTCTTATGGATGAATGAGGCATTTCTCTTTAGGCAAGGAAACATTATCTTGAAGTATTACTGAAGTCAAATATGTCAAAAACCGTATTTCTAATGCTACCACGTTTGCAGATTTTGGATTTGGCCGGTCCCGCTCAAGTCTATGATCAAGCCAATGATTCGGGTGCCAATTATGACATCGAATTTGTGGGTGTATCAGATAGAATTGTTACGGCACAAGGACCTGTTTTTAGTGAACTACGGTATTTTGAGGAAGTTGAACTCAAGGAGGGAGATACGCTTTTAATCCCCGGAACCAGGCCAGAACTGCTTAACCAAAGCTATTACGACCATTTGCCCAAGAATCTTTGGGGATGGTTGCGGTCACTTTGCCAAAAAAATGTAAGGATTTGTTCTGTCTGCACCGGCTCTTTTTTTCTTGCGGAGGCAGGACTATTAAATGGGAAATCCTGTACAACCCATTGGACTTGTCAGGAACTTTTTAAGAAAAGCTACCAGGAGATCAATGTCATCCCTGATGTTCTTTATACCAAAGAATTTCCAATTTACACCAGCGCTGGAGTGGCCTCTGGAATAGATCTTTCCTTGGCACTTGTTGAGGAAGATTACGGACCCTATATAGCATCCGATGTTGCTGCCAAGTTAATTGTTTATTATAGAAGAAATCCAGAGGACCATCAGGTAAGTACCTATTTCAATTATAGAAATCATCCCTATGGAGGAATTCATAAGGTACAGAACCTGCTTACACAATTTCCTAAAAGAAAGTTTAGCTTGGACAGGCTAGCTGAGGAAGCAAACATGAGCTCGCGCAATCTGACCCGTAAGTTTAAAGAAGCAACGGGTGTTACCATAACGGAGTTTGGCCAAATTGTAAAACTTGAATTGGCTAAAAACTTGATTCACTTTTCAAACAATACCGTTGCTGAGTCGGCGAGGCTTTCTGGTCTCTCAACTTCCAAAAATCTGGGAAGGATTTGGAAGAAAATTTACGGCGGGGCACCTAGTGATATGCCACAAAAAAAGACCACTTTGAAATAGTGGCCTTTTTAATTGATTTTAGCGACAAATTACAGATTCGGAATCACCAATACTTGATCTGGATGTATTAAATCCGGGTTCTTCAAGATATTGGTATTCGCCTCAAAGATTTGTTTGTATTTCATGGGATCCCCGTAGTAATGCTTCGCAATTTTGCTTAACGACTCTCCGCTTTTTACGGTATGTCTGTGATAAACGGAATCATCGGTAACAGTAATATTGGCCTTGATATCAGACGGGCTCTGTCCCCCAATTTCCTTGATTTTATCCCAAAGAACGTTCTTCTCGTACTGGGTGCCGGCCTCTCCTTTTATTTTAAGGACACCACCTTCTTCGGATACATCCCCGTTTTTTATTGCCAACTCCTGACCTAGATCCAAAACTGCTTGGTATTTTGCTTTTACACTCATAATGTTCTTTTATATTTTAATGGTTAATACTAAGAAACAAGATATCAATAAAAGTCACATTTCAGCTTAAATTTTCATTAATTGTTGGAGGATGGGAAATAGTGTCAATAAGGGTTTGTAAAACAAGGAATTAATTGTATTTTTGCACTCCTTTTTTGGCGAACGACAAGAGGAAAAAGGGAACGTTGAGAAAATTATAGTTAATCACTTTCACAGTATCGCCAACTCTTGAAAACTGTGGAATACAAATTTTAATCAGCACATGGCTGAAGAAAAAGCAAAAGTTGAAGTAGAGGAAACTACGGCAACTGCAGAAGTAAAAGAAGTTGAAACCCAACAAGACCCCCAAGAATTTTTAGACAACTTCGACTGGGAGAAGTACGAAGAAGGTATTGAAAAGGTCGAAGACAGCAAACTGAACGAGTTTGAAAAACTAGTTGAGGAAAATTTTGTGGATACTGCCGATGAGGAAGTGGTTGAAGGTACTGTGGTACACATGACCGACCGTGAGGCCATCATCGACATTAACGCTAAGTCTGAAGGAGTTATTTCCCTAAATGAATTCCGTTACAACCCAGACTTAAAAGTAGGGGACAAGGTTGAGGTTCTTATAGATATCCGTGAAGACAAGACAGGTCAGTTGGTGCTTTCACACAGAAAAGCAAGAACCATCATGGCTTGGGATCGTGTTAACGCGGCCCACGACAAGGAAGAAATTGTTACTGGTTTTGTAAAGTGCAGAACCAAAGGAGGTATGATCGTGGATGTATTTGGTATCGAGGCGTTCTTGCCAGGTTCCCAAATTGATGTAAAACCTATCCGCGATTACGATCAGTACGTTGGAAAGACCATGGAATTCAAAGTGGTGAAGATCAACCACGAGTTCAAGAACGTAGTTGTTTCCCACAAAGCACTTATCGAGGCTGATATCGAAGAGCAGAAGAAAGAAATCATCGGTCAACTTGAAAAAGGACAAGTATTGGAAGGTGTGGTTAAGAACGTTACTTCTTACGGGGTGTTTATCGACCTTGGAGGTGTAGACGGATTGATCCACATTACAGACCTTTCCTGGAGCCGAATCAACCACCCGAACGAGGTTGTTGAGTTGGATCAGAAGTTGAACGTGGTTATCCTTGACTTTGACGATAACAAATCAAGAATCCAATTGGGTCTTAAGCAATTGGAGAAGCACCCATGGGATGCCTTGGGCGATGAGATCAAAATCGGAGACAAGGTTAAAGGAAAAGTGGTTGTTATTGCCGACTACGGTGCCTTTATCGAGGTTGCTGAAGGTGTAGAAGGATTGATCCACGTTTCTGAAATGTCTTGGTCTACGCACTTGCGTTCAGCCCAAGATTTCGTTAACGTTGGTGACGAAGTGGAAGCAGTAGTGTTGACCTTGGATCGCGAGGACCGAAAAATGTCCTTGGGTATCAAGCAATTGACTCCAGACCCATGGACCGATATTACTTCCAAATACCCTGTAGGTTCAAGACATAAAGGAATTGTTAGAAACTTCACCAACTTCGGTGTGTTCGTAGAAATGGAAGAAGGTATCGATGGTTTGATCTATATCTCCGACCTTTCTTGGACCAAGAAAATCAAGCACCCATCAGAATTCGTAACTGTTGGCGACACCTTGGAGGTAGAAGTATTGGAATTGGATGTTGAAGGCCGTAAGTTGAGCTTGGGTCACAAGCAGACTACAGAAAACCCTTGGGACAAGTATGCCGAGGAGTTCGCTGAAGGAACCATCCACAAAGCTGCTATCGCAGAAATTGTTGATAAAGGCGCGACCATCAACTTCAATGAGGATATCGTTGGATTTGTTCCATCCAGACACATGGAAAAAGAAGACGGTAAAAAAGTTGGTAAGGGAGAAGAGGTTGATTTCAAGATCATTGAGTTCAACAAGGACTTCAAAAGAGTTGTGGCTAGCCACACTGCCATCTTTAGAGAGCAAGAAGAACGCAATGTTAGCGCGGCACGAAGAAAAGCAGCGGCTTCTGCAGAGGAGACCAAAACTACATTCGGCGATGCCAATGCCCAACTACAGGCGTTGAAGGATAAAATGGAAGCGGATTCCAAGAAAAAGTAATCCGAGTTCCTATCAAATCAAAAGCCCCGCTGGTAACAGTCGGGGCTTTTTTTGTACCCCAATCTTTTGCAGAAATGTTTACTTTTGCATTCAACCTGAGTTGGAAGCCTAGCAAATGAGTCAAAAAGTACTTCTTACCTCCAAAGAGATCAATATCATTCTGCACCGTTTGGCTTGTCAACTTTTAGAAAACCACCTTGATTTTTCGAACACTGCATTGATTGGAATTCAACCCAGAGGCGTCTATTTGGCCGAAAGGTTGACCAAGATTCTCAGGGAAGATTACAAAGTAAAGAATATTGAACTGGGCTTTCTGGACATCACTTTTTATAGGGATGACTTTGGTCGGGGCGATAAAACCTTAAAAGCCAACACTACAAAAATTGATTTTCTGGTCGAGGATAAAAATGTGGTGTTTATAGACGATGTGCTCTATACAGGTAGGAGCATAAGGGCTGCTCTGACTGCCATTCAATCGTTTGGAAGACCCTCGGACATTGAATTGCTAACCTTGATAGACCGCAGGTTCAGCAGGCATTTGCCCATACAGCCCAATTATCGTGGGAGACAGGTAGATGCCATAAATGAGGAAAAAGTTAAGGTGATGTGGAAGGAGAACGATGGTGAAGATGTTGTGTATTTGGTAAATAAATAATTGGAAATGGGCGAACTAAGTGTAGACCACTTATTGGGAATTAAGTATCTGAACAAAAAGGATATCGAGCTCATTTTTGAAACTGCCGACCATTTTAAAGAGGTCATTAACCGTTCCATAAGAAAGGTGCCAACGCTTCGGGATATTACCATAGCGAACATATTCTTTGAAAACAGCACACGAACCAAGTTATCCTTTGAACTTGCCGAAAAGCGGTTGTCCGCAGATGTGGTGAACTTTTCTGCCTCGCAATCTTCGGTAAAAAAAGGGGAAACCTTAATAGATACCGTGAACAATATACTTTCCATGAAAGTGGATATGGTGGTTATGAGGCATCCCAATCCGGGAGCGGGAATCTTTTTGTCCAAGCATGTGGATGCCTCCATTATCAATGCGGGAGATGGCGCTCACGAACATCCTACCCAGGCCTTGTTGGACTCCTATTCCATTAGAGAGAAACTTGGGGACGTTGGCGGAAAAAATGTGGTTATTGTTGGGGACATCCTGCATTCCAGGGTTGCGTTATCCAATATATTTGCCCTTAAATTGCAAGGCGCCAATGTAAAGGTCTGTGGTCCAAAAACCTTGATTCCCAAGCATATTGAGGCTTTAGGGGTACAGGTGGAGACCAATCTTAGAAGAGCTTTGGAATGGTGTGATGTGGCCAATATGCTCCGTGTGCAGAACGAGCGGATGGATATCAGCTACTTCCCGTCCACCAGGGAATATACCCAACAATTTGGGGTCAACAAAGCGCTGCTCAATAGTTTGGACAAACAGATTGTGATCATGCATCCAGGCCCAATCAACAGGGGTGTGGAAATTACAAGCGATGTGGCAGATTCAAATCAATCCATTATCTTAGAGCAAGTTGAGAATGGGGTCGCCATCCGTATGGCGGTCATCTATTTGTTAGCTGCAAAAAAATAATACCATGATTTTTAATAAGGAAGGAACAACAACGATTGTTTTCCAGGAAAAGACCTCCCTTCAAACCTTCCTGGAAAATTTGAATAAAGGGTACCCCAAGATCAAACACGATAATATCATCGTCAACCTATTTTCGTTCAATAAATTAACTGCAGGGGATGTACTGGAATTTTTGGAAATTTCAAGGACCCACCGGAACTCCAATAAATCCTTCATCTTGGTTACCAATAAAGTCTCCTATGATGAAATTCCTGATGAGATAAATGTGGTGCCAACCCTACAAGAAGCCAAGGATATCATCGAAATGGAGGAGATAGAAAGGGATTTGGGTATCTAATTCAAAATGGAAAATTAAAAATTGAAAATACTCGGTTGTGCGGAGAAGGAATGTTGTTGAGGAGAAGAGTTTTCGATTTGCCTTGGAAATTATAGAACTAGCGAAAAGGCTGGAAAAAGAAAGGAAAGAATTTGTATTGTCGAAACAGATTCTAAGATCAGGGACTTCCATTGGAGCATTAGTCAGGGAAGCAGAACATGACGAAAGTAAAAAAGACTTTATCCATAAAATGTCAATTTCCTTAAAAGAGGCCAATGAAACTAGGTATTGGTTAGATTTATTAATCAATTCCGACTCTATGGAAAATCAGGATTATAATAGATTGAATGACCTGGTAACCCAAATAATAAAGCTGTTGGCGGCAATTGTAAAATCCTCCAAGTTGAACTCCTAATGATTAAGAAAATCTATATTCCATTTTCAATTTTACACTTGCAATTTTCAATTGAATGAAACTTACCATACTAGGATGCTATTCCGCCACCCCACGTACCTTTACCAATCCTACCTCCCAGGTCCTTGAGATTCGAAATCATCTATTCTTGATCGATTGTGGCGAAGGAACCCAGGTACAATTGAGGAAAAACAAGATCAAGTTTTCCAGAATCAAACATATTTTCATTTCCCACCTGCATGGGGATCATTTTTTTGGTTTACCAGGCCTTATTTCGACCTTCAGATTGTTGGGAAGAGAATCGGAACTGCACATTTATGGCCCCAAGGGAATCAAAGAAGCTGTGACCCTGTTTTTAAAACTAGGGGATTCTTGGACCAACTACCCCTTGATTTTTCATGAATTGGAATCCAAAAGCTCCGAACTGCTGTTTGAGGATGAGACCGTGAGCGTCCAGACTATTCCGTTGGACCATCGGGTCTATACCAACGGTTTCCTTTTTAAGGAAAAACCCGCCCAAAGAAAATTGGATGTAGGTGCCGCGAATGCCCATAACATAGACCGGAGTCAATTCAACAATATAAAAAACGGGAAAAACGGGGTGTCGAAAAATGGTATGGAAGTTCCCAATGCCAAGCTTACCCAAGATCCCCCAAAACCAAAAAGCTATGCTTTTTGCAGCGATACAGCATACAACGAGGAGGTATTGCCCATAATCGAAAATGTGGACCTTCTCTATCACGAATCCACATTTTTGGAATCTGAGGCCCATTTGGGAACAAAAACTAAGCATGCTACAGCCACCCAAGCAGCCCAAATTGCGGAAAAAGCCAATGTGGGGAAACTCATTTTAGGGCATTATTCCACCCGATACAAGTCCATTGACCTGTTTAAAGAAGAGGCTTCCAAGGTTTTTCCCCATGTTGAATTGGCGGATGATGGAAAATCATTCGAGATTTAGGCCACACCAAATACTTCGTGGATTTTTGTCCTTTGATCAAGCGCTTTAAACAAACCGCTTTAATCTTTTTAATCTGCTTTCTTTTGTTGAAATTTGTGTAGACCCAGTTGGCTATGCAGAAAGATTTAAGCAACTACAGGAAATCATACGAGAAAAGTTCCCTGACCGAAGATACCATCAAGGAAAACCCCTTGGAGCAGTTCCAGAAATGGTTCTATGAGGTGGAAGAGGCTGGTGGTCCGGATGAACCCAACGCCATGACCATATCCACCATAGGTCTGGATGGGTACCCAAAGAACCGTGTAGTACTGATGAAAAAGTACACACACGAAGGGTTTGTTTTTTATACCAACTACGAAAGCGAAAAGGGGAAGGCCATTTTGGAAAATCCGGCTGTTTGCCTTTCATTTTTTTGGGCCAATCTCGAACGTCAGGTGATCATTAAGGGCAAGGCGGAAAAAATCGCTGAAAATCTATCCGATGGTTATTTTGAATCTAGACCAGTTGGAAGTCAATTGGGGGCCATAGTGTCCAACCAAAGCGAGGTAATTAACTCTCGGGAGGCTTTGGAAGCAAAGTTGAAAGCATTGGAAAGTTCACTAGGGGATAGGGAAATTGAAAGACCCAAACATTGGGGCGGTTACTTGGTGAGGCCCATATCTATTGAATTCTGGCAGGGAAGACCCAATAGGCTCCATGATAGGATCAGGTATACCCTACAAGAAGACTTTGATTGGAAAATTGAGCGATTGGCACCATAATTCACAAAAAAATGAAGCAGATAGTTTTGGTTAGGCACGGTAAATCCTCTTGGGAATACGATGTTTCCGATAAAGATAGGCCACTTAAGGAACGAGGGATAAACGATGCAATTTTGGTTTCCAAAAAATTTTCGGCATTGGGTGTCTCCATCGACTTTGCATTTGCAAGTCCGGCAAATCGGGCATTGCACACCAGCATGATTTTTTTACGGAACATGGGGTACAACCTAGACAGATTTAAAGTTACGGAAGCGCTCTATGATTTTTCAGGCAAGAGTGTGGGCAATTTTGTCAAGGGTCTGGATAACCAACTGGACACCGTTATGGTTTTTGGCCATAATTATGCCTTCACAACACTTGCAAATACATGGGGAGATCAGTATATTGAAAACGTTCCGACATCGGGATTGGTCCACATTAAATTCAACCAAAATAGTTGGGAAAATGTGACAAAGGGAACTTCAGAAACAGTTATTTTTCCAAAACACCTCAAACAATAGATGATTAAAGTAAAGAACGAATACGTAAACAGGGAAATCAGTTGGTTGCATTTTAACGCCAGGGTACTTCAAGAAAGCGTAGACAAAAGGGTTCCGCTGATTGACCGGTTAAGGTTCTTGGGAATTTTTAGCAATAATCTGGACGAATTTTTTAAGGTACGGTATGCCACCGTTAAACGTATTGTGGACGCCGGTAAAAAAGGGAAAAGTGTACTGGGGGGCGAAAAGGCCAAGGATTTACTGGAGGAAATCACCAAAATTGTGATTGAGCAACAGGCCCGTAGCCAGGAAATCCTTGAAAGCATTGAAGAAGAGTTGAAAACGAAGAACATTTTCATCATAAATGAAACCGAGATCAACGAAAACCAAGCCGAGTTTATCCGGGAGTACTTTTTCAAAAAAGTGAACCAGGAGTTGATGACCATTATCCTCAACGACCTCACCGAATTTCCATTGTTAAAGGATACCGCTGCTTATTTGGCTGTGAAAATTGTGATGTCGGAGGCTGAAAATGGAGGGGTCAATAGCAAGAACCGCTATGCCTTGATAGAGATTCCCAAAGGCATCGATAGGTTTATTGTATTACCCAAGGATGGGGATAAGAACTACATCATCGTTCTTGACGACTTGATCCGGTTTTGTTTGGACAGCATCTTTACCATGTTCGAATTTGAGTCGATTTCGGCCCACATGATCAAAATAACCCGGGATGCGGAATTGGACATTGATAATGATCTTACCAAGAGTTTTATCCAAAAGATTTCGTCTAGCGTAGAGCATAGGAAGATTAGCGACCCAGTGCGTTTTGTGTACGATAAGAGTATCGACAAGGATACGCTACAGTTCCTTAAAGACAAAATGAACATTGTGGATACCGATAGCGTCATCCCAGGAGGACGCTACCACAACAGGCGGGATTATATGGGCTTTCCTAGCTTGGGTAGGAACGACCTCATGTACAAAAAAATTGAACCTTTACCGGTAAAGGGTTTTAGTATGAATGGAAGTCTCTTGGAACTAATTGCCCAAAGGGATTATATGATCTATACGCCCTATCATACATTTTCGTATTTGACCAAGTTTTTGCGGGAAGCAGCCTTGGACCCCAAGGTGCGCACGATAAAAATTACCGTGTACCGATTGGCCAATGACAGCCAAATAGCGTCTGCCCTGATCAATGCAGTGAAGAATGGAAAGCAGGTAACTGTCCAAATCGAGCTGCAGGCCAGGTTTGATGAGCAGGCCAATATTAAATATGCCAACCAGCTTCAGGCAGAGGGCATACGATTGATTTTTGGTGTTCCGGGACTCAAAGTCCATAGTAAGATCTGTCTAGTGGAACGCGATGAGCAAGAAGGTATCAAAAGATATGGATTTATAAGCACTGGTAACTTTAATGAATCTACTGCCAAAATTTATACGGATTACACCTTGTTCACCGCCCATGAGGGCATATTGAAGGAAATGGGCAAGGTCTTCGACTTTTTTGAAACCAACTACAAGATCCATAAATACAAGCATCTAGTGGTTTCTCCCCACTATACCAAATCCACATTTATCAAACTCATAGACAACGAGATAGCCAACGCCCAGGCAGGCAAGGAAGCCTATATCAAGATCAAGATGAACAGTCTTACTTCCTATAAGATGGTAGATAAGCTGTATGAGGCCAGTAGGGCCGGGGTTAAGGTGCAACTTATTGTTAGGGGGGTGTGCTGTTTGGTGCCGGGAGTTGTTGGCATGAGCGAGAACATTGAGGCCATAAGTGTTGTGGACAAATTTTTGGAGCATCCCAGACTTTTTATTTTTGGAAACCAAGGAAATCCCAATATTTACATTTCTTCTGCAGATTGGATGACCCGTAACCTAGACTTTAGGGTAGAGGTTGGATGTCCTATTTACCAAGACGATATTAAACAGGAACTACTGGACACTTTCAATATTTCATGGAAGGATAATCTAAAAGCACGTATTTTCTCGGAAAATCAGGATAATGCCTATCGGGAAAAAGAAGCAGATGCCCCAGCAATTAGATCTCAGTTCGCCCTTTACGATTATTACAAAGAGAAATTGGAATCCTAATTCCACCCAAATTGGTTGTTAGAAAATTTGCTGCTATTGATATTGGTTCCAACGCGGTTCGGTTGTTGGTCAATAATGTTATTGAACACGAAGACAAACCGCCATCTTTTAAGAAAAGCGCTTTGATCAGGGTCCCGGTTCGTTTGGGAGAAGATGCGTTTACCAAAGGGGCGATTTCCGAAACCAGTTTGCAGCGACTTATCCAGACCATGCAATCCTTTGAGTTACTGATGCAGGTGTATGGGGTGGAAAAATACATGGCCACCGCAACTTCTGCCCTTAGGGAAGCCAACAATGGGCAGGAGGTAGTGGACCGCATTCTCCAGGAGTCCGGAATAGGCATTGAAATAATTGATGGAAAAAGGGAGGCAGAGATTATTGCTTCGACCGATTTGCAGGAATTGATCAAAAAAGACCGCTCCTATTTGTATGTGGATGTGGGTGGGGGAAGTACGGAGTTTACTGTATTCAGCAAAGGGGTACTAAAAGCTTCCAAGTCGTTTAGAATAGGGACTGTTAGGATCTTAAAGGGTTTGGTCACCGAACAGGTTTGGGACGATGTACAAGATTGGATTAGGGGCAATCTTCAGGAAGATGCCAAAGTGGAAATTATTGGTTCTGGGGGGAACATCAACAAACTACATAAAATGTCCGGCAGGAAAGTGGGCCAACCCTTGTCCTATATATGGCTCAATGCGCAATATCATTTCTTGAACAGTATGGATTATGAAGATAGGGTTTCGGAACTCGGACTGAATCAAGACAGGGCTGATGTGATTATTCCTGCCGCCAAAATATTTCTCTCTGCGGCCAAATGGAGCGGTGCCAAAAAAATTCATGTTCCCAAAATTGGATTGGCAGACGGAATGATCAAAACTCTTTATTACCTAAAGGACTAACCGTGCATGGTTTCCTTTTTACCCAGATTTTTCATGAGTTGCGCCTCATATTCCAATAGTTGCTCCCATTTTTTATCCACTTCCCCACGTTCTCCGTATTTACGTGCAAACTTCAGGAACATGGTGTAGTGATTGGCTTCACTGGCCATAAGACTGCGATAAAACTCGGAGAGCTCCGCATCGTTGATTTCTTCGGAAAGCAATCTAAAACGCTCACAACTTCTTGCCTCGATCATGGCCGCGTAGAGTAGCTTATGTATTAGGTGGGTTTCCCTGCTACCTCCCTTTGGGAAGAACTTCATAAGTTCAATCACATACTCATCCTTGCGTTCCCTACCAAGAACCCAGCCTCTTTTTAGAATTTTGTCATGAACCATATTAAAATGGCCCATTTCCTCTCTTGCCAAAGCGGTCATTTCCTTAACCAAATCAGATTTTTCAGGAAACCCAATAATCAGGGAGATGGCCATACTTGCAGCCTTTTGCTCGCAATAGGCATGATCGGTAAGAATTTCTTCAATGTTCTTCTCTACAATGTTTACCCATCTTGGGTCTGTTGGCAGTTTTAATCCCAGCATTGTTTGGTAATTATGTTTTAGACGGTAAAGATAGCGTATTCCACTTTCGGAATTGGGTGGAAATTGGATTAGAAATCCAGGTCAAATTCCTTTCTGAGCATATCAAGAGCAGGATTCTTTTCCCGTAGCTTCTCATATTTTTCTTCTGGGGTAAAAGCGAATTTCTTGGCGACCTCTTCATTCACAGTAATCTGCAAACTAATGAAATGATTGTTCAGCTTTTGTTTGAGGTAGTCCATCATTAGACTTTGTTCGCGTTCCACCTCTTTTTTCATGGTGCTATTGGGCAATTCAATCCAAATAACGTTTTCTTCCTTAAGCTTGGGAACGTCGGCCTGGAGATTGCTTGCCAAAATTTTTCTACCTAGGTCTTCCAATTGTTGGACAAAATCGTTCCAATGCTGTTGCATAGTTTCCTCGGCAAAGTTTTCCTTAGGAAGGTCTTCTTGGTTTATGGAAGGAGCCTTGGTGTTTTCATGCCTCTTTTTAGCCTGTATGCTGCTCAAAGACAAGCCCGAAACCCGTTTTTCAGAAGATTTAATTTGAATTTTGGGTACCGGTATGGGCTGGGCTTCGGATATCTTTTCCTCAGAGGCTGTAACCGGGTTTGCTGGAGCAAGTGGTTGTTTTTGGACCACTTCTTCCTCAACTATCGGCTTAGCCGGAGTATTTTGGGGTGTTGGGGCATCAATTTTTTCTTCAATGGTTTTGAAGAAAGACGCGGGAATTATAAAATCAAGGTTTTTTTTTTCTCCATCAAAAGTGATGGAGGCCAATTTCATTAAAGTAAGTTCAACCAAAAGCCTTTGGTTTTTGCTGGTCTTGTAATTGAGGTCACATGCATTTGCCTTTTCCAAGGCTTCGAGCAAAAACTGCTTGTTTACCTTGTTGGCTTGGTCCTTGTACTGTTGTTTCACATCTTCCCCGACCTCCAATAAAGCATGGGTGTCCTGGTGTTGACAAACCATCAAATCCCTAAAATGGGATGCAAGTCCGATAATAAAATGATGCCCATCGAACCCGAGGGACAAGGTTTTATTGAACAAGAGCAGTAAATCTGGAATATTGTTGTCCAGAATTAGGTCCGTAGCACTGAAATAGATATCGTAATCCAGTACATTCAAATTTTCGGTAACCGCCTTTCGGGTCAGTTGTTTACCGGAAAAACTGACTACCCTATCAAAAATGGATAGGGCATCTCTCATGGCACCGTCCGCTTTTTGGGCAATGATGTGCAAGGCACTTTCCTCTGCCTCAATACCTTGTTCTTTGGCAATATACTTTAAGTATTCAGCAGCATCTTTGACCGTAATTCTTTTGAAATCAAAAATTTGACAACGAGATAGTATGGTCGGTATTATCTTGTGCTTTTCCGTGGTGGCCAAAATAAAGATGGCATGCTTTGGAGGTTCCTCCAAGGTCTTTAGAAATGCATTAAAGGCCGATTGGGATAGCATGTGTACCTCGTCTATGATATAGACCTTGTACTTACCCACTTGTGGTGGAATCCTCACTTGATCGATCAAGCTACGGATATCGTCCACAGAATTGTTGGATGCTGCATCGAGCTCAAAGATGTTAAAGGCGAAATCCTCATCTTCCCTTTCGGTGCCATCTTGGTTGATTTGCTTTGCCAAAATACGGGCACAAGTGGTTTTACCTACCCCCCGTGGGCCACAAAACAATAGGGCCTGAGCCAGATGATCGTTCTCGATGGCATTAAGCAGGGTATTGGTTATAGCACCCTGTCCCACGACATCCTTAAAAGTCTGGGGTCTGTATTTTCTTGCGGATACTATAAATGGTTCCAAAATGGGAAAGGTTTTGCGCTACTACAAATATAAAAATAGGAAGCTGCAAAGAAACAGGGGCAAGGACTTCAAAGCTTTTTTTTATTAACAATTGGGTTACCTTTGCCGCCAGCAGGCCACCTTATCGCCGCAATCCCATTTAATTGGGGTTGGGGAGGAAAGTCCGGACACCACAGTGCGGCATAGCGGGTAACGCCCGTCCGTTGAAAAACGAGGACCAGTGCAACAGAAAGCAAGTACAGTTCGGCTGTAGTGAAATCAGGTAAACTCTATGCGGTGAAACGCCACGTAAACCAGTGTTTGAGGGCTGCACGCCCGAATTGGAGGGTAGGCGGTTGGAGCTTTTGGGTAACCAAAAGCCTAGATAAATGATAAGGACATACAGAATCCGGCTTACGGCCTGCTTTTTATTGAATTGTTTGAAAAATAGGATTCAGAACTACCGATCTAATCGGAAATAGCTTCGAAGAAGCTAAAAACACTACTGCCGTATTTTCGATGTTCGCTATAATGTTGATGTTGCGATAGGTCCGTTTGATCAGAGTGTTCGATGACCAACAGCCCATCGTCTAGCAAAAGTCCATTTTCGAAGACCAAATCAGCAATTTTCAAAAACTGTTCCTGCGAGAAATCATAAGGTGGGTCTGCAAAGATAATTTGGGCTTGTTCCTTGGTTCGTTCTAAAAATTGGAACACATCCGATTTTACCGCGATAATGGGAAAATCCAACTCCCTTGCAGTTTTGGAAATAAACTGTACACATCCTACAAAACTGTCCACTGCAGTTACCCCCGATGCCCCCCTTGAACCAAACTCAAAACTGATATTACCCGTACCCGCAAACAAATCCAGTACCTTGGATTCATCCAAATAATAGCGATTGTTCAGAATGTTGAAAAGGGCTTCCTTGGCCATATCGGTGGTGGGCCTGACAGGAAGTTTTTTGGGAGCCACCAGCCTTTTGCCCTTGTACTTTCCGGAGATAATTCGCATTATAACTTACTGATGGAAGTGAAATCGATGGCTTGACTCTCCAATTGTTCCAACGGGTAGTTGGCGTCGGTAGGCACAAAAACCGAAACGGTTTTTATATACGTATAGCAAAGTTCAAAAATGGCATCGCCCTCTTCCACCAAACCAAACAGCTTAAGATGTACCTTTTCCAAGTCCATTTGCAATTGCTCCAAGCTAAAAAGGAGATAATATAAAAAGTCTTCCTTGGTTTTGTATTCAAAATGGTTGTAGAAGAGTAGTTTTCTTTCTGAAATGACGACAATCTCCATTTCCTTTTCCGCAACGTGCACATAGCATACGGGCTGATTGTTGGTGCGGGTCTGGTTTAAGAGGGTTGAAATCAAAACCGTTCCTGTATGCTTAAATTCAAATTCGCCGAAGAGGTCGAAAATGTGATTGTTTACGTTGGCAAAGGGAACATACACGTTGACCATGTCATGATTGGCAATCTCATCGTATGCGATATGGTCATTGGCCATAATCTTGGTATTGAACTTCAAGTAATTGGCCAATTCTTCCTTTTTAAAAAGGGTTTTGGGAACCAGACTGAACAATCCATTTTTGTGGATGACCACCACTTCGGAAAACTGAGTGCCGACTGTACTGTTCTTGTTGAGTACGGCTTTAAGTTCCTTGAGCACCAAATAGGGTGTGGAAGATGTTTTGAAACTTACCTTTTCGAATGCCAGAATCTGGTTGGAAATGGTATCCACCACACAAAAAGAAAGTCCATTCAAACCAACTTGAATGGACAGTTTCTTAAAGGTGTTTTCGGAATTTTGTTCCTGTATATTATTAGTCTTTTCTGTCATAAATTGGAGGCCAGTTCCCGTTTGTACTTACATCCGTAAGTGAACCAACCTTAATTTCAGTTCCATTAACCTCTTCAACACTCTGGTGGGCGTTTTCCCTGGCCAACAAATCTGTTGGTTGGTCAAAGAGAATTAAATCCTTTTTTACCTTGGCTTCAAATACAGGAGCTTTATAACCCTGCTTGTCGATAATTTCGGACTTCATTTCAAACTTGGCATCACCTTCCGCAAAGGGAACATTCATCATGGTTTTGTAGCGGTCGTCATTTTTAAACAAAGAGTCCTTCACTTTTACAAAACCTAGGGTATCTATGACAATGGTGTCCACCTGAAGGTCAATTTGATAGACCCTGTTGTATCGCATAAAGGAAGAATCCTTTTGCTGAGTGATGGTATAGCTCCCTGTATCCACAAATTGAACCAAACTGTTAAAATTACTGGCGAATCTACCATTAACAGTTTTGTAGGCTTCTTGCGAATTTCTAATATCTTTTAACTTGGCTATTACTTGCGAAAATCTTTCTTTTCTTACCTTCTTAAATTCAATGGGGGCATTGATGGACTGATAGATCTTATATCCTAGAAAAATGCTCAAAAGTCCAAACACAAGCACCAAAATAGGCTTGATTTTTTGAGGTAAATATCTGTCGATCAGAAATACAAGGCCTATGGTCACAAGGCAAATAGCAACAACAATAAGAATTAAGTTTAACATACGAATATTGTCTTTCTTAGTTAATTTAGCGGTTACTGACAAATCTACAATTTTTTTTTAATCACGAAACTTTTTGCTTTAAAAATCCACAGCATTCAAAACAGCCTATGACAGACCCTACACCTACTGGATTTTTAGAGATTCTATCGCAAAAATTTCCACACGAACCTACCCTAAAACAACAGCTTGCTTTGGAGAAGTTATCCAAGTTTGTTTTTGGGGGAAAAGAGGAGAAGGTTTTCCTTCTTAAAGGTTTTGCCGGAACAGGAAAGACCACCTTGGTTGGTACTGTGGTAAACAGTTTGTGGAAAATAAGAATGGGGTCGGTATTAATGGCTCCCACCGGAAGGGCCGCCAAAGTTATGTCGGTGTATTCTGGGAACAAGGCTTTTACCATCCACAAGAAAATATATTATCCCAAAAAGCAGTCAGGTGGAGGTATACAGTTTGTATTGGCACCCAATAAGCATCGAAATACACTTTTTATTGTGGATGAGGCCTCCATGATTCCTGATACGCCTGCCGATTCCAAACTGTTCGAAAATGGTTCCTTGCTGGACGACCTTATGTACTATGTGTACTCCGGACATCATTGCAAGTTATTGTTGATTGGGGATACCGCCCAGTTGCCCCCTGTTAAATTGGATTTGAGTCCGGCCCTGGAAGAAGACCGGATTGCCCTCAACTATAATAAGGAAGTGGAATGTATGGAATTGGATGAGGTGATGCGGCAAACACAGGATTCCGGTATCCTTTTCAACGCGACACAATTAAGGGAGCAATTACAAACCCAATTTTACGATGGCTTCAAATTTGATTTGGGACACTTTACGGATATTGTCCGTTTGGTGGATGGCACAGAAATCCAGGAGGCGATTGATTCCTCGTATTCCAACGACGGCAAGGAAGAAACGGCCATTGTGGTTCGTTCCAACAAAAGGGCCAACCTGTACAATCAGAATATAAGGGAACGCATCCTGTTTTTGGACAACGAAATTGCCGTTGGTGACTATATGATGGTGGTAAAGAACAATTACTTCTGGCTGCGCCCCAATTCCGAAGCCGGTTTTATAGCAAATGGGGATATTATTGAGATTCTTGAGCTCTTTTCCATAAAGGAATTGTATGGATTTTCCTTTGCTGAGGTTAAGGTGAAAATGGTGGATTACCCCAACCAAAGACCTTTCGAGACGGTTTTGCTGTTGGATACCATAAAGGCAGAAACTCCATCGCTCCCGTATGAGGATGGCAATAGGCTATACCAAGAAGTAATGAAGGACTATGCCCATGAAAAATCCAAGTATAAAAAGTTTTTGGGTGTTAAGAACAACAAGTTCTTCAATGCCCTCCAGGTGAAGTTTTCGTATGCGATTACCTGTCATAAATCGCAGGGAGGACAGTGGAACAACGTTTTTGTGGAACAGCCCTATCTTCCCAACGGGGTCGATAAAGATTACCTCCGATGGCTGTATACCGCGGTAACCCGGGCCAAGGAAAAACTATTTTTAATAGGTTTTAAGGATGATTTTTTTCTTGACTAGGAATATTCTATTTTAGACAAGATCATGGGCATGACACCTGACACAATAATTAGCATTTTCTTAGGCATAGGCCTGGCCGCATCGGTTGGGTTTAGGGTGTTTTTACCCCTCTTTGCGCTAAGTTTGGCCGCTTATCTTGGAGTCTGGGAACTCAATGAAAATTGGGAATGGATAGGCAGTCTTGCCGCATTAATAACCCTGGGCGTAGCTACTTTGGTAGAGATTTTCGCCTATTTTATTCCTTGGGTAGACAATGCCTTGGACAGTTTGGCGGTACCTTTGGCCGCCATTGCGGGCACGGCCGTTGTGGTATCCACAGTGGCCAATCTTGATCCCGTGGTAACCTGGTCTTTGGCCATCATTGCTGGCGGTGGAACCGCCACTGCAATAAAAGGGGCCAATGCAGCAGGAAGATTAACTTCAACAGCAACCACCGGCGGGATGGCGAACCCCGTGGTATCCACAATCGAGACGGGAACGGCAGTCGCAGTTTCCACAGCTTCAATTTTGGTGCCACCCATTGCCGCTATTTTAGTTATTATTATTTTGGTCGTCATTTTCAGAATTTATCGCAAATTGCGGCCCAAAAGCAGTTAGATTAACCCTTAAGTGACGTAGGTGAAGATTATTTCCATGATACCGGCCCGGTACCAGGCCTCCAGATTTCCTGCCAAGTTAATGCAGGACCTGAAGGGGAAACCAGTTATCGTGCGTACCTATGAGGCCGCCGTTGAAACAGGTTTGTTCGACGAGGTCTTGGTTGTGACCGATAGCGATATCATTTTCGATGTTATCTCTGGAATAGGAGGGAAGGCCCTCAGGAGCAAACAGGAACACGAAAGTGGTAGCGACCGCATCGCAGAAGCCGTGGAGGATATGGCGGTGGACATTGTGATCAATGTACAGGGTGATGAACCCTTCATTGATAAGGAGAGTTTAACCAAGGTGATTGAGGTATTCAAAAATGATGAAGCCAAGGAGATAGATCTCGCTTCATTAATGACCCCCATCACAGATTGGGAAGAAATTGCCAATCCCAACACGGTTAAGGTCATTGTGGATAACGAGGATTTTGCCTTGTATTTTTCACGTTCCCCGATCCCTTATCCCAGGGATGAACAGGTGGACGCCAAATATTATAAACACAAAGGCATATATGCCTTCAGGAAACGCGCCTTGATGGATTTTCAGCGATTACCTATGCTTCCCTTGGAGGCCAAGGAAAAAATCGAGGCCATTAGATTCCTGGAATATGGAAAAAAAATAAAAATGGTGGAGACGCATGTGTCCGGCATAGAAATTGATACCCCCGAAGACCTTGAACGAGCCAAAAAAGCATGGACATAGATTTTAAGGACATAAAGGTCGTAGGCTTTGATGCCGACGATACCCTATGGGTCAACGAGACCTATTTTAGGGAGACCGAGGAGCGCTTTGCCGAGTTGTTGGAAGGTTACGAGACCAAAAACAAGGTGGACCAGGAGCTCTTTAAGGTTGAAATGAAAAACTTGGAACTCTATGGCTATGGGGTGAAAGGGTTTGTGCTGTCCATGATAGAAACAGCACTTGATCTATCCAACGGTAAAATTCCACAAGAAACCATATTGGAAATATTGGCACTGGGCAAAAAGATGATTTCCCATCCCGTAGAGCTATTGGATGGGGTGGAAGAGGTCTTGTCCCAATTGGAAAACAAGTACAGGCTTATCGTTCTAACCAAGGGAGACTTGTTGGACCAAGAGCGAAAGTTGGAAAAATCTGGCATATCAAAATATTTCCACCATGTTGAAGTGCTCAGTGATAAAAAGGAAAGCAACTACAGCAGATTGCTGGAACATTTGGAAATCCAGGTAGAGGAATTCCTGATGATCGGGAACTCGCTAAAATCGGATGTTTTGCCCATTTTGAATATTGGGGCCAAAGCCATCCACGTACCCTTTCATACCACTTGGGCGCATGAGCTCGTTTCAGAAGAAGAACAAATTAACAATCACTTGAAATTGAACAACCTCAAGGATGTTCTGAAGTATTTGGACAATTAATGAAGACGGATTACAATTTGAAGAGTAAAGAGACCATATCGAATAAGAATACCTCGTACCGTAATTTTCCCATGGTGCCCCGGGTGATTTTTGGCAAGGGTAGTTTTTCCCAATTGGGTGAAATTCTGTTGCCCAAGCGGAGAAGTTCTGAAGCACCCTTTATCTTTTTGGTGGACGATTTCTTTGAAGACCATCAGTTAGCCCAAAAGGTTCCTCTAATGTTCAAAGACGAACTTATTTTTATATCTGCATTAGAAGAACCCAAGACCCAGCAAGTGGATGCCCTTGTGGCCCGTATACGGGAGCAATTTGACGAACTTCCTTCCGGGATTGTGGGCATTGGAGGTGGAACACTTCTAGATCTTGCAAAAGCCGTTGCCATTATGTTGAACAACGAAGGACTTGCACAGGACTACCAGGGATGGGATTTGGTGGACAGACCTTCCGTTTATCACGTGGGAGTGCCCACAATTAGCGGTACGGGTGCCGAAGTTTCAAGAACAACAGTATTGCTTGGCCCAGAGAAGAAATTGGGTATTAATTCCGATTTCACCACGTTTGATCAAGTGGTACTGGATCCAGATTTGACCCTGACCGTACCCAAAGAACAATGGTTCTACACTGGAATGGATTGCTTTATCCATTGTATAGAATCCCTAAATGGAACCTATCTTAACGCATTCAGCAAAAGCTATGGGGAAAAGGCCCTGGAATTATGTAAGGAAGTTTTCTTAACGGATATTTCGGAGGAGGAGTCCAGGGATCAACTGATGATGGCTTCTTGGCATGGGGGGATGAGCATTGCCTATTCCCAAGTGGGGATTGCGCATGCCATGAGTTATGGACTTTCCTATTTATTGGGAACCAAGCATGGAATAGGAAATTGTCTTGTGTTCCAGCATTTGGGAGAGTTTTATCCAGAGGGAGTGCATCTATTTAAGCAGATGTTGGAAAAGCAGAACATTCAGATGCCCAAAGGAATCTGTGCCAACCTGACCCAAAGTGATTTTGATACTATGGTGCATGTAGCGTTGGGGATGGAGCCTTTATGGGAAAATGCCCTTGGGCCAGATTGGAGAAGCATTATGACCCCAGAGCGGCTTCAGGAATTATATGCCAAAATTTAGATTGGCAATATTTACCATTTAAAACGTAGTAGGACACCATGCATCAATTGGCCAAATTTTTATATTTCAAAGTTTTGCGCTGGAAATTGGTGGGATCCTTTCCCGATTTGGACAAATGTGTGATCATTGTGGTTCCGCACACGCATTGGATGGATTTCTTTCTCGGTCTTTTGGTTCGAAAAGTAATCAATAAGGAGATGCACTATATCGGAAAGAAAAGTTTGTTTAAACCTCCGTTCGGCTGGTTTTTTAGGTGGACAGGGGGTACCCCGATTGATCGCACCAAGAGTTCCAACACCGTGGACAGTGTTGCCCAGATTTTTAAAGAAAGGAAAGTGTTCCGATTTGCCTTGGCGCCAGAGGGAACCCGCAAGAAGGTTAAGGCACTTAAAACTGGATTTTACCACATAGCCCAGAAAGCCCAAGTTCCCATTGTAATGGTGGCCTTTGATTTTGGCAACAAACAGGTAAAGGTTGCTGAACCATTTTTACCTACAGACGATATTCAGCAGGATTTTAAAAAAATTCGAGCCTTTTTTAAAGATGTAAAAGGTAAGATTCCGGAATACAGCTACTAGGTTTTTTTAAGCGGTTTGGTCTTGGGTTTTTCCACCTTTTTCTTGTTGCCTGGGAATACCAGATTGGTGCTGGAATAACTACTGCCAAACGTTAGGGCTGCTGCATACACTTGTTGAATGGCATCCACCACCTGATGCTCCGAAAGTTCTTTTAATGGATGCGTATAGACAGACCAAATGATCTCGTCGCTCAATGCATATTTTACGTCCAATGCCGAATGAAAATTGGCAACCAACGCATTCAGGAGTTCCTCTTCCCCAAGCTTCTCCCGCTCCACAATGGGTGAAATGATCCGCATGCGGTTGGCATTTTCATCAAAAACGCAGATCAACATGGCCTCATTAAATAAAAACCGATAAGAATTACCAGATACCTGCACAGTGTCTGCCTCTTGTTTAATAATTTCCAATAGTTTGGCGGAATTCATTTCTTGGGCAGAAAGAACTCCAACATACAGAAAAGTAAGGGTAGAGAGTAAAAGGCTGCGCATAACCAAGGATGTTTGTGGTTTGGTCGAAAATTTATAACCCTCTTTACATTTTACCGGATTTTTGGCCGGGAATTACTCCTTCATCGTGTGGTAAACGTTTTGGACATCGTCGTCCTCTTCGATTTTTTCGAGAAGTTTTTCCACATCGACCACTTGTTCTTCATTAAGCTCCTTGGTGACCTGTGGAATTCGCTCAAATCCAGAAGAGATAATTTCTATTTCGCGGGATTCCAATTCCTTTTGGATAGCCCCAAAACTTTCAAAAGAGGCGTAGATGTGAATGCCATCCTCATCTACAAAAACCTCTTCTGCCCCAAAATCAATGAATTCCAATTCCAATTCTTCGGGATCTAGGTCTTCTCCGTTTATCGTAAAATTACAGGTATGGTCAAACATAAACTCCACGGAGCCTGAAGTGCCCAAACTTCCGTTACACTTGTTGAAATAACTGCGGATGTTGGCCACAGTTCGTGTGTTATTATCCGTTGCGGTCTCTATGAGAATAGCAATGCCATGGGGAGCATACCCCTCAAACAGCACTTCTTTAAAATCCCCCTGACTTTTGTCGGAGGCCCGTTTAATGGCCCGCTCAATATTGTCCTTGGGCATGTTCGCCGCTTTGGCATTCTGAATTACGGCGCGTAGTCTGGCATTCGAATCAGGATCTGGGCCACCTTCTTTAACTGCAATGACAATGTCTTTGCCAATGCGGGTAAACGCTTTGGACATAGCTGCCCAGCGCTTCATTTTCCGTGCCTTTCTGAATTCAAATGCTCTTCCCATATATTTTGATTTTGGACAGCGACAAATTTAAAAAAAAATGCCCCTTTGTCAACCCGTCTTTACGATTTGCTCAATCGCAGTTGCAAGGTCAAAATCGTTTTGGGTGATGCCCCCAACATCGTGGGTGTTGAGTTTAATGGTTAGTTGGTTGTAGACATTTTCCCAATTGGGATGGTGGTTTTGTTGTTCCGCTTCAAAAGCAATGCGGGTCATGACCGAGAAAGCCTCCTTAAAATCCTTGAACACAAAGGACTTGCAAATGCTCCCATTTTCATAGGTCCACCCATCTAAGCTTTTTAGTAATTCTTCGATTTGGTTAGTGGTTAGTTTTTTCATTTTTTATTCGAACTATCTTTGTTTTTATACCTTACTTATTCAAGTGTTACCATTAGCTCCGGACAAAGCTTGATTACTTCGTTGGTCAATTTGCCCAAGGCGGATATATTCGAGAGAACAATAACCCCAATTTTGCTTTCCGTATCTATGATCATAGCCGAGGTGTAGCCGCCTGTTCCGCCATTGTGCCAATACCAAGTGTTATCTGTTTCAGTTTTTACAATGGCCCAGGCCAATCCCGTGGCAAAGTCATCCGATATCTTGTGAAACGGCATTCTGGTCATAGCAAGTACTTTATCGTTTCTATTAAACTGGGCAAGGGCAAACTTGGTCAAATCTTCCGTAGTGGATAAAATACCCCCGGCCCCCATGAGTACAGCCAAATCCCAATGGGAAACTTCCTCCCCATTGTCATTTAGGCCAATAACCAGCTTGTCTGCTACTCTGGATCGTAGCGTAGTTGAATTGGCCATATCGTATCGGTCAAATATCTTGGTTTGTACCAAATCCATGTAGGACGAATTGTCAATTTCACCTAGGATAAACCCGAGCAAGCCAACACCAAGATTTGAATATTCGGATTTTTCTCCGGGATTTGCCGAGAGTACCAGCTTTTCCGAAAGATATCGCTTCAATTTCTCCTCATCATAATCCTTGTAGGGATTTGTGAGATCAAGGGTTGGGGAGCTCAAACTTTCTGGCACGCGCGGAAGTCCAGAAGTATGGGTGGCAAGTTGCTTAAAGGAAAATTGGATATCGTCCTTTATAGGAAAGTCAATATAATCGTTGATGTAATCTTCTAGATGTAATTTTTCGTCGGTGACAAAATCTGCAAGAAGGGTAGCGGTAAATACTTTGGTGATTGACCCAATTTCGAACACCTTTTGGTGGTTTTGGATGGTTTCAAGGGAATCCTTGACCTTTTTGACCCCAAAATAATTGACTTTTCCATTTTGGATAATGGCGATGGAAAGCTGTGCGTTTTCCGGAAGTCTTTTAGCTTTTTCAAATATTAATTTGGACTGTACTTTTGTGATTTTATGCCCTTGATCCTTCAATGGATTTTTAGCTTGTTGCGCCCGCACATTTCCAATACTGAATACCAAAAGGAATATGAAAGTAAAAAGGAGGTGTTTCATAAAACTGATTTCGAAAATGAGGATTTAGCATGAAGATATGACCAAAATATGAAACGAGCGGTCTAGTTTTGAGGAATAGAGATTTTTAAGTCTAAGTGCTTAATGTTGAATGGATTTCGATTTAAAATTTAGAATCTGACATTGAAAATCAGAAATCAAACTTCAGTTGTCAGAACTTTTATCATTCAGCTAAAAACAAGTTCAAGTTCAAACTCAAGTTCAATTTTCAATTTTCAATTTTCAATTCAACATTTAGAACTTCACATTTAACATTGATAACCTCAACATTTAAAATTCAATCCACCGGTATATGATGATCAATAATCTCCTGATACTTTATCCGTAGGTTCTTAGGAAGTTTGTTATGCTTAGGTAAAGCGGCTAGATAACGGTCTTCGTTGGTAGTGAACACCCGCTTTAAAATAGGATGGAAATTCCCGATTTGCTTGATTATCTCCTTGATAAATTCCTCGTGTTGGATAAGATCCTTGCTTCCCAAGTGGAAAATGCCCGTTTTGTCCCTGTTGATAAGGTAATGGATTTGCTGGGTCAACCGGTCGTCGTTGGTCACATTTACGATAAGGTTGGGGAATACTTCGATGGGCTCATTGGCCTCTAAATGCATTTTGATTTCCTTTACACGGGGCGACGCATTCCCAAAGACCATGGGCACCCGAAGGATGGCGGTCTTTTCTTTGGGCAGGCGCATCATCATGTTCTCAATTTTGATTTTGAGACGACCATACACACTTTCCGAAAGGGTTTTGTCGTATTCGTACGAAGGGAATTTACTATAGGCATCAAAAACATTGGCAGAGGAAATAAAATAGAGTTTCGCCTCATTTTTGATAAGGTATTCCATCATATGTTCGTGGGCCTGTACCTGGGCGCCAAACTCCCCGCGCAGAGCCGAAATAATAAAATCGGGACGCACTTTTTCCAACAATTGAACAATATCGTCCTCCCGCATATCGTACCTGAGAAATTGCCCATTATCGCTGTAGATAGTTGTGTGACAATAGGTGCCAAAGGTGTTGAAATAGTTGCAGAGCTCCTTATAAATGGCATTGCCGATAAAGCCACTGGCCCCTAGTATGAGTATCTTCTTTTTATCCAAACATTAAAAAATTGACAAACCGGTTTCGGTCGTTAATTGCTCCAACGCCAGCATTCCCAGCTTGGAATTTCCTTTTTCATTGAGTCCCGGTGACCATGTTGCTACGCAGAATTCATTGGGTAACAGGGCCACAATACCACCGCCAACACCGCTCTTGCCGGGCAGGCCTACTTCAAAGGCAAACTCCCCGGCCTCGTCATAAAATCCACAGGTGAGCATTAGGGCATTGATACGTTTTACCTGCGATAGCTCCAAATAATGGTTGTTGGCCATACATTTGCCCCGGTTCATAAAAATATAGAACACCTTCACCAACTGCTCGCAGCTCATGGCAATGGCACAGGAATGGAAATAGAAGTCCAAAATGTCCTCCACCTCATGTTCTAAATTTCCAAATGACTTTATCAAGTTGGCCGCGGCATAGTTTCTGAATCCTGTTCTTTTTTCGGATTTCGCAACCTCCAAATTGTATTCAATGGAATCATCCCCGGCTATATCCCTGATGTATTGTATAAATTCTTCCTTAGGATTTTTGAGTTGGGACAACAATACATCACAGACCACAATGGCCCCTGCATTGATCAGGGGATTTCTGGGAATGCCATTTTCCATTTCCAATAGCGATAAATGGTTGAAGGGATCTCCCGAAGGTTCTACATCTACCTGTTCCCAAAGCGCATCTCCCACCTTGGCAAAGGCCATGGAGAGTAAAAGAACCTTGGACACACTCTGGATAGAAAACCGCTCTTGCGCATCACCCGCTGAAAATTGTTGGGCATTGTTGTCCAAAATGGAAATACCAAATTTGTTGGGGTCCACTTTGGAAAGTTCCGGTATATAATCAGCCACCCGACCCTTATCGTAACATCGCTTGATGTTCTTATGGATTTGGTCCAAAATGGGCTGAAAATCTGTCATTATCCCTTATAAAATGGAAGTTTTACGACGGTTGCCTTTACCTGGGCTTTCCGGATTTGGATAAAGATTTCGGTATCCACTTGGGAAAGTTCTTTGGGAACATACCCCAATCCTATCCCTTTGGAAAGTGAAGGGGACATAGTCCCGGAAGTCACTTTTCCAATTTCGTTGCCAGCTGCATCCACAATGGCATACCCTTGACGCGGAATGCCACGCTCTTGAAGTTCGAACGCTATCAGTTTTCGAGTGATTCCTGCTTCTTTTTGTGTTGCCAGAGCTTCGCTGTTCACAAAATCCTTAGTGAACTTGGTGATCCAACCCAAACCAGCCTCCAAGGGCGAGGTAGTATTGTCAATATCGTTTCCGTACAGGCAATAGCCCATTTCCAATCGGAGCGTATCCCTGGCAGCCAGGCCAATAGGTTTGATGCCAAAATCAGCTCCCGCCTCCAGCACCTTGTCCCATACTTGTTGTACTTCGGAATTCTTACAATAGATTTCGAATCCGCCGGAACCTGTGTAACCCGTAGCGGAGATGATCACATGGTCTATTCCTGCAAAATCCCCAACCACAAAATTGTAGAATTTGATTTCGGCTAGGTCAATGGAAGACAAGGACTGCATGGCCTCAACCGCTTTAGGTCCTTGAATCGCCAAAAGGGAATAGTCGTCCGAAATGTTACGCATCTCAGCTCCAATTGTGGCATTATATTTTGAAATATGATCCCAATCCTTATCAATATTACTGGCGTTGACCACAAGCAGATAGGTCTCTTCCTTAATGCGATAGATGATCAAATCGTCCACAACGCCGCCGGTCTCGTTGGGCATGCAACTATATTGTGCTTTTCCTATGGTGAGTTTACTAGCATCGTTGGAACTTACTTTTTGGATTAGCTCGAGCGCTTTTGGCCCCTCAATTAAAAATTCACCCATATGGGAAACATCGAACACCCCAACGGCCTTACGTACCGTTTCGTGTTCCGCGTTTACCCCTTCGTAAGAAACGGGCATATTATAACCTGCAAAGGGAACCATTTTGGCGCCCAGTGCGATATGGGTTTCAGTCAATGCTGTAGATTTCATAACGTCCAGTTTATGGGGTAAATTTATTCGAATTCGACAAAGAAACGCCTAAAAAATCCGAATCTTTTAAACAATATGTTGTTAACTGACGAAAGGGATAGCTAGTTGCCCAGTAGATAGGATTTTAGTCCTTCGTAATTATCTATTTTGATGGATTTTTTCTGCTTGTCCATCACCTTTTGGATTTGTGCAGGAATATCAGGTGTTAGGCCTAGGGTTTCTTCAACCACATCCAAAAACTTTACGGGATGGGCTGTTTCCAAGAAGATACCATAGGTATCCGGATTGGCTTTTTGGTATTCCTTCAATCCCAAATACCCCACAGCTCCATGGGGGTCGGCAACATATCCCGAATTTTCATGGATGGACTTCATGGTTTCCCTGGTAGCATCATCAGAAAAGGAATAGGAGGAGAGGTTGCTTCGTAAATTTTCCAACTCATCCTGATATAAATGACGAATCCGAACAAAATTACTGGGGTCGCCCACATCCATGGCATTGGAAATAGTAGCTACCGAAGGTAGCGGCTCGTATATCCCGTTTTCGAGGAAGTTGGGCACCACTTTATTGGCATTGGTAGCAGCAACAAAATGCTTCACAGGCATGCCCAATTTTTGGGCCACCATTCCAGCACAGATGTTTCCAAAATTTCCGGAGGGAACGGAGAACACGATTTGTTTGCCTTGGGATTTAGCCTGTTTATAAGCAAACAAAAAATAAAAAAGCTGTGGCAACCAACGTGCAACATTGATGCTATTGGCCGAGGTCAATTTTTTGTGGTCGGTAATCTCAGTATCCAAAAAGGCGGTTTTTACCATACTTTGGCAATCATCAAACACCCCGTTCACTTCCATGGCCACAATGTTCTGTCCCAAGGTGGTTAATTGACGTTCTTGGATATCCGATACTTTTCCGCTAGGGAAGAGGATGACGACGTTCACCCCATCAACCCCCAAAAATCCATTGGCCACCGCACCTCCGGTATCCCCGGAAGTGGCCACCAAAACGGTTACCTCCGTTTTTTCTCCCTTGGAGAAATGTCCCAAACAGTTGGCCATAAATCGGGCACCCACGTCCTTAAAGGCCATGGTTGGGCCATGAAAAAGTTCCAAGGTGGCCACATTTTCCTCGACTTCCACCACAGGAAAATCAAAATCAAGCACGTTGGCAATGATTTTCCTTAATGCGTCATCTTCAATGTCATCTTTTACGAACTGATGAATTGCCCGGAAGGCAATCTCGTGGTTGGACAAGGTCTCTATTTGGTCAAAAAAATCAGCTGGTAAAGCTTCTATTTTCTCTGGAAAGTACAGGCCTTTGTCTGGCGCTATCCCAGCTATAACAGCTTCTTTAAAACTAGCCTGATTTTCCGAATTGTTTAAACTATAGAACTTCATAGAAAGTTAGAGTGGTTTTACCCCCTGGGTGTTGACTTTGGATACATGGATGTCGAAATCGATGCCAATTGAGCTGTAGGTTTCCCGCATGACCTCGGCCACATTTTTGGCGGTTACTTCCCCTTTGCTCAAGGCAAAAATGGATGGACCGGAACCTGAAATTCCACAACCTAGGGCACCAGCCTTAATCGCATTGGCCCGGATTGCTTCGAACCCGGGAATTAAAATGGAGCGGATAGGCTCCACCACATGATCTTCCAAGGAACGACCAATTAGGTCGTAATCGTTTTGGAACAGCCCGGCAACCAAGCCCCCTAGATTCCCCCACTGCCGAATTCCGGTTTCCAAAGTGAGTTTGGTCTTCAATATTTTTCGCGAATCAGAGGTCTTTACTTCAATTTGTGGATGGATTACCGTGGCAAACAATTCATTCGGAGTGGGAATTGAAACAATGTCTAAGGGGTCATAGCTGCGTACCAAGGTGAAGCCCCCATAAATGGCTGGGGCCACATTATCAGCATGAGCCACATTGCTTGCCAGCTTTTCTCCCTGCATGGCAAATTGGGTCAACTCCAAATTGGAAAAGGGCTTTCCCAATAATTCGTTCATGGCCCATACTGCACCAGCAGAACTGGCTGCACTGCTGCCAATGCCACTTCCCGGTTTGATCCGTTTGTCGATTTCTATCTCGAAACCACCATCATAGTCACTTTTTGCAAGCAAGGCCAATCCTGCCACGCCCGAAACATTCTTTTCTGTTTCCAGAGGTAAGTCTTGACCCAATATCTTGGTGATTTTGACGCCTTTTTCAGCTGTTTTCCGAACGATCATCTCGTCGCCAACGGAATCCAATGCCAATCCCAACACGTCAAATCCACAGGAAACATTGGCAATGGTGGCAGGGCAAAAAACTTTGATATCTTCCATGTTAAAAGTTTCCAATTCTGATAATATCCGCAAAGATACCGGAAGCCGTTACATCTGCTCCCGCACCAGCACCTTTTATGATCATAGGTTGGTTGGGATAACGCTCCGTAAAGAACAGCACAATGTTATCGCTCCCTTCGAGATTATAGAAATCATGTCCTTTCGGAATTTGCTGCAGGCCCACCTTGGCTTTCCCATTTTCAAACTGGGCTACATATTTGAGTTTGCTGTCGGTATCTTTAGCTTCCTTGAAAAGTTCTTGGAACCCGTCCTCGTGTTTTTTCAAGGATTCAAAGAAGGCCTCATTGGAATTGGTGTCCAGGCTTTCTTGGGGTAAAAAGGATTCGTTCTCAATTTGTTCAATATCCAACTGATTACCACTTTCTCGGGCTAAAATCAAAATCTTTCGCATCACGTCAATTCCGCTGAGGTCGATGGTAGGGTCGGGTTCGGTATAGCCTTCTTCCTGTGCTTGTTTTACCACATCGTGGAAGGTGACTTCGTCATTGAAATTGTTGAAGACAAAGTTTAAACTGCCGGAAAGTACGGCCTGAATCTTATTGACCTTATCCCCGGATGCAATCAAGTTTTTCAGTGTATCGATAATGGGAAGACCAGCTCCAACATTGGTCTCGAACAAGAATGGCGCATTATATTTTTTGGCCAATTGCTTCAAATCCTTGTACAAAGCATAATCCGAAGAACAAGCTATCTTATTGCAGGTCACCACGGAGATGCTGTTTTTTAGGTAGTTGGGATAACTATTGGCCACTTCAGCACTTGCTGTGTTATCCACAAATACGCTGTTCCTAAAATTGAGGTGGGCAACGGTATCAAAGAATTTTTCTTTATTCGCTTTTTCACCCTTAGAAAGTATCGATTCCCATGCTTCGAGATCAATCCCATTTTCGTCAAAGGCCATGGTTCTGGAATTACTGATTCCAATTACCCGAAGATTGAGCTGTAGTTCGTCTTTCAAGTATTTTTTCTGCTGACGGATTTGAGCTAGGAACCTGGAACCCACATTTCCAACCCCCATCACAAAAAGGTTTAGCTGCTTGATGTTCTCCTCAAAAAACTCTTCATGAAGTGAGTTCAGTGCTTTTTTAACATCAGCCTTCTTGATGACCGCGGAAATGTTTCTTTCCGATGCTCCCTGGGCAATTGCCCGAATGTTCACATTGTTTTTCCCTAAAGTGCTGAACATCTTTCCACTTAATCCTTGATGACTTTTCATATTATCACCAACCAAGGCAACAATGGTCAGATCCTTTTCAACAATGACGGGCTTGATTTTTTTACGGGCCATTTCATATTCAAAGGCTTTGCTGACCGCCTCAACAGCACGGTCTACATCTTCATCAGCAATACCAACACAGATAGAATGCTCTGAGGATGCTTGGGTAATCAAAACCACGCTGATATGTTCCAAGGAAAGGGTTTCAAAAAAGCGTTTGGAAATTCCTGGGATACCAATCATACCGGGGCCTTCGAGGGACAACAGGCTAATGTTGCCTACATGACTAATGCCCCGGACCGTTTTTCCGCCTCTATTGGTGTTCTTGGTAATCAAAGTTCCTTCATCATTAGGACTAAACGTATTCTTGATAACGATGGGAATTTCCTTGCCCAACACCGGTTGTATGGTTGGAGGGTATAGCACTTTGGCACCAAAATGGGAAAGTTCCATGGCTTCTTCATAGCTAATGTGGGAAACACATTTGGCCTGCTTCACCAACTTTGGATTGGCGGTATACATTCCGCTCACATCTGTCCAAATCTCTAGAAGGGAAGCATCCACTGCTGCAGCCACAATCGCCGCCGTGAAGTCAGAACCCCCACGACCCAAGGTTGTGGAATTTCCATCATTGCTGGAAGCCACGAAGCCGGGCAGAATATGGATTTGATGTTTGTCATTTTCAAGGTATTCCTTGCAATTGGCATCGGTCTTCTCAAAATTGACCACGGCCTTGCCATAAGAGCTATCGGTAATGATCAGTTCCCGACTGTCCTTAAAAGTGGCATTAAGACCTTCGGCCTTAAAAAATTCGCTAATGATGTAAGAGGACAGTAATTCCCCATAACTCACAATTTTGTCGGACAGTTTTGGGGTGATTTCCCCAATGAGAAAGGAACCTTCCAAGAGGGTTTCCAAAATATTGAGGTCACTTTTGACCTTGCTAAGGATGGTACTTTGGTTTTGCACCGGAATCAATTCCTTAATGGCATCGATATGGCGTTGTTCTATCAACTCCAAGCCCGATTTATAGGCGTCATCCTGTTCTGAAGCTTGTTGCAGGGTGTTGAGCAAAACATCGGTAATGCCACCAAAGGCGGAGACCACAACAGCCAGTTTATCTTTGGAACTGCTTTGGACAATGGACTTAACCTTGTTTATATTCTCTGGATTGGCGACTGAAGTACCACCAAATTTTAGGACTTTCATGATGAATTTGATTGTAAAATGTTGAAATTAATTTAAGGACGGACGGAAAATAGCAGATTACCCCAAAGGGGTGATGGTAGTCAAAGTGAAGATGGATGAAGCAGTGTTCATCTTGCAGCGTTCAATATCCGTTTGTCTAAATTGCATTGTACAGGAATCAGGTTCAAAAGTAGTACTTTTGGTAGCTTCCTCAAATGATTCTAAAATTTTTACGAAATCCGTAGCAATTGTTAATTTTTCTTGTTGAATGAAAATTTTTACCGCGAACCAAATCTATCAAGCTGACAAATTCACAATAGAAAAGCAGCAAATTCCGAGTGATTCCCTGATGGAAAGGGCTGCAACCCAACTTTTTGAATGGATACACTCCCGGTTACAGGGCGCCGAGGTCACGATTCAGTTGTTTTGTGGTATAGGTAACAATGGGGGAGATGGAATTGCTTTAGCTCGATTGCTCAAAGAAGCGAATTACAACATTAAGGTCCACGTAGTGAACTATAGTGAAAAGCGTTCCAAGGATTTTCTATTGAATTTGGAACGGTTGAAGGACCGCAAAATTTGGCCCGAGTTTTTAAATGACGATTGCGAAATGCCAGAAATATCTCCCAACGATATTATCGTTGATGCCATTTTTGGGATTGGTCTGAACAGGGCACCCAGTGATTGGGTGGGCAAATTAATTGAGCATATCAATGCTTCACAAGCCTTTGTGCTTTCGGTGGATATCCCATCGGGATTACCAAGCAATCAACTGCCTTGGAATCCGGCCCACGTAATACGAGCTAGCTATGTACTTAGTTTTCAGGTTCCCAAATTGGTTTTCTTCTTACCGGAAACCGGAGTTTACCAAAATCAGTGGGAGTTGTTGGACATTGGATTGGATGGCGAGTTTTTGGCCAAGGAGGCTGTGGAATTTGAGTTTATGACGAAGTTGGATGTTCAACCCATCTACCGTCCGCGACTGAAATTCTCACACAAGGGAAGCTACGGTCATGCAGTAATTGTTGGCGGGAGCCATGGAAAAGTAGGGGCCGTACAAATGGCTGCAGATGCTTGTTTGACCGTAGGAAGTGGATTGGTAACCGCCTTTGTGCCAGATTGCGGATACCATTCCTTGCAAACTGCGCTTCCAGAGGTGATGGTAATCACCGACGAGGAGGATGACCGAATCACGGAGGTCAAAATTCCGTTCAAACCTGATGCTGTCGGAATAGGCATGGGGTTGGGAACCAATGAAGAAACGGTCCAAGCTTTTGAAAAATTCTTAAAGGAAATTGATTTTCCTGTGGTGATAGACGCCGATGGACTGAACATCTTGTCGCAACATCCCAATTTACTCAAGGAAGTTCCCAAACAATCCATTTTAACCCCGCATCCGAAGGAGTTGGAACGATTGGTAGGGGAGTGGAAAGACGATTTTGATAAACTGAAGAAGGCCAAAGCTTTTGGGGCCAAACACGATATCATATTAGTAATAAAAGGGGCACATACCATAACGCTCTATGGCGGCAGAGGCTATGTGAACAGTACTGGAAACCCGGGAATGGCGACCGCGGGTAGCGGAGATGTATTAACAGGAATGATCACTGGATTGATGGCTATGGGATATACCCCCATCCAATCGGCGGTGTTCGGTGTATTCCTCCATGGACTTGCCGGAGATATTGGTGCTGCAATTGAAAGCTATGATGCGCTCAAAGCAACCACATTGATAAAAAATATTGGAAAGGCCTATATGGAACTTTTTAAAAGTCCGGAACCTGAAGAAGGAAAGGGAGCTTAAGCAGAGTTCCTTTTCTTGGTCTTTTTGAGTCTTTTCTTGACCCAGGCCAAAGCGTTGTCGAATTCAATAAAGAACTCCATATTTCCTTTATAGAAGAGTTTCTCTATTTTGAAATTGTGCATATCAATTTCTTTTTTGGAAACGATGGCAAAGGCTTTTAAGTTTTGCATGCCCCTCAAGTAGTTGTAAATGGTGGGATCTACGGCATAGGAGTTTTTTCTTAGGCTTATATACCCAAAGTCCTTTTCCCTGAAGTGTATTTCTGAAATTCCGATAATCTGATAAGCGCGTTCCAGCGTCATGGTGGCCCCTTCTTCAAACGTTGCGACCATGTAATCGTCAAATACTTGAACAATTCCAATATCCAACTGGTACTCGCGTACAATAATAGCCTTCTTATTAGAAGCAATTCTCATTCCCCAAAATTATAGTGTCTCTCCCTACGAAGGTATGGGGAACGTCCACTGGGCAGAAAAAATTTAGATTAAACGCGTAAATATCGTGTGTACGGTAACATTGGATACAAAAAGAGCCCCGTACTACGGAGCTCCTTCGCTTGGTTTGTATTACTTTATTGTTCCGCTTCCGGAGACTTTTCCTGCTTTTTGATTTTAATAGTAAGCTCTTCCTTTTTGGTGTCCAAATCCATGAAAATGCTATCGCCTTCTTCCAACTTGGAGTTCACGATTTCCTCTGCCAGTGCATCCTCGATATACTTCTGGATGGCACGCTTTAGTGGACGGGCTCCATACTGCTTGTCAAAACCTTTTTCGGCTATATAGTCCTTGGCTTTTTTGGAAAGCTTCAAATCATAACCTATATCCTTGATGCGGGAGAATAGCTTATCCAACTCGATATCGATAATCTTGTGGATATCTTCTCTTTCCAATGGATTGAACACGATAACATCGTCAATCCTATTCAGGAATTCCGGGGCAAATGCCTTTTTAAGCGCATTTTCGATAACGCTTTTCTGATGGCTATCCGCTTGGGCTTTTTTGGCCGCGGTGCCAAATCCTACACCTTGACCAAAATCCTTCAATTGACGTGCTCCTATATTGGAGGTCATGATAATGATGGTGTTCCTAAAGTCTATTTTTCGGCCCAGACTATCGGTCAAATAACCATCGTCCAAAACTTGCAATAACATATTGAACACATCAGGGTGCGCTTTTTCCACCTCGTCCAGAAGAATCACCGAGTACGGTTTTCTTCGAACTTTTTCGGTCAATTGCCCACCTTCCTCATAGCCGACATAACCGGGAGGTGCACCTACCAATCTCGAAATGGCGAATTTTTCCATGTACTCGCTCATATCGATTCGAATAAGGGCATCTTCCGAATCAAAAAGCTCCTTGGCCAAAATTTTGGCCAACTGTGTCTTTCCAACCCCGGTCTGACCTAAAAAGATAAACGAACCAATAGGTTTGTTGGGATCCTTTAATCCAGCCCTGTTACGTTGAATGGCTTTGGCAACTTTGGCAACGGCCTCATCCTGCCCGATTACAAATCCTTTGATCAATTCAGGCAATTCTGCCAGTTTATTGCTTTCGGTTTGTGCTATTCTATTGACAGGGATACCGCTCATCATGGAAACCACATCGGCAACATTGTCCTCAGATACCGTTTCCCTATGAAGTTTACTTTCTTCTTCCCATCGTTCTTGGGCGGAAGCCAATTCCTTTTCAAGCCGCTTCTCATCATCACGAAGCTTAGCAGCTTCTTCGTACTTCTGCTTCTTGACTACACTGTTTTTCAGTTCCCGCACATCTTCAAGTTGGTTTTCCAACTCCAAAATTTGTTTGGGCACATCCATATTCACAATGTGTACTCGCGAACCTGCTTCATCCAGGGCATCGATGGCCTTGTCTGGTAAGAAGCGATCGGTCATATATCTATTGGTCAACTTCACGCA
This sequence comes from Flagellimonas myxillae, assembly GCF_023502235.1. GTDB lineage: Bacteria > Bacteroidota > Bacteroidia > Flavobacteriales > Flavobacteriaceae > Flagellimonas > Flagellimonas myxillae. The sequence goes on along the minus strand of NZ_JAMFLY010000001.1, from coordinate 1,756,968 downwards.
AGCCACAATGGCGTCATCAGTGTAATTGACGTTATGATGGTCTTCATATTTGCTCTTGATGTTCATCAAGATCTCGATAGTTTCCTCAACGGTGGTAGGTTCTACCATCACCTTTTGGAAACGACGCTCCAAAGCCCCGTCTTTCTCAATATACTGTCTGTACTCGTCAAGGGTTGTGGCTCCAATACATTGGATTTCACCCCTTGCCAAGGCAGGTTTGAACATATTGGAAGCATCCAAGCTTCCTGTAGCCCCACCGGCACCAACAATGGTATGGATCTCATCAATAAACAGGATGATGTCGTCGTTCTTTTCCAACTCGTTCATCACTGCTTTCATCCGCTCCTCGAACTGTCCGCGGTATTTTGTTCCTGCAACTAAAGATGCCAAATCAAGCGTCACCACTCTTTTATTGTAAAGAATTCGGGATACTTTTTTATTGATAATTCGGAGGGCCAAACCTTCGGCAATGGCACTTTTACCCACTCCGGGTTCACCAATAAGGAGTGGATTGTTCTTTTTTCTTCGGCTCAATATCTGGGATACACGCTCGATCTCTTTTTCCCTTCCCACCACGGGATCCAATTTATTCTCCTCGGCCAGGCGGGTAAGGTCACGTCCAAAATTGTCCAAAACTGGGGTCTTGGACTTTTTGCTCCCTTTTTGTGCGGAACTGGAACCAAAGCTACTTTCCTTGGATTCCCCGGTTTCCTCCGGATCACTGGGGAAGGACTCCGCTTGTGGTGTATCCAGATAATCATCATCGCTGGTGATCATGGATTTAAACTGCTCCTTTACATTATCATAATCCACCTTTAGCTTGTGTAAAAGTTTTGTGGTGGGGTCGTTTTCGTTTCTAAGAATGCACAGTAGAAGGTGTGCTGTATTTATGGAAGAGCTTTGGAAAAGCTTGGCTTCCAAGAACGTGGTCTTAAGGGCCCGTTCGGCTTGTCGCGTTAAATGTAGGTTCTTTTTGTCCTTTTGGGTTGTTCCCGTATTTGGATTTGCGGGGCTAAGGATTTCCACTTTACGTCTCAAGTGGTCCAAGTCAACATCCAAGGCGTCCAGTATGTTAATGGCTTTGCCATTACCATCGCGTAAAAGACCTAGCATTAAGTGTTCGGTACCTATAAAATCATGGCCCAATCTTAGGGCCTCTTCCTTACTATATGCTATTACGTCCTTTACTCTTGGGGAAAAATTATCATCCATAGGCTTCCTTTTCAGCAATTAAAATTAATAAAAGTATCATTACCGTAGTCAAATACCGTACCCATATTCGATAAACTTGTATTAAAAGTCGAAATAAAGCTCATTTTATTAACGGTTTAACATAGGTTTATCATATAGATTGAACCAAGGATTGTTCTGTTGATAATTTTTTTAATAAAGTAGACCACAAGCGTTTTGAAAGGGGCGATTTTGTGTATATTGCCGTGATAATTTAACCACAAAAAACAACGAGATTTTAGCATGGCGGAAGGAGAAAAGTTAATTCCTATCAACATTGAGGATGAGATGAAATCTGCCTACATTGATTATTCAATGTCGGTCATTGTGTCACGTGCCCTGCCGGATGTCAGGGACGGACTTAAGCCTGTTCATAGAAGAGTACTTTTTGGAATGCACGAACTTGGGGTAAGATCTACCAGTGCACATAAGAAATCGGCACGTATTGTGGGTGAGGTTCTTGGTAAGTACCACCCTCACGGGGATACCTCCGTTTATGACACCATGGTACGGATGGCCCAGGAATGGAGCCTTAGGTATATGTTGATCGATGGACAGGGTAACTTTGGTTCCGTAGATGGCGATAGCCCTGCAGCAATGCGTTATACCGAGGCACGGATGCGTAAGATTGCCGACGATATGTTGGCAGATATCGATAAGGATACCGTAGACCATCAGCTGAATTTTGATGACTCTCTAAAAGAGCCTACCGTACTTCCAGCCCGTATTCCAAACTTGTTGGTCAACGGAGCTTCTGGTATTGCCGTAGGTATGGCCACAAATATGCCTCCGCACAACCTTTCTGAGGTGGTGGACGGTACTGTGGCGTATATCGACAATAAGGATATAGAAATTGATGAACTCATTACCCATATAAAGGCACCTGATTTTCCAACAGGGGGAATCATCTATGGTTACGATGGGGTTAAGGAGGCCTTCCATACCGGTAGGGGGCGCGTTGTAATGCGTGCAAAAGCCACTTTTGAAGAGGTACAAGGCCGAGAGTGCATAATCGTTACCGAAATTCCTTATCAGGTCAATAAGGCAGATATGATCAAGAAAACCGCCGACTTGGTCAATGATAAAAAGATAGAGGGCATCTCGACCATCCGGGATGAATCGGATAGAAAAGGGATGCGTATTGTATATATCCTGAAGCGTGATGCGATTCCGAACATTGTGCTGAACATGTTATACAAGTACACGGCGCTCCAGTCTTCCTTTAGTGTGAACAATATTGCCTTGGTCAAAGGAAGACCAAAATTGCTGAACTTAAAGGAGATCATTGGTCATTTTGTGGACCACAGACATGAAGTGGTTGTCCGTAGGACCAAGTTTGAGCTGAAAAAGGCGGAAGACAGGGCCCATATTCTTGAAGGATTGATCATTGCTTCGGACAATATTGACGAAGTAATTGCCATTATCCGAGGTTCTTCCAATGTCGATGAGGCCAGAAGCAGCTTAATGGAACGCTTCAAGCTTACCGAAGTTCAAGCGAAGGCCATCGTTGAGATGCGTTTGCGACAGCTTACCGGTCTTGAACAAGACAAGCTTCGCGAAGAGTATGATGCGTTGTTAAAGACCATTGAAGACTTGAAGGACATTCTTGACAAGAAGGAGCGAAGAATGGATATTATCAAGGAAGAACTTCTTGAGGTAAAGGAGAAATATGGGGATGAGCGAAGATCTGAGATTAACTTCGCGGGAGGTGACTTGAGCATTGAGGATATGATTCCCGATGAGCAAGTGGTGATTACCATTTCCCATGCTGGTTATATCAAAAGGACCCCGCTTACCGAATATAAGACACAAAATAGAGGGGGAGTGGGGCAGAAAGCGTCCTCCACCCGAAATGAGGATTTCTTAGAGCACCTGTTCGTGGGAACCAACCACCAATATATGTTGTTCTTTACCCAAAAAGGAAAATGTTTCTGGATGAGGGTCTATGAAATCCCTGAAGGTAGTAGGACTTCCAAGGGTAGGGCCATCCAAAACTTGATCAATATTGAGCAGGAGGACAAGGTGAAAGCCTTTATCTGTACCCAAGATCTAAAGGACGAAGATTATGTAAACACCCATTACGTGATCATGGCCACGAAAAAAGGTACGGTCAAGAAAACTTCCTTGGAGCAATATTCAAGACCTCGTCAGAATGGTATCAATGCGATTACCATTAGGGATGAAGATGAGCTACTGGAAGCAAAACTGACCACGGGAACCAGTCAAATTTTCTTAGGTTTGAAGTCAGGAAAAGCCATCCGGTTTGAAGAAAGCAAGACTCGCCCTATGGGTAGGAATGCCGCAGGAGTTAGAGGAATACGATTGGCCAACGATGATGATGAGGTTATAGGAATGGTCTCGGTCCATAATTTTGAAGATGACATCCTTGTTGTTTCAGAAAATGGATATGGAAAGCGATCAACCATCGATGATTATAGGATTACCAACCGTGGAGGTAAAGGTGTAAAAACCATTTCCATAACGGATAAGACCGGCGGTTTGGTGGCCATTAAAAATGTTTCCGATACAGATGATTTGATGATCATTAATAAATCTGGGATTGCCATTCGCATGAGTGTGGAGGATCTTAGAGTAATGGGAAGGGCCACCCAAGGGGTAAGACTAATCAACCTAAAAGGCAATGATTCTATCGCCGCGGTAGCTAAGGTAATGAAGGATGAGGACGCCATGGATGAAGCCGATATACTTGATATTGAGGTAAATGGAGAAGATGGCACAGCAATTGATAACAATACCGAGGATAATAAAGAGTAATCAATAAACACTAATAATTGAATTAAAAATGAAAACTAAAGTTTTAATATTAATTGCCCTTGGGGTTTCGGCAATAGGTTTCTCGCAGAAGAACGAGATCAAAGCAGCAGAAAAGGCCCTTAAAGTTGGGGATACCGATGGGGCAAAATCGGCTTTGGAAGGTGCGGCATCACTTATTGACAGTGCCGACCCAAGACTCCAAGCCCAGTATTATGCGGTTAAGGGAAATATTTATTCCGACTTGGCCAAAAAAGGAGATGATGAGGCATTTCAAACTGCAATAGATGCCTTTAGAAAGGTGGTTTCAGTTGAGGAAGCCAGCGGAAAGGAAAAGTATACCACCGTAGCCACCCAAAGTTTGGCGCAAATTACCGCTGATTTGGTTAATGCCGCGGTAGAAGACAATGGAAATAAGGATTTTGAATCCGCAGCCGATAAGTTGTACCTAAGCTTTAAATTGAGCCCGACAGACACGATTTACTTGTACTATGCGGCTAGTAGCGCGGTGAATGGTAACCACTACGAAAAAGCATTATCCCATTATAATGAACTCAAGGAAATTGGATACGATGGAAGTGGTACCACATTTACCGCTGTAAATGTACAGACTGGTGAAGTGGAGACCATGGATGAAACTACCCGTAACCTTTATGTAAAGGCAGGTACCCACAAGGATCCCAAGGATGAAAAAACACCATCCAAAAGAGCCGAGATTGTTAAAAATGTAGCCCTTATTTACCAACAATTGGGTGACAATGACAAGGCTTTGGCCGCTTACTCAGATGCAAGAGCAGAGAATTCGGATGATGTAAACTTGGTACTTGGAGAGGCAAACCTTTACTACGCCATGGGCGATAAGGACAAATTCAAGGAATTAATGTCCGAAGCTTCTTCGATGGCTCCTGACAACGCCGATTTGTTATACAATATTGGGGTAATCAACATGGAGCAGGGTAACCTTGAGGAAGCACGTGCCTCCTATAAAAAGGCTTTAGCCGTGGATCCTGGGTATATCAATGCTCTCTTGAACCTTTCCACTACTTATGTGAACGAAGGTAACGGACTAATTGATGAAATGAACGCATTGGGAAGCTCCAGGGCGGATATTGCCAGATATGATGAGCTTAAGCAACAGAAGGATGACCTTTTCCTGGAAGGGGCTAAAATTTTGGAGGATGCGTTGCAAAACAATCCCGATAACCAAAGTGTTCTTACACAGTTGAAGAACATCTATGGAGCACTTGGGGATACCGAGAACTTTATGCGCGTTAAAAAACTATTGGGAGAATAGGAATAACTAAAATCTCAAGAAAAAAGCCTCGATAACATCGAGGCTTTTTTTATATAATCTTCTTTATGACCCGTAGTTTGTGGGTATATAATTTTTCCTCGGTGTTGAATATCCCGGTATGATCCAAACGATCTATTCGGACATGTCCATGGGCATGGATGATATAATTGTCCTTCAAAATAATTCCAACATGATCGATTACCCCTTCGTTGTTATCAAAAAAGGCCAAATCACCTGGTTCACTTTCCTCGATAAAACTTAAGGGCTCTCCTTGCCCGGATTGTTCTTCCGCATCCCTTTTGAGCGAGTACCCGTTGATTTTATAGACCATTTGGGTTAAACCTGAACAATCTATCCCAAAAGGCGATTTTCCTCCCCACTGATACGGAGTATTCAAATATAGTAGTGCAGTTTCCACCAAATTGGCCTTGGACTGTTGTCCGTTTACGAGCTGTCCTTCGAAAGTATGCTGTAGGATATCTGTAATAGAAATTACGGAACCCAAAAGCACTGGAAGAAGCATACCATCCGAAGTGCAAATATGGGAAACAATGTCCGATGCCAAATCTGGTTTGCTCCCTTCCAATTTTTGGTGGTCTTCCTCTGAAATCCAGCAAAATTGGTTATTGGAAACCCAACCCTCGTAACTGTCATAAGCAACTCGAATCCTACTCCATTTTTTCCGGATTTCCAGCACCTTAAAATGCTCCCCATAGAGCAGTTGTGATACCATTTCAGTGGTGTCATCAGGATTTGTTCTTATGGGAACAATGCTAAGATGGCAGATTCCATATTGCATGTGCAGGCCTACTAGGGAAATTATTCTCTTTCCAAAATGATGGCAGAAGCCCCACCACCTCCGTTGCAAATACCGGCCGCACCTAATTTTGCGTTGTTTTGATTCAGGACATTTACCAAGGTAATGGTGATTCTTGCTCCTGAGCAGCCCAGTGGATGCCCCAAGGACACAGCACCTCCATTCACGTTGACTTTGGAATCGTCAAGTCCCAAGAGTTTCATGTTCGCCAGTCCCACTACAGAGAAGGCCTCATTAACTTCAAAAAAATCGATATCGTCCATGGATACCCCTGCTCTAGCCAAGGCTTTGGGCAGGGCTTTTGCTGGAGCCGTGGTGAACCATTCGGGTTCTTGGGCAGCGTCGGCATAAGCTTTTATAGTGGCCAAGGGTTTTAGGTTGAGCTTGGCTGCTTTTTCCGCACTCATCAACACTACTGCTGCGGCCCCATCATTAATAGTGGACGCATTGGCGGCAGTCACCGTACCTTCTTTGGTAAAGGCAGGTCGAAGTGCCGGGATTTTTTCCATTTTCACGTTTTTGTATTCCTCATCCTCCTTTACCACAAGGGGTTCTCCCCGGCGCTGTGGAACTTCAACGGGAACCACTTCGTCGTCGAATTTCCCAGCCTTCCAAGCGGCGGCTGATCGTTCATACGATTGTATTGCAAAGGCATCTTGGTCTTCTCGGCTAAATCCGTGTTCCACTGCACATGCATCTGCACAGACACCCATAGCATTCTCGTCATAGGCATCTACGAGTCCATCGCGCTGCATGCCGTCTTCAAAACTGGTAGGACCAAATTTCTTTCCGTTTCTTAAATATGCATAATGCGGAATCAAACTCATGTTTTCCATCCCCCCGGCAACCACAATGGAGTTCTCACCTAAGGCAATGGACTGGGCCCCTTGGGTAATGGCCTTCATCCCAGAGGCGCATACCTTGTTCACGGTAGTACAGGGAACCGAATCGGGAATTCCTGCAAAGATCGCAGCTTGTCGCGCGGGAGCCTGCCCAGTTCCTGCTTGAACCACATTTCCCATCAAAACCTCATCAACTTCTTCAGGTTTCAAACCAATTTTTTCCAGGGCACCTTTTATGGCCACAGCACCCAATCTAGGGGCGGGAATTGTAGAAAGTGAACCCATAAAACTTCCAATTGGGGTACGGGCAACAGAAACGATGACAACTTTGTTCATATATGCATTTTTACTGATGCGAAAATACTAAATTTAAATGCAAAGCTCTAGCCCCGGCTTCTCCCAAGTTCTTATTTATTATTTCTATTTTTGAAGCAATACCGCAGAGAATGGGAAAAACTTTGGATAACGTTTACAGGCATCAATCACTGGCCTACAAGTATTTTCTTTATGTGGTATCCGTGGCCCTGATCGTATTCTTTTTCCCGAAGGGAGGGAAGTTCAAATACGAATTTCAGAAAGCAAAACCTTGGCAATACGAAAATCTCTACGCTCCCATTGATTTCTCCATCAAAAAGACCGCGGAAGAGATTGCATCGGAACAACAGTCCCTTCGGGACAACAAGACGGATTATTATGCATTCGATGCTGCGATTCTGAACCAGGTCAAACAAAATGTGGAGACCGACATACGAAGTTCTTTCAGCACAAACAATCTAACTACAAGACAGCAAAACGCGCTGCTTAATTGGGCATCCAGTGTATTGGACAGCGTATACCATATTGGAGTTTTTCAGGAGTTACCAGCGACCAACAGCGTTAGGGTCGTCAAAAACAATGAGGCCCGAGCTGTGGTGAGCAGCGGATTTCTCAATAAAAACCGGGCGATGGATTTGGCATCAGAACTGCTAGGTGCGGTCAACCTGGTTGGGGACGAAATCTTGGAAGATGTTATTGGTAAATCCATCGAAGCCAACGTTAGCTATGATGAGGTATTCACGGAACGGGCTTTAGCGGAAGAACTTTCTAAAATATCGTTTACAAGGGGAGAAGTTTCCGAGGGTCGGTTGATCATTGCCAAGGGTGAAGTGGTCGAGGCCGAGAATTTTAAAATTTTGGATTCCCTGAAGGAGGAATACGAATCTGAACTTTGGAGAGGCAACAACTATTATTTTATTCTCTTGGGATACACCATATTGGTGGCTTTGGTCCTTATTATGCTCTTTCTCTTTCTAAAAAGATACCGAAGCGAGATTTTCAAGAACAATAACAAAGTCACCTTCATTTTCGTCAATATTCTACTGATGGTTTTGGCAACCACTTTGATGGTGAAAAACAATGAAAACTACGTATATGTAGTACCGCTTTGTATATTGCCCTTGGTGCTCAAGAACTTCTTTGACGCCAGATTGGGATTGTTCGTGCACGTGCTGACCGTACTCATTTTGGGGTTTGTTGTTCCCAATAGTTTTGAATACATCTTTTTGCAGACCATTGCTGGTATTGTGACCATACTCACGGCCTCCGAATTGTATAAAAGGGCCAACCTCTTTATTTCGGTGGGGCAGATTACCCTTATCTATATCCTGGGGTATTTTGCCTTCCATATTATCCATGAAGGTAATCTGGAGAACATAGAATGGGTTTTGTTCGGGATTTTTATCCTGAATGGTTTGCTTACGTTGTTTGCGCAACCCTTGATCTATATCTATGAGAAAATCTTCGGATTGATTTCCGATGTGTCCCTCTTGGAATTGTCAGATACCAATTCAAAATTGCTTAAGGAACTTTCCGATAAGGCACCTGGAACCTTCCACCACTCCCTTCAGGTGGCCAATTTGGCCGAGGCGGCTGCCAATGAAATTGGCGCGAATGCCATGTTGGTTAGGGTGGGGGCCTTGTATCATGATATTGGTAAAATGGAGAACCCGACCTTTTTTACGGAAAATCAGATTACGAATGTTAATCCGCATGATGATTTACCACCTAAGGAGAGTGCAAAGATTATAGTCGACCACGTTATCAAGGGGATAGAGATTGCAAGAAAAAATAAGGTTCCAGATAGGGTGATAGACTTTTTGAGGACCCATCACGGAACCACTTTGGTATTTTACTTTTTTAAGAAGCAACAAGAGATTGAGGAAAATGTAGTAGAGCAGGATTTTAGGTACCCTGGACCCATCCCATTTTCGAAGGAAACGGCAATTTTAATGATGTCCGATGCCGTTGAAGCAGCCTCCAAAAGTTTAAAGAACCCCACTTTTATGATGATTGATGAGTTTGTGGAAAAAATTGTAAAAGGGCAAATGCAGGCCAATCAATTTTTAAATGCGAACATCACCCTGAAAGAAATAGAAATGGTGAAGAAGGTTTTAAAGCAAAAACTTACCAATATTTACCACTTACGGGTGGAGTACCCGGAGTAAGCTCCTAAACTTCCATAACTACTTCAAAAAAATAAAAAAATAGTTGCGTTCTTTCAGATGAAGAGGTACATTTGCACCCGCTTGAATGACATGGTACTCTGTGTTGGACAGGTTGGCGTTTTTAGAGCGCATGTTCATAATAAAAATGTTTAGGAGAGGTGCCGGAGTGGTAACGGAGCAGATTGCTAATCTGTCAGCGCGTAAGTGCTGCCCGGGTTCGAGTCCCGGTCTCTCCGCTATTTCTTTTACATGGAAATATTGGAGTTAAAGTTTTCAAATTTATTTGAAGATGGACTCTACCCAAAACCAATCTATTAGTCATAGATGATTTGGGTTTTGGAAATTGTTTTTTGAAAATTGCAGCGAAAGCTGTTCACGGGGTGTAGTCCCCGCATTTCATGCGAGGATAAACTCCGCCCGGAACCGGTCTACTGATTAGGTAGTTGGGTTTTGGAAATTGTTTTTTGAAAATTACAGCGAAAGCTGTTTACGGGGTGTAGCCCCCGCATTACATGCGAGGATAAACTCCGCCCGGAACCGGTCTACTGATTATAGGTAGTTGGGTTTTGGAAATTGTTTTTTGAAAATTGCAGCGAAAGCTGTTCACGGGGTGTAGCGTAGCCCGGTTATCGCGCCTGCTTTGGGAGCAGGAGGTCGCAGGTTCGAATCCTGCCACCCCGACGAACCTCATTTTATTCGAGGTCATAGAATAGCTAACTTTATGATTATCAAGAATTTAATTTTTTTTGATATCATTTGGTTAGCTATTTTTTTATTAAAAAAGTGACCTATTCGGTTACCTAATCGGTTACCTCTTTTTTTTGTAACTTTTCAATGAGAGCAAGGCTTTCAACGTGATTTGACTTTCGTTTACGGATTTTAATCGGTTACCTATTCGGTTACCTAAAACGAAAGATATGAGGACTTCAAAAACATTCACCATTTTGTTTTGGCAGAAAATTGCCAAAAAGAAGCGGGGCATCGCCCCGATTTATGCTCGAATAACGGTCGATGGTAAACGGGCGGAAATTAGTTTAGGAATACAATTTCCCATGGATTCTTGGAATCGAAAAATGAGTCGGGCCGAAGGTAGAACGGTAGAAGCACGTGCCTTAAACCAAGATTTAGATACCATTTACACAGAACTTGCGGACTGTTACAAACAATTAAAAAAAGAGGGAAGGTTCGTTACGGCACAATCGGTCAAGGCAAGGTATTTGGGAACGGACCATAATAATGAAACGTTATTTGGCTTGTACAATTACCACTACGATAAAAACCAGTTCAAATTAGCTCCTGGGACTTTAAAGAATTACGGTTCCACCAAAAAGTATTTAGAACACTTTTTAGCTAAAAAATTCAAAGCCTCAGACATACCACTGACGTACATACAATATAGCTTCATAGTGGATTTTGAGTTGTTTCTAAGAAATCCCGAGAACCATTTAGATAAGGCCAAACCCTTAAAAAATAATGGGATTATGAAGCATATCGAACGGCTCAATAAACTTATGGGATTTGCAGAGAAATTGGATTGGATAGTAAAGCACCCTTTTGAAAAATACCAGCTGAGTTATACCAAGTACAAAAGTGGTTTCCTAACCAAAAACCAATTGGAGGCCTTTGAAAATATAGAATTAAATGATTCAAAACTCGTTAGGGTCCGAGATGTATTCGTATTCTGTTGTTATACAGGATTAGCCTATATTGATGTAAAGATGCTTACAGATGAAAACATAGTTATGGGAATTGATGGTAACATGTGGTTATTCCTGTACCGAGAAAAAAGTGCCCAGCCCGTTAAAATCCCAATTTTGGATAAGGCAAAAGCTATCTTGGATAAATATGATTGTTTTGAGAATTCCAATAGGTTACTTCCCGTTTGTTCCAATCAAAAAATGAATGCCTATTTAAAGGAAATTGCTACTCTTTGCAGTATAGATTTTAAGGTAACTTGCCATGTGGCCAGACATACATTTGCCACAACAGTTACCCTCTCAAATGGAGTGCCCATTGCCACAGTATCAAAATTATTGGGTCACGCCAAGCTTTCTACCACACAAATTTATGCGAATGTCGTGGAAAGGAAGTTGCAAGATGACATGAACAAGCTACAGAATACACTAAACAGCGATAGAGAAAGTGCATGATAAGTTCGGATACTTTGCGTATTATTAAAAAATCTTTCTAAAAGCCTGTTAAAGCTTACCAGAGAAAAATTGATGCAGTTACTAAAGGGTAATTTGATTTTGAAGTTAAATCACGTCTAAAGAAGACTATTGTTGCAATGAAAGTCAATAGTAGTCTTTTTTTTGCTGCAAAAATCAGGCAATAACCTTAACAATTTTCTATTCTTCTAATTGGAGATGTATCAGGGTTATCGACAATATCATTATGGCACCCTATTACCTCCATTTCCACTTCGTATTCACATAATACTTTACCTCCTTCTTTAAAGATTATTGTATAGAAAGCCGATACATTACTTTCCTTATGACAGATAATATCTTTGTCGTTTAAAGCTAAGTTCCACCAATCATGACCATGTACTTTTTCACAAAGCTCTTTTAGTAAAAATTCATAAAGTACATCCCTATAAGAATTGGCATAGGTCTGGTTACTTCTTTTTCCTTTTAGCTTTCCTTTTTTGAAGTACTCAACTTTAAAAAGGTAGTTCGAGGGCCAAAATAGTTTCTCCTTTATCATTCTAAGGCTTTTTACAGCTATATTATAGATAGATTTTGAGTTTTAAAAAAACTCTATTCTGGTGGGTTGCATTTTTATGTTTTCTACTGCTCTATTGAATAAATAAAAAGCTATGTCACTTGCTTGTCCTTTAAATACCAGTAAACAAACTGATTTACATTGTCCATTTTTGTATTCTTTCGCTTATCATCCCATTTTTTGAAGTCTCTTTCTAAACTTTCAAGATTGAACTCCTGGAAAACAAAGTCTTTGATTTTGTTGAAAATTATATCAACGTTGATTTTCAATTGCTCTTTTATAAAAACAAAATCTTCGTGTTTAAAAACTCCTTGAATATGATTATTCCACAAATAAGGAAAACATTGTAAAAAGCTAAATACGTTCTCCTTAGAGGATAAGCTTTTATTCAAGAATTCTTGAAACTCTTTATTATTTCTTCGAGACCAAGTTTCCATAATCAATTTTGATACCTCCCTTTTAGTATAAAATGGCTCCGGTTGATCAAGCTTGACCTTATCAATTAATATTAGCTCTAAATCTTCTAAATAACTTATACTAGGATTCTCTTGGAGTCTACCAACAAAATAACTTAATTGAAAATAATTCATATTTTCAGCTATGTTTATTGCGGTCTCGGAGCTTACATTTGAGTGGTTTTCCCTGAGCTTTTCTCCAATGTTTTGAATTAATTCGATAGAATTCAGGTGTCCATCTATTTCTTCCTTGAATTGATCAATATTTTTTATCAAAAAGGAAATGAACTTCCCATAATCCTGCTTGTTTATTTCATCTAATTCCGCACTTAATCGATAAACAACTTTGTACTCATTGGAGTTGGATAATATCTTTTCAAGACTTTCTGAGGCATTCTCCTCGTCATTATCTTGAAGAAATGATTTAAATGTGGAAAATTCTATTTCAGATACTTTTCCTTTAGTATGATATGAAAAGTACTTCTCAAAATGAGAAATATGATTTATTCTTAGTCCTTTATCCAATTCTGTTGCAGGTTTTAACCCCTTGGACTGATAAGCCGATACAGTATTGGTTCTATCCATTGGAAATACAAAATCAATTATTTTATATGCCTCAGGATGCTCTTTTTTTAAAACTAGCCTTTTTCCACTTTCACTTTTGATCTCACTAACATCGTTATTCAACGTAATAACCGGATTAAAAACATGAGATGCAACATTGTCTTTACCATAAGTTTTCAAAACCTCATAAGCTTTGGGATACTTCAGTTTCAAATATTCAACCCAAAAAAGATCATGTATGTTTACTTCATCACCAATCGCATACAATGAAATGGAAAAAGAATTAAGAATTCTTATGACTTCTCTTGGAGAATCAAAATAACTAACATTAAGGCTTCGATTTAGTTCTTCTAACAAATCTTCACGGATTAACCTTTTGCCTATCACAGAATTCAGTTTCTTTCTAATGTACAGGTCTAAATCAGCTTTTTCAACCAATGGGAGTTCCAAAGGGATATTAATAATTTTTTCAAGAAAATCCTTACCAGATTTAACATCAGGACCATATCTGCCATGAATTGCCTTGGCGACATGTTCTGGATCTAAGCATAGTATAAATACTAGGTTTTTAAAATCAGCATTGATTTTAATAAGTTTTAGCAAGGTGTAAATTTCCTCACGATCAAGTCGATCGATATCGTCAATGAAGATTATGACCTTTTTATCCGAACTAGCAAGTTCATCATTGACTTCATTTTTAAGTTCATCAATGCTTTTCTGCGCTCCTTGTAAATCCTCCCCCAATGCTTTGAAAATCTCGTGAGGCTCTATTTTTAGTCCAGCATTAAAAGTTTTAGGTATCCCACCAGAAACAGATAATTTAATGGATTTTAGATATCGACTATATTTCAGAATTAATTTGCCAGCTTTTTGTAGGCTTTGATTTTTTTGAAATTTAAGCTTATTGCTAAGGGTATAGAAGAAATCAAAGAGCATTTCATCCTTGGTTTGATATAACCAAGGATTGTAGTGAAACTTTATGTATGGCTTATCTTCTTTATTCTTTTGAAAAATCTCAATGTTCTTTTCTATCAGGTTTAACAAAGAAGTTTTACCGGCTCCCCACTTTCCATATATTCCAATAGTCAATGGTTCAGGATTACTTGCATAGCCTTGAATTATTTCTTTTATTTTTTCCGCAAAGGGGTAGTAACTAAGTAAATCGTCATTTCTTGATTTTACAGCTATTTCGTTTAAGATTACGCTTTTATTACTCATTGGCTACTTAATTACTTTTAAAGTTTAATATCTCGTTTAAGCTCCCTAAAAGAATGTGTTTTAAGAGAAGGCTTCTTAATAAGCGTAGCGGGAAGAAAATTTGATGTTATGATTATGGATTCTATAGAATATTTCTCAGTCAAATTTAATTTCGAATGCACGAGTTTTTGATTGACTTTTAACCATTTGTCACGTTTAATATGCTTTCTTATTAATCCTTTTTCCTCATCCCCTTCTTTACCAAAGTATTTCATTATTTCTGTATGGTATTCATAAGGCAGTTTGGACTGGACTGTATTTTTACATTCCATTGAATAGATTGTTTTTTTTGCGTGATTAATTCCCAATATATCTATATCACCATAATTTTCATCTGCACTGAAAAAACCTTTGGGTTTTATCCATATATCTTTCCCAACTACCTCTAAGTCAGAATTAGTCTTCAACCAATCATATACTTCTTCATTGAATTCTGAACCTTTTTGGACCAATCTTTTGGCCGTTAAGTTGTTGATATTAGGTGAATTTTCGGCCTTTAAAGTTCCATCATAAAAGCTATGTAATAGATTGGAAACAGAATTGAGCATATGCCTTGCTCCCCACGCATAATAAACCTTTTGACCTTCTTTAAGTTCAATGAGCGGTCGATATAAATAGGAAAATTTCCTATTATACCTCCAAGGATAAAACTCTTCTTTGCGCTCTCCAGTTGGAAAGTTTAAAATCCCATTTCTACTTTTTGAAGCCATTACCTTAATAAAAGCCTTCATTGTTTGCTTGTCAAATTCTTTTGATGTTTTATTGAAAAATTCTTCAGAGCTAATCTTACAAAATGAAGTTCCTTCTAGTAAGCTATACTCACATAGAAATTCTCCTATGTTATAAACATCGAACAAACTAATTCCCCAATCTTTAAGAAATCCGATTTCAATTTCCTCAATATCCTTTTTGCTAGTTTCTGTTAAATCATTCTCCTTCTGAATGTTTGTTTCAATTATTTCTCTTTCATAGAAATTGTCTTCAAAATTCTCTAAATGTGAGTCAAAATCATCTCCATACATGACACTTGTTAATGCGTCATTGAATGCATCCAACGACTCTTTCACAATGCCTACTCTTCCAGATGGCAATATGTAAATTCTCGGGTTTTGGAAACCATACCTTATCTCGTCACTAAGCAGGGCATAATTATTCACTTGGGATAGATAGGACAAAACCAAATCTAAATCTTCTTTATTAGGAGATTTAGTTCCTGTAGGGTTTTCAGCTATAACAAACTCAATCAAGATTCTATAAATCAGAGAGGTCTCGATATGTTCCTTTTCAGAATCATAAAACTCTTTTCTTACGTCTATATATTTATCGTAACATAAGAGTCGAGCGGGATAATATACATGGCGAAAGAACTTATTTTGAATTAACGATTCATGCTTTTTAATAATATAAGGTAGAAGGTCTGATATGTTAAACTCTTTTATTAAACTAATAGCCCTTTTTAGATGTAAAAATGAAAGCTCATTTAAGAAACTGTTTTTATCTAATTCTATAGTCTCTTCAGAAACCTCTTTACCATACCATTTTAGCTGATTTTCAAGTATAAATGACCTTTCTGCCTTTTGCAAAAACCTAGGTTCTTCAATATCTATGTTCGCAAGTAACATACCGTGTCTATCCCCTCCAGTAGGCATTAAAATCATTTTTTTATTGCCTTGAGGTATATGAGTATTGATAATCTTGTTTCTTGCAGGGATGCTAATTTTCTGACTTTTCCCAGCTTTATTCATAAAATCACTTAGTACATCAATAATAAATGCCACTAAAATTCTTTCGCCTTCATTATTGGCAGTGCTTAAGGAATCAATTAATTCGAATGGTATTTTAAAATTGATTGTGGCTGTTTTTAAATCGAGCGAATATGAAAACTTTACTCGCTCATTTTTTAGCTCGGATAAAGATTCAAGCTCATAAATCTTATTGTCCAATTCGATTATTAACTGAATAGGTGCATCAACTTCAGGCATGAAATTTTTCAGGGAAGGTTGAATTTCATTGAGCCAATAAAAAATTGCGTTTATATAGGTGTTAGCTTTTTTATCAATCCCCTTCTTGGCTTTTATCCAAATTGGGAATGTATAGCTCAATAAGCATTCACGGATAATGCCGTGGACAAATTCATATGATATGTAAACAGGTATATTATCATCTTTTTTAATACAAGGTAAAAAGCCCAATGTTTCGTTCAAGAAAATTGGAATTCCAAATTCATCGATTTTTTCCAATCCCCTTCTTTTTACACTACCCTCTGTCGATAAATCAAAAATCATACTATTAGGCATGGCATCATCAGGATGTTGGAAGGAGTGGTGGTAGCGCATATACCAATCCATTTTTGATAGATGATTGTTAAAATTCGTAAACAGGTCATTCTTGGAAACAGCTTCATATTGCCTAGCATATTTCCATAAGGTTAGAGTGTCAAAATCCCATAGATTAATCAAAACTTGAAAAGAAGACATGAACATACAGAGTGCCAAATCTGATATAGAATTATTCCCTAAACCAAAAATGGTTTTTTTCAACATTCTATATTTTTGAAATAATACTAATAGAAATACTTTGTAATTAGGATGAGTTTTTTTGATACCTAAAATCAGTTCGTTACTAAACTTAGTGATGGCATCAATATCTTTAACAGAGTATTTCTCGGACCCTGACTCATTGATGAAAATAGCAAGTGCTAACTTATTTTCATCGATTTGATAAATCTCTTTATATACAAGGTAAGAACTGTTGTTTTTCGTTTTACCCTCTACAGGCAAATCTTTTCTTTTCCAACTACACTTATGTAGCCATGTAAAAGCTACTTCGGATTGTTGCTCGGCAAAAATTCTTAGGAGCTTTTCCAAGCACTGATACTCCTTGGCTTTTGAAATTATGAACTCATTTAAACAAAATAACTCGGCCGTCGGTAAGATCAAATAATATAATTCTCCTATTTTAAGGAACGGTTTGGCCAATAAAGGACTTTCCTCATTTTCATAATCAAAATAGTCATGTATAGGTTCTTGACATATAAATTGATGAATAATATTATTGCCAACACCCAATTTCGTGCAAATCTCATCGATTTCTTCTTGAGTATAACTGAAAAGACTTGAGTTTTCCTGGATTAGATGCGGATTTGGTAAATATATCAGGTTGTCTTCAATTTCCTCGAACATCCTATGAGTATGACCCAGTTCTTTTGCAATAGCATTATGAATGTCCAAAATAAAAAGGCTGCCATTAACTACATCTTTTGTAAATTCTTTGGGAAAGATTGGGGAAAGGCATGCGGTTAAAAGTGTTTGTACTACATTACATGTGTCGTTAGCAATCCCACTATAAACAACATTATTGCCATTAATGAAAATTAGATTTTCCGTAAAAAAACCTTCTGCGGGGTCTTCAAATACATGATTGGGGTATTCTTCAGTCAGTAATTTTCCAAATTCTTCTAAATCCCATTCGTCATTTTCAAGTAAATCATTTGACGAAAGAATATTATGTATTAGTAATTCTAGCCTAACATTTTTTGTATGGTTTTGAGGTAGTGTTTGTAAGAAAGCTATAACCTTTAAAGTTTCTCTGTAGTCATTGTTTTTGATGAAATCATCAGTTTTGTTGTATTCCTTGTCTTTTATTTCGTTTTGGAATAGTTTCTGAAAATCAGCAAAATCAATAGGAGGTTCATCGTCAATCTCTTTTTTTAGACAACACTTTTTATATTTTAATCCACTACCACATGGACATTTCTCGTTCCTTCCAATCTTCATTCGGTTTGACCAGTTTAGAATTTAAAACCTTGAATTAAAAGTTTCATAATCCCATTTATGACCTTTTTCACTTCTTACAGCAGTCATTATTTTTTTTCCATCAGTTCGGACATTCACTAAACCATAAATAACTCCGTCAATAACATTTAAGCGATTCAGTGTTCTCGTTTTATCTGCAGGACTAAGGTCACCCGCATCCGTGCTTTTATAGTTCACCCAAACTTCGCTGAGGTCATTGATAAACAAATTATTATCAATCACATCATCCTTTGGATTATTAATATTGGCAGCGTATGGAATCCCTACCTTAATGCTTCTTGCTAATTCTGTGGAGTATATGAGCGGGGTTTTTAGACTATCCCCATCAGTTGTTCTAAATCCCGTTATAGCTGACATTGATATCATATTAGGCCTAGGATGGGCGTGGGACTCATTATCTCCGCTAGAAATTATTGTCGCTGCTGCATTAATCTGTTCTAAGAATGTATATGAAATATCCTGGCTTCCATGATGACAAGCCTTGGCTACGTCTGAGGCAAACTCTTTTTTATCATGATGTTTACGAAGTAAATCTTGACTGGCTTTGTTAAGGTCGCCTGTAAGCAATATTTTAAAGCCCTTATATTTCAGATTGAGAACAATACTATTTCCATTCGTATTTTGGGAATTGCTTTTTAAATCAAAGAGTTCAATTTTACCGTTACTTTTTTTGTCTAAAATTGGACCTAAAACTTTGATTACGACATCTGAGTTATCAGGTTCGTAGTTTTTCATGTATTGATCACCACCTTGATTTACATCATAACCCAGTATATCGATGTTTTTGACGGAATTACTATCTATAAGATTGCGAATAAAACCACCCCACTCTCCCTGCAACTTTGGATATTTATTGCTTTGGAGTGCATTTTCAAAACTCTTTTTATCCGTAAATACTGTTTTTAGTTTACCATTCTTTCGAACGCCTAAAGAACGCCTTTTTCCCTTGGATAGTGTTACCCATGATACCCCTGCGTGATAAAAATTAGATACTTTGACTTCATCTAGGTCAAGCTCTTCTTTAGATTCTGGTGAAGGATTTACAAGATCCCATAAACCGCCATAATGATCGGCATCACAATGGGATATTATCATTTCATCCAACTCTATTTTGTCTGCCCCATATTCCTTGCTGAATTTCCAGTCGACAAAGTCAGCTGCATTTTTGTTTGTTGGTTGCTTCCTTCGTAAATAACCCCCATCAATCATGATATGACGCCCTAAGGTTTTGTCATCATTGTCAGGGCATTTTATCAGCATACCATCACCTTGACCTACATCACAGATATATATTTCCAGTAAAGACTCATCCCCATAAGAATTTGGTTCAATATACCCTTCATTTCCACGTGCCTTACACTTTATCCAACCATCCGCATTTTTATTGCTTTCAACAACCTCGATTCGGTCACCCCATAAGAGTTCAATTTTGACAAATTTCCCATCAAATTGTTTTTTCAAAAACTTAGCCGTGTTTTTCCGGACATATTTGATTTTCATTTTAGAATTGTTTTAGTGTTTATTTCCAACGATTATATAAATTCCATCAAGGAGTATAAATACCCACTAACAGTTATTTCTTGGGGGGAATAGCAGAGGAGGAAAGTCAATTATTTGGAGACCTTTAATATAGAAATTGATTAAGAAATACCATTATAGAAAAACCCCAATTTTTATAGGGTTTTTACCCAATTCGTTATTATATGCATTATCTAAAAATTGATTTCACCTCTCGATGAACCCTTTCAAAATTCGCTCTCAATTCATCTTCATCAATTGACATGGGTTTAGGCAACTCTCTTTTAATTTGGGGCATTTTAAACCGTACCTTTTTATCCTTTCCATCAAAGAACACCACAAATTCCCCTTGCTTTAGCCCATAAAAAGCATCCGCCCTTCGCTTGGCCACTTCCTTTTCCCCTTGGGTCACTCGGGTATCAAAATTCAAGGAATTTCCTTTACTAATGCTACGGGTTTCCTTCTTTACAATCTCAAAGAAACGCTCGTAGTATTTGGCGGTATCGGGGTCATTGGCCTTCCCAAAAAACTGATAGGATAGGTTGCTCAAGATGGCCTTACTGGCCTTATCCCCATACATCATATCGTTCTGTACTTTGTCCTGTAAAACATAAATGGTTGCAATATCATAGCTCCGTAGAGTGGCAGGAATACGGTGCATGTTCAAGAGTCGCAAGGTCGCCGCTTCCTCCATCAAAAGAAAAGAAGATAAGCGATTTCGTTCGCTCATTTGTTTGGTGATAGAGTGGATGATAGTGGCAATGACAGGGGAAAGGGAAGTTTCCTTTTTAGGGTCGTTGACCACTGAAATGATAGAGGGATTTTCAGGGTAATTGCAGTTCAAGGGCACTTCATCCGCGGACAACACCATAAAGATTTTTTGTGTACTTATCTTTTTAAAAGCATTGGCCAAGGTGCTCTTAACCCCTGCGGTCTGGCGATCCGAATCCACACCACTGATAAAGGCATCGGCCATGGCTTTTGAGGTGGTATTGGCACTTAAAAACTCCATCAGTTCTTCCGTGGTCAAGTGTTGGTACAATGCAATCATGTGGGGAATGGTGCAATAATCGGGATAGTCAACCTTCAACCTCCAGATCAATCCACCAATCAACCCTTCAACGGCATCATTAAAAAACTTGGAGGTCCCAGTACTTCCACTTTCTTTAAGCTCCAAAAGGTTATCCAAAAGGACGCGTGAGATTTCATGGACACTTTCCTCATCGGGAATATATCGCGGTGCAATGGGATTCACCCGGTGGTAAATCGGTCCAAAGGAAATGATATAGAAGTCCCTATTGGTCGCTTTAAAGATGGGATAGGCCATCTCGGTAATCTCAAAATTCTTGTAATCGTGCATCACCCCACAGAACCCATGCACCCCTAAATGTTGGAACAAACTATAGACGACACTTTCCGTTTTTCCGCTCCCTGCGGAGCCAATTATGGAGATGCCACGACGGATATTACCCAGCATCAAACGATACCCTTTGGTTTGGAGAATGGCTTTATATTTTTCATTGATATTGGTCGGGGTTTCTTCTTTGGCCACGAATACAAAGAGAAGGATGGCCACGAATAGGAGGGGGAGTCCCCCATACAAAACCATTTTCAGAAACAATGTAATCGGCAAATAATAATAGAATGTTCCTGCCAATAGTACCAAGAGCAATAGTACCACATAAAAACCCTTTTTCAGAAAGCGGATCAGCAGATATTCAAGGGCAACCCCAATCAAAAACAATACGATCAATCCTATTACATTTTCCATATTACCATAGTTTTTAAACGCCAATGGAGCTTGCTTCCACGGCACGTTTCATTCCTTTTTTGAGTTGGTTAAAGGCTTTCATGGCCAGTTGTACCTTATTGGTGGGGATGTTGGGAACATTGAGCCCTGACTTATGGAACAGTTTCAAGGCGACGCCCTTTTGATTGGTGGGAATGCCCATTTTGTACAGGGATTTTAAAGCCAGCCCCCGTTGGTTGGTGGGCAGCCCTGCGACCAAGGCAAAGAACTTTATTGGGTCTTTTTGGTAAAGATTTTTATTGTTGTATCGGTCAATAAAATTCCGCTGATACCCAAAGAGTTTATCAAAGCGTTGCTCCGCCGCGTCAAAGAATTGGTTTCGGTCAAAGCCTTGTTTCTGCTCTTTCCCATTAAGGATGGTCACGTTCTTTTTGTGCTGGGCATTGGGGGAGAGACTATAGGTATTGGTGACATCCTTACGGCTTACAATGATGTGCACATGCGTCTGAAACCCTTCCTTTTTTGTGCCCTCGGTCACCAACTTTCCATTGATCTTATGGGGTGCTTCGGCTACCAATCGGTCAATTTTCTGTTGGATTTTTTTGAGGTCGCCCTCCAGTTCTCCACGCCGAACCTTGGCCATATCGTTTTGTAGTTTGGCAATCTGTTTGCGGTAGGGCGCATTCTCTTGAACCCTATTTTCAAAACCCCGAAAGGAGCGTTCATGTTCAATCTTTGCGTAGTATTTGATATCATCAACGGTGACGGTTCTATCACGATAAAAGGAAGCCGCATAGTCCTTCATCAGTTCACGGGTATAGGCACGGAGTAGGGCAGGATCATTGTTGATGTGCTTGAGTTCCTTGGCACTGGGACTGACCACGATGGAATAGAATTTCGGATCACGTTTCTTCAGTTTTTTGGTGTTTCCATCGATTTCAGAAATGACGGTCTCGGGGCTGACTTGGTCATTGTTCTGGTCAAAGAAATGCTCTTGTAGCTCCGGGTGTTTGCCTTCGTTTTCCTTCTCCAGATAGTTGACATAATCCGTCACGCTACTGTTGTAGGTTTCATGTTGCGGACCGATTTTTTGTGGCGTGATATTGATGTGCATTACGAATTGTTTTTGAGGGTTCTCTTGAATCTTTCCAACTCCGCTGGGGTTAGTTCCAGTTTAAAAAAGGGCTTACCAAAACTTCCTTTGACCAGTTCTACACGATTCAGTACGTTACTATAATCCTGTCTGATTTTTTCCAATTTTTCAACGAGGCGTTCATAGCGAATCTTGGGAACTGTCACTTCGATTTCTGTATCGGGTTTCGGTTTCTTTTCAAGTTGTTTTCGTTCTTTTCGGATGGGCTTTTTGGTCTTGGCATCCTCCCCAAAGAGGGCCAAGAGCATCGCATTGTTGGGCTTGGTCTGATTGATTTCGATGTCTCGAATGATGGCGATGGTGGCCTCGTTCCGTTTGATGGAGGTCTCTGTGCGTTGCCTGTTCTTTAAAATTTCCTGAATGATACTCTTGCCGAATTTATTATTGGGGTCCAACCCGTGCCACTCAAAAAAGTCCATGATGGATTCCAGACATTCAGAATAGGACTTCGCCATTTTCTTGGAGAATGCCCTAAACCTTTTCACAGTGCTTTCCTTAAAGCGTATCGATTTGAATCCATCCATTGTCACAATATTTTTCCCTGTTTATGGGGCTTCCAATTTGATTTGTCACAATCCTTCAATACATCTGCTATTCAGTAAACTTCTAGAAACACCAGTTTTTATGGGCTTTTGCGAAGCAAATCACATTCGTAGCGTCGCCTTGGCGCGCTACCCTCTTGCTATTCCTTTTCGCCCGCAAGCGTTCGAAAATCCATACAAATACCAAGGTATTCGCAGGGGCTTGTTTTTGAGGTATAACAGGAGATTTTAAGAAAGTTGCAAACGCACTTTTAAGGTATTGTTAGCGGATATTTCTTTTCACTGTATATCCATCAAAAGAAAAAGGACAGTTTAAAAACTGCCCTTTCCAATAGTATATCGATTCTATTTAAATCTTAAATACATACTTGAAAGTATATAGGTTTCGTTGTGCCTCTGTTTCCAAAAGTGATTGGTAATCAACATTGTTTCTTTTGGCGTATCGTTTTAAGTCTAGACCAAATTTTCGTTCGATATCTTTTTTAGAAACCGTCATTAGCTGTTGCTGCGTTTCTTCGTCCAAATTTGTAAAATTCAAATAGATCATTACTCAAATTTTAGATTAGGCCTTCATCGGCAAAACTGAAATAGTCGGCATTGGGGGTAATGATGATATGATCCAATACTTTGATGTCCAAAAGGGTTGCAGCATCCTTTATCTTTTTAGTGATTTGCTTATCGGATGCACTTGGCATTAGCGTTCCGCTTGGGTGATTATGGGTCAATATCATGCCCACGGAAAGGCTTTTTAAGGCCACGGCCAGTAATACCCTTATATCCACCAATGTACCCGTAATACTGCCTTTGGATACCTCAAATATTCCTTTGGCTTTGTTGCCGTTGTTAAGTAACACCACCTTAAAAGTTTCGTGCAAGGCTATGGTGTTTTTGTCCCATTGTTTGTATATGAATTCCGCTGCACTTTGAGAGCTGTTCAGCTTCACCCATTTATCGGATAAGATGCGGTCTTTGTAGCTTATTTTTATTTCATTAATTTGCGTTCTCATTGTATTATCTTAATAGGATTTATAATGAAAAAGAGGGCAAACCTGTGGTTAGTGTGTGCCCTCTTTACTTTTGAAGAAGTACCTAGCGTTAGGCAACTTTCTGGTTACTTTTTGGAGTTCTTTTTCTTGTGCTTCCCTGTGGTTTTTTTCCTTGTTGGGCTTCTGTAGTTTTCCCATTGGCTGAAGTATCATCCATAGAAGGTTTTCCGTTTACTTCATCTGCGGTAACCTCCATTTCATTTAGAGGGGTAGGTTCATTTTTAGATCCCAAGAGTAAGATTTCTGTGGCCACAATTTCGGTCACATAGCATTTAATGCCCATTTCATTGGTATAGCTTCGGGAGATTAATTTACCCTCTATGGCCACTTCTTTCCCTTTATGGGTGTACTGTTCTATGATGTCCGCTTTTTTATCCCAGGCGACTACATAGTGCCATTGTGTGGATTGTATTTTTTCCCCTTGTGCATTTCGGTAATACTCATTGGTTGCCATGGAAAAACGGGCCACTTTGTTACCGCTTTCAAGGTTGGTGATTTTTGGCTCATTGCCAATGTTTCCGATCAACTGAACTTTGTTTCTTAATGTACTCATAACTTAAAAATTTAAAATGTTACTATTGATTTTGCCTTTTTCATAAGGCCTTTAAAACTGATTTACTTATTATATCCAGAGCGTTTTCCCTTTTTTGATTTTTTAACTGCTGTATCGCTTCCGTTTTATTGTTTTGGTATGATTTCATTGGATTTATTTTAAATGATTTACTTCCCATAGTGCCGTCGCTGTTACCTTTTTTGATGCTATTCTCGATACAATAGCAAGGCCTTGGAGGGCGTATAAAAAGTGAAGGAAACGAAACGGCTTTATGCCGCAATGCAAGGTTTTGCTATTGTTTTTTTGCCTATCCAAAAAGGGAATGGTGACGGTTAAAAGGAAGTCGATTTAAATGCATTGGAGAAGAGTACTCCTGCAATGGAAGCAGTTACGGCTCAATTAAATAAATGTTATAGTTTATCGTTATATGTTAAAATTGAATACTTTTGTGTTGTTCAATGAAGGACTTGTTTCATAAAATATCGGCCCTTGCACTATCAGCAATTGTGTTGCTGTCCACGATGTCTTTTACAGTGGATATGCACTATTGTGGTGACCACTTAGTTGATTTCAGTTTTTCCGATAGTGCAGCTAGCTGTATGATGAAGGCAGAGATGTCCAAATCATCAACAGAATGTGCGGTGATGGAGATGAAGATGGATTGTTGTACCGATGTTCAAATTGTTTTGGAGGGTCAGGACGATTTAAAGGTATCCTTTGACCAACTCACCTTCGACCAGCAACTCTTCGTTGCCTCTTTCATCTACACCTATATCAACCTTTTTGAAGGATATGATGATACAATAATCCCCTTTAAAGAGTATTCCCCTCCCCCTCTGATACGGGATGTGCAGCTATTGCACCAGACCTTTTTAATTTGATTTTTAGATAACTACAAATGTGCCCGGCGATTTACCGCATTGGGCCAAACGTGCTATGCACTATTTCCGCGAAGTACTTGTAATTATCTAATACTCGAATTATATGCTGAACAAAGCGATCAAATTCTTAATCGAAAACAAATTAGTAGCCATCTTGCTACTGGTCCTTTTTGTGGGCTGGGGAATGGTACATGCCCCCTTTAAATGGGACACAGGTTTTTTGCCGAGCAATCCAATTGCGGTGGATGCCATACCCGATATTGGTGAGAATCAACAAATCGTCTTTACCAAATGGGATGGCCGCTCCCCTCAGGATATTGAAGATCAGATTACCTATCCGCTTACCACATCATTATTGGGAATACCGGGTGTAAAAACCATTAGAAGTTCCTCAATGTTCGGTTTTTCAAGTATCTATATCATCTTTGAGGAAGATGTGGAATTCTACTGGTCACGAAGCAGGATTCTCGAAAAACTGAATTCACTTCCCGCTGGACTGTTGCCCAATGGGGTGAATCCTTCATTGGGTCCTGATGCCACGGGTCTTGGACAAATATTTTGGTATACCCTTGAAGGTCGCGATGAAGACGGAAACGTCACCGGAGGTTGGGACTTACACGAACTGCGAAGCATTCAAGACTACTATGTGAAGTATGCGCTGTCATCAGCAAGTGGGGTCTCTGAGGTGGCCTCTATCGGTGGATATGTTCAGGAATACCAAATTGATGTCAATCCTGAGTTGATGCGCCAATATAATATTGGCCTTCACCATATCGTAAAAGCAGTAAAGCAATCCAACCAAGATATTGGGGCACAAACCCTGGAAATGAACCAGGCGGAGTATTTGGTCCGTGGCTTGGGCTATGTAAAATCGATTGGGGATATTGAGAATGCGGTTGTCGATGCGGAGAACTATACTTCCATCCGTATAAAGGACGTTGCCAAAGTGAGTTTGGGTCCAGCGACCCGTCGTGGCCTATTGGACAAAGAAGGTGCCGAAGTGGTCGGTGGTGTGGTGGTAGCCCGATACGGTGCAAATCCCATGGAGGTCATCAATAATGTCAAAGACCAGATTGCGGAGCTTTCTTCGGGCCTCCCTTCAAAACAGTTGTCAGATGGACGAACCTCTCAGGTAACTATTGTTCCATTTTACGACCGAACCGAACTTATACAAGAGACCTTGGGAACCCTCAATGAGGCACTTACCCTTGAAATTCTGATTACCATATTGGTCATCATTGTCATGGTATTCAATTTACGGGCTTCCATTTTGATTTCAGGTTTGTTGCCCGTTGCCGTGCTAATGGTTTTTATTTCCATGAAATTGTTTGGGGTCGATGCCAATATTGTTGCCCTTTCAGGTATTGCCATTGCCATAGGTACCATGGTCGATGTTGGGGTCATACTTTCAGAAAATATCATTCGTCATCTGGACGAGAACGATACTAAACCAGAAAATGAACGGTTACACACCAATGATGTGGTCTACAATGCCACTGCCGAAGTTTCAGGAGCCATTCTGACAGCCGTACTCACCACTATCATCAGTTTTATCCCCGTGTTTACGATGGTGGGTGCTGAAGGGAAATTATTTCGCCCATTGGCATTTACCAAGACCATGGCGTTGACTGCATCCATAATCGTTGCCCTTTTCTTGATACCACCTTTTGCCGCCATTTTCTTCAAAAAAAGAAGAAGCAAAAGTATCGTGGGGTATGTTTCTTGTGCAGTATTGATTATTACAGGAGTAGCGGCTGTTTTCTATGGTTATTGGTTAGGCTTGGTGTTAATAGCCTTTGGAACCATAACATCCCTAAAGAACAAAGAACTGGCCTCTCGTCTGTTCAATGGATTTTCGCTTTCTGAAAAACAGGCGACACGTCTAAACATTATTATTTCAGCAACAGCTATCATCTTCCTTTTGGCCACTTACTGGCGACCTTTGGGATTTGATAGAAGTGTGCCGATGAACCTGCTTTTTGTGGGAATAATTAGTTTCACTCTTTTGGGCACTTTTTGGGTATTTAGAATGTATTACACCCGAATACTCCGTTGGGCATTGGGGAACAAGCTTTTATTTCTTTCCATCCCTACTGTGATTGTGGTTTGTGGTGTCCTCATTATGAACAATACGGGAAAGGAATTTATGCCTTCCCTCAATGAGGGCTCTTTTTTATTAATGCCCACGTCATTGCCGCATTCTGGTGTAGCTGAAAACAAAAGGGTCTTGCAGCAGCTCGATATGGCAGTAGCCAGTATCCCAGAAATCAAAACTGTGGTGGGGAAGGCTGGACGAACCGAATCTGCCCTTGACCCTGCGCCGCTATCCATGTATGAGAATGTTATCCAATATCGTTCGGAATATGAATTAAACGGGGAGGGCGAACCACAGCGCTTTAAGGTAAACAAAGACGGTCTGTTTGAACTGCAGAACGGCAAGTTGGCAGCCAATCCCAACCTAGCGTTTGCCGAGAACGCTACTTATTCCGAAACCAAAGTAACGGATCCCTATCGGATTGAACGAAGTCAATTGATTGCAGATGAGGATGGGGAATACTTTCGCAATTGGAGGCCTGAAATTGAATCACCCGATGATATTTGGAATGAAATCGTAAGGGTGACCAAGTTGCCCGGGGTTACCTCCGCACCTAAACTGCAACCGATAGAAACCCGACTTGTCATGCTTCAGACTGGAATGCGCGCACCTATGGGCATCAAGGTAAAGGGACAGGACTTAAGTGAAATAGAGGCTTTTGGCCTACAATTGGAAGGGATATTAAAAACAGCTGAAGGTGTAAAGGAACAGGCCGTTTTTGCCGATCGTATTGTAGGAAAACCATATCTGCTTATTGATATAGATAGGGAACAATTGGCACGTTACGGCATTACCATTGAAGACGTGCAAAGCGTATTGTCGATTGCGGTGGGTGGAATGCCTTTGACCCAAACCGTGGAGGGTAGGGAACGTTACGCGGTCAGAGTTCGTTATCCAAGGGATTTACGTGCCAATCCAGATGATTTAAAAAATATCTATGTGCCCGTTTCCAAAGGGAGTCCGGTACCGCTAGATGAACTGGTTACCATACGTTACGAGCAAGGTCCACAGGTCATCAAAAGTGAGGATACATTTCTTGTGGGCTATGTGTTGTTCGATAAGCTGGACGGTTACGCGGAAGTAGATGTGGTTGAAAATGCACAAGCCGCGATCCAGGTGAAGATTGATAGTGGCGAACTCCTTGTCCCTAAAGGGATAAACTATGCTTTCACAGGTACTTATGAAAATCAGCTACGGGCTGAAAAGACGCTGGGTGTCGTGGTGCCCTTGGCACTGGTCATCATCTTTCTGATTCTGTATTTCCAGTTTAGGAGTGTGGCCACTTCGTTGATGGTATTTACCGGGATCGCCGTTGCTTTTGCAGGTGGATTTATTATGATTTGGCTATATGGACAGGATTGGTTCTTCAATTTCAATCTGTTTGGTGAGAATTGGCGAGATCTTTTTCAGATGGATGTCATCAATTTGAGCGTGGCGGTATGGGTAGGTTTTATCGCCCTCTTTGGCATAGCCACTGATGACGGGGTGGTCATGGCTACTTATCTGACACAGACTTTCGATAGAAATAGACCGATGGATTTAAAAGGGGTCCATGATTCCGTGGTTGAGGCCGGTGAAAAGCGTATTCGGCCTTGTTTGATGACCACGGCGACCACGATACTGGCCTTGTTACCAATCCTAACAACCACGGGGAGGGGAAGTGATATTATGATACCAATGGCCATTCCATCGTTTGGGGGAATGCTCATTGCCTTGATTACGCTCTTTGTCGTCCCCGTGCTATTTGGATGGCGGAAGGAAGTTCAACTTAAAAAGGTAAGCAAATGAACAAGCTGAAAATTATTATCGGTCTTTTGTTGGTTTCCGCTATGGGAAATGCACAAGGATTGCAGTCATACATTGCGGAGGCACAGGCCAATAATCCGAAAATTCAAGCCTACGAACTGCGATATACGATTGCTAGGGAAAAGGAAAACGAGGCCAACTGGCTACCCAATACCGAATTCGGGGCGGGGTATTTTGTCAGTGAACCAGAAACCAGGACGGGGGCGCAGGTTGCCCGTTTTTCCGCCAAACAAATGCTGCCTTGGTTCGGGACAGTTGCTACACGCCAAAAGTACGCCTCTGCAATGGCCGAAACAGATTATGTAGACTATGTCGTTGCAAAACGAAAATTGGCACTGGCCGTGGCCGAATCGTACTACGAACTCTATAGCTTATGGGCCAAACAAGGGGTCTTGGACACTAACATTGAACTGCTCCACACCTATGAGACCTTGGCCTTGACTTCGGTGGAAGTGGGCAAGGCAAGTGCTGTGGATGTGTTGCGCCTGCAAATTCGTCAGAACGAATTGGAGCAACAAAAGCAAATGCTCATGGAGCAATTTAAGGGAGAGCAGGTCAATTTCAATAATCTATTGAATCGAGATAGAGACCTCACAGTTGATTTGACCGTAGCTATGGACATCCCTGATAGAGACCCTGTCACTATGGACAGTCTTGAGTTGAATCCTGAACTTCTTCGTTTTGATAAAATGTACGAATCGGTGACCCAGGCGGAATTGCTCAATCAAAAAGAAGGAGCACCAATGTTAGGGTTTGGGTTGGACTATGTTCCCGTACAAGAGCGACCCGATATGAGCTTTAGCGATAATGGCAAAGACATTGTAATGCCCATGGTCTCACTTTCCATTCCAATTTTCAATAAGCGGTATACTTCAAAAACCAAGCAGAACGAACTTCGTAAGGAGGAAATTACATTTCAAAAACAAGAACGCTTGAATGTATTGGAGTCCGCTTTTGCCAAAGCGATAGCACAACGAAATGAGGCCCGTATAGCCTACGATACCCAATCAAAAAACCTGAAACAGGCCAAGGATGCCGAACAGATTTTGGTTAAGAATTATGAAACCGGCACCATAGATTTCAATGATGTACTTGACATTCAGGAACTACAATTAAAGTTCCAGATAAATAAAATCCAATCGGTGCAGCTGTACTATGTACAATCAGCTATTATCAACTATTTAATAAATCAATAATTTAAAATTCAAAGATGAAAACACGCTTTAAAACAACAATAGTAATGCTTGCTTTTGCAAGTTTGGTTTCGTGTAAAAATGAAACAAAGGACAACACCAGTACATCGGATTCCAACACTGAAACGACCAAGATAGTAGGGCTATCTTTTAGTGATGACAATGTTAGCAAGCAATTTCAACACTACATCCATGTAAAGACCGCATTGGTAAACTCAAATGCAGAAGAGGCACAATCTGGGGCGAAAATGCTCATGGAAAATACAGACGACGCAGCCTTAAAAGGTTTGCTTTCCAAAATTTCCGAAACAGGTGATATCGAAGCACAGCGCACGGTATTTTCCAATGTTACCGAAAAGATGACGGCAATAGTAGGTGCATCTATTTCTTCTGGTGAGGTGTATCAACAATTTTGCCCAATGGCCTTTAACAACCAAGGTGGTTACTGGCTTTCAACCGAAGAAGAAATTCGTAACCCTTACTTTGGGGATAAAATGCTAAAATGTGGTAAAGTGACAGAAACCATAAAATAAACAAGAATGACCGCTTCTTTAAAACAGATCCTTGCCATGGTATCACTGACCTTATTACTGGTTAGCTGTATTCTAGAGGCTCAGAATGGAGAAGTAAAATATGCAGGAGCTTTACGTACAATGATGTCCGGTAACTTGGAAGCAACGGCTGCATTGGATACGCTTTCAAAAAGGAAAAACCTATATGCGCTCGGTGCTTTTGAGAACTTAAAAGGTGAGATTCAGATTTTTAATGGTAGGGCATTCAACACGTCCGTAGCATCTGAAAAAGTTGTTTTCGATACCACTTTTGATAAAAAGGCGGCACTAATCGTTTATGCCCAAGTCTCCAATTGGCAGAACATAGAAATGCCAAATGAAATTGATTCTTCCATTAAACTGGAGGGATTCATAGAAGAACAGGCAAAAGCATTAGGGATTAATACTGAAAAGCCAATTCCCTTTTTAATTGAAGGAAACGCCCAATCATTGCATTGGCATGTCATTAATTGGAAAGATAGCGATACCGTTCACACACATCAAAAGCACAAGGAATCAGGTTTAAATGGTGTTGAAGAAAATAAAGAAGTTGAAATTATCGGTTTTTTTTCGAAGTCGCACAAGGCGGTATTTACCCATCATTCTACGTTCTTACATATGCATTTTAAAACAGATAATAATGAGATTGCCGGCCATGTTGATGATTTGTCATTAGGTCAAAAAGCAACATTAAAGCTGCCCATACCGTGAAAGTTAAACTTAAAAATATGGTTTGTGACCGCTGTAAGACCGTTCTAAAACAAGAACTAGACAATGCTGGAATAAATGTGTTATCAATTGAGCTTGGCGAATTAACTGTGATGGATGAGGCGGATGTAAGCAAAGGTATTCTCAAGGAGATCGCTGAACGTAACGGTTTTGAAATCATTGATGACCAAAATTCAATTTTGGTTGAGAACGTGAAGTCAATTTTGATTAAAAGCCTCGATTCCTTAAAAGGGTTACAGGAAAACCTATCGGTAATTTTGTCCAGGGAATTAAGGACGGAATATTCGATAATCAGTAAATCCTTTAGTGCTACTGCTGGAATTACGATTGAAAAATATCTCATCCGTCTGAAGGTTGAAAAGGCTAAAGAACTTTTGCAAATGAGCAATATGACTTTCGCTGAGATTGCTTATTCACTGGATTACAGTAGTGGAAGCCATCTTGCAAAGCAGTTCAAAAATAATACTGGCATGTCAATGACAGCATATAAAAAAGTACAAAACTGGAACAGAAAAAACTTAGACAAAATTGTATAAGCTTCAACCCGAATTGTTCAAGCCTGTGGTATAAAGGCTTCATATTTTGTCCGGTCTAACACTAAATAGTTTTAAAGATGAAACATACATATCAAATAGAAGGAATGACCTGTAAAGGTTGTCTGAGAAGTGTGAAGTCGGCTTTGAACGAAGTTCCGGATGTCATCAACGTTGCTATTGATTTGGAAGCATCAACTGCGACGATAGAAATGCAAAATCATATCCCGATAGACAAATTTGAAGAAGCCGTACAGCAAAAGAAAAGTAAATATCATATACATCCCGTCAAACCAGATGGCATAAAAACACGCACCTATCCTATAAATGGAATGACCTGTAACGGCTGTAAGTCGCACGTTGAAAAAACACTTTCAAAAGTGGATGGTGTTGTAAAAGTTTCTGTGAGCTTGGAAAAAGCTGAGGCTATCATTGACATGAAATCAGATATACCAATAGAAAAATTTCAGGGCATACTAGAAAAAGATGGCGGTACTTACAGTATTTACAAATCAGGTCAGCGCCCCGAAAAAACTGAAGAAAAGAAACAGAAACCTAAAGGCAAAGGGACGGGAACTTTCTATTGCCCGATGCATTGTGAAGGCGACACAACCTACAATCAGGCGGGTGATTGTCCAGTCTGCGGAATGGATTTGGTTGAGGAAGTAAATCTTTCAGCTACTACCAATACGCAATACACTTGCCCAATGCATCCTGAAATTATTAAGGACGAAGCGGGAAGCTGTCCAATTTGTGGGATGGATTTAGTACCGATGGAACCCGACCTGTCCGCAGAGGAAAAGACCTATAAAACACTACTCAAAAAATTCTGGATTGCAGTCGTATTTACATTGCCCATTTTCATAATTGCAATGTCTGAAATGCTGACCAACAATCCCTTATACGATATTCTGGAACAGAATTATTGGAACTGGATTCAGTTCGTGCTTTCCATTCCAGTAGTGTTTTATGCTACTTGGATGTTTTTTGAACGTGCCTACCGCAGTATAAAAACCTGGAACCTCAATATGTTTACGCTCATAGGCATTGGTGCTGGTGTCGCATGGTTATTCAGCGTAATAGGTATGCTCGCACCCGATTTTTTCCCAGACCAGTTTAAGACCGAAGCAGGTACTGTTCACGTTTACTTTGAAGCAGCAACGGTAATTCTAACCTTAGTGCTTTTAGGTCAATTATTAGAGGCTCGTGCGCATAGTAAAACCAATTCGGCAGTAAAAGAACTGTTGAAATTAGCACCCAATAAAGCCATAAAAATTGTAGATGGTGAAGAAGTTGAAGTCAGTATTGACGAGATAGCACTCAATGATATTCTAATGGTAAAACCAGGCGATAAAATTCCTGTAGATGGTATCATCACAGAAGGCAATACGAGTATTGACGAATCGATGATTACGGGTGAACCTATTCCAGTAAACAAATCTATAGATGATAAGGTGAGTAGTGGAACCATCAATGGCAATCAGTCGTTTTTAATGAAAGCTAAAAAAGTGGGTTCGGACACGTTATTGTCCCAAATCATCCATATGGTAAATGATGCTAGTCGTAGTCGCGCACCAATCCAGAATTTGGCGGATAAGGTTTCGGGGTACTTCGTTCCTGTTGTGGTAATCATTGCCTTGATAACCTGTGCGGTTTGGGCAATATGGGGACCAGAACCAGCTTACGTCTATGCTTTGGTCAATGCCATTGCCGTATTGATAATCGCTTGCCCTTGTGCTTTGGGATTAGCTACACCAATGTCTGTTATGGTAGGCGTTGGAAAAGGTGCGCAGAATGGTGTGCTTATCAAAAATGCGGAAGCTCTCGAAAAAATGGATAAGGTAGACACACTCATTGTTGACAAGACAGGAACAATCACAGAAGGAAAACCTACTGTAGAAAAAGTAGGTTCTTTTAATAACGGTTTTAGCGAAAATGAAGTGCTACGATATATCGTTTCCTTGAACAATCAGAGTGAACATCCATTGGCTGAAGCTACAGTTAAATACGGGAAGGAACAACAAACGGAATTTTTAAAAGCTGATGGGTTTAGCGCAATTACAGGCAAGGGTGTTGAAGGCGATGTAAATCAAAAGAAAGTATATCTGGGGAATTCTAAAATGATGGAACAGGCTAATGCGGCACTATCCAAGGTAATGGAAAACGAAGCTCAATCCTATCAAAAGCAAGGTAAAACGGTTTCGTACCTGGCCATCAAGGGAAAAGTCGTAGGATATGTTGTTATAGGCGATAAAATCAAGAAAACAAGTGCCAAAGCTATCAAAGCATTACAAGACAAAAATATTAATGTCATAATGCTAACAGGCGATAATCATGATACCGCTCAGGCGGTGGCATCTGAATTGGCTCTGGCAGATTTTAAGGCCAGCATGCTACCAGAAGACAAGCTCAAACAAGTAGAAAAGCTACAAGAAAATGGGAAAGTAGTGGCAATGGCAGGTGATGGCATAAATGATGCACCGGCTTTGGCAAAAAGCGATGTTGGAATAGCAATGGGGACGGGAACGGACGTAGCCATAGAAAGTGCAATGATAACCTTGGTAAAAGGTGATTTAAACGGAATTGTAAAAGCAAGGAATCTAAGCGATTCTGTAATGAAAAACATTAAGCAAAACCTATTTTTTGCATTGATATATAACACCTTAGGTATACCTATCGCCGCAGGGGTCTTATTCCCAATTTTTGGAATATTACTCTCACCAATGATAGCAGCTTTAGCAATGAGTTTTAGCTCTGTTTCGGTAATAGCAAACGCACTACGTTTAAGAAGCAAAACGATATAATTATGGTAAGCAGGAATACAGCTTTAAAAATCAGAAAAACGCACAGGTATTTGGGTCTCTTTTTAGGCATTCAGTTCCTGTTTTGGACCATTAGTGGTTTATACTTTAGTTGGACAGACATCGATGAAATACACGGTGACCATTTTAAAAATTTGGAGCATCAAACTAAACCTTATAGAGATTTAATAAGCCCATCCCAACTTGATGTTGCAAATGGAGTTAAAACCATTGAATTGAGGGATATTGGCAATAGACCCTATTACTGGATAAATAACAAACAATTGTACAGTGCCATTAATGGAAAACCAAAGAACAGTATTACGAAGGATGAAGCACTATCTATAGCCAAAAACCGTATGAGAAATGATTTGATCGTGGAATCTATTGAGCAGATTACTGAAACTGGAAAGCACCACGAATATCGCGAAAAGTTATTACCTGCTTATGTCATTTCATACAAAACAGATGAAGCCTTAAAGGCCTATGTTTCCGTTAGTGATGGAAAATTTCAAACGGTTCGCCATAGGGATTGGCGAATTTTCGATTTTCTATGGATGACCCACACTATGGATTATGAAGGTAGGGATAACTTCAATACAACAGTTTTGAGAGCATTTTCACTTTTAGGTCTGATTACGGTATTAAGTGGATTTCTCCTCTGGTATATCAGTTCGCCTTCAATTATTACATTAAAAAAACGATTAAAAATAAAGAAATGAAACAACGCATAATTTTAATTGTAGTCGCGGCTATTATTGGATTGGGAGTAGGGTATGTTCTTTTTGGGACATCCGATGCCGATACTATGGAAGCTACGGTGCATGACCATACAACAGCATCAGAAGACCAAATGTGGACATGCTCCATGCATCCCCAGATCATGCAGCCTGAACCGGGTGACTGTCCTATTTGTGGAATGGACCTGATTCCTGCTGAAGTCGGTACTGGAGGTCTTTCGCCTGAACAATTCTCAATGACGGATAATGCGCTTGCCTTGGCGAATGTACAGACCATTGTGGTCGGCACTAAATCCGCAGGTGACGACAATTCCATTTCCCTATCGGGTAAAATTGCAGTAAACGAAGAAGCTGTTGCCGTACAGGCCAGTTATTTTGACGGAAGGATTGAGCGATTGAACGTTAATTATGAAGGGCAAGAAGTTCGAAAAGGACAATTACTGGGAACTATCTATTCTCCTGAACTGGTAGCGGCACAGCAAGAACTATTGACCACGGTATCTTTAAAGCAGTCGCAACCGCAATTGTACCAAGCTGTCCGTAACAAATTGAAGCTCTGGAAATTATCGGAAAATCAAATCAACGCCATAGAAAGCTCCACTAAGGTGACGGAATACTTTCCTGTTTATGCAACGGTTTCCGGTACGGTTTCGGAGGTCATGAGCGCGGAAGGTGATTATGTAAAGAAAGGGCAGCCTATTGTAAAGGTGAGTAATTTAAACACGGTTTGGGCCGAGTTTGATGCCTATGAAACTCAGTTGTCACAACTAAAAAAAGGGCAAAGAATAAGCATAACCACCAATGCCTATCCAAATAAAACGTTTAATGGTAAAATTTCATTTGTGGACCCTGTACTTAACAATGCTACTAGAACCGTAACAGTGCGTGCAACACTTGCAAATCAAAATGAACAATTCAAGCCTGGGATGTTCGTAACTGGGAAGATTCAGAATGATAAAAATTTTAGTTATGAATCGAAACTGTGGGTACCTTCCTCAGCTGTGATGTGGACAGGAGAACGTTCTTTGGTCTATATAAAAGTCAAACCAGATGAGCCAGTCTTTGAAATGAGGGAGGTAATGTTAGGGGTAAGAAATGGAGAACAATTGGAAGTTATTTCTGGCCTTAATTCAGGCGAAGAAATTGTGGCCAATGGAACTTTTTCAGTTGATGCGGCTGCACAATTACAGGGTAAAAAAAGTATGATGAACAAAGCTGGCGGCAAGACGATGACGGGTCATGAAGGCCATCTGGGAATGCAACCTCAGGAAGATTCCAATAGTTCGGAAGACCAGATGAAAATGACATTGCCGGACACCTTTCAAAAGGAGTTTGAAAAAGGATTTCCAGCCTATTTAAAATTAAAAGATGCATTGGTGGCCAGTAATTCAAAGCAGGCAGCAATACATGCAAAAGCTACTTTGGAAATATGGCAAAGGCCAAATTTTTCTGACTTGGGTACAATGGAAAGAGGACATTTGGACAAGAGTATTGAAATGTTGGAAGCTATCACTACAGCGGGAAAATTAGAAGACCAACGTTCCCATTTCGTAATTCTTAATGCGAATATGGTCGCTATTGCAGGTGAGCTAAAGGATTTGGGTAATACACTTTATGTGCAGCAATGTCCTATGGCAAACAGTAATAATGGCGCGGTTTGGTTAAGTGCTGAAAAAGAGATTCGCAATCCCTATTACGGGGATGCTATGTTGACTTGCGGGAGTGTCATTGATTCATTGCGATAGTTATTTGCAACCCAGTTGCACGAAAATCTTTTTATCTTTGTGTGGTGAAATTTTTGGCAACCATATTATCCATCTACTTTTTGGCACTCAATTTTGTGCCTTGTAGCGATGCCAGCTGTGTTGATGAAGGCACAGAGGTCGTTTCTGTAATGGATTTTGATGGCGAACACGGCCAAGACTGTGAACTGTGTTCCCCTTTCTGCCAATGCCACTGCTGTCATTCGCATACCATCGATTTCCAGTTGGCTATTTTTGAACCGATCCAGCCCACCATTTCGCTAGAAAATTTTGCCCACGTCGACAGTTTGGGCAAGGATATTTCACTTTCCCTTTTACAGCCACCTCGGGCATAATTCAGTTTTCATAGGATAGCTATATCCTGTTTCGATGTATCCAATATTTGATACTTCAATGTCGTGCATTGCCTTTTAGCCAATGCACTTGACGCAAATTTTAACTGAATTAATACCCTTATCTATGATTAACAAAATCATTGATTTTTCAATCAATAATAAATTTATAATTGGGCTGCTAACGTTGGCACTCATTGGTGCAGGGATCTACAGTATGACCCAAGTTCCCATTGATGCCGTGCCAGATATTACCAATAATCAAGTACAGGTCATCACACAATCACCCAATCTGGGTACGGAGGATATTGAGCAATTCATAACCTATCCTGTAGAAATTGCCATGAGCAACCTACCTAAAGTAAAAGAAATCCGTTCGATTTCACGATTTGGACTTTCCGTGGTTACGGTTGTATTTGAGGATGATATGGGAACTTACTTACCTCGTCAGCTCGTTTCCGAGAAACTGACTGAAGTGCGTGAGCAGATTCCCGAAGGACTAGGTAGCCCATCTATGGGACCTATTTCAACAGGTCTCGGTGAGGTGTATCAATACACCTTAAAAGTACAACCAGAGTTCAAAGACACTTATTCCTTGTCCGATTTGCGTACGATTCAAGACTGGATTGTACAACGCCAAATGGCAATGGTTCCAGGCGTTGTTGAAATCAATGCCATTGGCGGAAAAATAAAGCAATATGAGGTAGCTGTTGACCCTAATGAGCTGAAGGCTATTGGTCTTACAATTACAGATGTTTTTGAGGCTTTGGAGGCCAACAATAAAAATACGGGGGGTGCTTATATCGAAAAAAACCACCAAGCCAACTTTATCCGTGGCGAAGGTTTGGTACGCAGTCTTGAGGATATTGAACAAATCATTATCAAGAACGAGAATGGGCTGCCAATTACTGTAAGTGATGTTGCCGATGTACGTTATGGTTCAGCCGTTCGCTATGGAGCATTGACACAGGATGGCGAAGGCGAAGTCGTTGGAGGATTGGTAATGATGCTTAAAGGAGCAAACTCAAACGAGGTTATTGGTCTTGTTAAGGATAGAATGGTAGAAATCCAGAAATCGCTTCCAGAAGGGGTTGTCATTCAGCCTTTATTGGATAGAAGTAAGCTTATTAGTGAAACCACGGGAACAGTGCGCAACAATCTACTTGAGGGGGCACTCATCGTAATTTTTGTTCTGGTTTTCCTTCTAGGTAACTGGCGCGGTGGGTTAATTGTGGCTTCGACTATTCCCCTATCCTTATTGTTCGCATTTATATTGATGAATGTTTTTGATGTATGGGCAAACCTGATGAGTTTGGGTGCAATCGACTTCGGAATCATCGTAGACGGGGCGGTCATCATTGTGGAAGCTAGCGTATTTGTTATGGGCGGCTATATCCTCAAAAAGAAAACTTTAAAAAGTGAAGACCGGGACGCAATCGCTGCCAATGCATCCAAAAAAATGATGAACGCTGCTTTTTTCGGGCAATTGATAATTCTAATTGTCTTCCTGCCCATCTTAGCATTGGAAGGTGTAGAAGGAAAGATGTTCAAGCCAATGGCACTAACATTCATATTTGCTATGATAGGGGCAATGATTCTGTGTCTCACCTATGTACCTATGATGTCAGCCTTATTTTTAAAACCACCCGAAAAGGAAAAAAAATCTTGGGGCGACCGTTTTGTGCATTGGGTACAAAGAAAGTATGAACCACTTTTAATACAAGCCTTGGCAAATGGAAAGTGGGTCGTGGGAAGTGCTGTTGTCACATTTGGAATAGCCGTATTTGCATTTTCTAAAATGGGCGGTGAGTTTATCCCACAATTGGACGAAGGCGATATAGCCTTCCATACGATTCTTAAACCTGGTAGCTCGCTCAGTGAAACTATTGAAACCACAACCAAAGTAGAGCGTATTATAAAGGCAGAATTTCCTGAAGTGGAAAAAATTGTGAGTCGTATCGGTGTTGCCGAAGTACCTACCGACCCAATGCCAATGGACTTTGCCGATGTGTTTGTTATTCTGAAACCACAGGACGAATGGGTGTCCGCAACATCCAAGGATGAACTTATCGACAAAATAAAAGATGCTGTGAGCATAATACCAGGTGTCAACTATGAGTTCTCGCAACCTATCGAAATGAGGTTCAATGAATTGTTGGAAGGTATTCGTGAAGATGTTGCCATTAAAATCTATGGTGAGGATATCAATGTACTAGCTGCCAAAGCGGATGAGATTACCAAAATCATCGCGGGAACTGAGGGTGTAGGAGATATGAGGGCGGAAGCCACTTCAGGTCTACCACAGATGACCATTAGGTATAATCGCAGTAAACTGGCACAATACGGTGTGAGCATTGACCAGCTCAATAGGATAGTTCAATCTGCTTTTGCAGGTGGTTATGCGGGTGTCATCTTTGAGGGTGAAAAGCGTTTCGACTTGGTTGTTAGACTGGATGAGCAGAATCGCACGGACATCAATGACATCAAAAACCTATATATCAATTTGTCAAACGGTTCGCAGATTCCACTTCAAGA
The DNA here is from genome assembly GCF_023502235.1 of Flagellimonas myxillae. GTDB lineage: Bacteria > Bacteroidota > Bacteroidia > Flavobacteriales > Flavobacteriaceae > Flagellimonas > Flagellimonas myxillae. The sequence continues at coordinate 1,716,194 of NZ_JAMFLY010000001.1, read as the reverse complement.
ATTGGCGAGTATCGAATACACACCAGGACCGATGCAAATAAGCCGAGACAATACCAATCGTAGAACTTATGTAGGTGTTAATGTACGTGGACGTGATGTAGAATCATTGGTTAATGAGATTAAGGGTAAACTTGATGCAAACCTTGATTTACCGCCAGGCTACTTTATTCGTTATGGTGGTGCATTCGAAAACCTAGAAAGGGCAAGTAACCGATTGCAGACTGTTGTTCCTATTGCATTATTGCTCATATTCATCCTGATTTATTTTGCCCTAAAATCTTTTCCGCAAACCTTGATGATTTATTTGGCTATACCTATGGCGACCATAGGCGGGGTGTTTGCCTTATGGCTTAGGGGTATGCCCTTTAGTATTTCCGCAGGGGTCGGCTTTATTGTATTATTTGGTGTTGCGGTATTGAATGGCTTGGTAATGATTAGTGGACTTAATGAGTTAAAGGAGGAAGGTGTTACTAATCTCAAAGACCGCATTTTAGAGGGAACTAAACGCAGGGTACGTCCCATTATGCTTACCGCATTTACCGATATTCTTGGTTTTCTGCCAATGGCAATTTCTGCATCCGCAGGAGCGGAAGTACAGCGACCATTGGCAACCGTTGTTATAGGTGGATTATTGACTTCTACATTATTGACCCTTTTTATCCTTCCCATCTTTTATCAATGGGTAGAAAAGCGTTCGGAACGTAACTTGAAGTTCAATCCTAAAATCGTGACGGCAACAGCGGCAGTTTGTTTGCTGCTGACCTCAACTTTCGCAAAAGCGCAACAAGTTCAAAATAGTGATGTATTACCAATTGTATCGTTAGAACAGGCAGTGGAGATTTCGAAGAAAAATTATCCATTATTGAAAACAAAACAATTGGAAATCCAAAAACAGAACGTTCTCAAAGGGACGGCGTATGACTTAGGGAATACCCAAGTATTCACGGGCGGTGAAGAAATAAACGATGGTCAAGGCATCTACACTTTGGTGGGTGTAGGTCAGCAGAACATCAATCTTTTCAGTATTGGTGCAAGGAAACGTTTGCAGCAACAGCGCATTGCTCTGGCAGAAACTGCTCTTGACCTTTCTGGACTGCAAGTGGAACAAGAATTGAAAAAGGCGTGGTCGCAAGCCTATCAGCAACGACAAAAATTTATGCTCTACCGTGAACTGGATTCTATCTATTCACAGTTTGAAAAAGCAATCGAACTCAATTTCAAAGTAGAGGCTATTTCACGATTGGAATATTCATCTGCAACCAATCAGGCGTTGCAAATCAATAATAAACTGCAACAAGCCGAGAGCGACTATGCTATTGCTTTACAAAAGCTTAATTTGTGGTTGGTCTCAGATACGTATTACGCGGTTCCCGACACGTTGGATGAAAGTGAAATTACCATATTGGGAATTCCTGAAACTATAAACGTTCACCCTGAACTGGAACTTTCACAAAAGCGAATCGAGGAAGCAAAAGCTAGCTACAAAGCCGCTCGTTCTAATTTGCTGCCCAACTTTAGCCTTCAAGGGGGATTACAGCAAGTAAACGGAAGTGAAGGGTTCTACACCTATCAGGCAGGAATATCCGTTCCGCTACTCTCTGGCACAAAACGCAGTCAAGCCAAATCTGCTAAAATAGACAGTGAAATTGCCGAGATTAATGCAGACTATGTAAAACGTCAATTACTATCAACATATCAACAAGCTGTACAAGCGTATCAAAAATGGGAAGCATCTTGGCAATTTTATAAATACAAAGCCTTGCCACTTGCAGAAGAACAGCGACGGGGAGCATTGTTAGCCTATAAAGAAGGGGCAGTTGATTATGCTGCTTTTACTCAAATTATACGGGATGCCATACAGACCGAAATGGATGCGTTGGAAACGCTTGACAATTATCTAAAATCAGTTTTTGAACTACAATATTTTAAGCAATAAAATGAAAAATCTATCTGAATATAAAGCTATCGCACTGTTAATAGTACTATTAGGGTTGTCTTCTTGTGGCGATTCTAAGAATGGTGCTTCAGAGGTGAAAGCGGTAGACTCCGAAATGAAAGAAGAACATTCCGAAGGTGAAGCTGAGGAAGTACTATTGACCGAAAAGCAGTTTGATGCATTACAAATGCAAATAGACACTTTGCAAATGCGAAATATGAGTGGGTACGTGAAAGCTAACGGTCAGCTGGAAGTTCCACCACAAAACGAAGCGACCATCACGACCGTAGTAGGTGCCAATGTGGTATCTATTGAGGTTATCGAAGGCGATAAGGTTAAGAAGGGACAAACGGTTGCTTATCTCTCACATCCTAATATCATTGAGAAACAGACAGAATACCTTAATGCATATAGCAACAGCCAGTTTCTTAAAAAGGAATATGAACGACAAAAAACATTATACGATGCTGGCGTTGGTAGCGGTGCTAATTTTCAAAAAGCAGAAGCGGAATATCAGGCATCCAGAAGTATGGCAAATGGTCTTCAAGCACAACTAAAACAATTGAGCATTAATGCTGCTGGAGTTAGAAATGGAACGATTTATCAACGCGTAGCACTCAGAAGTCCGATTGAAGGATTTGTACAAAAGGTAGAGATTAAAACAGGACAGTATGTACAACCACAGACAGACCTAATGGATATTGTAGATACACACCACGTACACGCTGATTTAATGGTCTTTGAAAAAGATGTATACAAGGTAAAGGAAGGGCAAAAAGTGATTTTCAATGTCCAATCCATTCCTGGCAAGGAACTTATCGCAGAAATCTATTCCGTGGGAAAGACTTTTGAACAGAATCCAAAAGCAATACATATACACGCTGAAATTGAAAATAAGGAGGGTAACCTGATCCCCGGAATGTATATCGAAGGGCGCATCCAAACTGACAATTCCAAAATATTGGCAATGCCCGAAAGTGCTATAGCTTCTGACGGCGACAGGTTCTATGTTTTCTCTGCTGAAAAGGAGAAGGAAAATTGGACTTTTATACCCTATGAAATTATAAAGAGTACCCAAGATGGTGAATGGATTGCCATTGACTTCCTAACAGAACAAAAATTAAATGCAGAATACGCCTTTAACAATGCCTACTATTTAATGGCAGAAATGAAAAAAGGCGAATCTGAAGAAGACGAACATTAATATGAAAACTATAGAAGAATTATTAGAATCAAAGGGAATTCGAATTACCGCCATGCGTCTGTTGATATCCAAATTCCTTGCGGAAAAAAAGATGGCAGTTACTTTGAGTGATATAGAAAATGCTTTCGCGAAAGCAGATAGAACCACCCTTTATAGAACTCTTAAAACATTTGAGGAAAAAGCTATTGTACATCAAATCGATGATGGCACGGGCATTACTAAATATGCGATGTGTGAAGAAGGTTGTAATTGTGAAATGGAACGGGATTTACACCTTCATTTTCATTGTAACAATTGTGGGGAAACCGTGTGTTTAACTGAACATAAAATCCCGCAAATAAAAGTCCCTGATGGTTTTGTTTCAGAAAATGTAAACTTGGTGATAAAAGGTATTTGTGATAAATGCAGTGCCTAATAAATGCACTTCCGTTGCACGAACGATTAAGCTACTTTTATCCAAAATAGATGGATATGAAGTTTAATGTAAAAATACCGAGACATCTAAAAGAAGCTTATAATTCGGAGTTAAAATATTATAGACATTACCTTTTAAAAAAGGAATATGATAATGCTTGGAATCATTTGGAACGGAGTCATATTTTAGGTCAGTCTTACCCGATAGAACATACCTATTCCCATTGGCTAATGCTAAAATTTGGATTTAGACAAAAAGATACCAAAGAAGTTATTGGGCAAATACTAAGGCTAGTTGTCGGAGGTTGGAAATCGTTTATTAATCACGTACCGCTTGGTAATACCGGTGGCGCAAACGTGCCTCCATTAAAACGTATGCCTATTCCAGAGGATATTAAAGGATTGATTAGATGAAAAAAAAGAAAGTAAACTTAAAAGACTTAAAACCAAATTCTGAGGAACATACTCGCGATGATGGTCACAATCACGACCACGGAGATGGAAGTGCATTTAAAACATACATTCCTGCACTGATAAGCTTTGTAATGCTAATTACTGGAATAGCATTAGACTACTTTGATGTTGCCTTTTTTAAGGATTGGATTCGCATTATTTGGTACAGTATTGCCTATTTACCTGTAGGTTTTCCCGTAATAAAAGAAGGTTGGAAAAGTATTGTACGAGGAGATTTCTTTACTGAATTTCTGTTAATGTCCATCGCCACAATTGGGGCATTTGTTATTAAGGAATATCCTGAAGGTGTTGCTGTTATGTTGTTTTATGCTGTTGGTGAATTATTCCAAAATGCAGCAGTCAACAGAGCAAAGGGAAATATAAAAGCATTGTTGGATGTTCGTCCAAAAGAAGCTACTGTTTTCCGTGATGGTAATTACATAAGCGTATCACCAGAAGATGTATTGATTGGAGAAAAAATTCAAGTCCGAGTAGGTGAAAAAATTCCTTTGGATGGTATTTTATTATCTGAAAAAGCATCATTAAATACTGCTGCTTTGACAGGCGAGAGTAAACCCGATTCTATATTGAAAGAATCCAAAGTTTACGCAGGAAGTATCAATTTAGAAAGTGTCATTGAAGTAGAAGTTACCAATTCCTTTGAAAATAGTTCTATTGCAAGAATATTGGACTTGGTTCAAAATGCAACAGCGCGTAAATCAAAAACAGAACTTTTCATCAGGCAGTTCGCACGTATCTATACACCAATTGTTGTGTTTTTGGCTATTGGCGTTACATTCCTACCATACTTTTTTGTGGAAGATTATGTCCTTAGGGATTGGTTGTACAGAGCCTTAATTTTTCTGGTTATTTCTTGCCCTTGTGCGTTGGTGATTTCTATTCCTTTGGGTTATTTCGGTGGATTGGGGGCAGCTTCAAAAAATGGAATTTTGTTTAAAGGGGCTTCATTTTTAGATGCAATGACCAAAATAAATACATTGGTAATGGATAAAACAGGAACCGTGACTAAAGGTGTTTTTAAAATCAAAAACATAAAAGCTATTGGTTGGGAAGAATCCGAGTTTATGAAATACCTAATGGCTATGGAAGAGCAATCCACACATCCCATTGCAAAAGCCATAATGGAGTATAAAGAAAATGGAGAAGATTTTGAAGCACAAGACGTTTCTGAAATCGCAGGCAAAGGATTAAAAGGCATTGTCAATGGCAAAACGGTTTTAGTAGGAAATAAAGCCTTAATGACTGCCAATAATATTGATGTTCCAACTGAAACGGAATCTATTGTAGAATCGATAGTTTTAGTGGCAATCGATAATCAATTTGCTGGTTATGTCGTGATAGCAGATGAATTAAAGGAGGATGCAAAAGAAACAATTATAGATTTACACAAAGTAGGCATTAAAAATATTATGATGCTTTCTGGTGACAAAGATTCTATTACCCAACAAGTCGCCAAGGAGTTAAATATTGAAAATGCTAAAGGTGGTTTACTACCAGAAGATAAATTAAACGAGGTAGAAACTTTAAAACAAAATTCTGAAAACAAAGTAGCCTTTATTGGTGATGGTATTAATGATGCACCAGTTTTAGCAGCAAGTAACGTTGGTATTGCGATGGGTGGCCTAGGTAGTGATGTCGCAATAGAAACAGCAGACGTTATCATACAAACCGACCAACCTTCAAAAGTAGTTAGAGCCATTAAAATAAGTCGTTCCACACGTAAAATTGTTTGGCAGAATATCATATTAGCATTTGGCGTTAAAGTTATCGTTTTGATTTTAGGAGCAGGCGGTCTGGCCACAATGTGGGAAGCTGTTTTTGCTGATGTTGGCGTAGCCCTATTGGCTATCTTGAATGCTATACGGTTACAAAGAATGAATTGGTCATAGCCTGTAAACCAAGCTGTTTTTTATCAGTAGGCATTCCTTTCTTTATTTTCAAATCTTCAGAGTCAAACTTATTTTAACTCAAGTTTTTATTTAAGTATTTGCTTAAATAATTACATATCTATATTTTTGACCAAAATAAGTTATATGAAACTTGAAACTAGCTGTATCAGGGCAGAGGCCGACCACACCCAAATACTTCGTTGTAAAGAAGATTTGAATATGGTATCAACTTCCATTGAAGGCATAAGTAAAATTATGGCACTGGCTGGTAATGAAGTCCGTTTTAAAATATTGTTTTTGTTGAAGAGGGAAACCGAATTGTGCCCTTGTGACTTTGCTGATATTTTAGAAATGAGTGTTCCTGCTATTTCCCAACATTTACGCAAGATGAAGGATGTAAATGTAATTACTACCCGTAGAGATGGTCAAACCATCTTTTATCGTATTTCGAAGAAAAATGAAGATTTTTTAACTGCTATTTTAAGTAATGTAACATCTGAAAGAAAAATTGCATAGGATGAAAAAAACAATGACCTCTAATCGAACTGCTTATGCCGGATTGTTTTCAGCTATCGCAGCATCTCTATGTTGTATTACTCCTGTGTTGGCCTTGATTTCGGGAACTACAGGAATTGCCTCTACTTTTTCTTGGGTAGAACCCTATAGGCCTATTTTGATAGGTTTGACCGTTTTGATTCTTGGTTTTGCTTGGTATCAAAAATTAAAACCACGTACACAGGATATTGATTGCGACTGTGAAGATGACAAACCTAAATTTATACAATCCAAAAAATTTCTTTTTTTGGTGACTATTTTTGCAGGTATAATGTTGGCATTTCCATATTTCTCGCATATGTTTTACCCCAACTCAAATGCTGAAAAGCAAGTCGTTTATGTATCTGAAAGTAACGTAAGTGAAGTGAACTATTCCATACAGGGAATGACGTGTGCAGGTTGCGAAGCCCATATTGAAAACGAGGTAAATAAACTAGAAGGCATTTTGGAGGTAGATGCAAATTATGAAACATCCAAAGCTTTTGTGAAGTTTGATAAAAGTAGAGTAACTGCTAATGAGATAGTAGGCGCTATTGGAAAAACAGGATATAAAATCATAGAGTGATGGAAGCTATTTTAGAATCTACAATTAGGTGTCCAAACTGTGGACATAGGAAAGAAGAAGAAATGCCAACAACAGCTTGCCAGTTCTTTTATGATTGTGAAAATTGTAAAGAAGTATTACGCCCTAAAGAGGGAGATTGCTGTGTATTCTGTTCGTATGGCACGGTGGCTTGCCCACCTATTCAACAAAACAAAGATTGCTGCAATAATTAGGAAACATATAAGAGCGTATAAAAAAGCCCTGATAATGGAATCAGGGCTTTTTTTATTATCACCAAATTAAATTCACAGCTCTTGTCGTGTTTAATTCCTGTAACCTTACCTCCATCTTTTCACTGTCACCAATAGTAAATTTCGGAACAACATAAACCAACTTCGCTTTTGTATTGGGTAATATTTGATAGGGTTTGTTGTGAACATAAATAGGGTTTAAGGGAATTTCCTGATAGGATGCATTCCGCTTTTTATTTCTATTTACCTTAAAAACATTGAGATAATCAAAATCGAATCGTACACCGGATTTATTTTCAATCTCAAACTGTAGATAAACATTATCTCCGTGATATTTGAAGTTTTTAAGGCTCAACTTTATATCACTCATTTTCGTCTTGATATTCTTTTCTTCAGGAAGTTTTAATAATGATTCACAAGATCTGCGCAGTAGTCCCAGCGAATCTTTAACTGAAAAGCTCTGTTTTGTAATTGTCCGCTCAGTTTGAACTTGCTTGACGTTTCCAATGCTTTCATTCTTTGTTATAAAACGATTGGGGTTCTCCAGATGTTCCGAATATTTCAAAATATAGGAATACACTGTGCCATCTGCGGTAATTACCAATAAGTTACTAAGGTCTCCTTTTACCGCTTTTAATAAACCCAGATTCTGTTCTTTTTCTCTATCGTAGGTAAAAACAAAATTGTCCGATCCTGTGATGCCCTGTTTAATATCCGTAGGGAAAAACAACGCCATTGTCATTGTTGAATTAGCATATAGAGTATCTAACTGAATTTTATTTTTTGCATGAGCTGATAGCATAAGCCCTAGACTCATCATGACTATTAACTTTTTCATAGTATTCATTTTTATTGTTCTGTCTCGACCTTTAAGGTCAGCACATAATTATTGTTTACCGTTACTTTTACCTGACGGTTAGAACGTTGAAATATTCTCTTTACCCCCCTAACCTGTGGAATGCCAGGTACATTAACTTCGTTTATAACATCTCCAAGTACTTGTTGTCTCAGTTCTTCCCGAAAACTATTCTTGATATAGATTCCTTCTAAATTATCTCTGTAGTCATAGGCTTTAAAAGCTAGTGGGATGTTTCTAATGTTCTCTATTTTCAATAAAACTCGATTCGGCTGAAAGCTGACAATACCAAAAAGAAGGGTGTTTCTTGGAATGAAATACCCCTTGATGGTAACATCGTTTTGGGTACGCATTTCCAAACGGTCATTTGCTTTTATAACTTCTTTGGAATCGACAACTACATTTACGCTGGGTATTGATTCCGCAGCCGAATTCGGTAAAGGGTTGGAAGCAAAAAACAATTGTTGTTCCAAAGCCATTTCTTTTGCTAAGATTGCTGTAGACTTGCTCTTGTCATCTTCAGGCTCTTCTACTTTTTTACCTATAATACCCTTTATGGCATTATCTACATTGGAGGTGCGTTTTCTAAATGCACCGGTGCTATAATCAATTTGACTATTGGAGTAGATACTATCGACAAGACGCATTTTCTTCTTTTCTATAAAATCAGGGTCATAGACTCCCGTTGAATCCAAATACTTCTCATCATAGATACTTGGTGCGTTGGTTTCCCTAATTTCCTTTAAATCGTCCACAGCATCAAGCCTAGATGTATAATCATCTTTTACCGTTTCTAATGTGGGTACTAAGGGTTGTAGCAGTTCATCTTGTTCGTCTTTATCACCGCCAAAAGTCAATATGGAATAGGCAACAATGAAAATTACCACCGCTCCAATGACTACGGCAAAAGTGATTTTCTTCTTATCAATTTTCATAGTCTATTTTTTTTAAAGTGTTCTCAAAGTAATCCGTAATCAAAAGCCCGTGCGTGTTCTTCGGGAAGTTTCGTTTTTCCAGATGTAAAATTTTACCCGTAGTCACCAATTCATAAGTGTCGATTATCGACCCCCTATTGACTTGAAAAACTGTAGTTGTTCTAAAGGGATAGGGTTCTGCTTTAAGGTCTATTTCAGAATCGATACTGATTACCTTTTGAACTAAGGAGTATTGCATCAATCTGTTATACACACCATCGGCTTTTTTCTGTCTGTATACGTTATCCACTGTACTATTTCCAAGCCATAAGGCTTTTTCAATATTCATTTCAAAATTAGTAGCATCTATATCGTAGAAATAGGTATGAAATAGACGCAAATGTTCTAAGGTTTCTACCTTTAAATTCTCTTTTTGCTGTACCCATTGCAGGGGTATCACTTCGCCATTCTTACCGATGGCAAAAGAACCATCCAATGACTTGTGGTACATCTTAAAGGAAATGATACTTGAAGCAATCGTGGACAGCATCGCCATTGTAACAACGGTCAGAACTATAAACCGGTTCGTTTTCAGGACCTCGTATATGTTTTTATATGGTGTTTTCATTTTTCATTACTTTTTTAATTAAAAGAGCCTTAGGCACTAAATAGTTTGAAGGTGAATGAGGTTGCCCGTTTGTACAATTTGAATTTCAAAAAGACGATAAAGCCTATGGTGCCCAACTCGATAATGGGTGCAAAAAATGAACTTCCAAAATCAAAGCCGAAAAGGTTTACCCAAAAATTGGTAGTGAACTCTGTGTAGAGTGCATTCACGAATACATTCACCAGAAAAAAGGCAGGAACCAACATATAAACAGCCGCGTATAATTTGAAAAAAGTATAAGCCATTGACCGAAACTTTTCAAACACGGCAAGGCTTATGACCAAGGGAAAAAAGGCTTGCATTATCCCCAGCAAAAAGAATCGTTCCGCCAAGAACAGGGGGTAAATAAAGAGGTCTAACAACCAAAGAAAAACACTCAATATAAATGCTAATATCTTTAATCCATATAGTGGTGTGGTCAATGCCTCATATAATAAAGCCAACCCCTTGCTAGCGGCTTCCAGTCCACTTACATCATCCTCAATTTCCACATCTTGTAATTGTAGTGGCAAAAGTGATGGTGCGGTATTTCTGTACTGTCCTTCAATGGCCACCAGGATACTATCAAATACCTCAAGTACCTGACTTGAAAAAATGACCAGAATCACTATGATGAAATTCTTTATCAGTTCGGTTGGGGTAAGCCCCCACGTATATCCATCCCTATTGGCGACTCCTTCATTGTACTTTTTTAAGACGTTGATTAGGAAGAATAGGATGGCAAGGGCTTTCATACCTACAATGGTATACTGTAGAAAATCACTGTCTTTAATTGTTTGAAAAACAGTGTCTACATATTCCAATCCTCCGATTAATGGGATAGCCAACTGCATAGCCTAATAATTTGTTGCCCTGCTATTAATTCTGTCTTGCATTTCCCGAAAGGAAATGATGTCATTGTATCGCTTGGTCTTACGCTCTATTTCAGCGACCATTTCTTTGGAGCTTGTTTCCCGGTCCTTTAATACAGCAGCCCTTTCTGCATCGGTCATTTTTAAATAGTCACTGGATAGGATTTGTTGTACAAAATCCAAATCCTCCAAAGAGTTTTCGATAATATTTTCAAAGGATTGCGATACTCTTGTAATTTCTTCGGGTTTGATATATGGGGAATTCAAAATATTCCTCACGTCACCCCTTACCACTTCAAAAAGACGTTGGTTGTTTCGGGCAAGTTCCCGAACCGCTTTTAACTGTTTTACAACATTGCTGACCTTCTCGATACGGTCTTTTTGCTGCTTCATAAACTCCACCGTTTTTATCAGGTTTTCTGTTTGTTTGGCGGCTTCAATAATTTGTTTTCCCAGAGTGATAAAATTGGTGTTATCATACACGGGCATTCCCTGGCACGCAGTACGTGCGGGCAACAATAATAATCCGAGTGCCAAAAGGCACATAAAAATGAATCTTCTCATAACTCTTTTGATTTTAATTGAACAAATTGTTTAATGGCCATCTCCATGCAGCCACTTTCTTTATAAAAGGCCATTATGGCCTCGTTATCGGCGCCATCAGTGAGATAAGCAGCGAAAACTTCTTGGGGTACTTCCAGTCTGAAAATGTTGCTTTCCTTTCCGATTTTGATAAAAATCTCTGTGTACTTACGTTTCCCTGATAAGTTATTTTTGATGGATTTTAATTGATTCAGGTCGTGACTGGACAGGCTAAGCCTATTTTTTAATTCTTTATAGCCCTTTTCATTGTTAAGGCTGTAAATGACCTGTGTATTTTCCAGAATACTTGCCGAAGTGGAATTGTCTGGCAATTGATTAATGGACTGTAGTATGATGCCGATTGCTCCCTCTTGTTTTCGGATAGCTTGGTAATAGAATTCCACCGATTCCAGCACGTTATCGAATTTTAATTGTTTGGCGAACTCATCAAAAAGGATAATACCCTTTTCTTCTTTATTTTGCCAAATGGTTCGTTGTATTGCTGTTTTGATCAGTTTGAGCATTACGGAAAGAATTTCTTTATTGTCCTTTACCTCATCCAGTTCAAATACAATCAATCGCTTGTCCTCAATCTTATAGGATTGGTCTTCACTTGTTTCAAATAAAAAACTATACAATCCATCACGTACATACTCAGATAGGATATGCAAGAACCCTTCAATATTGAAGTAATCAGAATGAATATGCAGTTGGGTCAATAGATTTTCCCGTTGCGATTCGATATAGGTATAAAAACTATCGAGGGAATGCCCCTCTGCATTTTTTTTATAATAAGCGTGTAATATTTTCTTGAGGGCTACGGACTGTTCCTTTTTTGGCTTGGTGCCTTCCCCAATCAGTTCAAATAGGAATACAGATAGATCCTCTAACCGCTCTGGGGTGACATCGTCACCTTTTGTTATAAAGAAGGGATTGATACCAAGGCTCTTGCCGCTTTCATAGCGCAGTACAGTATATTGTTCGGGATACAGACTGGCAAACTTGGTGTAGGAACCTCCCAAGTCAATAATGACAAGGCGCACACCCATTTCAAAATACTGCCGTAATATGTTGTTTGCCAAAAAGGATTTCCCCTCTCCCGTAGGCGCAAAAATGGCAAAGTTCCTCGCTTTGATACGTTTCTTTTTCTCGTCCCAAACATCCTTTAACACGGGGATGTTATGTTCCCTATCATTGAATATAATTCCTTGCCTATCCGTCCTGTAGCTGGTGTTGTTTATGAAAAGGCAAAGCGCATGTTTCAAATCGGTCACGTACAAATCCTCATTTGAAAAATTGGAAGAAAAACAGGGATGGCTATTTAGAATATAATTTTTACGTTCCTCACCCCTTGGATAGTATGGAGTAATATCCAGTTCCTTAAATTCCGATTTTATTTGTGAGCCTATGCTTTCCAGCTGTTGGGCTTCCCGGTCCCAATAGACAATATTCAAATGTCCTCTTATGATTCTTGCGCTATCATCATTGTTGATTTGGTCAACGATATGCTCAATTTTTTTAAGAATGACTTTGTTCTGCGTACCAAAATTCGAACTCTTTTTAAGTTCCTCAATCTTCTTTTCTAAGAGTTTTCGCCATTTCTGTTTATCATCTAAATAAAGGATTTGATTAACGATATGATTTTCATTCAGGGAAAGTCCCAAACCATCGATATACCCTTGATGAAATACAAAATCATCCGAAGTAAAACGTTCGTTGATTTTACTTGTTTGTACGTTTTCGCCAAAACAGGATTCACTATTGATGGCCAATACGTCAAAATGATTATTGCCTATGGTAATTTTGGATTTCTCCAAAAGCATATCGGTATCAAAATTGAGATTGAAACCGTTAAAAAAGGTTTGTGAAAAATTGAGTATTTCGGATTCCTTTAAAGGTAGAAATTGAACTTTGCGGCTATTGTTGATATAGGAAATGGAATCATTTACCGAACCAATGAAACTGTGAACGTTCTGATTTAATTCTTGGTAAATCCCTTTACTTATTTTCCGAAATGGGTTTACATATTTGGGGTTGTTAAATGTTTTGTTTCCTGCCAATGTGAGGAATAGATAGCAACGATGTTCTATGTATTCCCTTCCTTTGAAATGGTCGTGTGTTGCTTTTCCAAGAAAAGTATTATTGGGTAGGTATTCCGAGCTAAACCCTTTCTTAAGGTAAACATCTTGCTTATGAATAACGGAACCAACGGGCAAAGACTTTAGTGCTTGAAACCAAATACTGTGTAAGTCCTCGAAATCCTTTTCCGATAAAGAATAGATCTCAGGGAGTTCTCCACGATAACAGGCTATGATATTGCCATTGTTGGCAAATATTAAATTATCCCGTATTTCTATGATGGGGTTATATGATGCTGTATTAATAATCGACATAGTATTGTATGTTTTCTTTCTTGTTGCTTATGATTTTAGGAAATATCTTAACGATGTTTAGGGTTATTGCTTTACGGGCAATTTTGGTCAGAACGATATAGAATGTACCGTTTAGTAAGAATGCTCCGATGATGACCCAAAGGCTGAATGAAAAAATGATTATCAGCAGGGATCCCAGTATTAAGAGCATCATCATTGCAAAGAGGGATATGGGAAGCCCCCATATCATTGCCCCTTTGCGAATGTTTTTATAAACTTCATACCTTTTCATTGTATAGTTTTTTAATGTCGATTATCGACCTTAGACTACTATTCCAATGAGATAGGTAAAGATGCCCACTACCGCCCCTGCTATGAGTACAAAAACCAAAACACGGGTAATTCCCTTTTTGAGGTCTGCATTTTCGCCGAAGAAATGACCTGCATTAAATAAGAATCCGATGAGGAAAATGACCCCCAATAGTAGAGGGAAAATAGACCTAATGGTATCGGAAACATCATTTACCGAATCTTCAATACCTCCGATTTGTGCAAATGTGGGTAGGCTCATTAGGAGCATGGCCCACAAAGGATAAACTGTTTTTTTCATAACGCTTACGTTTTTATGGTTCTCCAATGCGCTTAGGGAACCTGTTTGAAATAACTTTTTACGAAATCTATAAGGGAATGCATGGAAAGGGAGAAAAACTGAAAATATTAACGGTAATCAGCGTTAAATTTTGAAGTATAGTTATGCATTGGTTGAAATCTTTAAAAATTGTGCAATGGATAGTTACCTAAATGCAAGTAAATATGGAACCAGTAAAACTGTTGATAACGCTACTTTTTTTGATGCCTTTACATATGCCCGTAGCACAACATAAAAAGGTAATCATAATTGATGCCGGACATGGTGGAATGGATTCTGGAGCTATAGGAACCAATCATATAAAAGAGAAAGATATCACACTGGCCATTGCAAAAGCAATGCTAGAGTTTAATAGGAAAGTCCTCAATAATGAATATGATTTGTATTTGACAAGATACACGGACACACTTATTTCACTGCGGCATCGGACTAAACTGGTAAAGGCAATTCAACCCGACCTTTTTATATCGTTGCATTGCAATCATGCTAAAAATGAAAGGGCTACGGGCGTTGAAATTTACCTGCATAGCAAAACAAGCATAACGACCAAAAACCAAGTGGAATCAATGCGCTTGGGCCAATCCATAGTAGAAACGCTTACTCAAAAATTGGGATATAGAAGTAGGGGGCTTAAAAGAGCAAACTTTCAAGTACTACGCGAATCGATAGCGGTATGCCCAGCAATTTTGGTGGAGTTGGGTTTCCTGTCAAATCATGATGAGGCAGCCTATTTGGAAATAGAAAACAATAGTATGGCCCTAGCACTGGCTGTGCTCATGTCAATTAAAATGTAGGATGATGAAAGCGTTATTTGTGAACCTGTATAAAGTACTAAAAGAAATTGTTATTGCAGTCGGTAAAGAATTGTTGGTATTCGTAAAACAACTTTAAATAAGGCTAAAAAAAGAAGTTTCGTCAAAAGAATTAGTAATATAAAAACGATAGATTATGAAATTTAGAATTGAATCAAAACCAAGTCCATTGAGACAATTGGATAATTTTAGACAACTAAAAGTTGCCCTAAAGCCAATTAAGGCTGATGTAGGCGGTAAATTTTTAGATGTACTACTAACGCATTGTGCCATGCTCAGAAGTGCAATTAGTAAAGACTTTAGTTTGGCTGACCAAGAGCACGTAGCTATAAGTTGTGATGTTTATTTCAACATACCTCTGGTATCATCGGCGAGTGTTGGAGGCGAAACGATTTCCAGACTTCAGAAATATGGTAAGAATGGAATACGGACTATTTTTGAAAACAAAAAAGAATTGGGAGAATACTTACAGGGATTGGATCGTATACCTAGTATTATATTGCCGAACAAATTGGAATTGATGCAGAAGATCGGTGATGCAAAGAGTAAATTTGTTTACGAGTTAGTTGGTTAATTCTCTTATTCCTTCTTATATCCGATAGGTTTTCTTTTGCTTTGCGCAAGTTGCTTTTTATCTTTTTGCAGCAAGTAATTAATGGCCTCAAAAATGTCGGTAAATTGTTGGTTGTATTTAGTTTCCAGCTCCTGTAACTTTTGGGTTAACTCCGTATGTGATAAAGCATATTTTCTAAGAAAAACAAAGGCACGAACAATCTGTATATTGACTTCTATGGCCTTGGAGGTTCGCAACACACTGGCCAACATTGCAATGCCCTGTTCGGTAAATGCAAAAGGATTGTATTTACTGTGTTTTCCTCTACCTGTATTTTCTAAGGTCGCAAATTGCGTCCTTAAAGAGTTGTATTCTTCGTTTGTCAATTCAAACATAAAATCTGATGGAAAACGGTCTTTATTGCGCCGTACCGCTTCTTTAAGGCGTTTAGTTTCGGTTTCATAAAGTAAAGCCAGGTCAAAATCTAAGAGTACTCTTTGTCCACGTATTTCATAAATCCTGTTTTGTATTGTCTGTAACTCCATTTTTAACGGATTTTTAGTTCCGACCATACCATGGGATGTTCACTGGCACTATGCAGTTCATTTTTGATGCTTTTTAGGATATTCCATTGAGGCCTTTTTTTAAACCAAATCCCTTTTCTTATCAATCCACCGGCCTTTACCGTTCTGTACAATTTGCTGGAAAGCATCAAATAGTCGCTTTGCTTCAAGTTAACGCCCATTTTATAGGCTCCCAAACGATAATATTTTGAGTCTTTTCCTTTGTCCAAATCCACTTCAAAAGTGTGATGTTTTGAAATATCCTTTAAATCGGTTCCTAGGGTTAACGGCGCAAGAAGTTTACTGTAGGACGGGACATTTAGTGTGCCTACAACAGCGATCAATTCATTGGGACCATCTTTATCCTTATATACTTCTGCTATCTTTTTGGATTGAACTTCAATTTTGCTTTTAGCATCCTTATGGTGTTCCAAGTTATCCAAAAAGCACGTTGACAGTATGCTTACGATTTTACCATTGGGGGTACTGATTTTATATTCCTGTAGGTCCATATCAAAAATGGGATTGCCATTTTCATCAAAATCATTGACATGGGATTTCATTGCAAGTACTTCATAACCGGATTTGGTCAACAACCCGATACCTCTACCGTACAGGTCATTGGTCTCCAAATACAGGATATGGGTATAGGTGTCAGATAAAAAACTCTTGTTAAATTCCAGTAGCGATGACCTGTCCTCGACCTCCAATAAGATCAGTATATCTGGTGAAACTTCCTCAACGACCTTCGCTTTGTTTGCTATGGCCACTTCATTTATGGGGGTTGAGTTTAATCTGACCCACCCGTTCCAATTGGTTAAAGGGCTTGCTTTATTGGCCTCTGAGGCTGCATCCTTTTTTAGGAATAGTTGTCCGGCTTTATGTACCATGGTGAGGTAAGGACCGTTCTGGGCATCTTCAAAACCCAAAAGTTTTGATAGTGTTCTGAGTCTATTGAATTCCTTATTGGTGCGCATCCCCATGACCATAAGCCGTTCAAATTCTTCAATCCAAAGTTCCCGATTTTCTTCACGGTATTTTTTTATTAGCGCTCTGTCCCTATGGAAGATATTCTGGATGTTATAGGTTGCAATGATCATAGCTGTTTCTTTAGAAAGAAATTCTTGTTGTTTTTAAGAATCTCATCGATTTCTTCTTCATCGTAGTAAATAATACCTCCCAATTTTGAGAAAGGGATGGTTTCATTGATGCGAAAGTTTTGCAATGTTCCAGGACTGATGCCCAATTTCTTCATTACGATATTTGATTTTATCCATTTGTCAATGGTGACCCTTTCATAGTTTGTCAAGAGTTCCTTAATATCTGAGATAAGTTCTTCCTTAAACTCCTGCAGGTCATCTGCGGTAATAATATTTGCTGGCATATCCTTAGTTTTAATATTATACAGCAAATATGAGTCGATGATGAAAAATAAATTCACAAGGTTTCCCTAGGTAAGGGGAAATTTTAACAACCTCTTTAAGAGGGAATAACACCTTTTTATTCGTCTCCTTTTTCCAAATCAAAGAGCAAACTGGTGGTCAAATCATCCAAGAATTTTGTACGGCTTTTTTTCCGTATTCGAATCTCCCCGTAGTTTCGGTAAGGATCGCCGCTCTTAAAGCGAAACGCCTGTTCAAGCGTTTTAATAATTTCGCGAATACTTACTTTACCGTCATTTACGGCACGACTACTTTTTAGTGCATAGGCCAATTCCGTCATGTCGGTCTTGCTCGCCGTCCAATTGAGTTGGGTCAAGGGGATGAATGGATGTCCGTTGGGTCGATCAATATTTTTCAATCGATGGTCCAGATAAGTAATCAATCTTCGATTCGCACTTAGTTTTGCCAACAACAAATCATGTGAGGTACTGAAATCGGGATCTCGAAAGTAGTATCTCGCATGGGTGATATTGAATTCATTAAAGTATTCCCGGGTAAAATAATGGGTATCCAAATAGGTCTTTCCTTGGTCTATATATTGAATGAAATCAAGGTTTCGAGAAAAAAAATCATTTAACTTTTTCAACTTCCTTGTGGTGTATTTCCTTTTGGTTGAGCCATCCCCTTTGGGATAATGAATTTCAAAGGATTTGAGCTCAAAGAAATAGACCAGGTTCGACAGGGGTACCTGTTTGGTGTATTTGAAAAAAAGAATTTCTTTGGCGGGTGATTCAAATTTCTTTTTTGAGATAAATCTTTTTAGTTTGGTCAGCAGGTTTCTACAGAGCACAATGGACAGATCACTTTTTTTGACGACATCCTTTGTGATTGATTCAATTCTTGCTAATTCTTCCGAAAGTTCTTGAGATAGTAAATGTAGTTCCATAAGCTGACCTTTGAGCGTTAGTTACCATTGTAGGTCAAAGCGAATATTGAATTGGGGCTACGCTTTATTTAGAGGTCAGACCATATACCAAAATTAACTGCAATTATTGTGCCTTAATTCTTGTTAATAGTATAATCTAATTCAATTGAAGGAAAGTTGAAAGTGGTATTGAGCGTAGCACCAACTTCAGTGAGTTATCGTTGCATTTTTATTCGAAAATTCAGTTGCTTTAGATTTCCGCTTTGTATATCTTTGCCCCCAATTTAACGCAAGTTAGATCAAATAAAAAGTTACCTATTCGGTTACCTACAAAGTTGAAAAACTTATAAGGTATTGAATTTGAAGGGATAGCGTGACAGGGTTTCCGTCCTGCCACCCCGACAAACCATTTTCAAATGGATATAAAAGCACTGTCAATCGATTGACGGTGCTTTTTTTATTAAGTACCCTTGAATGTTCAATTCGAGTCTGAAAATTTAGGTTTTAGGCATCATGCCCAACCTTTGGTAGCGCTGCGGGACTCATTCGGATCACCTAAAATATGATGATAATGGATTATTACCCTTCTGGCCACAGAGTAATTTCAATGGACAAAAAGGCCACCTAGAGGGTAACTTTCATATTTCGGTGTCTTTAAGAATCCCACTAAAAATTAGTGGGACCTCAAAAATCACGATGTTTCTGAAAACTAATAAGAATCTCCACTTATCCAAGTCCTGAATTGTGCAGCCTTGTCCCTACTTACCACTATTTTTTGAGGTAGGTCAACGATATTGTGGGTTTTAAGGGAAACTTCAATTTTGCCATAGCTTCCACTTTCAAAAGCATCTATAATCGTTTTGGATAGTATAAACTTCCTATTCGCCCTAAAAAAACGATTGCCCAATAGGGCTTCCATTTCCTTCAAGGTCAATTCCGAAGAAAATTTGTTGTATCCGGTATCCACCACATAGGTAATCCCCAGCAAGGAGTAAACTCCAATGATTTCCTTCTGGTCCAACAACTTAAAGGTAAAGGCATCCTTCAGCTTGATTCGGGTATCTGGAGCAAGATGCAAAGATTCCTGGTTTTGTTTGTTCGACAGTAAGAACAAACCAAAGTAAATCATATGCAAAAGCAGGATAAACAGTAGGGCAACAAGGGTATCCTTAGTATAAAAAACAAAAGATAGAGAAAGCCGTTGCCCCTCAAAAAAGAGATGATCGAACAACTCGTTCAACAATAGTGTGCATATGATAACACTCAACGTGTGAAGGGTAAGCTGAAAGGTCACCCTTTTTACAAAATCTTTATACAGCGGTACCCGTTTGTTCATCCAGTGAATACCCATTGCATAAAATTCAATGCACAAATAGGTGGTCAACACATCTACCAGATAATAGTAGATATGTTGCACATCCAAGTTTTCAAAATTGTAGGTAATCAGAAAATTGAGAGAGGTAACAGATAGGGTAACGATCCAAATGTAGGGTCGTTTAAAAAGCAAATCCTGGTTTGTTTTTGTTGCCTCTCTCATGTTCTTATGCATCATTTACCAATGCGCTTAAATCGATATCCAGATAGATACAGTGAAGAAGTA
The DNA here is from genome assembly GCF_023502235.1 of Flagellimonas myxillae. Classification (GTDB taxonomy): domain Bacteria; phylum Bacteroidota; class Bacteroidia; order Flavobacteriales; family Flavobacteriaceae; genus Flagellimonas; species Flagellimonas myxillae. The sequence goes on along the minus strand of NZ_JAMFLY010000001.1, from coordinate 1,696,201 downwards.
CCGTCCGATTCTTTTTTCAATTTAACAGTTTCTCCGCCAAAGAAATCAAAATTATAGCCAGGAATTATGGCCAGCTCTTCCGATACAGGTGATAAACCTAATTGAATTCCCATTTCCCTTGGATATTTGGCGGTTCCTTGAATCTCCAAGACATTTTCTGAATTAATAAGCAACTGAAGCTTGTCAAAGGTTTGGTAGTCATTATCACTATAATTGGCCACAGTGTAGGTGCCTATCGCTTTTTTCCACGAATTGGGTATGGTTTTGGCCTGTATTTTGGAACCCAACACATGCCGAGTTCCACTTTCAAATTGTTCACCAATGATCATCTCTCCTTCGGATTCTTTCCAAAAAACATCCATAGCATGAATTTTTACCCCCATGACTTTTACATATAACTTGATAAGCCCATTGGAGTAGGGCACACCCACCCCTTTTTTGTTCTCCGCTTTGAGGTCAACATCAAACGCATCACCATTTCTCTTGAAATTTAATATTCCAATGGAGGTGCTATAGGAGCCTTCAATTTTTTTGAAATCCTCTGCGCTAAGGGTAACTTTTTTATAGTTAACCTTTGGTTTTTTCACATTATTGAATTTGGAGGCCTTGTACTTTTTACCCATAAAGGCATATAACTTTCCCCAGCTGTCCCAATGTATTGCGCTACTGGAATTGGAGTTGCTGCATATCACTATGGAAGTATCCAGTTCTGGGATGAAAAAGATGTAAGAATAAAAAGGTTCGTGGACTCCAGCTTTTTTAACTCGGGTATGCCCGGATTTTAAGGGCAGCAGTTCCCACATCAGTCCTATTCCTGTGTCAAAGGCCAATGGAGCATTGGTAAACTGCTTGTGGAGTGCATCCTCAACCACGGCATTGCTAAGAAATCCGTGTGTGCTTTTCCTTCCTGTTTTGGTGTACAACCGGGCTATTTTGAGCATATCGGCAGCGCTGGATGTTACCCCATCTGACCCAGAATAGCTGTATTTGTAGGTATCCGTTTCTACCTCACGAACATAACCCTTTGTGTTTTTAGCTGGGCCAAAATAGGAATGTGTCATCTGCAGCGGTTTAAAAATGTTGTTTTCAACATAATCCTCAAAGGGCATTCCCGAGACACGTTCTATAAGCAAAGCCAATAGGTCAACCCCCCAATCGGAATATTGATAAACCCTCCCTGGTGTGGAAATCAGATATTCGTCCTTGGAATTTTGTAAAAGATGCTCTAATGGTTCCGGCTCTTTCTTCATGAATCCTTTTGCACGTAACCGAGGCAGGCCAGCATAATGGGAAAGCATATGCCTAATGGTGATTTCACTGTCCTTGCCAAAGTGGGATTTCATGGCAAAATCTGTCACGTAATGGGAATACGCCTGATCTAAATCGACAAGCCCATCGGTGCACAGTTTTAGTACAGCAGTGGAGGTAATAATTTTGGATACCGAGCCAATGGGGTATTCAGTGTCCTTGGTTGCCTTGGTATTTTTGGATTTGTCCGAGAATCCAAATCCTTCCGACAAGACCAACTGATTTTCAATTTCCATGGCAATGCTTACACCGGTAACATCGTGCTTTTTCATTTTTTTGAGGATGTGCTTTTTGAAATCTTGTTTAAAGCTGGACAGTTCCTCTTGTGAAAACTTTTTTTGGGCATTCAGGGTTCCTAAAAAAAGCATCCCAAGCACTAATAAGGTGTTTTGATAATTTTTCATGATTCTAATTCGTTTTTTGATTAAATGTTGGGCGAAAGTAGTAGTGATTCGATGGCAGAATCGCATAAAACCATTCAAAACAAAGTGAATCGCTATAAAATTTAGGTCCAATCGCAATAGTAGAATTTCGCGATAGGTTTTGACAGGCTAAACATATTGGAATATTCGAGGGTAATTCAGATTGTATGACTGGTTTAGGAATCGATCAAGTGGTAAAAAGCTGCTTTGTAGGTTTGGCTAATGGACAACTGGACATCACCAATATGCACCCTATTGTTTTCTATGACATTTATCTGATTGATCTGGACAATATGGGACTTATGGATTCGGGCAAATCTATCCTGGGGCAAAAGCTTGATTACTTCACTCATTTTACCTAAGGACATGATTTTACGACCTTTCAATTGGTAGGAGACATAGTTTCCGGAACCTTCAATATAAAGGATGTCGTTAAAATCGATGCGATCAATTTTGGTGCCGTTTTTCACAAAAATGTATTCCTTGGGAATAGGCTTACTTTCATTATCTGAACCACTAGAGGAATAAGACGCATTTCTTTGTTTTATTTTATCATACACCTTGTTCATACAGATTATGAAGCGTTCAAACTCAATGGGCTTTAACAGATAGTCCACCACATCCAATTGGTAACTTTCCACTGCGTATTCGGAATATGCTGTGGTTAATACAACAAAAGGCTTATTGGAGAGGGATTTGATGAATTGTATCCCTGAAAGATGGGGCATGTTGATATCCAAAAAAACAAGGTCAACTTCGTGCTGTTTAATAAAATCGAATGCCTTGAGCGGGTTTCTAAAGGTGTTGACCAAACTTAGAGTGGAAATTTGCTCCACATATTCCTTCATGACCTCAATGGCCCTTGGCTCATCATCAACTATGATACACTTTAGTTCCACACCCTTCTAATTCAATTGTATTTTCAAAGATAGATCGTAATGGTCATCCCCATCCACAATACGCAATTCATGTTGATTGGGGTATAACAAAGACAATCTTCTTTTTACGTTACTAAGTCCCACCCCGGAATGCTCATTTATACTGACATTGTTGAATTTGCTATTGGAGATGGTAAATAAAAGTTCATTATTGGAAGTGCTGAGCTGTATATGTATAAAACATGCCTGTTCCAGATGGATACCATACTTAAATGCATTTTCAACAAATGGGATGAAAAGGATAGGTGCAATCTGGAAACTTGTGTCAACAGGGCCTATGTCTACCTTAAGATCCAAGGGGTCATTCTCCGAGACACGGAGTTTTTGAAGTTCTACATAGCTTTCCAAATAATTAATTTCCTTGTCCAAGCTCACCAGTTCCACATTGCTGTCATAGATCATATAACGCATCATGTGAGATAATTTGGCTATTCCGTTGGCCACCTTTTTGTCCTCATGTTTTCTGGATTCCGCATAGAGATTGTTCAGGGTATTGAACAGAAAATGCGGATTGATTTGGGCCTTTAGAAAGTTGAGCTCGGTCTCCAATTTCTCCTGAAGTATTTGTTTTCTGATAATTTCATTTTTGTACCAATCCTTGGTCAGTCTATAGCCAATGGAAAGGAACAGAAATAAAAAATGAAGAAAAACACTGTACGCTATCAGCGCGGTTCCTTTGTGCATTTCATATGCAAAATACTCCTTGGCTATAAAGTAATTGATAAGCAGGGACAAGGCGAGCGTAGTGACAAAGAGAGCTGCAATTGCTACAGTTGCATTTTTCTTGTTGTTAGATTTAATCCATTTGGGTAAAAGCAGCCCTAGGTTCCCATAGAACAATATCATGGCCAAACCGATATAGACAGATATGAGGGCAAAAAATACAGGGTTGTATTCTTTGGTGTACTCCAAGTCAGCCCCTACCTTGATCATCCTCACCTTAACCCCAAAGTTGGTATAGGTAATGTATAATACAAGAATCCAGAAAAGGATATGCAAAAAGGGTTCAATGTATTTTTTCATTCGGTTGCACTTGCCATAGCCAAAGGTAGAAAATAGCTGACGCGTCCAAATTTTAATTGACCAAACTTCAAATTTGTTATGTGTGTTATATCATTTCCTATGTAAATGGATTCAAATCGAGATTCGGCTTACTTGAAAAGGAAGTATCCAGTTTTAAACATTTGGTTTGAAATCTGAACTCCAATCAAGTTCATTTGACCCAAAAACAAAACAAATCAAAAAATGAAACAGTATGTAAACATCTTTCTTTATCTATTGCTCTGTTGTTTGGGGTTTAATACGGTAGATGCACAGGAATTATCGAAAGCAGATATTGACAAGGTGGTTTTGGAATCCATCAAAACCATTGATCGGAATTATATCGTTCCAAAAATCAAGGAAAAGGTAATAACCGGATTAAGGAATAGTCATGAAGCTGGGAAATACAATCAGTTTGTAAACCGGCGGGATCTAGCCAAAAGCCTGACCAACGATCTACGGAGCCTGAGCGATGACTTCCATTTATACCTAGTGGCAAAAAGTAAAGATGAGCAAGTGAATGCAAGACCTAGAAGGCAGATGATGCGTAGTGCTCCAGATCCGGAAGCCTTTAAAGGTTTATTGACCTATGAAATGTTGGAAGGTAACATCGCGTATTTGAAGGTTCCCTTGTTTGGACCATTGGATTATGTAAAGGCGGATATCGATAGTTTTTTGGAACTGAGTCTTGATGCCGATGCCTTAATTGTAGATGTACGGGAGTGCCCTGGAGGTTATGGTGAGACCTTGGCTTATCTGGCCGGGGGGTTTATGCCAAAGTCAGCACACCTGACCACCTACTACAGCCAAGAAGGTTCTGACGAGCTTTTTTCTTTTGAGACCAAACATGGAAAAATCAACAAGGACAAGGAGGTTTATGTATTGGTTGGAAACCGGACAGGTTCAGCAGCTGAGGGATTTGCCTTTTATCTACAGCAATTGGATAGGATTTCCGTGGTTGGGAAGTCCAGTGCTGGAGGAGGGCGTTCCAATGAGTTTTTTCCAATTGGGGAGCACTTTGACCTTTCCGTATCTGTCCGAAATTCTGTAACGCCAAACGGCAAGCAATTTCAAGGGGTTGGGGTACAGCCCAATTTGATTACACCTGAACACAATGCCTTGGATCAGGCCCATATTAACGCATTGCTTAACCTTCAAGCCAAATATCCTGAAAGGGATGAAAAGTATGCAACCTTGATTTCCAAAATTGGACAGCCAGAGGTAGCACTCAGAAAAGGGGATAAGTCCGATATTGAGCAAACCGTGTTAGGGTATTTGGAAAACTTTTTTGAAAACAACACGGAAGAAATGTTCAAGTACCTGCACCCACAATTGGCAAAACGGGGTATTTCGAAAAAGCGGGGAGAATCAACCTTGTTCTTTGAGGATATTACGAGGGAACAACTTACGGCAATGCTTCAAAGAAAGCCGCCCTTTCCCAAGGACAAACAACAGCATGCGATTGAGATTTTGGATGTGTTCCACAATACGGCAACAGTTAGAGTGGCAACGGGATACCCTGGTAGGATGGAATGGATAGAATATATCCATCTCTGTAGATTGAATGATACGTGGAGCATTGCAAATATCATCTGGGATTATTATCCAAAAAAGGATAAACAAATAAAACGTACAAAATGAAAAAATTGCTATTTACCTGTGTGATTGTAATGGGGATCAACACATCCCTTTTGGGTCAGATGCGACCCTTTAAGCCTTCAGTACCGTTTGAAAGTTACGAGGCGGCCAAATCTTTCCTTGAATCTCAGGAGGCGGAAGGACAGTTCTCTGGAGCTGTTTTGGTAGAACGATACGGTAAGGAACTCACCAAGGAAGCCTATGGGATGGCAGATGTGGAATACCAAACTCCTATGAAAACAGATACCAAGATTAATCTTGGATCTATCAACAAAGCATTTACAGCGGTGTCCGTAATGCAACTGGTGGATGCTCAAAAGATAAAATTAACGGACAAGATTGTGGACTACATTCCAGAGTTGCAAATGGATATGGCCGATGAAATCACTGTAATGAATTTGTTGGAAATGAAATCCGGATTGGGTTCCTATTGGGATTCAGAGCGGTTTTTGGCTGCATACGCCACTTTAAAGGACATGGAGGACTACGTTCCGATCATTGCAGAATACCAGTTGAATTCAAAACCGGGTACCCAACGGGCCTATAGCAATTCCAGTTATGAACTTTTGGGAGTGCTGGTGCAGCGGGTAATAGGTCAGAATTACTATGATTATGTTCGTGAAAACGTATATCATAAAGCAGGGATGAAGGATACAGATGCTTTTGAAAGGGATATGGAGGTACCCAACAGGGCCCATGGGTATTCGAAGTACAAAAACGGGGAACCAATGGGGCCAGGTACGGATGAGAAAAAGAACAAGCCATTTATTTACAACGTGAATGATAGGTCTCCGGTTAAGGGTACCGCCGCGGGAGGGGGATATTCAACTTTGGACGACCTGCGAAAATTTGTAAAAGCACTGACGTCAAATCAATTGTTGTCCAAAGCATCCACCGATATGGTCATCAATCATTTTAGAGAAGCCAAGACCAGGAATGCTGTTTATGCGGTAAGAGGAGGCAGTTATGGTATCAATTCCACCGTCTTTTTTGATACAGATACCCAACATTTGGTCATTGTGATGTGCAATTATGACCCGCCTACGGCATCGGAAATAATGAGGAGACTTCGAATTACGGGTGTCTAAAGTACTGGCTAAAAGCTGTTCGTGGATAATTACGGAAAAGATAGAGAACAAAGGTTTTTAGATCAATTTTGCATTTGGCTGGAAAATATTGGAAATTAACTGAGGTTAATTGTATATTTGCACCCGCAAAATAGGTCGTGTAGCGTCCCGAAAAATAAATCGGGACTGGCAGCTTCGCCACGCGACATGAAATAGCAAGGTCGCGTAGCTCAGCTGGATAGAGCATCTGCCTTCTAAGCAGACGGTCGAAGGTTCGAATCCTTCCGCGATCACCACCTCGAAACCCCAGTATTACTGGGGTTTTTTAATTTCCGAGTATTTTTTTACATCTTCAATAAACGGTCCAATTCCGCTTAAACATGCCTTTAAACGGAATTATTCCGGACTTTTTTCCGACCCTTTATGAAGATATTAGTTAAACTGAATAACAGTATTAAAAAACAGTAAGTGAGCTAAACCGATCAATCTGGCTCAAATACCAAATTAATTCGGGTTAACAATAATGAAATTATTCTAACTCTACTACCCTTATTCTAATCTAATTGAAATAATTCCTATCCCGTGGGGGGCTTTTAATTCAGGTTCAGACATATTTGGGCCTAATGAGAATTGCACGGCCTCAATTTTTTCAATATCAAATTTTGCCTTGTTATCATTGTTAAAATAGTAAGGTAAAAATGAAGGATACGGTCGTGGCAATAAAACTGTTTTAACAGGAATGAAATCACTTAACTTCACTCTATACTCCTTTTCTTCAGGAGAAAGCTCTATTGTGGCACCAAATGAAGATCCATTAACCATAACCAAAGCGACTTGAACTTTACAATTTTTCTTCCTCGTACTTCGTCCCTTTACAATCATTTCGACTTTCTTGTCTAGATCTTTTTTTCGCCCCTTAACCTTATCTAGAATGAAATGTTTGAAACTGAAATCAAAAATAGGTGTTGCATTTATATTCTCGTTGTTAGGAACAAACAACTCTTCAATTTCAATTTCATAAATGGATTCATTTTTTTCCTCTGTCGGCAGTAATTTGAAGGCGTTCTTTCTCCAAGGATGAACTAAAAATTTGGAATCCTCGGAGGCTTCAAAGAGATGTATGGGAAAAGAGGCCGGAACTACTCTAGTTCTGAACCTGTTATTATCATCAAAATCCCAATCATTTGGTAGACCTTTTCGTTTATCTGGAAACGTGTAGTTATCCCCATTTTCCATTGTCACGGTTATATAGTAATTTAGAATACCTACTTCCACTTCTTGAGATGGTATTGTGGCAACGTAATGAAACTTGTCCTTGGATTCCATTTGTATTGTTTTGACACCTCCCTTACCCTGTAAAACCACATTGACCCTCTTAGGATTATCTTGACTCGCTATTTTGGCCTCTATCTTTAGGAAATTTTCATCAGATATTTCAGATATAGGTTCATGTATGAGTGTTAACCATTCAACATTTTGTTTGGGTGCATAATAATGCCCTATTTTATATGCACCAAAGTCATCATTAATCGACCATTTTCCTCGATTTTCGGAATTACTAAGAATATATACTCCTGGAGAGGCATCAAATACTCCTTGTTTAGCAGTTGAGACTAAGCTGTTACCCTCCTTTATAGCGACAACATTGAAGTTTGCACCCAATTCTTTAAGTAACACCCTCATCTTGTGTATATTCCACTTGATTGCAGTTAACTTTCGGTCAACACTATTTTTACCATAGGGGTCGGTCAAGGGCAAGGCATCAGGCATTAATTCCAGTCTCCAGACACCTTCTTCAATTTTATCCAGAAAATAAGCTCCCATTCCTTCGTATTTTATGATTGGAGAACTCTTATACCCAGACACATGTTTCAGATTAATTTCATTTTTAGGGTTAATCGAGGTTGCATTGGTGTAAATAAACTTATGTCCAGTATTGTAAACAGCCAAATTAGTCTCATTATCCAAAGAAATGTCAGAGAAAGTCTTGTTGTCAGGATATTTACCAAAATCGGAATACATAGGGATTTCATGGAAAATTTCTGAACATATTTTTAGTGCCAAGGCCTTACTGGGAGTATATGCCAAATTCATATAATGGGTATTGTATTCGGTGTTATAGGGAGCTAAAAAAGTAGGGTCATATGCAAAATGCGTTGCTATTTGAATCCCCGCTGCCCTAAAACTTCTTGCCATGGCCGGATAAACATAGGAACTTCCAACATCAGCGGCATCAAATTCATAGACTAGTTTTGCCCCTTTTCGTTCTTTTATAATTCCGTTGAATGGAATATTGTAATCATCCACATTGGGAAGCACATTGCCTGGAATTTCTTTTTGATACACCAGGCCGGTTGGATACCATTGAAATGTGCCCCCTTGGATTTTTGCGTCAAAGTATGCATCCGCAAAATGAATACCATGGCTTATATTGTAAAAAATTGGTTTTTTGGTTCCTGCTTTTCTCATGGCGTCTACCATTCCTGCAACAAACTCAGTAACTTTTTTTGGTTCGCCCCAGTGGTGGGGTTCATTGCTTACTTCAAAGGCAATAAGGTTTGGATCGTTCCCATACTTTTTTCCATTATATGGGTTGACATGGTTTAAAAATTGATAGAGATATTTCTTTTGGGCTTCAATACAATCCACATTGGTTAAACAATTTGCCTTTCCAAATTTTTGGGAAAACCCAGAAGTTGGCTCATTGGGTTCAGGCCAGCCATTGCCCCAATAGGCAATTGGTGTTATAACATAATTGATATTGTTCTTGCCCAGAACATCAAGGAGATAATCAAAAGTGTCCAAGTGATCATTTTCAATAAGGTTTCCCTTGGCATCTGAAATTTCAGTGTCCCACACATGAACTCGATATAAGTCAAACCCTAGGCGTGTAAAATGGTAAACGTCATTGTCAATAATCTCTTTTGGGTCTAAACCAAATCTGTTGGCCATTCGATATGCATGGGCAAAAGGGAGAGTATAATTTACCCCAAATCCTTTAATTTCTTTGTTATCAGTGTTCCAGCGCAAAACCCCAAGGGAATCAACATATGCATCGTTGGAGGAATTCAATTCCTGGGTAAAACCTTGGCTTGAGAGTAAAAACGTTATACACAGAATAAAGACCCTGTTTTTCATCGAAGTTTTCATTGTTTCCAAAATCATCTTAGTTCTCGTTTTAAATAATTGATTGATAGTTCTATTCTGGGGCGATTTCGAAAGTGTATTTTCCAAGCAACTCGTTGTGCGAACTGATGTATAAAGGTTTGTCCACACTTGATACTTTGACAAGGATGGAGGCAATTCCTGCTTTAGAAATGCTTGGGTTTTCTCCAATTAGCTCGGCATTTCCACTTTCAATCTCAAAAAATACTTTGGAAAAATTATCACTTGAGACCAAGTTGCCGGAAGAATCCAAAACCTTGGCGTTGAGGATGACAATGTCTTCATCACCAAACTCCCCAATCCCTATACCAGATTTATCAGCAAATAATTTTATTTTTTTACCCTTTTCTGGAGTTACTACCGTATCAATGGCAACCTCTTGGTTTTCAAGGTACCCTTTGGCCACCAATGTTCCAGGTATATATTTGGGAACTTCAAAATGGAAAGGTGGATGTTCCAAGTGGGAGGAGTAAGAATCGATTTCCAGCTTTTTTTTGTCAATTAAATTACCGTTAAGATACAGGGCCACCTCCTCACAATTACTATAAACTTTTATTTCAGTTGATGAATTTTTGCCCCAAAAACTTGCAATTTTTACCATGGGTCCACCAATTTGAACTCCTCTAAAATTAATGGATTCGCCAGGCGGTCTTTGACTTTGATAAAAGTACTGGGCAAACTTTGGAATCCTAAATATATCACTGATTCCGGATGCTTCAAGATCATCCGCATAGCCCCGGTTGTAGTCGAACATAACCCAATTTGCATGTCCAATGGTATTATCACCTTGCCTATTGGAATTAGCTGCTTCCTGGAAGTTGAGTGCCTGTTGCAACAGTCTCTTTTCTCCATGTTCCCTCAATTGACGGCTAGTCCTTTCTTCTTCTTTTAGATCCTTGAACTCTTTTTGGTTGAACCCAGCATTTTGTGCAAAATACTCCCAATCACCATATTCCGCTATTAATACTTTTCTACTTCCCTTGTCGTAGTCCGTCCAATAATTTGGTGGCTTGCCATGTTGCCTAGCTGGAATATAAAGATCAAATGATGGATGGTCTATCCATCCTGCACTATAAGTGTCCGAAAAAGGAAGTTCTTCCCTCAATATTTCATTTCCCCTTATCATGAATTCCTCGGTCATACCGGACTCGTTAAGGGATGTTTCCCAAAACACAACACTTGGATGATTCCTATCTCTTCGTATCATATCCCGTATATCCTTAAAAGAGTTCTTTTCAAACTCACCTTTTTGATAGAACTGCCAACCTGGAATTGCATTCATCACCAACAGCCCCAACTCGTCACATGCATTCAAGAAGGATTCATCTTGGGGGTAATGGGATAATCTAACGAAGTCAAATCCTGCCTGTTTTATCTTGACTGCATCCCTGTAATTGGCCTCGTTGGAAATGGCATATCCGACATAGGGATATTCTTGGTGCCTGTTGGTTCCCCTTATAAACTGTTTATCATCGTTTAGGAAGAAACCATCCTTATTAAGATCGATTTTTCTAATTCCAACTGTCTGGGTTACACTATCCACTTTTTCTCTGTTGCCAAACAACTTTACCGTAAGAGCATATAAATGTGGCATAGTGGTGCTCCATAACTTTGGCCTGTCCACATCCAAGGAGATGGTAAATTCAGTATCGTAGCCTGAGTTAATTGACAAGACAGTCGATTTTTGACTAACCGTTTTTCCACAAGGGTCCGTTAACATAACTTCGACATACACTTCTTTCTCTTTTCCAGATTCATTCACCACGTGAATTTTCACATTACATTTGGCAGATTTCTTGGTTACCTCTAAAAAATGTGCATGTATACCGCCCCCACCAATCTTATCAGCTTCCAAAGGGTCCGAAATATAAACGCTGTTTTTAGTAATCAATGCGACGTCTCTGTAAATCCCGCCATAGTAGTTAAAGTCTAAATCCTTTAATGGTTTACCTGGTGGAATTACTGGATTGTCAGTATTGCTCACCTTCATCTTTATTACATTCTTTCCATTATTAAGATGATTGGTTATATCTATAGTAAAAGGCAAATATCCCCCCTTATGATGCGCTACATGTTTTTCGTTCAACCATACATCCGATTCGTGCATGACTCCTTCAAATTTTAAGAAGATCTTTTCGCTGCCACGAATGTCACATTCAAATTCCTTTTTGTACCACATGGTTCCCTGCCATTGATTATTTACAACCAAGGGCTCTATTCTTGGAATATGTGGCACATTTATAGAAGCGCTTTTTGAAAAGGTACTATCAAGGCTAAATTCCCAATCCTTATTGAAGCCAATCCTTTCTGGAGTGTTGAAAGTTGTGTTAGATTCCTTTTTCAAAACATGGGCTAACAATCCAAATACCATTAATAATGAAAGGGTTAAAAAAAATATTTTGAAACTGTTTTTAGTTAATTCTTTCAATACCATAGGCACACTGAATTTCTATTTAACAAATGGTTTTACCTTATTAACCCAAACTGCATATCCTTTTTCGTTCAAATGCACTCCGTCATACGAATAATCCATATTCAAAAATTCGGATTTTGATCTAAAAAGGGGGTATAAATCAATCAAGTTATAACCCACTTTACCTGCATTTGATTTTATAAGTTGGTTGGTTATTTGAATTTTTTCAACTAGATCGACGGAAGTGGTTGGTAATATTGTTTGGACAAAAATCTCGGTTTGTGGACTTTCTTTGTTTAATTTATCAACAGTTTTGACGATGTTTTCATATACATTTTCGGGATTTATGTCATTATGGAAAAGATCATTTATACCTATTAAAATAAAAACTTGGGATGGTTTGAAATAAACCAATTCCCCTAATCTTGCCAGTACCCCTTCCGATGTGTCGCCGGATATCCCTCTATTTTTCGCATTGTGCTTGTCGAGCTTTTCATTCCACATGCCACCTTGTTCAGTAATACTATTCCCCATAAAAACAATGTCATTTGGTTGGAGCGGGTCGCTCATAAACTCAGCAATTCTTTCAGGATAATGTTCTTTGGTGAATTCTGAATGGGATGGGATTACCAAATCACCAGATGGATATATGCTTTCCAAAGTTGCCATTGGAATCGGCCGTTTGAACCTCTCTTCCGCAGCCTTACTGGATTCTTTACATGAATTAAACAAATTAATGGTGATTAAAAACAGCACTGCTGAAATCATAGATTTATACATGACATGTTTTTAGGGAAAGCATACAATTACAGAAAACTGAATACTTCTGGTTAATTTAATTATCGGGAAAGAACCAAGACATTCCTTCCCGATAAGTATTTGAAATGTTGATTACTCCAAGGTTATTGTTTTATCATTCCCGTTTATGGTCAAAACATAAGAGCCAGAAGAACCTGTAAACAAAAAGTTTTTGTCAGCAGCATCCTGTTCAGAAAAGTTGGAATCTATGGTATAACCTTCACCGGCATAAAATTCATAGTTGTTATTGGTATCCCAAGTACCATAGATTTGGAAAAAGCGGAAAATACCACCATTGTTCAAAGCTATTTCTGCGGTCCAGACATTTTCAGTAACCTGGATAAACTCAACCGTATCGTCGTTAAAGCCCCAACCCCCAGGAACAGCATCACCCACTGCCCAAAGAGAGGGTAGGGTCTCATACTCTTCCAACGTAATTCTTTTGCTATTCGCATTGATGGTCAAGGTATAGGCACCTGGTACTCCAATAAACCTAAAGTTTTCATCGCCACTTCCATCATTTTCAAGATTTGCATCTATCTCAAAGCCTTCACCAGCATAATAGGCATAGTTATTATTGGTATCCCATGTTCCAAAGGTTTGGAAAAAACGAAAGACTCCAGCATTCAACTCCAGATTCGCAGTCCATACTCCACTAAAAGTTTGAGTGAACTCAATAGTATCATCATTGAAACCCCATCCACCAGGAACTGCATCGCCAACCGCCCAAATTGAAGGGAATGGTCCTGAACCAAGTAAAGTAATGGTTTTATCATTATCATTTATCTCCAGTACATATTCTCCTGTATTGCCCACAAACCTGAAGTTCTGATCTCCATCACCAGCATTTTCCAGATTGGAATCAATCGTATATCCCTGATCGGCAAAGTATGCATAATTGAGGCCGCTTGCCCAGTCATCCTTTTGTGTAAAGAACCTGAAAGTGCCTGGAGAAAGATTTACGGTTGCCCTTCTAATTCCGAAAATTGGGGATTCCACCAAAGTAGCATCATCAAAACTCCATCCGCCCGGCAAAGCATCACCAAGAGCATAGTAGGTCTCTGAGATGACCGGATTAAGTTGAATGGTTTTTCCTTCACCATCAATCTCTAAAGTATAAAGACCAGGAGTGCCCTCAAAAACGAAATTATCATCATTATCATTGGCATCCTTCAATTTTGAATCTATGGTATATCCCCGGTTTACGAAATACTGATAACCAATTCCAGATGTCCAATCCCCTTCAGTTTGAAAAAATCTGAACTTATTTTCTGCCAGATTCAGCGCCACAACATTTTTATTGGCATCACAAGAGACTTCTATTGCGTTATCCCAATTCCACAAGGCATCTGGAACACCATCACCTAGAGCCCATATGGACTCACAGTGGTATTCGGGGTCAAAATTATCGTTAAATATATTCATGCCAAGGGTAGGATTGCCAGAATTGTCGAACAGGGTAGCATTATCCCAGTGCGAACCTTCCCCGAACAATGTTGAACAAGCAGTTGACACCCATGCCGGTTCCCAATAGACCAAGCCAAACCCATTCCCTTCTTTAATTTCGCGTTTTAAATCCAGCAGGAAATCCAATTGCCCTTGCTGATTGGCAGGATATACGGACTTGCCAAGAATGTTATTTGCGGCATCCGCATTTTCCGTGGTGAATGGATAAGCGGTTTCAACAATCATCACTTTTTTGTTGTAAGTTGATCCCAGCGCCGAGACAGCATCCGAAATATCGGCTACTTCGTATTCTGACCAAACAGGATAATATGATACCCCAATCCAATCATAATTGACGACCCCATTTTCTTTTGCCTGTTCAAACCACCATAAGGCGTTTTCTGGTTGGGCAATATGAAGCATGATTTGTACTCTGGCCCCATGTTTTTTGGAAATGTCCCTAACGGCTTGAATTCCCTGGTTGATAAGGAATGCATTACGTTCCCAATCAATTTCAAACCATCCACTTTCCCTGTTCAAAATATTCCCATTGATTTCATTGCCCAGTTGAACAATTTCAGGAAGCAGGTCTTTCTCCGCTAGATTGTCCAAGGTTTCATATGTATAATCATAAAGCCTTTGACTCAGTGCTTCCGTATTGTCTACCACATCCAGCCAAGCTGCGGGTATTATTTGATTTCCAGGGTCAGCCCAGGTATCAGAATAGTGGAAATCCAGCAATATATCCATACCCTGTTCCTTAGAGCTACTTATGGTTTTTTCTACATCTTCAATATTGGAATATGCGGTCCATTCTGATGGATCGTTCCACAATCGTACCCTTACCAAATCATTACCCGCATTTTTAAATATTTCAAAAGGATTTGCATTACTTCCAGCCAAGCCATTATAACTGGCTCCACAGTCTATCATTTCATTTAGGTATGAAAGATCCGAACCTGCATAAAATTGTTGCTCAAATGGATTCCGGACCTCCTCAATATCAAATTCTTCTAGATTGGCTACCTCGTATGTTTCTTCACATCCTAAAAACAATCCTAGGAATAGGAAGGAAAAAAAATAAATTATTGCTTTTTTCATTTTAATGGTGCTTACAAATTAATATCCAGGATTTTGTTCTATTGTTCCTCCGCCCTCAAGAATAACGTCTGCAGGTATGGGAAAAAGAAGGTGTTTAGAACTTGCGCTCGTGGCTCCACGTTCTATTGCCTTTTCAATAAATTTTCCGTGGCGTACCAAATCTTGTCTTCTATGTCCTTCACAAAAAAGTTCGCGTCCTCTTTCATCCAATATTGCATCTCTAAATTCTTCTTGGGTTAAACCGCTCCATGGTGTCACGCCTGCCCTTTCTCGTACTTGATTCACATATTGATAGGCATCAGCTGGCCCCCGCTGTTCATTAATGGCCTCTGCTACTGACAGTAACACCTCAGCATATCTAAATATTACCCAATCAATTGAATAGCTTGGCCCACTACCTTGTCCTTCTATACTCGTATACTTTAATGGAATAGCCCCGCGTAATCCATTGTCCCGGTCAACGAGCGCTCCTCCTCCGCTCTCAAACTCCGTTATAATTGTGTTAGTCCTTAAATCTCCAATCTCAAATTTGTCATAAAACTCCCAAGGCATGGAATATCCATACCATCCACCGCCTCGTTCAATCAGTTTGGTTCCAGCAAATCCTTTGGCGTAATTGCCTGGAAACAAATGCTGCATATACCAATTTGGGACCGCCTCATTACTTGCAATGGCATAGATAAGTTCGTCATTGCCGGTTTGGATGAAAACATCATCATAGTTTGCAAGAAGTCCGTAAGAACCAGAACTTATAATGGCCTTGCCTATATCTTCGGCTTTTGCCCATTCCTTTTGATGCATGTATAACTTAAGCAGTAACATCCTGGCCACACCTTTGGAAACCCTACCCCAATCTGCTGTCCCGTTGTATTTTTCCGGTAATTCATCGGTGGCAATTGCATCCAATAAATCTTGTTCAATAATTCGAGTGTATTCTTCAACGGACAATCTTGGGGTAATTGATGTATCACTCAATGTAGAGGGGTCCACCTTGACATTAACAGGTCCGAAGAAGTCGTACATGATGTACATAAGCCAAGCCCGAAGGGTCTTTGCTTCTCCCAAGTACCTATTTTTAACCACATCATCAACTGAAGAATTTTCAATTTTATCAATTACATCTGTTGCTCTAGCCACATACCGAATCCTTGAATAGGTAGAAGCTCCTGTTCCGGAGTAGGTGGCAGGTCCCCAAGTAAAGTTTAAAATGTTGGCGTCCCAGTCATTCCACAATTCGTCGGTAGTAAGTTCGCTTCTTAAAAGATAGGTTCTGTTATTTGCGTTAAACAGGTAGGTATACCAAATACCAATACCTGGATCCTCACCCCCCCAGTCAATGGAAAATGAGCTGTATAGTGCAACTAAGGCTGCATTGAAATCTTTATCCGTTTGAAAGAAGTTTTCAGGTGTTAAATCACTAAATACCTTAGAGTCCAGTTCATCCTCGCAACCTGTTATTGCTAGAACCAGGAACAGGAAGAGTGCGAAAAATCGAGTGTTCTTTAATATGCTTTTCATAATATTTTTTTTGAGTTAAAATTGTATATCAACCCCCAAGGTGGAAGAAAGAGCCTGGGGAAAGGGGTTGGTAGTATCAAGTTCAGGGTCGAATCCATCGAAATTTGAAAATAATGCCACGTTCTGAAAGTCTAGAAAGATTCTCATTTTTTGGATGGGCACCCCCGAATTCCCAGAAATGGGAAGGTCATATCCAAGATTTATGTTTTTGATCCTTAGAAACCACGATTTCTTTAATAAAAAGTCGGTTATCCCTGTTGGATTGTTACCACTGAATGGGTTAGAAGCAATTCCCGGAAGAATTCCATCCGGATTGTCAAAAGACCAAACATCCCTTGCGCTGGTCAACGTATTTGAAGGTGAAGAGTTTGACAGCCTGAAGCTATTTGGGAAAAAGCCAAAACCTCTAGGGGCACCTGCATTGCCATAGGCAAATGCACTAAATGTAAAGTTCTTGATTCTAAGGTTTGTACCAATACCAAAATTGACCCTGGGACCCCAAGTCCCTAAGTTGACAACATCGTTTTCATCCAATAATCCATCATTGTTTTGGTCAATGAACCTGACATTGCCCGGGAAAGCACCTGCCATGTGGTTCGGCACTTCTTCAAGCGATCGTATTAATCCATCAGTCTCCCATCCGTAGAAAGCATTTAAATCATCATTTGGTCCTATATAGCTGGGAAGTGGAACGTTTGGATTGCGTTCCAACCATTCAGACCTGCTAGAGGTAAAGGTAAAATTGGTGCCCCATTCAAAATTTTCAGACAATATGTTGGTGGTTCTAAGGGCTATATCAATTCCCCGTGCTCGAGTGGAACCAATATTGGTTACCACACGTCCCACAGCGTTATTTGAAGGTAATGGATCGAAGTCGATTAGATCTTTTGCCTTCTTTTCATATACTTCAAGGCTACCGCTAATTCTGTCGTTGAAAAATCCAAAATCCAGACCCATATCGATACTGGTATTTGTTTCCCATCTAAAGTCTGGATTCTCAACCTGGGATAGTACTACACCGGGTTGAACCGTATTTCCAAAGGTAAACTCTCCATTTACCGCATATAGTTGTAATGCGTTATCCGCTAAAACAACGTTGCCAACTTCTCCATAACCTACCCGAAGTTTGAGATTTGATACTTTGGAGTTGTTTAGAAATGGTTCCTC
Source organism: Flagellimonas myxillae (assembly GCF_023502235.1). GTDB lineage: Bacteria > Bacteroidota > Bacteroidia > Flavobacteriales > Flavobacteriaceae > Flagellimonas > Flagellimonas myxillae. The sequence continues at coordinate 1,678,179 of NZ_JAMFLY010000001.1, read as the reverse complement.
ACTGATTCTCCATGCGGCAGAGATACCGGGAAATACGCCCCATTTGTTGTTGGTCGCAAAATTGCTGGCCCCATCTCGTCTAACTACTCCGTTTAGTACATACTTTCCATTGATTGTATAATTGATTCTGGCAAATTGGGAAAGCCTATTGGTTTCAAATCTAAATGAATCTTGGGTGTTCCTTAGGAGCTCATCTGCAACCCCTACGTTATCAAAGCCCAGTGCATCGGTAAAAAATCCAACTGCCTGTAAACTAAAACCGTCACCCAAAGTTTTATAAACTCCTGCTCCCAATACTGCAGAAATGGTACTATTTTCAAACGATTTGGTGTAGGTGAAATACGCCTCCCCTGTATATGCATCATTTCTGTTTGTGGCCAACTGTGCCATACCAGTTGGGAGAAGAGAATGTTCTGCTATTGAAGGAATAAAGAATTTCCTAGTGGATGTGGTCCTGTCCATACTTCCTAACAAGGACAAAGTAAGCTCATTGAACAGTTGAACATCCAACTTTGGTGTAATTGAAAATCTATTCGTGCGTAACTCATCATCAATGGTAAGAAAGGCAAGTGGGTTAACTATCAGTGTGTTGTATGTTCTAGAAAAACTGCCATCCTCTTCAAAAATGGGAATGGTGGGAGCAAATGCGTATGCCGATTGAAGCATGTTAAACTTTTCACTACCTCCTGAATTTGCTCCGGTAGAAGCATTGTTGCTGTTAATCTGGCTAAGATTGGTTTTTAAGTTAAGATTAAATCTTTCTCCAAGTTTTTGGGTAAGATTGAATCTTGCGGTGAACCTTTGAAAGTCCGAACCCTTTAAAATTGCCTCATTATCGTAATAATTAAACGAGGTATAAATCCGTGTATTCTCGGTTCCACCGTTAATGGAAAGGTTATGTTCTTGTATGAACCCAGATTTGATCAATGCGCCTACATAATCAACTCCCCTACCGGCATTTGCTATATCTCCCTGGGTAAAAAAGGGAGTAAAGCCATTAGCTGGAGCGTTTTGTGCGCCATAGGGAGCAAATTTGTTATCAAACAAGTATCTGTCAAAAGCAAGACGATTATGTTGCTGCATGAAGTTTTCAGCATCAAGAAATTCTAAGTAGTCCTTCGGCGTTTGGACTGTTGTGGACACCCGGTAGTCAACAGTTGCCTTGCCTACCCTCCCTTTCTTGGTCGTAATAAAAATTACACCATTAGCAGCTGCAGAACCATATATTGCTGTGGTACTTGCATCTTTTATCACATCCACAGACTCAATATCCGCAGGATTTATTGTTGACAAAGGACTTCGGTCCACACCTCCAAAAAAACCTAAATCAGAAGAATTTAGACTTGGTTCCGGAGAACTGTTAATAATGGGAACACCATCTACCACATAAAGGGGTTCACCGCTACCTCTAGGTGAGATATCCGCCCTAATGTTGGCGCTTACCCTAGCACCTGGTTGAGCCGTGCTTAAGCCTAAATTCAAGCCCGCAACTCTACCTTGTAGCATTTGATCTACCGAGGTATTTGCTGCTTGTCTTATATCTTCAACTTTAATATTGGCTACTGCACCGGTAGATTCTTTTAGCGTTGTGGATCCGTACCCTATTATGACTACCTCATCCAGTTGTGAAGTACTTTCTTGAAGAGTTATGGCAACATTCGACTGACCATTCCATAATACTTCTTTGGTTTCAAATCCGATATATGAAATCACTAAGGTTGCATTATCATTGGCGACCCTCAAAGAAAAGTTTCCGTCAAAATCCGTTTGTGTTCCGTTAGCAGTTCCTTTTTCCACAACGCTAGCCCCGGGGAGAGGGTTGCCAGTTTCATCAAGTACCACTCCATTAATCTCCTGCTGTAACTTTTGCTCCCCTAAAGGGGCATTCTTTTTGGTGTTGGCAATGGCTGATTGTCCAAAAAGCATTGCTAGCCCAACAGCAAATAAAATTGGCAAGAACCTTGGTTCCAGCCTATTTGAGCCATTAATTTTAAGTTTGTTTTTTTTCATAATGTTCAGTTAGTTTTTGTAAATAGTGAGCTTAGTCCCAGGGTAGTTAATAGAAGGGAACATTTATGTCAGGAAATGCTCCCTTTCCAAAAATTAACTAACTCAAAACTTATGCTGCAATTAATCCCTAAATGAGATTTAAGGAGGGGAAAGATTCAGTTTAATAGGGGGTACAATTTCATTTTCTCCATACTAACCTTATCTATTGGAATAACACGATCCTATTGATGGCGAGCCAACAATAATTCATGTAAGAGAAATGCGAAGGTTATTCTGTTTTTCTTAAAAAACTGGAGGGTGGTACGCCAAATCGTTGCTTGAAAAGTTTACTGAAGTATTTCCTGTCTGAATAGCCTACTTTGTAACAGACTTCGGTAACGGAATTGGATTGGTTTTCTAAAAGTTTTTTCGCAATCCTCAATTTATAATCCCGGATAAATTCAACCATATTCATGCCGGAGAGGGCCTTAATTTTTTTATACAGAACAGAATGGCTCATGCCCATTTCCCTAGAAAGTTGATTTGCCCCAAAATCCGGGGCATCCAGATGCGTTTCAATCAATTCTGTGAGTTTTTCCAAAAATCCTTGGTCTGTACTGTTCAATGCAAGGTCTCTTGGCAGGAGCAAGCCATCCGTGTTGAACTTCCTTCGTATCAGTTCCCTATTATGAAGAAGGCTTTTTACTTTGGCCAAGAGCAGTTCTTCACTGAATGGTTTTGTAACATAATCATCGGCACCAATCTCATAGCCCCTTAGTTTATCATCCATGGAGCTAAGTGCTGTGAGCAAAATAATGGGAATATGACTTGTCACAACACTTGATTTCAATGATCTACAAAATTTCATCCCATCCATTCCGGGCATCATAATATCACTGATTATCAAATCGGGAATCTGCTTCAGAGCAACTTTCAGTCCATTTTCTCCATTGGAAGCTTCGATTACCTTATAGTGGGCTTCCAAAACCCCGCGGACGTACCCTCTCAATTCTTCATGATCTTCAACAATCAGGACAGTTTCAACTGGATCCGAATCCATCATCTCCAACAATTCATCAATATCCTCCGGGTCTTCCAATGAGTATATAGGTTGTTGGGATGAGGGCAACACAATAGATTCCTTGGGAAAATGGTTTCTCCCAGTTGGAAGTAAAATCGTGAATTCGCTACCCTTTCCCTCAATGCTATCAACCTTTATCTCCCCACTATGAAGTTTGATGATTTCATAGGCAATTGACAGTCCTATACCGAAACCTGATTTCTCAGTAACACTATTTTGATAAAACCTGTTAAATATCTTTGACAATTTTTCTTCAGGAATACCGTCGCCAGTGTCAGAAACTCTAATACGCACTTGTTTTTTTTGGGTACTGATTTCTATTTTGATTTTTCCATTTACTGGGGTGAATTTGAATGCATTGGAAACAAGGTTTACTACGGTCTTTTCCAACTGCCTTTTATCAAACCATAGCCATATTGTGTCGTTTGTGGCAACAAACTGGAAATCTATAGCGTTGTCTATCGCCTGCTGGCCAAACGCCAGATAAATCTCTCTTATAAAGCCGACAACATCATTTTCGGAAACTTCCAGATTTATGGACCCGGATTCTAGCTTTCTAAAGTTGAGCAACTCTTCCATCAAGTTCATCAATCTGGACGCATTCTTATTAACGGTTTTGAGGCGCTTCTGGTCCTTTAAGGAAAGAGCTTCTTTTCCAAGTCCGTTTAGGGCCCCCATAATCAATGTCAAAGGGGTTCGTATTTCATGTGAGATATTCATGAAAAAACGCTGTTTTATATTGTGGACTTCCTCATTTTTTTCATTGGTAATCTGTTCCAATCTTAAATTGGCTTTCATTCGCTCCCAGGCAACCGTATACCGCCTTAGCCAATAAAGGATGAACAGCAATAGCATAGCATATAGGAAATATGCCCACCACTCGAACCAAAGTGGTTTGAGCACTTCCACTTCAATTGAAGCCTCATTATCCCCCCAATCCATTCCTTTCTCCCTTCCTATGACCCTAAAAATATAGTCCCCGCTCCTCAGGTTAGTATAAGTGGCACTGCGTTCTTCCCCAATATTTCGCCATTCAGGATCGAAATTCTCCATTTTTATCGCATATTCCATTCTTGAAGCAAATGGGAATTGCAAAGCCGAAAAGTTAAAAGTCACCACATCCTGATTGTATTTTAATGATAATTTATCAGTTAACAATATACTTTTGTCAAGAACCCCGGATGGTTCAATCGGAAGGGATTTATTGAATAATTTGAAATCGGTTATGACGATTTCCGGTGACGCAGAGGTATTCGAAATTTCGTCGGGGTTGAATGATGTGACCCCTTGTAGCCCACCAAAATATAGCGTCCCGGTGCTATCCACAAAAGAAGAATTTATATGGAATTCATCATGTAAACTTGGAAAGCTGCTGAATTTGTACTTATCATAATCAAAATTGAATACACCATCCTTGGTACCAAACCAGATTTTACCATGATTATCTTCAACAATGGACACCACTGAGGCATATCTAATTACCTCGTCATGATCAAACCTTTCCATACAGTCTTCCTTGGGATCATACCGGTTGACCCCATTCCCGGCCGTTCCAATCCATAAAAACCCCCTAGAATCCTTGAGAAGCGAGAAAGTGTTGTCCGAGCTTATTGAGTTTTCATTGTTTTCTTCGTACCTAAAGTGCCGGAATTTTTTTGTTTTGGTATCCAGTAAATTGATGCCGCCCCCAAAGGTTGCAATCCATAAATGCCGGCCGTCCTTTGCTAACGAAACAATATTATTACTGCTTAAAGAATTTATCTTTTCACTTTGTTTGGTATAGTGCGCAAATTCATTGGTTTCAGTATCCAGATAACTCAATCCACCTTCCCAAGAGGCAATCCAAAAGTTTTTCCTATGGTCTTCAACGATATATCTGATGTCATTATATTTTAATGCACTATGCTCATTTTCATTATTAAAACTTTTCAATATTCTTCCATTGGAATCAATATTTATCAAGCCCCTTGTAAAAGTCCCAAGCCATAAAGTGCCGTCTGTAGCCTCCATAATATGCTGCACGTAGCTTGCACCCAAATCATTTTCTTTAAGTAAGTGCGTAGTGCCGGATGGGCTTTCATGTATGGTCAACCCCTTACCATCAAGCCCCATTAGTAACTTATCAGATGTTTTGTAGATTGATAGCACGGGAGAAGTACTCTCCCCCTCAATATCGCTTAGAATAATGTTGAAGTTATTGGTTCTGCTCAAGTAGTTTATACCATTCCAAGCGGTACCAACCCAAATGTTGGTTTGAACATCAATGAATATGTCAAAAATGGCATTACCAGACAATGAAGATGCTACTTGGGAATTGTGAACATACCTTGCGACCGTGGGATTGTCGCCATTGGGGTTGTTGATGCGCATTAGACCATCGCCATCCGTTCCAATCCAAAAATCTCCATCCTTATCCCTTCTGATTGTTCGAATTATTTTGACACTTTTTTCATTGCTCAATTGATCCCCTAAAAAATCCGAGACACGTTTTCCCTCAATATCTAACAATAATAAGCCGGAACCACTTGTGCCAACCAAAAATTCATTATTATCGAACTTTGCAATGGTGTGTATAAAATTCAAATTTGCATTGTCCCATAGAATATCCTCTAAAATCTGATTTTCTTGATTATAAAATTTAAGCCCATCGCCAAATGTCCCTATAAGCAGTCCTCGTTCAGTTTCTAAAAAACAAGTAACTCCACTTGAGAAGCTGTTCAGCCACGAAATGAACTTTTTGGATTCTTTATCGAAAAGACAAAATCCATTTTCTGTACCGATCCAAATATTACCTTTGGAATCCTCATAAAGTACATTGATCTTGTTAGAGGGAATGGAGGTTTTATCATTTGGGTCACTTCGAAAGACATCAAAATCATCACTAATGTTATCATAAAGATGCAGGCCGCCATCACTTGTTGCAATCCACATTTTTTTGGTAGAGTCAATTAAGATGTCCGTAATATCATTTGAGGCCAGATTACTATTCTGTTGGTTGTATATTTTTATATCAAGGCCATCATAACGGTTAAGGCCATTGTTTGTACCTATCCAAACAAACCCTTCAGATTCCTTTACAATTGAATTGATTCTATTATTCGACAATCCATTGGTCCGGTCAATCTTATCAAAGACTGGTTGTGACTGCCCAAAACTGCATAGTACAGAAACCCAAAATACTATTCCCGATAAGTATACTGATCTAATCATGTCTGGTCATAATACAATTAAATCTCAAAGCTAAGTATCTGTAAGTCATATGAATTCCTCTCAAAATGAACATTTCCAAACCAACTATTACAAAACATTTACCTTAGTATTGATTTTGTGCCTTTGAAAGCATAGATGTCTATCAAACCCCATGTAACATTATTGAATTCGCCTTTCATCCTATGTTTGCGGTCTAAAATCATTCACTACAACTTCGCATTCAATTTCTGTATAGAGACTTTCCCCATCATATTGAGACACATATTTGCTTTTCAGGTTTTGCATTCTCTTCGTTGGGATGTCTGTAATAAAGTTAAAGCTTTTGAAATCAGAACATATTACGCAATATGCTCCAAGTTTATTTTGCGTTTTTGTTATTGCCATGTTATAATTTCATTCGACCTTGCGATACCGACCAGCAATTCCAATGTAATATTAGGATTCTCTGATCGGTGAATTTTTAAAACAAACCTGTAAAAAAACAGATGACTTGATGGGATATCAATTGATTTAATAAGGGGGAAGGATTCATTTTTATTGATTCATGCCAAATCAACGAACGATTCAATTAATCTGTAAGAATATCAAAAAATATTTCGGACTTATTTCCGCCTTTGAAGTTCAATAGGCATAATGAAGCGCAAAGTTTAACAGAGGATAATCCTACTGAAATGGGGATTCTATGCTAATGATCCAACGTTTTTATCGCTAATAGTGTTAAGAGTCAATCGTAAATCTTTCTTTAAAACAAATTTATTGGCAACTTTATCGAAAACATAGGATAGTTCATAGGAGAACAGCTCAGTTTCGAGTGATAAGTGATAGCTTTACCTTAAATTGTAGCCACGTAGTTATTTACAGAAAACCAAAACTTTTCTTACTCAACCCAATCCAAACCAATGAATAAACAGCCCCTACTAGTTGCTTTATTTCTTTCGATTGTATTTTTAAACGGCCAGGATTTAAAATATGTCCAAGAAGATTTTATAAAGCTGAATTTTTTAATTGATGATGGTGAAGGTTTTGGGAGCAGCATGGCCTATGAAGACAATATTTTGGTCATTGGGGCACCCGATCATTTTGTGGATGGCCTAGGGGACAAAGGCGCAGTTTATGTATTTGAGAGGATTGGAGCAGAATGGGTAAAAACAGCTAAGTTAATTGGCACCAACGATTTGCACGAAAAATTTGGGTCCGATGTTGCAATTAGTAATGGGACCATTGTTGTTGGAGCATATTGGGACGACGAAAATGGAAATTCCTCAGGGTCTGCTTTTGTGTTTGATAAGCAGGGTGACTCGTGGGTATTGAACACCAAGCTTATTCCAGCTGATAATACATTAGCTGATTTTTTCGGAAGGTCTGTGACCATTGTTGATGATATTATCGCGGTTGGCGCACAGCTGGATGATGATACGGGAAATAATTCCGGGTCAGTTTACATATATACCCGTGACAATGGTGTCTGGACCGAGAGCGAAAAATTAACTGCTTCTGACGGGGTAGAATCGTTGGGCTTTGGTTCCTCTCTAGATATGGAAGGTAATACCCTGGTGGTTGGAAGCCGGGGAAATCCGTATGTATACCAATTGGAAAATGGGAATTGGATTGAGACAAAACTCGATCTTTATTCTAGCATAACCAGAGATTTGGACGGAAGGGTAGTTTCAATTTCCAACAATACCATTGCTTATGGCGTAAATACGGAGGTTTCAATTGTGGAGAAAGTCGGCGATGATTGGACTGCACCAGTTGTTATAAAGCCCAGTAACACCCAATACGTAGAGAATTTTGGTCTTTCTTTAGATTTGGAAGGCGATCTATTGGTGGTTGGGGCGTCATTATCCAATTTTCTGGGTCTGTATTCGGGATCGGTACATATTTTTTCAAAAGAAGGAAACGTTTGGGAAGAAAAGGAAATTTTGTTTGCGGATAACGGTGGTCTTGGCGACCAATTTGGGTCTTCCGTGGTTATTACGGCCAATGCCATTATAGGAGGCGCTCCGGGCGAAGACAGTCCTGATGAAGATCATCCGGATGTAGACGACAATGTACCTTCATTGCATAGCGGGGCAGCGTATTCATTTATGATAGACACAGATGGTGATGGGGTGGTCGATAGTGTCGAAGATGCCGATGGAACTGACAAAACTGATACTTGTGATTTTCTATGGAACAATCAGAAAGCAATCCCCGATGATGATTGGATGGTTATGGACTGCGATTTGGATGGCTTGGCCAATATAGCAGAATATAATAATGGCATGAATCCGGTGGATGCAGATACTGATGGGGATGGGGTGGACGATCTAGCGGATATTGAGAATCCTTTAGATCCTTGTCTGCCCATTCAACCGGAGAATTATACCGGCTATAATGCCAATAACCCCATTTGGGCAGCTGCTGACTGCGATGGTGATGGGGTTTTGAACGGAGAAGAATTTGAAAATGGCTCAAATCCTTATGTAAGCCCAATTTCATTGGATGTCGTTGTAAATAGTAGTACGTGTAATGGAGCCGATGACGCTTCCATTAGAGTAGATATAACCGGAGGTGATCCGCCCTTCACATACCATTTGCTTGACGAAAACGGTAATACCCTTGTCAGTGTAACGGACAACCTATTTGAAAACCTACCTCCCGGAAACTATTCGGTAAGGGTCATTGACGATGTAGGGGATACGAATGAAAGCAATATCATCGCAATTTCAGAACCAGATGAAATTTCCATTATAACAACAGTTTCCGAAATTGGTTGTTGGGGATCAAATTACGGAATTATCGAAGTCACAGCTTCAGGAGGTGTGGCCCCATATCAATATGGGATAAATGGGAATGAACTTACCAACGCGAACTTATTTTCAGGGCTACCTTCGGGTAGCTATGATGTTAGGGTGGTCGACTCCAATGGGTGTGAAACCAATGCCTCGGTCGAGGTAAACCTACCGCCAGCTTTGGAGTTAGTTGAAATAGCGACAACCAACGTATCCTGTATGGGGCTGAATGATGGAAGCTTGACCATTACCGGCATAGGTGGACAAACTCCCCATAGATATAGTCTAGATGGGGTGACCTATGTTGAAGAAAAAACATTTTCCGGACTTACGGCAGGCCTGTATATAGTATTCTTAAAAGACCAAACCGATTGTATTCAAATTGAAACGCAAATTCTGATTGAGGAACCAACCGATACAGATTTTGACAACGACGGAATAGGGGATTCTTGCGATGAAGATATTGACGGAGATGGGGTATTGAATGAAAATGACCTATGCCCTGATACAGTTCTCGGCGCAACAGTAAATGTTGACGGATGTGAGATCTTCAGTCTGCCACCCAATAATTTTACCATTCAGACAGTTGGTGAATCTTGTAGGGATAGTAATAATGGGAGTATCAAAATAGAAGCATTGGAAGCTTATAATTACACGGCAGTATTGACTGGAGGTGCTATTAATCAAACTCTTGCTTTCACAACGGCTGTGGACTTTGACGGATTGTCGGCTGGTGTTTACGAAGTATGTATAACCGTGGAGGAGGAGCCTGCATATAGCAAGTGTTTTATGCTGAATATTTCAGAGCCTGAACCCTTATCGGTATTCGCCCAGGTGAATCTTACAGGAAAGACGGTAACCCTTAATTTAAATGGGGGTAAGTATTATAATATCCAATTGAATGGCACAACCTACCAGACAGGTGACAATGCAATTACCCTCCCTTTAACACAACCGGAAAATGCTCTAATTGTAAAAACAGGTAAAGAATGTCAGGGAGTTTATGAGGATTTAATTTCAATATCAAATGAAATGGTGGTATTTCCCAACCCCATTACAAAAGGAGATATTACCATTAATTTAAGTGGAATTCCAGATGGAAAGATTCAAACAGCCTTGTTTACTAATGACGGAAAGTTGGTAAGGCAAAAAGAGCATGAAGCTGCAAATTCAATCGTCAAAATAAATATGGATGGATTGCCCTCTGGTGTTTACTCATTGCATATTAAAAATGGGATAAAGTCGTATTCCAGAAAAATAATTAAAAAGTAATTATGGGGGATTTGAGTCGCGTTTTTCTTTTAATAAGTGCCCTTGCCATGTTTTCCTGTGGGGGTTCCATAGAACCTGTTGCACAAGACAAAGCGGAGGACCCCTTACCAGCCACTTTAATTTTTCCCGAGAACAATTCGGAGTGTAAGGAGGGAACCGTTATCAATGACCAACAAAGCACGATTACCTTTCAATGGGAAGCCTCGACAAATACCGATTCCTATACGGTTCACATAACAAATCTTGAAACCACGTCGGAAACTATTAAGGATGTGCATACCAACGAAGCTGAAATTACCCTTGATAGGTCAACGCCATACAAATGGTACGTAACATCAGAATCGAACAGCAGTGAAGTCGTTGCCCAAAGTGCTACATGGAAGTTTTATAATGCAGGCAATGGAGAAGTGAGCCATGCCCCTTTTCCAGCGGAAGCGGTGAACCCCGAAATGGGGGAAAGCATTGACCTTGAAACTGGCACGGTCAACTTAACATGGGAAGGAAATGATATCGACGGGGATATTGTGGAGTTTGAAATCTTTTATGGTTCAAATAATCCCCCAACAACCAGTTTAGGCGTGTTGACCGAAAGCAATTTGGGAGCAGAAATCAGTGCTGGGCAAACGTATTATTGGTATGTGAGAACTTTCGATTCCCAAGGAAACATTTCCGAATCCGACACCTTTGAGTTTAAGGTGAATTAGATTTTCTTTACCATCAATTGGCCGTGACCAAGCATTGCAGATGTAATTTGCTCTAAGCTGCATTCAAATTCCGAACTGTTTTGCTTAAGGAGCTTCAAAAGTTCAAATTATGGATTTGGGCTGTATGACGTTTTTAGTGATAAGAATTTTGTTGTTTTTTGATACGGCGATAATACTTACCCATTTTTATTCATTTGTAATCCGAACTCTCTTTTCTGCGATTACATTTTTGACATCCTGGTATTACTAGTTTTTTAATGCTATCATAACTCGAAGTGAGGAGGATTAAAGGAATGCAAAGCCCACCCTTTAAATTGTTAAAAAGCAAATAGTTACTGCATTTTTTGTACCTTATAGTCAAAGTGCGCTGAAACCTTCTTCGGTTTGTTGCCTACAGCTTATATTCCATCCCAAAAACAATATAGGCAGTTGGATTTAGAATTAAATAGGAAACTCTTAAATTTCGGATAATGAAAAAAGTTCTGCTTGTTTCGATGCTGCTGACACTTTGCATTCCCATTTTGTCCTGTGGGGGCGATGGGGATGAAGAAGACGGGATTAATTTTTCCGATTGCTCCCTCAACGGACCAAATTTTTCAATATCGGATGTGACTGGAAACTGGACCGCTACGCAGGCCAATTTTGATATTCCAGGAACGTCGGAACAAATTGACGTTGTTGCCGAGGGCGGTACGGTTACGCTCAATATCCAGGGCAATGGTGGATTTACGCTGTTGATTACGGAAAGTGGGGCGGCAAGCGAATCAACAACAGGAGATTTGGCATTTTGTGAAGGATTATTTACCGTTCGGTACGATGATGCACCCAACGAACTCGAAACCTTACAGGGCTCGGTTAGCGATGGTATTTTTACAATTACCGGACCTGTTGAATATGATGTGGATGGTGATGGTAGTGATGACCAGGCTTTTGTAATCTTGCGAATGGAAAGAAGCTAATTAAGCGAACCTTTCCCAAATAAAGTTCATCAGCGGAATCAATCCGAGTTACCCAATTTGGAATTTGTGGGATTGATTTTGGTCCTGGATTCCATTGAGGGTTGATCTATGCAACTTACCAAAAGGCCCAGGATATTGGAATATGGCAAACGATGGTTATAGAATTCCAATAGCTTGATGCCGGATTAAACACTTTTTTTAGAAAATTTAAATTTTGTTGTGAAAAGAATAACATTTGGTACAGAAGTTGTTTGGTTTCATTGACTACTTTTGATGAAATCACCTACTAAAACCAACCAACAAATGAACCGAAAAAAGCTTCTGCTCATTGCTTCCCCCCTTGTCCTGATTATTCTTTTATTCTCTTTTTTTTCTTCAGGTTCCGAAGACAATGTTTCGGTGACCACAAAAGTGAAAAAGGGAGTATTTTTAGATGAAGTCGTAATTTCTGGTGAAGCACAGTCCACCAGTTTAAAAAAAATCAACGGGCCAACGGATATAAGAAAGTACCGCTTGAACAATGTCAAGATACAGGACTTGATTCCCGAGGGAACGGTTATCAAAAAAGGGGATTATGTAGGCAGACTTGATCCATCTGAACTCAATGGACAGATAATTGATGCTCAGCTCAATTTGGAAAATGCGCAGTCCAAATTTACGCAAGAACAATTGGACACCACCTTAACCCTAAAACAAGAGCGAACGGCCATTAAGGACCTCGAGTTTACACTGGCCGAGGATAGGCTGGAGCTTGAACGCTCCGTTTATGAGCCTCCCAGCACCATCAAACAACTTGAAATAAAGATCGAAAGGGCAAAACGGGATCTTAAGGAGAAAAAAGAGGATTATCAGATCAAAAAACGTAAGGCCATTGCCAAAATGGTTGAAGTGGGTACGGAAGTGTCCAAAATCCAAAAGCAATTGGAAGACCTGACCACGCTGCAAAGGTCGTTTACCATTCGTTCTGACGCCAACGGTATGGTCACGTATGCAAAAAACTGGGATGGTTCCAAAAGAAAAGTGGGATCAAGCATAAGTCCATGGGACCCAACTATAGCGACTTTACCTGATCTCACTAAAATGGAATCCAAGACCTATGCCAATGAGGTGGACATCCGTAAGATTATTAAGGAACAAGAGGTTTCCATTGGGTTTGACGCATTTCCTGAAGTAACCATAAGTGGGGTGGTTACCAATGTGGCCAATGTGGGAGAGAAGAAACGTGGGTCGGATATAAACCTGTTCCAGGTATTGATCAAGTTCAACGAAACCAACGACAATATCCGCCCGGGTATGACCACTTCCAATAAGATTCTTATCGGGAAAGAGGAGGACGTCCTTATTGTTCCCCTCGAGGCCATTTTTTCAAAAGATTCCATAAGCTACGTTTATACCAAATCTGGCCTTTCGGTAGTAAAAAAGGAAGTGGAACTTGGCAGTTCCAATGTGGATGAGGTTGTTGTCCAAAAGGGTTTGGAAGAAAACGACATCGTATACCTGAACAAACCCGAGGGACTGGAAGATAAGAATATCCAATCATTGGAATGATGGATAGAATATTCCTGGACAAGCTTAAGTCCAATTTTAGTGAGGCCCTACGGGTCATAGCCATCAACAAAGTCAGGACATTCCTTACAGCACTTGGTATCATATTTGGCGTTGCGGCCGTAATAACCATGTTGGCCATTGGTAACGGAGCCGAGAAAGAGATATTGGCACAATTGGAATTGGTGGGTGTAAACAATATCGTAATTACCCCCATACCCGACGAGGAAGATGAAGGTGCCGATGACGAGGATGAGAATGCTAGTGCTGGCGCGATGGAGACCAAAAGGTTTTCCAAAGGACTTGATATGTTGGATGTAATAAGCATCGAGAACCATATTCCAACGGTAAAAAAGACCAGCCCAGAAATTATTTTGGACACCTATGTCATCAATAGGGGAAAGCAGAACAATGTAAAGCTTATTGGGATTACCAACGATTTCTTCGAGACCGCAAATATACATTTGGGCCGGGGCAGCAAGTTTTCGGATCAACAACTGATCGGTGCCATGCCAGTTTGTATCATTGGCGAGAAGGTGGAAAAAAAGCTTTTCACAGGGGAAAGCGCATTGGGAAAACAAATCAAGGTCAAGGATGTATGGCTCAAAGTAATCGGAATAATTGAGGAAAAATTGATTTCGGAAACGGCTCAGGAAAATCTCGGAATTCGGGATCTTAACCAAGATGTATATGTCCCCATTAAAACCTTTTTGGTACGATACAAGGACCGGAAAATCATCACCGATAAGGCCATCGATTACAATCAAATTATAGGACAACGGCAGGGCGGACCACAAAAGCGGATTCCCAGGGGCAACTACCACCAGATAGATAGATTGACCGTGCAGGTCAACAACTCCTCGGAACTCAAGGCCACCGCCGAGGTCATCAGCAAAATGCTAAAAAGAAAGCACAATGATGTTCTAGATTTTGAAATCTCCATCCCCATAAATCTTCTAAAACAACAACAGAAGACGAAGCAGATTTTCAATATTGTACTGAGTATCATAGCAGGAATTTCACTTTTGATCGGGGGAATAGGCATCATGAACATTATGCTGGCATCGGTTCTTGAACGTACCAAGGAGATAGGCATTATACGTGCCATAGGTGCAACGCGTGAGGATGTGATTTGGCAGTTTTTGTCCGAATCCATTTTGATCAGTCTAGGAGGAGGAATAATAGGAGTAGTGCTGGGTATAATAGCCTCTTTCAGCTTGGAGAGATTGACCGGTATTGAGACCATTCTCACCACAGGTTCTATTCTGCTATCATTTTTTGTAGCGACCCTGGTGGGGCTGGTGTTTGGTGTTTTTCCAGCGCGTTCTGCAGCGAACAAAAGACCCATTGAAGCCATCAGACAAGAATAATAATGGTTTCATAATGTCCATATTCTATAAATCCTATCTATGAAAAAAATCCTGTTTTTACTTACCGTTAGCCTTTGCATGTCGGGATATGCCCAAAAAAGGGAGGTAAAGTTGACCGAGGCCATTCATTTAGCCCAAAGCAATTCTCCAGAATACCAAGCTCTCGTAAACACCACCCAAAGGCAGTATTGGAGGTACAGAAATTATCTTGCCAGTTTTTTGCCCGGACTCAGTTTAAACCTTTCACCGACCTATGCCAACTCAGTGAACAGGATTACCAACGATTTGGGGCAGGATATTTTTGTAAGCCAGAACCAATCCATTATTGATGCGGGACTCAGCCTAACCCAACAGGTTCCCTATACGGGTGGGATATTTGCTGTGAATTCCCAACTTCAGCGAATTGATAGGTTTGGGGATAACAATTCCACTAGTTATTCCGTGGTTCCTTTTTCGATAAGTTATTTCCAGAACTCCGTGTTTTACAATCCATTTAAATGGGACAAAAAAATAGAACCCTTGATGTACGAGGAGTCCAAGAGGGAGTTTATTGAAAGGATGGAAGACATATCCTTGACCACATGTAGGCGGTATTTTGACCTATTAAAGGCCCAAGAACAGCTGCAAATTGCCAAAAGGAACCTCTCCAATCAGGACACCTTGTTGCAGATAGCGAAGGGTAGGTTCGATATTGGAAAAATTGCCGAAAACGACCTTTTACAAATGGAATTAAGGCACCTAAATTCGCAGAATACAGTTACCACCAACGAAATTACATTCAAAAGGGCTTCCCAGGACTTGGCCAGGTTCTTGAACCTGGATACCGAGGATTTGGCATTGTACGAGCCGGAAGAACTTACTCAATTCAGTGTTAGTGTGGAAAAGGCTTTGGAAGAAGCTTATGACAATAGGAAATCGGTCATAGAATTTAGGAGAAGAAGGTTGGAAATGGAAAAGCAGTTGGCCGAGGCAAGGGGCAACAATCGACTGCGCTTACGGGTAAACGCGAATTTTGGACTCAATGGGCAATCGGATGATTACAACACGCTCTTCCAGGATTATGACCAGCAGCAGAATATTAGCGCGAGGCTCGAAATCCCAATTTTTGATTGGGGAGTTTCCAAATCCAAGAGAAAAATGGCCGAAGCAGACCTTGATTTGACCGATACGAACATTAAACAGGAGCGGCAGGCGTTTGAGCAGGAAATATATCTCCATACCTTAAACTGGTCCAATCAAAGAGGGTTTCTTGTCACTGCGGAGAAAGCCAAAGAAGTGGCACTCAAGCGTTATGAGATTACCAAAAAACGCTACGTACTGGGTAAGATCACGATTACTGACCTAAACTTGGCGCAACAAGAAAAGGACAAGGCCATTATCGATTATCTGAATTCATTGGAACGGTTTTGGTCGGATTACTACCTGTTGAGAAAATTGACACTTTTCGATTTTATAGCCGATCAGAAAATAACAGTGGACGAATTGGTGTTCGATTAACGATTTCAGGATTTGTTGAACAGCTTTGTTTGACAAAGAAAACCTTGTTTTCTAATAAAATCGATGTCGTATTAAATCTGATAGGGCCTGACCATTGAAATTTGAATCGGAATCTCATAATATAATTTCAAGCCTGTCTGAACCTTTTTTGGAAAACTCGTCTTGCTGAATTTCCGTACCCCAAACATAGACACTTTGGAGGTTTTGCATGGACGAAAACACAGGAATCGATTTTTGGGTGATTTTAGTCTGGTACAGATTTAAAGATTCCAAATTTTGTAGCGTTGAAAGATGGCCTACCCCGATATCGGTTATCGGATTTTTCTCCAGACGTAGTTTTCTTAGATTTTCGAAGGTGGCGATAGTTTTTAAGTCGTCATCATTCACCTTGTTATCCGGTAGGGACAACCATATGATATTGCTCTTAATTAAAGCCAGTTCCCTGATCATGCCCGGCATGGTAGTAGCCGTAATCTTCGGATTGTTCGACGTCACGGCCACATCAAACAAATTTGTGCCAGCCACCAATTCCCGTATTTTAAACCCATAATCTTGGAGTTTATTTAGGGTAGAATCAGCTACCACTGGACCAGGGGCGAGCATTAGTTCACCGGGATTGGGGGTTAGGCCCAACATGGTGCTAGCGATGGTTTGTACCTCCTCAGATACCTCAAGTTCACCCATTTTAGTTTCAAAACTGCCATTTCCAGTTTGTATCCAAAAATTCAAAATGGCAATCTCTTCTTCGGTCAAGGGTGTTTTACCTTCTGGAGGCATAACTTCCTCATCTTCTGGGTTTAGGAGAACCCTGCGTATCATTTCGGATGCTGACGGATTACCGGCTACAAACGCTGGTCCCGATTCTCCTCCTTTTAATAGGGACTCCACATTGGCGAAAGAGAGTTTGCCCTTCTTTTTTGAAGCATTGTGGCAGCTAACGCATTTATCTTCTAAAATAGGATCGACCAGATAAGCAAACACTCCGGCCTCCTCAACAGTCGCCACAGGTGCCAATTTTTCCTTCTTAAATTGACCAAATGGAAGGTAAGCGGTCAAATAGTCGGCGCCATGTGTGAGATTGCCTCCATAATGACCCGTGATTCCCACCAAAACTATCACAACTGTCAGCGTGATCAAATAGGGTTTTCCGTGTTGCAATTTTGGTATGGTCACTTTGTTGGCACTGATCAGCCAGGCCATAAAGGCGATAATTGTGGTAATGATGCCGAACCAAAAGTGGATATCCAAAGCGCCTTGCTCGTAGTCCCCGCTCAGTGAAAGTAGATAGCCCAAAATACAGGCAACCAACGCACTAATTGCCCCCAATAGCAATGCCAAGGGTACCACAATAGCCAAAGCTGGATTCTTTTTCCAACGGCTCAATACCTCAAGAATAAAAGCGAAAAGTAAAAACCCAATGGGGAGGTGCACCACCATCGGATGGAATCTTCCTAAGAACAAAATAATGTCCGATGTTTCATTCATTTAATCGCTTGTTAGGTATTTTCTTTGATGCTTCAAATTGCGACTGATGGGTCTTCCAATCCTTTAACTCAATATATCCTTGACCACATGCCCATGTACATCGGTCAACCGGAACCGTCTTCCTTGGTGTTTGTAGATTAAACGCTCATGGTCTATGCCGAAAAGGTGCATTAGGGTAGCTTGAAAATCATGGGTGTGCACAGGGTCTTTGACCACGTTGTAACTAAAATCATCCGTTTCGCCATAAGTGAAGCCAGGTTTCACCCCTGCACCGGCCATAAACATGGTAAATGCCTTTGGATGATGATCTCGTCCATAATCGGTGGTGGTCAACTTCCCTTGGGAATACACGGTCCTGCCAAATTCCCCGCCCCATATAATCAATGTGTCCTCAAACATGCCCCTTTGCTTTAGATCTTTGATCAGGGCAGCATTGGCTTGATCGGTCTTTTTGGCATTCAGTGCCACACCTCCAGGACATCCTGCATGTTGATCCCATCCCTGGTGGTACAATTGAACAAATTTCACATCTTTCTCCAGCAGTTTTCTGCCCAACAAGCAATTTGCTGCATAGGTACCTGGGTCCCGACTATCCTCTCCGTACATCTCAAAAATGTAATCGGGTTCCTTGCTCATATCCGTCACTTCCGGTACAGAAGTTTGCATACGGAAGGCCATTTCGTACTGTGCCATTCGCGCATTGATCTCTGGGTCCCCGTAGGTGTCATGTTGAACAGCATTCAATTTCTCAAGATAATCCAACATATTTCTACGATCATGGCCATCATAATTTTCGGGATCAGTAAGGTAGAGTACCGGGTCTTTCCCACTGCGAAATTGCACCCCTTGATGTTCTGTTGGGAGAAAACCGTTACCCCACAAGCGGGCATACAAAGGTTGTCCTCCTCCATTTTTGGAAATCAGGGTGATGAATGTGGGTAAGTTTTCATTGTCTGAACCCAAGCCATAACTTATCCATGAGCCTATAGAGGGCCTACCTGGCAATTGACTTCCGGTCTGGAAGAAGGTAATCGCTGGATCATGGTTGATGGCGTCGGTCTGCATGCTCTTGATAAAACAAAGATCATCGACCATTTCCGATAGGTAGGGCATGGCATCGCTTACCCAAGCCCGTGACTCCCCATATTGATTAAAGTTGATGGTGGAAGCAGCAATTGGAAAGGAGGTCTGATCAGCACTCATTCCAGTTAATCGTTGTCCCTGGCGCACCGATTCTGGAAGGTCTTGGCCAAAAAGGTCGCGCAATTTTGGTTTGTAGTCAAACAGTTCCAATTGTGAAGGCCCTCCACTTTGGAACAGGTAGATACAACGTTTCGCTTTGGGCATATGATGGGGAAGGCCTAAATCGTTTCGACCGAACATCCCCAAATCGGGTTGCACTTGGTTTTTTACATTGCTCCATGCCTTTTCCGTGTTCAATAGTGAGCCCAACGCCATTGCCCCCAATCCCAAAGAGGTCTTGGTCAAGAACTCCCTGCGGTCGCACATCTTTTCCACCTGCTGCAGGTCTTTGTTGTTGGATCTAAGCTTGTCGTGATGATCGCACATATTGCTATCTTTTGGTTATGGTCGCATCAGAATTCATTATGGTACTTGCTACTACGGCATTGGCGGCAACCAATGCTTTTTCATCCGCATCATCAATCCTAAATTCCCCGGTGTTCAACCAACCTTTGGTTTTTGCTTCCTTCGATTTGAATTTTTGATATTCGCTATCCTTTAACTCCAGTAATATTTTCAATTCTGTGGCCGTTGGTCTCCGTCCGGTGAGGCTCCTAAAAACCATTTGAAGCCCTTCTTGGGCATCCGAAGTATCCGCCATTTTCTTTCCGAGAACCCTGGCTGCTTCCACATAGGTGGGGTCGTTCAGCAACACCAATGCCTGCAAGGGGGTATTGGTTTCTTGTCTACGAACGGTGCATACGTCGCGAGCTGGAGCATCAAATGTAGACAAGGTCGGGTGGGGCACCGAACGCTTCCAAATGGTGTACATGCTACGACGATATAGTTTTTCGCCCTTATCAGGGGTGTAGGTGTACCCGTTCACCTTCCAAAGTCCGGCTGGTTGATAGGGCTTTACGCTTTCTCCTCCGATGTTTTCGTTTAGTAATCCACTTGCTACCAATGCGTTGTCGCGCAGCATTTCCCCCGTCATCCGCTTAGACGGTCCTCGGGCAAGCAATCTATTTTCCGGATCTATTGCCCTGAGTTCTTCTGAGGAGCGGGAATCTTGTTGATAGGTATGTGACATTACGATCATTTTGTTGAAGGCCTTTAAATCCCAACCGCTTTCCATAAAATGTAAGGCCAAATAATCCAATAATTCTGGATGACTTGGCAATTCCCCTTGATTGCCAAAATCTTCGGCGGTCTTCACCAATCCGACGCCAAAGAAATGTTGCCACAGCCGATTAACGGTGACTCGGGAGGTCAACGGGTGGTCTTCGTGGAACAGCCATTTTGCAAAACCCAGCCTGTTTTTGGGAAAGTCTTTATCCATACCGGGCAAAAACTCTGGAGTATTTGGGAATACTTCCTCGGCCTTGGCATCATAAGCCCCTCTTTCCAACACATGGGCTTGGACCGGAGTGGTTTCCTTCATAACCATAATTTCCTTTATGGGCTCCAGGCTGTCAACAAAGGCTTTTCTGATCTTAGCCAGTTGCTTTTGTTGTTTTTGTATGGGCTTGCTGTTTAAAAGGAAGTGCTGTTCCAAAAGTTTTTGCTCAGAAACACCGAGGTTTTTCGGGTCTTTGTCCAATAGTTTTTGAACGGATTTGTTTTCAGCGATTTGCATCAATTCCACTTGCGAAAGTTCCCTGCCGTACACCTTAATATCATCTATTATACCACCGCCGATACCTTTTCCGCGCAATCGGGCACCAAATTGAAGTCCAGGTTCCACTTTTCTTCCGAAGAGAATACCCTTATAGAGGTTATCATCGATGACCTCGGTTTGCCACTCGTTGCCATTCACATGGACTTTAAATCCAGCAGCCGAGCTGGACCCGTCATAGGTTACGGCAAAATGTATCCATTCGTCCTTGGGTATTTCCATTTTGGAGTGTTCGCGGATGGCATTGTCCGGCCCAGTATGCGCCATCAGCAGTTCAAGTTTGTTGTCCACAATTTTCAAGTGGAAACCGCGCCAGGCATACAAAACGGCCCCGTCCCCTTTGTGAAAAATATTCCCGTCCGTCACTTCTTCGGGAATTTTTGCCCAAACCCCAACGGTGAAAGGTTGATGTCGACCAAAAACCCCCACCTGTTTTAAATCCAACCAAGCATCTCCATCAAAACGAATCCCCTGTCCACGTCGGGCATTGACCAAATCTATGGGTTGTCCTTCTGCGTATTCACGTTTCATGGTACCTTTTTGTGAAGGTCTAACCTTATTTGTCAAACTTTTGTCATCCAAGTCGAATTCGCCAATCAAGCCCCGTTTGGAAACTTTTATGCTGGAATACCTACCCATTGCTATCCAATTTTGAGCTTCGGGCAGGATTTTTTGTATTGTATTTGCTAGTTCAACTTCGTTTTCTTTGACTAATCCTTCCATGTAATCCAACATTTGTTCTTCTTCCTCAGTGGTCCAAAGCATGGTCGGGGTAGGTAGGGCGTTGTTGAAGGATATTTGACCAGATTCATTGATATTGTTGAAGAAAGAAGTCATTTCATAGAAATTCTTCTGCGTGACCGGGTCGTATTTATGGTCGTGACATCGTGCGCAATCCAAGGTTAATCCCATAAATGCCTGACCCGATGTAATGGTTCTATCGGCTGCATACTCAATTAAAAATTCCTCGCCCACGATTCCCCCTTCCATATTTTGGGGATGAATTCGATTGAATGCAGTTGCCAGTTTCATTTCCTTGGTCGGGTTTTCCATAAGATCACCGGCCAATTGCCAGCTTACAAATTCATTATAAGGTTGATTTTTGTTGAAAGCACCTATGACCCAATCGCGCCATGGCGACATATCACGATAACGGTCAACACTGTACCCATGGGTATCGGCAAATCGGGCCACATCCATCCAACCCAATGCCATTTGCTCGCCATAACGGGGGGAGGCCAATAAGCGGTCGACCTGATTTTCAAAGGCATTCGGACTGTCGTCAGCCATAAAGTCATCTATTTCCTCAATGGATGGAGGCATTCCGGTAAGATCAAACGACAAGCGCCTCAAAAGAATCTCCTTCTCTGCTTTTTTGGAAAAGGATAACCCCTTAGCCTCCAATTTTGCCAGTATAAAATGGTCTATGCGATTTGCTGTTAAACTATCTATAGATACTTCGGGCAGGTTTGTTTTTTGGGGAGCAATAAAAGCCCAATGATCCTTGTATTCGGCTCCATCCTCGACCCATTTTATCAGAGTGGCTTTTTCAATTGGAGTCAGACTTAGGTGAGAATCTGGGGTAGGCATCACCAAATCGGGATCCTCTTGCAATATGCGATAGAACAACTCAGAATTTTTCAAACTCCCCGGTTTTATTGCAAATTTCCCTGGGTTTTCGGGCAATTCGGCATAGGCAGTTTTGGGGGTGTGCAATTGCAGGCCGGCAGAGACTTTGGCTTTGTCCGGGCCGTGACAGATAAAGCATTTATCCGAAAGTATGGGTTTTACATGTTGGTTAAAATCCAGTTTTTCTGGAAGTTTGGCGTACTCGATTGCGACATATTCGGGCAAATCCGGATCCCCACAGGAAACCATGGAAAAAGCAGCCAATATCCCAATCAAAAAACCAAATTTACCCATGAAGCCGTACCAAATTAATTTTATTCCTGTCAGCTAAAATTAAGCAGAACATTGCAAATTTTTGACTCCTAGATAATTGTCTTCTTTTTTTATGTGATAATAGCCTAGATAAAAGATAAAATTTTGGACCCTTTTGCATTCCGATTCTGCATTCCTGAATTGGAAATCGGAATTGACTTAAAATGTTTTTGTGTATTTTAAACCTATGGGAGTTTTATTTGATCGCCTTGGAAACCATACAACATTCTTGAATTGGGATTTAGCAAAAAGGCCTCTGCAAATATTACTCATGTCATATTTCATAGTATGCCAAGGTGCTTATTCCCAAGAAATCCCTCCAATTCAGAATTTTTCTCCCGCCGAATATGGCTCTGAAAGTCAAAATTGGGCTATTTCCCAGGGAGAGGACAAAACCATGTTTATAGCTAACAACAATGGTTTGTTAAAATTCAATGGGGCTTTATGGACGCTGTACCCCTCTCCAAATGGATCCATTATAAGATCGGTTAAGGTGGTTGGTGAACGAGCCTATATCGGTTGTTATATGGAGTTTGGCTATTGGGAAAGCTCGGAGACCGGGGCCTTGGAATACACTAGTTTATCTAGGGAATTGAAGCAACAAATGCTTGAAGATGAAGAGTTCTGGAGCATTATTGAACTTGAGGGTTACGTGGTATTTCAGTCGCATAGCAGAATTTATATCCATGGGCTTGATGACAATTCACTAAATGTGATTAAGTCGGATTCCTTTTTACCCAAAATGTTCCAGGTAGGTACGACCATTTATTTCCAAAAAGTTGGAGAAGGAATTTTTAAGATTGAAAATGGTAGGGCAGTTTTGGTATATGCAGAGGAATCCATCATGGATGACGAGATTATCAATATTTTTCCGATTGGAAGGGAATTGTTGATCCTGACCAAAAACAAGGGTTTTTTCCAGACACAAAATCAATCCATCGCCAAATGGAATACTGAAGCTGATGATCTTCTGTCACAAATCAGCTTATATAGTGGTTTGCAATTAAGGGATGGGGATTTGGCCTTGGGTACCATTTCGCATGGTCTGGTCCTTTTGGATCAAGCTGGGGAATTGGTGGATCATATAGATCAAGTTAAGGGACTACAAAACAATACGGTCTTGGCCTTGTACGAGGATATTGATGGCAATATTTGGTTGGGATTGGATGTTGGGATTAGCTTCATAAATCGGGGTTCACCATTTCGAATTTACCCTGATAAAAAAGGTTTAGTGGGGAGTGTCTACGCCTCGGCAATAAAGGGAGGGTATCTGTATTTGGGGACAAACCAAGGGCTCTTTTATAAGGAACAAGATAGTAGGTCGGATTTCCAATTTGTGGAAGGAACCCATGGCCAAGTGTGGTCATTGGAAGAAATTGACGGCAACTTGTTCTGTGGTCATCATACAGGAACTTTTTTGGTAGAAAATGATCAGGCCAATAGAATATCTGATATACAGGGCACCTGGAAGGTGGGCAAAATACCTGGGCAAACCGACCTTCTCTTGCAGGGGAATTACGACGGATTGTATGTTTTACAGAGGAACAACAACAGTTGGCAGTTAAGAAATAGACTAGGAGGATTTGATCATTCTGCAAGATATTTCGAGGTTTTTAAGGAGGATATCTTTGTAAATCATGAATATAAAGGAGTGTTTAGGTTAAGGCCCGATGCCAACTATTCTGGGATTACCATCCAAGATGTAGATACCCTGATCAAGGATTCTAACTCGGGGATCTTAAAATATGGAGGAGATTTGTTGTATGCCTATAAAAAAGGCATCCTAAAATACAACTGGGATAAAAACAAGTTCGACAAGGACTCCGTCCTTAGTAGGCTTTATTCTGAGGATGAGTATGTTTCCGGAAAAATGGTCCTGGATCAGCGGAATGGACATTTGTGGACTTTTTCCAACTCAAGTGTTGGATTTGTGCTCCGAGGGGGAGTGGGGAGTTCGCCCAGTGTTAAACAAATTCCACTAACCGAGGACATGCGAAATGGGATAATTGGGTACGAAAGTGCTACAGCACTAGATGATCATACTTATTTATTCGGGGCACGTTCGGGCTACCTCACCGTTGACATCGAAAATTTTGAGGAAGAAGAGTTCTTCGTGAGTATTGAAACCATAAGACAGGCTGGAAAAAACTTACCGGTAACCGATGAAAATTTGGTTGACCAAAATACCGAGGGAGATTTTCTGCCGTCCGAAAACAACCTGGAATTCACTTATTTCGTTCCTTCCTATAACAAGTACATTAAGCCCCAATATCAGTATCAACTTGAAGGAATTTACCCCAATTGGAGTGACTTGACGGGAAATTCGTCCGTGGCTTTTGAAAACCTTCCTCCTGGTTCGTACATTTTCAATGTACGGGCTAAAATAGGAGAAAGAAGCTCCGAAAATATTGCTTCCTACGGTTTTACCATAGCTCGGCCATGGTATCGTTCCAATCTTTTTTTGATCATCTATCTATTTGCGTTCATATTGGGTTCCATTGCTATTCATAATGCGTACCGTAGATATTATCACAGACGGCAACAGAAATTGATAGAAAAGAATCAACGGGAAATGGCCCTGGCCAAGGCTCAAAACGAAAAGGAGATCATTAAACTTAAAAACCAACAACTCAAGGAGGACTTTAAAAACAAGAGCAATGAACTAGCCGCTTCAACCATGAGTATCATCAAAAAGAATGAGTTGTTGTCCAAAGTAAAAGAGCAGTTGGTCGCCAGTGTAGATAATAAGGATTCCGTGCAATCCATAATCGGCATAATTGACAAAAGTTTGAAACAAAATGACGATTGGGAGTTATTTAAAGAAGCCTTTAATAATGCAGATAGAAAATTTTTAAAGAAACTCAAGAATGCACACCCCAATTTATCCCCAAACGATATCAGGTTGTGTGCCTATCTACGTTTGAATTTGTCTTCCAAAGAGATAGCTCCCATGTTCAATATTTCTCCCAGGAGCGTGGAAATTAAACGCTACAGATTGCGTAAAAAGATGAATTTGACCCATGATGACAATTTAGTGGATTATATTCTTAAGCTATAAACCGCAGCATTCTTCCCCAAACACCTCAACATTACCTATACAACGGCAAATTTCCCTGCCAAACAACTATTTCCCTTTTTCCTCTAAACCCCTTTAAAAACAAGCGTTTTGAGAATAACTCAAAAAATATGTCAAAATATTGAGATGTATATTTTTTGTTGAGGTGCTTCTTAAGGATTTCGCATTTAATTAAGATAAGTTTAACCATCCCAGAATCGGTCGTTTAGTCGTCTTAGGACAAGAGGCTTTACAGCATAAGGGTTAGCAACCCACCGGTTCGGAGAAACTTAAACTAAACATTACTATGAAAAACTATCTATTCAGATTCCTATTTTTCTTGGTTGTCCTTAGCGTAAATGCACAAGCCGATAAAGTATCGGTCGTTAGCAACGAAGAAGGAATGAAATTGGTCGTCAATGGCGAGGATTTCATGATCAACGGTATGAATTGGGACTACATCCCAATCGGAACAAATACCGTAAATGCAAATTTCTGGAAGAAGTCGGACGATGTGATCAAGGCGGGACTTGACACAGAAATGTCCCTTCTAAAGAACATGGGGGTAAATGTTATTAGGCAATACACCGGAGTTCCAGCAAAGTGGATACAGTATATCTACGAGAACTATGGTATCTACACCATGCTTAATCATTCCTTCGGGCGGTATGGTCTCACTTTGGATGGGGTATGGACCCCTGTAACCATTTACGACGATGCCAAAACCCAAGAATTTTTAATGTCAGAAATGGAGGAGTTGGTCAAGGGCTACAAAAACACCCCTGGACTTTTACTCTACCTCTTGGGCAACGAAAACAACTATGGATTGTTTTGGGCCGGGGCAGAGACCGAAGATTTTCCGGATGATGAAGGAAGGATCCAGTTTATAGGGGAAAGTCGGGGAAGACCAATGTACCGACTTATGAACGAGGCTGCAAAGAAAATGAAGGCCATGGACCCCTCACACCCAGTGGCCATATGTAATGGCGATGTGTTGTTCATTGATATTGTAGCTGAGGAATGTAAAGATGTGGACATCTACGGAACCAACACCTATAGAGGGGTTTCCTTTGGTGATATGTTCCAAGTCGTTAAGGACAAGCTGAACAAACCTGTGATGTTCACGGAGTTTGGTGCCGACGCCTATAATGCTATGGAAAATAAGGAAGATCAATACTCCCAGGCCTACTACATGGTGGGTAACTGGAAGGAAATCTACGATAACGCCGCTGGTTTGGGGAAGGTTGGAAACTCCGTTGGAGGCTTCACTTTTCAGTTTAGTGATGGATGGTGGAAATACGGTTTTGACGATAGAGAAAATGCAGATATACATGATAACAATGCCTCATGGTCCAATGGGGGTTACGCCAGGGATTTAGCAGCCCCAGGTGAGAACAACATGAACGAGGAATGGTTTGGTATCTGTGCCAAAGGTCCAACCAGCGAAAGGGGACTTTATGATCTTTATCCAAGGGCCGCTTACTACGCCTTAAAGGAAGCCCATCAACTCAATCCATATGCAGATGGAGTAACCTCGGAGTTCATTAACGATTATTTTGATGGCATAGGGTTAATGGATGCCGTGCTAAAAGCTCGAGGAGATAAAGCGGCATTGGAAGCTAACAGTGGAAGCAAAATTCGGGTAAGTAAACTTAGGGCCGAATTCACCACTTTTAGTACTGGAGGTAGTTTGATTACCACTCCCGCAATAGCCGACCCAACAGCAAATAACTTTCCTGACGAAAGGGGCTTTGACCATATGCAATCCTACTATGTAGGTATCGAAGGGGAGCCGTCCTCCAATATGAGGGCCAATGTCAATTTCAACATTCTTGGAAATATTGCCACAAATCCCATTAACGAAATATTTTATGAAAATGTAGGTCGCCCCGTTGCTGTGAACTCAGACAATGGAGAGGTAACCTTTGCCGATAACAATAGAGTAAGGGTGTATAATGCGGAGTTTGATTGGCAGACCAAACAGGCCGATGTAAGAGGGTTTTATAGAACTGGTCATTACCATTGGGGTTATGAAGGGGATTTCTTTGGACTCTATCCAGAAGCCAATTATGGTCCCAACCTGGATATATACAATGGGGAAATCCTGGGAATGGAAGTGGATGGCAAAAAAGCTTTTAAAGGCTTAAAAGCTGCATTTGGAGATCAATTGTGGTGGGGAGCCAACCCAGCAATTTTATTGAAATACCATACCAAACTTGGACATTTTGATTTAACTGGAGTCTATCATGAGGATTTAGGGCAAAGAAGAAATACCCAGACCTCTGGAGCCATTCCACTACCAAAAACACGTAGAGCAACGCTCCATATCGAACGGGAATTTGGCAACCTCGGACTAGAAGTTGGGGGAATTTGGGGCGGACAGCCCTTGAATGGTCGGGATTTCCAATTTGTGGAAGGCGGACCAGGGAACTATGTGATTTACAATGACGAAATAAATGCCGACGATAATTGGGGTGCCAAAGCTAGGATTACCTATTCCAAAGGAAAATTCAATTGGTATGCCCTTGGTGCTTCCACAGGTTTGGTGGCCAACGGAGGCGTAGATCAAACAGTCACCTTTACAGGTTGGAAATTGAAGGACAACGGAAGTGGTAACCAGAACAGTTTTCTTTCTGGGTTCACTTATACCTTTGGCAACTTTCAAGTAGCACCTAATTTCTTATGGCAAGAACCATTAGTGGGTCCGGTTCCGGTAGATGCGGGTGGCCCTGCAGTCCTACGGAATGTTCAAGATGACCCCTTTGCCGTGCGTGGTAACAGAAAAACCACCGCGGGTGAATTGTTGCTGACTTTTGATCCAACACCCGGCACATGGTTTTATCAATGGGACAACGATCGCAGTGAAGATGCCAAGTTGGCCTTCAACCTTGGATTTGTGTTCCGACATCTTCCAACAACACAAGATGCTGCTATTGGATTTGGAGCTGATCGGAATCCTTTTGCCTTCCCAAGTGCGGTACCCGCCAAGGATTTATGGGAAGCAAGCTCGCGAATAGTTTCCAAGGTTGGTCCAGATTTGGCACTGATAGCCAATTTGTATGGAGGAAATGCACAGTCAAACGGTAGCGACCCTCGGGTTATTGAACGGTTTGGAGGGGATGTTCGTGTGATCTACAAGAAATGGAAATTGGAACATGCCTTCAAGGTAAACGATTGGGGCCCCTATGATTATCACCGGGATTTCAACCTTACCTACCCAGTTCAATTGATGCTGGATATTTCCACATCTGTAAGCAAGCCGGATTGGTTCCTTTTACCCGACACCAAAATTGGAATTAGGGGTATTTGGCGTTCACTCGATGAGTTTTCTCCTCGCTATTCGCCTAACGCAATTCCCCCGAATACCTTTCCGCCAGAACCCGTGCTAAGTCCGGTTGGCTTTGATGAAGGACAGGAATGGGAAATTAGGACGTACGTGCATATTAACATTGGAAAATAAAAAAATGGACATGAAAAATAGAAAACAACGAAATGGGAAAACCATCCTTTCGGTTTTGGTTTTTATGATATTGCTCGGATGTGAGAGAGATCTCTCCGACGAAGCCGAGTTTGCCACATTCTCAACCACTGGAGACGTATTTACAGATTTACCGGTTGGTTTGGGCAGCAATTTTTACTTTCCATTTTTGGGGTCAAAGGCGACTGCTTTCTCTGTAGACGAAAATACCGCTTACGAAGGCCAAGCATCGATTAGGATTGACGTGCCCAATGCCAATGACCCCAATGGAAATTTTGCTGGTGCCATCTTTAGAATTGATGGTTCTGGCCGTAATTTAACCGGATTCGATGCCCTCACTTTTTGGGCCAAGGCATCTCAAGGGGTTAACATTGGTGAAATTGGATTTGGACAGGACTTTGGAGAAAACAAATTCCAGGTAACCCGAACCAATGTTAGCTTGGGAACCCAGTGGGCCAAATACGTGATTCCAATTCCTGATGCCTCTAAATTGATAGAAGAAAAGGGAATGCTCTGGTACGCAGCTGGCACCAACGATACAGGAGGGTTCGGTTATACATTTTGGTTGGATGAGGTAAGGTTTGAAAATTTGGGGACCATTGCCCAAGCGCAACCCTCCATTTTAAATGGAGAGGATGTTGAACAGGACGCGTTCATAGATATTCCGATTACCTTGACTGGCCTTACGCAAACTTTCAATTCCGGATCGGGTGAAAATATCACAGTAATTGCCAAACCCTCTTATTTCGATTTCCAATCCACCAATGTGGATGTGGCCAGGTCGAACGAATTGGGGGTTGTATCGGTTGTAGGTACAGGTCAGGCAACGATAACGGCCACATTGGCCAACGTAGCTGCCGCTGGTTCCTTGGCCTTGGATGTTGCAGGAACATTCGATTTTGCCCCAACGCCTCCCGCTCGGGATGCTGGGGATGTTATCTCCGTTTTTAGCGATGCCTATAACAACGTTCCTGTGGATTACTATAACGGATTCTTTACCGATGGTTTCCAGACTACCGAAGGGGGAGCACCCCCAATCGATGTCAACGGCGATATGATCATCAACTACACCTTGCTGAATTTTGTGGGTATTGGCACCTTTAATGATGTTGCCCCGCTTAATCTAACCGACATGACCCACTTGCATGTGGACATTAAGGTTAATGAGGCCGTAGATGCTGACGATTTCATCAGGCTACAACTTTTAAATTCCGTAGGAAACAATGAAACT
The DNA here is from genome assembly GCF_023502235.1 of Flagellimonas myxillae. GTDB lineage: Bacteria > Bacteroidota > Bacteroidia > Flavobacteriales > Flavobacteriaceae > Flagellimonas > Flagellimonas myxillae. The sequence continues at coordinate 1,647,731 of NZ_JAMFLY010000001.1, read as the reverse complement.
TCTGGGTCTGTGACCATCGATTCCAGCACTCTTGTGGCCAATCAATGGGTTAGCCTGGATATACCACTTGCTGATTTTGCCGACTTGGGGGATCGTTCCCAGATCGGATTGTTGTTCTTCATTTCGGATGGAACCATAGCCGACATTTTTGTGGACAACATTTATTACTACAAGTAGTCAATCTCATCTAAAACAACAATTACAATGAAGAATTCATATAAAATTAAGCATACGATAGCCGTACAGGTTCCGATGCTATTGATCCTATTGCTTTTTGCAATGACAGCTTGCGAAACGGAAGAAACCCAAACGGTGACAACACTTACAAAACTTGTGATGTCGGATGAGTTTGATACCGAAGGAGCCCCGAATCCATCCCTATGGAATTACAATATTGGGCGGGGACCCAATGGTGATGGATGGGGTAATCAAGAATTACAATTTTACACCGACAGAACCGAAAATGTAAAAGTTGATAATGGCTTTTTGTTGATTACTGCTAGGGAGGAATCCTTTGAAGGAGCTTCCTATACTTCAGCAAGATTGACAACCCAAGGCCTTTTCGAACAGGCTTATGGACGCTTCGAAGCCCGAATTCGACTGCCTTATGGCAAGGGAATTTGGCCAGCGTTTTGGCTCCTAGGGAACGATTGTGATCAAAATATCTGGCCCCAATGTGGAGAGATCGATGTCATGGAATACCTCGGGGATTCCCCAACTGTGGTATTTGGAAGCGTGCACGGACCAGGATATTCCGCCGGGGAAGCCGAAACCAAGGAATACGAATTGACCGGCGATAGGTTTGATACGGGCTTTCATGTATTTGGAATTGAATGGTCACCGGAATACATCAATTATTACGTGGACGGGGACCTGTATAACCAAATAACCCCAGAGGATGTAGCAGGGGAATGGGTTTTTGACCATCCCTTTTATATCATTTTGAATGTGGCCGTTGGAGGTACCTTTCCAGGTTCCCCCAATGATGAGACCACCTTCCCCCAGACCATGTTGGTGGACTACGTAAGGGTGTACGAAAATAATTTAACAGACTAAACTAACTCTCAGAACGATGAAACTATTATTTAACAGAGCAAAGGTCATTTTCCTGATGATCTTGGCAATTTCCTATTTAGGATGCGAAGAAGACGATGAAGGCAATGCGCTACCAGAAGTGTTGGCTAGTTTTTCACATTTGATTAGCGAGGATACAGGTACAGTTTCTTTCATCAATACCTCCGAAAATGCTGAAGATTTTGAATGGGATTTTGGAGATGGGACTACGTCTACGGAAATAGACCCCATTAAAACCTTTTCCACAGGAACGTATACAGTAAGTTTAACAGCTACCAATGCTGCTGGAGGTACGGATACTTTTGATGACGAACTGGTCATTGTGGTTCCAGAACCAGTAATGTTGCCCATTACCTTTGATGGTGCCAATGTAAACTATAATGCAACCACCTTCAATGGGGTAGCTTTCGATATAGTGGACAACCCAGCACCTGGTGGTTCAAATGATAAAGCTTCCAAGGTAGGAAGCATAACCAATAGCGGAAGTCAATTTGAAGGATTCTTCTTCGATTTGGGAACGGCAATTGATCTATCGGAAGACAAAACCATAAAGATGAATTTATGGGCAGAGGCTGCGGTGGATGTCTTATTGAAGTTAGAAGAAGGTACTGGCGCAAACGTAGAGCAAACTGCCAGCCATGGCGGTTCTGGTTGGGAATCCATTTCCTTTGACTTTGACTCTGCAGATAGTTTTTCAAGATTCACATTATTTGTGGATGGGCCTGGAACCACGGCAGGTACATTTTTTATAGACGACATTGAGCAAGTGGAGACTATGACAGGCGGTGGCGGAAATGCGCCCACGACTTCGGCACCAGCACCACCAACAAGGGATGCTGCCGATGTAATCTCCATCTATGGGGAGACCTATACCAATATCACGGGCATCGACTACGATCCCAACTGGGGACAGTCTGGTTTCGGCTTGGTAGATCCTGCGTTTGACCCAGGAGATGGCAATCTAGCGCTGGCGTACCCAACCTTTAATTATCAAGGAACGGATTTTTCGGGCAATGCCCAAGATGCTTCTAGCATGGAGTTCCTCCATTTGGATATCTGGGTGCCGACGGGTACCGATCGACAAGTTAAAATTAGCCCCATCAATGGGGGTGGAGGTACCGGCGATGCCGAATTCCTAGTGGAGGTTCCACTGACCCCAGGTTCCTGGAACAGCGTTGACCTTCCTATCGGGGATTTCACTGGAATGACATGGGATGAGGTAGTCCAACTAAAATTCGACGGACAGTTCAATGGAGACGGCAGTGCTAATACTGACCCGCAAGACATCTATCTGGACAACATCTATTTCTATAGAGAAGGCGCCGGTGGTGGCGGAAATGCACCGACCACTTCAGCACCTGCTCCACCTGCAAGGGATGCGGGAGATGTGATCTCTGTCTACGGGGAGGCCTATACCAATATCACCGGCATCGACTACGATCCCAATTGGGGACAGTCCGGTTTTGGATTGGTGGATCCAGCCTTTGACCCAGGGGATGGCAATCTAGCCCTAGCGTACCCAACCTTTAATTATCAAGGGACGGATTTCTCGGGCAATGCCCAAGATGCTTCGGCCATGGAGTTCCTGCATTTGGATATCTGGGTGCCGACAGGTACTGACCGACAAGTAAAAATTAGCCCCATTAATGGAGGTGGAGGTACCGGTGTTGCGGAATTCCTAGCGGAGGTTCCACTCACCCCAGGTTCCTGGAACAGTGTTGACCTTCCCATCGGGGATTTCACCGGAATGACATGGGATGAAGTTGTACAATTGAAATTTGATGGACAGTTCAATGGAGACGGTAGTGCCAATACCGACCCACATGATATCTATCTGGACAATATCTATTTCTATAGAGAAGCCAGCGGGGGCGGCGGTAATGCACCGACCACTTCGGCACCTGCGCCCCCAGCGAGGGATACGGGAGATGTGATCTCCGTTTATGGAGAGGCCTATACCAATGTTACCGGAATCGACTACGATCCCAATTGGGGACAGTCCGGTTTCGGCTTGGTGAACACAGCCTTTGATCCAGGGGATGGCAATCTAGCCCTAGCGTACCCAACCTTCAATTATCAAGGGACGGATTTCTCGGGCAATGCCCAAGACGCTTCTGCCATGGAGTTCCTCCATGTGGATATCTGGGTGCCCACGGGTACTGATCGTCAAGTAAAAATTAGCCCTATCAACAGTGGAACTGGGGCCGGAGAGGTACTTGTAGTGGTTCCGGTAACTCCAGGATCTTGGAACAGTGTGGATCTTCCTATCGGGGATTTCACAGGAATGACGTGGGACAGCGTGATTCAAATGAAGTTCGACGGACAGTTCAACGGGGACGGCAGTGCCAATACCGACCCACATGATATCTATCTGGACAATATCTATTTCTATAGGGAACCCAGCGGGGGTGGCGGTAGTGCACCGACCACTTCGGCACCTGTGCCTCCAACTAGGGATGCGGGAGATGTGATCTCTGTCTATGGGGAAGCTTATACCAATGTTACCGGAATCGACTACGATCCCAATTGGGGACAGTCCGGTTTCGGCTTGGTGAACACAGCCTTTGATCCAGGAGACGGCAATCTAGCCCTGGCCTACCCAACCTTCAACTATCAGGGTACGGATTTCTCGGGCAATGCCCAAGACGCTTCTGCCATGGAGTTCCTCCATGTGGACATCTGGGTGCCCTCGGGTACTGATCGTCAAGTAAAAATTAGCCCTATCAACAGTGGAACTGGGGCCGGAGAGGTACTTGTAGTGGTTCCGGTAACTCCGGGATCTTGGAACAGTGTGGATCTTCCCATCGCGGATTTCACAGGAATGACGTGGGACAGTGTGATTCAAATGAAGTTCGACGGACAGTTCAACGGGGATGGCAGTGCCAATACTGACCCACAGGACATCTATCTGGATAATATCTATTTCTATAGAGATGCCAGTGGTGGCGGTGGAGGATGCCCTGCACCTCCAAGTGGTGAATTACTCTCCAATGGTGGTTTTGAAGCCAATTCCGGTGATGCTGCTTGTTGGCAATTGAACGACGGAGGTGGAGCCGTGACCATAATAGATACGGATGCAAATTCAGGCACATATTCTGTACGTATGACCTCCGGACCTGCCCAGGTACCAAACATCAAGCAAGAGCGATTTGCTACCGGTATTGCAGGGAATCAGGGTGTTCAGGTGACATTCAGGTATAAGGTCACCACAAGCTTCGTAGATGGCGCAATTCTACAAGTTTTGGCCTTTTCGGAGTTTGCAACGGACCCGGCTATTGCCCATGATTTGGGTAATGCCTCCGATGTTAGTACCGTAGATGTCTGGCAGGACTATACTGGTACGTTTACAACAGATGTTAACATTGAGGAAGGAATATCCCTACTGATTCAGGCTACTTGCGGGGGTGCTGGCACTTGCGCAGGAGAGATATTAATAGACGATGTTGTTGTAACAGAGATTTAATGCTAATTGACTGTATTCCCAATACGCATTGGGAGTATGGGTGACTATGAAGTTTGGTTGGATATGGATGGGTCGGAAGCTCTTTTTTTCGGCCCGTTCATTAACTGAATTTCAGTTTCCAAAAAATCTAACCCAAAAAGAAATACGCTTTGCAATCCAATTCGCAAATAGTTAAAATGAATAAGTCGTACACGGTACTGATAAGTTTGATAGTTGCCTTGGGCGGCTTTCTACTTGGATTTGATAGTGCAGTTATTTCTGGGGCTGTCAAGGGCATTACCGTGTATTTTAATATGACCGACGCCATGCTGGGATTTTCAGTGGGCTGTGTCATTTTTGGCGCCATGGCAGGTAATTTATTGGCAGGGCCCCTTGCAGATAGGTTCGGAAGAAAAAAAGTGCTAATTGTTGTTGCGGCCCTTTTTGCCATTTCGGCTACTTGGTCGGCAATGGCGACCAGCTATTCGGAATTTATTATAGCAAGAATCATAGGCGGCATTGGAATTGGTGGAGCTATCTTAATCGCTCCCATATACATTGCCGAAATAGCCCCTCCGAAACTCCGTGGTAGTTTAGTTTCCTTCAATCAATTGAATATTGTAATCGGTATTTCGGTTGCCTATTTTTCCAACTATTTTTTAGTGAATTATGGGAATGAAAGCTGGCGATGGATGCTGGGGGTTGAAGCTATACCAGCTCTAATTTACTTTGCCTCGTTGTTTACCGTTCCCCGAAGTCCAAGATGGTTGATTCTAAAACTGAACAAGGTAAAACTTGCTCGTAAAATACTGCAAAAGATTGGGGGGGAGGAGTATGCCGAAATTACAGTAGCGGAGATCCAAAGAGGTCTGAAGAAAAAGGAAGAGAAAGGCAGGTTTTCGGATTTGCTGAAGGGAAAGTATGCCACTATTATGATTATCGCATTGGGCATTGCATTTTTTCAACAGATAACCGGGATAAATGCCATTTTCTACTATGCACCCACCATTTTTGAGCAAGCGGGAGGCAATACGGACTCCTCATTTTTGCAAGCCATTGTGGTTGGGCTCACCAATTTGTTGTTTACGTTGGTCGCCATTTGGCTCATCGACCGATTGGGTCGTAAACCACTTTTGCTCATCGGCACAGGTGCTATGACCGTTGCATTGCTTATGGCAACCATGGCATTCAACAATGCCACATATACGTTTAGCGGAGATGCCCTAAATAGGGTTAGTGATCCACAGATGCATCAAGTCTTACAGGAAATGAAAGGACAATCCTTTGATGGCCAATCCGCAATGTTTCAGGAAGTTAGGGAAAAGCTGGACGACGAACAATTCTTAAACTTCAAAAGAAACGAGATCACCAACTTTATCAACATAAATGCTACTCTGGTCCTAGTTGCCATTCTGTTATATGTGGCAGCATTTGCGATTTCGCTGGGTCCGGTGATGTGGACCTTGATTTCAGAAATTTTTCCTAGTAAAATAAAGGGAATTGCAATATCGGTGGTGGGTTTTTTCAATTCCTTGGTTAGTTTTTCCGTGACTCAAATATTTCCATGGGAACTATCCAATTTGGGACCAACCCTAACCTTTGCAATTTATGCCTTATTGTCCTTTTTGGCATTCTTTTTTGTAAAAAGATATGTGATTGAAACAAAAGGAAAGACACTGGAAGAAATAGAGCAATCATTGATAAGAGCATAGCACATCAAGAATTACAATTGAATGACTGAACAAATTATAATGCAGGAATTTACAGGGAACGACACTAGGGATATGGAACAAGTTAAAATTGGAACCGAGCACTATTTTAAAATTTCGAATAGTGATGCTCTTCGTCCATTTTTCATGAGTATTGTAAGTGATTCTGACCATTGGATGTTTATTTCAAGCAATGGGGGACTTACTGCCGGGCGAAAAAATGCTGAATATTCCCTTTTTCCATACTACACAGATGATAAGATCACGGAGTCCATTGAGACCACCGGCTGTAAAACCATTATTAGGGTAGACAATGGGGACAAACCCCAACTTTGGGAGCCTTTTTCTGATAAGCTTCAGGGAACACATTGGATAAGTAGAAACCTGTACAAAAGCGTTTATGGGGACAAAATCATTTTTGAAGAGGTCAATCATCATTTGGAAATGACTTTCAGATATCAATGGAGTTCCAGTGACACCTATGGATTTGTTAGACATTGTACCCTTGTCAATGATGGGTATAAAGAGCAGACCATTTCCTTGTTGGATGGCCTTCAGAATATTATTCCTTATGGTGCGGGTAGTGATCTGCAAAACAGGCAGAGTAATTTGGTCGATGCCTATAAGCGTAGTGAATTGGTCGAGGACGTTGGATTGGGAATCTATGCGCTCAGTGCAATTATTGTGGACAGGGCAGAGCCCAGTGAGGCACTTAAGGCCAACATTGTGTGGTCCTTGGGAATGGAAAATGCGGGTTATTTGTTGTCATCATTACAGCTTTCCAATTTTAGAAAAGGAATTCCGCTTCAACCCGAAACCGATATAAAGGCCGAAAAAGGGGCATATTTTGTGCAGACTACCTTGACCTTACCACCCAAGGAAGAAGAAAATTGGATGCTGGTAGCAAACGTTAACCAAAATCATTCCTCCATTGTTGCCATTTCGAATCAAATTAAAGAGGATAAGGAACTTCAAGAAAAAATCGAAATAGATATCGCCAAAGGAACCGAGCAGTTGATTCAATTGGTTGCCGCCTCCGATGGATTACAACTTACTTCAGATGGATTACGGGATACTAGGCATTTCTCCAACACGCTCTTCAACATTATGCGTGGAGGGATTTTCGATAACAATTATGAAATTGAAAAGTGGGATTTCTCCAGTTATATGTCCAAAGCGAACAAAGAGGTTTTTAAAGTGACAGAACCACTAATTCAAGACCTCCCCGAAGTTTTTGCACTCTCCGACCTAAAAGAATTGGCTGAAAAAAGCGGGGATAAGGACTTCAAAAGACTTTGTTTGGAATATATGCCTTTGAAATTTAGTAGAAGGCATGGAGATCCCAGTAGACCGTGGAACAAATTCTCCATCAACACAAAAAATGAAAATGACGGATCTAAAATTTTGGATTACGAAGGGAATTGGCGGGATATCTTCCAGAATTGGGAAGCCCTAGCACATTCGTATCCAGAGTTTATCGAAAGCATGATCAATAAATTCCTGAACGCTACAACCTTTGACGGTTACAACCCGTATAGGGTGACCAAGGATGGTTTTGATTGGGAGATTATTGAGCCCGACGACCCTTGGTCATACATTGGATATTGGGGAGACCATCAGATTATATATCTACTCAAGTTTTTAGAGTTTTTGCAAAATCATTATCCAGGAAAATTGGATGAGTATTTTACCCAAGATCAATTTGTCTATGCCAATGTACCTTACAGAATAAAGAACTATGGGAAAATCCTGGAAAACCCAAAAGATACTATAGATTTTGACCACGATATGGATGCCCAAATCCGGTCGAGAAGGGAGACTTTGGGAGCGGATGGAGCGTTGTTGCAAGATCGGGACCGTGGTATTTATCGCGTGAATTTTATCGAAAAATTGTTGGCTACGGTATTGGCCAAGCTTTCCAATTTTATACCTGAGGGGGGTATTTGGATGAACACCCAACGTCCAGAATGGAACGATGCCAACAATGCTTTGGTCGGCAACGGGGTATCCATGGTTACCCTTTATTATTTAAGACGTTTTCTGAGTTTTCTCAATAAGGTGTTGACTGATTCCAGCTCGGAGGAATTTACGATATCATTGGAACTGGGCCAACTTTTTGAGGATATCAAAAAAACATTTGAGGCGCATAAAAAGCTGTTATCCTCGACCATCGACAATACGGCCCGCAGGCAGATTACCGATCGTCTTGGGGGTGCCGGGAGCGAATTCAGGGAGTTGATATACAATAGTGCCTTTTCAGGAGAGAAAAGTCGGATTTCCCTTGAGGAATTAAAACAGTTCGTGGATCTAGGGCTTCAATACTTGGAACATTCCATAGATAATAACAAACGTGCGGATAATTTATATCATGCCTATAACCTGATGACCGTTGAAGGCAATGAAGGAATTTCAATATCCAACCTCAGTGAAATGCTGGAGGGCCAAGTAGCCGTATTAAGCTCTGGGTATTTGTCGTCCAAGGAGGCTCTGGAGGTTTTGGATGGCCTTAAGAAGAGCAAACTCTTTAGGGAAGATCAGTACAGCTATCTATTATATCCAAATAAGGAATTGCCTTTGTTTTCAGAGAAAAACAGTATTCCGGAAGAGACGGTTCTTGGTATCAAACTCCTTTCCCAGTTATTGGATGACGACAACAAGCAGATCATAGAAAAAGATGGGAACGGTGATTTCCATTTTAACGGGAATTTCAGGAATGCCCATGACCTTGAGGAGGCTTTGGACTTGTTGGCAAACACAAAATTTGGAAAACAGGTAGAGGTAGACAGACTGGCCATATTACACGCATTTGAGAACGAATTTGATCACAAGTCCTTTACAGGACGCTCTGGAACGTTTTTCGGTTATGAGGGCTTAGGTTCCATTTATTGGCACATGGTTTCCAAATTGTTGCTTGCAGTGCAAGAATCGTGCTTAAAGGCCATTTCCGAGGAAGCCGACGAGGTGGTTGTTGGTCGCTTGTTGGAACATTTTTATGAAATAAATGAAGGTATAGGTGTTCATAAATCCCCATCACTATATGGGGCATTTCCAACGGATCCCTATTCGCATACCCCAGCGGGCAAAGGGGCCCAACAACCGGGTATGACTGGGCAGGTGAAGGAGGATATCCTGAGCCGCTTTGGCGAACTTGGGGTTTACGTGGAGGAAGGAAAACTATGTTTTAATCCTGGTTTGCTGCGCAAGGAAGAATTTAAAAACGGGGTTGATACATTCGATTATATTGATGTTGAGGGGTTTTCAAGACAGCTTGTGCTAGACAAGGACTCCCTTTGTTTTACCTATTGCCAAGTCCCGATAACTTATAAGATATCGGATGAGGAAGGAACGGATGTGCTGTTCAAGGACAATAAGGTATCCCATTTTGGGACTCTGGAATTGGACAGGGAGACAAGTGAAAAAATATTCAAAAGAACCGGTAATGTAAATCAAATCCGGGTAAATATAAGGGCCAAAAAACTAAGATGAAAAAAAAGGAATATAATGAGGGCAGTTATCAGAATTACTATGGTTGCAATGGCGTTGATCCTTTGCCAATCATGTAAGGACAAGAAAGAAAATAGTGAAGAAGTCAAATCCCAAATAGAAAAAGAAGTGACAGCTAAGGACATATTAGGCAACCCAGATTATTTGGCCATCTCCTATGGCGGATATAGAGCGGTTACCCGTGAGATACAACCTACATTGGACGAGCTCAAAGAAGACATGAAAATCCTATCCGCAATGGGTATTAAAATTGTGCGGACCTATAACGTGCAATTGCAGCAGGCATCCAATTTACTGAAAGCTATAAGGGAACTAAAAAAGGAAGACCCCAAGTTTGAGATGTACGTGATGTTGGGAGCTTGGATAGACTGCAAGAATGCTTGGACGGGATTGGAGCCAGACCATTTTGTGGAAAGCGAACAGAATGAAGGGGAAATCGCCAGGGCGGTAGCATTGGCCAACGAATATCCTGAGATTGTAAAAATTGTGGCGGTTGGTAATGAAGCCATGGTCCGATGGGCCACAAGTTATTACGTACAGCCCGGGGTAATCCTAAAATGGGTGACCCACCTACAACAACTAAAACAGGAGGGAAAACTCCCCAAAGACCTATGGATTACCAGTTCCGATGACTTTTCCTCATGGGGAGGCGGTGATTCCAGTTACCATACCGAAGATTTAGAGAAATTGGTAAAGGCTGTGGATTATATTTCCATGCACACCTATGCCTATCACAATTCCCACTACAATCCAGAATTCTGGTTGGTACCCGAGGATGAAGAACAACTTCCCGATTTGGCAAAAATCGAGGCAGCCATGCTTAGGTCCAAAGCCTTTGCCATTGCCCAGTACGATTCGGTTACCAACTATTTAAAAAGCCTCGGATTAAACAAACCTATCCACATTGGTGAAACAGGATGGGCCACGGTTTCCAATGGGCATTATGGACCAAAAGGTTCCAAAGCAACCGACGAATACAAGGAAGCCCTGTACCACCAGCACATCCGTAAATGGACCAATAAAGCTGGAATTTCCTGTTTTTACTTTGAAGCCTTCAATGAAAAATGGAAGGATGCACAAAACAAGAATGGATCAGAGAACCACTTCGGATTGTTCACCTTGGATGGGCAGGCCAAGTACGCTCTTTGGGATTTGGTGGATCAAGGAATTTTTGAAGGCCTAAGCCGAAATGGAAACCCAATCACCAAAACATACAATGGGGATGAAGAAGCCTTAATGAAGGAAGTGCAGGCTCCCCCGTTAAAGAAAGAACGCGAGGTAATGCAATAGCATAAAAGTGCAATTGCCCTCCAGAGCAGTGAAAAAGAAAAATATGTTCAACAAAGGTGCTTATATACAAGAACCGGTTTTAACCATCGACCCTTCAACCCAAGGGAAATTGAAGGTGGACATTTATGAAACCTCCGCTGCGGGCAACAAATTGACCCCAATTGCTGCGGTTTTGGAAACAAATGCCTCTGGACAGATTTCATTGTTTCCGGATAAACAATATCAGACCATAACTGGGTTTGGTGGGTCGTTTACAAAGGCTTCCGCACATTTGCTGAACAAGTTGGGCAAAGCAAACAGAAATAAAATCATTGAAGCCTATTTTGGGGATGATGGGGCAAGATATTCTTTGACCCGAACGCACATAAATTCCTGCGATTTCGCCTTGGGTAATTATTCCTTTGCCCCAGTTGAGGAAGATGTAGCATTGGAATATTTTTCCATTGAGGAGGATCAAGGTGATATCATTCCATGTATTAAGGATGCCATGGCGGTGTCCACCGATGGTTTCAAAATTTTGGCATCCCCATGGACGGCTCCGCCATGGATGAAGGATAACAAACATTGGACAGGAGGAAAACTACTACCGAAATACTACGATACATGGGCCTTGTTTTTCTCCAAATACATTGATGCCTACAAAGCCGAGGGTATCAACATTTGGGGCATTACCGTTGAGAATGAGCCCTTGGGCAACGGGAACAATTGGGAAAGCATGCACTTTTCCCCTGCGGAAATGACCCATTTTGTGCAAAACCATCTAGGTCCTCAACTGGAGAAGGATGGCAAAAGGGGGATTAAGATATTGGGATACGATCAGAATAGGGAACACCTTGAGGAATGGGTGGATGCAATGTTTGCCACTGAGGCAAGCTCCAAGTACTTTGATGGAACAGCTATCCATTGGTATGCAAGTACCTACAACGTATTTCCCGAAGCATTGCAGTACGCACATAAAAAAGCACCGGATAAATTCTTGATTCAAACCGAAGCTTGCGTGGATGCCCAGGTTCCAAAGTGGAAAGAAGATTTGTGGTATTGGTCCAAAGAAGCGACAGATTGGGGTTGGGACTGGGCGCCCGAAGCCCAAAAATACCTGCATCCCAGATATGTCCCGGTTTATCGTTATGCAAGGGATATAATTGGCTGCTTAAACTACTGGGTAGATGGCTGGATAGATTGGAACATGGTGCTGGATACCCAGGGAGGTCCCAATTGGTTTAAAAATTGGTGCGTGGCCCCGATCATTGTGGACCCTGAAAAAGATGAGGTCTATTTTACCCCGCTTTTCCATACCATGGTACACTTCAGTAAATTTATAAGACCTGGGGCAATACGGATTGGTTTTACGAATACCGACGAGTCCTTGCAAGTAACTGCTGCCAGAAACCCTGATGGGTCTATTGTGGCCATCCTTTTAAATCAAGATAAAAAATCAAAACATACGATCCTAGCCCTAGGAAAACGTTCCGTAGGGATTACAATTAGCCCCCAGGCCTTGCAGACTGTTGTGATACCGGGGAATGAAGCGAAGCTAACAACGCCAACAAACTAAAACAACTATTATGTCTAATGAAAAAATTGTGAAAATAAACAAGGTCCCCTTGGGTCAAAAAGCCGCCTTTGGAGCAGGTCACTTGGTTTTGAACCTTTACCCTGGAGCCCTGGGGTTCTTTATGTTCTTCCTGCTGACTGCTTTTGGAATGGACCCATTTTTGGCTGGCCTTTTAGGTGGATTGCCCCGATTTTTTGATGCAATTACCGACCCTATAATGGGATTTATTTCTGATAATACAAGCTCTAAATGGGGTAGACGACGACCCTATATTTTGGTTGGGGGAATCATAAGTGCCATAACATTTGTACTACTTTGGCAATTGGATGAAACCAATTCTTCGAACTATAATTTCTGGTACTTCCTAATCATGTCGATGGTGTTTTTGATTGGAAACACCATGTTTGCAACTCCATTGGTTGGACTTGGTTATGAAATGACCTCCGACTATAACGAGCGGACACGATTGATGGCATTTTCACAAACAGTAGGTTTATTGGCCTGGGTGATCGTTCCTTGGTTTTGGGTAATCATTGCTGACCCAGATATATTTGTTAATCAGGCTGAAGGCGTCAGGACCATGGCCATTTATGTAGGTGTTGCTTGCTTGTTTCTGGGCTTGTTGCCAGCCATTTTTTGTCGTGGTATTGATGCATCTCACATGGGAAACAGAAAAAAATTAACGTTCACATCGATATTTAGTAATTTGAAAGACCTGTTCATCAGTATAAAGGAAGCGGTAAAGAATAGGCCTTTTATGAAATTATGTGGTGCTACATTTTTGGTATTTAATGGGTATCAGATTGTGGCTTCCTTTAGCTTTTTCATATTTGTCTTTTATATTTTCAATGGAAGTTACGAAGCTACCGCGACCTGGCCGGCTTGGTTTAGCTCAATCGGGGCATTGGTGTCCGCGTTTTTGGTGATTCCCATTGTTTCTGCCATGGCCACAAAATGGGGTAAAAAGAAAGCCTTTATTATTTCAACAGCACTCTCCATTGTAGGTTATATCCTAAAATGGTGGGCTTTTACACCTGATAACATTTGGCTCTCGTTTATTCCCATACCTTTAATGTCCTTTGGATTAGGTAGCTTGTTTACCTTGATGATGAGTATGACGGCCGATGTTTGTGATTTGGATGAACTTCGCAATGGCATGCCAAGGAAGGAAGGGACTTTTGGTGCGCTATATTGGTGGGTCGTGAAACTTGGACAAGGTTTGGCACTGGTTCTGGGAGGCTTGGTTCTAAAAGTAATAGGGTTTGATGGTAATGCCGCTACCCAAACAGTCGAGACTTTGACAAAATTAAGAATAGCCGATATTGTTATCCCTGTGGTAACCGCCGGTTTGGCCATTTGGGTGATGTGGAAATACAGTTTGTCAGAGGAGCGAGCAAAGGATATTAAGGCTCAGCTGGAGGAAAGACGGGGAGTTTTATAAGTTTTAAGGAGATAAAAAAAAGTGAGATGTCAACAAAAATAATAATCATAGTAATAGGGGTTTTTCTGATTCTAGTCGCCATAATTGGCAACAGAAAGGGGAAATCCGAAAAGGGATTTTTAAATAGTAAATTGGTCACTGCATTTTGGATCATTGGAATCTTAATGATGATCTACGGGAGCTACTCATCCGATTTGATAAATTATAACACACAAATGGAGCAAGTTTCCATCGGTAAAAAGTTGAAGATAAGTGGACCCGTAGAGACCGTTAAAGTGGTTTCCCCAATGGAGAAGGATTCGGTGGATTGCCGCATTTTAACCAAGGGTGTCTACCCCGAGGGGCACGATAAGGATATTTGGGTGGTCATTAGGCCCACTGATGACAGGTACTACCCGCAATCCGATCATACGAATACCTCCTATAAAAGAGATGGGGAATGGCAGGTAATCACCCGCTTTGGTGGTGATAAGGGAGAAGCCTATGATTTGATCATTTACGAAGCAGATGCCGCGGCCTCTACCTTTTTCAGCACAACTATCGAAAAATGGAAGGAAGTGGATGATTACCCCGGGCTACAATTGGCAGAAATGCCTGCAGGAGCCAAAGAAGTGGAACGCCTTGTTATTTATACCAGTAAAAACTGTAGAGGGGTTTTTTAAGATTTCTGGGTACGGCACGGTTAAGAAACAAAGCAACCTAAACATACAGAACAAACAAAAAGAATATCTAATATGTCTTCAGGAAGAAAAGAGAAATTTTTGGCACTGGCGGCCTTGGACTATAGTGGCAAGTCGGTCAAAGAACTAAAGAAATTGGGCAGACAGGCTCTTGAGGATGGCATGCACGGCATTTGCTTTAGCCCGTATGTGGAAGGACAAAATCCAGGAGACCAACTTACCGAGGAACAAATTCGTGAGCGTATGGAAATTATTAAGCCCTATACGAAATGGGTACGATCATTTTCCTGTACCGATGGCAATGAAATTATTCCCAAGATTGCTAAGGAGTATGGCATCCAGACCCTTGTGGGTGCGTGGTTGGGCGATAATCCTGAAATCAATGAAAGGGAGATTGCTGGACTTATTGAATTGGCCAACGAAGGTTATGTCGATATTGCTGCCGTTGGAAACGAGGTAATGTACCGCGGGGATCTTACCGAAGATGAATTGCTCGATTTTATCCATTTGGTCAAGGATGCCATTCCGAATACCACGGTGGGCTACGTTGATGCCTACTACGAATTTTCGGAACGCCCCAGAATTACCGAAGCCTGCGATGTGATCTTGGCCAATTGTTATCCCTTTTGGGAAGGGTGTGACCTGGATTATTCCCTATTGTATATGAAAGATATGTACCAACGCGCACTTCGGGCCGGAAACGGCAAAAAAGTGATTATTTCGGAAACCGGGTGGCCCAGTCAAGGTACCAACTTGGAAGGTGCCTTCCCCTCTCTGGAAAATGCGTTAAAATACTTTATGAACACCCAAAAATGGTCACAGGAAGATGATATTGAAATATTTTATTTCTCCTCCTTCGATGAGTCCTGGAAAGTTGGGGCCGAAGGCGATGTAGGTGCCTATTGGGGCCTTTGGGACAAGGATGGGAATCTCAAGTTCTAAATTCCTGTACATAGTCTTCCCAAGTTTCAAGTTCTATGGCGAGAATACACCGCAGTAGGTTTTAGGTCAGCATCACATAGATTTTTGGAAGGGTTATGAATTAGTGCCCGACAACAAGGTAAAATTTATTTTTTAAGTTTGTTTTTATCAATTAAAGGTAGGGGCCAGATTGGGTTCCAACGTGCACTAAAAAATTTATGGATCAGGGCAACTTATGGTCAAGATTTAAAGCTGGTGACAAGACAGCATTCGAATCCGTCTATAGATCATGTATTGATGACATGTATGCCTATGGCCTAAAATTGGAATCCGACCAAGAATTGGTAAAAGATAGTATCCAAGAGGTTTTCATTGACATATTTGAACGCAGAAACGCAGTTTCCGAACCCTACAACATCAAATTTTATATTCTCAAGGCATTAAAGCATACCATTTTCAAAAAGCAGAAAAAGGAAAGAAAAAAATTAAAACTTCACGAACAGCCCTTGGTGAGTTTTAGTGCCGGTCACAATTTCGAGGATAAAAGAATCTTGTCCGAACTGGACGAGGAAAAGAAACAGCTGGTTACGAAGGCCCTTCAAACCCTTACTTCAAAACAAAAAGAGATCATGTACCTACGCTTTAGTGTGGGCCTTGCCTATGAGGAAATATCTGAAATCGTGGGCATAGATCATGCCTCGGTCAGAAAGCAAGTCTACAGGGCGGTTAAAAAACTTAGGAACAGCAAAGCTTTTGATGACTACAAGGGCATTGTCCTGTTCTATTCCATGCTACGCATACTATAATTCCACTTACCTTTTTTGATGGTATCCGGGCTTTATTTAATTGCCGGAAATGAAACAATTCTGATAAAAAATCGAAAAAAGTTTAAAAAAAGTGTCCACAAAATGAAAACTTCTGTCCCTATGAGGTAAATAGCATAGCATTGAACGATTTCAATAAATATCTCGATGACGAAAAATTTGTGGATTGGATTGTTGATCCCACGGATGAAAAAAACGCTTATTGGGAAACATACATCAGTCAAAATCCTGAGGAGGAAGGGAAAATTAAAATATTAAGACAATACTTGGGAGCCTTGCAGGCGACCAATGACAAACTATCCCAAAACGAAAAGCAGGAAATTTTAGATAGGATTTACGACAAGGTAGTTCTGGCGAAATCTGGTCAGGGACCGATATACCTGAATTTCTTAAAATACGCAGCTATCTTTTTGGTCCTTGTTGGTACTGCCTATTATTTAACTATTGAATCTTCCGAAAAAGAAAATGTCAATATAGATTCCTTGTTGCAAGTGGCCATAGATTCGGTCACTGATACCAAACTTATACTTGAAAACGACCAAGAGATTGCCATTGATGAAAAACGGTCTATCATCAATTACTCCGGTAACAACAATTTGGTAATCAACAAAAAGGATACGTTGGATATCAGTGCGGGCACTGCTGTTGAAGAAGTTCAAATGAACCAACTCATCGTGCCTTTCGGGAAGCATAGTAAAATTACCCTGTCGGATGGTTCCATTGTGCATGTAAACTCCGGTTCCAGATTGGTATTTC
The DNA here is from genome assembly GCF_023502235.1 of Flagellimonas myxillae. Lineage (GTDB taxonomy): Bacteria > Bacteroidota > Bacteroidia > Flavobacteriales > Flavobacteriaceae > Flagellimonas > Flagellimonas myxillae. Next base: position 1,630,535 of record NZ_JAMFLY010000001.1, on the reverse strand, counting down.
CAAAGAAGTTCCTAGGAGATTCCAGGGAAGTTTATCTAGATGGAGAGGCCTTTTTTGAGGTGGAGTCGGACGCCAGCAGACCCTTTACGGTCAAGGTGCTAAAAGACGAAGCATTTTCCGTGACCGCGGTGGGCACCAAGTTTAACGTGAATTCCTATGGCAAAAACGATAGGGTTACCACCGTATTGGCCGAAGGTGAGGTTCACTTGGTCAACAAAGCCAAGAACAGCCTATTTGGAAAGGACAAGAAAACCATTATGCAACCTGGCGAACTTGTGGAGTGGAGTGTATCGGCTAAAGCCGTGCAAAGCAAAATGCAGGTCGATACCGAAATCTACATATCCTGGACCAAGGGATTGTTGATATTCAGGGGGGAAAGGTTGAAAGATGTTGTGAAACGCGTGGAAGACTATTACAACATCGAGATTGAATTGGCTGAAAGTATTAACGAAGAATTTAGGCTGACCGGTAAACTGGACCTTAATGACACCATGGAAGAAACCATGGAGAATTTAGCCGTATCGGCTTCGGCCAAATATGAAAAAAATGGAGTCAATGGATATTTGATTACCAAATAAAAAACCAGAGCATGTTCGCACCATGCTCTGGCGGGTAACCTGTAAAAACAGGAATTGTTTAAACAAACAACTAACTAAATTATGGAAAAAATGGGGTTTCCGTATGATCGCCGTGGCGATTTTATGGACAAAATCAAAAAAGTGATGAGGTTTCTGACACTATTTTTATTGCTCTTCACACTTTATTCTTACACAGACGCTTACTCACAAAAAACGAAGCTCAAGGTCAATTTAAAGGATGCCACATTGCTGGATATCATTTATAGCATTGAGAGGCAAAGTGAGTTTGTTTTTATGTACGGTGAGGATTTGCTGCCAACTTTGAATGAAAGAAAAGGGGATCTTAAAATTAAGAACCAGACCATTGAAGGTGCACTGGAAAAGCATTTTAAGCCCAACCGTATTGACTACCACATTAATGGAAGACAGGTCGTGTTGAAAAAAAATGCGATTAAAACCCAACCAAGGGCCACCAAAGAAGCACCACAATTGGCGGTTTCGGGTACGGTGACCGATGATGTTGGACCATTACCAGGAGCCAGTATTGTGGTCAAGGGAACCACGGATGGGACCACTACGGATTTTGATGGAAATTATTCCCTTGAAGTGCCAAGTGGGGACGCCGTATTGGTGGTAAGTTATATTGGATACCTCACTCAGGAGGTTCCCGTAAACGGACAGTCCACTGTCAATGTTGTATTAAAGGAAGATGCACAGGCTTTGGATGAAGTAGTGGTTACCGCTTTGGGTTTTGAAGTACGTACCGATAAATTGGGTAGCGCGGTTTCCAGCGTAAAACCCGAGGCTTTGGTTCGTTCTGGGGAAACCTCGGTCGCCAATGCCATTCAAGGTAAAATGGCTGGGGTTAACATCACTCGGTCCAATGGTGATCCGGGAGCTGGCTCCAATATCCGAATTCGGGGTGCCAACACCATTTTTGGAAGTACCCAACCCTTGATTATTGTTGATGGAATACCCATTAGTAACAGCAGCACCCAAGGTGGGGCGAGTAGTGCAACGGGTAACGGTACCTCCCAGCAGTCGCGGTTGAACGATATCAATCCTAACGATATTGAGACCTTACAAGTGCTAAAGGGTGCATCTGCAGCTGCCCTTTGGGGATCTCGGGCCTCCAATGGGGTGGTAATTATCACCACAAAATCGGGTAGGAGAGGTTTTAGGGTCAATCTAAAAACCGCTGTTTCCTTAGATGAAGTTAACGCCATTGCGCCTCTACAATCTAACTACGGACAAGGACTTGATGGAAGATTTAGGTATGGCTATCTGCATGGATGGGGGGATGAAATTTCCACGCGTTCCGGCGGAGAGGACAATTTTGATACTTCGGGAGGCTTCTTTATCGGTGATCAAACGGGAAGGACTTATTATCCTATTCCTGATGGAACTACAGACAACCTTCACGGTGGTAAAAATTCCCAAGAGACCTTTTTGGATGAAAACTTTGACCAGGTCTTTAGGACCGGGGTGCTCTTGGAACAATCTGTGAGTGTGAGCGGGGGCGACGAAAAGAGTAATATCTTCTTCAGCTTGGGAAATACTGATCAAGAAGGGATAATTAAGAATAATGACTACAGAAGACATACAGTGAACCTGAGTGCTTCACATAGATTCAACGATTACATCAACCTAAAATTAAAGGGAAAATACTCCAGGATTAGTGCCAATAGAATTCAGCAAAACTCCAATACCGCAGGATTGCTTCTCGGGTTTTACAGGAACATTGCCGATTTTGATATTAGGGACTATACGGGTACCTATGTTAGTGACACAGGCGCTGAGTTTAGTGGTAGGCATAGGTCTTACCGAAATCCGGTAGGGGCTTCCGAACGTCCATTTTACAACAACCCACTTTGGACCACCAACAAACAAAAAGCCCCAAATATTGTGAACCGCCATATTTATTCTGCAGAGCTTGATGTGTACCCATTGGAAGGTTTGAACATAAAACTTAGGGGAGGTGTGGATACTTATAGTGATGATCGAACCTATTTATATCCACGCGGTTCGGCTCGGACTGGGCTTATTCCTAGGTTGGAAGGAAATTTAACCTTTGAGAGCATCGGGGCAACAGAATTGAATTTTGATGCCATCGCCAAGTATGATAGGAACCTTACCGATGACATTACTTCTTCCTTTATTTTGGGATGGAATATCAACGATAGGAAGTTCAATAGAGAAACAATTGTTGGTAGCGATTTTCTTGTGAACGATGAAATATACACTTTGGACAACTCAAGAATAATCCAAGGAGATAATTTTATCAGTCATAGAAGGTCCAATAGAGGCTTTGCCACGGCCAATTTTGGATTGTATGAGCAACTTTATATCGACCTATCCGGTACCGTTGAAGCCGCTTCAACCATTAAGGATCCTTTTTTCTACCCATCGGCCAGTGTGGCTTGGCAATTTTCTGATGCCGATTTTTTCCCCGAAGATAGCTTTGTAAGCTTTGCCAAGGCAAGGTTGAGCTGGGGTAAGGTGGGTATCCAACCCGATATTTATAGAAGTGCCACAAATTATGAGGGGGACTTTACCTATAGTAATGGAATATTTGGAAACCTGTCCGCAACCAACCACGGAGGTGGTTTTAGACTAGATAATAGACTTGGGAACGCCAACCTTAAGCCGGAGATCAAAACTGAAATTGAAGGAGGTTTGGAGTTTAGATTTTTCGAGAACATGTTGAATACCAGCTTTACCTATTACACCAACGATATTGAAGATATCCTTTTAACATTGGATAGGTCACCTTCCAGTGGCTTCTCGAGCATCTATACCAATGGGGCCTCAATGAAAAACCACGGGTTTGAATTTGAGTTTAGTGCCAACATTTTGCGAGATAACGAGTTTTGGACTTTTACCCCTTACGGAAATTTTGCAACCAACAAAAACGAGGTGACAAGTTTGGCCGAAGCAGATGTTCAAACGCTAACAGGATTTGGCACGGGTGATTCAGTTGCTGCTGTAGGATACCAAATGGGAGCTATTTTTGGCGGAAAATTACCGCGCAATGCAGATGGAAGTATCCAACTGGATGCAAATGGATTTCCGGTCGGAACTCCAGAATACGATGTTATTGGAGATCCAAACCCGGACTGGACCGGGGGCCTAGGATTCAATTTAGGGTTCAAAAATTTGGCGTTGAATGTTTTGTTTGAACATTCCCAGGGCGGAGATTTCTATGATATGACCCGTCAAATCAATTCCCAACGTGGATTTAGTAGGGAATCTGGAAACAAAGTGACCATTCCATCAGATGGAATCAACGATGTGACCGGGGCAACCTATTCCGCAGGAGACGTAGTTCGAGGTAACCTATTCGATTTTGGTGCTGGTCCGGTTCTTTTAGAGCAGAACTGGTACCGCGGAAATGGCGCTGGAAACAGAGGATTCAGTGAACTATGGCTGCAAGATGCCACCTGGACCCGTTTAAGGGAGTTGACCCTTACCTATTCCTTTGGTAAGAAGGTATTGGAAAAATTAAAACTCTCCGATTTGAACCTGAGCTTCACAGGAAGAAACCTTGTGCTTTGGACAGATGTAATCGGTAATGACCCGGACAAAAATTTTGCCGGGGTTGGGAACTCAAGAGGATTGGATTACTACACCAATCCATCTACCAAATCCTATTTGTTCAACTTGAGTTTAACATTTTAAAAAAGGAGTTATGAAAGTATTTAAAATAAGCGCAGCAATAGTAATTCTTTCCAGTTTCCTCGCATGTCAGGAAATTGTAGATGATATCAACGACAACGACCCGAACACCATTAGCACCGTCGATGGACAAACCCTATTCACGGGAATGCAATTGGCGGATATCACAGCCCAATTGGGATATTTAAACTGGGCAGCAGGAGTTTGGACAGGCAATTTTGCAGGAAGTGGGCGATTCGCCCCCATTCAAGAATATCAGTATGGAAATACAAACTCGGATACCCCATGGTTCAATATTTACGTGGGCGTTGTGCAACAAGCAAGAGAGTTGCGAAGTGGTATTCCAGTAACCAACAAGGACTTTTTCTTTGGTGCATCCAAGGTTTTGGAGGCCCATGCCCTTGGTACGGCGGCTAGTATGTTTGGGGATGTACCTTTTACCGAAGCGGTAAATCCAGAAATCCCAACTCCAGCTTATGATGGACAATTGGCGGTTTACAGTGGCCTACAGAGCTTACTGGATGAAGCCATTGCAGATTTACAAGCTGCGGGAACAGGTGGAGGAATTTCAGAGGATTTGTTTTTTGGAGGGGATTCCAATGGTTGGATTAGGGCGGCCTATACCCTTAAAGCAAGATTGTATCTTGAGGTAGGAGATTATGGTAGCGCTATTGGAGCTGTCCAAAATGGGGTTTCAATGGCTTCCGAATCCATGCAATATACGCCTCCGGCGGTAGTGCTCACCGGAGATACCAACTTGTTGAACCAGTTCTTTACCGGGAGTTTTCCCGATGATCTGACCACCGAGGGCACCTATTTAATTGAATTGATGACCGGTGTAAACAACAGGAACAATGCCAAGACAGACGAGGTGGACAGGGCGGCCTATTATTTTGATGGCACCCAAATAAACTTAAATGGTATTGCCGGGGTGGACGAGCCTATGAATCTTGTATCGGTTCAGGAAAGTTTACTGACCTGGGCAGAAGCCGCTATTAGGTCCAATGACTTCGCCACTGCATTGACGAAATTGAACGAGCATCGGAGTAATCTTAGAAATGGGGAACATTTTGCAATAACCACCGGAATCTATGACGATTATGTTCAAGCCGATTTCGAATCGGGGGGCATAGAAAATGTGGATGGTTCCCTATCTATGGAAGATGCCCTGTTAAGGGAAATCATCCAGGAACGCTATGTTTCCTTCTTTGCCGAATTGGTGAGCTTCACCGATTTACGTAGGACCAAAAAGGACCCAGTAGCCATACAAGTAGGAGTTCCGTTCAATGTGGGAAGCCAGCATCCAGAGAGATTTCTATACCCATTCTCCGAGGAAAATACCAACGAGGCCAATGTTCCGGATATAGCTGATATTTTTGTAAAAACCCCTGTGAACCAGTAATTTAAAGGATTGAGTTAGTTCAAGTTTAGTTTTTAAAATTAAGTGTTGTTCTGAAAACAGGCTGTTCAATCAACCCTGGACAGCCTGTTAATTCAAACCGTTAGTAATCGTTTAGACCAATCCTTGCCATACTAAAATGCCAGCAAAATATTTTTTAGGGATACTTACCCTTGTCCTGCTTGTTGCCTGTGGCAAAAAGGATTCTGATGAAGTCATTTTTGATGTCTCCTTTAAAAGTGCCCGGTTGGCAGCGGTAGAGGTTACCGGGAAGAATGCCTATAGAGCAAAGGTTCTACCCGCATTTGAACCGGTAAACAAAAGTCCGTGGTATGCCTTTGCAGTAACAGCCAAGGGCAATACTACAATCAATTTAACCTTGGATTATGGAGCGTACCAACATCGTTACGTACCCAAGCTGAGCACGGATAAAATTCATTGGCAACCCATGGATAGTTCGAAGATCGAAATTGATACACTTGACCACACGGCTACCTTACAATTAGAGGTATCTCCTAAAAAACTGTATGTTTCGGCCCAAGAAATTGAAACTTCGGACGATACCTATGCCTGGATGAAAACATTTGATCAAACGCAAATTGTGGTAGCTGGGAAAACGGTATTAGGTAAAGATATTTATGCCATAGTGCATGAACCAGAGAATGCAAATAACGCCATTGTATTGGTTGCAAGACAACATCCACCGGAGATCCCTGGAGGAACCATCGGATTTAAAAGCTTCTATGAGACCCTTTTCTCGGAAGCCGAAACAGCAAAGGCGTTTAGGAAATTTTTCAATATTTATACCTTCCCCCTGTTGAATCCAGATGGGGCCGACATGGGCAACTGGAGGCACAATGCCAAGGGAGTGGACTTGAATAGGGATTGGATTGATTTTACACAGCCTGAAACCCAAACTGTAAAGCAGTTTGTGGAGGATAAGGTCCAACAAGGTAAAAAAATCCGTTTTGCGCTGGACTTCCATACTTCATATAGTGGTCCCTATATTTTGGTTCTCGATTCGGTAAACGAGGTCAAAACTATTGGTGTTATCCCAGAATGGATCAAGAAAATCGATTCCACATCTTCCTTCACAGTGGAGGCTCGACGAAGAAGTCAAGAACTGCCATATTGCTACAATTACTTTATCAATGCCTTTAACACTGAAGCGGTAACCTACGAAGATGGAGACGAAATCAACAGGGATACCATTCGAAAAAAGGCCGAGGTCTATGCCGAACAACTCATGAAAACCTTATTGGAAAAACAAAACAATGGTGCTTTTTCGGAGTAGATTACTACATATAGCCCTTGTTTTTATCGGTGTGATAGGCTGTTCCCACCCAAAGCTTAATGTTGATTTGCTCATTATAAACGGGACGGTGTACAATGGTGTAGATCAAAACCCTGCTTCAAATGCCATTGGCATCAAAGACGATAAGATTGTTTTTATTGGAACAGCAACAGACCACATCAACCCAAAGAAAACGATAGATGCAACCGGGTTGATCGTTTCCCCAGGTTTTATCGACCCCCATACGCACGCCGATAGGGATTTGAACAAACCGGATGAAGCCCATAACCTCCCATTTTTAATGCAAGGTGTGACCACCGTCGTGGTTGGTAACGATGGAGACAGTTTCTATCCTTTGTCAAAATATAAGAAGCTGTATTTGGAACAAGGTATTGGGACCAACGTGGTACCACTTTTGGGGCATCATGAGGTAATAAAATCGGTTATTGGCAACAGCGATACCCGACCATCAAGCGAGCAACTCCAAAAAATGTGCGAACTAGTGCAGAAAGAAATGGAGGAAGGAGCCTTCGGGATGTCAACGGGCCTGTATTACGCCCCAGGGAGTTATACCCAAACCGATGAGGTGATAGCCCTTGCGAAAGTGGTCGCCCAGAATGATGGTGTTTACGATACGCATTTACGGGATGAGGGTTCCAGCACCGTTGGTCTGATTACCGCTATTAAAGAAGCTATTGAAATTGGGAGACAGGCTAAATTGCCCATTCATATTTCGCACATAAAATGCTTGGGAGTGGATGTTTGGAAGCAGAGCGATTCCATCATTACCTTGGTTAATAATGCTCACAAAGTAGGTATAGAGGTAACCGCCAATCAATACCCCTACGACGCTTCGGCAACAAGTTTAAATTCGGCGGTATCCCCAAGATGGGCCGAAAGTGGGGGAAAAGATTCACTGTTGATTCGGGCAAATGACCCGAAATATAAAACAAAGGTACTTCAGGATACCAAAATGAACATTACCAAAAGGGGCGGTCCAGATAAACTATTGATCGTGAAATGTGATGACGATAGGTTTCTGGGAAAAACACTTTTGGAAATATCGGAAGATTTAAGGGTTAGCCCAGAGCAAGCCGTGTATTCCATTTTGCAAAGTGGATATGTCCGTGTGGCTTCCTTTAATATGAATCCCTACGATATTGAAAATTTTATGAAACAGGATTGGGTGGTAACGGGTTCGGACGGTAATACAGGACATCCCCGAAAATATGGTTCCTTCCCAAGAAAATACCACAAATACGTTAAAACCGATCGTGTAATTGGGGTAGCGGATTTTATCAATGGAAGTACTTCAAAGACTGCAGAAATTTTCAGGATTCCTCAGCGAGGGAAGTTAGAAATAGGATACTTTGCAGATATCATTGCTTTCCATCCAGAAAAGTTTATGGACAAAGCTGACTATACCGACGCATTTCAATTTGCTGAAGGTTTGGCATACAGCATTATCAACGGGAAGATAGCTTTGGAACAGGGGGAGTTCACGCAAAAACTAAACGGTAAGGTTTTGACAAAATAGTCGTTACCAAAACAAAAATCAGCAATTATGAGACACATAAAAATCATCACTTCAATAATGGCGGTAGCCCTATGGACGTCTTGCAAACAAAATACGGGCACACAAAAATCTGCCGAACAGCCTTCCAAAAAGGGTGACATAGTCAACACCATCATAAATGATGAGGACAATTTTTATCATATCGATTTCAAGAACTATCCCAGCAATGACAAAACACTTCCCATTGGTGTCTTCGATTCGGGTACTGGTGGACTTACGGTGCTCAAAGCCATTGTGAATTATGACGAAAACCAAAACGATTCCCACAAAAATGGGAGTGACGGGGAATTGGATTTTAACAAAGAATCCTTCATCTATTTGGGAGATCAGGCCAATATGCCCTATGGGAACTATTCCGGGGTAGGGAAAGGAGATCTACTGAACGAACACATTATTAAGGATGCCCAGTTTTTATTGGGCAATAAATACTACTCCAACGCATTGGACCCAAGCGTAAATACGGACAAACAACCTGTAAAAGCCCTTGTTATTGCCTGTAATACTGCAACGGCCTATGGTAAAGATTATATTGAGGAATTCCTAAAAAAGGCGAACTCGGATATTAAGGTCATCGGGGTCATCGATGCCGGGGTGCGGGGCACTTTGGAGAGTATGTCAAAAGATGAGGATGCTATTGTGGGTGTTTTGGCCACGGCCGGCACGGTGGCTTCAAAAGGTTATCGCAATACCCTATTAAGAATGAAGGACGAATTGGGTTATACCGGAAAAATTGAAGTCTTTTCCCAAGGAGGTGTGGGCATCGCGGAAGCTGTGGATGAGGATCCAGATTACTTCGATAAAAATCTTAAAAAACCCAGAGAGGCATACAAGGGACCCAGTTTGGACGGGGAGGTGAAAATAGATAGAACCCTTTTTGATATTTACAACTTCGATTTTGACGATAGCAAAATGCTGTGCGATAGTGAAAAATCGGATGATTGCTCCATCCTTCAGATAAATGATGCCAAAAACTATGTACGCTACCATCTGGTAACATTGATGGAACAAATTCGCCAGTCAAAGACAACAAACAAACTTAAATCCATCATTTTGGGATGTACCCATTACCCCTATATGACCCAAGAAATCTCCGAAATCCTAGAGGAACTTTATAGTTACAGGGGAAAGAATGGTAAATTTCTATACCGCGATTTAATGGTTCAGGATGTAAAGCTCATTGATCCCGCTGTAGATACGGCCAAAGAACTCTTCGCCCACCTAAAAGGACAAGCCTTGTTTAACCCCAATGGAAACATCGACGAAAGCGAGTTTTACATCAGTGTGGCCAATAGGGACAATGCGGCCAACGTGATTGACCAATCGGGTCGATTCCCCTACGACTTTAAATACGGTAGGAAGGCTGGGGAAATTCAGGAATATGTTAAGGTGGTTCCTTTTAGCAGGGACAACATTTCAGCGGATATTTTATCGCGTTTCCAAAAGCAGATTCCTTATGTCTATGAACTGATGCAGCATTTCAATAAAACAAGCGAGAAGACAAAGGACCTTAAAGAAGAAAGCAAGATTTAACCAACCTCACCACTATGAAACCAAAACTTGCACTCCACTGGAAAATATTGATTGGTATGGTACTAGGGGTTCTCCTAGGGCTGGCCCTTTCCAACTTTGGTTGGGGCAAAGGGTTTGTTCAGGATTGGATAAAACCCTTCGGCAAAATATTCATCAATGCGCTCAAACTTATCGCTATTCCATTGATTCTTGCCGCACTGATTAAAGGAGTTTCCGATTTAAAAGATATTTCAAAGCTTTCCAAAATGGGAGGGAGGACCATAGGAATTTATTTGACCACAACGGTAATGGCGGTTAGCATTGGGTTGTGTTTGGTAAACCTGATCCGCCCGGGGACGTCCATAAGCGAAACCACGCGGACCGAAATGGTCTCTAACTATACCCAGAGCACCCAAACCTACAAAGACACTGCAAAAAGTAGAAAAGAAGAAGGTCCACTAAAGCCCTTGGAGGATTTGGTTACGGACAACATTTTCGCTTCCGCAACCAGCAACAGGAATATGCTCCAGGTAATATTCTTTGCAGTTTTCTTTGGAATAGGCCTTATTTTGATTCCCCCAGAAGTAGGTAGCACGGTAAAGCACTTTTTTGACGGATTTAATGAGGTCATTTTAAAAATGGTGGACCTCATAATGTTGGCCGCACCCTATGGTGTATTTGCCCTATTGGCGGCAATTGTGGTGGAAGCACCTAGTGCGGACCTGTTCAAGGCCTTGGGTTGGTACTCCACAACCGTGATTTTGGGGTTGTTGGTAATGATTGCCATCTATACCCTGTTGGTTTATTTTTTCACCAAGCGTACTCCCCGTTTTTTCATCAACGGGATTTCCCCGGCTCAACTTTTGGCCTTTTCCACAAGTTCCAGCGCTGCAACCTTACCCGTTACCATGGAACGGGTTACGGAACATTTGGGCGTTGAGGAGGAAGCCGCCAGTTTTGTTTTACCCATAGGAGCCACCATCAACATGGATGGTACAAGCCTATATCAAGCCGTAGCCGCGGTATTTATTGCACAAGCCTTTGGCATGGACTTGGACTTTGCTACCCAACTGGGCATAATTGCCACCGCAACTTTGGCATCCATTGGTTCTGCGGCAGTGCCAGGTGCAGGTATGGTGATGTTGGTTGGGGTGATGGGCTATGCTGGAATTCCGGAGGCTGGCCTGGCCTTGATTTTTGCGGTGGACAGACCTTTGGACATGCTGAGGACCTCGGTAAATGTTACAGGTGATGGTGCAGTATCCATGTTGGTTGCGAAATCGGTCGGGAAGTTAGGGGAGCCCAAAATCAAAAATTGGGATGACAATTACGAACAAAATAAGGCCAAGTAATTTTAATAAGAACAAGACTAAAATGAAAAAAAGAATCCTATTATCTAGAAAGAAAGGCTTGTTGTTTGTTGTAGGCGCAGCTCTGGTTTTTATGGCAGGTTGCACCGTGAAGAAGGTAAAGTCTGAAAAGTCGGTGGATACAACGGACAAACAGATTGTCTATCAAACCAAGAAAACGTACGAATTTAAGGATATTGGGGTTTGGGTCAGTAATGAGTTCGACGGGGCCCGACTAAATGGGGCCTATCAACTTAACGACTCTACAATTACCCTGCAGTTTTATCCTGAAAATACACCAATAAATAAAAGTCCGTACTACGCTTTTCAGACATGGTCGGAGGTTCCAAACAAGGTCTACTTTGCATTCACCTACCCAGAGGGATTTGACCACAGATACAAGCCAAAACGAAAGATAAATGGGGAATGGACGGTAATTGATTCCCTGGATTTGATCCATACTGAAAATGGGCCCTTGCTCAAACTCGAACTGCAAAAAGAGCCCCAGACAATAGCGGCCCAGGAAATAAACTCCTCCAAGGATGTTGGGGACTGGATTCGGCAAGAAATAGTTAAGGACAGGGACTTTGTCCGCTTAGGTAGTGCAGGGGTATCAAAAATGGGGAAAAACCTCCCGGTTTTGGATATCCACCACGGGGATGCGGAAGGGAAACCTATCATTGTTTTAATGACTAGGCAACACCCACCCGAGGTAACCGGATTCTTTGCTTTTCAACATTTTCTTAAGGCCATTGTGGATCAATCGGAACTTTCCACCCAATTTTTGAATAGCTATAGGGTATTGGCCTTTCCAATCCTTAATCCTGACGGGGTAGACTTGGGACATTGGAGACACAATGCCAATGGCATAGACCTTAACCGTGATTGGTCGAAATACCGTCAGCCAGAAATAAAAAATGCTGTTACCTACATTACCAAAGCCAGTAAAAAGGACAAGGGCGGGATCGTTTTGGGTCTGGATTTCCATTCTACCTATGAAGATGTTTTTTATACCAATGTAAAGCGGGAGGGAACCACCTTACCGAATTTCATCGACGACTGGTTTGAAATTTTGGAAAGGGATATAAAGGGGTATATGGTAAACGAAGCTGCTGCCAATAGTACAATGCCCGTTTCCAAAGGATGGTTCTTGTATGGCCAAAATGCCACGGGAATAACCTATGAGATTGGGGACCATACCCCGAGGGACCGAATTGCAGAAATAGGTGCCACCTCTGCCAAGGCCATGATGCAAGTGCTCCTAAAAGAGTAGGGGAGACGGGCCCACCAAGGCCCAGTTTTCATTTTTCAGAAATTAAAATCAACCGTTCCCATTGCTCGGTTTTGATTGAATATGGTGATTTTATCCAAACATGATAAAAATCATGTGCAGGAGCAGTCTTCTCTGTTACTTTTATCAAATAAAGGATAAAAATATCTTTTAATATTATAATAATCAATTCACCATGTTATCAAAAAAACAAGCACGTACTTTTTTTCTTGGGGGAACTGTTGTGACGTTTCTTATTTTCATAGGGCTCACGATCTATTCCTTTAGCAAGGAACAAGATCAATCCAATTACGAGAACATTACAGAACAGGTTGTTCGTGGAAAACAATTATGGGAAGCCAACAACTGCATGGGCTGCCATACCATTTTAGGGGAAGGCGCTTACTATGCACCAGAACTAACCAAGGTTATCGACCGAAGGGGTAAGGGGTATATCAAGGCCGTACTTACCACTCCTAATGCCTGGGCACCAAACGGTAGAAAAATGGTTGCCTATGGATTTTCGGACGAAGAGGCGGAAGATCTTATCGCCTTTTTTGATTGGATAGATGATATTGACCTCAATGGTTTTGACACCGTCGTATCTCCTTTGGCCAAAGATAAAACCAACAACTAACTCTAACATTATGAAATACAGATCACAAAAAGTAGCCTATTGGTTTTTTGCCCTTTCCATGCTACTCCTCGTTTTGCAATTGGCTTATGGATTTATCATGGGATTTGCTCGGGTTGGCCTCGATGGGCTTCACGATTTTATTCCCTTTAACACGGCGAGGGCCGTTCACACCAATTTATTGGTGGTTTGGTTGCTGTCCGGATTTATGGGAGCCGCATACTACATTATTCCTGAAGAGGCTCAGCGGGAACTGGTCAACGTTAAACTGGCCTATGTTCAGTTGATTTCCCTTGCTTTGGTAGGGGTTGCAGCCATAATTGGATACCATTTTAACTGGTGGGAAGGACGTAAATTCCTGGAAATCCCCAGACAGTTGGATTATTTGGTAGTGGTTAACGTCTTGTTGTTTTTAGGACTGATCTTGGTCACCCTTTTTAAAGGAAAAAGACGAACAACAACGGCTCTGGTGCTTTCTATGGGACTGTTGTTTGCTGCTCTCCTGTACCTGCCAGGGATGTTGCCCTTCGATAGTCAGGTAATGGATTCCTTTTTCCGTTGGTGGGTAGTTCACCTTTGGGTAGAAGGTGTTTGGGAACTGATCATGGGGGGTATTCTTTCCTTCCTGTTGATCAAGCTTACTGGTGTGGACCGGGAGGTAATAGAAAAATGGCTCTATGTAATCGTTGGTCTTACCTTTTTGTCCGGTGTTTTGGGAACAGGTCACCATTACTACTACATTGGTGTCAACAAGATATGGTTGATCGTAGGAGGAATTTTCTCAGCATTGGAACCCTTGGCATTCTTGGCCATGGCCTTATTTGCCGTAAACATGTATCGCAAAGGAGAAAAAAGGCATCCCAATAAATTGGCCTTGTTCTGGACTTTGGGTGCAGCCATTGTATCCTTTTTGGGCGCAGGTTTATTAGGTTTTGCGCACACCCTTCCGCAAACCAACCTCTATACTCATGGGACCTTGGTAACGGCCATGCACGGACATTTGGCCTTCTGGGGAGCCTATGCCATGATTGTGCTTGCGATTATTAGCTATAGTATGCCCAATATGACTGGTCGGAAATTGTACTTGAGTGCTAGGGGTCGGGCAGCATTTTGGTTGTCGAATATTGGAATGATTGGAATGACGGTGGCATTTGGTGTTGCAGGAGTGGCTCAGGTGTATCTGGAGCGGAAGTTTAAAATGGAGTTTATGCAGGTGCAAAACGAAATAAGTATCCACTTTGTGGTGCTCCTTATTTGTGCAGCTGTCCTAACCTTCGGAATTGCCCTGTACATAATCGACTTTATCAAGCACGGTAAGCCTACGGACCAGGCTTTGGAACCAAGCACAATACAATGAACCCCTGTTAAAAGTCCCCAGGACAAAGGGTAAAATACTTGAACTATTAAAACAAGGCCTAATTAGCAATACCAACCAGTTGTAAAGTACTCATCTTACTCATACCAAATTTTTAGGATTGCTTTATTTCTGATTGCTTTTTAGGCCAAAAAATATGTTCTATGATCAATTCCGTTGAACAAAAACCAGGAACCAAAGCCATGATGGCACAAAAGGCTCCATACTACCGGCCTGTCGGAAAGGAAATCGATGTTTTTGAGCATGCCCATAGCTGTAGACTTCCTTTCTTGCTTAAGGGACCTACAGGAACAGGTAAGTCGCGTTTTATTGAATATATGGCCCACAAGTTGAACCAAAATCTTATCACGGTCAGCTGCCATGAAGAAACGTCGTCCACCGATTTAATAGGGAGGTACATTATTAAAGGAGCCGAGACCATTTGGATGGATGGCCCATTGACCCTTGCTGTTAAAACCGGTGCCATTCTTTATTTGGATGAGGTGGCGGAGGCAAGACCCGATGTGGTTGTGGCCATTCATTCCTTAACGGATCACCGTCGTGAACTTTTTATAGATAAGTTGGGCAAAACGATTAAGGCCCACCCAGATTTTATGTTGGTTGCCTCATTTAATCCCGGATACCAAAGAGGGTTTAAAGAGCTAAAACCATCCACAAGACAGCGTTTTGTCGCTGTTTCTTTTAATTATCCCGAACCCAGGGTGGAAGCTGATATCGTCCAGAACGAAACCAATATTCTGGATGCCGATGCCAAAAGACTTGTGGATATTGGAAACAAGATTCGGAATTTGACGGAATTAGGCCTTACAGAAACCGTATCGACCCGATTGTTGGTAGATGCCGCCAAACTTATTCGCTCAGGGTTACCCAAGCGTTCGGCCGTTCATGTAGCAGTTGTGGAACCGCTTTCGGATGATGAAGAGGTTATAAGCGCCTTAAAGGATTTATGTGATTTGATGATATAAGGGAAGCCAAAAGGGAATGAATCTTCCCCTCAACCTTTAATCAGAGTCCTTAACCTTTATAAGACCAAAAGAAAAACCATGTTCGAGTTTGAACCAGATGAGTATATTTTTACAAAGTTTGCCCACTATTTCAAAAGGCGAAAAAGGAGAAAGGAAGCTAACTTGCCCTATACCGTCACGCTACATGGAATAAAGCCCAGACTTACCATTTTGGCCCGTGCGGTGACAGGCGAGCCCATTGAACTTTACGCGGCTGAAAGGGAAGGGGGGTATAAAAAGAACAGCTTTTTTCTTCCCGCTAAATATGCCCAATTCCCTACGGTTGAAGAGAATTTGTCCTTCTATCTCTTTAGGATACTCTATTTGGCTACGCAAAAAAAACTGGGTTTCAACTGGAAAAAAACTGGGGATTATTCCCTTGGAGACTCCCAAGAAAAAGCGAAAATTACGGCTCCTAAAGTACTGGGCGCCCTGTTCCAAGAATTCCCGATAACCGAACAATACCATCAAAAGTTTGTTTCCCACTATGCTGAAATGACTAAATCGGGCAAAACTCCCGACCTTTCGTTTATTTATGGCAAATGGATGCGGAACAATACTGAGGATAATGAAGCGGATAGGTTAGAGAATTTTGACGAAAAAGTAAAGGCTGCCCAAAAGGAACCAACCACTGTGCTCAAAGCCAATGCGGTGGAAGAAATAGTATCCGTCCAGGTTGATGAAAAACAGGTGGAAGACGCCGTTCTACAGCATCAGTTTGAAAAGGTGGAAACTGCCGATGAGTTTGGTGGGAACTTTAGGAATATGGATGGGGATGATGAATTGGACGACCATGCCAACGCTCTGGAGGACCTAAGTATGAAATTTACGGTAAGGGTGGACGACACCACGCATTCGGTTTACCAGGCAGATTTTGTCGAGAATACCACCATAGCGGAAAGTGCTGAAAGTGATGATAAAGGCCATTTTGTAAGGTACGACGAGTGGGATCATGTCAAACGGGTTTACAAAGAGGACTTTTGTAAAGTTTATCCCAAGAATATTCTAAAGATCAGTCCAGAATATTATAATGAAGCAATTTCCCAGAATAGGTCTACCTTAATGGGGCTTCGTAAGATGCTTACCACGGTAAACAACAGATACCAACAACAACGCAGGCAGACCCAAGGGGAGGAATTTGACCTGGATGCATTAACCGACCTGTTCGTGGATGTAAATTCTGGTCACACCCCTTCGGAAAATATCTATTTGTCCAAACGAAAAAAAGAAAAGGATCTTTCCATCTTGCTGCTTTTGGATAGTAGTTTGTCCAGTGATGGCTATGCGGCTGGAAACCGGGTCATAGATGTTGAAAAACAGGTTTCCATATTGTTTGGGGAGATTTTGTCCGAATTCAATATCGATTTCTCTATCAATAGCTTTTATTCCAAAACAAGAAACCATTCTGCCTATATCACTATGAAGGGTTTTGATGAGGATTGGAACACTGCAAAATTTAAGATTGGCGCAGTGGAACCCAAGGGCTATACCCGTATTGGGCCGGCTTTACGTCACTCCGGAGCATTACTGGATAACAGGGACACCAGAAACAAATGGATTATTCTTATTTCGGATGGAAAACCCAACGATTACGACAGATATGAGGGGAAATACGGAATAAATGACATCAAACAAGCGCTTCGGGAACTCAATGAGCGTAGCATAAACACTTATGCTTTGGCCATTGAGGCCCAGGCAAAATACTACCTCCCTCAAATGTTTGGCCAAAACCACTATCAAATCCTCACCACCCCTGTGGAACTATTGCAATCTTTGGTCAAATTGTACGAAAGAATCAAACACCAGTCCTAGGAACAAGGAAAATTTGGTAAAACTACTTTTGAATTGCGTCAAAGTCCTTTAGCGAAATATAACTTCCACGCTGTTTTATTTCTTCAACAAATTCTTTGATGGATTTATCCTTAAAATCCCGATAGATTTTATTCTTGAAAGGAATCACACTAAAATGAACCGGACATGGATTGGCGTCATTACAATCCGGAAGGCCCAGAAAACATCGCTCAAATTTTTCGGTTCCATCAATGCATTTCACAATATCCCAAATAGAATTTTCCAAGTTTGAATCCTCCAAGAAAAAACCACCAGTTGGACCTTTGGAAGATGATACCAAATTGTTTTTGGCAAGTTGTTGTAGTAGTTTGGCTAAAAAGGGTTGTGGTGTATCCAGGGCTTCAGCGATTATCTTGACTCCCATTTTCTCCTTTCTTTTGGTCTCCATGCCTAGGTAAAGAATGGCCCGAATAGCGTATTTGCTTGCGTTGGATAACATTAACTATTTTTTTATCAAATATATGAAATGAGTATTCAGCTTTTTGCCAACACTTTGCCAAGCCAACAAGTTTGATTGGTTCGGTTTTTGATATAATTTTAAGGGATTGGGTATGTGAATCCTTCAGGAACATTATATGTGCCTAAACCAACAAAAAACGAACAAAAATCAAATACTGACTATTGTGAAAAAACTGATGCTAGTCCTATTCGTATTGAGCTACGTTTCCTCTGTTGGACAACAATTAAGGACCAAATTCGGGGACGTTTATTATGAACCTAATTTCTATCTTCAAAAGTATGGAGGTCCAGAAGGCTCTCCGTATTTGACCAAAAAGTTTTCACCAGCAAAAATTGAAGGATTCCAAAAGACCTATTTGGTACGGTTCAATGCAGTGGAAGGAACCATTGAAGTTCTAATGGGGGAAAAACAAGTCGTGGTCCTTGATGAGTCTAAAACGTATTCCGTTACTCTGCAGGACGGTTCCAATAGAACGTACGAGACACATAGGTTCATAAATTCCAAAGGAAAAACAGAAGTTTCCTTCTTTGAGTTACTTGACGCAATAAAGGGCCGAAAGCTCTATATAAAGGAAAGCAAAAAGTTTATGAAGAAAGTACAGGCGCAAGGATATGCGGATGAACAGCCTGCACATTTTAAGACAATGAGGCGTGAGTTTTATATCTCGAAAAACCCTGGCGCTCCATTATTGCGGATACCACAAAAGATGAAGTCCTTTATCTCCTTTTTCGACCATAATTCCAAAGCTATGAAGGCATATATCAAGGAACATAAATTGTCTATTGATAAGCCTGATGATTTGGTCAAGATTATCAATTTTCACTATACTCAGCATGGGTGAAACCCATTTCCAAAAAATTTCAACATTACATTAGACCAAAAAGTTTGGGTAACCACAGGCTTAATTGGGGGAAATAGGTAATCAAGAGCAAGGCCACAATCATTGCTACAAATAGGGGTAGCAAAGGCCGGACAACCTTTTCAATAGTGGTCTTTGCAATTCCGACCCCAACAAACAGGACCGACCCTACCGGGGGTGTACAAAGTCCAATGCACAGGTTTAAAATCATAATAATTCCAAAGTGAACGGGGTCAATTCCCAATTTGGCAACGACCGGAAGAAAGATTGGCGTAAATATCAAAACGGCCGGGGTCATATCCATAAATATTCCAACAAAAAGCAGCAATAGATTGATGATGATCAACACCACAATCTTGTTGTCACTCAAGGCCAACAAGGCGGTACTTATGTCCTGAGGGATATTTTCGTAGGAAAGGGCCCAGGACATACTCATCGAAGCTCCAATTAGCAACATTACCACCGCGGTTGTCGCCGAGGAATCCAACAGAATCTTTGGAAGCTTCTTAAATGAAATTTCCTTGTAAATAAACCCTAGGACAAGGCTATAAAGCACAGCAATGGCAGAAGCTTCAGTGGCAGTAAATATTCCTGTAACGATACCACCGATTACCACAACCAGCATAAAAAGACTGGGCAGCGCGGTAAAAAAGTTCTTGACCACTTTTTTCATGGAACTCCTTTTCCCAAGTTGATACCCTTTTCTTTTTGCCCAAATGGATGCCACCAACATAAGGAATGCCCCCGTTAGTATCCCGGGAATGTACCCGGCCAAAAATAAGGCTGCAATAGAGGCGCCCCCACTGGCCAAGGAGTACACGATCAAAATATTGCTTGGAGGGATCAACAGGCCGGTAGTTGCCGACGTTATGTTCACAGCGGCCCCAAATTCCTTCGAATAGCCATCTTTTTCCATTTCAGGCCCTAAAATACTTCCCATTGCTGAGGCCGAAGCAAGGGCCGAACCAGCAATGGCGCCCATCAACATGGCCGAAATAATATTGATCAGGGCTAGCCCTCCTGGGAGGGCACCCACCAAGGTTTTGGCAAATGCGATTAAGCGATGTGCGATACCTCCTTTATTCATCAATTCTCCGGATAGAACAAAAAAGGGGATGGCCAGCAGGGCAAAGCTATCAAGCCCAGCTCCAATCCGTTGCGACACGGCTGTAAAGGCAGGTAGTACAGGAATACTAACCAACATGGTCAATAGGGAAGAAATGGCGATACTCCAAGCCACAGGAGTGCCGATGGACAGGAGTACAATAAAACTCAATACGAGGGTTAAAATGGGAACATACTCCATGCTTATAGGTTTTTTAGGTCAAGAATTTTATAATAAATGATGAGCATTCCACTTATGGGAAGCACCAAATACACTATGGCCAAAGGCAGTTGCAAGGCTGGGGAATATTGTTGAAGCACATAGGTTATGTACACTAGCCGGGAGCCTCCTATCACCAAGGCCGTTAAGCTGAATAGAATGATTAAAATGGCAACAACCTTTTTGACTGTTTTTTGCGATTTCGCATTCAATTTTGAAGGGATAAGGTCAATGGCGACATGTCCATTTTTTCCGGCCACGAAGGCCGCTCCCAAAACCCCGAGCCAAATCATTAAATAACGCGCAAGCTCATCCGTGAAGGAACTGGGAGATCCCAAGATATACCGACTAAAAACTTGCCATAGCACATTAACGACCATTATGGCCATGATTATAATCAAGGCCCTGCCTATGACCAGGTCCACTTTATTGCGTAATTCCATAACTATTGGGTTTGCTGGATTTTAATGATTAACTCGCGAAATGTCTCGTCCTCCTTGTATTTGTCCATGTTGGATTTAAGTTTTTCGGCAAATAAGGTTTTATCGGGCTTTATGATTTCTACGCCCGCTTTTTGCACGGCTTCCAATGCCTCTTGTTCCGATGAGGCCCAAAGCTTTCTTTGGTGCACCACCGAAAGGTCCACCGCTTGCTTAAGCCATTGTTGCTCTTGGGAATTAAGCTTGTTCCAGGTGTGGGTGCTTGCTAAAACCACATCGGGCAGTACCGTATGCTCATCAAGGGAGTAGTACTTACAGACCTCGTAATGTCTCGAGAGATAGAAACTGGGAGGATTGTTCTCCGCACCGTCCACCACACCTTGTTGTAAGGAGGTATAAAGCTCTCCCCAAGAAATAGGCGTAGCTGCACCTCCAAGGCCATTCACCATTTCCATGGCCGTAACACTTTCCATAACCCGGATTTTGAGCCCGTCCAAATCTTCAGGTTTATATACAGGCCGGTCCTTGGTATAGAAACTACGGGAACCTGCATCGTAGTAACCCAACCCCTTGAGCCAATATTTTTCGCCTTCGTCCAACAGCTGTTGTCCAATAGGTCCGTCCAATACTTGGAAGGAGTGTTCCCTGTCACGAAACATAAAAGGAAGTCCAAGCACCTTCATTTTGGGGGCAAAATTCTCGAGAACCCCAACGGAAACCTTGGTCATGTCCAAAGCCCCAAGTTGGAGCAATTCCAGACATTGCCGTTCGGTACCCAATTGCTGACTGGGGTATATTTCCAAACGCATTTGTCCATTGGAAATGCTGTCTAGATCCTCTCCCATTTGCACCATGGCCAAGTGTACGGAATGTTTAACGTCCAAGCCGTGGGCCAATTTAATTGTCCTTATCCCACCGCTCGTATCGCAAGCAAGAAACATCGTTAATGTAGTGACAATAGCCAACGAACGGATTAAGATTTTATGAATGTGGTTACGTTTTACCATACCTTAATATTGATTTTTATAACGGCTTAATGCTTCCAAATAATAGTAATCTGCATAGTTCAAGGGAACGTCAATTTCTGCCCCATGTGGAATACTACCCACCGAATGATCCAATACGAAACCTTTGTTCTCACCATCACCAGATGTATAGGAAGGGGAGGCCAACGAAGATAACATTTGTTCAATTGTGGATGTATAGGACTGTTCGCTATAGCTGTCAAGTTCCAACAGAGCAGAAACCATGATTGCTGCAGCAGAGGCATCCCTGGGTTCCTCTGGAATGCTGGGAGCATCAAAATCCCAATACGGAATTTTGTCATCTGGAAGATTTTTATGCTCGACGATGAAACGGGCTATTTTCTCAGCAAGCTCCAAATATGCTGGATTTTGGGTATACCGATAACACAAGGTAAAACCATAAAGGCCCCAAGCCTGCCCGCGGGCCCATGAACTTTCATGGGAATGGCCTTGTGCCGTTTGTTTACTTCGTACTTCACCAGTTTCAGGGTCGTAATCCACTACGTGATAGGAACTGTTATCAGTTCGGAAGTGGTTTTTAAGGGTGGTATTCGCATGCCTAATGGCGATATCTGCATATTTGGAATTGTTGGTAAGTTTTGAAACCTCGAACAATAGCTCCAGGTTCATCATATTATCCACAATAACAGGAAATTTCCACCCTCGTTGGGATTGCCATCCACGGTCAACATCCCAGCTCTTTATGCAACCAACCTCGGGATTGAACCTTGTGATAAGTGAGTCTGCGGCGGTTATCATAACCTCCTTAAAACTGGGATTTTGGGTAAGTTTATAACCATGTCCATAAGAGCAATTGAAAATAAATCCAAGGTCGTGGTTGTTTATGCTGTATTTATGGGATTCGTACTGCGCCTGAAACTTTTCCGCAGACTTTTTCCATAAGTCGTTCTGGGTATGTTGGTACAAATACCAGCAGCTACCCGGAAAAAAACCCTCTGTCCAGTCAAACGACTCCATGGTCCAATGAATTTCTCTTTCTGCATTAAGGGTCCTGGGAATTCGATTGGCTTTTTCCGCTTCCCCAAGCAGGAGGTTCAATTGCTTTTCGGTTTTGGCAATAAGTGCATCGGCATCAATGGAATTTTGTTTTTTACCGCATGAGACGGCCAAGCTGCAAAGTACGAATACCGTTAAAAGTTGGGAGTGTTTCATTTTGTTGGGTTGGTTATTTTTTTTCTTGTCGATTCACGTTCAATTAAGGAGGGTTCAAGGATGATGGTCTCTGGGGACAGGGTCTTGGGTTTTGAGTTGATTTGTTTGATCAACAGTTCGGTAGCCAATTTTCCCATTTTCTCCCCAGATTGATCAACGGTAGTCAATGATGGTTCTATAACAGCAGATGTTGGACCATTGCTAAAACCAGTAACTGCAATTTCCTCCGGAATTTTGACATTTCTACCTTTTAAGTATTGCATGGCCCCAATGGCAGCAACATCGTTAGCTGAAAATATCCCATCAATTTCAGTATTGGTCCCTAGAATTTTTTGGGCCGCCTCCGCACCGTCCTTTTCCATTAATCTGGAATCAAAGACCAATTCTTGTCGAAAGGGGTAGCCATTTTGAACAAGTGCATCCTTATAGCCATTAAATCGATTTTGATAGAGCAACAAACTTTTTGGGCCTCCCAAATGTGCAATGTTCTTGCATCCTTGGGCGATGAGATGCTGCGTGGCATCGAAACTTCCCTTGTAATCATCCAGCAGTACATTGTTGTTGCCAGGAATGTCACAATGTCTATCAAAAAAAACTGTAGGAATACCATTTTTTTTGGCACCTTCCAAATGGTCGTAATCCATGGTTTCCATGGAAATGGACATAATGATCCCATCAACCCGGTTTGCAACCAAGGTCTGAATCAAGTTTTTTTCTCGTTCCAGCTTTTCCAGGGATTGGCAGATGATCACATTGTAACCCGCTTCAAAGGCGGTTTCTTCGATACCTGCAATTGCGGAGGAAAAGAAATATCTTGAAATCCTGGGTACAATGATGCCTAGGGTGTTGGTCTTACTTTTTCTAAGATTTGAGGCCAGGACATTGCGTTGGTAGCCCATTTCCTCGGCCTTTGCCCAAATACGCTCCTTGGTTTTTTGGGTCACTCTGGGGCTGTTGTTCAAGGCCCTTGAGACCGTGGAACTGTCAATCTTAAGAGCCGCTGCAATATCGTGTATGGTTATAGTATTGTTTTGCATAAACAGGCCCTTGAACCAGGCCGTGGGTCTAAATATATAAAAAAATACAATCGATTGTATTCTTAATTTTGCTAGTTTTGTGCGCTACCTTTAAACACACTTCAACATGAATCCAATTTTCGAAAGTAGATATGCATCCAGCCCAGAAGCTGTTAAGCAATACGATACCACGCAATTGCGTGACGAGTTTTTGATTGACGACTTAATGCAAGCGGGTGAGATCAAGATGACCTATTCCCATTACGACCGATATCTTGTAGGTTCTGTTGTCCCCCTTGAGCCTATAAAGCTTGAAACTGCTGATGCTTTGAAAGCGGAATATTTTCTTCAACGCAGGGAATTGGGAATTATCAACGTTGGGGATTCCGGCATTATTGAAGTGGACGGAGAAGTGTTTCAATTGGACCATAAAGATGCCCTTTATGTGGGCCAAGGTAAAAAGCTGGTTGTATTTAAAAGTTCGAACCCAGAACATCCGGCTAAATTTTATTTTAATTCAGCACCTGCCCACACAAGTTACCCCACCAAAAAGATAAGTTTGGCAGACGCCAATCAGTTCGAACTAGGAAGTTTGGAAACTGCCAACCATAGAACCGTGAGCCAAATAATCATAGGCGGTGTGGTGACCACTTGCCAATTGCAAATGGGAATGACCACCCTAAAAACTGGTAGTGTTTGGAACACCATGCCAGCGCATGTGCACGACCGACGCATGGAAATCTATTTTTATTTGGATGTGCCAGAGGACCAAGCGGTCTGTCATTTTATGGGACAACCCAACGAAACCAGGCATATCTGGGTGCACAACCACCAAGCTGTCATTTCTCCACCTTGGTCCATACATTGCGGGTCTGGAACATCCAACTATACTTTTATTTGGGGCATGGCAGGTGAAAATCTGGACTATTCCGATATGGATAAAGCCGAAATAACCGAACTTCGATAAATCTATTATAGGATTATGTGTAAAAAACTATTTGTTCTTATAGGCGTGGTTGTGACGTCTTGTGCACCCAAGGATTCTGGATTTAAGTTCGTTGTCCAGAACGATTTGGATCTACCAAGGAGCTTTGAAACGGTAGAGTTGACCAGCGAATTTTTAGGTGTTGACAATCTCAACAACTATGGAATTCGGGATGTGGAGACCCAGGAAGTCATGGTTTCCCAAGGAGTGGATACCGATAAGGATCAATATGCCGATGTGCTCTTGTTCCAACCTAAAATGGAACCCAATTCGGAACGAAAATTTGAACTGATCCAAATTCACCATTCCGACCGCCCTAGGGCCAAGGCTTTCTGCTATTCCCGTTTTGTGCCAGAGCGAATGGACGACTATACTTGGGAAAACAACCGGGTAGCTTTTAGGGTTTTTGGACCAACGGCCCAAAAAATGGCCGAAGAAGGTATAGCAGGGGGGACCTTGACCAGCGGTGTCGACGCCTGGTTAAAACGGGTCGAGTATCCCATAATCAACAAATGGTACAACAAGGAATTGAACACTGATGGAAGCTATCACGAAGACGATGGAGAGGGGTTGGATAACTTTCATGTGGGGGCAAGTCGTGGCGTAGGTGGATTGGCCATCAAAAAAGACACGACCTATCACTCTTCCAAGAATTTCAAGCAATGGCGTACTATTACTACTGGGCCCATCCGAACCAGTTTTCATATCGAAATAGGCGATTGGGACTCCAATGGCAATGGAATAAAGGAATCCAAGACCATCAGTTTGGACCGTGGAAGCAATCTATCCAGATATGAGGTATTTCTGCAAGGAACCGAGACCATTTCCGCAGGACTCAGTCTTCATGAAAATGACGGCGCAGTATCCGTCAACAAAAAAGAAGGATGGCTGAGTTATTGGCAACCCCATGCCGATTCCGAACTGGGGATGGGTATTGTGGTTTCCCCAGATATCTTTTCAGGCCATGAAAAGTACGTCAGAGATCATGCCGATTTGAACAATGTCTTTGCCCATCTTGATGTAAAAGATGGCAAGGTAATCTATTACGCAGGTTTCGGTTGGAAAAAAAGTGGACAGTTTAGCTCACAAGAGGAGTGGGAGCACTATTTGTCCGATTTTGGGTTGAAAATCTCAAATCCGCTGAAGGTTTTATAAGATTTCCTAGGTTACCCGGACCTAGGTTTGAATGGTACAATTATAACAAATAAAGTCTGCGGAGTGATTGGTTTCAATAGCTGTGATGAACTATATTGTCTTCGAATTATGAATGGGCCATTATCTAATTATAAATACCAGCCAAAACCACAAACAATGAACTTCCCTTTCTTTAAGTACAAATCAAGTCTTTTAAGAATGCCATTACTGATATTGATTCTGTTATGTATCAGTTGTAAACAAGAGAAAAAGGCTGCAGCTGAAGTTACCGAAGCTTCGGAAAAACCCAACATTATTGTTATCTATTTGGACGACTTGGGTTATGGGGATGTAGGTTTCAATGGGGGAACGGCCATACAAACCCCAAACATGGATAAATTGGCAAACGGGGGACTGAACTTTACAAACGGGTATGCCTCTTCGGCTACCTGCACTCCTAGTAGATATGCACTACTTACCGGAACTTATCCATGGCGGGAAAAGAATGCCAAAATTTTACCGGGTACGGCGCCATTAATTATTGGAACCGAACAGATGACACTACCTAAAATGCTAAAAGGAGCCGGGTACCATACCGGTATTGTGGGCAAATGGCATTTGGGATTGGGCAGTGGTAATGTAGATTGGAACCAAAAGGTGGGGCCCGGCCCCAACGAGGTAGGTTTTGACCATGCATTCATTATGGCTGCTACCCAAGATAGGGTACCGACCGTCTACATAGAAAATGGGGATGTAGTTGGATTAGATCCCAACGACCCAATTGAAATAGATTACGCCAAAAACTTTGAAGGGGAGCCTACAGGTAAGGACAATCCAGAGATGTTGAAGTTAAAATGGCACCATGGGCATAACAATAGCATTGTAAATGGAATTCCAAGAATCGGTTTTATGAAGGGTGGGAAAAAGGCCCAATGGCGTGATGAGGACATGGCGGACGTTTTTTTAAAGGAAGCGCAAGCGTATATCGTTTCGCAAAAGGAGAATCCTTTCTTTCTTTACTATGCATTGCAACAGCCCCACGTGCCTAGAACCCCGCATGAACGCTTTGTGGGCAAAACCGGTTTGGGCCCTAGGGGAGATGTAATATTCGAGGCGGATTGGTGCATTGGGGAATTGGTCAAAACCTTGGAAGCTGAAGGGATTCTTGAAAACACGCTGATTGTGTTCACCAGCGACAATGGCCCGGTACTCAACGACGGTTACTATGATGATGCCGAGGAAAAAAATGGTGACCATACCCCTTGGGGACCATTTAGAGGGGGGAAGTATAGTCTATTTGAAGCGGGAACACATGTACCTTTCTTTACTTATTGGAAAGGGAAAATCAACCCAGGAACGTCGAATGCCCTCGTGTGCCAAATGGATTTGGTATCTTCTTTGGCTGCCCTTGTGGGTAGCGATGTAAAGGTTGAGGATAGCGAAGAACTCCTCGATGTTCTTTTGGGCAAGGAGACCCAAGGCAGGGAAGAACTTGTAATTGAAGCCTCGACCCGAACCGCTTTGCGCAAAGGGGATTGGGTTATGATTCCACCTTATCCAGGAAATGCGTTTAATCCCTATGTGAAAATAGAATTGGGGAACGCCAATGAAGTGCAGTTGTATAACCTAAAGAAAGATATAGGGGAAACGAAAAATCTTGCAGAAGCCAATCCCGAAAAACTTCAGGAAATGCTTCAGGTGTACGAAAAGATACGTGGAAAAAACCAGGACACCGAAAAGCTTGAATTGAAATAATGGAGTTCTTTTTATAGAAGATTCAAGGAGAGTATCTTACAATATCTGGCCTACTTCCCTTCTGATTTACGAAAACCTACGAAAAGGTTTTCGAAAAAGTTTCGTAATTCCCATATTAATTTATATTATTGATAATCAGTTAATTGCATAAAATTTCTTGTTTTGGAGTGATACTTTAATCGTGTCATTGGGCATCCAATTGTATGCAAAAGGTGCCATTTACCCATTTCAATTTTTACATTTGGTTAAACCCAAGCTGTAAGTTTCATGTATTATTTAGGAATTGATTTAGGGAGTTCGTCCGTTAAAATTGCATTGGTCAACAGTACCAGTGGCAAGAGTGTGGCGGTAGTGCAACAACCCGAAGAAGAAATGTCCATGCAGGCTGTTAAAAAGGGATGGGCCGAGCAGGAACCAGAAGATTGGTGGTCGCATGTGTGTACAGGTATCCAACGTCTAAAGAACAAGCATAATATTTCCAAACAAAACATAAAAGCAATTGGAATATCCTATCAGATGCATGGTTTGGTTGTGGTGGACGATCAAGGGAAACCGTTGCGAAAATCGATTATCTGGTGCGATAGTCGCGCCGTTGAAATTGGCAATGAAACTTATGACGGTATCGGAAAGGACAAATGTGATGCGCACTTGTTGAACTCCCCCGCCAACTTTACCGCTTCCAAATTACGATGGGTCAAGGACAACGAGAAGGAGATTTATGACGGCATCGACAAATTCATGCTACCCGGGGATTACATCGCGTATAAGTTTTCAAACCAGATAAACACTACCATATCCGGACTTTCCGAGGGTGTGTTTTGGGATTTCAAACAAGATGAAATCTCTTCCGACATCCTAGAATACCATGGATTCCCAAAGACATTGGTTCCCGAGATAGTGGACACCTTCAGCATTCAAAGCAAAGTTTCGGCAAAAGGTGCTGGGGAAAGTGGACTTTTGGAGGGTACTCCCATCATGTACAGGGCAGGGGACCAACCGAACAATGCTCTTTCCTTAAATGTGTTTCAACCTGGTGAAGTGGCTGCTACCGGCGGAACTTCTGGTGTCGTATATGCGGTCACCGATAGTCTTTCCATGAAGGAAGGCTCGCGGGTTAATAATTTTGCCCATGTAAATTATCAGAAAGGGGAAACCAAAAAAATTGGAAAGCTGCTTTGCATCAATGGGGCTGGAATACAGTATCGGTGGTTGCTGAACAATTTGGATGTTGCCTCGTATGAAGAAATGAACCGTTTGGCCAACGAAGTTGAAATCGGTTCGGATGGACTTTGCGTTATCCCCTTCGGAAATGGTGCCGAACGTATGCTCATGAACCAGGAAATAGGTACCCGCATAGTCAACTTAAATTTAAACCGCCATTCCAAAGCCCATGTATGCCGGGCAACTTTGGAAGGCATTGCCTTTTCTTTTGTTTATGGAATGGAAATCATGAAAAATGATGGGTTGGAAGCTAAGGTGATCAGGGCCGGAAACGATAATCTTTTCCGCTCCGAAATTTTTGCAAATACCATTGCAACCTTGATACAACAGGAAATTGAGATCTACAATACTACAGGGGCTATTGGGGCTGCACGGGCCTGCGCTATAGCCGAAGAAGGATATGATGGTTTTTCAGACTTTATGAAGAATGATCACGTGATGACATTCATGCCCTTTAAAGACAAGGAAATCTATCAAACAGCATACAATAACTGGAAAAAAGAATTGGAATTAATCATTAAAAATTAAGAGGGAATGGCACTCATAGGCGACAAAGAATATTTTAAAGGAATTGGCGAAATCAAATACGAAGGAAGGGAATCGGACAATCCCTTGGCTTACAAATTCTATAACCCGGAACAAAAAGTGGCCGGAAAGACCATGCGGGAACATTTTAAGTTTGCTATGGCCTATTGGCATACCCTCTGCGGAACCGGCGGGGATCCCTTTGGCCCAGGCACAAAAAATTTTCCTTGGGCGGTGAGTTCTGATGCCATACAGGCAGCGAAGGATAAAGCCGATGCGGCTTTCGAATTCGTCACCAAAATGGGATTTGATTACTACTGTTTTCACGATTTTGATTTGGTCGACGAGGCAGATTCATTGGCCGAATCCGAGAAAAGAATCCACGAAATAGTGGAGTACTTAAAACAAAAGCAAGAGGCTTCCGGGGTTAAGTTGCTTTGGGGCACCTCCAATTGTTTCTCCAACCCGAGATATATGAACGGTGCGGCCTCCAACCCTAATTTTGACGTAGTGGCACGAGCAGGTGCCCAGGTTAAGATTGCCTTGGATGCTACAATCGCCCTCAATGGGGAAAATTATGTGTTCTGGGGAGGAAGGGAAGGCTATATGTCCCTACTGAATACCAATATGAAACTGGAGCAGGATAATATTGGAAGGTTCCTGAACATGGCCAAGGATTATGCAAGGAGCCAAGGGTTTAAGGGCACGTTTTTCATAGAGCCGAAGCCCATGGAACCTACCAAGCATCAGTATGACTTTGACTGCGCAACGTCCATCAACACCATTCGGGAATATGGCTTGGAAAACGATTTTAAATTGAATATCGAGGTGAACCATGCCACCTTGGCGCAGCATACCTTCCAACATGAGCTACAGGTTGCCGCTAATGCAGGAATGTTGGGAAGCATTGATGCAAATCGTGGCGATTATCAAAACGGGTGGGATACTGACCAATTCCCGAACAACGTATTGGAAACTGCTGAGGCCATGTTGGTCTTCTTAAAAGCTGGCGGTTTGCAAGGAGGAGGTGTGAATTTTGATGCCAAAACCCGTAGGAACTCCACGGATTTGGAAGATATTTTCTTGGCTCATATCGGTGGTGCGGACACTTTTGCGCGAGCCCTGTTGCTGGCCGATGAGGTGCTTCAAAAATCGTCTTACGAATCGTTATTGGACAAGAGATATGGTTCCTTTAAATCAGGAAAAGGAGCCGAATTTGTGGCAGGTAAACTTTCTTTGAATGATTTATATGAGCATGCCAATACCCATGGCGAACCGGAACAAATAAGCGGTAAGCAAGAGCTCTACGAAAACATTATAAACCAATACAGCTAAGGAATAAATGGAATCAATATTGGAAACCGCCGACTGGTGGGTACTGGGAGGCTATTTGGCAGCTTTAATTGCCGTGGCCGTTTGGGTGGTGCTGCAAAAGAATAAGAACACGGAAGATTATTTTCTTGCTGGAAGAAATGTGGGTTGGTTCGTGATCGGTGCCTCTATTTTTGCCTCCAATATTGGTTCAGAACATGTAGTGGGTCTGGCCGGAACAGGAGCTGAGTCCGGAATGCCCATGGCGCATTACGAGCTCCATGCTTGGATTGTACTTCTCTTGGGATGGCTGTTTTTACCTTTTTATTTTAGAAGTAGGGCCTTTACCATGCCGGAATTTCTTGAGAAACGGTTCGATAGCCGTTCCCGGTGGTTCCTGTCCGTGTTCTCCTTGGTTGGATATGTAATTACCAAGGTTTCCGTAACGATTTATGCTGGGGGCATTGTGGTTTCCGAACTCTTGGGCATCCCATTTTGGTATGGAGCTATTGGCATTGTTGTATTTACAGGAGCCTATACCATAATAGGCGGAATGAAAGCCGTTATTTACACCGAAACCCTGCAAACCGTTATCCTGATTGCCGGCTCAGTGATCATTACCTATTTGGGCCTTCAGCAAGTGGGGGGATGGGAGCAGCTACGAGAGGTAGCTGGAAGTCAACATTTTAATATGTGGCGCCCCATCTCAGATCCAGATTTCCCATGGACCGGAATGCTGATTGGTGGGACCATAGTAGGAATTTGGTATTGGTGTACGGACCAATATATTGTACAGCGGACACTGGCTGCGAATAATATTAAAATAGGTCGGCGCGGGGCCATATTTGGGGCCTATTTAAAACTACTGCCCATTTTCATTTTCTTGATTCCCGGTATTATTGCATTCGCATTAGCACAGCAAGGAGTGATTACCTATGAAAAAAGCGATGAGGTATTCCCTGTTTTGGTCAAGACCTTATTGCCCGTAGGACTGAAAGGCCTGGTGGCAGGAGGTTTAATGGCTGCCCTGATGAGTTCGTTGGCATCTGTATTTAATTCATGCTCCACCATCTTTACAATCGATATCTACAAAAAATTGAAACCGCTTACCGAAGAGAAGAAACTGCTTCGTATCGGAAAAATAGCAACCTCCATAGTGGTGTTGTTAGGGATTATCTGGATTCCCATTATGAATAAAATCGGAGGTGGGGTTTTATATCAATACTTGCAGAGCGTACAATCATATATTGCCCCGCCCATAACTGCGGTTTTCCTTTTGGGAATTATCTGGAAGAGAGTGAACTCCAAAGCGGCCATTGTTACCCTTTTCAGTGGATTGGTCGTAGCTGCGCTGCGCATCCTCGCAGAAATCTATCAAGCCGATTTATCGGGCGCATTGCTGTCGTTCGCAACCATAAATTTTGCCCATATGGCCATTTTTATGTTTGTTTTTTCGATGTTTATCTGTATTGGGGTCAGTTTGGCGACAAATCCACCGGACTATACCCTGATCAAGGGACTCACACTTGGTACGTTGACAGATGAGGACAGGCAACAGAATAGGGATAGTATATCTGCAGTGGACATAGTGCTTTCTCTAGTTTTGGTTGCGGTTGTTGTATTTGTGCTGTCGTATTTTACAGGATAGAACCGAGTGAAACAGAAAACCTTCAAGATGAAAAAATTGACCTTAAAAGATATTGCTTCCCATTTTGGGGTTTCAATATCCACGGTTTCCAAAGCCTTGAAGGATAGCCCAGAGATCAGTGAGGCTTTAAAATTAAAAGTACAGGCCTTTGCAGAAGAACGAAATTACAGACCCAACCGGATTGCCCTAAACCTGCTTAATAAAAGAACCAAGGCTATAGGGGTCATCGTACCCAACATCCTGAATTACTTCTTTACCCAAGTATTTTATGGCATAGAAAAAACTGCAAATTCCAGAGGGTATTCCATAATAAGTTGTATTTCGGATGAATCCTATAAAAAAGAAATTCAAACGGTGGAATTGTTGGGGTCGGGCATTGTGGATGGGCTTATTTTGTCCCTTTCTGAAGAAACACAGGCCAAGGACAGTATGGGGCATCTAAAAAATCTTATCAAAAACCGAATCCCGATGGTGCTCTTCGATAGGGTGACCAACAAAATTGATTGTGACAAGGTAGTTGTGGATGATTTTGAAGCCGGCTATAAAACCACCAAATATTTGCTGGGCACAGGATGCAAGAAAATAGCCATTGTCTCTGCAATTTTTAATTCAAGTGTGGGAAAGCTCAGGGTGAAGGGCTATAAAAAGGCCCTGGAGGAAGCAGCACAAGAATTTAATGACCAATGTATTGTGAAGGTGGGCAAGCAGGACGACCTGGAAGTATTGATTTCCCTACTAATTGCGGATAAAGAAATAGATGGCATTATTGCTTTGGATGAAATGACCGCCGTAGACACCCTAAATATTCTTAAAATGAAGGGGGTGGAGGTCCCAAATCAAATATCCATAGTCGGGTTCACCAATGGAAGACTGTCCAAATACGTAACCCCAGCGCTAACCATGGTCAGTCAACATGGCCAATATATTGGCGAATTGGCCGCAAACATTCTAATTGACCGTATTGAATACGAAGGCCGGATGCCCTTTACCACCAAACTGGTGAAAACAACGCTTATTGAACGGGAATCGACCAAGAAACTGAAGACTGGCTATGATGCTCCAACAGCATAGCATCAAATTGATCCAATGAAAGGGTTTGACGAGCTGAGCAGGATTTCAGCTAGGGTTAATTTATCATCATAATGTTCAAAACTATTTGTCGACTGCCCATTTTTTATTTCCTTCGAGACTAATTTTTTCGTGATGACGATTTTTGTTGATATGGATGAGGTGTTGGCCGACACCTATTTGGCCCATTTGGAATTGTATGAAGAAGAGTTTGGAATAGCACTTGACCTTGCGCAATGCCAAGGCAAGGAGGCATGGGATTGTGTACCAGAAGAACACGCTGCTTCCATGAAACAACATGCTTGGCAGGTGGGTTTCTTTCGGGATTTAAAAGTCATAGAAGGGAGTCGGGAGGTAATGTCAGAATTGGATAAAAAATACGAGCTGTATATCGCTTCGGCAGCCATGCAGTTTCCGAATTCTTTAAAGGAAAAGTCCGATTGGTTGGATCAATACTTCCCATTTATTCCTTGGCAACGGCGAATTTTATGTGGACATAAGTATATTTTAAAGGGAGATATCCTTATCGACGATAGGGCGTATAACCTTGAAAATTTCGACGGTCGTTCCCTTATGTACACTTCTCCACACAATGTAAACACCAATGGGTTTGAACGGGTAAATAATTGGGAGGAAATCGCAAATAAACTTTTGTAACTTGTGGGGTATGCAAATCCCAAGAACTTGGCGCTATTGTATCCTGTTGGGCAGCTTGCTTCTCCTGCAAAATTGTGCTGCGCAAACCCAGATTGTAGAGGACAGTGTGAACACCGTCACCCGTGAAAACCTGAGATTTTATCTGTACTATCCGGAAAATTACGAAGTAATGGAAGAGGAAGATTTTGGGCTCTTGCTTTTTTTGCACGGGGGTGGGGAATCAGGAGGAAATTTGGATGAAATCAAACAAAATGGCCCTCCCAAACTTCTGGTGGAAGGAAAACAATTTCCTTTTTTGGTCCTGGCCCCACAAAATCCGCACAAGAAAAAATGGTGGAATACCCAGGCCATTATGCAATTGTTGGATTCCGTGACGGCAACAAATAGGGTTGACCCGAACAGAATCTATTTAACGGGGTTGAGCCGTGGGGGAAGTGCTGCTTGGGAGCTGGCCACCCAGTATCCTGATAAGTTTGCTGCCTTGGCCGTGGTCTGCGGAATGACACCTTTGCCTTATGCACACTGGATAGATAAAAAAATGCCTATTTGGGTGTTTCACGGGGAAGAGGATGAAGTGGTTTCGGTAGATGAGTCGGATAAAATGGTTGAAAAACTTAAAAAAATGAACTATCAAGTGCGGTATACCCGATATCCGAATGTTGGACACAATTCCTGGGAGCGGGCGTATACCACGGACTCCTTATATACTTGGTTCGCCAACCAAAAACGCAAAAAATGAAAAAACTTGTAGTGTTAGTGCTGTGTGCGATTGCCTGCAAAAACAACAAAGAAACGCCTGTCCAAACCCTGGGGGAAACCGAGGCGCTTGTGGAGAAGGTTATTGATTCCGTCGTGGCGGAACCTCCCGAAGTCCAATTAAAGTCCTTTGAAGGTTTGGCAGATACCACCTTTGTCCGTCTCGCGGATTTTAGTTCCGATTTTGTCTATGATATGCGCTATGCAACCGAGAACAATTTCTTAAAGGCGAAGGTATACGATTGTGCAGAATGCTATACCCGGGTAAAGACTGCCAAGGCTATTATAAAGGCAAACCAGGATTTTATGAAACAGGGTGTGAAAATCAAGTTTTTTGACTGTTATAGACCCAATAGTGTCCAATACAAAATGTGGAAAATTGTTCCCAATCCACAGTATGTGGCAGACCCTGTTAAGGGATCAATTCATAATAAAGGAGGTGCGGTGGACATAACTTTGGTAGATATGGATGGCAAGGAATTGGATATGGGCACCGATTTCGATTTCTTTGGAAAAAGGGCCTATCACGATAATACTGAATTGCCCCAACACATCTTGGATAACAGGAAACTGCTGAAGGAGACCATGGAAGCCCATGGGTTTTGGTCCATCCGAACGGAATGGTGGCACTACAACCTATCGGCCGGGTCCAATGACAAGGTGGCCAATTTTAAATGGAAATGTGACAAATCATAAGAATTCTTGGTATGGCTAAAATCCCTTTCGTTTTACTAATTTGTTTTATAACCCTCAACCCAATGACCGCACAGGACACCATTATCCCGCTATGGCCCAATAAAGTACCAAATCAAGTGGATATAGGCGAGAAAGAATCCGATAGAATGGAGGACATTCGCTGGGTACGAAATGTACAGAACCCTTCCATTGAGGTCTATCTTCCTGCGGCTCGTAACAATTCTGGCAGGGCGGTTCTGCTATTTCCTGGTGGCGGGTATCAAGGTTTGGCCTATAATTGGGAAGGAGTGGATTTTGCCAAGGCTTTTAATGCCAAGGGAATTGTGGGAATAGTTGTACGTTACCGCCTCCCCAATTCCAAGTCAATCGTAAAAAACAGGCACGAGGTTCCCTTGCAAGATGCCCAACGGGCTATTCGTTTGGTAAGAAAGATGGCACCCAAATGGAAAATTAACCCGAATAAAATCGGAATTATGGGATTTTCCGCTGGTGGCCATTTTGCCTCTACCTTAGGGACCCATTTTGATGAAACAACGTACGAACGACAAGATGAGGCTGATGACCTTGGTGCACGGCCCGATTTTATGGCCTTGATCTATCCGGTAATTTCCATGGACAGCATTGCCACGCATCAAGGTTCCAAAAGTGCATTGTTGGGGGAGGAACCTTCAACTGACCTTTTGGAGCGATTTTCAAATGAAAAGCAAGTGGATGAAAATACCCCACCCACCTTTTTGCTTCACGCTACGGACGATGAAGCTGTTGTAGTGGAAAACAGTTTGGATTTTTACAGAGCCCTCAGGAACCACAAGGTTCCGGCAACCATGCACATTTTTCCCAGCGGAGGTCATGGGTTTGCCTTAGGATTGGAACATCCACTTCTCCATAATTGGTTGGAGCTCTTTCTCACTTGGATGGATTCCCAATAGGGTTTAAGAAAGCTTGGTGCAATCCAAAACTATCAATTGATCATTTTCCGTTCTTGTAAAGAAAAGATAGGAATCTCCGCCATCCTTGATTTTATGCGTTTTACGCAAGGCTGCAACCGTTAGCGGAAAGTTCCGCGTGGTTATATTGGCTTTTTTTAGGGATAAGGATTTTAATTCCTTTTTGGAATAGGGCAAAACCCGCTCAATTTTAAAAGCCCTGCCCGGAAAATCTATTTGTTTATCAGTGGTGTAAAGATGAGAATGTTGGTGCAATTTTTTAAGCCCAAAAGAAGCTGCTACAGATTTGAAGCCACCCGATTTTAAAACCGCCGCATTGGGTTCGTATAAATATGCTTCAGGTTTGCCAAACTGAACTGCGGTTTGTTGTTCATCCGAAAAGGTGAAATTGAAAGCAACTTCCCGATCTTGAAGTAGGTTTACGGTTTTTATTTGTACCTCTCCCGAATACCCATGTTCCAAAAAATACAGGAGTTCCTTTACTTCGTTTTGAACAGCGACCACATGAATTTCTTTTACGAATTTTAGTTCTGCTATCCCCTGGGTGATATCAAGTAGGGGAGAAGTTTTGATTAAGACTTTGGAAGTTTTCTGAAAAATCATGGAAAGCGCCTCGGGAATATTCGGCAAACAATCCTTCAGTAAAAAGACTCTTCCTTTTACATCATCCCTTCGGGATGGGTCGACAAAAACCCAATCGAACTTTTCGTGGATACTTACCAAAATCTCCAACCCATTTCCAGCAATACAGTGAATATTGTTTTGCCCCAAAACCTGAAAATTATGGTTGGCAATTTCGCTCAGATTTGAGTCCATTTCGCAATGGAAAACAGTCTCCATTTTTTTCGCAAAATAATAGCAGTCCACTCCCAATCCACCTGTTAGGTCCAACAACCTTTTTCCATGCATAAGACCCGCTTTGTAGGCAGCGGTCCGTTCCGAACTGGTCTGTTCTATATTCAGTTTGTTGGGGTAGTAAATGTTGGGAGTGTTAAACCAGGAAGGTAGTTTTTTATGGCATTTCTTTTTGGTCTCAAGCTGAGCAACCAGCTCTTTTTGCGAAATGCCCTCAAAAAGAGGTTTCTTAAGCAAAACTGACACGATGTCAGTATTCCAATTTTTTTCTATAAATCCTTGAACACCAGTATTTAATATCAATTTATTCAAACTGATACTATAAGTTTTTTGTAAGCTTTTTCACCACATCGTTTTCAGCCAAAAACTCCTTTAAAATAACCTTGATTGCGGTATATCCCGGCACCGCGACCACCATCCCAACGACCCCAAAAAGTAGTCCGGCAATAATGATGACCAAGAAGATTTCCAAGGGATGGGATTTCACGCTTGTGGAAAAAATAAAGGGTTGGGAAAAGAAATTATCTATCAATTGGCCAATCACCAAACCGATTAAAACATAGAGTGCTTTGGGTAGAATAACGGTACTGAAATCTGCTCCTAAAAAACTGGTCATTGTAAGCGTTAGCATAATGGCTCCTCCGATGATCGGACCTATGTATGGAATGATGTTGAACAGCGCACAAAGGAAAGCGATTACTATGGCATTTTCCACGCCGACAATTAATAAGGCGACGGTGTAAATCACAAAAAGGATGAACAATTGTAAAAGGATACCTGCGAAGT
The DNA here is from genome assembly GCF_023502235.1 of Flagellimonas myxillae. GTDB lineage: Bacteria > Bacteroidota > Bacteroidia > Flavobacteriales > Flavobacteriaceae > Flagellimonas > Flagellimonas myxillae. Next base: position 1,592,380 of record NZ_JAMFLY010000001.1, on the reverse strand, counting down.
ATCTGGACAATAAATTGTTGATTTTGTCAACGGATTTTACCAAGTTACTTTCCTTATCATCCGGAACAAAGGTCAACATCCCATTCTGAAAAAGTTTGCTATCCTTTAAAAAGAAGAATGAGATAAAGAGTACCGAGAAAAGTCCAATGCTAAAACTGCTCAAAGCATTCATAAAAGAATTGAGTACGTTTGGAATAAACCCAAGATCCAAACCTTCGAGCACATTTTTCTCCAAATCTGAATCTTCTATCAAATGGCTAACACTATCCGTAGTGGCACCGAAGTATTCCAAAATTTGGAGGTATAAAGTGTTAACATCCGCTTTTAAAGAATCAATATCCAACAAGGAGAGGTTTTTACTTTGCTCGTTGATCAAAGGGATGAACAAGGCCAAGATCCCTAGAAATATCGCCAACATAAAAACCATGGTTGCAATTACCGCCAGGGTATTGGGGAACTTGAGTTTTCTTCTGAGGAACAGGACAACGGGCCTCCCTAATAATGCGATTACCGCTGCAATGGCCAAATAGGCCAGAACCGATTGTATTTTCAATAACAGATAGGCAATCAATACTACACCTACGATTATGGCAACTGCCCTTAAAATTCCGTTTGCAATGGTTTTCGAAGTCATTCGCTTAGCTTTTAAATACGTATTCTATGATGTTGGATCCCATTTGCAGGGCTTTTAACCTAACATCTTCCGGGTCGTTATGTACGGATGGATCCTCCCAGCCATCCCCGAGGTCGCTTTCAAAGGTAAACAACAGCAGTAATCTACCTTGATCAAAGATGCCCAGGGCCTGCGGCCTTTTTCCGTCGTGCTCATGTACCTTTGGCAATCCTTCCGGAAACTTAAACTTTTGATCAAACAAAGGATGGTCCGCCCCGAGCTCTTGCAATTGTTTTTCTGGAAACACCTTTTTTAATTCCCGTACCAAATATGGCTCCATGCCATAGTTATCATCCACATGCAAAAAACCACCTGCCAGTAAATAAGTCCGCAAGTTCTCTGCTTCCTCCTGTGTGAAGAATACATTGCCGTGCCCCGTCATATGAATATAGGGATATTGGAAAATGGATATACTACCTGCCTCAACCGTTTGGGGTTCGGAACCCATCTTGGTCCCAATGTTCGAATTGCAAAAAGCAATTAAATTGGGTAGGGCAGTAGGGTTGGAATACCAATCGCCACCCCCTCCATATTTTAGTACGGCAATGTCCTGGGCATAGCACATGGCCGTCATAAAAAAAGTTAAAAAGAGCAAGCGGGCCGTAAGTAGTTTCATAATCCTCCGATTAACCTATGGACCAAATGTACAGTATTCATGATTAAAAAAATCATAATTTCTTCCATGGCCTTTTTGGGCATGTCTTTGGCGACTTTGTACCAAGCAGACAGCATGGAAATCGTTCCCGTGGTGGAGGATAGGGTGGATAGCATGGTCTATGAGCCCATAGTGGTTTTGGAACTTTTCACTTCCCAAGGATGTTCGAGTTGTCCCCCCGCGGATTGGCTTTTGGACAAGGTCAAGACCCAGTTCCCCGATGAGGTTTTTGCACTTTCCTACCATGTGGATTATTGGAATTATATAGGATGGGAAGACCCATTTAGCAAAGCGGAGTATACAGATAAGCAGAGCAGTTATACCAAGAAGTTTAACCACTACACGGATTATACACCCCAGTTGGTGGTGAATGGAAGGGAACATTTTGTTGGTTCCGATGCCCTTAAACTATATGCCAGTATCAATAAATATGCAGCAGAAAATCCTTCCAATAAAGTTAGGCTCAAGAATGTGCAATCCACTACGTCCGAAGTAAAATTTGATTATGCCGTTTCTGGACAGATTGAGGATAAAAAGCTTCGGGTTGTGCTGGTGTTGGAAGAACGTACAACCCAAGTCAAAAGAGGAGAAAACAGAAATAGGGCGCTCAAGAATAGCAATATTGTAATTTCCGAAAAGTACATTCCGTTGGAAGTAAAAAACGGAAGGGCCACCCTTCCCAAACCGCCCGTGGTTGTGTCTTCGGATAAAATGAGCGTAATGGCCATAGTGGAAGCTGATAATATGGACATTACCGCCGCAGACAAAGAACCTTTGTACTAATTATTGATAATGGCCACTGTGGTGCAAGCCACAATAGCGGCCGTTTCGGTACGTAGCCGATTATTGCCAAGGGAAACAGGAACGAACCCTTTATCACGGGCCAGAAGGATTTCATTCTGGGTAAAATCCCCTTCCGGACCAATTAGAATAGTGACATCCTTATCTGCGGCCACTCTTCGTTTTAATTCCATTTTTTCACCCTCGTCACAATGGGCAATAAAGGTGAGGCCCCCAAACTGCTGCTCCATGTACTTTTTATATGAAATGGCCGGATTTAATTTGGGTAGAAATGTCTGAAGGGATTGTTTCATGGCCGATTGGAGCACTCGCTCCATCCGATCCTGTTTGATTACCTTGCGTTCGGACCGATCGCAAATAATGGGGGTGATCTCGTCCACTCCGATTTCTGCAGCCTTTTCCAAAAACCATTCGTAGCGGTCGTTCATTTTGGTTGGTGCAACGGCCAAATGTAGTCTATAGCGTTTGGGCACACTTTTCTTTTCCGAAACAATCTGTGCTTTGCATTTACGGGGGTCCGCAATCAGGATTTCGGCCTCGTACAAATACCCATTCCCATTGGTGATCTGAAGAATGTCGCCTTCTTTCTTACGAAGTACTTTGGCAATGTGCTTGCTTTCTTCTGGGCTAAAAAAGAACTGTTTAAAACTGTTGTCCAAAGAGGGGTTGTAGAATAGCTGCATGGATTACAATTTACTTTTGGCGTGTTCCAATCCCAATTCAATCCAGCCTTGTAGTTGCTCTTCAGTTTTAAAACCCTCTGGGGACACAAAGATGAATTCCTTCATGGGTTTGCCTGTAAAATCCATTGGCCTTACAAAATCCTGCTGCAATGTAGCTTCCATTTTTGGGGAGATTACCCGTACCATCAAATCGTCCTTAACCGGTCCCACGGTCATTTTTCCGCCATGTAAAAAAGCAATGCCCCCAAACATCTTCTTTTCGGTAAAAGTTTCTGGGAAAAGTTTTATTGCCGCTCGAATTCGCTCTGCCAGTGCTTCGTTATAAGCCATGGAGTAAAGTTAAAGGTTGGAAGTTGAAAGTCCAAAGCCTAAAGTCGAAGGTTTGATTTTGAGTTTTAAATTTTAAATGTTCAATTCATTTCCCATTCAACATTTAAAAATTGAGAATTAAAAATTGCCAGGTTCAAGCTCAAGCTCAAGCTCAAGTTCAAGTTCAAACACAATAGTTCAGACTTCAGACCTCTGATATCCAGTTTTGAAAATCTTATGTCTAGCATCTCAAATCTCAAATCTAATCCCATATCCGTCAATTCAAAATGGGCATTCGTCAATTTGGAACTAATTAAATATGGGAACAGCAATACTTTGTTTGAAAATAAAATATTCATGTTCCAATTTAAATTCTATGTGTTATGAGAAAATCGAAAAAAATAAAACAGATTTCTTCATTTTTGGCTCTTGCTATCCTTACCCTGTTGCTATTTACATATAGCTCCTGTGGGAAAGATGATGACAAAGTCGATGATGAACCCACAGAACAATGTACCGAAGCCGATAAAATAACATACTATGCTGATGAGGATGGGGATGACTATGGTGATCCAAACAACACTATTAAACAATGCCCTAATGTTGCAATTCCAGATGGTTATGTAGCGGACAATACAGATTGCGATGATTCCGATGCCAACAAAAACCAAGATGAAACCACAGCATACCAAGACCTTGATGGAGATGGTTACGGCAGCCTGGAGGTCTCCACGGATGCCACTTCTTGTGATATCCCCAAGGACTATGTGTTGATTAGTGGTGATTGCAATGATTCGGACAATAACATCCATCCTGGAGCAGATGAAGACCCCTATGATGGGATAGACTCTGACTGTGATGGAACGGAGGAAACACCTCCTACCATTTGGGATGGCCCTGATTTTGATTTCGAAAAGGAGGCCAATGCAGATTGGACTGATCCTGATAATCAAGACATACTAACAGAAAATGTTGCAATTACGCGCCAAAATGATGGGCCTATTTACAATTACCAATGGTGGCAGGAAACTTTTGGAGAGGATGCAGTACATGTCGAATCTTTGGAATCATCAGACATCGATGCCATATTCTGGGGAGATTTGGATTATGCGATTAATCAAGATTTAACAGAAGGTCATCTACAAGGAGGGACACAAAGAGTTAGGTGGGCAATATTAGACCCTGGAGAAGGAAATTATGACAATACCGCTTGGGAAAATTTTAAATTTTATGGAATTCCTGGTATCAAATCCAATTTTTATAGTTTTAATAACATATTTAGTATGATTAATTTGCTAGAGTATGACAAAGACATAATTACTGGGGTTATTGATGATTTTACATTGGAAAAAAGCCTAAACATAGCAGTAGCTAAGAGCTTCAACAGATTAGAAGGAAAAAAATTAGCCTTATGGCTTGTTAAAGATAATATTTATCTTATTCTAACATTTAACTCGTGGGATACAGGATTTGAAATGCCGGGTGGAGCATTCTCCTATACCCGCTCCACACCTAACAATAACAACTAGTTTTTCAAACCTACCAAAATGGCCCTGGAATTTTGTTTCTGGGGCTTTTCTTTTTGCCAATAAACAATGAACAATTATCAGTAATCAATGACTATTTTCCTAAAGACTATAGATTAACTCAGATAAGTTCAATCTCAAGCTCAAACACAAAAATTCTGTCTACTGACTTCTGAAATCCATCCCGGAACATCTGGCATCCAACACCCAACATTCAAAATTGAACATTAAACATTGCTAATGACTAATTGAAAATCAACTACCGATTGCGTATCTCGCTTTGGCCGCTACACTTTGGTCCGTAAACCTGCCCTCCAGAAATTTTAAGTAACCTACAATTCCTATCATGGCGGCATTGTCGGTACAGTAAGCAAATTTTGGAATATAGGTTTTCCATCCCAGGGTTTCCTCGGCCCCTTTAAGCCTAGCCCTAATACCGGAATTGGCTGCTACACCACCCCCAATGGCAACTTGCTTTATCCCGGTTTGTTTTACAGCCAACTTTAACTTGCCCATCAATATTTCCAAGATGGTGTGCTGTACCGAAGCGCAAATATCCTTGATGTTTTCCTGCACGAACTCAGGATTTTTTTGGGTCTCCCGTTGTAAAAAGTAGAGAATGCTCGTTTTTAATCCGCTAAAGCTGAAGTTGAGTCCATCCACCTTTGGTTTGGGAAAGGGAAAGGCTTTGGGATTTCCTTCTTTTGCGTATTTATCCACCAAAGGTCCGCCCGGGTAGGGCAATCCCATAAGTTTGGCACTTTTATCGAAGGCTTCCCCAACAGCATCATCCAGGGTTTCCCCGAGAACCTTCATATCAAAATAATGGTTTACCTGTACAATTTGCGTATGCCCACCACTAATGGTCATGGCCAAAAAGGGAAATTCTGGTCTTCGGGTATCCTCGTCGGCAATAAAATGGGCCAAAATATGGGCTTCCATGTGATTTACTTCTATCAGGGGAATGTTTAGCCCCAACGCCAGGGACTTGGCAAAAGAAGTCCCCACCAACAATGAACCCATAAGTCCTGGGCCGCGTGTAAAAGCTATGGCCGATAGTTGATTTTTATCGATATTTGCTTTGGCTAAGGCCTGGTGAACCACCGGAACAATATTTTGCTGATGCGCCCTTGATGCCAATTCTGGGACAACACCTCCATATTGCTTGTGGATTTCCTGAGTTGCTACCACATTGCTAAGCACTTCGGTGTTGCAAAGTACGGCCGCCGAAGTGTCATCACATGAAGATTCTATGGCAAGGATGTATTTTTTTTCTGTAGCCACGGGTTTTGGAACAAAAATTGGTCGAGCAAAGGTAAAACATAAAGCCCTATCAAAAAATTAAGGAAAATACTGTTGCGCTTGGTATTGGCAATTCTGCTGATCATGGTCTTGGGGTCCTTAATTTTATCCATTCCAGCTGTTCAGACCCGAATGGCCCGATATGCCACTGAAACCCTCAACACGGAGTTTGGAACCAATATCAATATTGATCGCGTAAGCCTATCCCTCTTTAGCTTGAACACGGGTATCAAGGGAATTTATGTGGAGGACTATAAAAAGGATACACTCGTCTACATCGAAAAGCTCACCACCTCCATCCTGAACCTGAAAAACATGACAGATGGAAGATTGGAGTTTGGGGATATAGCAATAGACGGACTTTTCTTTAACCTGAAGACCTATGAGGGGGAACGGGATACCAATCTTGATGTTTTTGTGGAAAAATTGGACGATGGAAAGCCCCGTGCTCCAGGGACGCCGCCATTTTTTATGGCTTCGGATGAAATCGAGATTGCCGACGGAAAATTCAAGCTTACGGATGAGAATGCCGAAAAACAGGAAGTTTTGGATTTTGCCGACTTAGCTGTTGTGGCAAAGGATTTTCAGATTCTTGGCCCTGATGTCACCTTGGATATAGAACAGCTGTCGTTGCTCAGTAAAAAGGGAGTAAGACTTGAAAATTTATCCACCGAGTTCACCTACACCAAGGAGTATATGCGGTTTGAAGATTTGAATATCCGCACCAACGAATCTGAATTGCAGGGGCAATTGGTTTTTGAATATGACCGTGAGGACTTTAAGGAATTCTTGGACAAAGTCAACATAAAAGCGCAGTTTACCGAGTCCACTGTATCGCTGAATGATGTCAATAGCTTTTATAACGAATTTGGAAAGGATAGGTCTGTTACATTTTCTGGCGACTTTGGTGGTGTATTGAATGCCTTGGAAGTGAACAATCTCTTTCTGGAATCCGATCGGACGGGAATCCGGGGCGATTTCCAATTCAACAATATGTTCAGCAAGGATGCTCCCTTTGTGATGCAAGCGGAGATGAAAAATTTGACCTCGAGTTACTATCAATTGAGAGCCATTTTGCCCAATATTTTGGGGAAGACCATACCACCGCCCCTTCAAAAATTGGGTCAGTTTACCATTCGGGGAGATGCAGAGGTCACCGAAACCTCCCTGGACGTACAGGTGAACCTAAATACAGCTATAGGAAGCAGTTATGCCGATCTTCAGATGACCAACATCCAGACCAATGAAAATGCATCCTATATTGGTTTTATTTCCTTGATTGATTTTGACTTGGGCAATTTTACGGAGGAAGAGCAATTGGGCTTGACTTCCTTGGATGTGAACGTTGAGGGGAAAGGGTTCAATTCCGAGTACCTCAATACCGAGGTTATTGGACAGGTGTACAAGTTAGAGTACAACGATTATATGTATACCAACCTCAGGGTTTCGGGAATACTGAAGGAACAGCTTTTTGATGGCTCTCTGGTGAGCAACGATCAAAATGTGAAATTCAGTTTTAAAGGATTGGCCGATTTTGCGGATGACGAGAACAAGTTCAATTTTATTGCTTCCGTAGATCATATGGACCTTAAAAAAATGAACTTCATCAAGGACAGCGTTTCCATTTTTAAAGGAGACCTTAATATGAATGTGGAGGGAAGCACCTTGGATAACATTGTGGGGCAAGTACGCTTTTCCAATACCATATATCAGAATAAGAACGAAACCTATTACTTCGACGACTTTGCCATCACTTCCTCTTTCGACCAGGATACGGTACGTACTGTGGAAATAAATTCTCCGGATATCATAACGGGCTATGTAAGTGGGAAATTTAAGGTGAACGAGTTGGGCAGGTTGGTGCAGAATTCCATCGGAAGCATCTATACCAATTATAAACCCTTCGAAATTTCCGAGGGGCAGGAACTCAGTTTTAATTTTAAGATCTACAATAAAATTGTGGATGTCTTTTTCCCCGAGGTTGCCTTTGACCCCAACACCTTTATCCGGGGCGATATTGTGTCGGACGAAGGGGATTTTAAACTTACCTTCAAGTCCCCAAGCATCCATGCCTACGGAAACCACATGGATGATATCGAATTGAAAATCGATAACAAGAACCCCTTGTTCAATACCTTCCTTTCGGTGGCCGATATGTCCACCATATATTACGATGTCAAGGATTTTAATATGATCAATACCACCCTGAAAGACACCCTTTTCTTTAGAACGGAATTTAAGGGCGGTAGGGGATACGACGATAGCTATAACCTCAATTTTTACCATACCTTCAACAATGAGAACAAGTCGGTGATCGGGTTGAAGACTTCGGATATCAACTTTAAAGGAAATACTTGGGTATTGAATAAAGACGGGGATAGCAAGAACAAGGTAATCCTGAACAAAACCTTGGACAGTATCCGTATCGAGGATGTTGTAATGGACAATAACAATAGAGAACAGATTCGGCTCCGGGGCGAATTGGCCGATTCTACCTATAAGGACTTGGATCTGCAATTTAAAATTGTTTCCCTGAATAAGATTACCCCTCACATAGACAGTTTGCGACTGGATGGGTCGGTCGATGGATTCCTCAACATCCTTCAAAAAGATGGTAACTATTTACCGACTTCAAGCCTAAACGTCCGTGATTTTAGCATCAACAAAAACCGGATGGGGGATTTGGAAATTGGAATTTTTGGGAACAACGACCTTACCCAATTTGGAGTCAGTTCATGGTTGATAAACGATGGCCGCGAAATCATGAGTGTCAACGGAAAGGTGTTCAACAGGAACAAGCAGCAAGAACTCAATCTCTTTGCCAATTTTACCGATTTTGAACTGGAACCCTTTAGTCCCTTGGGCGATGGGGTCATTTCCAATATCCGGGGCAAGGTCAATGGCAATACACGTATTGTCGGAAACCTGGACAACCCCTCTATTAATGGAATCCTCAGTCTTAATGATGCCGGGTTGGGCATACCCTACTTAAACGTGGATTATGACTTTGCTCCCTATTCCAGGGTTCGCCTATTTGATCAGACCTTTTATTTTGAAGAAGTCAGGATTTCTGATGTGGTCGAAGGTACCCGGGCCACTTTGGACGGAACCATAAACCATACGGCATTTGGGGATTGGTCTTTGGATTTGGATGTGGATACCAACAATGACCGCCTCATGATATTGAACACGGACTTTGAGGAGGAAGCCCTGTATTATGGAACCGGATTTATAAACGGAACAGGGAGCATTTATGGCCCCACAGATGCATTGACCATAGCGGTGGATGCCACAACAGCTAGAGGGACTTCCTTAAAAATCCCCTTGAGCGATGTTACCACCGTAGGGGACTATTCCTTTATCAACTTTATTGAAAAGGGGAGTTCCGAGGCATCCAAGAAAGAACGGGTACTGGAAGATTACCAAGGCTTAGAAATGGCGTTTGACCTAGTAGTAACACCAGATGCAGAGGTGGAAATTGTGGTGGACCAAGATACGAGAAGCTCCTTGAAGGGTACAGGGGAAGGAATCCTTCTGATCGAGATCAATACCAATGGAAAATTTAATATGTATGGTGAATTTGTCGCCGTGACCGGGGAATACAATTTCAAATATGGGGGAGTTATAGATAAAAAATTCCAGGTGCGTCCTGGGGGAACCATTTTATGGGAGCGAGACCCCTTGGAAGCGCAGCTTGACCTGGAAGCCGTGTATCGTTTGAATGCCAATCCCGCACCCTTGTTGGATGATCAAGCTTACCAATCTAGGATTCCCACAGAGGTGGTAGTTCGATTGGATGGGGAGTTGGAAAGCCCGAATATCTCATTCGACATCGATTTTCCGGGAACCAATTCCGTGCGCCAAGCAGAGCTCGAATATCGACTCCAAGACCCCACGGTTAAGGAACGTAATGCCTTTTTCCTTTTGGCCCAAGGCACCTTTGTGGATGAAAACACCGGCATAAGCCAACAGGCAGTTACGGGGAACCTTATTCAAACAGCATCCGGATTGCTCAATCAGATTTTAGCGGGTGAAAATGACAAATTCAATCTAGGACTTTCCTATGAACAGGGTTTTGGTGGCGAGGACCCAACGGCTGTGCGAACGGAAGACCGCATAGGGGTGACCGTTTCCACCCAAATATCCGACCGCATCCTAGTAAATGGACGGGTAGGTGTTCCTGTTGGGGGCGGGGGATTGTCGGAATCCGTGGTGGCAGGCGATGTTGAAGTCCAGGTGATCTTGAACGACGAAGGGACCTTGAGTGCCAAAATCTTCAATCGGGAAAATCAAATACAACAATTTTTGGTGGAACGGCAGGGATACACCCAAGGCGTGGGACTTTCGTACCAAGTGGACTTCAATAGCTTTAAAGAGCTAATGCAACGGATTTTCAGTAAAAAAGAAGAAGGACAGGCCCCAAAGGAGGAAATAAAACAAGAACAATCCACGGAAATTATGGGGAAGGATAGTCTAATTCGGTTTACCCCAAAAAACAGCGTTACCAAAAAGTCATTCAAATAGGCCTATTTTTTTTGATTATTCAATAAAAATTTCACGAAAACGTTTGAGAATTTTATGGAAATCAAATTAGTTGGTATGTCATTCGTAAATTAAATAAAGTTTCCTAGTTTTGGCTTTTTAAATCTTTTAATGGCTTTAGAAATTAAGAAAATAGGCGTGTTCACGTCGGGAGGCGATTCTCCGGGAATGAATGCAGCCATTCGCTCAGTGGTGCGTACTTGCGCATATTTGGAAATTGAGTGTGTGGCCATTTATCGGGGTTATCAGGGAATGATTGAAGGTGATTTCAAAACATTGGACGCCCGTAGTGTCAATAATATTATCAATAAGGGGGGCACCATTCTTAAATCTGCCCGTTGTGATGAGTTCAGGACCAAGGAAGGGCGCAAAAAAGCCCACGATCAACTGGTGAAGGAAGGCATAGACGCCTTTGTAGTTATCGGAGGTAATGGTAGTTTCAGTGGAGCTTTGATTTTCAACGAGGAATACAACTTCCCGGTTATGGGAATCCCAGGAACCATAGACAACGATATTTTAGGCTCTACCTATACAATAGGGTTCGATACCGCAATCAATACCGTTGTTGAGGCAATAGATAAAATCAGGGATACGGCAAGTTCCCATAATCGACTATTCTTTGTTGAGGTGATGGGCCGCGATGTAGGTCATATTGCCCTTAATGCTGGAGTGGGAGCAGGAGCCGAGGAAATTTTGATTCCCGAACAAAACTTGGGACTGGAACGATTGGTCGAATCCCTAAAGCGAAGTAAAAAATCTGGTAAATCCTCCAGTATTGTCATTGTCGCCGAAGGGGATAGAATTGGAAAGAACGTTTTTGAACTCAAGGAATATGTGGAGGAACACCTTCCTATTTATGATGTTCGAGTTTCCGTGCTTGGCCACATGCAACGTGGAGGAAACCCAACTTGCTTTGACCGAGTTTTGGCGAGTAGGATGGGAGTAAAGGCCGTGGAAAGCCTGTTGGAAGGAAAATCAAATTATATGGTTGGGATTCGAGACAACAACTTGATTCTTACTCCTATAAGTGAAGCTATTAAAGCGCATACCGACATAGATGAAGAGCTCATCCGTGTGTCAGATATAATGACTACATAATTTAAACCAAATAAAGTAAAAATGTCAAATTTGAAAATAGGAATCAACGGATTCGGGAGAATTGGAAGATTGGTCTTTAGGGCAACCGTAGAAAGGGACAACGTTGACGTTGTGGCCATTAACGATTTGTTGGATGTGGAGCATCTAGCATATTTGTTGGAGTATGACTCTGTACATGGAAAGTTCGATGGTACAATAGAGGTAAAGGATGGTCACCTGGTTGTTAATGGAAAAACCATTAGGATTACTGCGGAAAGAGACCCGAAGAACTTGAAGTGGGACGAAGTAGGTGCGGATATCGTAGCTGAATGTACCGGTATTTTCACAACTTTGGAAACCGCTCAATACCACATTGATGGTGGAGCAAAGAAGGTTGTTATTTCTGCACCTTCCAAAGATGCCCCAATGTTTGTAATGGGTGTAAACCACCAGGATGTAAAAGCTTCAGACAATATCGTGTCCAACGCTTCCTGTACCACCAACTGCTTGGCGCCGATGGCCAAAGTGTTGAACGACAAGTTTGGTATTGTGGAAGGATTGATGACCACGGTACACGCGACAACTGCTACGCAAATGACCGTTGATGGTCCTTCTAGAAAAGATTACAGAGGTGGAAGAAGTGCACTATTGAACATTATTCCTGCCTCTACTGGAGCTGCAAAAGCGGTAACCAAGGTAATCCCAGAGCTTGAAGGAAAACTTACTGGAATGGCGTTCAGGGTTCCAACTGCAGATGTTTCCGTTGTTGATTTGACCGTGAAGTTGGATAAAGAAACTTCCTATGACGAGATCAAAAAAGCGTTCAAGGATGCCTCTGAAGGAGATTTGGACGGTATTTTGGGTTACACTGATGAAGCCGTGGTATCCCAGGATTTTGTGGCCGATGCAAGAACAAGTGTTTTTGATGCTGGCGCTGGGATGGAGTTAAACTCCACCTTTTTCAAAGTGGTTTCCTGGTACGATAACGAAACTGGGTACTCCAATAAATTGGTTGACCTAGCAGAGCACGTAGCTAGTCTATAAATTACTACTTTAATATAGAATTCGGGAAGAGAAATCCCCTCTTCCCGAATCCAACTAAATAACGGCTTATGATATTGATTGTTGACAGTGGCGCGACCAAAGCAGATTGGATTGCCTTGGATGATAAAGGAGAACAATTGTTCTTGACCCAGACATTGGGTCTTAGTCCTGAGGTGCTTACCAGAGAGGTTATCGAGGACCGTCTGGCCAATAACTTTGAGCTTGCCAAAAACAAGGATGTCGTTAGTCAGTTGTATTTCTACGGTGCCGGGTGTGGAACCGATAGAATGAAGAATTTCCTTAAGGATATTTTCAAGAATTTTTTCCCTAATGCCAAAACCGAAGTAAGGGAAGACACCTTTGCTGCTATTTATTCCACAACAAAAATTGGGCATCAGGGTATCGTATGTATTCTAGGTACGGGATCCAATTGCAGTTATTACGATGGGCACCAATTGTTCCAAAAAGTAACTTCTTTAGGATATATTTTAATGGACGATGGTAGTGGTAACTTCTTCGGTAGAAAACTGCTTAGGGATTATTATTTCCATAAAATGCCACAGGATTTGGGTATTAAGTTTGCCAAAGAATACAATTTGGAGGCAGACGTGATCAAGGAGAATCTGTACAAACAACCCAACCCCAATACCTATTTGGCCACATTTGCACGGTTTATAATCGAGAACAAGGATCATCCCTATTGCCGAGGTGTAATTGACAAAGGACTACAGCAGTTTGTCAACAATTACATCATGCAATTTGAATTGGCCACCAAAGTGCCCATCAATTTTGTGGGGAGCATCGCTCACTTTTTACGAGATGAACTTGCCACAGTACTCGAGCGCAATGATTTGATCCTGGGCGTAATCCGTCAAAAACCCATTGAGGGACTTATGGAATTCCACCGCGATACTATTTAACCGCGATCATAGAAATTTCCACATTCACAAACTTGGGTAGGTTGGCAACCTCCACAGTCTCCCTAGCTGGTGCGGTATCTGTATCAAAATAGGAACCGTACACCTCATTGATTTGTGCAAATTGGTGCATGTCCTTGACGAAAATCGAAGCTTTCACCACCTGCTCAAAAGTCATTCCCACCTCTTGCAGAATGGCCTTTAGGTTCTCCATGGACTGCCGGGTCTCTTTTTTGATATCCCCTTCCACCAAATCCCCAGTTTTTGGGTCTATTGGAATCTGACCTGAAATGTATAGGGTGTCCTTGATCATAACAGCCTGGTTGTAAGGACCGATTGGTGCCGGAGCATTAGGGGTATTTATAATTTTTTTCATGAAGTAAAGGATTGAAAAGACTAGGGCGCCAAGATAGCAAAATTACCTTACGCTCCTGAAGGGTTGACTTCGGTTTTCCCATTTAAGGTCGCTAAGAATAGAGGCCTTTATACCAATAAAAAAGTACCATCTTTCAAAGCGGCCAAAGGGCGTCCAGTCAAAACTCAACCTAAAACTGTTCAAGTCGCGTTTAAATGCGAATCGAGTATCCGCAAATCCCTTGTTCTTTAGGTCGTAGCCCGAAGTGACACCTACTTCCCATTTGGGGGTTAGTTTCACATTGCCATTGAACATTATGGAGTGGTTGGTAATCTCCTTTTGCCGGTTGCTGTTGTTATAGGTGGCTACATAGGTTACCCGCATATCCCAAGGTACTTGGTTGGCATAAAGTGGGTTGTTCGCATCGTCCGGATCCTCTTCCTCTTCCCGGCCAAAATTGGATTTTCCGTCCCGGGCACCTTTTAATTCAAAGAGGTTGGAGCTGTAATCTGGATCTCGGGATTTTGAGTCCTCCTTGGTTTTGCTGCCTCCTTTTTTGAACATTTCGCTGTCCAATCTAAACCCAGTGTTCAACCTAGCGGATGTCAACCTAAAAAGACTTCCCCCATTGTTGATGTTGAACGTATTTATTCTTCTTCCGTTGTTGTCTATCGCATACGGATCTAATGTGGCCGAGAAATTTATGGGGACATTTTTAATAATCTGGGTGGCCCCACTGATGTTGACCGGACTCAACTTCAGGGAATCTGCCTCAAAGTTGTAATTGGTGGAAAACGTAAGGTTGCTCAATATCTGTACTTTCCGGGGTTCCAATACCGTTGAATCCTTATCCCGTACCTTGGCTTCCAAGGTGTTCTGCAAGGAAAACCCGATGGAATTTCCTCGGCTTAAGGAAGGTCGCCCATAAATACTGGATTCGAATGGGGTGTACTGCACCTCATTGTCATCACCATCCGTATAGGTCTCATAGAACTTCTCAAACGAAGGTGCGTAGTTGTAGCTAATGGAGGGGCGTATCGTATGCCTAATGGCCTGGATTTTTTTATCCTCCCCAAAGTTGAAGGTTCCGTACATGACCGTCCCGATACTCGCTCCCATGCTATACCTATTAAATCGGTCGAATCCGGCAATGGTATCTGTTACTACGGTCTGCTCTTCTTCATCGAACCTACGATTGATGGTTTCCAAGGTCCATACATCCTCGTAGTTTCCGTTCAAACTAACACTGAGATATTTGGCAATTTTAAAGTTGGTGCCTAGAGGAATACGATGTCTGGCTCCCACCCGGGCATCCTCAAACATTTTGCTGGTAAAAAAGTCCTCTTCCGTAGTGGTGATGCTGTTTTGGGCGTTAACATCGTATTGAAAGTTGATGTTCTGAAAAATACCCTTTTTGATACCATCCCGTTTGGCAAACGGAAAAATTCGCTCCATACTGGCCTGAAAGGTTGGCAAGGACATGTTTATGGCCTGGGTTCTCGAGTTTTGCGAGTGGGTCAAGGTTAAACTGGTGTTCACCGATGGGTAAGCCGGAAAGGTCTTGGAATAACTTATGGATGAGGCAAAGGTATTGGTCTGGGTGTTGGACCGGTTTACCTGATTCAGGGAGTTGGTAAAGAACTGGCTACTACCAAGGTTAACCGAAGCGGAAAATCTGGAATAGGGACTTGCCTTGGGGTCTTGGGTATGCTGTATTCGAATGTTGTAATTACTGGTCCGGCTAAAATCATCGAATCCCTTTTGGCTCCGAATCAGGTTTTCATAGCTAAAGTTCACATTGCCCCGAAATTTATATCGCTTCATATAAATTGAATTCGCTTTGAAACCATAGCTGCCGTTGGTATAGAAATCTCCCGTGACCTGCAGGTCCACATATTCACTTATAGGGAGGTAATAGCCACCATTCTGAAGGAAATATCCCCTTTGGGGATCATTACCGAAAGTCGGGAATATTAAGCCCGCAGTCCTTCCCACACTTAATGGGAAATAGGCAAAGGGCAAAGCCACAGGGGTGGGCACGTCCACAATGTAAATATTACTGAACCCGGCAATTATCTTCTTTTTTGGTACAAATTTGGCCTTTCTGATTCTGATGTAATAATCGGGATCTACTGTATCTTTTGAGGTGGTGAGTTTACCTTCGCTCAAGAAGTAGACCGAATCGTTTTCTTTTTTGGTAATCTCGGCATATACCTTCATAGCATCGCTGCCCAATTGCCCAAGACCGGCTTGTTGTTCCGTTCTGGAATTCCAAATCAAGGCTTTTTGGGTATCAAAATTAAATCGGATGGAATCGGGTCTTACCTCTTGGGTACCTTGTTTAAAGAAGGGTAATTGGCTATAGGTACCCGTGGAATCCTTCATTCGGCCCGCATATACCTCATTTTTAATATAATCCATTACGATCACCCCTGCTTTCAGTTCTGTATCCTGATAATAGATTTCTGCTTCGTTGAACAGGTATATTTTATTTTCCTTTTGGCTCAATCGTACGTAATCCTTGGCCTTGTATTTTATTTTATCCAAAAGAAAGGGTTGGTTGCCGGCAACGGTATCAACCGCTACAGAATCGACAACTATGGAGTCGTTAAGGATATTGGCGGGCATCAAAGGAGCCGTTATACTATCCTGTATAGGATGTATGGGCAAAGGGATTATAGGGTCTTCCTGAGCTCTTAGAATTAGGGTGTTACCAAGAAGAACAAATAGGAAAACTAAAAAATGTTTATTTGATTGCAACGCGATAAATCCTATTTTTGTGCTAGTTTGGCTCAGTTTTTGGGCTCAAACTTACATATATTTTTTGTTCTGTTGATTGGGGATTACAATAATTTTAACCATAGCGGAGCGCCTTTATTGTACAGTTCTTATGAATAAAAGTTGGTTATCTTTTCTTATCGTTCTATTCGTGGTTGTTCCCCTGACTTCGTTTACCAAAAATGATATCGAAGTACCGCCCAAAGATAAATTTGTTGTAGTCCTGGATGCGGGCCATGGAGGACATGATCCTGGTAACTTGGGTAATGGATATCTAGAGAAGAACATTGCCCTGGGCATTGTGTTAAAAGCCGGTGCCGAACTCGAAAAACATGCCGATGTTAAAGTGATTTATACCCGTAAGGACGATAGTTTTGTGGATTTGTTTGTTCGTGGGGAAATAGCGAACCAGGCCAATGCCGACCTCTTTGTTTCGGTACATTGCGATTCCCATAACTCCGATGCACATGGAGCAGGAACTTTTGTTTTGGGATTGCATAAAAACCGACAGAATTTTGAAGTTGCCAAAAAGGAGAATTCCGTGATTTACCTTGAGGACAACTATGAGCAACGCTATGCGGAATACGACATCAATTCCCCGGAATCGGTAATAGGTCTTACCATTATGCAGGAAGAGTTTTTGGAGCATAGCATATTGCTGGGCAAACGACTTCAAGATAATTTTACCAAACAATTGCAAAGAAAGGACCGAAAAGTGAAACAAGCAGGTTTCATCGTTCTGCACCAGACCTTTATGCCGAGCGTTTTGGTGGAGGCTGGTTTCCTGACCAATAAAAATGAAGGGAGCTATTTAAACTCATCCAAAGGACAAAACGAAATGGGCAAGGCCATCGCCGATGCTGTTTTGGGTTATAAAAGGGATATGACCACTGGAATTGAGACAGCTTCCAGCGCTGTGGTAATTGAGGATTCCTCGGGTGCAGTCCACATGACCACCAAGAAGGAGGATGAGCCCAAACAGGAAACAGCGGAGGAAAAGGTCCCGGCCAAGGAGGTTGTTGTTGCTCAAAAAGAGGAAAAGAAACCCGCAGCGGCATCAGGGGTGACCTTTAAGGTACAACTTATGGCCAGCGCCAAGAATATTCCACTTAAGGGAGAGAATTTCAACGGACTGGAAACCTTGTCCAAAGAACCGTATAAAAACCTCTACAGATATATGTACGGCAGCGCAAGTTCGTATAGCGAGGCTAAACTTCTTAAGTCCCGTGCTGATGCTAGGGGATATACTACTTCGTATATTGTTGCCTATAAAAATGGCACTAGGGTGCCGTTAAAGTCGGTGTTGTAGAAGGGGATAAAAAGCTTGGCAGCCTTGTCAAAATTATTCCTAATTTTGTTTAGAACCGTAAACCGAACCTTTTGAAACTATCAAGGGAAATCAAGACTGGGATTATTGTACTTACTGGAATCCTGGCGTTCATATTTGGTCTTAGTTACCTAAAATCATCGTCCATATTTGAAAATACCAAAACGCTCTATGCCGTCTATGACCATGTGGGCGGAATACAATCTGGCACCCAGGTGACCATTAACGGAGTGGTCGTGGGCAACGTTACAGGAATCGAGTTCAAGAACGCCCGATTTCAATCTGTGGTGACCTTTTCGGTTGATGAGGGGCATGAATTCTCTAAAAATAGTAGTGCTGAAATTTATGATACGGGAATCATAGGAGGAAAGGGAGTGCAGATTCACCCTGTTTTTGACGGTGCCCCAATGGCGAAGTCGGGGGATACCTTACAATCGAATACAAAACCAGGGATCACAGCTTTGGTACAGGAAAAATTGACTCCCTTGCAAATGAAGGTGGAGGGGGCCGTATCCCATGCAGACACTTTGCTAATGAATGTAAATAAGGTCTTGGACGACCAAACCAGAATAGAACTGCGACAAAGTATCGCTGGGCTCAATGAGTTGATTAGCTCCTTTAAGACGAGTGCAGACAAGCTAAACGTGCTATTGGAAAACAACAAGGAACAACTTGATAATTCCTTAAAGAATGTGGACAAAATCACATCCAACTTTTCCAAACTTTCCGATTCCTTGGCCAATGCAGGATTGGCAAGCACGGTGTCCAACTTTAAAACAACAGTGGAAAAACTGAATTCGGTTTTGATGAAAATAGAAAAAGGCGAGGGGTCACTGGGCAAGCTGGCCCACGATGAGCAGCTATATGATAATCTTGCTGCAGCCTCGCGAGAGTTGGATTTATTGCTACAGGATTTCCGATTGAACCCCAAACGCTACGTTAATGTTTCCGTTTTCGGAAAAAAACAAAAGGAATACGAACTTCCGGAGAACGATCCCGCGGCAGAAAAACAGAATTAGAATATGGAGTACCTACCCAATATTTTGTTCGGTGTGGCCCTTGTGATTGGGATTGGGTTTTTCACTAGAAATGTAAAAAAGCTCAGCAGAAACATCAAACTTGGGAAAGAAGTGGATGTTAGCGATAACAGACCGCAGCGTTGGAAAAACATGTTGCGTATCGCCCTTGGCCAGACCAAAATGGTGGTTCGACCCGTAGCCGGATTTTTGCACCTTATTGTGTATGCTGGTTTTTTGATCATCAATATTGAAGTATTGGAGATCATCGTGGACGGTATCTTGGGCACGCATAGGGTTTTTGCACCTTTGGGAGTGGTCTACGATGTTTTGATCGGCTCTTTTGAAATCTTAGCCATTTTGGTGATAGTTGCCGTGGTTGTGTTTTGGCTACGAAGAAATACGATCAAACTCCAGCGTTTTATTAAGCCGGAAATGGAAGGGTGGCCCAAAAAAGATGGGAACATGATTCTCTACATTGAAATGGTGTTGATGTGTCTGTTCCTTACCATGAACGCTGCGGATTTTCAATTACAGCAATTGGATGCTCCACATTATACCAAAGCGGGAGCCTTCCCGGTAAGCCAATATATTGCAGGTTTGTTCCAGGATCTTTCCATCTCTACTTTGATTTTGATTGAGCGAAGTGCCTGGTGGATACACATTTTGGGAATTCTTGCCTTTTTAAATTATCTCTACTATTCCAAGCACCTTCATATAATACTGGCCTTTCCAAATACCTTTTATGGAAAGCTTAAACCACAGGGGCAATTCAACAACCTAGAGGCCGTAACCAATGAGGTTAAATTAATGATGGACCCTAGTGCTGACCCCTATGCAGCACCGGAAGAAGGTGCGACGGAACCAGAAAAGTTTGGCGCTTCCGATGTCATGGACCTGAATTGGGTGCAACTCATGAATGCCTATACCTGTACCGAATGTGGTCGATGTACCTCAGAATGTCCGGCCAATCAGACAGGGAAAAAGCTTTCCCCTCGAAAGATAATGATGGATACCCGAGATCGCTTGGTAGAAGTGGGAAAACAAATGGATGCCAACAATGGGGAGTTTACACCGGATGGCAAACAGTTATTGGACGATTACATTAGTCGCGAGGAACTGTGGGCCTGTACCACTTGCAATGCTTGTGTTGAGGCCTGTCCGGTTAGTATCGACCCACTTTCCATTATTTTGGAAATGAGACGGTATTTGGTAATGGAACAGTCGGCTGCTCCTACAGAACTAAATAATATGATGTCCAACATTGAAAACAATGGAGCACCGTGGCCATATAATCAAATGGACCGCTTAAACTGGGTAAACGAATAATCCAAAACTATGAGTGAAGCACTTACAGTGAAGACCATGGAAGAATTTTTGGCTGAGGGAAAACAGCCGGAAATATTATTTTGGGTGGGTTCTGCAGGCAGTTATGATGATAGGGCCAAAAAGATTTCCAGGGCATTCGTAAAAATATTGAATAGAGCCAAAGTGGATTTTGCCGTACTGGGGCCAGAAGAAAGTTGCACCGGAGATGTTGCAAAACGCGCCGGAAACGAGTTCCTGTTTCAGATGCAGGCCATGATGAACATTGAAGTTTTGAATGGTTATGAGATAAAACGCATTGTAACCTGTGACCCACATTCCTTCAATACCTTAAAAAACGAATACCCAAGTTTAGGGGGAAATTATGAGGTTTTTCACCATACGCAGTACATCAAACAACTGATTGATGCCGGCCGCCTCACCCTGAAGGGCCAAGTGTATAAAGAGAAGCGGATTACATTCCACGACCCTTGTTATTTGGGAAGGGCAAACACTATCTTCGATGCTCCCAGAGCGGTGTTGCAGAAAACCAATGCGGAGATCGTTGAGATGAAGCGTCATAAAAAAACGGCACTATGTTGTGGTGCGGGTGGAGCCCAAATGTTCAAGGAACCTGAAAAGGGAGATATGGATATAAACGTATTGCGCACAAAAGACGCATTGGAGACCAACCCCAACATTATCGCAACCGGTTGTCCTTATTGTAATACCATGATGACGGATGGTATTAAAGCACATGAAAAGGAAGACAGTGTCACTGTTTTGGATGTAGCTGAACTTATCGCAAATTCTTTATAAAATGTTAGTTGATTTTGAAACCCTTCCAGATACGGCCAGAATATGGATTTATCAATCCAATCGCAGTTTTTCGCCTGAAGAGCTGGAAGAAATAAATCAAGCACTGTCCCAGTTCTTAAATGAGTGGACAGCGCACGGAAGTACCCTACAAGCAGGGTTCGAGGTAAAATACAAGCGGTTTATTGTTATCGGATTGGATCAGTCCCAAGCAAGTGCTTCGGGTTGTTCCATAGATGCATCGGTGCATTTTATCCAAGGTCTGGAGCAAAAATATGGGGTTGAGCTCATGGATCGGATGAACGTCTCTTTTAAGCAGGGTGAATACATTGCGTATAAGTCGCTAAAAGACTTCAAAAAAATGGCAAAAGCCAAGTCCATTTCAAAAAATACCACTGTTTTCAACAACCTTGTAGCCAATAAATTGGAGTATTCCGAACACTGGGAAGTACCGGCATCCGAAAGCTGGCATTCGCGTTTTTTATAGAAGAAATCTGTAAATTAACCCGATTTCAGTGCATTCTTCGACGAAATGCAATACATTTATCAGCGATAAGTTCATGCCCCTAGATCATTTGCTTATGCGGATAAACTACTACTTCCCCCTATTTTTGTTTGTTTTCCTTAATGCCTTCGGGCAGCACAACCCTTTGATAACCAGGGATACCTTGGCTCAGAAAGCATGGGTTGATACGCAGTACAACAATATGACGCTGGAAGAGCGCATTGGTCAATTATTCATGGTCAGCACTACCTCCAAGAAAGGGAGTTCTTCTGAAGAAAAAATAAAGGAACTAATCAAACAACATCATATAGGAGGCGTGGTATTCTTGCCGGGCGGACCAGGTAGGCAGGCCAAAATGACCAATGATTTCCAATCTGTTTCCAAAACTCCCTTGCTGATTGCCTTGGATGCCGAATGGGGACTCGCAATGCGATTGGACTCTACCTACGCCTTTCCATGGAATATGACCTTGGGAGCCATAAAGGACAGTTGTATTGTTGAAAAGATTGGCTATCAGATTGGAAAACAGGCAAAACGATTGGGCGTGCACATTAATTTTGCGCCCGACTTGGACGTCAATAACAATCCGCAAAATCCTATAATTGGGAATCGCTCGTTTGGCGAAGACCCAAAAAATGTGGCCAACAAAGGAATTGCCTTTATGGATGGTATGGAGCGGGCCGGTGTGTTGTCTTGTGGAAAACACTTTCCTGGCCATGGCGATACAGCAACCGATTCGCATAAGTCCCTTCCGATAATAGCATCAACACGACAGCGATTGGATTCCATAGAATTATATCCCTTTAAATCGTTGATAAACAATGGACTTAGTTCCGTAATGGTGGCGCATTTGGACGTTCCGCAGGTGGAATTTCTTAGAAAAGGGCTACCCTCAACACTCTCCGACCAGGTAGTCACGGAATTATTGAAGCACGAAATGGGCTTTGAAGGACTTGTTATTACGGATGCCCTAAATATGAAGGCAGTCTCCGAATTTGCGCCGGAGGGAGAAGTGGAGCTCAACGCTTTTCTTGCTGGAAACGATATGTTGCTCATGCCTGAAAATGTACTTCAGGCAAAGGAAAAGCTCATGGAAGCGTATAACCGTGGCATTGTTACCGAAGTGCGGTTGGCGGCATCGGTCAAGAAAATATTGATGGCCAAATACAAGGCAGGCCTGCATGATTATAAACCCGTGGAACTTGAGCATCTCTACGAGGACCTGAACACCGTAGATAACGATGCGCTTTATGAAGAGGCCATGGAGAACGCCATTACCGTTGTCAAGAACAATTTTTCCTTGCTTCCCATTAAAAAATTGGAAAACAAAAAAATCGCCTATGTACATTTTGGCGATGCCTCTGGATTACCTTTTTTACAAACCTTGAAGCAATATTCCGAAGTGACTGCGATACAAGCAAAGGACTTGTCTGGTTATCGCAAGGAATTGGCGCGGTTTAATTTAGTGATCATCGGTTTCCACAAGGACAATTCGAGCCCTTGGAAAGGGTACAAATTCTCGGAAAACGAACTTTTCTGGTTACAGGAAATCAGCCGAATGCGAACCAGCAATACCATATTGGCCGTATTCGCAAAGCCGTATGCACTATTGGATATCCCCAATTTTGACACCATTGATGGACTTGTGGTAGGTTATCAGAACAGTAAGATCAGCCAAGAAAATGTGGCCGAGGTTATTTTTGGCGCCATTGGCGCAAAAGGGAAGCTTCCCGTTTCGGCCCATTCGGATTTTCCGGTGAATACCGGCATCGAGCTAAAACCTTTACAGCGATTGGGCTATAGCATTCCAGAAAGGGTTGGTATGAGCTCGGGAAAACTGGCCGCTGTGGATAGTCTGGTCAAGGCTGGTCTGGATTCGTTGATGTATCCCGGAGCCCAGGTGTTGATTGCCAAAAAGGGAAAGGTTGTGTATCATAAGAATTTTGGGAAACCAACCTACAATTCCGAAAACGAAATTGGCCAAACCCATATCTATGATTTGGCCTCATTGACCAAGATTCTGTCTACCTTGCCCTTGATCATGAAGATGGAAGAGGAGGGAAAGATTGCTTTAAACAATACCTTTAAGGAATTGGTCCCGGAATACGAGGAGACCGAACTCAAGGATGTCACGGTATTGAAGGCCTTGTCCCACTATGGCCGACTCCCGGCTTGGATTGCCTTTTACATTAAAACGCTTACCAAAAACCGAACACCTTCACCTGACTTTTATCGGAACCAACCGACCGAGGGATTTTCGTATAAAGTAGCAGATAATCTGTATTTAACGGATGCTTATAAGGACTCCATTTATAATCGTATTGGAAGACAAGAGCTAAAGTCTAACAGGTATCGCTATAGCGATGTGGCCTATTATGTCTTCAAAAAATATATTGAAGAAACCTATGGGGAGTCCATCGATAAATTGGTGAATGATTTTCTGTATGTTCCGATGGGATTGCAAAGGACTTCTTTTAATCCTTTGGACAAGTTTGAAAAAGAAGAAATTGTTCCAACAGAAGAAGATAACTATTACCGCCACCAAACCATACAGGGATATGTGCACGATATGGGTGCGGCCATGCAAGGCGGGGTAGGAGGGCACGCAGGTTTGTTCAGCAATGCCAACGATGTGGCCAAAATCATGCAAATGTATTTACAAGGCGGGGTGTATGGAGGAGTCCGTTTCTTGAATGAACGGACCATAAAAAAATTCAACACCTGTTATTTCTGCCATAAAGATGTAAGGCGCGGAGTTGGTTTTGACAAGCCACAATTAAAGGAGAAAGGGCCTACTTGTGGATGTGTTTCGCGTAAAAGCTTTGGGCACAGTGGATTCACAGGAACCTACACTTGGGCAGACCCAGATGAGGAGCTGGTCTATGTCTTTTTATCCAATCGGACCTATCCGTCCGCTTCCAATACCCTTTTGGTAAAATCTGGGTTACGAACCAGAATCCAGAAAGCTATTTATGATTCTATTATAAATTAGAAAGTAAATATTGCTTTAGATTTGTTCTTATGAAAATTGCAATAGTTTGTTATCCCACCTTTGGTGGTAGTGGAGTTGTGGCAACAGAATTGGGAATAGCCCTTGCTGAAAGGGGTCATGAAATTCATTTTATAACCTATAAACAGCCAGTACGGTTGGAGCTGCTGGGTAATAACATCCATTTTCATGAGGTGCATGTGCCTGAATATCCGTTGTTCCACTATCAGCCCTACGAGCTAGCCTTATCCAGTAAATTAGTGGATACCGTTAAGTTTTACGGGATAGAATTATTGCATGTACATTATGCCATTCCCCATGCCTATGCGGGTTTTATGGCCAAAAAAATGCTTCAGGAAGAAGGAATTTTTATTCCGATGATCACCACACTGCACGGAACCGATATTACCTTGGTAGGGAAACATCCGTTCTATAAGCCTGCCGTTACCTTCAGCATTAACAAATCTGATGTCGTTACTTCCGTCTCAGAGGCATTGAAACAAAATACTTTGGACACCTTTGATATTGAAAAGGAGATCGAGGTTATTCCCAATTTTATCGATACCACCAAGTACAAACAAGATTTTACCGATTGCCAACGATCGCTCATGGCCAAAGAGGATGAGCGAATCATTACGCATATCAGTAACTTTAGGAAAGTAAAGCGTATTCCCGACGTGATCAATATTTTTCACAAGGTCCAACAACAAATCCCAGCTAAATTGATCATGGTTGGGGAAGGACCCGAAAAGGAATATGCCGAGCAGCAATGCGAGGATTTGGGAATTAAGGAAAAAGTGGTGTTTTTGGGGAATAGTAGGGAAATAGACCGGGTACTTTGCTTCTCTGACCTATTTTTACTTCCATCGGAATCGGAAAGTTTTGGCTTGGCAGCACTGGAGGCCATGATTAACAAAGTAGCCGTTATTTCCAGCAATACAGGAGGTATTCCGGAAGTGAACAAAAATGGCATATCTGGTTACCTTGCCAACGTAGGCGATGTGGACGAAATGGCCAGAAAAGCGATTGAAATCCTTCAAGATGATCAGGTATTGGACAGGTTCAAGGAAAATGCATACAAGGTGGCATCCAAGTTTGACATTCTGAATATATTGCCCTTGTACGAAGAGGTTTACGAAAAGGCCTATAAATACAGGTTCAAAAATTCCTATTGATAAATGAGATACGTACTTGTCCCAATATTGGTTTGCATAATGTCCTGTAAGGTGCAAAAAGAAGCACAGCCCCAAGGTGACCCAGACATTGTTTTGGTGGCCCAGGATGGTTTTAGTGGCATTTTGGACTATGAAGCCGGGGTAATTAGGGATGTTAAATCTTTGAACAAGTTCTATTCCCGAATCAACAGGACCCGTAAACCGGGTCTTCCCGTGCCCACAATCGATTTTTCAAAGGAAATGGTCGTGGTATTGTGCCTGGGGAGCCAAAAAGGAGAAAAAGTGCCAGTATTGTCTAGGTCAAATGAATCCGAAACAGGGGTTTCCCTGGCTTTGGAACTATCCAACAACGCTTCGGATAAAGGTTTGGAATCCGAAGTTGTTTCTTATCCATTTTACGTTTATAAAATGCCGCTTTCCAGCAAAAAAATGGACATCCAGAAAAAGGGATGGTAGCTTATCGGCACTTTGTAACACTTCATCTTCTTATCGAGAATTAAGGCATTTGAAAGCACAAAATTCATGTTCTTCAAACCTTGGTGTAGTTTTGTTCTAGGAAACCTCAAATCTAAACAGAATGAAAGCTTCAAAACCTACACTAACGGCCTTGGCCGTGCTATTCACCTGGGCATTGACCGCCCAAGACGTCCAATTGACAAAAAAAGACAGTATTGTTAACAGTTTTTGGTTGGTTTCCCTTGGAACCAATATTGTGGACGATTCCGGTGACGAATTTGGTAAACTGTTGGATCTACAAGATGGATGGAACGCGGTTCCTTACCCTTCGAGAATAAGTGTGGGCCGCTACTTTGAAAGCGGTGTTGGACTTGAGGCCATAGCAACTTACAACCGGTATAAGCAAGGAAAAATAGTGGATAATGCGGTTAATCCTGAAGATGTGGACTATTTGGGGTTGGATTTTCGGATCAGCTACGACCTGAACATGATTTTGGGGGAAACCGGATTTTTTGACCCTTATGTAGGTATCGGGGTTGGATACACCGATGCAAATAATCAAGGTAGGGGAACCTATAATGCAGTTGTTGGTTTCAGGACTTGGTTCTCGGACCATTGGGGATTGGATTTTAACTCCACCGGAAAATGGACCATGAATACTGATAACTCCACCAACCATATTCAACATGCGATAGGCGTGGCCTATCGATTTAACGTTAAAAAAGGACTTTCCAGAAAAGGGGAAGAGAAGTTGGCCCTCTTGGAAGAGCTGGAAAAAGAACAGCAACGTGTCCAGGATTCCATTGCCCAAAAAAGGGCAGAGGAGGAGGCCCAGCGATTGGCTGAGCAGGTGAGAAAAGAAAAAGAGGCCGCTGAACTGGCAGCTGCCGAAAAAGCAAAACGGGAAGCTGAGGAGGCCAAGCGTGCCAAGATCAGAAGCGAAATAGAGCAGTTAGGAAACATCTACTTCAGCCTTAATTCCTCGTATTTGACTAGAACGGACAAAGGTTTACTGGATCAATTGGTTACAATTTTGAAAGACAACCCAACCCTAGTGGTCAAGGTTGCCGGACATACAGATTCCCGTGGTAGTAGTAATTATAACCAATGGCTATCGGAAAGACGGGCAGAACGCACCGTGGAGTATGTTAAATCCCAGGGAATTCCGGAAAATAGGATACGGTTTGGTGGCTTCGGTGAAGAACAGTTGACCAATGAATGTGGGGACGGGGTACGATGCCCAGAGTCCAAGCATTCCAAGAACCGAAGGTCCGAGATGGAAATAATTGAATTTTGATTTGGAATATTAGTGCCAAAAAAGGGGAGAAAGTAGCACTTTCTCCCCTTTTTATTTGAATCTTTTCTAATGTGACGCAGATTAGTTTTTGATGGGCATCATGCGGTCACATTTGGAGAACATGAGTCCTGCCTTAAAATTATTGAATTGGTCAACATTGGAATCACCGTTCAACCAAGCTAGATAAATAGCAGGAGTGTTTATTCCGGCTTCATGGGAAAATGGGTAACCACCCCCGAATCTAGGATTCATTTCGAGATAGTACACCTTGTCTCCTTTCACAAAGAAGTCGCAATCCATATTTCCAACATGTTTGGTATTTTCGGCTATTTTCTTGGCAATTTCGGCATATTCGGGATTGATAACTGATGAGGCCTTATCCGTCTCTCCCGATCGCATGGCCATTTTTTTACGCACGAAGGAATTGTAGTGGTTGCCTTCAAGATCGTTCAGGATATCTATCCCATATTCCTCACCATCAATCTTTTCCTGGATTAAGATGCTCTGATCCATATCCGAGGCGCTTGCAGTGCTTAAAATTGATTTTTTAACCTTGATATGTTGGAGTTGATAGGCCAATCTTAGCTCTTCTTCATTTTCTGCAATATCGATGGCTATGGAGGCGCTTCCCCATCTTGGCTTAACAATCACCGGGTAGCTTAGATTCCCAGCAGAAATAGCAGCGAGGGCATCGTCCAAATTAAGGTAAGTTGCTGGTGTATCGACACCAATTTCTTGAAAGAAGGTGAAGGTCTCCCATTTGTCAAAAGCAATGGAGATTACTTCAGGGTCGGAAATTATGATTCTGGCACCCAAAGCTTCCAATTCGGCTTTGTGCTTTGACAGTATGGGCAATTCCAAATCGTTCAGGGAGATGACCGCATCGATGTTTTCACTTTCAATAATTTCCTTGAGAGCGGGAATATAACCTGGGTCATAAATGCCGGGAACTTTCTTGGCGATATCGGCATCAACCAATGCTGGTGCCGTAAGCTGCATGTCCACGGCTACGATATTACCATTATCGCCCAAGGCATCTTTAAAGTAGTTGATCAAATAATTTCTTCGTCCCGCACAGGTAAAAAGTATGTTGGTATGTTTCATTTAACGGATTGGTGGATAATAATGAACCTTTTAAACGTATTGTAGGCTACGTTCCGTATACAAATTTCGTGTAAATTTTCTTTTTCTGGAGTTCAACAAGGGAATTTCATCCACATATTCCACTTGAATTTGGGCATCCTTGCCCAAAATTCTACGTGTTTCGTTCACGAGTTCATTTTCCCTTGGAAAGGGAACATCTATGTTAATTTTAATCACATAGGTGGTTTTTTCAGTCTGTAGAAACTGAATTTGCTTTAGTTCGGAAAAATTTGGAAGAATGGCCATTAGTTTAAAGGGACTGATCATTTCCCCTTGGGAATTCAAAAGGATATCCAGTTTTCGGCCTTCGACTGTTTTTAGTACTGGGAATTTACTACCAGGGGTAAAAATCATGGCCCCAATATCCCCGGTGTCGTACCTGATCATGGGCATAGCATGGTTATAAAGGTCAGTGACCACTATTCTGCCAAGAGCCCCGTGCTCTACCGGTACATCCTCCTCGAAATCCAAAATTTCCAGATGATAACTGGCCCAATTGACTTCAAAGTGGTTGCTATGGGTTGTCTGTTGTGCTAGTATCCCATTTTCAAAATTGGAGTACCTAGACACCATCGGGGTATTAAAGTAGTACCACATTCTACTTCTCACATATGGACTAAGACCTTCAGACATGCCTATTATGGATTTTACGTTGCACTCTATGGGCTTGGAATTTATGGAGTCCAAATAATCACAGATTTTTTCTAGTGCGGAAGTATATGCAAGCCATCCCTTTGGAGATTTGTCTTTTTCAAGTTTAGTTAATAGTTCTTGAATTTCATTTGGTTCTAGTTCATCAACTTCAAGTAGTTCAATATTTTGGGCAAATGCCACTAGTTTGTTTTTTTTGAGGCTACTATTCCAATGCCTTAAGTATAGTAATTTGTCCCCTAAGGTGTACCCGGATCTACCTGCGAAGTAAATGGTATCGGCTATGTTTCTTTTAAGTTTTCGCGTAGTTCTATAGACCATGAAAGGTGTACCGGTTGATCCGCTTGTAAAAGTGGAATGAAGTTTTCCCAACTTGGATGGTTTTTTAAGTTTTAGGGCTGGGTTGTCTCTAATGATGTTTTTATTTACCACCGGAAAATCATGAAGTGATTTATAAGTCTTCAAGTGAGCGTAGTACGAAAATCGCTGGGAAGCACTGTCCAACAACTCCCTAAGAACGGGCTCATTTTTTTGTTGTAAAAGATGGTAAGAATCCAGCGAAAGGGAGTGTTTTATGTCTTGGAGATTCTTTCGAATAGTTCCACCTTTAATGGCATCAATTGCCCAAAAGGCAATATACCTGAGTTTGGAGAAAAGAAGGTTCATGAGAGACTGGGGTAAGTTCTTGGTTTATATGGGGCATAAAAGTTAATGATCCAAACTGATCATTTATCTGCAATACGTCCACTATTTGAAGTAGCGTAAGGGTCTGGGGCTAATATGGATAAAGATACAACGTCCGAATGACCCACCAAATTTTATTGATATAAAATTGATGTTCGGTTTTCTTGGATAGAACTCTATATCTCAGTCAATTGAGCCAAAACTAATATTGGATTCTTCTTGGATTAATGTTTAGAATGTTGGCTCTTCCAGTCTCCCAGGGGTTAATGATTCAGTCAAAGTATTTTTTTGCGTTTCATCGATAATTTAAATCAAAATAATCGATTCTATAATAGGTACTATACTTTTGTTTTGTTCTCCCTTTTATTCAACCTTAAAGCCAGTTCTGTATGGACAAGAAATTACTACTTTTTTCCTTTCTTTTTTGTTTAGGAATATTTACTGCAACCTCACAAAATTTACATTCTCAAGCCAATGCTGCCTCGATTGAAAATGAAGCCGATGCCACAACTGGTTGGGCAGGTTTGGGAGTTGTAACATCGGACAATACCGAAGCACAAACTGGAAACTTTGCCATCAGGGTGGAGTCCACTGCCAACAATGGAAGAACCTTGGAATACTCCTTTAATGCTACCATTGGAGTGGATTATACCATAAGCATTTGGGCAAAACAAGGCCCTATGGTTTCCACAACTGGTAACCCGGCTTTTGCCAATTGGGTTGGAATGAATGGATTTGGAACAACGACAATTTTAGGCACCGACTGGGTAGAATATGTTTTTAACGTTACGGCCACCGCCACAAATCCAATTATCAGGATTTACACCAGTCCCTTTAACCAAAGGTTTGTTGCGGGGAACACTGTGATAGTTGACAGCGTTTCCATTACCGCCGATGGTAGCGATACCGAGGCTCCTACAGCGGTTAGTGATTTAACCTCATCCAATACCACGGAAACCACCACAGATTTATCTTGGAGTGCCTCTACCGATAATGTTGGCGTTACCAATTATGAGATTTTTCAAGATGGTGTGAGCATTGGGAATTCTGGAGTAAATACAAATTTTAACGTGACTGGCCTTACACCAAATACAAGTTATGATTTTACAGTTGTTGCTGAAGATGCTGCAGGTAACACTTCTGCAATTAGCAATACAGAGACTGTTAACACGCTTGCAGATGGTCAGGCACCAACGGCAATTGTTGACTTGAGTTCTGCCAATACTACCGATACAACCACGGATTTGTCCTGGAGCGCATCAACTGATAATATTGGAGTTACCAATTATGAGGTTTTCCAAGATGGAGTAAGTATTGCGAACACTGGTGTAACAACGAATTTTAATGTAACAGGCCTTACCCCAGAAATAAGTTATGATTTTACGGTTTTTGCAGAGGATGCCGCGGGTAACACTTCTCCAGTGAGTAATACGGAGACGGTCGTAACCAACGCAGCTCCCGATACGGAAGACCCAACTGCACCGACGAATCTTACGTCATCCAATACTACAGCTACAACCACAGATTTGACTTGGACCGCCTCGACGGACAATGTAGGTGTTACAAACTATGAGATTTTCCAAGATGGAGTTAGCATTGGTAATTCTGGCGTAAACACCAACTTTAATGTAACTGGGTTATCTCCCAGTAATAGTTATGACTTTACGGTAGTGGCAGAGGATGCTGCAGGGAATACTTCCCCTGCCAGTAACACGGAAACTGTTAACACCCCTGGTGTACCGGATACTGAAGATCCAACGGCACCCACCAACCTTACCGCTTCCAATACAACCTCCACCAGCACAGATTTAAATTGGAATGCGTCCACAGATAATATTGGGGTTACCAATTACGAAATTTTCCAAGATGGGGTGAGCATCGGAAATTCAGGAGTGAACACCAACTTTAATGTAACGGGACTTACTCCGAGTACGAGCTATGATTTTACAGTAGTGGCAGAAGATGCAGCGGGAAATACTTCCCCTGCCAGTAATACAGAGACTGTTTTGACCAATGCCGGAGGTGGCGTTATTGACTATACTTCTGAAAATTCCAACCTCACAACTGTTGATTGGACCGCACGGGATTTATTCGCGGATAGAAATGTTGGAATCGGAACGACCAATACCCAAGGATATCGTCTAGCTGTAGCTGGAAATGTTATTGCTGAAGGAGTAAAAGTAGAGTTGCAGGGTAACTGGCCGGACTTTGTTTTCCTAAAGGACTATGACTTGATGCGATTGAATGAAGTAAGGGAATTTATTCGTGAATTTGGACATTTGCCTAATATCCCAAGTGCCCAAAAGGTAAAAGAGGATGGTATCGATTTGGGTAACATGGATGCTAAACTACTTCGAAAAATTGAAGAGCTCACGCTTTATTTATTGGAACAGGAAGAGGAAATTTCCCGATTGAAGGAAGAGAATGAAGCAATCAAGAGTATTTTGGAAAGATTGGAAAAGATTGAAACCCAATTGGACAGAAAGGCTGGAGACCAGTAAAACATAATATTCAAAATTGGATACCATTCGATGTTACCGAAGAAAATTATTTACAACAAAAATTTCAGCTACCGCCCCATGGGAAAAATATATAGTACAATAGCCCTGATTTTTGGCATACTCGCCTTTCAACCAATTATGGGCCAGAGTATTCGAAAGAATTTTACCGAGATGACGGATTATGAAAAGGCTGAATTGGTCAGTGCTTTTTATCAATTGCGCACAGGGCCGGACCTATTCAACGACCTGGCAGATTTCCATGCTCAGTTCTTTAATTTTGACAATACGGCAACTCCGGAGGCTCTCGACTTACACTTTAACCTCCCTGGAGAGCAGGAACGGGAAATATTTTTGGCCTGGCACAGACGACAGATGTTCGAGATGGAACAGGCTGTACAGGATATAAATCCAGAAATTAGTTTGGCTTATTGGAATTCTGCTGTCAATCAAAGTACAACAGGACCCCTTTGGGCAGCCGACTTACTTGGACCTTTTGATGCGGATTGGTCGCTCAATAGAAACCTTGGAGGAAACGGCCCAATGCCTACTCCGGCGGATATTACCAATTTATTGGCGGAAACTGATTTCTTTACTTTTTCAAACATTTTGGAAAGACAGGCTGTGCACAGGGGAGCACACGTTTGGGTAGGCGGTGCCATGCCGACCCCATTGTCTCCCAGAGACCCTGTTTTCTACTTTCACCACTCGCATGTTGATAAAGTATGGGACGATTGGGAAGAGATTCACCAGAGTTCCTCTTACATTACTACTTCCATGCTGCGTTATGATGGAACCTACGTTTTTGATGGTCAAACCTTACCACTCGTAGATCCGAATGATATTACGGATACAAGATCGCTAGGAGTTTTCTACGCGGATGGTGGATTGGCCGAGCTGGACAACTATATAGTGAGCAACACGTATAATCCTGAAGAAATTTTTTACTACCAATTTAATATCCAAGCGGGCGATAATTTCCTAGTACCCAATGGTACGGTGGCAAGGTTTGAATCTGTGAACGAGATTAACCTGCAGCCCGGATTTGAAGCTGTTGCTGGTTCTACTTTTGAAGCTTTGATAGATACCGAGAATGGAGGAACAAGCAAGGCAGGACCTGTCCGGGTTGTCAAACCATACCCGTATTCGGAAAAATTGTTTGAACCTATTGTTTGGGAAGACACGGATTCGTTGGTGGACGATATGCCCGTAATCATCACTGCACATCCAAATCCATTTACCGAAAAGATTACGATCAACCTAAGTAAAAGAACGGATTGCATCATCGAGGTATTTAATATGATGGGAATGAAAATCAGGGAAGAGGCATTTCAGAATACCAATACTCTGGTTATTAAAAACCTTTACGGTTTATCCTCGGGCTTTTATGTAATTCGCGTAACGGATGGTACAGGAAAGCTCCTTATAGCCAAACGAGTTATCAAGATGTAAGAAGAGAACAAACTTTTATATATAAAAAAGGCCCCGTTTCGGGGCTTTTTTATTTGTGGTTTCCGTGGTCCATTTCGGAGGTTGCCGGATCTCTATATTTGCAGCAGGTTGGCAGGTTTTGGTAAACTTCCTCAGGCGCTACATATTCACCCGAATCATGCCCTACTGAAGCTATTTTTTCCTGTACATCGGCAACGGTGCATTTACGCTCATCGATAATGGCCTTGAACACTTTGCTTTCAGAATTCCAGGACGCAAACTTAACGCCCTTCATTTTTATAGCGGTCTTTTCAATTCGATTTTTGCACATCCAGCAATTGCCCTTTACTTCAAACGTAACCGACTTGTTCTTGTCTTGGCTATGGGCAAGGTTTAATCCCAATAGAATAAAAAAGAGAAATACTGTTTTTTTCATGGTTCAAAATTAAATTTTATATCTAAATCCGATGTAATAAGCACTTTCCAAAACCGGAGCATAAGAGATAACACTATCAAAATAGGTTCCAAAGGGATCATTGGCCGCCAATATTGGATTGGTCTGTGTAAAATTGTTTATGTTTTCTCCACCCACATATACCTCAAATTTCTTTGAGAATACCTTTGTCACCTGTGCGTTGATCAATACATAGGAAGGGGAATGACCGTCCAGTTGAAATTCCAGGGGGTTATCCGAGGTATTCGGTAATCTTTGCCTACCCAGCCAATTGGCGGTAAAGTCAAAACGCCATTGCCCGTGTTCGTCCATTAAGGTCTCATAGTTCAGGTTGGTAAAAAATCGATACCTGGGTTGCAACGGTTTATCCAATCTGCCACTTTCATAATCCGTTTCTACATCGAAGTATTTGTATGTAGCCCGAATATGGAAATCTTGCAAGACCTCATAGTTCAAATCGATTTGCAAACTGTTGGAATAACTGGTTCCTTCTAGGTTGTAGAAGGAGACCTCTCTTGGATTCTCCCAGTCTACGATAACTTGATCCGTGAATTGGGTCCGATAAAAATCGATTGAAAAATCCATGACCCTATCCCAGATATAAAGTTTTTGAATGAAGCTTAGGCCATAGTTCCAAGCTTTTTCGGGATTCAGATCATAGTAATTTCCGTTGTTTGCGTTGTTGATGTTTATTGCTCTGGACGAAGCAAATAGCTGTTGGTTTTCGGCAAAAATATTGGCTCCTCTTTTTCCTCGCCCAAACGATGCCCGAAAACTGGCCTTGTCCCAAAGGGAGTGTCTCAAGTGAAATCTAGGCGTAAGGAAATTCCCCAGATTGTTATGGGAATCTGCCCGAAGGCCAGCCACAAAACTCAAACCTT
This sequence comes from Flagellimonas myxillae, assembly GCF_023502235.1. GTDB lineage: Bacteria > Bacteroidota > Bacteroidia > Flavobacteriales > Flavobacteriaceae > Flagellimonas > Flagellimonas myxillae. Next base: position 1,557,090 of record NZ_JAMFLY010000001.1, on the reverse strand, counting down.
CCAGATTATCGAAGGTGTATTCAAAAAAGGTTCCCACCGATGTATCATTCCGTTGGTATTCGTCGGTGTTTACCAATTCATCATAATTATCATGGGTTAGGCTGATTCCGGTCTTGAATTTGTGTTGTGTGCTTCCTATAATGCTGTTGAAAATAAAGTTGGAGTAAAAGGAACTATGGTCAATATCATACTGGTTCAATCCATAATAAGAATCTTGGGAATGATTGCTATAGGCCGTCTGAAATCCAAAACTTTGATAGGGTAATTCGGGAAACACATAGCCCAATTTTGAGGAAATATCGATACGGGAGGTGTTGATCTCACTCCCCCAAGCATTGGTGGTCAACCTATCCGTGTCCTTATTAAAACCTGTTTGTCCCAGTTCTTTCTCATCGGATAAATACTGAATATTTGCATAACCGACCCAGCCACTTTCCGGGTCCATGTACTGCCATCTATTCATAAAATTGATTTGTTTGGACAAGGGCGTATCCAAAAAGGAATCCCCATTATTGTCAATGGTGCCATTTCTTAGATTGGCATGAAGGTAGAGTCCAACTCCCAGTTCGTCGGTGAGGTTATGGTTTATTCGGCTGTTGAATTCATAGCGCTCATAATTGTTGGCATACATGTTCAGAAAAAACCGCTTATCGGTAAGAGGTTTTACGAGTTCGCTGTTAATGTGGCCAGAAATACTTTCAAATCCATTGAGTACGCTTCCGGCTCCCTTGGTTATTTGAATTCCTTCTATCCATGAACCTGGAATAAAGGAAAGGCCAAAGATTTGGGAAGCCCCACGAATGGAAGGCATGTTTTCTTGGGTGAACATGAGATATGGACTATTAAGGCCCAGCATTTGGATTTGTTTGGCCCCTAAAACGGCATCGGAAATGTTTACATCTACGGAAGGATTGGTCTCAAAACTCTCCGAAAGATTGCAGCATGCGGCCTTAAGCATTTCCCTGCTATCCACAGTTACCACATTTTGCACACTAAAAAGGGATTTTTGCAAGGGAGCCACCCTTTTTTCCAAAATTATCTCCTCGAGCTCCACGATCGGGTACAAAAGAATGTTTCCCAAATTGGGTCTGTTCACCAATAGTGTGTCGGATCTAAAGCCAATGGAACTGATCACCAATTTCTTTAAGTCTGCCCGAAAGGGTATGGAAAAGTTCCCGGAAGCATCAGTAGTAGTTCCTACAGTGCTCTCCAAATAGTATACGTTCGCATCAGGCAGGGGAATATTTTCTTTGTCACTCCTGTATTCCAGTACTTTTCCCTTAACTTGAATCTGAGAATGGACTTGGTTACAGATAAACATCAACAGAAGAATGGAAAGTATGATTCTCATTGGAAAAGACTGCGCAATTTGAGCTTAAAACTATGCTTTTAAATGCTCAAATCCATTTAAAGCAACCAACTTTAACAATGGTATGTATTTCATAGATTTTTTCGGTCTTTAACAGATTTAAAAATAGGCCCATACACTTTAGTGGTAATTTTAGACCCGTATTTGGCAAGCACTTTTTTGTTTTATAAATGAAGGCGATAACAGGGTTGGTGGTTAGTAGTTTTATAGCAACTCTTTTGGGAGTGTCTTGGAATTGCAATCCACTCAAGGGGCAAATGAAGCAAAACGACCTGTTCATACGGATTATCAATGATACAAGCCATGAGTTTACGAACGTATCCTTGTTTTCGATGGAGTTCCAGGATTTGAGTCCCCAGGATACTACCAAATACTTGGCGCTAAAGTTTGATTCCCTGAAGCACGACCCTTTAATATACTGTGTAAGCGAGGGCACGAACTATGGAAGGTATGTTAAGATTCCTGAAGGTAATGCGGGATATTACACCTACACGATTGATAGTTTAAAAAACAAAATGATTTATGTTAATCTGGTAAAGGATTGACAAATACACAACATGTGGACAAAATAATATTCCCCGCAGAAAGTAATGGATATGATTAAACTATTGGAGTGGTTTCGGAGAACAACATTTTGGGTGCTGGATTGGTGCAAGGGGGGAAATGTTGGAAGACATTATAGAGAGGTTAAGTACGTTCAGAACAACCCGAGGACGGAAAAATCCAAACAAATTAGGCAACAACATCTGGACCAGCTTCTTGGGCATGCCGTAAACACGGTGCCTTTTTACTTTGACATCTCCGAAAAAGAAGCCCAACTTGAACGTTTTCCGGTCGTAAATAAACAAGTTGTTCGGGAGAAGTTTGAATTGCTCAGGAGCCAACCCTATATCAATAAGCATAACCATCAAGTGCTTACCAGTGGTTCTACGGGCAAACCGTTTAAAATATTGCACGACAAGAACAAAAGGGACAGAAATACCGCCGATACCATTTTCTTCGCGGAACGGGCAGGGTTTAAGATTGGGGCCAAGCTTTATTATCTAAGACTCTGGGACAAACAATACAAGCTGGGCAAGGTCAAATCCTTTGTACAAAACATGCATGCCCAATCCGTTGACGATCTTAGCGAAAAGAACATCGCCATACTATTGGAGGATTTTGAACAGAGCAAATCCCATTTAAATTTGTTGGCCTATACCTCCGCCTTGGATTCCATTTGCAAATACTTGGACGAGCATTACAAAAGACCCTTGGATTGCACAACGACTTCCGCAATTGCTGTCGCAGAGGGACTTAGTCCGACGGTAAAGGAAAAGATGAGAAAATATTTCAATGTGGAAGTGGTTTCAAGATATTCCAACAGCGAGAACGGTATTTTGTCCCAGCAGCCGCTAAACAGCCGTAGCGGTTATTTTGAAATAAATACGGCAAGCTATCACGTGGAAATCCTGGACCTAAATCACGATAGGCCTGTTAAGCCAGGGGAGGTAGGTAGAATTGTAATTACCGATTTGTTCAATTATTCCATGCCTCTTGTTAGATATGACACTGGAGACGTTGGAATGATGGAGGAAGACCCCGAAAGTGGATCCTTAGTCTTTACAAAAGTGGATGGTCGAAAAATGGATATGTTCACCAATACCAAAGGGGAGTATATTTCATCCCATATCATTCATCATATTTTGCAATACAAGGGAATTCAACAATTCCAATTTGTCCAAGAGGATGTGGGCAAATACGTAATCAAACTTAAAGTTCTGGAAAAGTTGCCCATTCGCGTTGAGGATGCGCTACGAAACCAATATTTGGAGTATTTCGGGGAGGATGCCGAACTTAAGATCAAGTATGTTAAGGATATTCCGTTGTTGGCCTCTGGAAAAAGAAAACTGGTTATCAACAAGGTTGCGGAAGCTTCAAAAACTCAAACCTCCAAACCGGAAAAAAAAGAGGATAGTATCGACTTTGTGGTGTCGCCTTAAAAAGCAGTAATCCGAAATTATTCGCCAACGACTTTTTGCTGATTTTGTCTGAGAACATCAAAGTCCTCCATGCCAGATTCGGAATCCAGTGCTACGTCCTTGCTTGAAAGTACTTTCATAAAAGTCTTAAAAAGAATTTTCACATCCATTCCAAAGGATAGATTTTTAACGTACTCAATATCTTTTTGGAGTCTGCTGTCCCAATCCAAATTATTCCTGCCGGAAATTTGGGCCAATCCCGTCACGCCGGGACGTACCGTATGTCTTATTTGCTCCTCCTTGGTATAGTAGGGCAGGTATCTTACCCTCAATGGCCTGGGACCGATCAAGCTCATATCCCCCTTTATGATACTCAATAATTGGGGAATTTCGTCCAAGCTGGATTTTCGAAGGAATGTCCCAAATTTGGTAACCCTTTGCTCATCAGGCAATAACTTACCCGCTGCATCCTTTTTATCGGTCATGCTCTTGAATTTTAGAATGGAAAAAACCTTTTCATTTTTGCCAGGACGCGGTTGCAGGAAAAAGGGTTTGCCATTGTTTACAAACAACAAGATGAACCAGATAAGTACAAATATGGGAAATAGAACAATGAAACCAACAATGGATAGAACAAGATCCAGAAGCCTCTTAAAGAAAAATCGATACATATAAATCTTACGGATTATGCTATTTTTGTTATAGAAAGTTTATTTCGGGATTTTATTGCACCGGCTTACGGATATTTGCAAAGCGAGATTCCTCAAAAAGCAGGAGGGCAAATCAAAAAACTGGGAAATTGGGGATGGATTTGCCATAAAGTGTTAAGCGATGTTAAAATTTACTGCATTTCATCGATAAAACAACTCGTCGAAATCCAAAATAGAGTTAGCTGCGTAATAGGGATGTATTTCATCGAATAATTTCGTTTTTGGACGAATTTACTTTGAAGATGTACTAATTTTAACCTCAAATATTCGCAGCACTATGAAATTTACTTATCCCCACTACCTACTTACTATGCTATTTATTGTCTTTTTTTGTTTGATTTTTCAATCCTGTGCCAAAGATAGCGATCTTTTTTATGAATATGTAGTTGAACAAGAAGAAGAAGTTGTTGAAACGGATGACCCCGATGAGAACAGCGAAGATCCTGATGAAGAGAACCCTGACGAAGGGAACGAAGAGGACCCCGACGAAGGGAATGAAGAAGACCCTGATGAGGGTGAAGAAGAACCAGATATCCCTGAGTTTCCCGATACGCCGGACGATCCCGGAAACCCTAATAAAATTGAAGGAACCTACTATCCTAAATCTGCGGATGACGTAGCAAATCCAGCTAATGCCAGTTTTAAAGCGGTAATCACGGATTCATTCGATTGTAACAACTGTACTTTTGCCCCTAACCAGACCATTGAACCGGCTGGTGGAGTAATTACAGGTTCCAATATCAACCTGAACGGTGCCTATATTCAAAATACCTACAAACAGGCCTTTGCCCCCTCAGTTAGATTTAGCACACTTTACGAAAACTCTAGGGTAAGCCCTGAAACCTTTGGTGCGGTGTCTGGCGATAACGTTGATGATAACGCAGCCATTGACGCTATGATCAATAACTGTGCATTGGCCGTTGGAACCAAGGATGGCTCTTACATCAAAAACCGTCCTTCCAATTACAACCGTGGTGGTATCATTAACTGGAACCTGAACGGAGCCGAGGTTAAGATCACCAGTGCAGCTAATTTTAGGACCAGTCTTCCATCTGTGGATGCAGTTTTCGATATGACCAATATTTCCCCAACCATTTATAATGGGGAATTTGATGGAACCGATGCCTATGGTAGGCTGTTCTATTTACACGGTCAAAATCATTTTTCATTCAGGAATTTGTGGGTGCACAACCTATATTCCCCTAATGCGATTAGAGCTGTAGCCTTTAGATTTTCCATTAATGCAACAAGTTCAGGATTTTCCGCTGGGGAATTCAGGGACAACGTTATCGAAGATATTGTCGCACAAGGCGATGGAAATTACAATGACACCCATGGTATTGCCAAAGCTTGGTGGTATTCTTTTAGTGGAATGAACTCCTCCACCAACTTCCATATTCTTTACCAAAACAACGTGGTTCGAAATATAATTGGTGATGATGCAGAAGGTTTCTATGCCATCGGTGGAGCCAACGTGAGCCACAATGGTAGATTTACCTTTGACAATGAAGACTATAGAAATTGTACACGAAGGGCTATCAAGGTATGTGTCTCCAATGTTGAGATAAAGAACAGTTATTTCGAGGAAATTCCCCAATCAATGTTCAACTCTGCCCAGCAAATGGGATCTATGGTTGACTTCTTTAGTACCAGTTCTGGTAATCTTATTGAAAATATCTGGATTCACGATAACGTAATCAGAACCGTTCCAGGTCATAATGCCCACTATTACCTACTTTCTGTTACGGATGCCAAGAATGTGATCATTGAGAACAATACAATTACCATGGAGAATGCGGGTAATTATGGTGGTATCCGATTGGGTTCAAATACCAGTATTTATAGCGGAGCCCTTCAGAATGTGAAGATTCGCAATAACATATTGAACAACACTTATGTGAATACCATGACTAAATATGCTCCGGTCAACAATCAACCTATTGAGATTGACAACAACGAGTTCAATTTCACCTCAACTTTGGGTGTTGATGTTGGAGCGCTTCGATTCTCTGCAAGAAATGGCGCACATGGATACATCAACTTCACCAATAATGATATTAATGTGAACATGAGTTCCCCGAATGGGATCAATGGAGTATTGGCCAGTAATGGGGTAGATGTTGTTGGTGTGACCTTGGACAATGTAAATGTTACTTATAGCAATGGAAGCTCCGCAAGGCCATTTGGATACCTGCAGGGAAGTTTTAACAGCTCCAATACTATTAAGAACAGTTCGCTTACAGGTGCCAATGGTGCACAATCTTTGGTTGTAAATGGCTCACAATCAGCGCAAATTGTAAATAGTACAGATAGTAACGGTAATCCAATTACCATGAAATAAAAACCAAACTGATTCAATTCAATATTGGTTTTCGAACACAAATTTTGGAACATAGGATTTATTACATCATGGTAAATCCTATGTTTCATTTTATAAAGGCATTTTAATTTCAAAAATCTCCATGAGGTATCTCAAACTCTTATTGATCATTAGTTTTTATTTAACTGGGGTCAATCTTATTTCCTGTTCGGATGACAAGGATTTTTTTCTTGAGAATGTTATCAACGAGCAGCAGGATGAAGATGAGGGAGATGCGGATGAAGATTCTGGAGATCAAGATGAAACAGATGACAATGGGGACGATTCTGAAGACGATCAAGACACTGATGATCCGGATCCCGACCCCGACCCAGACCCAGACCCCGACCCGGATGACGACGATGAACCGGATTCTGGAGAACCGCCCGTAGTTGATGAGAGCATTACAGTAGCCACCTGGAAGAACTTTGCAGATGCCGCAATTTCGCATACCTGGGATGATAGCTACGACCAACAAATTGAAATAGCAGTGCCCTTGTTCGATGCGTTCAATATGAACACCACCTTGTACATGTTGCCCAATAAAATTGACAACTGGCAGCCCTACAAAGATGCCTATCGAAATGGACATGAAATTGCCAGTCATACCATGAGCCACCCATCGTTTGAAGGACTGGATAGGGCAAGAGTAGAGAGTGAGCTTAAAAATTCACAAGCAATCATTTCGCAAAACATGGAGTATTCGGAATGCCTAACATTGGCATATCCCTTTTGCGATACCGAGAACCATAATCTAACTGAAGAATATTATATAGCGGCCAGAGGATGCCAAGGTAGGGTTGAAAAGGCAACGCCGGACAACTTCATGGAAATTGCCTCTTTTCTGTGCGGGGAAGGAACGGCCAATTCCACTACCTCCCGGCTAAATTCAATAGCACAATCGGCCCAAGAAGCAAATGGATGGGCGGTTTATTTGTTTCACATGATAGGTGGTACGGGAGGTTTTAACATCACACCCAATACTTTGGAACAACACCTGCAATTTCTGGATAATAATAGGGAAAGATATTGGGTGGACAGCTTCTTAAATGTTGTAAAATACATTAAGGAAAGAGATAATATGACGGTTTATTTGGTGCGCGAAAATGCAAGTGAAATTGTTGTTTCCTGTACCGACAACTTGGACGACTCCATATATAATTTTCCGGTAACCTTAAAAAAGGAAATTCCAACCAACTGGAATACGGCATCGGTATTGCAAGGGTCAAACGCGGCCGAGTCCTATATTGTTGAGGAATCAGGAAAAAAGTATATCATCTTCAATGCGGTACCTGATCAAGGCGAAGTAACCATTGCTCCTTAAATCGGTATTCGTGTGAATTAATTTCGGTTAGAGTAGCGGAACAATCTTTTTTGTGAACTCTTGTGCACCTAAATGATTCAAGTGGTCACGGTCTTCCCAATATTCAATTTGCCTAAGAAAATCAAGGTTTTCCAACTGAATTAACTCCACCTTTTCATCTGTACTACTAGGCCTAAAATTATTTCGAATGTACCCCTTGTTCTGACCTACATCAATTAAAATAGGGATGTACAGCTTCTCAACACCGATTTTGTTTGACCTACATGCTTCAATGGCCTCGGCAAGAAATTTTTCTTGATTGGACTGGTTGAACAGGAAGTTATTTCCAAAATACATTTCTACGGCCTTGCGTTTCCAAATCTTTAACCTTTGCACATTTTTGGAATCCTGTTGTTCCCTTTGGTACAAATATCCATTCAGATATAGATTGAAATTTTCGTCATTGACCGAAGCTCCTTTTTGATTTAGCACATCATTGTAGGTTACATTGGAAATAACATTCTCCGTATTTACTTGTCCGTTTAGTTGATCGAGAAATTCTGTCAGTTCTCCATAATCTTCTTGGTCGCCTAATTGATAAAAAAAGTACTCCAAAGAAAGCTTGACCTTTTTGAAAACAAAGTTGATATAATCAAGATTAAAGGTCTGTCCAATCTCAAATAGTTCTGAGGATGTGTAAAGCAATGGGGTGAGTTTGTGCAGTCCCTTGTAGGGAATTTTACCTTTTAGGTAAATAATTTTTTTTGGATTCGCCTTTTCAAGTACCCTTTTTTGAAAATACAGGCCAAGTTCGTTGCCATTATGTGGAACCCCCATGTTTACGGCCTTAATGCCCTGGGCATTTAAAATTGAATCGTTTACCCCGCCCTGTACAATGGAAGAACCCAAAAAGACCGTACTGCCGTTGAGTACTTCACTTCGTTCGTTTAAAAGTGTAATATTCCATGCTACCTTTTTATAGTGAGTATCGATAGTTTTATGGATAAGAAAATCATCGGAATAGTGTTTTTGTGAAAGCAAAAAACAACCAACCAAGGTAAGTACGGATATAATGAGTAAATCTCTAAGGTATCTTTTCATCTATCTTGGCTAAAATTGAAAATATATAAAATCTTGTTGGTTGTCCACAAATCCAATAATGCAAAAGCATAGGATGATATAGAAGGCCCATCTAATTGGTCTTCCAATCTTAATATCCAAGTGTTCAATGGCAAATTGGTCTTTTCTACCAATCCATTCAATAAGGAGGAAGAAGGCCAGGAATATATAAAGGGTATATGGGATTTCGATGTCCAAAACATTCGTCCCAAATAGCATGTTTTTTAAATATGAAAACGAGTGTTCTAAATTTTCGGCCCTAAAAAATATCCATGCTACAACGGTAATCCCAAAGGTTAGCAACATTTGTCCCAGCTCACGGAAAGATGGGAAAATCGAGTTTTCCGCGACGGTATCCAGATTTTTTCGATTATTTTGGGATAATAGCAAGGGTAAAAAATAAAGAGCGTTTAACGCACCCCATATAATAAAGGTCCAGTTGGCACCATGCCAAAATCCGCTGACCAAAAATATGATAAATGTATTTCTAATTTTTTTGGATTGGCTCACTCTACTTCCGCCTAGGGGTATATACAAATAATCGCGGAACCAGGTGGAAAGGGAAATATGCCAACGACGCCAAAATTCTGCGATATCCCTAGAAAAATAAGGAAAGGCAAAGTTTTGCATTAGCTTGAATCCGAATAAACGCGCCACACCAATAGCAATATCGGAATAACCCGAAAAGTCACCATAGATTTGGAAAGCAAATAAAATGGCTCCCAGTAACAACACGATTCCGCCATGATAGGCCGAATTGTCAAAAATGCTGTTCACATAAATTGCGCATTGATCGGCAATGACTACTTTTTTGAATAGCCCCCATAAAATTTGACGTGTCCCGATTACGGCTCCGGTATAATCAAAATTTCGTTTCTTGAAGAATTGTGGTAATAGATTCGTGGCCCTTTCAATAGGTCCGGCAACCAGCTGGGGGAAAAAGCTCACAAAGGCCAAAAAGGCAATAAAATCTTTGGTGGGCTCCAATTTCTTACGGTAGACATCTATGGTATAGCTGAGTGTCTGGAAGGTGTAAAAACTGATACCTACAGGAAGGATGATTTTAAGGGTATATCCTTCAAATTTATATCCGAAAAAACTAAATGCCGACTCAAAATTGGCTACAAAGAAATTGTAGTACTTGAAAAAGCCAAGTAGGCCTAAATTAACCAACAGGCTGGCAATCAGGAGCATTTTGCGAGTGGATTTTTTCTCGGTCCGGTGTAGTGTATTTCCAATGGTATAATCTACAACGGAGCTAAAAGCAATCAAGCTCAAAAACCTGTAGTCCCACCAACCATAGAACACATAACTTGCCAGTACAATAAGCAAGTTTTGGGCCTTTAGATTGCCATTGGTAACGTACCAATATAAAAAGAAGACAATTGGAAGGTAAACAGCAAAATCAAAAGAATTGAATATCATGTCTTGTTTAAGGTCTAGTATGGCAATTTCGGGGCAAACCTAAAAAAAAAAGAACTGGGTGCTTCCCCCAATTCGATGAAATCGAGGACAGTTTCTTTAAACGGTACGATAAACCCAATTTTGAAATCTTGAAAATTTGATCTCCAACTTGGCCAAAAATGCATTTCATCCCCGTGAAAGTTTATTCTGTCCAAAAAAAATGCATTTCATACAATATTGCTTGTAATCTCCTGTTTAATGCACATCTTTGTGGCTAAAATCCAAAAACTGTGACAAAAAAAGCATTGATTACCGGGGTAACCGGGCAAGATGGAGCCTACTTAAGTGAATTTTTATTGAAAAAGGGTTATGAGGTACACGGACTAAAGCGCCGTTCATCCCTTTTCAATACCGACCGAATTGATCACTTATACCAGGACCCACATGTTGAAAATCGAAACTTTATCCTGCACTATGGGGATATGACCGATAGTACCAACCTGATTCGTATTATCCAGGAAGTACAGCCCGACGAAATTTACAACTTGGCAGCGATGAGTCATGTGCATGTAAGTTTTCAGACACCGGAATACACAGGTAACGCCGATGGCTTGGGTACCCTTAGGATTTTGGACGCAGTTCGTCTTTTGGGATTGTCCGAAAAAACAAGAATATATCAGGCTTCTACCTCTGAGCTTTACGGTAAGGTTCAGGAAGTTCCTCAAAGTGAAACCACACCATTTTACCCTAGAAGCCCATACGCGGTTGCCAAAATGTATGCCTATTGGATTACGGTGAACTATAGGGAAGCTTATAATATGTATGCTTGCAATGGAATATTGTTCAACCACGAATCACCCATCCGTGGGGAAACTTTCGTAACGCGTAAAATAACAAGGGCCACATCAAGGATAGCTTTGGGACTACAAGATAAATTCTTCCTTGGAAATTTGGATGCCCAAAGAGATTGGGGACACGCCAAAGATTATGTTCGTATGATGTGGATGATCCTACAAGCTGATGAACCCGAAGATTGGGTTATTGCAACGGGCAAGACCACCACGGTAAGGGATTTTGTTAGGATGAGTTTTGGGGAAGTTGGAATTGAATTGGAATTCAAGGGCTCGGGAGTCGATGAAAAAGCTTATGTGAAGGCGTGCAACAACCCAGAATTCCAAATAGAAATAGGAAAAGAAGTGTTGGCCGTAGATCCCAAGTACTTTAGACCCACAGAAGTGGATTTGCTTATAGGAGACCCTACCAAAGCAAAAACCAAATTGGGATGGATTCCTGAATATGACTTACAAGGTTTGATCAAAGATATGATGCAGAGTGACGTTAAGTTGATGCAAAAGGAACAATACCTTAAAGATGGAGGTTATCGAATTCTTAATTATTTCGAGTAATAAGAATGAAAGCGGATGCTAAAATTTATGTAGCAGGTCATAGAGGTTTGGTTGGAAGCGCCCTGGTCAAAAACTTAAAATCCAGAGGATATACCAACCTAATAACAAGAACCCATGCCCAACTGGATTTAACGGACACCTTGGCTGTTTCCCAGTTTTTTGCCGAGGAAAAACCTGAGTATGTGTTCTTGGCGGCGGCCAAAGTCGGTGGGATTGTGGCAAACAATACCTATCGGGGCGATTTTATATACGCTAATCTGATGATCCAAAATAATGTGATTCATCAAAGCTATTTGCACGGGGTTAAAAAACTGCTGTTTTTGGGAAGTACATGCATCTATCCAAAGAATTGTCCCCAACCCATGAAGGAGGATTATTTATTGACCGATGTTTTGGAATATACCAACGAGCCGTATGCTATTGCCAAGATTGCAGGAATCAAATTGTGCGAAAGCTATAATCTTCAATACGGCACGAATTTTATTTCCGTAATGCCCACAAACTTGTATGGCCCCAACGATAATTTTGATTTGGAGAAGTCCCACGTTTTGCCGGCACTCATAAGAAAAATACACCTGGGGAAGGGATTGGAAAACAACAACTGGGATATAATCGATAGAGATTTGGACCAACTGCCCATAGAAGGGGTTTCAGGTTCCAGTTTCCAAGAAGAAAAGCTTGCCATACTTTCCAAATATGGGGTAGCAAAGAGCGCATCTGGCGAGGTTTCCGTGGAGATTTGGGGAACTGGGAAACCAATGAGGGAATTCTTATGGTCTGAAGACATGGCCGATGCCTGTGTTTTTATAATGGAGCACCGGAACTTTCAGGATACCTATCAGAAAGACCAAAAAGAAATAAGGAACACACATATAAATATTGGAACGGGAGTGGATATTTCCATTGCTGACCTGGCCACATTGATCAAAGAAAAATTGGACTTTGGAGGCACTTTTAAGTTTAACACGGAAAAACCCGATGGAACAATGGTGAAGCGGACCGACGTGGATAAACTTCACAATTTGGGTTGGAAACACAATATCGATATTGAAGAGGGTGTTGCAGCCATGTACCAATATTATCTTGGCCAGACCGTGAATTGCTAACCGTGCAGAAAAGCACCGATTTACCTTTTTACCATACCATTGATTGCTAAGATCTCACATTATTTAAAGCGTAATTCCGGTTTCACCAAATACCTGAAGAATACGTCTTGGCTCATGGCCGAAAAGGTTGCAAGGCTATTACTTGCCTTGAGCATTGGCGTTTGGGTGACCCGGTATTTGGGGCCAGACCAGTTTGGAGTTTTGAGTTATGCCCGAAGTTTTGTGGGAATCTTTACCGCATTTTCATCCTTGGGGTTGAACGATATCATTATAAGGGAATTGGTGAAAGACCAAAACCAGAGAAACGTTCTTCTCGGTTCTTCCTTTGGTCTTCAGACCTTGGGTTCAACAGTAATAATGATTATCCTTCTCATAAGTGTTCATTTTAACGATAATGAACCGCTCACCAATAAGATTATTCTCATATTGGGACTCATTACATTTTTGAGCAGTTTTAATGTCATCACCTCCTATCTGCACAGCAATGTAAAGAGTAAATTTTATGCCATTACCGGCCTTACCGGAATATTGATTTCATCCCTTTTAAAGGTTTATCTTATTTTGGGAGAATACTCCCTTATCTATTTTGTTTACGTTCTGGCCTTTGATATGTTCTTCTTGGCATTGGGTCTTAACTGGTTTTACAAAAAGATGGGCAACTCGCCCTTCCAATGGCGTTTTTCCAGAAAAGTGGCTATCAGCCTTTTGAAGGATGCTTGGCCATTGGTGCTAAGTGGAATCATTATTTCCATTTACATGAAAATTGATCAGGTAATGATCAAGGAATTTTTGGCAAGCAGCGATGTGGGCCAGTATGCTGCTGCTGTAAGATTGAGTGAGGCTTGGTATTTTATTCCAACCATAATCTGTAGCTCCTTGTTTCCTGCAATAATCAATGCTAAATTGAGGGATGGGAAGTTGTATATGGACCGATTGCAACGCCTGTATAACCTAATGGTCGTCTTGGGTGTATCAATAGTTTTACCCGTTTTGTTATTCAGCGATTGGATGATCAATGTTTTGTACGGTTCGGCCTTTGATCAATCGGCAGCCGTATTGAACATTCATATTTTGGGAAGTGTATTTGTGTTTTTGGGAGTGGCCAACCAAAAATGGTTTATTAGCGAGAATTTTCAGAAGTACAACATATTGTGTTTAGGATTTGGAATGTTGGCCAACGTATTGTTGAATTTGTTCTTAATTCCCAAATACGGAATCATTGGGGCGGCCTATGCAACTTTTATTTCGCAGTTTATTGCTTCGGTATTGGCCCCGGTATTATTTTCAAAAACAAGAAATTCGTTCTTTATGATGGTCAGGGCGCTCTTTTTTGTTCAGATTTTTAAAGATAGAAAGTTACTATAGAATAGGTTTTTAGGACAATTTTTGACCGTAAAAGAAGTTGTAACATTGTCCTTCATCATGTTAAAAAATTAATTGACCCTCACTAAACAAACGTAAAAATATGTGCGGTATATTAGGAACGGTACCTTCCACAGAGCATAATCATTTTAAGCATGCTTTGGATACGCTTACCCATAGAGGCCCAGATAGTTATGGCATAGAAAATATTGCTGACAAAGTTTCACTGGGACATCGAAGATTGTCAATTTTAGATCTTTCGGAGAATGGACATCAGCCTATGTTCCATGAAAGTAGACGTTATGCCATCATCTTTAATGGGGAGATTTACAACTTTTTGGAAATACAGAAGGAGTTGGAGGCACTAGGCCATAGTTTCAGGTCTTCCTCAGATACCGAAGTACTGCTCAAGGCATACATACAATGGGGAGAGGACAGCGTTCTTAAATTCAATGGAATGTGGGCTTTGGCAATTTGGGATGCAGAAGAGAATAGCCTATTTATGTCGCGTGACCGTTATGGTAAAAAGCCACTATTTTATGCCGAAGTAGGAGGGAAGTTTGTTTTTGCTTCCGAGATGAAGGCTATTTTTCCATTTATGGAGCGATTGGAAGTTTCGGAAGACTTCCATTGGATGAAAAAGAACATCTTCTTTTATGAGGCCACTGAAAAATGCCTTATTAAAGGAATAAAGAGATTTCCCGCGGGGCATAGTGGACACTATAAAAATGGTAACCTAAAGTTAAATAGGTACTGGAACACCCTAGATAACTTGGTCGAAGTTCCAAAAACCTACGAAGAACAAGTAGAACGTTTTAGGGAATTGTTCATGGATTCCTGCAAACTGCGAATGCGGTCGGATGTTACCATAGGAACGGCTTTGAGCGGTGGCTTGGACAGCAGTGCGACCATCGGGGCCATGGCCAATTTGGCAAAAAACAACAATAGCTATTCGGACGATTGGCAGCATGCCTTTGTGGCGTCCTTTCCAGGTACCCCTTTGGATGAATCGCATTACGCTAAAATGGTGACTGACCATTTGGGCATCGGAGCAACCTTTATAGATATTGAACCCCTAAAACATTGGGACAAAATAGAAGAGTATTTCTATCTTTTTGAAGATCTCTATATAACTTCCCCATTACCAATGATCATGCTCTACGGAGCAGTTAAGGAGAATGGAACTACAGTAACCTTGGACGGTCATGGAGCGGACGAGTTGTTGAGTGGTTACCAACAGGGAACTTTGGAAAGTCTTTGGGATGCGAAGTTCAACCTTAAGAATACCAAGGATATCCTGGATATCTATCAAGGTTCGATCAACGAGGACAAAGTTCAGTACAATAGGGTTAACAACTATAAGCTCTATTTGGATTTTATGATCAAAAAGATGGGTAAAAAAGTGTTGGGCAAAAAAATGCCATCTGTGGACAATGCTCACGGCAGCTTTGGTAAGTTGGACAATCATGCCCAATATTTATATGCCATGTTCCATGAAAATATCTTGCCCACTTTGCTCCGTAACTATGATCGCTACGCGATGATCAACAGCGTTGAGATTAGGATGCCCTTTATGGATCATAGAATTGTAAGCTTTGTAAATTCCCTGCCGTATTCCAGTAAAATTGGAAATGGATATACCAAGAGAATTGTACGTGATGCATTAGATCCGTTTTTGCCAAAAGAGGTAACATGGCGTAAATCCAAAATAGGCTTTAGTTCTCCTATTGTGGATTGGATGCAAAACGAACTTTCCGAATGGTTCATGGACTTGGTCAATTCAAGTTCTTTCCTCCAATCGGAATTGGTGTCAGATCCAGAACAATTACGAAATAAGATCACTGCTATTGTAAATAAGGAAAACCACAATTTTACAGCTGCTCAAAAATGCTGGTCAGATTTATCACCATACATTTGGGGCAAAGCAGTACTGAATAGGAACATGGTCACAGTATAAACTGCTGGTCCATAAAAATTTTGGGTTCGAATTACCAAACAATTGAATCATGACCAATACGCTAAAAAAGTGGGTGCTTTCAAGCTCGATATTATCGAGGGCGGCTATTTTTTTTAGAAGACTTTATTTGAAGCGAACCAAAGGAATCACCTATCAGAAAAATGCCTTTATTGGTTTTTCCGTGAAGTGTGAAGGCAAAAATGGTTTTGGTAAAAATAGTGCCATTGTATCTTCAAAAATTGGGTATGCCTCCTATATTGCCGAAGGGGCCAAGCTGGCCAAGACAAGCATTGGAAGGTATTGTTCCATAGGTCCCAGGGTGAACTGCATTTTTGGAAAGCATCCCTCCAACACCTTTGTATCCACCCATCCGACGTTTTTTGCTTTGAAGACCCCGGTCGGATTTACCTATTCGGACAAACAGTACTTTGAGGAATTTGCAACACCACATACGGATGGATACAGCATCACTATCGGGAATGATGTTTGGCTTGGGGCCAATGTCTCCTTAATGGATGGAGTAAGAATAGGCGATGGGGCAATTGTAGCGGCAAATGCTTTGGTCACAAAGGATGTGGCACCCTATACTATTGTTGGTGGAGTACCCGCCAAGCCAATCAAAAAAAGGTTTACCGATGAGGAAATTGATTTTTTAATGGATTTAAAGTGGTGGGACAAACCAAGGGATTGGATTCAACAAAATGCAGCCCATTTCAGGATTATTAAGGACTTAAAAGATCAGGTTGGTGCCAATGGAAAATAAAAGGGAAATTCCTATAGTCGTTGTGGCCTACAACAGGCCAAGATCCCTGAATAGATTGCTTAAATCCATTTCAGAGGCACATTATCCCAACAAAAACATAGACTTGATCATCAGCATTGATAAAGGAGAGAACAATCAGGATGTATTGGAACTAGCTATTACATTTGAATGGAATTTTGGCACTAAAAAAGTACAGTATCAAGAAACCAATCTTGGACTTCGCAAACACATATTAAAATGTGGTGGCCTAAGTATGGAATATGGGGCCGTGATCGTTTTGGAAGATGATCTGTTTGTTTCCCCAAACTATTATACCTATACGGAACAGGCCTTGAATTTTTCATCTTCCGATTCTTCCATTGGCGGGGTTTCGCTTTATAACCATCAACTAAACGTACATTCCCGGGACAATTTTATGCCGGTGGAAGATGGGTTTGACAATTGGTATTTTCAGTTTGCTTCATCTTGGGGACAAGCTTGGTCCAAAGATCAGTGGGCCGGTTTTATGGATTGGTACAATAAAGAACCGGATATTGATGCAGATTCCAATGTACCTGCTTATGTAAGGAGTTGGTCGCCAAAATCCTGGCTCAAATACAACATTGCATATCTAATAGAAAAGGACAAGTATTTTCTATACCCAAAAATTTCCTTGACCACCAATTTTAGTGATGCAGGAACGCATGTGGGCAACGATAGTACCATTTATCAAGTACCACTGGACTATCGAAAGGGCATGGAATACAACTTTTCCAGTTTAAATGAGGCCACTGCAGTTTATGACGCCTTTTATGAAAGCTTGGTGCTCCATAGCGTTCTGGGAATTGAATCCCAGCAACTCTGTACCGACCTTCATGGTTATAAGCCCTATAAAAACCAAAAGTACCTGCTTACAACAAAACTGCTCGATTATAAAATTGTTAAGTCCTTTTCTAAATCCTTGAAACCACACGACGACAACATTTTACGGGAATTGGAAGGAAATGAAATCTTTCTGTATGATACTGAGGTAGGTGAAAAGAATCCGCATAGTTTAGCGTTTGAAAGGAAAGTGACGTATAATTTCAAACAGATACCGTTTAAAGTGGTAAAAAGATTATTTTGGATCATGCTAACAGCTAAATTCGCCCGTTTGTTCCATAAATTGTTTAAAAAGTAATCTCGGTGGTAAAAGAGATACGTAATATAGGATTACCCTTTGTGGCCCTGTTCTTTCTGTATTTGCTTAATCCTTTTGGATTAAACATTATGATTGGATACGTATTGGCCGCTCTCATGGTGATTCACAGGGAATTTTTGGTCAGGAATTTAGATACTGGATTATTGCTGCTTTTCTTGTTCTCCATAACCTATGCCGCCTTTTTTTCGTTCGAACCACTAGCAGGAAAGCAGTTCATTGTGATATATATGCTTGTCCCATCCACCTTCTACCTTATGGGTAAGTATTTTGTTGAAAAAACTTCCAAAAATTATTCGACGCTTATTTGGATGTTGCTACTGACCAGTATTGTTTTTTCAATTACAGGGATACTCTCCGTGGTAACCGTATTAAATCAGTTGGGTTTTACGGAGGTAGACAGGAACTTACCCAACTATTGGACCGGGCAGATTACACCGGCGACCAAAATGGGGGCTTACTTCGCCTTGATCATGTGTATCCCAGCAGTGCTAGTCCCAAAAATTAAAAAAGTCAACCTTGTGGTCCGGGTTTTATTGCTATTGCTATTTGTTATATCAGTGGTGTGTGTTCTCCGGATTGGAAGTAGAACCCAGTTGGGAATATTTTTGATTACCCTTTTGATGTCCTTGTTCTATATTATGCCGCGGCAATCCTTGAGAAGAAACCTGTTTATGTTTGCAATGTTTTTTGGCCTTGTATTTTACATTGGAAGCACGGTCAGCTTTGATTTGGACCAAGATTGGTTGTCCGCATTTGCTGGTAGAATGGAAGACAATGGTTCTGGAGACCTTGCATCTGGAGGGGGAAGAACAGAACGTTGGGTCAAATCCATGGAATATCTATTTGTAAAGCCCTTGGGTTGGAGTGAACATGAATTTGGACATGCCCATAATTTATGGTTTGATGTGCTCAGGATTGGTGGTTTTTTGTCCTTTTTCTTACTCATAGGATTTACAACAAATGCATTCCTTGCTGCTAGAAAGGCAATCAAAAAAAATAAAAAGGCATATGCCCTTAACAACCAAATTCTGTGTTACACCATTTGTTTTGCCCTATTGTTCACAGTTGAGCCGATTATGGAGGGAACGTTTGATTTTTTTGCCGTTTTTTGCTTTTTTATCGGGGCTGTGAAAAAATATACTACCGATTATCCCGTAATTGGATAGAGTTGTCCAAAAATATGTTTCCCCTTCTATACTTTACTGTATTTTTGCGGCGTTATTAGCATGAAAATTTCAACCACGGACCATTAACCTCTTTTATGCAAAAACTTGCTGTACTTCTTACATGTTTCAACAGAAAGGAAAAAACCGTTGCAGCCCTTACAGCCTTGGAGGCTGCCTATAAAAAGGCCGAGGATAATTGGGAGATGTCCATTTACCTTACAGACGATGGGTCATCGGATGGAACGTCTGAAGCTGTGGCTGCCAATTTCCCAGATGCCAAAATTTTGGAGGGAACGGGGTCCCTATACTGGGCTGGAGGAATGAGAAATTCCTGGGGTGAAGCGGTCAAAGGGGATTACGATGCTTATTTATTGTTGAATGACGACACCAACGTAAGTCCAAATTTGTTCGATGCTGTGGCAAAGACCCACGAATTCTGTTTGTCGAATTTTGGCAAAGGTGGAATTTATGTAGGTACAACTGTTGATGCTGATACCAAAAAAGTGACCTACGGGGGATCTCTATTTAAGAATCGATTTCTAGCCAAAATATCGAGAATACAACCGAAGGACCATCCCGTACCATGTCATTTGGGAAATGCCAATATTATGTGGGTATCTAAAAATGTTGTGGATGATGTGGGGATTCTCTCTGAAGGATATGTGCACGGAATGGCAGACTATGATTACACCTTAAAAGCAAACAAAAAGAACCTTCCTTCCCTAGTTATGCCAGGTATTGTTGGGGAGTGTACCAACGACCACAATGATCCCTATCAAAAGTTTTTCAAACTATCCTTAAAGGAGCGGTTTAAAATGTTATACAACCCAATCGGGTTCGATTTTGTTTCACAAACCTATCACATGCGGAAGCATTTTCCCCTGAGATACCCATTTTTTGTGATGGTTGGTTATGTAAAAGTATTGTTCCCCAAATTATATTATCACTTATTGTACAAAAGAAGAAAGAGCTTATAAATGGTTAAAAAAAATCTTATCATCTTCGGAACAAGGCCAGAAGCCATTAAAATGGCACCCTTGGTCAAGACTTTTCAAAAATCAAAGGACTTTGAGACCAAAGTTTGTGTTACTGCTCAGCATAGGGAAATGTTGGATCAGGTTTTGGATTTTTTCGAAATCACACCGGATTACGACCTTAACTTGATGAAACCGGGGCAGAACCTCTATGGACTTACTGCCGCGATCATTACCAGTTTGCAAGAGGTTTTGGAGTCCTACAAGCCGGACTTTGTCTATGTTCACGGTGATACCACCACCACTATGGGGTCAAGCATCGCGGGGTTTTATTCAGGAGCAAGGGTCTGTCATGTAGAGGCAGGTTTAAGGACCTTTAATAAATGGGCACCCTTTCCGGAGGAAATTAACCGAAGGGTTACTGGACATGTGGCCGATTTTCATTTTGCGCCTACCCAGACCTCATTCCAAAATCTAACAAATGAGGGAGTTGTTCAAGATTCTATCACGGTTACAGGGAATACCGTAATTGATGCATTGCACGAGAGTGTGGAGCGGGTCCAATCTTTGGATACCCCAGAACTGAAAAATTTAAAATCAATTCTTTCCGAGGGCAAAAGATTAATTCTTGTGACCGGCCACAGACGTGAAAACCATGGCCAAGGATTTATAAATATCTGCAAGGCGCTAAAAACCATTGCGGAAAAGTTCAACGATGTTGAAATTGTATATCCCGTACACTTAAATCCCAAGGTGCAAAAACCGGTTTACGAGCTATTGGGGGATATGGAAAACATAAAATTGATCGATCCACTGGCATACCCAGAGTTTGTTTGGTTAATGAACGAAAGTCATTTGGTAATTACCGACAGTGGAGGGGTACAAGAAGAGGCGCCGAGTTTGGGCAAGCCAGTTTTGGTTATGCGGGACACTACCGAAAGGCCGGAGGCAGTTGACGCTGGTACCGTAATCTTGGTCGGAACCGATACGGACAAGATCATAAATGAGGCCACAGCCTTGTTGACAGATGACGAAAAATATAAGAGTATGAGTAGGTTGCACAACCCTTACGGGGATGGAAAGGCCTGTGAACGCATTGTAGAATTCATGAAAAATCAATTATAGTGACGCCAAAAAAAGTAACTATGATGGGTCTAGGCTACATTGGCCTACCCACGGCAGCCCTTATTGCTGGAAAGAAAACCGAGGTAAACGGTGTTGATGTTAACCCCAAGGTTGTGGATACCATAAATCAAGGCAAGGTTCACATTGTGGAGCCCGATTTAGAGG
Organism: Flagellimonas myxillae; assembly: GCF_023502235.1. Taxonomy (GTDB): domain Bacteria; phylum Bacteroidota; class Bacteroidia; order Flavobacteriales; family Flavobacteriaceae; genus Flagellimonas; species Flagellimonas myxillae. The sequence continues at coordinate 1,535,661 of NZ_JAMFLY010000001.1, read as the reverse complement.
AAGCAGTGTCCAAAGCGGTCAAGGAAGGGTTTCTAAAAGCCAGTCTTGAACCTTCCGAGGGGGATGCCTACCTTATTGTGGTACCAACACCTTTCAAAGAAAAGAACGAACCGGACATTTCCTACGTAGAAGCGGCCACCAAGGCCATTTTGCCTTTACTAAAAGAAGGAGACCTATATATCATAGAGTCTACTTCGCCCATTGGAACAACGGAAAAAATGAAAGATCTTATTTTTGGTTCAAGACCGGAATTGGAAGGTAAGATTTACATGGCCTACTGTCCAGAACGGGTCCTTCCCGGCAACGTGATGTATGAGTTGGTACATAACGATAGGGTGATTGGAGGAATCGATACGGAATCCACCGAGCGAGCAGTGGCATTCTATAGTGAATATGTAAAAGGGCAGTTGCACCATACCAATGCTCGTACCGCAGAAATGTGCAAATTGGTTGAAAATTCATCCCGTGACGTACAGATTGCCTTTGCCAACGAACTTTCTTTGATTTGTGACAAGGCCGATATCAATGTCTGGGAACTTATAGCCTTGGCCAATAAACACCCTAGGGTCAATATTCTTCAACCTGGTTGTGGGGTAGGAGGACACTGTATTGCCGTTGATCCCTACTTTATTGTATCGGATTACCCTATGGAATCCAAAATCATTGGTACAGCTAGGGAGATAAACAATTACAAATCCTTCTGGTGTGCAGAAAAGGTTCAAACTGAAAAACTGAAATTTGAACTAGAGCATGGGTATAAACCTAGGGTAGCCCTGATGGGATTGGCCTTTAAGCCCAATATCGATGATTTAAGGGAGTCCCCGGCCAAATATATTGTTCAAAAGGTATTGCAGAACGTAAACAATGAGGAGTACTTTATAGTAGAGCCCAACATCGATACCCATAACGTATTTAAGCTCACGAATTATAAGGAAGCTTTCGATAATGCAGATATCATAGTATATCTGGTAGCTCACAACGAATTCAAGGATTTACCAAGGAATACCGATAAGAGAATAATCGATTTCTGCGGGGTTCTGGAGGCAAAATAGGTGCAAAACCCATTACAATGAAAAGCAACCTAATTGTTTTGGCCCAATCATTGGAGCAGCCACGGATCGTTAAAAGGATAAACCAAAAAGCAAAGGAATACGAGAGTGTCCATGTTTATGGTTTTACCCGAAATGTACATTCTGTGGAAAACCATGAAGTACTGGCCAAAAACAAGAACGTTACCCTTACCGTTGCTGGACAATTAAAAAATGGCAGATATCTAGAACGGATTTTCACTTTCCTGCGATTATTGAAAACACTTTATGCCAAATACGGTTTTGGTAAGAAAAGCGTTTATGTATTTGGATTGGATTTAAGAATTTTCGCCTCTTTTTTGGTAAATGCAAAGATCGACTATGAAATCAGTGACATCGTCTGGCTTTACGATAGAAAGGGTAAAAAGGGAATAATGCGGTTCATGGACAACTGGCTTGCCGGAAAATCCAGAAAGGTTGTTTTTACCACCCGGAGCTTTTATGACGGTTATTATAGCAAATCCGTCAATGAAGAACAGGTAGTCATTGCCGAAAACAAATTGGAGACCTACGGGAAGGTTCAGCCAATTTCGGAAATGCGGGACGATAAGGTTCGGATTGCCTATATAGGAGCGTTTAGATATGCCAAGATCATCGAACATCTGATTTCCTCGGTCAACAACAATCCCAATTTGGTGCTTAATTTTTATGGAGCCACCCATGGAAAGTTGATAGAGACAATAAATCAGGCCACGGCATCCAACCCAAATATAAGTTATCACGGACCATTCAAAAATCCTGATGACTTGGAGCGAATTTATGGTGAAAACAACCTGAATTTTGTTGTGTACAACAATGCATCGGAAAACGAACAGGTTGCCATGCCTAACAAGTTTTATGAATCTGGTTTTTTTAATATTCCCATAGTGTGTGCTACCAAAACTTACGTTGGGGAAAGGGTATTGAAACAAAATATGGGATGGACTATTGATACAGATTACGATTCCATCTCCAATTTTTTGAATGAATTAGACGTTCAAAAATTGAGGGGATATCATGAAAATATAAAAAGATTGGACAAAGGATACTTTGTTGCCTAATAAAAAATAAAAATATGTTTAAAGGCAAAACACTACTAATTACTGGGGGAACGGGATCGTTTGGAAATGCGGTTCTGGATCGATTCCTTCAAACTGATATTGGCGAGATTCGCATATTTAGCCGGGACGAGAAGAAACAGGATGATATGCGTACCCGTTTGAAAAACCCTAAGATCAAGTTTTACATTGGGGACGTTAGGGATTACAACAGTATCCACCATGCTATGAACGGTGTGGATTATGTTTTCCATGCTGCCGCGCTAAAACAGGTTCCTTCTTGCGAATTTTTTCCCATTGAAGCTGCCAAAACCAACGTCTTTGGTACTCAAAACACCATCGATGCCGCTGTGGCGAACAATGTTGGGAAAATTATCTGTCTGAGCACGGACAAAGCCGCGTATCCCATTAACGCCATGGGAATTAGCAAGGCCTTGATGGAAAAAGTTGCTGTGGCAGCTTCGAGAAATATCCCAGAAGGTTCCACAACAGTTTGCCTAACGCGATATGGTAATGTGATGGCTTCTCGGGGGTCAGTAATTCCTCTGTTTGTAAACCAGATAAAGGAAGGAAATCCTATAACGGTCACCGACCCGAATATGACCCGTTTTCTTATGTCTTTGGAAGATGCAGTGGACTTGGTGTTATTCGCCTTTGAGCATGGAAACCAAGGAGACCTGTTTGTAAATAAAGCCCCCGCAAGTACCATTGGAGACTTAGCAAAGGCGGTAAGGAACCTTTTTAAATCCAATAATGAAATCAAGGTAATTGGAACCCGCCACGGCGAAAAGTTGTATGAAACCTTGTGTACCCGTGAGGAAATGCAAAAAGCTGTTGACATGGGTGATTTTTATCGCATTCCAGCCGATAACAGGGATCTGAACTACAGCAGATACTTTTCAGTTGGTGAAACCGATATTAGTGCCATTGAAGATTATCATTCGCATAATACCAAACACTTGAATGACGAAGAGCTTGAAAAGACACTATTGGGACTCGATTTCATCAAAGAAAATTTATAATGACGGATTATGGCCTAATCACAGGGGATGTTTTTGAAGACGAACGTGGAACTTTGCGTTTTGTTAACTCCTTTGATATGGCCCAAATAGTTCGATTTTACGAAATTTCCCCCAAAAGCCAAGATGTAATTAGGGCATGGCAGGGCCATCAACACGAGAAAAAATGGTTCTATTGTTTGTCCGGCACCTTTGTGATCAACTTGGTTAAAATAGACAACTTTATAAACCCTTCGGACCAATTGGTTTCCAAAAAAATTGAATTAAACTCGAAAACTCCGGCCATTTTAGAGGTGCCAGGGGGATATGCCACGGGAATTAAGGCTTCTTCGGAAGATTCCAGGCTTCAGGTTTTTTCAAATTTCGGATTGCAGGAATCGGCAGCGGACGATTTCCGATTTCCCTCGGAAAAATGGTCTGCAGAATGGTAAGCAAAATGGAAAAACAGAAAATTGGAATAACAGGACAGGCAGGCTTTGTGGGCAGCCATTTGTATACTACCCTTAGCTTAAGGGAAGATGTTGAGCTGATTCCTTTCGAACGTTCATATTTTGAAGATTCGGAGGCCATGCGTAAATTTGTGTCCAACTGTGATACGGTGGTACATCTAGCTGCGATGAACCGGCATGAAGACCAAAACGTAATCTATAACACCAACCTAAAATTGGTTGAGGAATTAATTACGGCCTGTAAGGATTCCAAGTCCACTCCGCATATTATCTTTTCTTCCTCGTCCCAAGAAAATAGGGACAACCTTTATGGAAAATCCAAGAAAGAAGGCAAGGAAAAGATGATGGCATGGGCAGCAAGCACAGATGGAAAATTCACATCGCTGACCATCCCCAATGTGTTTGGTCCGTTTGGAAAACCGAACTACAATTCTGTGGTGGCAACGTTTTGTCATAAGGTGGCCCATAATGAAGAACCTACCATTATCAATGATGGTGAGGTTGGGCTTATTTATATCAACGATTTGGTAAAAGTGTTCGTTGATACCATTTTTGGAGAACAGCAAACCACTACATTGGGCACAAATAGTTTTGAAGTGGACATTGCTCCCAACCACTTTGTAAAAGTGTCCAGAATATTGGGACTCCTGAACAAGTTTAAATCGGATTATATGCTCAATGGCATTTTTCCAAGCTTGGAGGATCATTTTGAGAAATCTTTGTTCAACACCTTTAGATGTTATATCCCAGAATCCCATTATCCGGTAAAGTATACCAAACATACCGACCCTAGGGGTAGTTTTGTGGAAATTGCAAGAACGGAGACCTCCGGGCAATTCTCTTTTTCCACAACAGTGCCTGGGATTACACGTGGGAATCACTTCCACACCAGAAAGGCAGAAAGATTTGCGGTAATTAGTGGGAAGGCAAGAATCCAATTGCGGAAAATCGGAACGGATAAGGTGATAAATTATGAGTTGGACGGATCGCAACCGGCCTATGTCGATATGCCCATCTGGTATACTCATAATATTACCAATATCGGCGATGAGGAATTGATTACCTTGTTTTGGATCAATGAACCTTACAATCCAGAGGATGCCGACACCTATTTTGAAAACGTAGAATGACAAACCTAAATTAAGACCATTGAAGAAGCTAAAAGTATTGACCGTAGTCGGAACCCGGCCTGAAATTATTCGACTGGCCTGCGTGTTGAACGCATTAGATGCCAACGAAGCCATAGACCACACCTTGGTTCATACAGGTCAGAATTATGACTATGAGCTCAACGAGATATTTTTTGAGGATTTCGGTATTCGGAAACCGGACCATTTTCTTAATGCAGCTGGAAAAAATGCTACAGAAACGGTCGGTAACATATTGATTTCCATTGATCCGCTCTTGGAACAGATTGATCCAGACGCTTTTTTGGTCCTCGGAGATACAAATTCATGTCTGTGTGCCATTCCCGCCAAAAAAAGAAAGATTCCCGTGTTCCACATGGAAGCAGGAAACCGGTGCTTTGATCAAAGGGTCCCTGAAGAGACCAACAGGAAAATTGTGGACCATGTAGCGGACATCAACCTTACTTATAGTGATATTGCAAGAGAATATCTGCTTAGGGAAGGCCTTTCCCCGGACAGGGTTATAAAAACAGGTAGCCCCATGTATGAGGTACTGCACCAATTCCGTGAAAAAATTGAAGCTTCGCCCGTTTTAAAGGATTTGGGGCTTGAAAAGGAAAAGTACTTTGTGGTTTCGTCGCATAGGGAGGAAAATATCAATAACCCAAAGAACTTTGAAGGCCTAATTGAGTCCTTGAATCAAATTGCTGAGACCTATAATTATCCGGTAATCGTGTCCACACATCCCAGGACAAGGAATATGTTGGATTCCAAAAATGTGAAAACACACAGGAACATTCAATTTTTGAAACCTCTCGGTTTTTCCGATTATAATGCCTTACAGGTCAATTCTTTTGCGGTGCTATCGGATAGTGGAACCATTTCTGAGGAATCTTCGATCTTAAATTTTAGGGCCTTGAACATCAGGGAAGCCCACGAACGTCCGGAAGCAATGGAAGAAGCTTCCGTGATGATGGTAGGACTTAATCCGGAGCGAATTTTGCAAGGGCTAAAGGCCGTTGAGGTCCAAAAGAGAAGCCCGGAACGCAATTTTAGGGAAGTATCCGATTACAGCATGCCCAACGTAAGTGAGAAGGTGGTTAGAATAATTATCTCTTATGTTGACTACGTAAACCGGGTGGTATGGCAGAAGTAAAAAAGGTCATTTTTGTTGCTTTGGGATTTCCCAATGTAGAGGAACGTAGGTTTCTCTATTCCAATTTGATGTTGGAATACCATTATAATGGTCACGATGTTTTTGTAATTGCGGGAGACAACACAATCAGACGTTCTAAAATTTGTTTGGAAGGCGGATTGAAGGTTCTTAGAGTTCCTTCGTTGGAGTTATATGGCAATAACAAGGTCATAAAGGGGATATCCAATCTAATGCTTCCGTATTTGTATAAAAGAGCGCTTAAAAAACACAAGGTAGCGTTGGATTTTGACTTAATATTTATGCCAACCCCACCTATCACCCTAATCGATGTTGCTTTCTGGCTGAAAAAGAAAACACGGGGCAAGCTATACCTGATTTTACGGGATATCTTCCCCCAAAATGCCATTGACCTCAAAATGATGAAGGCCAACAGTTTTATTCATTCCTATTTTAGGAAAAAGGAGGTGAAACTGTACCAAACTGCCGATAGTATTGGTTGCATGTCTCCGGCAAACGTTGAATATGTTAAGGAGCACAATCCATACCTTGATCATGGAAAACTTCACTTGTTGCCCAATTGGGCGGATGTTAGGGATATTAAAGAAGTGGATAATGGAGTAGGCAAGGAGCATTTTGGTCTAGAAAATAAAGTAGTAGCGATTTTTGGAGGCAATATGGGACTACCCCAAAAGCTAGAAAATGTAATTGAATTGGCAAAGCGTTGCCGAGAGATTGAAGACTTGGTGTTCTATCTTGTTGGTAGAGGGTCACAACAAAAGAAAATCGCCAAGATGATAGCTGATTCCAAGCTTAACAATGTTATACTTAAAGAACACCTTCCCAAGAGTGATTACAATGCGCTGTTAAGAGTGGCTGATATTGGCCTTATTTCGCTGCATGAGGATTTCACCATTCCGAACTATCCTTCCAAAGTGTTGTCCTACTATCAATTTAAAAAACCAGTGTTGGCCTCGGTGGATGTCAATACCGATTTTGGACGATTCCAGGAGGAGATTAACTGTGGGTTATGGTCGGAAGCCGGGGATACGGAAGCATTTAAGGAAAACTTGTTGAAATTGTACAGCGACGCGAAATTACGTGAGAAATTAGGGCAGAACGGGTACGATTATATGATCAATAACCTTACGCCCGGTCATGCATATAATACGGTAATCCAGCATGTATAGGGCTCAAAACCCATTTCAAAGTCCATAGTTGCTTAATATATAGATTTCCCATATTACGTTGTTTATCGTTATATTCAATGAAATTTGAAACCTAGCCATGATCAACAGTCCTTTTAATACTGACCAATTTGCCGAAATTTGGCTCAAGCATTTCCAGGATTCTTCTACCACTGCAAAACGATTTGATTTTATTCAAGGCGTTAATTTTTACAAGTCAAAAAAATATCCCTTGTATGTAAACATTGGTAGAAACCTCACCAAAGGATTTTATTATACGATTGACGAGGATAAGGTTAGGGGTTCAAATCATGTGTTTTTGGTTAGGGATATACCAACTTACTTCAACGTACCAGAAGTTAAAGGAGTAAAGAAATTGAAGGTTATCAAGGTTAGGCAGTACAATGGATATTTGACCTACCTAAAGGATTATTCCACCTTGGACGACTTTATTCTAGCCAAATACAATTCTTCAAGAAGAAATGTCCTCAGAAGACGCGTCAAAGGCCTTAAGGGCAGCTTTAACATCAAAACTGAAGTGTACTTTGGGGATATTGCTAAAGAGACTTATGACGCAATGATCGATACCTTCCATGATCTGTTGGTAAAAAGGTTTAGGGAAAAAAAGACCGAATATCACATCTTACATAAATGGGACTATTTTAGGGAATTGATCTATCCCATGATTTTAAATAAGGAAGCCGTCCTCTTGGTCACTTATGAAAATGAAAAACCTATTGGAATTTATTTGAGCATCTGTTTCAATGGTATTGTTTCGGGGGCTATTCCAGTTTTTGATACGGATTACCACAAATTTGCGCTTGGTAATTATTTGACGCTTAAAATGGTGGAATGGAGCATTGAGAACGGAATGGAAATATTCGATTCCTCCAAAGGGGATTATGGGGAAAAAGAACGTATTAGCGATTTAAAATATTCCTTTGAATACCATTTGCTCTATAACCCTAGATCTGTAATTTCTGCCTCCATGGCATTTGGGATTGCTTCATTTTTTAGGTTAAAGCAGTTCTTGAGGGAAAAACAAATTCATTCCATTTACCACAATTTCAAGTTTAAGCTAAACCCCAATGTCAGTAAAGAAAATCCGGATATGGAACAATACGAATTAGTGGACAATACGGTGGAAGCTTTCCAAGCGAACACGGTAACTCCCATCAATTTAGATGAGAAAAAGTATGCCTTTTTAAGAAAATTTGTTTTTGGATTTTTATATAAGAGTAGGGAACATATACAAGACATTACCGTATACGAAAATGGGGAATTGGACACCTATTTTGTAGTGGGCAAGGACAAAATGCTAGAGGTTAGACCGATTCGGGAAAGTTAGCAGATTTTAGGATTTCACTTGGTTTTTCACCAGCGAGTTCACCAAATCCATATAAGACTCATCAATTTCGTTGTTCTCATAGGTGTACTGGCGCAACAACCCTGTATTTTTTTCTGATTTTTCAAGTTTTGCTTCCTCTTCCATAAGTTGTTCCAGGGTAGGAACAAAATTTTGAAGATCCTTGATCCATACATAATGTACATTTTCAAGCTTGGCGGTCTTTTCTGTAAATGACATGTAGAATTTGATCAATTTGGAAACTACCTCTAATTTTTCTTCCTCAGAATATTCAAAAAAGTTGGCCAAATCCACCCCAACGATTTTTTTCCAGTACAATTCGTTGGTCCAAAAATAATGTTGTCCATATTTTTTCACCTGGTACCAGTGGTTGACCACCGAAGTTGCCCAAGAACAAGGTTTACGCAAAACACAAATGTATGTAAGCTCTTTGCCTATGGGATGTGCTGCCAGTTGATCAATATAAGCCGACCAAAATCCAGAGGCTTCAAGTTTGAGGTTAAGGGAATTCAGTCGCCTGACAAAGTAACCATCAAAATCCTGTCCTATTTTTTTTACGGAGGCATGGTGAATGGGTTCGTGACGGGATATTTCGTAATCAAAACAGCTGGCCAAAAAAGTAGTCCCGGTTTTGTAGGGCGAAATACTGTATATGGTTTTATGTCCTAAAATTCTGGAGTTTTCCTTGGACCAACTTCTATAGATTTTATTTGCATGTAGCTTTAATGCAGTTTTGTGTAAAGGGGATTGAACGATGAGCTTATTTATCTTTCTGATCATACCTTCGGTTTTATTTCGAATCCCAAAATAGTGAAATTGTTTTCATAGTTGGGAACAAAACACGCCCATCTGTACGAATAGATGGATATGCCGCATCCAAACCACCAAACGAGCTGTTATTTTTATATAAGACAGAGCTACAGAATGTTAACTAGGGTATTGCTATGCAGCGCCGTTTTTCCCAATCTGATAATAGGTAAACCCTAATTGTTTAAGCCGCTCATCATCGAATTGGTTACGGCCATCAAAAATTAAGGGCTCCTTAAGCGCATTTTGCACCTCCATAAAATCGGGCGATCGGAACTCTTTCCACTCAGTCAACAGTAATAGGGCATCTGCACCTTGAAGGGCCTCATATTTGCTGTTCGCATAAGTAATGCCGTCAATATCCTTTAGATAATAGGTTTGTGCCTCATGAACCGCCTTTGGATCATAAGCCTGAATTTTGGCCCCTAAGGCCGTCAATTTTTTGATGATATAGATAGACGGGGCTTCGCGCATATCGTCCGTACCAGGCTTGAAGGAGAGTCCCCAAATCGCAAAGGTCTTGCCGGATAAATCTTCTCCATAATGGGCAATCACCTTGTCTGCAATCACGAATTTTTGTCGGTCGTTGACATCTTCAACAGCGTTGAGTAACTGGGCGTTATAGCCATTCTGTTCGGCCGTTTTTTTAAGAGCTTTTACATCTTTTGGAAAACATGACCCGCCATAACCACTGCCGGGATAAATAAAACTATACCCAATTCTGCTATCCGAGCCAATACCGATTCTCACTTTGTTAACATCCGCACCAACACGTTCACAGATATTGGATACTTCGTTCATGAATGAGATTTTGGTCGCTAACATGGCGTTGGCAACATATTTGGTCATCTCGGCTGAGCGCACATCCATAACCAACATTCGGTCCATGCTGCTTCTAAAGAATGGGGCATAAAGTCTTCGCATGGCTTCTGCAGTTTCCTTATGTTCTGTCCCGACCACGACACGATCCGGTTTCATAAAATCACTTATCGCATCCCCTTCCTTCAAAAATTCCGGGTTTGAAACTACATGAAATTCAATGTTTTCTCCTCTTTTTTCCAGTTCTCCTTTAATGGTGGCCTGTACTTTATCTGCCGTTCCAACAGGAACAGTGGATTTATCCACTACAATGAGCGGAGAGGTCATATATTGGCCTATTTCTTTTGCAACTTGAAGTACATATTGTAAGTCGGCAGAACCGTCTTCACCCATTGGGGTTCCTACGGCGATAAATGCCATATCGCAATGGTCTAGGCATTCCTTTAGTTGGGTATGAAAATTCAAGGTATTGTTAACCACATTTCTTTTTACCATGGCTTCCAAACCAGGTTCGTATATGGGGATTATCCCATTTTTTAGGTTTTCAATCTTTTGCTCGTCAATATCCACGCATGTTACGGAATTGCCCATTTCAGCAAAACAAGTTCCGGTTACCAAACCAACATATCCAGTACCAACTATTGTAATTTTCATAAATCCTAAGCTTTATCGCTGCTAACTTTTTCAGTTATATAAAATTCTTGGCAAAGATGCGATAAAGTATTGAATCTTTGTTGGGATCTAGACGAACTTTTTATAAAATGGATGAACTGTAAGTGTGGTATTATTAAAAGAAGATTGAACTAGGTGAATCTGCCTTTTTTTACTTAGAGGTTATAGTATGCTCTGTACCAATCTATAAATTGTTTGACCCCATTTCCAATTGTAGTGTTTGGCCGATAGCGGTAATCCCGCTCTAGATCGGTTACATCGGCCCAGGTTTTGGAAACATCCCCGGGTTGCATTGGCAACATTATTTTTGAAGCGGTAAGGCCAAGATTTTTCTCAATTTCTTCAATAAAATCCAGCAGTTTAACTGCCTTGCTGTTTCCTATATTGTATAAATGGTATAATTCTTCCGAAGTATATGCCGCAGTATGGTCATCCTGCACAATTCTGACCACACCTTCCACAATATCGTCTATATAGGTAAAGTCTCTCTCCAGTTCACCATTGTTGAACACATTGATAGGTTTTTGGTTCAACATAGCCTTAGTAAATAGGAACATGGCCATGTCTGGACGGCCCCAAGGTCCATAAACGGTAAAGAAACGAAGCCCGGTGGTTCGAATACCGAATAGATGGCTATAGGTATATGCCATGAGCTCGTTACTTTTTTTTGACGCGGCATAAAGACTTATAGGTTTGTCGACTACATGGGATACTTTAAATGGCGCTTCCTTGTTCATCCCATAAACGCTAGAACTGCTTGCATAAACCAAGTGCTCTACCTTATGGTTTCTACATGCTTCAAGGACATTTAGAAAACCGACTACATTGCTATCTACATAACTTTCTGGATTTTCCAAACTATATCTCACTCCCGCTTGGGCAGCGAGATTACAAACAACGTTGAACCCTTCCATCTCAAAAAGTTTGGGCAACCGCTCCCTGTCTTCCAGGGACATTCTAACAAATTTGAATTTTGGAAATTTGGAACTTTGTGCAATCTGGTTTTCTATCGAAGCGCTGTCTGATGCAATACCCAACTCCGCGAGCCTGCCATATTTTAGGTTCACATCATAGTAGTCGTTGATGTTGTCCAACCCAACAACATCATGGCCATTTACTAGAAGGTTTTTACATGTGTGGAATCCTATAAAACCAGCCGCACCAGTTACCAATATTTTCATTCGCTTATTTTTGTGTATTCTCAGGGAATTACCGTAAATCCAACCCAAAATATTGGCGGTTATCCACAACGCTTTGATGGGGTCAAGTATAGCAAAAAATCCAGTTCCGTTGTGAGCTTGGACAAGTTTTTTAACCACAAATCCTGCCCGTGGCTGTTCACAACTTTTAAAAACGTGAGGGCTATTTCTTAGTAGTTTTAACTATCTAAAATACACTCGATGAGTTACATGGGTAATAGGTAGGAATAACGCATCGATTTCCAAGAAGATTCAATTTATCGAGTATTTGGCGCATAGGACGAATAGTCAAATTGATTTTCGTTGGATCATAGCATAAAAAGTACTTTAGTATAAATTTCCAACAACAATACATGGAAACCAGCGTGCAAAAGAAAATTTGGCTCTCATCACCCCACATGGGAGGTACGGAACAAAACTACGTGCAGGAAGCTTTTGAAACCAATTGGATTGCCCCTTTGGGACCAAATGTAAGTGGTTTTGAGCGGGATATTGAAACCTTCGTAGGCAACGACGTGCATGTGGCCTGCTTAAGTTCTGGAACCGGTGCACTTCACCTAGCATTAGAGTTGCTAGGGGTTGGAGCAGATGATGAGGTGCTGTGCCAAAGCTTTACATTCGCCGCCTCGGCAAACCCCATTACCTATTTGGGGGCCAAGCCAATTTTTATCGATAGTGAGACGGATACGTGGAATATTTCACCCGAACTTTTGGAAAAAGCGATAAAGGAGCGCATTAAACTTGGCAAAAAACCCAAAGCCATTATCGCAGTACATTTATATGGAATGCCCTATATGATCAACGAGGTTATGGACATTTCCAAAATTTATGATATTCCTGTAATTGAGGATAGTGCGGAAGCCTTGGGAAGCAGATATCAAGGAGTCAATTGCGGCAGTTTTGGTGATTTGGCCATATTATCGTTCAATGGCAATAAGATTATCACAACCTCTGGCGGTGGGGCCCTTCTTTGCAAGGATGCGGATACCAAAGACAAGGCTGTTTTTTTGGCAACCCAGGCAAGGGACAATGCGCCTCATTACCAACACTCCCATATTGGTTACAATTATAGGATGAGTAATGTATTGGCGGGAATCGGAAGAGGACAGATGGAAGTGCTTCCCGAGCGTGTCGCAGCCAGAAGACGCAACTATTTTTTTTATAAGGAAAACTTGAATAATACCCAGGGAATTGAACTTTTGGAAGAGCCATCAGGCTTTTATTCCAATAGATGGTTGACCACTATTTTGACCCCTTCCTTTGAAATGAGGGAAAAAATTAGATTGGCCCTAGGCGATGAGAACATCGAATCAAGGCCCCTATGGAAACCTATGCACCTACAACCTGTATTCGAAGATGCTGTTAGTTATACAAATGGAGTAAGTGAAGATTTGTTCAACCGAGGGTTGTGCCTACCAAGTGGTTCCAATTTGGAACTCGAAGATTTGACCAGAATAACCAATATCATAAATAACCTACTTAAATGATAAAGAAATACATTTTTGATAATGATAAGCACTATGCATCCAAATGGACGGTATTGTTCATTGATTTGTGCATCGTTGCCGTTTCATTTGTCCTAGCCTATTTTATTAGGTTTAATCTCAGCTTTAATTTCGATGTCCAAAGACTTTGGACGCAGCTACCTATTGTAATTACCCTCTTTTTGGGTGCTTTCTTGATTTCTGGTAGTTACAAGGGAGTGGTCAGGCATACAGGGATCAAGGATGTGTATGCCATTTTTAATGCCATTTGTTTGGCCAGTATTGGTACTATAATCACGATACTCCTGAATAAATATTTTAATGTGATAGAGGGCTTTACAGTGCCCAATTCCATTATAATAATTAACAGTTTGCTCACTTTCCTTACGCTTACAGCATCCAGGTACGTTTTTAAAATATGTTATGAGAGCCTGATTAAGAGCAATGAAGTGCCTACAAAGCATTTAATGGTTTATGGAGCTGGTGAATCTGGAATTATTACATACAATACCCTTACCAATCACTCCAAGATGAAGGTCAAGGTAGTGGGATTTGTAGACAATAACCTTCAAAAAGTTGGGAAGCAGATCAATGGGGTAAAAGTTTACGACAAATCTGTACTCACCCAAGATTTTGTAAGATTCAACAACATCTCTGAAATAATCTTTTCAATCCAAAATATTGGACCTAAGCAATTGAGGACCTTGGTCAACGAAATTGTGGATCTTCCAGTTAATGTGAAAATTGTTCCCCCTGTAGAGGATTGGATCAATGGCGAACTTAAGGTTTCACAGATTAAACGGGTTCAAATAGAAGATTTATTGGATAGGCCACCAATCAAAATCAAGAATAGCAAAGTGATGCGCGATTTTGAGGATAAGGTGATCATGGTTACCGGAGGGGCGGGATCAATAGGTAGCGAACTGGTTCGTCAGATATGTAAATACAATTACACCACCTTGGTTATTATTGACCAAGCGGAATCTGCCCTGTATGACTTGCAACAGGAGTTGAAACAGGCCGGCTTTTTTAATTTTATCCCTATCGTAAGTGATATTAGGGACAAGAACAAAATGCGTGTCCTATTTGAGGAATACAAGCCTGACAGGATTTTCCATGCAGCTGCTTACAAGCATGTTCCGCTTATGGAGTGCAATCCGTATGAAGCTGTAAAAATCAACGTTGCCGGAACAAAAACCTTAGTGGATCTTGCCATCGAAAATGAAGTCGAAAAGATGGTGTTCGTTTCCACGGATAAAGCGGTTAACCCCACGAATGTAATGGGTGCCACCAAACGTATTGCCGAAATGTATATTAGCAGTAGGCAACAAGAGGGGAAGACCAAATTTGTAACTACCCGTTTTGGCAATGTACTTGGATCAAATGGGTCTGTAATACCTTTATTTAGAAAGCAAATAGAAAAGGGCGGGCCATTGACCGTAACACATAAGGACATTACCCGGTATTTTATGACCATTCCAGAGGCTTCCCAATTGGTGTTGGAAGCTGGTGCCATGGGTAAAGGAGGGGAGATTTTCATATTTGATATGGGTGAATCGGTCAAGATCCTAGATTTGGCGAAAAATATGATCAGGTTATCTGGTCTTCATTATCCAGATGATATCGACATTAAAATAACTGGGCTACGTCCAGGCGAAAAACTGTATGAAGAGCTATTAGCCAATGGGGAGAACACGCTTCCTACCTATCATGATAAAATTATGATCAGTAAGGTAAGGGACATAGACTACACCAAGACCCGAACCATGATAGACGAATTGTGCATTTCCAATCTTTTCTTTAAGGATAATGTTGTACAACTCATGAAAAGTATTGTTCCGGAGTATATCTCCAACAATTCCGATTTTTGTAAATTGGATGATGACAAGCAACAACCAGAACAAAAGAAAATTTCCAAGTCGGAAATTGCACAACTCAATAGCTAAACACTTACATTTTATGAGATTAAATTTTAAATTAGTGTGTCTGTCCGTTATGACACTAATGCTTTTTTCCTGCGGACCCCAGAAGGGTGTGGTATATTTTGAGGATGCCAGCCAATTTGAAACCCTTGTGGATGACAATGCATTTACCACGAAATTTAAAGTTGATGACTTGATCAGTATCCATGTTTCCACCTTGGATCCAGAAGCCAGTGCCCCTTTCAATTTGTTTAGGGGAGCAGGTGAAGGCGGGATCAGACCCGAACAAGTGAACTATCTGGTAGACAAAAATGGTGAAATAGACTTTCCGGTGATTGGCAAAGTTAGGGTAGTTGGGCTGTCTCCCTCGGAAACACAAAACCTGTTGAGGGAGAAACTTGCGGATTATCTTAAAAATCCTATTATAAACATTAGAATTCGAAACTTTACGGTAACCGTGTTGGGATCTGTAAACAGACCGGGCACCTATGAGGTGAATGGTGAAAAAATCAACATCATGGAAGCCTTAGGTCTAGCGGGTGACATCAATATTAAAGGTCGGAGAGATAATATTATGGTAATCAGGGATTTTGATGGAACCAAGGTCTATAACAGAATCAACCTTAACAATAAGGATGCATTAAAATCACCGGTGTATTACCTTACCCAGAACGATGTGGTATACGTTGAGCCCAACGAATCAGGAAAAACCGCGTCCAATTTTGATCAAAGGGCAACACTTGCGGTATCCATACTTTCCATATTGATTACCTCAACGGTAGTTTTGTTGACAAGGAATTAACCTTAGAATTTAATATTCCCCAAAAATAATATTTCAAATGTCGTCGAGCACCTCTGAATTGGACCTGAAAGCGCTGTTGGATATATGTCTCAGAAATTGGAAATGGTTCTTGATTTCTGTGATAATAAGTATTTCCCTCGCCGTCTTGTATTTAAGATACACAGTACCTGAGTACAGTGCTACAGCCAAAATCCAAATTTTGGAAGAATCCAACCAAGCATCAGAGTTAAGTGTTTTGGACGATTTGGATATATTCTCTTCCGGAAAGGCCAAAATTGAGGACGAGACTGAACTTTTGGCAGCTCGGGACAACTTTATCCATATTGCAAAAATGTTGGATTTAAATATTCAATATTTTGTTATGGGCAGTATTAAGAACACCGAGATTTACAGAAAAGAAAATATCCCATTCTCTGTCAATTTTCTATCGAACGACTCCATTGTAGGAAACGCCAAATACAATTTTTACGTAAAAGTGCTTTCAGGAACTTCCTTTGGCTTTAAGGAGAAAGAGGACGCAGCGGAAAAAAAGCATGATTTTGGGGATAAGGTACCAACACCCATCGGAGATATTATTTTAACTCCAAAAGCGAACCTGTCAGCCTACCAAGGCCAACAGATGCAAGTGGTTATCAATCCAGTTGAATTTGTGGCCGATAGGTATCGAAAGAAAACCTTGATCAATGCCAACGATAAAAAGTTGTCCAACATTATCAATATTAGTCTTACCGACCCCATTGAGCAGAGGGCCATAGACATCATCAACGAATTGATAGGGGTGAACAATTCCAATGCGGTGGCTGACAAAAAAGCC
Source organism: Flagellimonas myxillae (assembly GCF_023502235.1). Lineage (GTDB taxonomy): Bacteria > Bacteroidota > Bacteroidia > Flavobacteriales > Flavobacteriaceae > Flagellimonas > Flagellimonas myxillae. The sequence continues at coordinate 1,518,716 of NZ_JAMFLY010000001.1, read as the reverse complement.
ATTGCCGATAGAACTACCAGATTTATCAATGATCGTATTTCTGAAATATATTCCAATTTATCATCGGTGGATGAATCGGCCGAGACCTTTAAAACAAGTAGGGGTATTGCCGATTTGGGATCACAGGCAAACGTGAATTTCAACATGAGTGCTGCTAGTGAGCAAGAACTCCAGAATGCTAATATCCAACTGAGCATAGCCAGTTCAATGAGGGAATTGATCGATGGGCAGGACGGGTTCGATATCATCCCGGAAGTAGGGCTTGCAGATCAAGGAATTTCAAGTACGGCAATGCGGTACAATGAATTGGTGGCCCAAAGAAATAGGTTGTTGGAAAGTTCCAATGAAAAAAACCCGGTTATCGTTAAATTGGATCAGCAATTGGACGATTTAAGAAAGGGAATGCAATCCAGCTTAAACAATGTTACCAACAACTTAAACCTTCAGGTGAACAGTTTAAGTAAACAATTGTCCCAAATTAACTCACGGATCTATGCGGCTCCCAGCAATGAAAGAGCCTTAAGGGATATAACACGGAGACAGCAAACCACAGAATCCCTATACCTTTATTTATTACAAAAAAGAGAGGAATCCCAAATTACATTTGCATCAGCCTCTCCCAAATCCAAGGTAATAGATTCCGCTTATGGTTCCAACTTTCCGGTCTCTCCTAAAAAGAAGGCCATTTATTTAGCTTCCTTTATTTTGGGATTATTGATTCCATTCTCGATTATTTATGTGCGGGATATGTTGGACAATAAAGTGCATAATAAAATCGGATTGGAAAAAACAATTGAAAGCAAAGCCCCTGTTCTGGCTGAACTTCCCAAATTGGGCAAAAAGGACAGCAAGCTTATTTCCAGCGTGGACCGTTCCGTACTTGGCGAATCTCTAAGGATTCTTAGAACCAACTTGGATTATGTGCTGAAAAAGAATGTAAAACCCAACCGAGGTGGGGTTATTTTGGTAACATCAAGTGTTCCTGGTGAAGGAAAGACCTTTTTGTCCTCGAACTTGGCCATGGTGTTTGCCAGTACCAAAAAGAATGTATTGCTTATTGGAGCGGATATTCGGAATCCAAAACTCTATGATTTTTATTCCGACCTTAGCGTGAACATAAACGGTGTAAATAAAAGGAGGAAAGACTTGACCGGCCTTACCGAGTATTTACACAATGATCGTGTCGAGATCCATGACATTGTTACCCCTGTGCAAGTAAATGATGCCCATGTGGATATCATATTTTCAGGAAAGATTCCGCCAAATCCAGCAGAATTATTAATGAGTGACAGGTTTAAAGAGCTTGTGGAAGACTGTGCCCTTAAATATGATTATGTGATCATTGATTCCGCACCTATGCTGCCCGTTACTGATACCTTACTGATCAACGAGCACGCCAACCAGACTGTTTATGTAACAAAGGCAGGTGTAACCGACGAGCGTGTCTTGGGATACCCGATGAAACTACAAAAAGAGAAAAAGTTGAAAAACCTTTCTTTTGTGGTGAATGGGGTTAAGGATTCCAATTTGGGATACGGTGGCAAATATGGTTATGGTTACGGCAAAACAGTTAAGAAATGGTGGAGCTTTTCCTGATCAGAAAAAGGTTTGAATAGTATTTTCCACCACAGGTAAAATTTTACTGAGCACTTTTCGAGATATCCTAATTTCCTTGATAGCCTCAATATGTTTCATATTATGGGCATCCGAGGCACAGTAGTCAATCAGTCCTTCATTCAACAGTTTTACCGCCATTTTCTGAATTTCAGAGCCATAGTATCCAGAAAGGGAAAGTAAGTTTAGTTGAAATTGCACCCCCTGGCTTTTTAATTCTTTGTATACCTCAGGCTCTTTATGGTAATAATTATATCGCTCAGGATGGGCTAAAACAGGAAAATAGGGTCGTTCCAAGATTTTTCTTACCGCATGGTCAAAACCGAATGAAGGCTGCAGATACGACATCTCGATCAACAGATGCTGGCTTTTGAGCGAAACAATGTTGTTGGCTTTAAGGAGGGCTTCAAACTCATCGTCGACCATGTGTTCCGCGGCATAGGCTGTTCTTACATCTTGTATCCCCGATTTGTCAATTGCCTCCTGCAAAATTTCATAAGATGCCATTATGGTTTTAGGGGTATTGGGGTAGTAATGGTTCATAATGTGCGGGGTGAACACGAAATTTTTAACCCCAAATTCAGCAAACGCCTTGATCATGGCTAAGGATTCATCTGTGTTTTTGGCACCATCATCTATCCCTGGCAAAATATGATTGTGGATGTCGATTAACCCATGCAGATAATCCACCAAAAAAACTTTCCTTCTAAAAATGCTGAACATGCATAAAATTTGGAATCCAAAGATAAGGCATATCTAGACTTGATCTAATGCTATTTCCCGATGCAAAAATTGGAAAAAATATTTCCTAGCAAATCATCGGTTGTGACACTGCCCGTAATTTCACCAAGATGATACAAGGCTTGGCGAATATCTATTGACAACAGATCGCTCGAAATTCCCATTTCCATCCCTTCCTTTACCTTCTGGATTTCTTCCAAAGACTTTAATAAGGCGTCGTAATGTCGACTGTTGGCAACTATGGTCGAGTCCCCAGTTAGTGTACCCGAACTTACTAAGGAAGATAGTTTTTGTTCCAGTTCAGGAATTCCTGTTTTGTCCTTGGCAGAAAGGAACAATAGGTCTGGAATGGATTTGCTCAGCTGTTGTTGCTGGGTTTTGGTCAAAAGATCAACCTTGTTGCAAATAGGCAATACTTCCTTATTCGGATATTTGTTGCGCATTTCCTCTAACTCAACCAGGTCAACATCCATGCCATGAAAAAGGAATAGGATCAGTTTGGCGTTTTCTATCTTATCAAAAGTTTTTTCAATCCCAATTTTCTCAACAACATCCTGTGTTTCCCGAATTCCAGCCGTATCAATAAACCGAAAATTGATTCCACCCAAGTTTATTTGGTCCTCAACCGTATCCCGGGTCGTTCCAGGAATATTGCTCACAATGGCTCTTTCCTCATTCAACAAAGCATTGAGCAATGTTGATTTGCCCACGTTCGGTTTGCCCACAATGGCAATTGGAATTCCATTCTTAATGACATTGCCCACCGCAAAGGAATCTATCAGTTTTTTTAAGACTTCGGAAATGCGATTGAGGAGTGCATTAAACTGTGAGCGGTCGGCAAATTCCACATCCTCTTGGGAAAAATCCAGCTCCAATTCGATAAGGGATGCAAAATTCAGGAGTTCCTCCCGTAACTTTTGGATTTCGTTACTGAATCCTCCCCGCATTTGTTGTATGGCTATTTCATGGGAGGCCTCACTATCACTGGCAATAAGGTCTGCTACGGCTTCCGCCTGGCTCAAATCCATTTTACCGTTTAAAAATGCACGTAAGGTAAATTCACCCGCGGTGGCCATCCTACAACCGGACCTTAACAATAGTTGCAATATTTGCTGCTGGATATAAGGCGACCCATGACAGGAAATTTCAACCACGTTTTCCCCGGTATAGGAATGCGGTGCTTTGAACACGGAAACTAAAACCTTATCCAGCACTTTCTTCTGATCAACGATATGGCCAAGATGTATGGTATGACTTTGCTGTTCCCTAAGGCTTTTGGCTTTCACAGATTCGAAAAGATTGGAAACCAAGTTGATTGCCTCGGCCCCGGAAACTCGAATAACAGCTATTGCACCAGTACCCGGAGGAGTGGCCATCGCCACTATGTTATCTGAATTGTGCATAGGGGTAAAAATACGAATTCATTCTATGGAAAAGGTGTAGGGGATTTCTCTTATCGTGCCAAATTGAGCGATAAAAACAATATAAAAAAAACAATTTGCGGATTGCCTCGTTAAAAAGATAGCTACTTTTATTACGGATTGTGTAAAAACTGGTAAAGATGCCCCATTTATCTCAAATCGCACGTCGCAAAATATTTTGGTTATTGGATACGCTCCAAGGAGGAACCACCAAGCGTCACTACAAGGAAATCAAGGAAATCCATAGCTATCCCCAAGATGTGTCCATACAGCACCGTAGAAAGTTAAATTTGGACAAATTGCTTGCCCATGCGACCAAAACAACGTCCTTTTATGGTGAATTGGGCAATCTTGCAAATCTCGAAGATTTTCCGATCATTGATAAGAATACAATTTTGAATCATTACGATGATTTTAAATCTGACCAATTTGAGGTTTCGAAATTGTACAAGGCATCCAGTAGCGGTTCTACGGGAATTCCATTTAGCATCTATCAAAATAATAGCAAACGCACCCGAAACACAGCGGATGTAATTTATTTTACGCAACAAGCGGGTGGTGCCATTGGCAATAAGCTTTTCTATATCAAACTTTGGGACCATACCAATGCCAAAAGCAAATGGGAGACTTTTGTTCAGAACATTTTTGCGCACAATGTGATGGACACATCGAGAAAGGAACTAAAAAGCCTAGTGTCCAGAATCCAAAAACATAAATCTCCTAAGACCATTTTGGGATACCCCTCTTTTTTTGAAGAATTGTGCGATTATCTGGATGGGCAGGAACAACCGCTGAGTGTTAAGAATGTGGATTGTGTGATTTCTATGGCAGAGGCCCTAAAAAAACATGAGCGAAAGCGGATGTCCGATTATTTCAAAGCTCCAGTTTTTGAACGGTATTCCAATCAGGAAAATGGCATTTTAGCTCAACAAACCCAAGGCAGCAATGGTAAATACCTTTTAAATTGGGCGAGCTACCATTTTGAAATTTTGGAACTCCATTCCGATAAACATGTAGAAAGCGGTGGTTTGGGCAGAATAGTGGTAACGGATCTGTTTAATTATTCCATGCCCATGATTCGGTACGATACCGGGGATATGGCCATTTATGAGGAATCCAAGGATGGTTTACCTTATTTGTCCAAGATTTATGGAAGGCGAATGGACTCTATTTACAATACTTCTGGAGAAATAGTATCCCCCTTTATTTTCTATATGGTGCTGGACTTTTCAAAGATTAGGCAGTTTCAATTTATCCAGACAAAGAAAACAGAGTATCTCTTTAAATTAAATGGAAACCCGAAGGATGTTCCAGAAGAGGAAATTGTAAATTACTTTAGAACCTATTTGGGCGAGGATGCCAAGATTCGGTTTTCTTATGTTGAAGAAATTCCACTGCTGTCTTCTGGAAAACGAAAAAAGATTGTTAACCACTTCCACAAAGAACCGGCAACCTCTTAATAACTTTAATCCGTTGAAATAGTCCATACCCTATCCATTCATTTTGAATATTGTAACATTTTTGATGATAATGATACTGATATAGTACATCATCAAAATCAATCAAAAAATGGAAGTAATTAATCAAAAAGTAGTTAGAACGGACAACACATTGCTGGCTGTTGCGCATCTTACCCAGTTGCTACATTACGTAACAGGGTTTGGAGGTTTTATCGTCCCTCTTATAATTTGGATTTCCTCTAGAAAGACCGTTGAAGGCATGGACGAGCATGGTAAGGCAATAATTAATCTACAATTGAGCCTGTTGCTTTACATCATTGTAAGTATCCCCGCCATATTGTTGATAGGTTTGGGTCTTCTTGGTCTATTAGGAGTTGCAATTCTTGGATTTGTTTTACCCATAGTAAATGCTATAAAAGCGGCCAATGGTGAGCCACCATCAAGTTTTCTTACCATCCCATTTATATAAAAAAGAAGGGCGATTTAATCGCCCTTCAATAGTAATATGATCAATTCTAGAAACTGATTTGTGACTAGTTCCTAATCTTCATCCCATTCGTCGTCATCATCATCACCTTCACCACTACAAACAACTGCATGCGCTATTACATAAATGTCACCACTTAGATCTTCTTCAATTTCATACTTCCCAGGAGCAACCGTATAATTTCCTCTTCTGTTTATTGGGAACATTTCGTTACCGGCATAAGTATGGGTTTCCTGTACGTCGTAAGCATCATCGATGTTATAGACTACAGTTACCTCACCATCTTCATAAGAGACATCGACAGTACCAACTAGTTCTCCTTTTGAAATATCACATTGACCAGCTCCAGCGTAAATGTCATAGGACTCATCTGCTCCTTCGGATAGTGGACCAATTGTCCAACCCCAGCGGCTAAATCCTTCATCCCGGAAACAAGTGTTACCATCGTTACCTCTGGCAAATGCAGTTTCGCAACCACCTTTGGGCTCTGATTCACATTCCAATGGAATGGAAATAAACACAGGTTGTCTGTTGTTGGTAGGAATAAGAACAACTGCTAAAAGTTGACCTTCTCCTGGCTCAAAGCCTTCGCCACTGGCAAGGGCTGCATCTACAATTTCCTGACCTTTGGTTACGCTCCAGTCGTCTCCTAAGAAAGCGCAAGCAACACAGTTTTGATTGTCAATAAGTTCCCAAATGGCCCATTGTACATCTCCAAAAGTGTAGGTCTCCCCACTTGAACTATCCATACCTATATAATTTTGGTTGATGATCCAATTGATCAAATCAAAATTATCTGGGTTTTCAAACGCGCCAGCTGGTAATTCAGCATAACTGGAATACACATCTGCATCAAAGCATTCGTTTCCAGTAAGTGATAAATCAACGTCTACACACCAAGCTCCATAGTCGCCAGCCAAAGAGGTATCATTAATGGTCAAATCAAAATAAATGTTGTTCGCATTTACTCCTTTAGCGGTGGTACATGCGTTTACCATGGCAGGTAATTCTGGAAGAACACTTACCGTGCATTCTTCATTTTCCCTGTTGCGTTTACGCTTCTTTTTCTTCTTCTTGTTTTTGCGCCATTTTCCTTCTACACTTTCAAGACCTTCTTCACCAACTGGCTCAACTTCGCAAGAGGTAAAAGTCAATGTAGAAACGGCTAATAAATAGAGTGCTAGTTTCTTCATATTTTCTAATCTTAAGATTGATAATAGATTATGAAACCCCAAAATACTTAAGCCTTTAGGATAATTTAACATTTGTGCGCCAAGTACCGGAATTACTCGACAAAGCACCTCGATTATCAAGAAAAAATAAAAGAAAAACTATATTACGTAGGAATAATCTTTAATTATTCAACATGACTGGCATAACCAACATGGTCACGTGCTCCCCTTCGTCAAGTCCGTCAACAGGAGTTAAAATCCCCGCACGGTTGGGCAAGCTCATTTCCAACGATACATCCTCGGAGTTGAGGTTATTGAGCATTTCCAATAAAAATCTGGAATTAAACCCGATTTGCATGTCATCACCTTGGTAGGAACAGGACAGCCGTTCTTCGGCCTTGTTGCTGTAGTCTACATCTTCGGCAGAAATATTTAATTCGGCTCCGGCAATTTTCAATCGAATTTGATGGGTGGTCTTGTTGGAGAAAATGGAAACCCTACGCACCGAACCCAAAAATTGATTTCTTGAAATAGATAGCTTATTTGGATTCTCCTTGGGAATCACTGCTTCATAGTTGGGGTATTTTCCATCAATAAGTCTGCAGATCAACTCAGAGTTATCAAAAATAAACTTGGCATTGCTATCATTGTACTCAATGGTCACTTCAGTTTCGGAACCCGCCAAAATTCCCTTCAAAAGATTAAGGGGCTTTTTGGGCATAATGAATTCCGCCACCTGGGAAGCGCTGACATCGTTACGTTGGTACTTGACCAGTTTATGGGCATCAGTGGCCACAAAGGTTAGGTTTTCCGTTGAAAACTGAAAGAAGACCCCACTCATAACAGGCCTAAGGTCATCGTTACCCGCCGCAAAAATGGTTTTGTTTATGGCAGAAGCCAAGATATCCCCAAGCAAGGTTGTGGTACTTGGATTGGACACTTCCACGGCCTTGGGAAATTCGGCACCATCAGCATAGGCCAGGGCGTATTTACCATGGTTGGAACTGATCTCCACGGTGTTGTTGTCCTCGACCACAAAGGTCAAGGGTTGTTCTGGAAAAGTCTTTAAGGTATCCAACAATAGCCTCGCAGGAACGGCTATGGCTCCCTCAGCATCAGAATCCACTTCGAGAACGGAGCTCATGGTCGTTTCCAAGTCCGAAGCCGAAACAGTGAGCTTGTTTTGTTTTAGGTCAAATAAAAAGTTGTCCAAAATGGGTAGCGTATTGCTGTTGTTGATCACACCGCCCAAAACTTGTAATTGCTTTAATAAATATGTACTGGATACGATAAACTTCATTGAAGAAATTCTTTAAAACATGGTTTCCTGCTGGGTTTTCTTGGCCGAACAGGCTTTCAAAATGGATAAAAACAAATATATCTTAAAAGGATTTAGCAAAGAAACAAACTTATCAACAGCTAAGCGGCAAATTTGCGCTTTCGAAATCGCCCAATGATAACCCCTGCCAACAAGGTCAAAAGTATTGGGATACCAATATTTATGATTTGCCATTTCCTTTTTTGCGCTGCGATTTTTTCTACATCCAACAGCGGAATCGCCACCCTTTTGTTCCGAATGTTTATAAGTCCCGTGTCGTCCAAAAGAAAATTGATGCAATTCACCAAAAACTCCTTGTTTCCGTAGGTACTATTGGTCCACTTGTCATACCCCAATTCCAACGGAACTCCATTCCTAAGCTGATTTTTGATGAGATCTCCATCGGAAATCACGATCATTTTGTTTTCTGGCCCCTCTTCAACGGAAGCATTGAGCTCCAAAGGCTTGATCCTATTTTTAAAAACAGAGGTAAAGCTTCCCTCAACAAGGACCGCTAGGGGATGGTTACCCTCGGTATAGGATTCCTGATTTGGCGGGAGATTCAAAATGTTGAGACCTATTTGTTTGGGAGCCCCTTCGGTTTTGGATAAGGGTGAACTGTAAAGCAAAACCGTATGCTCGTAATCGTTTTCCAGGACATCGATGGTACTTGCAAACTGATACCGAACCGCCTCAATATTTGTATTTACAGGATGGTCGTTTTTTGAAAATACCATGGGATTGTAATACCACGGTACAGGATTATATTGCGAATCGTTTCCATCGCCCGAGGCCAACACAATTTGGGTGAAGTATAGATCATTGACCAAAACCGGATTGATGCGTATTCCGTATTTAAAGAAAAAATCCTTGAGATTGAGTTCCCTCGGAATGGCCACGGCACTTCCGCCACCTTCAAAAATACTGTCCAACTCCATGGCAACCTGATCCATAAGCCAAATGGATTTACCTCCGTTTACCACAAACTGGTCCATTACATATTTCTCCTCATCAGTGAACGCTTCGGTTGGTTTGGCAATGATGGCCAGGTCAAAGCCATTGAGTTGGTCCAACACCTTCTGCGGATTTGTGGCCACAGAATCCAAAGTTATGGCGCCAATATTGTAATAGTCTCTAATCGTGGTTAAATAATCTGCAAGGTATAGGTCCTCCAACTCTCCATTGCCCTTGATCACGGCCACACGTTTCTTAACTGATATGGAAAGTTTGGTGAAAGCATCCGCAAAGGCATATTCCAATTGCTGCACCGAATTGTTGATACGATCCTCCATAGAGGAGCCCAATTTGTTCTTCAAAAGAGGAACCTTAACGGTCTGGTTCTGATAATTGACCATAGCCCAAGGAAAAACCAATTCTTGGGACATCTTGCCATTTTCTTCCACAGTCACATTGGCCGCGGTCAATCCAATGCGCTGTAGATCGGCAATGGTCTGTTTTGTTTGGGTTTCATCCTCTAGGGGATCTACCAAATTGAACCGGATATGCTTGTTCCGGGACCGAAAGGATTCCAAAAGCTGTATGGTCTCGGTCTTTAACTTAGAAAACTCGGGGGGAATCTCCCCATCCAATAAAACATCGACGATTACGGGACTTTCAAATTGTTGGACAAGATCAAGGGTGGGCTCGGAGAGCGTGAAGCGCTTATCCTCAGTTAAATCAAAACGCGTGTAGACAAAACCAGCAACAAAGTTTATTGCCAAAACGGCCACCAACACCACAAGGGTGGAAATGAGAAACTTTCCTTTCATTTGGGCACTTGTTTTAGACGACGATGGGTTAGGAAGAGGAACAAAGCAGAAATTGAGATAAAATAGATAAAATCCCTGGTGTCAAGAACCCCACGCGCAATGCTGTCGAAATGGGCTTTTGCTCCCAAATTGATCACATTTTGTTGTGTTTCTCCTGATGAAAACAAAGTTGCCAAGGAATCAAATCCATTGTACAGTACAAAGCACAGTACGGTGCCCAGGATAAAGGCAAAAATTTGGTTTTCGGACAGATTGGAGGTAAATATTCCGATGGCCGTGTAGGTCGCGATCAAGAACAACAGCCCAAAATAAGAACCCAAAACAACACCAATGTCATAATTTCCTTCCACCATACCCAATTTCGAGATGGCGACCACATAGACGAGGGTGGGGAGAATTGCCATGACACATAAGAACATCGCCCCAAAAAATTTGCCTAAAAGCAATTTCCAAACGGAAAGGGGTTTAATGAGCAGGAGTTCCAAGGTACCCGATTTGCGTTCCTCCGAAAAGCTCTTCATGGTTATCGCGGGAACCAAAAAAATAAAGATCCAAGGTGCGAGCAGAAAAAAGTTTCCCAAATCGGCAAACCCGTAGTCGAAAACATTGTATTCTCCTTTAAAAACCCAAAGAAAAAGCCCGTTCAATAATAAAAATAGGCCAATGATCAAATACCCAATGGGGGAGGTGAAAAATGACAGGACTTCTCTTTTAAAAATGGCAAACATGCTATTCAATTATCAATAAACAATTGTCAATGATCAATAATTCAGGTATCGACAGGTAGTTTTGCAAAATCCAGTTTAATTTTTCACTTTCCATTTTCCATTGTCAATTTTTGAACGCTCCATGCCTCTGGCTTATCATCAAACAACAATTTGGTCTTTGCCCAGACTTCTTTGAAAAACGCGGAATTCCGATAATTTTCAAGGTTGGATTCCCGTTCCCAATGGCTGTAGGTGAAAAACACACATGGATTTTTTAAATCTTGATAACCCTCCACCAAGTTACAGCCTTCAAATTCCAATATTTTTGGTCTCGAAGCTTGAAAAATCCGTTCAAAACTAGGAATATTTTCGGGTTTGAAAGTGAGCTTTACAATACGGACCAACATTTATAGAAAATTTATGGTTACCGTGTCCCTATAGCCAAGGCCCAATAGGGAAGAAGCCCCTCCCACCGTTTTAAGGTCACTTTTGTATATCGCCAGCTCCACATAGCCCGCGGAATTGAACAGGGCCAAGGCATCTCCCGGGCCTTTGCGTTGCCCCCGGTCCAACTGAAAGTTGATGATGCCATTATAACTGTTGTGGATGGCTTTGATTTTGTTGGTCCTTGCAATCACCTCAAAATCCCTGCCGTTTCTATAAGCCTCAAAAAGGCTTCGTTGAATGTTGGTAATCACATTGCCATAGTTGTCAATATAGATTACGTTGCCCACAATGCTTTTGCCTTCGTTGGTAATACGGGGTTCAAATTCCCGTAACTCCTTCAAGTCCGAAAATGGCTTTCCAATAACTTCCAATTTTCCTCCTCGAGCGATATGACAGGCCACTTCCACAAAGACATTTAACACAGGAAACGAGCTTGGATTAATATTGGGAATATCGATTTCCATGACCTTCTCCGGATTTGATTCTGAAGTGATCAAGGAGATGACCCCATTATTGGCACTGATGATGTATTGATCCTCAACCTGAACCACAATGTGCTGGTTTTCGGGTGAAAGTTCAGAATCCACACCCACAATATGCACGGTTCCAGGAGGAAATGAGCGATAGGCATTTTTTAGCACATAGGCGCATTCCTGAATGTTAAACGGGCTAATGGCATGCGAAATATCAACAATATCCACATCTGGAAGATTGTTCAGGATGGTCCCTTTTATAGCACCTACAAAGTGGTCTTTATGTCCAAAATCTGTAGTTAAGGTTATGATTGCCATGCAATACTGTTGATATGTTTTTCAGTGCTCAAATTGATTTTTGGTTAAGTTTGTGGGATAAAATTAAGTGAACTCAATTAAATTTTTTGGATTAAAGCGAAAAGAAAATTTTTTAGCTAAATGAAGAAGTTTAATTGAGTACATGATAAGAAAGAAAAAATTCTTCAAAAATAACCTTAAACAGCTCACATTTTTTGAACGAACTGATAATTGAACTGACGGAGATTAGCCCACAAGATTTTTTTGGGCAGCAGAATGAGAATATTGAACTACTGAAGAAATATTTCCCAAAACTTAAAATTGTTGCCCGCGGAAGCAAAATAAAGGTATACGGAGACGAAGAGCTCTTGGAGGAGTTCGATAGGCGCTTTGATATGCTAACCACCCATTTTGCCAAATACAACAAGCTGGACGAAAACATGATCGAACGCGTCTTGACCAGCAATGGTCAGGAAGACCTTTCTTCGTCCAAGAGCAGTGGTGAAGTTTTGGTGCACGGGGTTAGCGGAAGATTGATCAAGGCACAGACGGTAAACCAGCGAAAGTTGGTGGACGCTTGCAAAAAAGAGGACATGGTCTTTGCCATCGGTCCTGCGGGAACTGGAAAGACCTATACGGGAGTGGCTTTGGCGGTCAAGGCCCTAAAGGAAAAACAGGTTCGACGAATTATTTTGACCAGACCAGCTGTGGAAGCAGGGGAGAACCTTGGGTTTCTTCCAGGGGATTTAAAGGAAAAGTTGGACCCTTACATGCAGCCCTTGTACGATGCACTTCGTGATATGATTCCTGCGGAAAAGTTGGAGAAGTACATTGAGGACGGCACCATTCAAATAGCTCCAATGGCCTTTATGCGGGGACGTACATTGGACAATGCCTTTGTGATTTTGGATGAGGCGCAAAACACCACCCATGCGCAAATGAAAATGTTCCTTACCCGTATGGGCAAAAATGCCAAGTTTTTGCTCACTGGAGACCCTGGCCAAATTGATCTTCCCAGAAGGGTTATCTCTGGGTTAAAAGAGGCGCTTTTGATCTTGAAAAATGTGGAGGGCATCAGCATCATCTATCTGGACGATAAAGATGTGATTCGCCATAAACTGGTGAAAAAGGTGATAGACGCATACAAGAATATTGAGCACCAAAACTAAGCGCGCATGTCCAATACCATTATGGAAACCAACTTCAAGTTTCCAAAGCAAAAACATGTATATAAAGGAAAAGTTAGGGAGGTTTACACCTTGGAAGATGATATTTTGGTCATGATTGCCACGGACCGCCTATCCGCTTTTGATGTGGTAATGCCCAAGGGAATTCCCTATAAAGGTCAAATTTTGAACCAAATTGCCACCAAAATGATGGCAGCCACAGAAGATATAGTTCCCAATTGGCTTATGGCCACCCCAGACCCCAATGTAGCTGTGGGCAAAGCCTGCGACCCGTTTAAAGTGGAAATGGTGATAAGGGGATACATGTCAGGTCATGCAGCTCGGGAGTACAAAGCAGGAAAACGCCTACTCTGCGGTGTTCCAATGCCCGAAGGGATGAAGGAAAACGACAAATTTCCAGAGCCCATCATTACACCAGCTACCAAGGCGGAAAAAGGAGATCACGACGAAGATATTTCCAAAGAAGCAATCTTGGAACGGGGCATTGTTTCAAAGGAAGATTATGAGGTACTTGAAAAATATACCCGAGCCCTTTTCCAGCGAGGTACGGAGTTGGCCGCCGAACGAGGATTGATACTGGTGGACACCAAATACGAATTTGGCAAAACCATGGATGGTGAAATTGTGCTTATCGATGAAATCCACACCCCGGACTCTTCCCGCTATTTTTATGCGGAAGGCTATGAAGAACGACAGGCCAAAGGGGAATCCCAAAAACAATTGTCCAAGGAATTTGTGCGTCAGTGGTTGATATCCAATGGTTTTCAGGGTTTGGAAGGGCAATCCGTTCCTGAAATGGACGATGCCTATATTGAATCGGTATCCGAGCGCTATATTGAACTCTACGAGAGCATCACGGGAGAGACGTTTCAAAAAGCGGACGTATCCCATATCCAAGAACGTATTGGGAGCAATGTTTCCGATTTCTTGGCGCAGCTTCCATAGATATCAAGAATAGGTCCCTTTTTGTGAACATCAGCCAATTTCAAGGGGTAGTTTTTTGAGAATTCATATATTTCAAGAATAAACCAACCCTTAAATGGAAACATCACTTCGCAAAAAATACTGGAAGGAAAACCTCCGGTACCTAGCAATCCTTTTATTTATTTGGTTCTTGGTCTCCTATGGATTTGGAATTCTATTGGTGGACGAATTGAACACCATCCGTTTAGGCGGATTTAAATTGGGGTTTTGGTTTGCCCAACAGGGATCCATCTACGTATTTGTCATTCTGATTTTCGTATACGTTCGTTTGATGAACAAATTGGATAAAAAATACAACGTAAACGAATAAGATTATGGGAATTCAGACTTGGACCTTCATTATTGTTGGGATTACATTTGCATTGTATATAGGAATTGCGATTTGGTCAAGGGCTGCCTCGACCAAGGAGTTTTATGTAGCCGGGGGAGGTGTCTCACCCTTGGCAAACGGATTGGCCACCGCAGCCGATTGGATGTCCGCGGCCTCATTTCTGGGAATGGCAGGAATAATTGCCTTCTCTGGTTATGACGGATCGGTCTATTTAATGGGTTGGACCGGAGGCTATGTGCTTTTGGCCCTGTTATTGGCACCCTATCTTCGAAAGTTTGGTAAGTTCACGGTTCCTGATTTTATCGGTGACCGCTATTATAGTAATGTTGCCCGTACCGTGGCGGTAATTGCCGCCTTATTCGTTTCCTTCACCTATGTAGCAGGCCAAATGCGCGGAGTAGGGGTCGTCTTTTCCCGATTTTTGGATGTTGAGGTAAACACCGGCGTCTACATTGGAATGACGGTAGTCTTGTTCTATGCCTTTTTAGGGGGCATGAAAGGGATTACCTATACACAGGTGGCCCAATATTGTGTACTCATATTTGCCTTTATGGTTCCGGCTATTTTTATTTCGATCATGGCCACCGGAAACCCCATACCGCAACTCGGATTTGGTTCTGCGGGAGAGGATGGGGTCTTTCTTTTGGATAAATTGGACGGTTTAATGACAGATCTGGGCTTTACGGCCTATACAGACGGTTCAAAATCTATAACCGATGTTTTCTTTATTACCGCGGCACTAATGTTGGGTACTGCTGGTTTACCCCATGTCATAATTCGGTTTTTTACCGTTCCTAAGGTTCGCGATGCGAGAAAGTCTGCAGGATATGCTTTGCTATTTATAGCCATCCTGTATACGACGGCTCCGGCCATTGCTGTTTTTGCCCGGACCAACCTTATGGAAACAGTAGAGGATACACCATACTCCGAAATTCCATCTTGGTTTACCAAGTGGGAAGAAACTGGGTTGATAGCTTGGACAGATAAAAATGAGGATGGTAAAATCCAATACCTGCCAGGATCTTCGATAGATGGTAAAAAACCCCTTTTTACTGAGGAAAGAGGTGCTTCGGGGGAACGTTTGATATCAAATCCCAGTAATACTCGCAATGAACTTTATGTAGACAGGGACATTACGGTCTTGGCCAATCCAGAAATTGCGGGACTTCCCAACTGGATTATCGCATTGGTCGCGGCAGGTGGTTTGGCCGCAGCGCTATCCACAGCAGCTGGACTGTTGTTGGTGATTTCCACCTCCATCTCCCACGATCTGATCAAGAAACAATTCGCTCCGGATATTTCGGATAAAAAAGAGTTGCTCATAGCCCGCTTATCCGCCGTTTTGGCCGTAATCGTAGCAGGGTATTTTGGGATCAACCCGCCCGGTTTTGTGGCATCGGTGGTGGCGTTGGCCTTTGGTTTGGCAGCTTCGTCCTTCTTCCCGGCCATCGTAATGGGGATTTTCAGCAAACGGATGAATCGCGAAGGGGCCATTGCCGGTATGATAGCCGGTCTTGGAATAACCACCTATTACATTGCCCGATTTAAACTGGGATGGATTGGAAATCCAGAAACCAGTGGTCCGGACGATTGGTGGTTTGGAATTTCTCCCGAAGGATTTGGAACCATGGGCATGTTGGTAAATTTTGCCGTGGCCCTTTTAATTTCTCGCTTCACAGCTGCACCACCAGAAGAGGTACAACAAATAGTAGAGGATATTCGGATTCCGAGTGGGGCAGGGGAAGCTCTTGATCACTAGTGGCAAACACCAAGTGTAACCTTGGAATTTCCACATTATGTGCAGGTCGTTCGTCGACGCATTCCTGTAGCTTAAGGCAACCCAAATTCCCTACGTCGATAAATATCAAATCTCTATTAAAAAGGTAGGTTTTTTACTATTTTTAAGGTTCTGAATTAACTAAACCATACGCATGAGTAATTACCACATCAAACATTTGGAAGAGTATTTCCAAGTCTACCGTAAATCCGTCCGAAATCCAGAAGAATTTTGGGAAGAAGTAGCAGAAGAACATTTTGTTTGGAGAAAGAAATGGAACTCGGTCCTGGAATGGGATTTTTCCAAACCTGAAGTCAAATGGTTTGATGGGGCACAACTCAACATCACGGAAAACTGTATCGACAGGCACCTGCATATTCGCGGAAATAAAACCGCCATTCTCTTTGAACCCAACGATCCAAAAGAAGAAGCAGAGCATATCACTTACCGCCAACTCCACGAGCGGGTATGTAAGTTTGCCAATGTTTTAAAGGACAACGGGGTTAAAAAAGGAGATCGGGTGATTATTTATCTACCGATGATTCCGGAATTGGCGATTTCCGTTTTGGCCTGTGCCCGTGTCGGAGCTATCCATTCGGTAGTGTTTGCTGGTTTTTCTTCAACCGCCTTGGCAACCCGGATCAATGATTGCGATGCGAAAATGGTATTGACCTCCGACGGTTCTTATCGTGGAGGAAAGACCATCGACCTAAAAGGAATCGTGGATGAGGCCTTGACCCAATGTCCAGGAGTAAAGTCCGTTTTGGTGGCGCAACGTACCGGGGCAAAAATACACATGGAAGATGGGAGGGATCAATGGTTGCAACCTTTGTTGGATAAAGCATACTCAGACTTTCCAGCGGAGGTAATGGAAGCAGAGGACCCCTTATTTATTCTATACACATCAGGTTCTACCGGCCGTCCCAAGGGAATGATGCACACAACTGCAGGCTATATGGTCTACACGGCCTTTACATTTAAAAACGTGTTTCAGTATCGGGAAGAGGATGTCTATTGGTGTACAGCCGATGTGGGATGGATTACCGGACATTCCTATATTGTTTATGGCCCATTGGCCAACGGAGCCACCAGTGTAATGTTCGAAGGAGTACCTTCTTACCCCGATTTCGGACGTTTTTGGGACATCGTACAAAAACATAAAGTGACTCAGTTCTATACAGCGCCCACGGCGATAAGGGCCTTGGCTAAAGAAAATTTGGATTTTGTCACTAAATATGACCTGTCTAGCCTAAAAGTTTTAGGTACTGTGGGAGAACCAATCAACGAAGAAGCCTGGCACTGGTATAACGACCATGTGGGAGAGAAAAAATGCCCCATTGTGGATACCTGGTGGCAGACCGAAACAGGAGGCATTCTTATTTCTCCGATACCTTTTTCCACACCGACGAAGCCCACCTACGCTACTTTGCCCATGCCTGGGGTACAGCCAGCACTTATGGATGAACATGGGGAAGAAATCAAGGGCAATCAGGTGGATGGACGTCTGTGTATCAAGTTCCCGTGGCCGTCCATTGCGCGAACGGTTTGGGGTGATCACCAACGGTATAAGGATACGTATTTCTCGGCCTTTGAGGGCAAATATTTTACTGGGGATGGTGCTCTTCGAGATGAAGTTGGCTATTACCGGATTACAGGAAGGGTGGACGATGTGATCATTGTTTCTGGACATAATTTGGGTACTGCTCCCATAGAAGATGCTATCAATGAGCATCCAGCCGTGGCAGAATCCGCCATCGTTGGGTTCCCACACGACATCAAAGGAAATGCACTTTACGGATATGTTATTTTGAAGGAAACAGGGGAATCCCGTGACCGTGATAACCTGAAAAAGGAAATCAACCAGATGATTACCGAGCATATTGGCCCAATCGCCAAGTTGGATAAAATTCAATTTGTTCCAGGCCTACCTAAGACCCGAAGTGGAAAAATCATGCGACGAATCCTTCGAAAGATTGCTTCCAAAGATACCAGCAACCTTGGGGATATTTCCACCCTTTTGAACCCTGAAGTGGTTGAAGTAATCATGAAGGAGGCATTGTAAAAATGTTTAAAGTCGACGGTTGTATTGGTTCACATCCTTGTTCTGAAAAGAAAAGACTGGGATTGGATATGACATTCCTATTAAAATGAATATACTAAGAACATTAGCTGTCTTGGCTTTTCTGCACCTTGTCAACATGGTAAGCGCCCAAGAGCCTGTTTTTCAATTGGATTTTGATACCTACGGGTTTGAGGAAAACATCGTTGCAAACGAAGAGGCTGTTTACATGATTGATGTCCTACAATCCCAATACGCTGAAGGTTTATCCGGAAGAGCGTTGGACCTCTCTTCCAATGCGACCTTGAGAAGACCCGTTGTCCCGCCTCCAGAAAATCAGATTGAATTTTCTGATCAGACATCATTCTCCGTGCAAGTTTGGGTACGCACGATACCTGGGGCGATTATGGGTTCCCCCATTATGGGAAACAAAAAGGCAAATGACCGTACAACCAAAGGTTGGCAAATTTATTCCCGTGAAAATGGGGCATGGGCCTTGTTGCTCAACGATGGGAAAAACCAATACGAATACAGACCCACCCCAGGGAGGCAGGCCATAAACGATGGGAAGTGGCATCAATTAGCGTTTACCGTAGACCGCCAAAGACAGGAGGTATGGATGTTCTTTGACGGAAAAAACACGGCCATCTACAATACACCTAACCTTGGAGATTTTGAAACGGAACTTGCGACCATAGTTGGGGGGTCCGATGAAAAATGGGAATATGGTTCCTATGGGCAATGGAATGCCTTTAACGGTTATGTGGACGAGGTGAAGATTTGGGATAGGTCCATAACTTCCGATGAAATGGAAGGGGAGTTCACCCAATTTTTTCCTGTGGATCAGGATTCAGATAAGAATTTCCAACCACAACATCTAAAAATTTTATCCTGGAATATTTGGCACGGTGGACACAGATATGGTGAGGTTGTCGGAGTGCAGCGGGTTATAGAAACAATTAAATCGACCAATGCGGATGTAATAGGATTGGTTGAGACCTATGGCTCCGGAGAACTGATTGCCGATGCCCTTGGCTATTATTTTTATTTGATAAGCTCCAACCTGTCCATAATGAGCAGGTATCCAATTACCGAAACCATTACGGCTTTCAAACCTTTTAATTTTGGTGGGGCAAAACTTCAAATCGGTGACAAAGACCTTATATTCTTTGACACTTGGCTACATTACCTTCCAGACTATGGGAAGGAAGTTGTTGAAGGCAATAAAACTTCCAGGGCTTTGATCAAAGACGAGGCAAAGACGCGCCATGGCGAAGTAAAGGCCATTTTAAAGGAAATAGCGCCATATCTGAAGGATTCAGGAGAAACAGCGGTAATTATGGCGGGGGATTTTAATTTGGGCTCCCATTTGGATTGGACCGAGGAAACAAAGGGTATCCATTACAATAAGGTGGTCAAATGGCCTGTAAGTTTGGAAATGGTCAATGCCGGGTTCATAGATAGCTACCGCGAATTGCATATTGATCCATTGCTTGATCCTGGATTTACTTGGACCCCGAGGGCAGCAACTTCTTCAGATAAATACGGTCTGCGGGATAGAATTGATTATATCTACTACCAAGGCAAGGCCTTAAAAGCCATAGAATCCAAAGTGTTGGACTATCATCCTATAATGTTTCCCTCGGATCATGCTGGGGTATTAACGGTGTTCCGTTTCGAGTAGTTTGGCTGATTGGATTAAAGTCTGGTCAAGTCGTTCATATTTACCGCTTGCATCCTAGCCCGGTCCTTGGGCTTAAACCGATGATCCCAACCATTTTTGTGGGGGTTGCAAAGTTTACAACTGCTACCCTTTTTGTCTTTATAACTATTGGATCTTGACCCCATGATTCAAAGGTAGCATTAAATCTCCATATTCATCACCTGCTGAAATGTCACTACAGCGATCAAAAAAGAAAGCACAAATGTGTAAGGCAGTTAGGGGGGAGGCAGACCAAGTAATGCAAACTATGAAATCATGAAAAAAAGTATCTCCTGGATTCTCAGAATTGGCGCGGCCATAATTTTGCTTCAGACCTTATTCTTCAAGTTCAGTGGAGCCCCGGAAAGCGTCTATATTTTTGAACAGGTGGGTATGGAACCTTGGGGACGCTATGGTAGCGGAGTGGCCGAATTGGTGGCCAGTATTTTGCTCTTATGGCCTAGAACCGTTGGTCTTGGGGCGCTTATGGGTCTTGGCATTATTTCTGGAGCCATCTTTTTCCATTTGACTAGCTTGGGAGTTGAAGTACAAGGGGACGGGGGATTACTCTTTTATCTGGCCATCGCGGTATTTGTATGTTGTGCAGTACTGCTAAAAATGTACTGGACGCAGGTAAAGGATCTTTTGTTGCTGATCAGAGGTAGCAGGTAAATTTGAACAGGGACTAATTAATGTGCCGATTATCTTGATTTTGGTGGAATTTTTATCATTTCAACCGAATTATTTTGCCATGGAACATTAAATATTTTTCTTGTAGGAAAATATAAGTTCTAATGAAAAGGATTTCCATCTTCTTGTATTGCCTTTTAATCTGCCTATCGTGCAGTACCAGCTCAACAGATTCGGATACCAAGGGTACCACGGACGATGAGGTCGTCGATGGCTCCGATGACGATGGACAATCTGGTAATGAGGAGGAAGAAGAGGAAGAGGAAACCGAAATTTTTACTTTTTCGTTGCAGATCAACGGGGACTATTTTAATGAGTCGTATCAGGGTACCTTGTATTTAAGCAACGAACTAGGAGAAGTATTGGTTGAAAAATCCTTGGTCAACAATTCCATCAACCTCATAGAGTTGGAAGTCAACACTTCGGCTGTCCACGATATAACCCTGGTTACAAAACGTGATACCCAATTCAATGTAGAGACGGAACTAACAACCTTTACAGATGTTGACTCCGGGAGCTATGTCTTGAATGCTCCGGCCGCAAATGGGAATGGTGATACGTTTAATTTGAATCTAACGAATACTGGTTTCCCTCTGGAAACTCAAAACTCGTTCGTGGCGGACGTTTCAGGAACTTCGGCAGATGGCGGTAGTTATCAAATGGAGGTAACCCTGCCCGACTACCCTGGTAATTTTTACGGATTGTTCCAAAGCCCGGACGATACCGAACCCAGATACTACTATCAGTCTGGGGTTGAAAGGAACAGCGAAATTGAAGTGGATTTTCAAACCTTGTCTTTGGCAGAGAATAAAATGACTGTTGAAATTCCGGTGTTTACCGGTTCCAGTGTAGCCCTAAATGGATTTGCTACGGACAATGGTGTTAGAAAAGTCAAATCTCTGGACGTCGTGAGAAGGAGTTTCGTGAATGAATTGTACTATCCGTCAGATATTTTTGACACTTATGAACTAAATATTTTCATGCTATGCTGCAGCGATAGGCCCCTTCATTATCAGATTAGTAGATTTGGGCTACCAAATGATCAAGTGTTCAGTTTACCTGCCTTTGAAGCGAGCCTAATTAATGAGGATACCATTGCTGTAGCGTTGGAATCCATGTCCGATCATGATTTTAATACGGTCTATTTTTCAAGGCCTATATCCAACATTTACGATGATACCTTCAATCACAGGATTCATAGTGTAGGTCAATCCTCATTGTCTTTTTCCAAAGCCCAGCTGTTTGATAATATCATTACAGATGGCCCTATCCAAAGTAGTGATATAACTGGATTTAGTGTGAAGCTTACCAGAAATTCAGCCTTGGCCGACGACTATTCCCAATATATTCAGGCCATTCTGGAGTCCAGACAGGAGTATCCTAATGGAACCCATATTGAAGCAGGCACATTTTTCCGTTCAAGTTTTCAATAAACGACTTGGTCTGAATATGTGATATTGGTCATCCGGAGCAATACAAAACCCCATGTCCGTATGGTGCTTTCAAGACAAGGAATCTTTAAAAAAATCCGTTATCTTTAGTAGGGAAGTAGTTCATCTACATGGCTTTTCATATGAGATCTTTAATATTGATCGTAGTTTCCGCTCTATTTGTTTTGACCGCCCAGTTGGGATATGGTCAGAACAATTTCGGATTGGATAAAGAGCTCGTTTGGTCAAATTTCAATGAATCGTTGGATGTGTATCACTCCCAAAATCCAATTGAAAAGGCCTATTTGCACTTAGATAAAGAAGTTGTATCCCCAAACGAGGAGATTTGGTTTAGCGCCTATTTGGTATTGGGAGCTGACCATCTATATTCCGAGGCAAGCAAAGTCCTACATGTAGACCTGATAAGTCAATCCAAGGATATAGTTGCGTCCCAAACCGTCCAGTTGAGCAAGGGGAGGGCGCAGGGATCTATCCATTTTCCAAAGGACCTTGAGCCTGGAACCTATCAAATTAGGTCCTACACGAATTGGATGCGAAATTTTGATCAGAACTTTTTTTATAAAAAACAGGTCAAGGTACTTGGTCGGGTGGATCCATCCGAGAACCCTTTCATTATTGATGCTCCCTTGGACCTACAATTTTTTCCCGAAGGAGGAAATCTTATTGATGGCCTAACCACTAAAATTGCTTTTAGGGCCGTTGGCAAAGATGGTATGGGAAAAGTAATTTCCGGATATGTTGAGGATTCACATGGTAATGTGGTTGCCGAGTTGAATACGGTTTCTCGGGGTTCCGGAATATTCTATTTGCTCCCCAAAGCAAATACGAACTACAGGGCCGTTCTTAAAGATGGTACCGTTTACCCCTTGCCTGCTGTTTTATCGGAGGGTTACGCACTATCAGTTGGAAGCAAGGAATATGGTAAAATTGTGATCCAGGTGCAGGCTAGCCCACAATATGCTAACAGATCTTTCTACTTGTTGGGACTCTCTAGGGGAAAGCGATATTTTCAAGAGCGATTGGATTTGGGGCCAAACGATAATCAGACACTGGAAATTTCCACTTCCAAGATTCCAAGTGGCATATTGTCTTTAAGCTTGTTTGACGATCAAGGGAACCCACATTGTGAAAGACTTTCTTTTATTAACAACAGGGAAAATTTGCGCATAAGCGCAACAACCAAAAGCACTGTTTTCCATGCAAGGGGAGAAATTGAGGTTGATATTGTTGTTAAGGATTCCAATGGCATGCCCGTCTCTTCGGCGCTTTCGGTTTCCATTTCCGATGCTGACCAATTTGCAAAAGATACTGGTTCGTCCAATATACGTTCATACTTGTTGTTGCAGTCAGATTTGCGGGGACAAATCCATCGACCTGCCGAACTATTTAGGGACCAAAGCCGAACGACCCAGTACCAATTGGATTTGGTCATGCTCACGCACGGTTGGAGAAAATATCAGTGGCCTGAAATTTTGAATGGCCAAAGCAAAAACAGGGCTTTTTCTTTTGCTCAGGGAACCAATATTGCAGGTATTGCCTATGGCAGAAACGATCAACTCCTAAGAAATACCCCCTTTAAGATTATTGCAAAATCCGAGACAAACTTGTCCGAACACAGTTTTGTCACAGATGACTTTGGCAGATTTTTGGTGAAGAATTTTAATAGTTCAGGGAAAGCCGAGTTGGTTTTTAATGCCTACAACTCCAAGGGTAAAATCCAATGTTCAAAGGTTAAATTACAAAAACAGAATATTCAATTACCCGAACCAAAATTTGATTTTATTCCTTCAGAACATTCCGATGGTGAAGAAAACTATCAGAGATTATCAGCAATTCGAAGTCAAGGAAATTCGATTTCCTCAATCGAGGGAATTATCAATTTGGACGAGGTAAGCGTATCCACGGAAAAGACCGAAAAGAAGGAATGGACAAGACCTTCAAAATATGGGATTGAGCCTGATAGGGTTGTTTATGCGGACGATTACCCAAATTCGGTGGATGTTATGCATTTGATCGGCAGGATGAGGGGTATGAATTTACCCAATCGCATTTCCGACCCCAGAGGAGGCCCACTTTGGGTAGTGGATGGATTTCCTATGCCAAGGTTCGGATTTAAGGATTCAATTGTAGGAGGTAACATACCTGAACTGGTGAGTGGGGTACCCAGGGCCATTGCCCATATCAATGTGCAATCCATTGAAAGAATAGAGTATTTGGACCCGCAAATGGCTTCAAACGTAATTTATGGAGTTCAGGGTGCGGCAGGCGTGTTTCTAATCTACACCAAAATTGGATCTAACCTTAACAAAAAACCCAAGTCCTCGAATTTGGAACTTACGGTCCATTCCACTGGAAAGGAGTTTTATAGCCCATTATACGACTCGGAGCCTGGTTTGGAGGATGTAAGCGATTTCCGCTCGACATTGTTTTGGGATCCCATGTTGAGAACAGACGATAACGGCAAGGCCACGCTTCGGTTTTTCAACTCCGACATAGCCAACAAAATTCAGATAAATATTGAAGGGTTGAGCACCACAGGACTTTCTGGAACCTTTTTGAAGACAATAGGTGCCAGAAATTTCGAATAAACGGGTGGGTAGAATCCTCAATTTGCCCATGTGCAACGTTAAAAACAACGTTATTCATTCATTTTCTTGAAATTTTGGTCATTATAAACCGATTCTTTGATAAAAAGGGGTGTTTTTTGGCAAAATTGCGATAGGTTGGCTACCTTATTACCATATTTCATTGAGCACTTTTATGAACATCACTCCACTTCGCATACTACTGATTGCATTGATCTGCAGTTCTTGTTTGAACCACACCTCCGATGGAGATAACAAGAAAGTCCCAGACGTTGTGGATTATAATTTCCATGTGCGCCCCATACTGTCCGATAAGTGCTTTGCGTGTCACGGCCCCGATGCCAATAAAAGGGAGGCAGACCTCCGTCTCGATACCCAGGAGGGGGCTTATGCCGCCTTAAAGGATTACAATGATAAGTTCGCCATAGTATCTGGGAATCCAGAACAATCCGAAGCATATCTGCGCATTACCTCCCAAGATTCCACTGTAATGATGCCCCCACCGGAATCAAACCTAAAACTCAGTGCATACAACATTGATCTGATCAAAAAATGGATAGAACAAGGAGCAGCTTACAAACCCCATTGGGCATTCGTGGCTCCCGAAAGACCTAACTTGCCCAAGGTTTCCGATGACGAATGGCCCACTAACGAAATTGACCATTTTATCTTGGCCAAATTGGACGAAAAGCGACTGAAACCCAATGAAACTGCCGCTAAATCCCATCTACTGAAAAGGGTATCTTTTGATTTGACCGGCCTTCCGCCAACCCTTGCCATGCAGGAGGCTTTTGAACAGGATACCTCTCCCAACGCCTATGAAAAGATGGTGGACCAATTGTTGGACAACAAACACTATGGCGAAAAAATGGCAATACATTGGTTGGATATTGCCCGCTATGCCGATTCACACGGGTATCAAGATGATGGGCCAAGAACCATGTGGCCCTGGCGGGATTGGGTAATCCATGCGTTTAACGAGAATTATCCCTTTGATCAATTTCTAACCTGGCAATTGGCAGGTGACCTCTTAGCTGAAAAAAATGTGGAAGCCCTATTGGCGACAGGATTTAATAGAAACCATAAAATTACCCAAGAAGGAGGGGTCATTGATGAGGAATACCGAATCGAATACGTGACCGACCGTACAAATACCTTTGGTAAGGCCTTTTTGGGATTGACCTATGAGTGCGCCAAATGTCACGATCATAAATATGATCCTATCTCGCAAAACGACTATTATAGCACTTTTGCCTTTTTTGATAAAGTTCCTGAAAAGGGATTGGTGGGAACTATTGACGGAAATTATGCCGACCCACCTAGAATGGAGATCACAGATGAAATGGTGGAGGAGGTACTCACCTTTGTCAATAAAAAGGATTCCTATCCGGTCGCTGTGATGGTTATGGAAGATTCGGTGGGGATTAGGGATACCCATATTCTGGACCGTGGGAATTATGATGCAAAGACCGAGGTGGTCACTTTTAATACCCCAAAAGCGATCATGGCATTTGACACCTTGAACTTTCGCCCCAACAGATTGGGTTTATCAAAGTGGCTTTTGAGTGAAAAACACCCGCTAACATCCAGGGTATTCGTAAATCGAATCTGGCAAGAGATTTTTGGTCGCGGAATTGTAAAAACCGCTGGGGATTTTGGCATGCAAGGGGAATTGCCCACCCATCCCGAATTGTTGGACTGGCTTGCAGTGGATTTCCGGGAAAACGGTTGGGACATCAAAAGATTGGTAAAACAAATTGTGATGTCGTCTACCTACACCCAATCCGCACGAAACACAAAAAGAAAGCAGGAAAAAGACCCTGAAAACAGTTTGCTGTCCAGAATGCATCGAACGCGTTTGGGAGCCGAGATGATTCGGGACCATGTTTTAGCAAGCAGCGGTCTATTAAATGATGAGATTGGGGGACCCAGTGTAAAACCTTACCAACCCGATGGCATTTGGTTGGCCGCTACCTCCGGTAGGGGTGTGCTGAAGGCCTATGTGCAGGACCATGGGGAAAATTTGTATCGAAGGGGGATTTACACCTTTATCAAACGTACGGTCCCACCGCCTTCGATGCTAACCTTTGATGCCTCCAATAGAGACCAATGCGAGGTTAGAAGATTAAATACAGGTACGCCACTTCAGGCCTTGGTAATGCTAAATGACCCCACCGTTTTGGAGGCGTCCAGGGTATTGGCGGAAAATCTGGGTAGTTCGGAATTGGAGGACCAAGAACGCATAAAAAATGCGTTTAAACGTATTGTATGTCGTGAAGCCAAACCTGAAGAATTGGATGTTTTGCTTGGATATTATAACGATCAAGTGGCGTATTTTAAATCCAATCTGGATGATGCAGGAGCGTTCCTGAACGTTGGGGAATACAAGTCACTGGAAAACAGGGACGATATAACCATTGCGGCCCTTATGCAAGTTATCCATACAATGTACAATTTGGAAGAAGCCACCACCAGAAGTTAAAACTAAACCATGGAAAAAGAATTTTTTGAGCATCGACTTAATGTGAACCGAAGACATTTCCTTGGAAAAATGGCGCTTGGTGTTGGTAGTGCCGCCCTGGGCTCTCTTTTGGTCCCCGACCTATTTAAAGGCAGTGCTTCAGACGCCGAGGAACTACCCTTGGGAATCAGACATTTTGCTTCCAAAGCAAAGCGCATTATCATGCTGTTTCAAAATGGGGCTCCCTCGCAATTGGAGACCTTTGATTATAAACCGTTGCTCAATAAAATGTATGGTCAGGATTTGCCCGAGTCCATCCGGCAGGGGCAAAGGCTCACCGGAATGACCGCCAATCAAGAGCGTTTTCCGTTGGTAGGCTCCAAATTTGGGTTCAAGCAATATGGAAGTTCAGGGACCTGGGTAAGTGACCTGTTTCCAAAAATTGCAGAGATCACCGATGATATCTGTGTGATAAAAACGGTTAACACCGAAGCGATTAACCATGACCCTGCGCTGACTTTCCTACAAACAGGTTCACAACAGGGCAATCGCCCAAGCATGGGCGCTTGGATGAGTTATGGGCTAGGAAGTGAAAATAAAAACCTGCCCGCATTTTGTGTTCTTCTTTCCCGCGGAAAGGGAAATGGCCAAGGCGTTTATTCCAAATTGTGGTCCAATGGTTTCCTGGACAGTGTGCACCAGGGAGTTCAGTTCAGCGCCAGCGAGGACCCAGTACTGTATCTGAACAATCCGGATGGGATGGACATGAAGAGCAGAAAAAAAATGTTGGATCATTTGGCATCCCTAAACCACATGGGCTTTGAAGAGTTTGGTGACCCCCAAATCCACGCCAAAATCCAGCAATATGAGATGGCTTATCGCATGCAAACTGCGGTACCGGAGATCACGGATTTGTCCAAAGAACCTGATCATGTGATCAAAATGTATGGTACGGATTGCATGATCCCTGGAACCTACGCATCCAATTGCTTGTTGGCCAGAAAATTATCAGAATCAGGAGTGCGTTTTGTACAATTGTACCACCAAGGATGGGACCAGCATGGCAATTTGGTTGAAGAAATGTCGGGTCAGGCCAAGGATGTGGACCAAGCTTCGGCAGCCTTGATCAAAGACCTAAAACAACGTGGGCTTTTGGATGAAACTTTGGTTATCTGGGGCGGAGAGTTTGGACGAACCAACTACTGTCAAGGTAAGCTGACCGAAGATAATTACGGACGGGACCACCATCCAAAATGCTATAGCATTTGGATGGCTGGAGGTGGCGTAAAAGGAGGCCTGTCCTATGGGGAAACGGACGAATTTGGGTACAACATCATCAAGGACCCAGTGCATGTGCATGACCTTCAGGCCACCATTATGCACCTTATGGGGCTTGATCACGAAAAACTCACGTATAAATATTTGGGACGTAGGTTCAGATTAACGGATGTTCACGGACACGTGGTAAAAGACATCTTGGCGTAGTATGAAAGGATTTGAACGCATAGTTTCCAATATAGTTTTTGCACTGCTTTGCCTGCTCGTTGTGTTGTTGGTTTTTGAGCAACACATACAAATTCCTTTCTGGTTGCAGCCTGTTGGAAGAATGCACCCTCTACTATTGCATTTTCCCGTTGTACTGGTTTTTCTGTTGATTTTTATTTCGTTTCTAAAAAGTCAGATTGATGCCAAATCCTATCAAAAAATAAATGGTCTACTGCTGAGCATTACAACTTTGACTACCACGCTTACAGCCGTTATGGGCTTTTTGCTATATAAAGAAGGCTATGAATCGGACTTAATGAATTGGCATAAATGGCTTGGGGTGGTATTGGCATTCTTGGTATATCTGCTCACATCTGTTGAAGCTAAAAAGCTGTTGTACTACCCAGTGCTGTACAGTACCGGAATTCTTATGGTCCTGGTTGGGCATTTTGGAGCGGGCGTTACCCACGGTTCCAATTTTCTAACAGAACCTCTGTTGGCGGAAAGTGCCCCTATTATTGACGAAAACACTCCGATTTTTAAAGCTTATGTGCAGCCAGTTCTTGACAAAAAATGTGTCTCCTGCCATAATCCGGATAAGCACAAAGGAGGATTGATCATGTCATCGCTAACGGAAATGTTGAAAGGTGGGGAGAATGGGCCTATTTGGGAAGCTGGTAATAGCGAGGGAAGTGCCATTGTAGAGCGCGCGTTGTTGCCCATCGAAAACGAGGATCACATGCCGCCGGAAGGAAAACCCCAGCTCACTGAGAAAGAAATCCAACTCATCCGTCACTGGATTGATGCCGATGCCGATACCTTGGCTACATTGGCCAACCTTGCAGATTCCATTCCTTTGAAGTCGTTGGTTTATGACAAGTGGTTCAAAATAGAAGAAGAAAAACCTATATACGGTTTTGCCCATGCCGATGCGACGCTGATAAACAAACTCAACAGCCCTTATAGGACTGTAGTACAGCAATCTCCCCAATCCCCGGCCATAGAAGTTGCAATTTTTGGACAAAGTGCGTTTCGACCCGAATCCCTAACGGAATTGTTAAAGATTAAAACACAGGTGGTTTCCTTAAACCTGTCCCATTTACCGATAACAGATGCAAATCTTGACCCTGTGGCCAAGATGGAAAACTTGGAGGAACTCAATCTGAATTTTACCCAAGTGACCACTGCAGGTTTGACCCAATTATCAGCTAATACGCAATTAAAATCCCTTTCAATTTCAGGAACCATGGTGGACATTGGGTTAGAGAAAGTTTTGGAGGGCTTTCCTACTTTGACTACCGTTTATTTATGGGGAACCAAAATTTCCGGTTCTGAGCTTAAGACCCTGCAGGATAAATATCCGGGCATTCGGTTTGTGGACGGATTTGAGGGACAATCGGAGGAGGAATTTCAGTTGGGAGCCCCAATTTTAAGCAACAAAAGTGCTGTGCTTTCCAGGGGTGAACCCATCACTTTGACGCACAAATTGAAGGATGTGGATATTCGCTTTACCTTGGATGGTTCGGCTCCAGATAGTACGTCACAATTATATGCCAACCCATTGGAATTTGATACTAATTTTGTGCTTAAGGCCAAAGCGATGAAAGCAGGTTGGGAACCGAGTGATGAAGCCACCTTTAGTTTCTTTGAAAAAGGAATCAAACCCCTTGCCCTCGAGCTACTGTCCAAACCCAATCCCAAAAATAAGGGCCAGGGTGGAATCACCTTGATGGATGACTATATTGGGAGCCAGGGAAGTATGATTTCGTTGGCATGGATTGGATTTACCAATACCCCTTTGGTCGCTCTTGCCGATTTTGGGGAATCACCGCCGCAGATTGGTGAATTGATGCTGAGCCATTGCCTGATCGGGTGGCAGCGAATCGCTCCTCCTGAGTCCATTGAAGTTTGGGGAGGGAACATCAAAGATGAACTACAGCTTTTGCAGAAAACTAGGGTGGACTTTAAAAAGGATGCTCCTGACTTTGGTGTTTCCAATGTCTCAATCAAATTCCCCAAAAGTACATTTCGGTACTATAAAATAACGGCCAGCAGAATAAAAAATCTCCCCCATTGGCATCCCAAAAAAGGAGAAGAAGGCCAGCTGTTTGTGGACGAATTGTTTTTTTACGAATAGTTGTTTCACCTTGGCAAAACCATCTTCAATTACCTACGTAGACCTTGGGGTAGGAAAAGTATGAAAAATGGTATACAAAAAAACCCCATTTCGTGAAAAACGGGGTTGATGAGTAGCGAGAGGGAGACTTGAACTCCCGACCTCAGGGTTATGAATCCTGCGCTCTAACCACCTGAGCTACCTCGCCATTTTGCGGTTTAGCGGGTGCAAATATAAAGTTTAATTTTTGCCGAATCAAAATTCATTTTAATTTATTATTTGATATTTATTTTTATATCTTCCCGAACTATACCACGTTTTTGAAAAAGAAAAATAGAACACTAGAATGAGCGATAAGGTTAAATTTGAAATAGAGTTTGTCATACAAGCTTCCCCCCAGTTGCTTTACCAATATATATCCACCCCTTCAGGCCTATCTGAATGGTACGCTGACAATGTAAATTCACGAAGCGAATTGTTCTCCTTTATCTGGGATGGAGCGGAGGAAAAAGCCACTATGTTAAAGCGTAAGAGCGATGAGTTTGTGAAGTTTGCTTGGGAAGAAAATGATGATGACAGCTTTTTTGAAATGCGCATTATTGTGGATGAAATAACTAAGGACGTCTCTTTATTCATCACCGATTTTGCCGAGGAGGACGAAGTGGATGAGGCTAGGATGCTTTGGGAAAACCAAGTATCTGATTTAAAACAGGTACTAGGTTCCAAGTAAAGGATTCTTAAGGATAACGTATATTTGGTCCCGATAAAATTCGGGACTTTTTTATGGTCAATTTTAATGGCGCTTTGCTTTCCAAGGACTCCCAAATCCTTACTGCTGACAATCGCGGACTTAAGTTTGGGGACGCCCTTTTTGAAACGGTACGTTGTGTAAACGGAACCATCTTTTTTTGGGAGGACCACTATTTTCGTTTAATGGCTTCCATGCGGATTCTACGTATGGAAATTCCCATGGAGTTTACTTTAGAATTTTTGGAAGCGGAGATACTCCGTACTGTTCAAAAAAATGGTTTGGAGGACGATCCTGCACGAATCCGTTTAACTGTTTTTAGAAAAGATGGCGGTTTGTATGGTCCAGCTACCAACCAAGTGTCCTATTTGATTGAGGCCTCACCATTGGGTTCCCCATTTTATTTGTTAAACACTGGTCCGTACGAGGTAGAGTTGTTCAAGGATTTTTATGTGAACAAGGATATGCTATCCAATTTAAAGACCAATAACAAGGCCCTAAATATAGTGGCGAGTGTTTTTGCTCAAGAAAATGGGTATCACAATTGCCTTTTGATCAACGGAGAAAAGCAAGTGGTTGAAGCCATTAACTCCAATCTATTTGTGGTTAAGGGCAACAGTATCAAAACCCCTCCCTTAGCTGATGGATGTTTGGACGGCATCGTTCGTAAAAAACTCATGGAAATTATCGGAGCTCTCGAAGATTATCAATTGGAGGAAGCATCAGTGTCGCCCTTTGAACTTCAAAAGGCTGATGAACTTTTCATTACCAACAGTGTTCAAGGCATTGTTTCCATCAGTAAATACAGAAAAAAGAAGTATGGAAACACGGTTGCCCAAAACTTATTAGGAAAATTGAATGCTAAAGCCCGATTGGGTTAGGCTAATTTAAGGACGGGTTTTCGGGAGAATTGGACCAAAGCAGATAATCCCCACCCAATTCCACCATTTTTTCTTTCCAAAAGGCATTGGAGGATTTTTCAAGGATATCACTTTCGTATTCATTCTGTACCACTACCCATGATTTAGAGGAGAGCTCACTATCCAATTGATCGGAACCCCAACCGGAATATCCTAGGAAAAAGCGAATATCCTGCTCGGTGATGGTGCCTTTATTGATGAGTTCAACGGTCTTTTCGAAATTCCCACCCCAGAAAATACCATCGGAAATCTCAATACTGTCGTCAATCAGATGGGGAACCTTATGGATAAAATAGAGGTTATCCTGTTCCACGGGACCACCGTTGAACACTTTGAAGGGAATTGTAATTTCAGAAATTAGATCGCAGATATTGTAATCCAAGGGTTTATTAAGGATAAACCCGACCGAACCCTCATGGTTGTGCTCGGCCAAAAGAACCACGGACCGGTTGAAGGAAACATCTCCGGTAAGTGCTGGTTCCGCGACCAGTAACCTTCCTTTTATGGGCTTTAGGCTTACCATTTTAATAGGTTCTCTTAATTAAATGTAATATAATATCCGTTAATTACAAAAACCTTTGGGACTGGGTTAAAATAAAAAAGCATCTCCGTGGGGAGATGCTTCTGTATATTGTATAACCTATCTGATTAGTTAACGGAGCCGCTCAATTCTGCTCCTGCTTTGAACTTTACAACGTTCTTTGCTGCAATCTGGATAGTCTGTCCTGTTTGAGGATTTCTACCTTCTCTTGCATTTCTCTTGGATACGGACCAAGAACCGAAACCTACTAAAGAAACTCTGTTTCCTTTTTTAAGAGATCCCTCTACGTTACCCAAGAAAGATTCCAATGCTTTTTTGGCTGCTGCCTTAGTGATGCCAGCATCGGCTGCCATAGCATCGATTAATTCTGTTTTGTTCATAATGGAATTAAATTAATTGTTGTTAAAATAACTTTAATGCTGAACAAATTTATATGGATTTGCCTCAAACGCAAGTAAAACCAAGGGAAATAGGGCTTTTTGTTGATAACTTGAAACGTTTGTTGATAAAGTCGAATTAAAAATGCGACTTTTGTGAGCCTAGTGTTAATAAGGGTTTAGCGAAGATGGGCATTTTCATCAAGAATTAGGCCGTTGAGCACTTCCTCGATTTTCATCCGCCGTTTTCCCGGAAGTTGCACTTCCAAAATATGAAGATAACCTCCTGGAACTGCCACTTTTAAATTCCGTTTTTCCAAGATTAATTTACCCATTGGATAATCATGATTCAACTCCTCTATCCGGGTCTTAAAGATTTTGATCGGGGCTTCCTTACCATGGTTCATCAAATAAGTCCATGCTGCCGGATATGGACTAAGCCCTCTTATATGGTTGTGGATATCCTGTATGGAATGGTCCCAGTTGATTTGACAGGTGTTTCGATGAATTTTATGCGCGGACTTAATGTCCATGGTGTCCTTTTGGGGAATACTTGTCACCGTACCCTCTTCAATTTGCTTGCAGGTATCCACGACCAGACTGGCTCCTAATTCCATTAATCGGTCGTGCAGGGTGCCTGCATCATCTTCAGGATGGATGGGTGCTGTTTTTTGAAGGATGATACTGCCCGTATCAATTTTATCATCGATAAAGAAGGTGGTCACTCCAGTTTCCGTTTCCCCATTTATAATGGCCCAGTTGATGGGAGCTGCGCCCCGGTATTGGGGAAGGAGCGAGGCATGAAGGTTAAAGGTTCCATATTCGGGCATGCGCCAAACAACTTCAGGCAACATTCGAAAAGCCACCACAACTTGCAAGTTGGCCTGTAGCTCCTTCAGTTCTTGTAAAAACTCCTCATCTTTAAGATTGGTAGGTTGCAGTACCTTAATATGGTGTGCTTTTGCAAATTGTTTCACAGCGGATTCCTGGATTTTTCGTCCCCGTCCCGCTGGCCTGTCTGGGGCGGTAATGGCCCCAACTACGTTAAATCCGGCATTCAATAAAGCTTTTAGGCTACCCACGGCAAAGTCCGGGGTGCCCATAAACACAATTCGCAAAGGGTTATTTTTCAATTTCGTACTCATTTCTTTCATTCAATCGAATCCGTTCGTCTTCCAAAAGCTCCTGTAAGGCCTGCAACATCAGTTTTTCTTCAATTCCCAGAGCGAGTTCCAGTTTTCTAGACGTTTGTGGGGACGTTTGCAGGAGCTGGATAAGGCTTTTCTTCAAGCCGTCGGTTGGAACGGAGTCTTTTAGGGTGCAAATATCGCAAGTACCGCATTTTTCTGGGGTCTTTTCCCCAAAATAATTTAAGACAAAAACACTTCTGCAAGTGGATGTATTTTGCACATAATCCAACATGGCGGCCATGTTTTTCTGTTTAACCGCGTTGAAATCCTTTATTTTTTTTGCGAAGGGGTTGATTGTCCTGTCATCTTCCCTTGGCACTAAAAACTGAATTTCCAAATCACTGGTAGCACTTTGGTACTCCGCTACCCCGTCAGCTTGCAATTGCTTCAGTACCTTTTTAATGGTTTTTTCATTTTCCCCCACTTTTTTGGAAAGCAAGTGTAGATTAATCTTGGTGTCATATTCCGTGATCCCACCGTAGGTACGAAGTATGGCTTGGATGATGTGTGCAACGTTGTTATTGTCATGTAAGTACTGAAAAATCCCATTTCTGGAAGCCACAAATTTCAAAGTGGTCTTTTCTGAAAAATTCTCGGATAGCGAAAGCACGGAATTTTGATCCAAAATACGCAGCGCATGGAATGCCATATTAGCTGGAAACCCATATCGCTTGCAAAAGGTATTGAATTTGAAGCTCAAGGCGTCCAATACCGATTCCCCGTAGGAAATCTGAAAGAAATTGTTGAGCTGTACATAAAGTTTCTTCACAAAACCTACATCCGGTAGGGAGGAAAGGAATTGTTTTTTTGCACTATCAGCATCCTCATTGGATGTAATAATCAATGCAGATGAGGGTTGCCCATCCCTTCCGGCCCTTCCTGCTTCCTGAAAGTAGCTTTCCAAGCTGTCTGGAATTTGATAATGGATTACCCAGCGCACATCTGGTTTATCCACACCCATTCCAAAGGCATTGGTAGCCACAATGCAGCTCACTTTTCCGTTGAGCCATCGTTGTAGCTTTTCCTCTTTATCAACTTTGGATATACCTCCATGGAAAAAGGTGGTTTTAACCCCATTCTTATTCAGGAAATCGGATAAGGAAACTGTCATTTTCCGCGAACGGACATACACAATGGAACTCCCTATCAATTGGGTCAGAATCTTTTTGAGTTGGTAGTTCTTGTCATCGGTATGCTTAACCCTAAAGCTGATATTGGAGCGGGAGAAAGAGTCCTTGAACACCTTAGGTTTCACCAATTGTAGATTCTCCAAAATATCCTGTACCACCTTCGGGGTTGCCGTAGCGGTCAAAGCAATGGTCGGTGCTACCGGAGCCAATTCACTCAATAGGGAACAATCCAAATAGGCTGGTCTAAAATCGTTGCCCCATTGCGATATACAATGTGCCTCATCAATGGCAACAAGGTTGACGTTCATTTCCCGTATCCGCTCTTGAACTATGGATTGCTGCAAGCGCTCTGGGGACAGATATAGGAATTTGTAATTACCATAGATGCAGTTGTCCAAGAGATCATTGAGTTCACCAAAAGGGATTCCTCCGGTAAGCGCAATAGCCTTGATACCTTTTTGTTTGAGCTGATGCACTTGGTCTTGGATAAGCGCTACCAAGGGGGAGATTACAATACAAATACCATCCGTGACCAGGGCCGGGACCTGATAACAAATGGATTTACCTCCACCGGTAGGCATCAAGGCAAGTACGTCCTTTTTGGACAGCACAGCATCAATGATTCGGCTTTGGGAACCTCTAAAATCTTGGTGGCCCCAGTATTCCCTTAGAACGGATTTGGTATCTTTTTGCACTAAGTGGATTTCATGTTATCCAAGATAAAATCCACACGGGAATCAACGGAATCCTTAGGTACCAATACCGGTTTATAACCAAATCTTGTGTAGGTGTCCATTAAAGCATCATGGATTTTTTCAGCCTCTTCATAGGATTCCAGCCGTTCGTTGTCCGAAACATAAATTTCTTTCCACGGAGGAACTATAAAAATGGCATCGTAGAGGTGATTTTCGCAAGCATCTATAAACTCCTTGTCATAGGACTGATCAAAAAAGTCCATATAAGCCAAAACATCGGGTATCCCGCGATCAAAAAAGCTTATGGGGACTTCCAAATCCAAAGAGTTGATAAAATGCTTGGTTCTCCCATAAAGTAAATCTTTGTTGAACTGCAGGGCGTCATCCACAAAAACCAAGGGATTTGACACAAAGGAATCGGGTTCCCCTTCCAGTTTTGCGTTGGACGTCATATCCCTGATAATTTCATGGAAACAATGATGGCCCTTGTCTTCCAGCCCTTGGATGATGGATGTTTTACCCGTTCCAGGAGCTCCGGTAATAACAACTTTATGGTTCTTCAATTAGATAATTTTGTCAACACAAAGTAATGAAATAGGGACAAGGAAAAAAAATTGCATAGTAAGCCATATCTTTGTAAAAACTTGCAGTATGGAGAAGGAGAAATCCGAGGAGTTTTATGCACGTCTAAAGGAGCAATTGTTGGAGAACAGCAGTTGGCCATCCAAGTACCTCTATAAGTTTATTGTCCCCACGGATGAAGAAAAAATAGAACAGATCAATACCATATTTGATAACACCGGAGCGGTTATCGAATCCAAGAAATCCAAAAAAGGAACGTACACCAGTATCTCCATTACGGTCCAGTTGGATAGTCCGGATGCTGTGATTGCCAAGTACAAGGAAGTTTCCCAAGTAGAGGGGGTAATATCGCTTTAAACCGGATTGCCATAATTTTTAGTATTTTGCGGACGTTATAGGATAGACTTCCCGTTAGTTAATTTCATTAAACCTATTAATTTGAACTCAGTAGACAACTTAGAATATAATACGGAGCGTCCAAAGCTCCACATTCCCGAGTATGGGCGTCATTTCCAAAAAATGGTGGATCATGCCGTTTCCATTGAAGATCGTGAGGAACGAAACAAAGTAGCCAAATCCATTATCAGTGTTATGGGAAATTTGCAACCCCACCTGCGTGATGTACCGGATTTTCAGCATAAATTGTGGGATCAACTCTTTATCATGTCCGATTTTAAACTGGACGTGGATTCCCCGTTTCCGATTACCTCCCAGGAGACCTTGCAACAACGGCCAGAACCTTTGGAGTATCCGCAGAATCATCCCAAGTATCGTTTTTATGGCAACAACATCAAACGTATGATCGATGTGGCCATTAAATGGGAACAAGGAGATATGCGTTCCGGTTTGGAGTATGCCATTGCCAATCACATGAAAAAGTGTTATCTCAATTGGAACAAGGACACGGTTGAAGACTCCGCAATTTTTGCACACTTAAAGGAATTAAGTGATGGACAGATAGACTTGGCCCCAAAAGGAGAAAACCTTACTGATAGCGGTCAGTTCCTTAAAAACCGTTTGGCTAAGTCCAATAGAAATGGTGGCAGCACCAACCACAAGAAGGGACAACGAAGTAATAGGGGTAAAAAAAGATATTAAATTCCATAGGTATCCATGGGAACATTTCGAATAGAGGGTGGACACCAACTACATGGTGAAATAACCCCCCAAGGAGCAAAGAACGAAGCACTCCAGATTCTTTGTGCGGTTTTGCTTTCACCAGAAAGAATCACCATCAATAATATTCCTGACATTGTAGATGTCAACAAGCTTATTGCCTTATTGGAAGACCTCGGTGTCAAAATCCAAAAAAAAGGAAAAGGTAGCTATACGTTTAAAGCAGATGATATCAATCTGGATTACCTGCAGACCGACCAATTCAAGCAAGATGGTCGTGGCTTACGAGGTTCCATTATGTTGGTAGGCCCACTATTGGCCAGATTTGGTAAAGGTTACATTCCCAAACCTGGAGGTGATAAGATAGGAAGACGAAGACTGGATACCCATTTTGAAGGTTTTATTAAACTGGGTGCCAAGTTCAGGTATAATAAAGAAGAATATTTCTATGGAGTGGAAGCGGATAAACTCAAAGGAGCCTATATGCTTTTGGATGAAGCTTCCGTTACTGGTACCGCCAATATTGTAATGGCAGCCGTACTTGCTGAAGGTACCACCACTATTTACAATGCAGCTTGCGAACCTTACCTGCAGCAGTTGTGTAAAATGCTTAACAGGATGGGAGCTAAAATCTCTGGGATTGGTTCCAATTTATTGACCATAGAGGGCGTAGAAGAATTGGGTGGCACTGAGCATACCATGTTACCTGATATGATTGAAATTGGTAGCTGGATTGGTCTGGCCGCCATGACCCGTAGTGAACTCACCATAAAAAATGTGAGCTGGGACGATTTGGGCCAGATTCCGAACGCTTTCCAAAAATTGGGAATACAATTGGAGCGACGGGGAGATGACATCTATATTCCCAAGCATGAAAACGGATACGAGGTACAGAGCTATATCGATGGTTCTATTTTGACTATTGCTGATGCGCCTTGGCCCGGTTTAACCCCGGACCTATTGAGTATTTTGCTCGTTGTGGCCATTCAGGCCAAAGGCGAGGTAGTCATCCATCAAAAAATGTTTGAAAGCCGCCTGTTCTTCGTGGATAGGTTGTTGGATATGGGTGCCAAGATCATTCTTTGTGATCCCCACCGTGCTACGGTAATTGGACACGATTTTAAATCCACACTGAAAGCAACCAATATGGTTTCCCCGGATATTCGGGCGGGAGTTTCACTTTTGATTGCAGCCTTATCTGCCAAGGGTACATCTACCATCAACAATATTGAACAGATAGATCGGGGCTACGAGAATATCGACGAACGGCTACGTGCCATCGGAGCCAAGATTGTGCGGGTCTAAGCCTTTTCAATTTGCGCCCTGAATCCTTTGGGCGATATTCCGGTATACTTTTTAAAGGTTGTGGCAAAATATTGTGACGTACTGAACCCCAAATTGTAAGCTACATCAGTTATGGAATTGGTTTTTAGCAATTCTAATTTAGCCCGTTCAATTTTCAAACGGTTGATGTAGGCTTTGGGTGGAGCACCGAAGTGTTGCTTAAACCAGCTTTTAAAATAAGCAGTAGAAAAATTGACCAATTCGGCGAGCTCATCCACATAAATAATCCGATGCAGATTTGTAGCAATAAAATCATCAATGACCTTGCACCTTTCCGAAGGAACTATTGTTGGAGTAGCTTTCGACAATGCTAAGGTTTCCAAAAGTAATTGAACGAGTATTTGGTTGGTGGTAAGCTGAACTAAGGTGGATTGTTCCACTTCTAGCTGACTTACCAGTTTTTGCAAGAGGTTCTTTTGGCCCAAAGCACCTTTGAAAATATGCCCTGCATTTTTACCCAGGGCTGCAATGAGATAATCCGATTGTTCTTTAGGTAGATGAAAAAGCGAACCTTTGCTATGATCCATATGGATTTGTAGCCAGTATAATTCCCCAATATCTTCTGGATAAACCCCGGAACTATGAGCCTGATTGGGAGGTATAATAAGAATGTCGTTCCCTTTGAGCTTCAATAGACTTTCTCCCAATTCATAATATTGTTGCCCCCTTATACAAAAACAAATTTCCAAGACATCTCGGTGCTGATGGGATTCCAGTATGGGTTCAACTTTTCGATAATGGTAATGTCCAAAATCCACAAACCTTGGATAACCCAAGCTTGGTAGGTGGAATACTCTGCGTTTTTTTGTTTGATTTTGCATGAATTTGTATAAAAAAGTATGGTCGTACGAATTTAGAAGACTTTTTTCAGAATTCCCATTTAATTTGAAACATCAAGTTTAAACCATAAACGATGAAAGATTTGTTCCTAAAAAATGGATATGCAAAATTGGACCGTTTGATTCCCAATTCAGAAGTAGAAAATCTTAGAGTTTTATACAATGAATTACTTCAGGACAAAGAGCGCACTATGGGATTACGAAGTGATTTGGGTGGCGGAGAAAGCGGTGCCGTGGAAAAAATAACCCAGATCATGCGGCCCAGTATGATTGAACCTAAATTGTCAGCCACCATTTCATATCAACTGGCTTTGGATCATGTAAGAGATATGCTGGGGGAGGACATGGAGCTCGATTTTGATATGTTGATCAACAAGGCTCCACATACCGATACCCCAACCCCTTGGCACCAAGATGCAGCATATTGGATCAAGATGCCGGACAAACGATCGGCCAGCTGCTGGATTGCTTTGGATGAGGTCTATGAGGAAAACGGTTGTATGTGGTTCATTCCCAAAGATGGGGATTCCATTTTACCCCATAAACACTATACGGAAGGTGGCGCCTTGCACTGCGAAACGGATGGGGAAGATGCAGAATGTATTCCTTTAAAGCCTGGAGGTTGTACTTTCCATGATGGATTTACCCTCCATTTTAGCAGAGGCAATACTACAGATTCGCAAAGACGGGCTTTAATTCTTAATTTCAGGCCTAAAGCAATGATCCAGTTAGAGCGGCAGCAGGGCGTTGATCATACCGGAGAGCGAAAAGTACGGAACAAATAGCCTATGGAAATAAAATGGATTTACCCAAGATGGGGGAGTGCCCACTTGGATTGGAAAGTGTTCTTGACCAAAGTCAAAGAACATGGCTATCATGGGGTGGAAATAGATTTGCCTTTTGGTCAGGAAAAAAAGGAAATTGTGGCTATGTTAAACGATTTTGAGCTGGACTTTGTAGGGCAGCATTGGCAGACTCAGGAAGTAAATCTTGAAAAGCACAAGGCGGAGTACAAACTTCATTTATACAATTTAGCAGAGGCAAAACCTTTGCTGGTCAATTCACATACTGGAAGGGATTTCTTTTCTTTTGAGCAGAATTTACAGCTGATCAATATTGCAAAAGAGATAGAGGAAGAAACAGGTGTTCCCGTTGCTCACGAAACCCACAGGTCACGATTTCCCTTTGCGGCGCACGTTTGTAAGCAATATTTGCATGAAATTCCTTTATTAAAACTGACTTCAGACCTGTCCCATTGGTGCTGTGTGGCAGAAACCCTCTTGGAGAATCAGCACGCAGCTGTGGATTTGGCCATAAAGCATACCTACCATATCC
Organism: Flagellimonas myxillae; assembly: GCF_023502235.1. GTDB lineage: Bacteria > Bacteroidota > Bacteroidia > Flavobacteriales > Flavobacteriaceae > Flagellimonas > Flagellimonas myxillae. Next base: position 1,477,165 of record NZ_JAMFLY010000001.1, on the reverse strand, counting down.
ATGCTCGGGTGGGATCTTCCCAAAGTCCACAGGTTATTGACCCAAGGGTTAATACCTATAAAGAAGAATTATCCCAATTCAAAAACTGGTGGAAAGCCATGCTAAACAATGCTCAAGCGGCTGGAAGACCTTATATCACCATAGCTCCTGAATACGGCCCATTGCCGTATGCCTTGCAACATCCACAAACGCAAGAGCTATTGGGAGACCAATGGGAAATCAACCAGTTTATCCGAAAGGAAATAGAAGATTTATGGGACTAGTTATGGCTCCAATTGTTGGGGTCATCACTGTCGTTGGGCGAAAGGCCTAAAATATCTCCTTGGGTATCCACACCTAGACCGACCACGCTTCGGTTTACATAATTAAAATAACTGACCACCTGATTGACTTCGAGGATTTCACCTTCGGTGAAGCCCACTTCTCGTAAGCCTTCAATATCTTCCTTGATGATATTTGTGTGGTCCAGGGTAAGCTTTTTGGCGTATTGGCTTCCGGCAAAAAATTTGGTGGAAAAGAAGTCCGACAGTGTATTCCCTAGAACGGCTTCTTTGAAAGTGTCTGCTCTGGAATCATCGCCCAACAATCTTTTAAAACCCTCAAAATGATGCTCAAAACAATAATCACATTGGTTAAGATGGCTCACATACGTACCTAAAGCTTCCAAATACCATTTGGGCAAGGTGTTGTTGGAATTATGGAGCACATTTTTATAGAGTGCCATGTGACCCACCAAAGTGTGTGGCCGCAAACTATGGATAAGCAACACATTGTCCACATTGTTGTTGGGGCCTTTTACGCGGTCATAAATTCGTTTGAGTTCTTTGTTGGCCTCCTCGTAGCCAATAACTTTGATCCAGCTCATTAATACATGGTGTTGGGGTTGGCAGATTCTTTTGGAATTTGCTGGATGGCATCCCAATGCTCACAGATTTTCCCATTTTCATCAAACCGAAAGAAATCCATGGTCACGTATTGGACATTACCTGGCCAGGTTTGGTGGGTGTGCAAGGCTACCAAATTACCTTCGGCAATGCAGCGCACAAATTCGATGGATTTATCCGGATATTCAGCTTGCATCCGTTCAAAATAGTTGATAAACCCTTGGGTGCCATCGGCCACATCTGGGTTGTGCTGAATGTATTCCTTTCCAATATATTTTTCAACTGCCCCTTTTGGGTCGCCCATGTAGGCGGTTTTGTAAAAGGCTATGGCGTTTTGTTTGTTTTGTTCCAGGTTCATGTCTGTTGTTTTTATTTGTCGTCAGTTCAAGTAACTATAGGTGAAATTCGTCAGTTTGAGTGATTTTTTCAGTTATAAACTGAAAAAATAGTATCGAAAACAAGAATTTTATCTGCCATTCCCGTCGTTCTCGATACTTTTCCTTTGGAAAAACTCGAACTGACGGGATTTGTGAAATGTTTGGCAATTTAAAATATACGCTTAATATCCGACCAATTGATTAATTGAATGTCATCCCTCTTTACTTGAGCCTTGGCAAAATCGCTGGTAAAGAAATCAAAATCTATCTGCCGCCATTCCGAACCAAAGTTAGGATGGTTCACCGTAACCCCCTGCATTTCCTGTTCGTCAAAAGCTGGATGAATCAAGATTACGTTGAAACCTTCTACCAAGTCATCAAAAACACCCGCGTAATAGTCCCATAACTGACCCTTTTCAAAATACGAAATATCCCCAATGTGGACTTTGTCCACCGGAATAGCCCCGGGTTTTATCGGACTACTTTCATCTAGGCCCACCATATCAGATAATTCTCGACTACGCTGCACAGGAAGCTTGTAACGTCTACCCAATTCCTTATAGACTTCAAACAAATCAGGGCGGCTCCCCACACTATACATATGCGAATCCAAATGGGAAGAGGAGAGGCCGTATGAGAGGAATGTTTCTATCTGGGCAGTGAGTTCCTTGCGGACATCTTCTACCGTGGCATGTTCCCGAACTTGTTCCCTTTTTTTATAGAAATGTCCATTGGAATCGACCAAAGAGGGTACTTCCGATACTGGTAAAACAGGGCCAAACTTATAATTTTCCCACTCGCAGGTTATCGTCAGGTGTACGCCATGATCATATTGGGGATTTTGCTTAGACCACTGTGCCATTTCGTAAAACCAAGGGCAGGGTACCATTATGCTATAGGAATTGACGATACCCTGTTGAAGCGATTGCATGGTAGCGATATTCTCCGAATGGGAGAGTCCAGCATCATCCGCATGAATCATTAAAAGTTTGGTGTTGGCAGGATAGCCGAGTTTTTGGGCGAGGTTCATTTTGGAATTATTTGTATTAAAATGAATTCTATTGGGTTACCCCTTTTCTACCAAACTCCCATCCGGATATTGTGCAAACCGACCTTTATCCTGATCATGCACATTATCGGGGTAGGGCCAAGGCCAGCCACCAAACTGGGTCAAACGATATTCTTCCATGGCTTGTTGGATTTCCTCTTCGGTGTTCATAACAAAGGGGCCATATTTGGCAACGGGCTCGTCTATGGGTTGGCCCTGCAACATTAAAAAATGGGCTTTTTCCGAACCTATTTTAATCGTAACCTCTTGGAATGGATCCAAAGCAATCCCAAAATTGGGAGCTATTTTTCGGTCGCCAATATAAACTTCCGAACCTTCATAAAAATAGAGTGTCCGAGTAGCTAAGGAGCTAATTTTTGGTAAAGTGTATTCCGTCTCCGCATCCACATGAATATTCCAGATGGCAACTTTGTGCTCGTTTTTGGCCGCCCATGAATTAGGGGCTGGATCATTGGCCTGGGTGCCTCTGTAATTCCCTGCAATCACTTTTATCTGGGCATTTCCCTCATCAATTATGGGGATATCTTCATGCCAGAGCATCTTAAAATGGGGTTCCACAAACTTATCGGCCTTGGGCAGGTTCAACCAAATTTGGAACAGCTCCAATGGATTGTCCTTATCGGTATTGAGCAAAGGGAACATTTCGGAATGTTGAACGCCCCGCCCAGCTGTCATCCACTGCACGTCACCTTGACCAAAGCGCCCAGCCGCGCCCAAGGAATCGGAATGATCGCAGAAGCCTTTGTTGACTATGGTGATGGTCTCAAATCCACGGTGAGGATGGTAGGGAAAACCGGGAATGGTCTGCCCGTGGTACATTCGCCATCCATCTTTGACAGTAAAATCGTTACCAATGTTTCTGCCTTCCAAGTGTTTGGGGTCAGGACCTAGTTCACCATTCCCTTTGGGATAATGGTCCAAATGGTACACACAGAACAAAAAGGGGTCTTGGGTCTGCCAAGGAAAACCCAACGGAAAGGTTTGTAGAATAGGATCGGGCATAGCTTATTTTTAGTTAATCGTGCTTTGGTTCTGAAGTTTTTGGAGTAGTGAATTGGGTACTCAGGTATTTCTGTTTCCATTCCCCGTTTTCATAGCTCCCCACAATAAAATTATAGGTATTATCATCCACGAATTCCCAATAATCGGTTACTACCGTTTCACCATAGGCATAAGTATAAATTATGTCCTTGCCTTTGGCGATGACCGTACCTTCGGTGACACCACCGAACACATCAAACTCCCAGAACTTAATCGTCTTTGATGCCTCATCATATTGACGTATGCCATGGTTTCTAGGGCCATAGGTCGTCTGTTCCATATTGGTATACCCGTTGGATTCAACAATAACCAACTTTTGATTGAGATCGAACCAAAAGATAATGTCCTGCTTGAATTTTTGTCCGTTGCCCCAACTTCCCTCGGCACTCCATGTCTTGCCCATTAGGGGTTGGAAGATGGAAAGCGGTTCCTGTGCCTGCAAGTGAAATAAGCCTGCAAAAAGCAGGCTTAAAAATGTGATTGTTTTCATTAGGATTTAGTTGCTTCCGATAGGGGGAGGTCCGTCAATCATGGCCTCGTATTTTTCATCCCCTTTACGGGTTTTAAATTCTTCTTTGACCTTGGTCACCAATTTTGGATTTTCAAACAAATCTGCCATGGTCATAGCCATAGCCTTGGATGCATAGACCATCCCTTTATGTCCGATGCTCATTCCACCACAGGCTACAACTGCCCAGGAATGCCAAGGGGTGTCTTTAGGTGCCACGGTTACACTAAGGTTGATGTTGGGCACGTTCCAACTTACATCACCCACATCGGTGGAGCCTCCACCCGGATTCTTTTCAGTTTCTTTTAACGCCTCAATCTTGCTATCCATTCCTACTTCCGGCTTTCCGGTAGCTTTCTGGATGCCTTTTCCGAAGGCAATTTCTTCTTCCGTATAGGTGATTGGGCCTAGCAATTCCAGGTTTTTCTGCATGATTTCGCCACCTGCCCGGTTCACCAATACCTCGTAAATTCCTGATACCAAGGAGATTTTGTAATCTACATTGGCCATGATGGCTGCACCTTCTGCCATTTTTTTCACCCGCTCATAGGTAGGGAGCATTACCTTTCTTTTGGGATCACGAACTCGCACCCAAATCCTGGAATAATCCGGGACTACATTTACAACTTGTCCTCCATCCTGAATATGGTAGTGGATTCGGGAGGTAGGTTTGATGTGCTCGCGATAGTAATTCATTCCCGTGGTGTACAGTTCCAAAGCATCCGATGCACTACGTCCGTTCCAGGGATCAGCGGAAGCATGCGCGGCTTGCCCATAGAATTCCACAATGAAATCAATTAAGGAAAGACCACTTTGTACATTGGCTTCGATGTTTGCACCGGGGTGCCAGCTTACATTGACATCCACGTCGTCCCAAAGCCCGGCCTCGACCATCCAAACTTTGGCAAAATATTTTTCTTCGGCTGGGGTACCCAAAAACTTAACGGTGCCTTTGAGTTTACCTGATTCAATTTGTTCCTTAATAGCGATGGCGGCGCCCAAACTTGCAGCTCCAAACATGTTATGACCGCATCCGTGACCAGGAGCACCGTCGATTCTGGGGTCTTTGGTAGGAACCGTTTTTTGGGAAAGCCCCGGAAGTGCATCAAACTCGCCTAACACACTGATTACAGGTTTCCCAGAACCATAGGTTGCCGTAAAGGCAGTTGGAATGTCTGCAACACCACGGGTTACTTTCAGCCCATTTTTTTCGGCATAGTCAGCAAGTACTTCTGCAGATTGCGATTCATTGAAGGCAGTTTCGGCCAAGGCCCAAATAGAATCGCTTATTTGGATTAGATTTTCTTTATGATTTTCCACGGATGCCACAATGGATTTTTTGGTGGAATTCATTTTTTGCGCACTTAAGCTCACGGAAAGCAAACCAAGTAACACAAGGGTAGAGAGTTGTTTCATTATAGTGATATTTGAATTAGTCCAATACTAAATTTTGGCTTGTAACCCCAAGCAAAAAAGAAGGTTTATCCATTTGGATAAAAACGAATACTAAAAATACTGAAAAAGCATTAACCAACCACTGCTTTATATACTTTTAGACAACGCTCCCTGGCCATTTGGTGATTAACCATTTCTGGGGGATAGCTAAGTTCTTGAAATTCAGGCACCCATTTGTTGATATACTTGCCTTGTGCATCAAATTTGGCAAGCTGGTGGGTCGGATTGAATATGCGGAAGTAAGGAGCAGCATCCACCCCGGAGCCAGCAGCCCATTGCCAATTCCCCACATTGCTGGCCAATTCGTAGTCCAATAATTTAAGGGCAAAATAAGCTTCTCCCCAGCGCCAGTCAATCAAGAGGTGTTTACATAGAAAACTGGCCACCACCATCCGAACCCTATTGTGCATATATCCAGTAACGTTAAGTTGGCGCATGCCGGCATCCACAAGCACGTATCCGGTTCTTCCCGTTTTCCAAAGATTGAATTCCGCTTGGTCGTTTCTCCATAATATATTGTCGTATTTGGGTTTAAAGGCTTTAGTGACCGTATGCGGAAAATGCCAAAGAATCTGCATAAAAAACTCGCGCCAAATAAGCTCACTCAAGAAAGTCTTGTTCTGCGATTTTATTGCTTTTTGAACTGCCTCTCGAATAGATATGGTGCCAAACCTTAGATGGGGGCCAAGCCGGGAGGTTCCTTTATCCAAGGCAGGGATGTTACGGGTTTCCTCGTAGTTGTTGATTAATTCCGCATTAAGATCATAATCCTTTACCCGAATTTTGGAACGTTCGAAACCGATAGCTTCCAGGCTAAGAAATGGTAATTGTTCTGATTTGTAAAAGTTGGAATGGTTTTCGGTCCCATTTCCTTTCAAATGCACAGAGGGCTTGAATTGCTTTATCCATTGTTTTTTATACGGGGTATAGACCTTATAGGGTAGCCCACCTCCATTGCGTATTTCATCCTTTTCAAAGATGACCTGATCTTTGAAGGTCTTAAAATCCGTGCCATGTCGTTTTAGTACAAAGCTGATTTCTTGATCTCGCTTTCTTGCGTAGGGTTCGTAATCGTGATTAGCAAAAACCTGATTGACAGCATACGTTTTGAGCAACCCTTCAAAAACAGTCTTTGGTTGCCCGTGATATACGGCAATACCGCTTCCAAACTTGGATTTCAGTGAAAGATTTAGGCGGTGCAATTGGTCATGAATAAAGGTGACCCGAGCATCAGCTTTGGGGAGGTTATCCAGGATTTCGGTGTCAAAAATGAAAATGGGCAGCACGGGCAGACCACTTTCAAGGGCATGGTACAATCCCGTGTTGTCCTCCAAACGAAGGTCACGCCTAAACCAAAATATGGAAATGGACTCGCTCATTATCAAGTATTACTAATAGGTTTGTTTAGCTATGAAACTTCTGGGGAAAAAGTGCTAAACAGTTTTTAAGACCAAGTAATGGTCCTCGGTTTGGGGAGTACCGAATATGGTTTCCAACTGAACTCTTCGATGTTCAAAAATTTTGTTCAGTTGCCTTTTTACAAAAAGAGTGTGGGCCAATCTACCGAGGATGCCGTAGGGAAGGGCATAATCCACGATATCTTCCATTATGACCCCATTTCCATGCTCCTTCAGAAAATGCTTATGGTGCCAAAATGCGTAGGGCCCATGGCGTTGTTCGTCCACAAAATAGTACCCGTCCTCCATGTGGGTAATCTCAGTTACCCATCTCACTGCATAACCCGGGAAAGGTTTTACCGTATAGGCGATGATCTGTCCGGGATACATGAGCCTATCTCCACCAGAGATAATACTAAACTCCATGTGTTTTGGGGTAATGTTTGGAAGGTTTTTGGGATTGGATAGGAATTCCCAAGCCTCCATGATTGAAATGGGCAAATACTGCTTTGTATGTAGTTTATATAGGTGCATGTCATCAAATATACTAAAAATGTTTAATAAATATTGATTATAGTTAAACAAAATTATCAACAAGCCTGATTCACAGAATATTAAGTTAAAATGCTAACTTGGAATATGAAATTGATTTCCATGGCTGTACTGAAATCTTTTTGTCGAGCGGGTTTTCTGCTTTGGATTACTGGTGCATACAGTCAAATCACCATTGATAAAATTGCGGACTTGCCCGGAACCATCAATGAAACCTCTGGTTTGATATATTTTAATGGGAGTCTGGTTACCCACAATGATTCAGGCAACGATGCTGCTCTTTATGAGCTTGATCCAGATGTTGGTTCAATCAAAAGAACGGTTGCCCTGAGTAACGCAACTAACATAGACTGGGAAGATTTAACCCAGGATGCCAACTATATTTATATAGGTGATTTTGGAAACAATAACGGAGATCGGACCGATTTGAAAATTTATAGGATTGCAAAATCGGCTTATACCGCAGCTAACACAGTTTTTGCCGAGGAAATCCAATTCACATATTCCGATCAGGCAAATTTCACTCCGAATCCAGAAACCAATTGGGACGCAGAGGCCATGATTAGTTTGGAAGGAAAACTCATCGTATTTACCAAACAATGGCAAGACTTAGGCACCGTTGCCTATAGCATTCCAAGTACTCCCGGGACCCATACTGCCACACGTTTGGATAGTTATCAGGTTGATGGATTGATCACCGGAGCTACCTATGATGCAAATTCCGAACAGCTTTCTTTGGTGGGGTATTCCCCCTTGTTGATGCCATTTTTGGTACAAGTGGAATTGCCTCCGGAATCTTCTATTTTTTCAGGTTCAGTGACCAAGACGACGTTGGATTTGGGCTTGAACCAGATTGAGGCTATTACTCATTTTGGAAATGGATTTTTTTTAAGTGCTGAGGAGTTTCGGCGAACAATTCCTACCATTTTGGTTCCCTCTAGTTTGTATGCCATGAGCATTATGGAGGAGACTGACCCTGACCCAGAACCTGATCCGAATCCCGAGCCGGATGTACCCAACCCGGATGCGATGTTCCCTGAGCTTACTTTGTACCAGCCCATGGGTACCCTATCCTTGAACTACAATTTGAACGAAGCGGCGGACTTGTTTGGTTATGCCATTTTCGACATCAGCGGAAAGAAAATCTTGGTCCACGATAGTGATTCCAGCCTATCGGGATCCATTGACACCTCCTTTTTACAGCCTTCCATTTATTTCATTTCCTTCCATCTGAGGAATGGGAGAATTGCCAAACCGTTTATCATTAAGTAGTCCGATTTCTTTTATGGATTTCTTAACAAGTCCAACCTTCCTTAATATTTAGCTTTGTTTTACTAACGAATCTAAAACACATATTGAAATGAAAAAATTAGCCTTATTTGCATTTGCAGCACTTCTAACGGTCTCCTTGGAAGCTCAAATAAACACGCCTGCCCCAAGCCCGGCTTCCAAACTTGAGCAAAAAGTGGGATTGACAGATGTAACGGTGGATTATTCAAGACCATCCATGCGTGGAAGAACAATTTACGGGAATTTGGTTCCCTTCAACAAACTTTGGAGAACCGGTGCCAATTACTACACCAAAATCAGCTTTAGCACCGATGTCACTATTGCTGATCAGGAGGTTAAAGCAGGTACTTACTCCATATTTACCAAGCCAACTTCCGAAAACTGGGAAGTTTTCTTTTATACCGATACCCAAGGGGGTGGTGTTCCCAGCGATTGGGACGACAGCAAGGTTGTTGCCAAAGCTACGGTTCCCGTATATAAAATGCCCATGGCAGTTGAAACTTTCACCATCAGTATCGATGACTTAAAAACGAATAGCGCCAATCTTGGCTTTATCTGGGAAAATACCTATGTGGCCGTTCCATTTGGTGTTCCAGCTGATGCTACTGTGATGAAGTCCATTGAAAAAACTTTGGCGGGTCCAGGTTTTGGGGAATATTATACGGCTGCTGTCTATTATTTGAATGAGGGCAAGGACATTAACAAAGCCAAAGAGTGGATGGAAAAAGCCATGTCCATGACCGACAATCCAAGATTTTGGCAGTTGCGCCAACAATCTTTGATCTACGCCAAGGCAGGAGATAAAAAAGCAGCAATTGAATCGGCAAAACAATCGTTGTCCAAAGCTGAAGCAGCTGGTAATGGAGATTACGTAAAAATGAATAAGGATTCCCTAAAGGAATGGGGGGCACTTTAAAAATTGCTTACAATAATTTTAAACCCACGCTTGCGTGGGTTTTTTTATGCCTCAACGGGAGGTTTGTTCAAGAAACCGTCAAAACTCTCAATGATTATTGCCAGTAAGATGACTAACCCACACCCAAAGGCGTTCAACCAGAGGTAGGACATCCAATCCATATACCAACCGATAATCACAATGACCTGGGTTAAGATGGCGGCAATAAAAACGGAATTTCCTTTCACGAATTTTATAAAGAAAGCCAATAGGAAAATACCAAGCACGTTCCCATAAAAAATGGAGCCTATGATATTCACCAATTGGATTAAATTATCAAAAAGGTTGGCGACACAGGCTATTAAAATGGCAATAATTCCCCACAAGAGGGTAAATCCCTTGGTCGCCAAAACGTAGTGTTTAGCGTCCTTTTCCTTGGTATTGTTTCGTTTGTACAGGTCCAAGGCCGTGATAGTGCCCAAAGCATTTAACTCAGAAGCAGTGGACGACATGGCTGCAGATAGGATAACGGCCAACAATAACCCGATCAGTCCTGCAGGAAGATTATCTAGGATAAAATGGATAAAAACATAATCCTTGTCGTTGGTTTCAACCGAACTATCTGCCTTGGAAATCAAGGTTCTGGCCGCATCGCGATTGGCCTTCTCCCTTTGGTTGATTTTCATGATATTCAGCTCTGCCTGTTGTATGGCGTTATATTCCTTTAAGGCCAAAGCAGAGGAGAAATCCTCTTGGGCTTTTTTCTTTTCCTGCTCCAAAGCCAAATGCCCTTGTTCCAAAATTTCGTAATCCGCTGCATACTCTGATATTTTCACTGCTTCGGATGCAGCTGGGTTGAAGTTGAGCGGAGAGGCATTGTATTGGTAAAAGACAAAAACCATAGTTCCGACCAAAAGGATAAAAAACTGCATTGGAATCTTGAAAATTCCGTTGAAAATTAAACCAAGCTGACTTTCGCGAACGGATTCTCCCGATAGGTAACGCTGCACCTGACTTTGGTCCGTACCAAAATAGGCCAATGCCAAAAAGAACCCTCCGGTAATACCACTCCAGAACGTATACCTGTTATTGGTATCGAAACTAAAATCCAGGATTTGTAGTTTGTTATTGGCTCCGGCAATTTTCAAAGCTTCCCCGAAGGACACCCCGTTGGGGAGGGAACCCAAAATGAAAAAGAAGGCAAAGAACATACCCACCATAATGATGAACATTTGCTGTTTTTGGGTGACACTTACCGCTTTGGTTCCCCCGGTTACGGTATAAATGATCACCAGGATACCAATAATGATGTTTAAGGTTCTTAAGTCCCATCCCAATACAGCGGACAAAATAATGGACGGAGCAAAAATGGTAATTCCGGCCGCCAATCCCCGTTGAACCAGGAACAAGATGGCGGTCAAGGACCTAGTTTTTAGGTCAAATCGCCCTTCCAACATTTCATAAGCCGTATAGACTTTCAGCTTTCGATATATGGGAATAAATACCAAACAAATGACAATCATGGCCAAAGGCAATCCAAAATAGAATTGTACAAAGCCCATCCCATCGTGGAACGCTTGTCCAGGAGTGGATAAAAAGGTAATGGCGCTGGCTTGGGTTGCCATAACGGACAATCCTATGGTCCACCATTTGGCATCATTTCCGCCAAGAACATAATCTTCCACATTTTTGCTTCCACGGGTTTTCCATACACCGTAGACTACAATAAAAAGCAGCGTACTGCCCAGAACAATCCAATCTAAAATCCCCATTTAGGTCTAGGTATTAAGCGTCATAATGAAGTAGAAAATCAATATGTAAATGAAGTTGAGCAGTAATACGATGGCGTACTCCCGCTTCCAAATCCATTTATTTTCGAGATTATCCTTTGACATTGCTATCTTTTTTGACTTCGCTCTTCCCAATGGATAGCATATTGGCAAAAAGTTTATATGCTCCCGAAACTCCCGCAGGAAGTTCCCGGAAGAAACTCAATCCGGTATAGATGTAATGTCCTTCGCCATAAGGTGCCACCAGTAGACTGCCCTCCTTGGCTTCTTCACCTTCATCCGTCATTGATAGGATAGGGGTGAACTCGGTACTCCACTCGTTCGGGAAGTAAAGACCCCTTTCCTGGACCCAACCATCAAAATCGCTTTCCTTGATCGTATTGGGAAAGTTGACTAGGGAATGGTCACCGGAGATGATACTTACTTTGGCAGTTTCATCCGTTACGCGGTCCCTAGATAGTGTGAGGTCGTAGGGAGCAATATTATCAAACTGTCGGCTCCATCTACCAGCGGTATTGTATTGGACGATCATGTTGCCGCCATTTTGGACGTATTCAAACAAGATAGGTTGTTTAAATTTTAGAGCTTCTACCACATTGTAGGCCCTAATACCGACGACAATGGCGTCGTATTTGTCCAAAGTACCGCTTTGGATTTCATTTGGGTCTATAGTGTGTACTTGATAGCCAATCTGTTTCAGACTTTCGGGAACCTTGTCGCCTGCACCCATAATGTAGCCGATATGCTCGCCAGATTTCTGGATATTCATGCGCACCACCTTGGCCTCGGCAGGAAGTAAAATGGATTGTTTAGGGACATGGTCATAGGCTATCTCCACCAATTCTTGGTTAAACACTTGCCCATCAATTTGTGCAACTGCCGTGATTTTACCCTCACTGTCATCAGCCGGTGGAATAACGGTGAATGTCACATCTTGCTCTTGGCCTTTTTGTTCAATGGAAAAAGGATTGCTTTTTGGGGTCACTACCCAGCCTTCCGGGTAATCTAACCCCACCGACCCTGAAACACTGTCCTTTCCCGCCTTTACCTTGACCAATACTTCTCGAGGTTCGGCATCTGAAAATATCAAGACTTTCTCAGCTATTTTGGTGGTAATCCGCGGCAAAACAGCAAAAGGTTCATACAATTCCCCTTTATCCGGTTTGGAATATCGGTGGATTACGGGTTTGGTAAAATCGATTTGTGTACCATTAAAATCAAGGGTAAACTGTGCATGGAAGGCACTTGGGTTTTCCGCTTTCCCTATCATGGATTGATCGGTAACCGTGTACATGCCCAAAGTTCCCTTCTCCTTAAGCCAATAGGGACTAGAGTTAGCAATGTTCTCCGCCACCGAAAACTCCAGACTAAGATTTTCCTTTTTATTGTTTTCCAAAACTAGATTTGGTTCCAACTTTCCGGTTGAACCCTGGAGAATGATTTCTTTCAACACAACTTTTCCCGCGCTCCGGTTTACCACTTCGATATTGAGCTTGGCTTGATCTCCTTTTGTTGTGGAACCGGATTCCGCACTAACTTCTAAATAAAGTCCGCTGCAATCCAAAATAAGCTCTTCGAGAGCTTTGGACTTTAGGTTTTTCCAGTGTTCGTCATCAACTTCCTGCAAGAGTTGATATGCTTTGACCAAATCAGGTACATGCTCGGAAGGATTACTGAAATTGAAGTTTTCCTCCACCTTGTACAAAATATCCCCGATGGCTTTTCCTCCAGGAATACGAGACCATGTTGTGTTTATTCCTTCAAATAAATTATTGGAAGTAGGTAAGTCTCCTTTGAGCAACTCCACGTACTCGTCTTGGGTTCCCCTGGTGGTGACCCTACCAAATCCTTGACATAGGTGGGAGCTACTCGCCATGGAGGCAATCTCGTTGTTGGAGAGTCCCAGTTCTGGATAATAAACCCCAACATCCAGTTTCAGCATATTGGATTTATCCGCTTTTGCGAAATTCTCCTGGCTTCCATAAAACCACCAAGTGGTATTGAAGAATACACGCCGGGGTTGCCAAACGGAGGTGGATTGCAAATGCTCCGGATAGGAATTGGCATCGTTGGCCAAATCAAAAGCCTCAACGCTCAGCATAGCGGAAGAGGTATGATGTCCATGTGTGCTTCCCGGCGTTCTATGATCAAAGCGATTGATAATCACATCTGGTCTAATATTTCGGATGGCCCAGACGACATCGCCCAAAACCTGTTCTTTATCCCATATTTTAAGGGTCTCCTTTGGGTGTTTGGAATAACCAAAATCATTGGCCCTCGTAAACCATTGCTCCCCACCATCAATGCCCCGGGCTGCTAACAGCTCCTGGGTCCTAAGCACCCCCAATAACTCCCTAAGCTCAGAGCCGATAAGATTTTGACCTCCATCACCACGAGTGATCGAGAGATAGGCCGTACGGGCCTTGTCGTAGTTGGACAAATAGGAAATCAGCCGGGTGTTTTCATCATCTGGGTGTGCGGCGACATAAAGTGCCGTTCCCAAAAAATTGAGTTTTTGAAGTTTGTGGTGTATTTCTGTTGAAGAAGGTTTATCGGGTGCTTGGGAGAAAGAAACCGATATACAGCAGATCGTGCTTAGAAAGCCAATCCAAATTTTTTGCATACCTGATTATTTAGTGGTTGCCCAAATATAGAAAGATTAGCACCAGTTGAGATGGAATTTAGAACATCTTTAACAGGGTATAAACCTTATAGAAGACCCTTGTTTACAAGCCTAAACTGTCTCTTAAAACAAAATCCTTATTGCTGTTTTGCCCCCAATAAGCTGTTTTGATGGATTTTATCTTGGTGGCTTTTGTGGTCATTTGTTTGGCGCCCGAACCAAAGCCGCTTGTGAAGGTTTCGGTCCAACCTTCAATACTGTGTGGAAAATCTGAGGTAATGGTTATGGCCAAAGTTCTTTCCAATTCCGGATAGGTGATGGAATAGGTCATTAGGCCGTCTTCTTCCTTGATTTCGGCATTGGCATCATAGGCTTTTAGCTCCGTATGCCTCAACCTCACATATTCTAGCGATGGGATTATACTGAAGTTGCCAGTGGGCAAATCTTTTGGACTGATCCTGATTTTGTTCCATATTTCGTTTTCCAAAACGGTTTTATCCAAATTTATATGCTGATCTGCTTCAGATTCAAAATAGGAGTGGGAGGTAAATTCAAATTGATCTCTGTTGTTGATTTGGGAGTAGACGTGGCCGCACCATTCCTGCATGGAAAGACTGGTCTTGAGCGCATGCTGATTGTCATGGATAGGATAAAATGTACTGCTCATCACAGAATAGGGATAAATACCCGTAAAATACTTTTTGGTCGCGTTTAACTTCAGTACAGAAACATTGCCCGGGTTATTACGATCCGCTTTAACCTGTTTTTCCGGTAAAAATGGTTCGGTAACATAGATCATAACTGCATGCCCATCCCTAAGTTCCCCATAACGGGCTTGTTCAAGAGTATAGGAGGTGATTTCAGCATTTCCCGAATACCAATAGGACTTGAATGCTTCAGACAGCTTTTTTTTAGGCTTTTTCACCTCTTTTTCCAAGGATTCCATGGCTGTGGAAGCCACTTTGTTTGATGCCTTGGTCGAATCAACGCAAGAATTCAAGGAAGAAACAATAACAGCAAATGCAAGGACTGATGATATGGAGTTGAAGACTTTTCCCATGGCCATAAAGTTTTTCTAAAGTTACGAATCAATGGCTAAGAAACCAGTTCCATTAACGTTTTATAAAACAAATGTGTTGGCAATCCCACGACGTTGGTGTAGGAACCTTTAATTTCGGAAATCCCTATCATCCCGATCCATTCCTGAATGCCGTAGGCACCGGCCTTATCAAAGGGTTTGCACTGTTCAATGTAGTAGTTGAGTTCCTCGTCCATAAAATCCTTGAACTTTACCTGTGTGGTCGCATGCACTGTTTTTTGGAACTCTTTACCTGTAAAACAAATCGAGGTTATGACCTCGTGCCAATTCCCAGACATGGTACGGAGCATTTGTCGTGCTTCTTCTGGATTGGACGCCTTGGCCAAAGAACTACCATTGTGCCATACTACAGTATCGGAGGTAATAACAATCTCGTTTGGGGCCAGTTCGTCTCGAAAAGGGTTGGCTTTTAGGATGGCCAAAAAATCTGAAATTTCACTGCCCTGCAAAGCCTCCGGGTAAATCTCCTCAACGGATTTGGGTCTTACCTTAAAATCCAACCCCAATTCTTCTAGAAATTTCCGCCTCCTTGGAGACCCCGAGCCCAAAATCAATGTGTATCCCTTGAGCTTTTCGTTCAATGGATTTTTAGTCATTTTTGGCACTGAAATTATCATTCCAATCCCCGCGGACCTTGAGTACCTGCTCAATAATATCCCGAACACATCCGTCACCTCCATCCTTGTGGGAAACGTAATCGGAAATGGCCTTAACTTCCGCCACCGCATTTTGGGGCGAGGTGGCAAGTGCCACCATTTTCATGGGGGGGATATCGGGCAGGTCATCCCCCATGTAGAGTACGGTCTGAGGGTCTATATTATATATATCCAAATATTCCTCCAAAGGATCCTGTTTATGATGGGCGCCCAAATAAATATCTGTTACTCCCAACCCTTTGAGTCGCTCCTTTACCCCTTGGTTGGTGCCACCGGATATAATGCAGATTTTATATCCTTTGTTGAGTGCCGTCTTAAGGGCATAGCCGTCCTTTACATTCATTTTTCGCAGCATTTCGCCCTCAGTAGTGACCAAAACGGAACCGTCGGTGAGCACTCCATCCACATCAAAAACAAATGTGGAAATCTGGTGGAGCAATTCTTTATAGTTTTTTTTCATATTTGGATTTTATTGCATCGCTTAGAAAGGTATAGATTTCCTTTTCGCGATTGTTGGTTATCAGACTTAAATGTTGGTCCATGCTTTTTTGGTCCCCTCTTTTTGATGGTCCTGTTTGCGCCTCAGTAGGGGACAAAGATTTTATCTTGGCCGCCGTCTCTTCAATTAAGGGCATCAAGAGGTCGAACGGAATTTGGTTTCTATTGCAAATTTCTTCGCTAATTCCATAAAGATGATTGGTGAAGTTATTGGCAAAAACTGCCGCAAGGTGCAATTGTCTTCGTTGTTTTGAATCCATTGGGTGGACCTTGGAGGAAATGGATTTCGCCAAGGAATTTAAGATTATCCTTCCCGAATCCAGATTTGCTTCAATACAAATGGGAATGGGGTGAAAATCGACAGACTTGCCTTTGGTAAAGGTTTGGACGGGATAAAAAACACCACGATTTGCCATAGGTAAAACATCCATCGTGGCTGCCCCTGATGTATGTGCCACAACCCCGTTTTTATCAGATAGTAATTGGGAAACCTCCAAAATTGATGTATCGCTAACCGCAACGATGTATGCATCGGCCTCTACAATGTCATCCGGCTTTGAACACGTTGGCGCATGATTTTCGAACCATTGGAGTTGAACAGGATCTCTGCCAAACACCTGAACCAAGCTGACTGGGTCGACCCCGGAAAATGCCTCAGCAAGATGCTGTGCCAAATTCCCGGTTCCCAAAATAACTACGGAAAGCATGGCACAAAAATAACCATTGTGCCATTTCAGAAGCAAAAAAGCCAACGAATTAAAGATGGCTTTTGATTTTTACCTTATGCGCAGGCTACGGTGACATCGTGCCTATGCAAACTGTTTTGGGATGATTCTACCGTAATCTGGTTGTTTTGGCGCAGGGATGCAAAATGATCTTCCGTGAGCCTAATGGTGTGATTATGCCCAGACCCCCCTTGAATGGAATATTGTTTTTCCACGCCGGCTTCAACATCTTCCTTGGAAACCGTTAGGGTGTGGCCATGATTGCTGCTAATGGTAACCGCACTGGCACCGTTGGCAGCGCAATCCCTTTGATTGGGATCTAGGTTGGGGTCTCCATTTGCACTATCGTCATTGGAACAAGCCAATAGCGAATAGGCCGGGATGCTCACCAAAAGGGCTCCCGTTGTTTTTTTAATGAATGTTTTTCTAGTCATTTTCATAGCAATTCTTTTTTTGAGTTTACCTAAGCAATTTTTAAATCAGTCCATGGGAAGCACTTAACCTAACTCGCAATGCTGTTAATTCTGGTCATTCCAAATCCTTTATGTTTATGCTGAATAAACCATAGGCCCCAATCGCCATTACCAAATCCCGAACAGCAACATCAAAATAAACTCCACCTAAAATCAGGACAAGAGCGATGAGGGTTAGCCATATTGCAACCACCAAGGCTCCGATTTTTGGTCGCAATAGAACTAGGATACCCGCAATAATCTCTATGGGGCCAACAACCGTCATTAAGGTCTCTGGTTCCATCGGCAGAGCATCCAATAGGCCAGATGGAATGTACTTTCCCCAATCCGTTAATAGGTTGATGTGCTTGTCAAGTCCAGCAACTATAGGGACTATCCCATACGTAAACTTTAAAATGGTACTGAGTTGTGCAAGGGCTGGATTCATGATAATTGGGATTGTGGTTTACCTTTAGATAAATCCATTAAAAAAAGGTTACAAAATTTTGTAACTATTTGGTTGGTAAGACATCTAAATCAAAAAGGGGACATGAAAGCCATTCGCATCAATGATCATAGGACGTTTAAAATTTCTGACGCAGATATAGTGGAACGGGTCCTTGCCGGGGAACGGGAACTTTATGAAATTCTGATTCGCAGAAACAATCAAAAACTATTTCGGGTAATAAGAAGTTATCTGCAAATGGATGTTGAGGTTCAAGATATTATGCAGAACACTTATCTCAAGGCATTTGAAAAACTCTATCAGTTTAAGCATGGCTCCCAGTTTTCCACATGGTTGATACGCATTGGCATAAACGAGGTACTGGCCCGAATAAGGGAAAAAGATAAGATCAGGTCCCTTGATTCAAATCCCTCATCAGCTATAACCAAAAGATTGGTCGAAATACCAGATACCGGTCAAATGAATCCAGAAAAAAGAGTTATTCGCCAAGAGGCCAAGCAACTATTGGAAGATGCCATCGATTCCTTGGACATCAAATATAGGACGGTTTATATGCTCAGGGAAATTGAGGGAATGAGCATTAAGGAGGTCTCGTCTTGTTTGTCGGTAACACCTTCCAATGTAAAGGTTAGGTTGCATAGGGCCAAGTTAATGCTCAAGGAGCGGCTCTATGAACTTACAGGCGGTAAAGAAGATGTTTTTGGTTTCGGTTTTGGTCGATGTGATCGCTTGTCAGATCTTGTAATGGACCAAGTACTTCGTCCAGAATAGCCCAAACTGATTGTTAAAGTTTATCAGGTCTAGGTAAACCGAGCAATCCTAGGCTCGTTTTCTTTCGAAAATAGCTTAATTTTGCAAGCTAAAATCACGTCCAGTCAGATGATTGACCTCCTTAAAAAGACCCTCTTTTCCACAAAACTTATGGCTGTTCTTTTCCTACTTTTTGGGACAGCAATGGCCTTTGGAACCTTTGTGGAAAGTTGGTATAGTACAGAAACCGCCAGAATTTATATATACAACGCTACATGGTTTGAAGCCATTATGGTGTTCTTTATGATCAATTTCATTGGCAATATTTTTCGCTATCAATTGCTTAGTTGGAAAAAATGGCCCGTATTGGTCTTGCACCTTTCTTGGGTTTTGATCATTCTTGGCGCATTCGTGACTCGTTATATCAGTTATGAGGGGATGATGCCCATTAGGGAAGGAGCTAGTGAAAATCGGTTCTATTCGGACAAGACCTATTTGACCGCTTATGTCGATGGTGAAATCAATGGAGAGACCAAACGTAGAATTTTGGAGGACGATCTTTTGGTTACCGAGGAAGGGATGCGCTCCAGACTGCCCTGGAAATCAGATTTTAATGGACAGCCGTTTACTATTTCCTATGTCAATTTTATTGACGGTGCCAAGGAAGGATTGATTCCTGGCGAAAGCGGGAATGAATATCTTAAAATTGTTGAGGCCGGTGATGGCCAGCGACACGAACATTACCTGGAAAGTGGCAAGATTGCCAGTATTCATAATGTACTTTTTGCTTTGGACAAGCCTACCGATGGGGCCATTAATATTTTCTCCCAAGGAGATGTGTATCAAATAGATTCCCCTTTTGAAGGTGGCTTTATGCGGATGGCGGACCAGTTCAGGGGCGATGTGGTCAAGGATAGCTTGCAAGAGTTACAACTGCGGTCCCTGTATACCATCGCAGGAATGCAATTTGTGATTCCCGAACCTGTGGTAAAGGGGAGCTATGGTATTGTTGAAATGCCTGAAGAAGAGGTTGACGAAACATCGCTGGATGCTTTAACTGTCTCCATTTCGGCCAATGGAGAAACAGTGGAACAAACCCTGTTGGGGGGTAAGGGCACGTCCAATTTTTCGGATAAGATTTCGGTTGGGGGATTGGATTTTACCCTTGGCTATGGTTCCAAGGTCTACGAACTTCCATTTTCCATCCGACTTAACGACTTTATTGCAGAAAAATATCCCGGTACCATTTCAGGCTATAAGTCATTTATGAGCAAGATTACGGTAAATGACCAGCGTTCCTTTGATTACGATGTGTATATGAACCATGTATTGGACCATAAGGGATATCGCTTTTTCCAATCCAGTTTTCATCCTGATGAGAAAGGTACGGTGCTGTCCGTCAACCATGACTTTTGGGGTACGTGGATTACCTATATTGGATATTTCCTGCTGTACATTGGTCTTTTGGGAATCATGTTTTTTGGCAAGACCCGGTTCAGGGATTTGGAACGGCAGTTGGATAAAATCAAAGAAAAAAAGGCCGCTCTCACAACCATTTTATTATTGTGTTGCACCCTAGGTTTTGCCCAAGCAACAGGGGAGGAGACACATACCTTACCAACCCAAAAACAGGTGGATTCCCTGATTCAGGCAACTGTAGTTTCTGAAGAACATGCCGAAAAGTTTGGCGCACTGGTCATACAAGATGAGGGGGGCAGGATGAAACCGGTGCACACCTTTGCCTCAGAACTCTTAAGGAAATTAAGTAAAAAGAATACGTACGAAGGACTGACTGCCAACCAGGTGTTTATGTCCATGATGATGAATCCCGGAGTTTGGTATAACGTAGAGTTTATTGAGGTCGCGGATAGTCAAAATGACAGTATCCGGGAAATAATAGATGTACCCAAAACCCAAGATTATATTAAGGCCACAGACCTATTTACCCCCACTGGCGGCTATAAGTTGGAATCGTATTTGATGGACGCGACCATTACCAACAACCCGAATAAATTCCAAAAGGATTTCATTAAAGTGCATGAGCGACTTGGCCTTCTTGGAAAAGCGCTGGATGGAAGCATACTTAAAGTATTTCCATTGCTAAATGATGAGAACAACAAATGGATTTCTGCGGTGGAGTTTCGTTCCGGGCAGTTCCACGTATCCGATTCGCTTTATGCAAACTTTATAAAAAATTCCATGCCCTATTATTTGGGCACCCTTCAATCTTCCATTAAAACCGGTGATTACTCCCAACCGGAAAAGTTGTTGGAAGCATTTAAACAAAACCAGCGTAACCATGGTATTGAAGTGTTACCTAGCGAAACCAAGATAAAGGCGGAGATCATATATAATAAGCTCGATATCTTTAACCGCTTGTTTAGATACTACGGTTTGGTGGGAGTTCTGCTGTTTTTTGTGCTGATTTTCCGAATTTTTAAAGAACGTGAAATTTGGAAGGCAGCAGCCTATTTCCTAAAAGGAACCATCATTTTGTTATTTGTGTGGCATACCGCCGGGTTGATACTGCGATGGTATATTTCTGGGCATGCCCCTTGGAGCGATGCCTATGAAAGTATTTTGTTCCTCGCCTGGGCAGCCATGGGTATAGGCTTGGCATTGGGAAGAAAAAGTGAGTTGACAATTGCGGCCACGGCTTTTATCGCCTGTCTGTTTTTGATGATTGCAAACTGGAATTGGGTGGACCCATCCATTGCAAACTTAGTCCCGGTATTGGACAGTTATTGGCTTATGATCCATACCGCGGTTATCGTGGGTAGTTATGGCCCGTTAGGTGTAGGGATGATCTTGGGGGTAATATCCCTAATATTGATCATGACCACGACCAAGAAAAACAAAAAAAGGATAAAACTGAGTTTGCAGGAACTTGCAGCTGTAAACGAACTTGCGTTGACTGCCGGTTTGGCCATGTTGGTTATTGGTACTTTCCTAGGGGGACAATGGGCAAATGAAAGCTGGGGACGCTATTGGGGATGGGACCCCAAGGAGACCTGGGCCCTGATATCCATCATGGTTTACGCCTTTGTGCTTCATATGAGGCTGGTACCAGGACTTCGGAGTTTATGGCTCTATAACTTTGCGAGCATTGTTGCCTATGCCAGCATCCTCATGACCTATTTTGGGGTGAACTTTTATTTGGTGGGCTTGCATAGCTATGCCAGTGGGGATCAGGTAATCACACCTAGTTTTATTTGGTATTCCGTGATCGGTGTCTTCATTTTGGGCGGGATTAGCCTATGGCGATATCGGATCCATTATGCCAAATAATTAGGGTTCAGCTTTGTGCTTTCAAAAAAAATTGCATCTTTGTAGCATCATGAAGTTATAAGAATTATGTCCGCTATAGATGTCACAATGGCCTTTAGGCCAAAAAAGTAACCGAAATTCTTCTTCGGTTCAGTGACGTTTACCCATTTGTTTTACACATAATTCTTTTACAATGACATCTTCAAATAAATTATCCCTTAAAAAATTTTTCAATTATTTCTGGATTGCTGTATCCGGTAAAGAAACCGAATTCACCTCTGGAAGTATCCGAAAGGCAATTTTCATGCTTTCCATTCCCATGATCTTGGAAATGCTGATGGAATCCATATTTGCGATCGTGGATATTGCCTATGTTTCCCAAGTCAGTGTTAACGCGGTGGCTACAATAGGATTAACAGAATCCGTTATTACCCTGATTTATGCCCTAGCCATTGGGCTAAGTATGGCAGCTACAGCTGTTGTGGCCCGTAGAATTGGCGAAAAGGATGTCAAAGGCGCACGAATAGCGGCGGTTCAAGCCATTGGTTTGGGTGTTTTGGTTTCCATTGCCCTGGGTATTGTGGGCATTTTATGGGCTGAGGAAATCCTACAATTGATGGGAGGCGAGCCTGACCTTATTGCAGAAGGAAGTGGATACACCAGATTACTTATCGGTGGAAACATTACCATTATGCTGCTCTTTTTGATCAATGCCATTTTCAGGGGCGCCGGTGATGCCTCTATTGCCATGTGGACCCTGGTGCTATCGAACGGCCTAAATATAATTTTGGACCCAATATTCATTTTCGGAATGGGGCCAATACCCGAATATGGGGTTATGGGCGCGGCCATTGCCACGAATATCGGTAGGGGTTCCGCTGTATTGTTTCAATTGGGAATTCTCTTTTTCGGTTGGGGCAAGATCAAGCTTATGGCCAAAGACTTGGTACTTAATGTCCAAGTAATGGTGAATTTGATAAAGGTATCCTTGGGAGGTGTCGCCCAATTTTTAATTGGGACTTCCAGTTGGGTTTTCCTCATGCGGATCATGTCCGAATTTGGCAGTGAAGTATTAGCTGGTTATACCATAGCCATTAGGGTCATCATGTTTACCTTGATGCCTGCTTGGGGAATGAGCAATGCCGCGGCTACTTTGGTTGGGCAAAATCTTGGAGCACAAAAACCGGAAAGGGCGGAGATCTCCGTTTGGAAGACCGGAAAATACAATGCCTATTTTATGGGCTTGGTGTCCTTGGTTTACCTGCTCTTTGCCAAAAGTATCATCTCCTTGTTCAATGATACCCCAAGTGTGGTGGAAAGCGGAGGGTTGTGTTTGCAGATCATAGCCATAGGATATGTTTTCTATGCCTACGGCATGGTAGTCTCTCAGGCCTTTAATGGTGCAGGGGATACAAAGACCCCGACTAAAATCAATTTCTTTTCTTTTTGGATGTTCCAACTTCCTATTGCCTATGTTTCGGCCTTGGTGTTGGACTGGGGGGCAGCGGGCGTATTTGTGGCCATAACAGCAGCCGAAGTTTTGCTGGCGGTAATGGCCGTTATCTGGTTCAAAAAAGGAAATTGGAAACGCGTTCAAGTATAGCCGGTTTCGTATCTTTAGCATAAACTTTTGCTAGTATGGATACGGATAAAAAAGGAATAAATACTATATGTACCCACGAAGGTGGCGTTAAGGACGTTTTGTTCAAAGGCGCCACCTCACCTTTATATACCAGTACGTCCTACGCCTTTGAGGATGTAGATGCAAAACGCTATCCCAGATATTTCAATACGCCAAACCAAGAAGCCCTAGGCAAAAAGTTGGCTGCTTTGGAACATGCAGATCAGGCCATGATTTTTGGAAGTGGAATGGCTGCTATTAGTACTGCACTGTTGACCTTTTTGCAGGCCGGGGACCATGTGGTTTTTCAACAGACCCTATATGGCGGCACCTATAATCTGGTGGTTACCCAATTGGAAAAATTTGGAATTTCATATTCCTTTACCACGGGTTGGCAGGTGGCCGATTTTGAACGGGAATTGCAGCAGAACACCAAGCTCATTTATGTTGAGACTCCATCCAATCCCCTCCTGACCATAACGGATTTGTCTGGTGTGGCCCAGTTGGCCAAGTCAAAGGGTTTAATGACCATGATAGATAATACTTTCGCCAGCCCCATTAATCAAAACCCCATTGATTTTGGAATCGATGTGGTATGCCATAGTGCGACCAAATATATGGGAGGGCATTCCGATATCTGTGCCGGAGTAGTTGCCTCATCCAAGGAAAATATGGAGCAGGTCTACCAAACCGCCATTTGTTTTGGGGGCAACCTCAGTGACTATACTGTTTGGCTCTTGGAGCGTAGTTTGAAGACGATGGGGATACGGGTGAAGGAACAGAACAACAACGCCCAAAAAATGGCTCACTTCCTTTTGGATCATCCAGATATTGTGGCAGTGCACTATCCAGGTTTGGAGAATCATCCGGACCATGGGTTGGCCAAATCACAGATGAAGGGATTTGGAGGAATGCTTTCCTTTGAGCTAAGTAGAGAGGTTGACGTCTCCCAATTTTTTAAACAATTAAAACTTATCAAACCATCTATGAGTCTTGCAGGGTTGGAAAGTACAGTTTCTGCGCCCGTGACCACCTCCCACGCACTTATGAGTGCGGAAGATCGGAAAAAACAGGGAATCACAGATTTCTTGGTTCGGTTTTCGTTAGGTATCGAGAATATTGAAGACCTAACAGAGGATATTGAGCAAGCCATAAATTCGGTGAAATCCATGCAAGTGCATGCATAGCAATCATTCATGAAATTAGATATTTTAGTTTTTGGTGCCCACCCTGATGATGCAGAGTTGGGAGCCGGGGGAACCATTGCCAAAGAAGTTTCCAGAGGTAAAAAAGTAGGAATTGTTGATCTTACTAGAGGCGAATTGGGTACACGGGGTACCGCCGAGATTCGGGATGCCGAATCGGCCAATGCTGCTAAGATTTTAGGCGTGGCCGTTCGTGAAAACATGCAGTTTGCTGATGGTTTTTTTGTAAATGATAAGGACCACCAGATGGAGGTTATCAAAATTATCAGGAAATTCCGACCCGATGTGGTATTGTGCAACGCCGTTGAAGACAGGCATATTGATCACGCCAAGGGAAGCCAGTTGGTCAGCGATTCCTGTTTTTTGAGCGGATTGGTAAAAATTGACACCAAAATGGATGGGGATGACCAGTGGCAAGAGCCATGGAGACCTCGCGTCGTATATCACTTTATTCAATGGAAAAACCTAGAACCCGATTTTGTGGTGGATGTATCCGGATTTATTGAGAAAAAGAAGGAGGCAATTCTAGCCTATAGTTCCCAATTCTTTGATCCCAACAGTGATGAACCGGAAACTCCAATCAGCAGTAAAAACTTTATAGACAGTGTAACCTACAGGGCCCGTGATATGGGTAGATTGGTAGGCGTGGAGCATGCTGAGGGCTTTAACGTGGAACGCTTTGTTGCTGTGGACAATCTCGACGCGCTGATCTAGCTGGCTTGCTGATATTTATCTTCTGCCTTTGGAACGGTAAAGAAGAATGTGGTTCCTTTTCGTAAAACACTTTCCACCCAAATTTCCCCCTTGTTCTTCAGGATCATTTCCTTACATAGAGATAGCCCTAATCCGGTACCTCTTTCATTATTGGTACCGTAGGTGGTGATGTTTGAGGTATCCGTGAAAATCTTTTTCTGTATTTCCTTGTTCATACCGATACCGGTATCCCGGATCATAATTTGCCAAACGTTCCGCTTTTCCTCCGCCTCTATGGTGATAAGCCCATCTTCGGGGGTGAACTTGATAGCGTTGCTAAGCAAGTTTCGGACAACGATGTCGATATGGTTTTGGTCGGCCCATCCCAAAGGATTTTCAGGCAGCTGATTGATTATTTTGATGGACTTTCTCGATGCCACCTCCGAAAGCAATTGAATGTTACTGTTTACCAATTTTTCCAACGAAATTCGCTTAGGCTTGGTAGCTACACCATTCAGTTGTGTTTGGCCCCAAGAAAGCAGGTTGTTAAGGGTAAAGGAGATGTTTTCGACATCAGATTTGAATTTGGGGATAAACGACATAAACTCATTCTTGCCAATTTCCCCGTCCGTAAACAGTTTTAACATCCCTTGCATGGCACCTATTGGGCCTCTAAGATCATGTCCAATGATTGAGAATAGTTTTGTTTTGGTTTTGTTGATTTCATGCAGCTCGGATTCTCGCTGACTCACCACTTCAGATTTTTGCTGGAGCTCCACGTTCAGTTTTTTCTGGATATGCGCGCTGCGCCTTACCATAAAGGTAATTACAGTAAGTACGATGAGAATCATCACCGCAAAGTAGATATAGCTCCGTTGTCGTGCCAAGGCCATTTTGTTGGACTTGATCAGTTGCTCTTTTTCCTGCTCGTACTGCAATTTGGTTTTCAGCATGGAAAGGCTTTGCTGGGTTTTGTCCTGGAATAGGGAATCGGACAACTTTTTGAAAGTTTCCAAATGGACCAAGGCAGTTTGGGTATCGTCCTTTTTCTTGTGCAATTTGTACAAGGTTTCTGAACAATCCCTTTGTCCTTGCAGTGATTTTATTTTTTTGGATATCGACAACCCTTCCTTGGCATATTCCATGGAAATACTATCCTGTCCCAGCCCTAAATATACCTTGGCCATCCCGTTCAACAATTGGATTTTTTCGCGATCATCATCAAGCTCCAAATGCAATAGATTACTTTGATCGTACCAATATAGGGCCCATTGGTACTTTTGTTGTTCCAGATAAATACTTCCCTTTACCTGGTAGGCATAGGCAAGCCATTCGTAGACTTTGTGCTTTTCAAAACTGGCAATACTCTTGTTGATGTTGAACATTGCATGGTCAAAGTTCTTGGCATCCTTGTACATGGAGGCCATATTACTTTGGGTTTCTGCATGGAATATTTCATTACCCACTTTGCGGTTTAAGGATTGAACAGTATCATAATAAATTTCGGCATTGATAAAATCCTTTTGATCCGCGTACAAGCTGGCGATGTTTTCGTTAAGGATGGACAGCATTTTATTGCTTCCCACTTGCTTTGCCACATCAATGCCCTTCAAATAGAGATTAAGCGCTTCTGCCACATTGCCCTCATAATAATAGTCGTTGGACAAGGAGTTAATGATACTGAGCTCGCAATCTTTGTCACCAAGCTTTTTGGAAAGCTCTAGGGCTTGCTTAAAGATGGGCATGGACTCTTTTCTGTTTCCCTGATCTGAATAATAACACCCCAAGTTTTCAAGCGCTCTTACCTCTCCATGAAGAAATCCAACCGCCTTACAGTATTTCAATGCACGATTGTTAATGGAATACAGACTGTCGTTGTTAAAAAATCGGTAGGAGTCGGCAAGGCTGATCAACAAATTGATATGCAAAGTATCTTTTGGATTGAAACGACTGGTGGTTTCCAAGCGCTTTAACCGAAAGGACAGACTATCCCTTTTACTGACTTGGGCAGGGGAGGTATAAGTAATGACCAAAGCGAAACTTAATACTCCGAATTTACCCAGCAGTTGGTGCAGTTTTTTGAGGTTTTTTTGTCGGGACATGGGGTGATAACATATTAGGTTAAAAATACCCTTGCCCTGTGGCCTAAGGAATTAAATGTTGTGAACTGTCAAAAAATGTGTGTTTTGTCCCATAAAACCTGCATTTCATCGATGTTTTTGCAATTGAAACACTTTGTGCCAGAAGATCCAGGCTTGATAAAAAATAATATATATCACCAACATAATCCCCAATTCTGGAGTACGGGCATAATCCTAAATTTTCTGAAGCTGCACTTTCATTATATTTTTTTGATTTTATGGTTCGGTAAAGCTTAATTTCTTTTGATGGAATTAATAAAAAAAGTATTTTTGCCTCCGCTTTAAATGGTGGTTGTAGCTCAGTTGGTTAGAGCGCTGGATTGTGGTTCCAGAGGTCGCCGGTTCGAACCCGGTCTTCCACCCAAATAACAAGCCCTCCGAAAGGATGGGCTTTTTTTGTGTCCATTGGGAAGGGCGGGTGAGAGGCCTGTCCTGAGCTTGACGAAGGGAACCCGGTCTTCCACCCAAATAACAAGCCCTCTGAAAAGATGGGCTTTTTTGTGCCCAAAAGAATAGAGAAAATAGGACGCAAGACACAAGTTTGTTTCGTAGTAATCTGGTCTTCAACCCGATAAATTGACTGACCGCACCAAAAATTCACAAAAGAAGAGGAAATAGTTTTTTGGAAGCCCTTCGGGTAGGCCAAAAAAAAGGTATATTGATAGGGCGTTGAAAGATACTGGCCAAATCACGCATCAACTAAACCCATATTAATGTCCGGATCCGTTCTTGCACTTTTGTCCTTTTTACCTATACTACTGGCCGCCATTCTTCTCTTGGGTTTTAGGATTCCCGCAAAAAAAGCCATGCCTATATCATTTTTGGCCACAGCCATAATGGCCATTGTTGTTTGGAAAATTCCCATTTTGGACATAGCTGCATCCACCATTCAAGGGCTGTTCATCACATTTGATATACTCTACATAATTTTTGGCGCCATCCTGCTTTTGAACCTGCTTAAATATTCCAGGGCCCTGGTCGTAATCCGTGAGGGGTTTGCCAATATTTCCAAAGACAGACGGGTGCAGGTGGTGATCATCGCTTGGCTATTTGGCTCTTTTATAGAGGGAGCTGCGGGGTTTGGAACACCTGCAGCTATCGTTGCTCCGCTCCTTGTGGGGATGAGGTTTCCAGCCTTTTGTGCCGTAATGTTGGGCATGATGGTGCAGAGCACGGCAGTTTCCTTTGGAGCCTTGGGAACTCCCATACTGGTTGGGGTTAGAGGAGGCATCCAAAGCCCTGAATTCTCAGCGGGACTGGTCCAATCTGGACTGGAATTATCGGAATATATCCAATTGGTAACCTCGAATGTGGCACTCTTGCATGGTATAACCGGCATCTTGATGCCTACCCTTATGGTGTGCATGATGACCCGGTTTTTTGGCAAGAACAAATCCTGGAGGGAAGGTCTAAGGATACTCCCATTTACAGTTTTTGGAGGGCTGGCGTTCACCTTGCCCTATGTGCTTACAGGGCTATTTTTAGGCCCAGAATTCCCCACTCTTCTGGGGGCATTGCTTGCAATTCCTATTGTAGTGATAGCTGCAAAACGGGGATTTTTGACGCCCAAACAAGCCTGGGACTTTGATGAAGAAAAAAACTGGCCCGCTACTTGGTTTGGAACATTGAACGTAAAGTTGAATGATCAAGGCGAGTACAAAAAAATGCACTTGGCCAAAGCATGGTTACCCTATTTGATAATGGCAGGCCTCTTAGTACTTTCCAGACTTCCACAAACCCCGATTAAAGGTTGGTTGACGGACATTAAAATTATGTGGTCGGAGATTTTGGGAACCTCTGTCTCTGCCTCTAGCAGTCCACTTTATTTGCCTGGTACCATTTTGTTAATCGCCGGAATTATTACCATAGGGCTTCACAAAATGAAACTTGCCGATGTAAGAACGGCCTTTACCAACAGCACCAAAATGCTTTTGAGTGCAGGTTTCGTGTTGGTTTTTACCATACCCATGGTTCGTATCTATATCAACTCTGGTGGAAATCCTTCCGACCTGCCGGGTATGCCCATTGCGATGGCCCAATGGGTGGCAGTGACTGTTGGGGATGTGTATCCCATGTTCGCTCCTTCCATTGGGGCTTTGGGGGCTTTCATTGCCGGTAGCAACACGGTGAGCAACCTTATGTTTACGCTTTTCCAGTTTGGAGTGGCGACGGAACTGGCCATGCCCACCTTTATAATTGTCGCCTTGCAGGCTGTTGGAGCGGCGGCAGGTAATATGATAGCAATTCACAATGTGGTTGCCGCCTCGGCCACGGTTGGATTTCTAGGTAAGGAGGGAATGGTACTCCGGAAGACCATGTTGCCCACTATCTATTACCTGTTCGTAGTCGGCATTTTGGGGTTAATATTTATTTTCTTCTAGCGCCATGGAAATAAAGGATCTTTTTGACAGGCTCGAGCATTCAATAAAAGGGGATGTACTTATTGATGATTATTCGTTGGGTATGTACGCCACAGATGCCAGTATTTACCAAATTAGACCTATTGCCGTGGTATTGCCCAAAGATGTTCAGGATGTTAAACAGGTGGTTGCCATGGCCTATGAAAATGGCATTACGATTTTGCCAAGGGGAGCGGGTACCAGTTTGGCAGGACAAACGGTTGGGAATTCCATTGTTTTGGATTTCTCAAAATACATGAATTCAATTATAGCCATTGATGCCGCCAACAAAGCTGTTCGCGTTCAACCTGGGATGGCCCGGGACGATTTAAATGCTATTTTGGAACCTTATGGATTGCACTTTGCGCCTGATCCTGCCACAAGCAGTCGCGCCAATGTAGGTGGAATGGTAGGGAACAACTCTTCAGGAACAAAAAGCATTCTTTTTGGGAAAACCGTTGATCACGTGCTGGAAGCGGACGTTCTTTTGGCCGACGGTACCGAATTGAGATTGGAAAACTGTACCCCCGAAGTCTATCGCAAAAAAGCAGATCAAGATAATAGGGAAGGGGAGATTTATAGATCCTTCGAACAATTGATTCAAACCCATTCCGAAGAAATTAAGGAACGGTTTCCCAAAGTAATGCGAAGGGTTGGCGGATATAATCTGGATGAATTTGTGTATACGGACCAATGGAACCTGAGCAAGCTGGTTTGCGGAAGTGAAGGTACGTTGGCGACCACTTTGGAATTAAAGTTGAATTTGGTTGACTTACCAAAACATAAATCAGTCTGTGTGGTTCATTTTTCGGCTGTTTTGGAAGCGATTTCTGCCGTGGAGACCATGCTCGGCTATAATCCATCCGCAGTTGAGATATTGGACAAGACGGTTGTGGATTTGAGTAGGTCCAATCTAACCACCAAACACCATTGTCATTTTATTGAAGGCAACCCTGAAGCCATATTGATTGTTGAATTCTATGGAGATTCCGTTGAGGATGTTCTGGAACGGCCAAAGAATATGATAGCGGAACTTAAAACCAAAGGTTTCGGGTACGCATATCCCTTATTTCCAGAAGGTACGGCCTATAATGATGTATGGGTCATTCGGAAAAAGGGATTGGGGTTAATGTTAGGTTTAAAGGGAAATAAAAAACCTCTGGCTTTTATTGAAGATGCTGGAATTCCCTCGGAACATTTACCTGAATATATAGACCGGGTCTTGAAGGTTTGCGAGAAACATGGAACAAAAGCGGCCATGTATGCCCATGCCAGTGTGGGCGTAATTCATGTGAGGCCTATTTTGGACTTACGACTTGCAGAGGACATTGAAAGATTAAAAAACATCACCGAAGATACCTTCGAGTTGGTTATGGAATATGGCGGTTCCTGGAGCGGGGAACATGGGGATGGACTTGTTCGAAGCCACTATAACAAACGCTTTTTTGGTGATACCCTTTATGGGGCCTTTCTTGAGGTGAAAAAACTTTTTGACCCCAAGAATTTGATGAATCCCGGGAAGATTGTGGAGTCCCAGACTATAGAAAAAAATCTGCGCTATGGAACCTCCTATCGGGATGATGAAGTGCAGACTGAATATCAGTATAAGGAAGAAATTGATTTTGCCTCCGCAGTACACATGTGCTCTGGGGTGGGTGAGTGTAGAAAAGTATTGGGCGGAACCATGTGCCCAAGTTTTAAAGCTACCCGTGATGAGGAGCATTCAACTCGAGGGCGCGCAAATGCACTGCGAATGGCGATGTCCAATCAGTTGGGGACGGAAGGGTTGTCCAGCAAGCGGTTGCATAAGGTTATGGACCTATGTCTTTCCTGTAAGGCGTGTAAATCGGAATGCCCCAGCAACGTGGACATGGCCAAATTAAAAAGCGATACCCTGCAAATGTATTATGACAAACATGGTATTTCGTTACGGGACAAGCTTATTCGCGATTCAGCCAAGGCATCAAGTTCCTTCTCGGGATGGAAAGCTGGAATTGTGAATGGAATTCAAAAAAATGGTTTGTTCAAAACGATTTTGCAGCGCACAGCCAAATTTGATAAGCGTAGAACGTTGCCCGAATTTGCCAGGGAACCTTTTTATAAGTGGTTCAAGAAACACGCGGCTAAAACCAATACAGGGACCAAAAAAGTTGTGCTGTTTGCCGACACCTATTTAAACTATCATGAACCCAAGGTTGGAATCAGTGCCCTGACGCTTTTGAATTCCTGTGGCTACGAGGTCATTCTGGCGAATGTGGGCTGTTGCCAACGGCCAAAAATCTCCCACGGTTTCTTGAGGGATGCTAAAAAAGAGGGAGCAAAGACCATTGAAGGGCTTCAACGCTATTTGGACCAAGGTTTAAAAATTGTGGTCTGTGAGCCAAGCTGTGCCTCCGCCCTAAACGATGATCTACCCGATTTAATCGCAAACCAAGAAGTGGCCGAGCAACTGAAAAATGGGGTCATGATGATTGATGTCTTTTTGGCGGATGAGTATGAAAATGGACGATTAGAGGTTGACTTCGAACCCATTTCAGAAGGAGTGACCATACATGGTCATTGCCACCAAAAAGCACTGTATGGAACAAACACCATGAAATCATTATTGAAAAACCACAAGGACGTAGTACAAGAAATTCCTTCTGGATGTTGTGGAATGGCAGGCTCTTTTGGGTATGAAAAAGAGCATTATGATCTGTCCAAAAAAATTGGGGAGGAGATCCTCTTTCCCGCTATTGAAGAACTGGACAATCAGCATGAACTGGTGGCCTGTGGATTTAGCTGCCGCCATCAAATAGCCCATTTTACCAAGGCCAAGCCCAAACATTTTGTGGAAGTAATACGAACAACAAAAAAGTAATTTGATAACCGATTGAAATAAAACCCATGGACATTTTTAGAGAAATGAAAACCAGTACCAGGATTCTAATGGGACCTGGACCCAGCGATGCACATCCAAGAGTGTTAAGAGCAATGTCAACACCTTTAATTGGCCACTTAGATCCTGAATTTTTGGAGGTGATGGACGACATTAAGGGTATGGTGCAACAAACTTTGCAAACCAAAAATCAGTTGACTTTTGTGGTTTCGGCCCCGGGAAGTGCCGGAATGGAAACTTGTTTGGTGAATTTATTGGAACCCGGGGATGAGGCGGTTATTTGTATTCATGGTGTTTTTGGTACCCGGATGGCGGATATCGCAGAACGTTGCGGGGCAAAGGTGATCAAGGTTGAAGCTCCTTGGGGAACGCCCATTGACCCTGAAGATGTGAAAAAAGCCTTGACAGGTCGCAATCCAAAATTGGTTGCCATTGTACATGCCGAAACTTCAACAGGTGTGCTACAACCTCTGGAAGAAATAAGTAAAATGACCAAGGATGCAGGCGCGTTGTTGGTGGTTGATGCCGTTACCTCGTACTGCGGAACAGATTTAAAGGTAGACGATTGGGGAATAGACGCCCTGTATTCGGGAAGTCAAAAGTGTTTAAGTGCCCCGCCGGGACTTTCCCCCGTTACCTTTAGTCAGGCTGCTATAGATGTACTGGATTCCAGAAAAACCAAAGTACAAAGCTGGTTTCTGGATTTAACTATGGTAAAGAACTATTGGGCCGGAGCCAAGCGTGCATATCATCATACCGCTCCAGTTTCTGCCATGTTTGCGATGCGGGAGGCGCTGCGCATAGTTTTGGAAGAAGGTCTCGAAAATCGCTTTGCACGCCATCAAAAAAACCATGAGTTGTTGCGGGATAATCTGGAGGCCCTTGGTTTTGAGTTTTTGGTGGACAAACAATATCGACTACCCATGTTAAATGCGGTAAAGATTCCGAATGGGGTTAATGATGCAGCGTTAAGAAAACGCTTGTTGGAAGAATATAACATTGAGATCGGAGGTGGACTTGGACCCTTCGCTGGAAAAATATGGCGCATCGGATTGATGGGCGAGAGTTCTGATGCGAATCATGTAAATATGCTGGTTGCCGCATTAAAGGAAATAATGTAACCTAATTGGTTTAAACCACCTGATACTTTCTCCTGTATTCGGCAGGTGTTATATGATTGTACTTTTTAAAATTGTCATAGAATACCGATAAGCTGTTGAACCCACTTTCAAAAGCTATGGCTTCTATGCTCAAGTTTTTATACGCGATATCTTTGAGCAGCTGGGATGAATGTTCGATTCTAAAACCGCTTAGCAGTTCAGGAAAACTCTTGTTTTCAATATTGTTCAATGCTTTGGAAAGATGATGGTTTGTAGCCCCCAGTTCTTTGGCAAGCAAAGCGAGGGTGAGATCACTTTTTGTAAATAGCTTATCTTTTTTCAAGGTCTCAATGGCATTTTTAGCTAGGCTTTTTAGCTGGGGGTTGCCATTTTCTTGATAATTGACGGGCCGTGTGATTTTGCTATAATTTTTCATTCCTATCAAAGCAATCGCAAAAAACACCACCACTTCGCTAAAGGTGATTCCGATATAATATAGTTTGTTGGTAACAACTGCCTGTAGAACAAACCCAATCCACAAAAGCGTCATGGCCACCATCAGCTTTAGAACCCAAAACGGCTTTCCATTTTCCCGTTTTGTCACCAAAAACTTCGCATGGTAAATCAACCTTCCGCCCATAAAGTAGTAGACCAACATATGAAAAAGGCTGCCTATATATATCCAGTGCAAAGTTTCACCTTTGAGCCAAGGTATTGCCAAGAACACCAGCAAAGACGGAATAAAATGCCTGTAATCCCAGCTCACCTTACTTAATATGGACCGTATATAAAACCAATAAAGAGGTCCAATGGATAACATTCCAACAATCCCAATGGATGTTAGACCACTTGCATATTCTGGAAATAGAATATATATCACAGACTTCATAATTCTCAGGGAAAACGCCAACAGTAGGAAGGCAAGAAGATGACGAATCGGTTTATACCTCCGGTTCCTTTTTTCCAAAAACAAAAAAATGGAAAAAAGTACCGCGTTCCCTATTAGAAACGTACTGGCCATTACCATAAAATGGGTGTAATCCATAAGTAAAAACAATACTTAAAAGTATTATTAAATTCTAAATTCAGGTTCCTGATTCATAAATCCGTAGTTAAGTTGACGTTGCATTCGCAATATTTAGCGGCAAGAATATCTACCGTGTTATATGAAATGTCCCAGAATCATTTTTTACATTTTTTTATGGTGGTGCCCATTCATTTGTCATTCACAAGAAAGGGAAGCCGAGAAAGTTGTTGATCGCTTTCTTGAACTTATGGGAGGGAAACAACTCTGGAACCAAACCAACTTTCTATATCTAAAAGAAAAGATGTGGACCAAGGAAACTGATTCGATTGACATGGAAATATGGCTTGACCTTACCAAACCCAAAACTAAAATCAAACTTAAAAATGATTCATTGAACAGGGTAAGGGCTTTTACTCCTAACGGGGGATGGGGCCAATTGGAAGATGGGTCCATATATCAATTTGATTCGTTGCGGTTGAAACAGGAAATCGAAAACTGGAAAAGAACCTTGTATTCCATCTGCAAGAGAATTGCATTAAAGAACCATGGTTTAAGTTTTAAATTAAGAGATGATGGAGGGTTAGAGATTTTTGAAGGAAATATGGAACTCCTGTGTATAATAGAATTCAATCATGAAGGTAGGCCAATTAAATGGCAAATGAAGAGCGAGTTTGGCAATGATGTTTCCATTTATGGACCGCTAGCGTCCTTTGGCAAGTTTAGCTTACCAAAATGGCGTACCTCACTCGACGGACACTGGCAATTTGAATATCTGGAGGTAATCGGTTATCCCAAAGTACCGGATATATCATTTGATCTTGCTGAATAAACTCAAAACAAAATTAAATATGACCATCCAAAAGTTAAAGATTATAGTGTGCTTGGTACTAGTTTCTTCGGCACCAATGGCAGCCCAAAATGTTGAAAAAGAGAGGCCAGAACGTTTAGACCAGCTTATGAAAGCCGTGGGAAATGAAGAATCATGGCGCAATGCAAAGGGTTTTTATATGTTGGAAATTGCCCATTATGCCAATCTTAAATTGCCTTTGGTAAGGCGTTTTTGGATAGATTTTGAAAACCCGAGGATCAAGATGGCAAGTAGAAACGCGAACTTAAACGAAGTACGTGCATTGAATAAAGACAATGGTTGGACCCTTAAAGGGGATGAGTTAACTATATGGGACGAAGGGTTGGTGAATAGATTTAGATCATTCTGGCCAGGGATTCCTTCAAGAATTTTCCACCTTTTGGCCTCTGATGACCCTAGCCTAACCTATGAGATACTTGAAGATAGAATTAATTTTTCGGTGGATGGAAAGTTTGCTGTTTGGATTGCCACTGATGAAATTGGGAACCCAGTTGCGTATGGTCGCTCCAGCAACCACAAGGAAACACATTTCCTGGGCGAAATTTTGGATTATGGTCCTGTTAAATTATGGAAGGAAGCGTTTGAACCGGGTGGGCAATGGCGTGTGGTTATGGTCGATTACGAACTATTGACCGACATGTCCGACATTTCTTATGCTACCCCTAAATAGCAAAATAAAACCAATCTTAGGGCTTCAAAGAAAATACTCCAATGAAAAAGTTCACTCTGTTTCTTCTATGTTTTAGCGCATTTTGCCTTTCTTGCCAGGAAACCACGGAATTTCATCATGTATTGCTCTATCGTTGGGCGGATGATGTTGAAGGTCCTAAAAAGGAAAAATTCCTGGAGATCTTTAAAGGGCTTCCTTCAAAAATCGAAGGCCTTAACAATGTTTCTTTGGATCTAATCACCAATTCCTCAGAAGACCATGACATATTGATTACCCTCCATTTCTCATCCGATGACAACATAAAGACATATCAGAATCACCCCGACCATAAAACCATAGAGCTTATGGCAGCTGATATTATTCAGGACTATGATTTCTTCCAGTTTACCAAATAAATCTGGACAATTATAGATTCTTTTACAAAAGAAAAGCCCTTCGTTATGAAGGGCTTCTTTGTGGAATAAAGGGCCGACTTACTTTACAGCTTTGTCAACCACTATGCGGTTTTCCCGATTGGCCACCTCCCATGCGGTGTAAAAAACCAACCTCGTCCTATTTTTCAAAAGATCATAGTTTATTTTGTCCGGGGTGTCCCCAGGTCGGTGATAATCGGCATGGGTACCATTGAAATAAAATATGATTGGAATATTGTTTTTGGCAAAATTGTAATGGTCACTTCGGTAGTAAAAACGATTGGGGTCGTTCTCATCGTTGTAGGTATAATCGAATTCTATTTGTGTGTATTTGTCGTTGATTTCCTCGGACAAATTGTGGAGTTCGGTACTCAACTTATCAGAACCGATCAGATAAAGATAATTTCTACTTCCGTCCCTTTTGGGGTCGATTCTTCCGATCATGTCAATATTCAAATTGGCCACCGTTTGTTCCAAGGGTAGAATCGGGTCCACATCTGTGTAATATTTTGATCCCAAAAGGCCTTTTTCTTCTCCCGTCACATGGAGGAAAACAATGGAGCGTTTTGGGCCTTCTCCAGCATCAGCAGCTTTTTTAAAGGCCTCAGCCATTTCCAATAGGGCGACAGTTCCTGAGCCGTCATCGTCTGCTCCATTATTTATTTGTCCGTCGGCAGTTACCCCTATATGGTCCAAATGCGAGGATACAACGACATATTCATCAGGTTTTTCGGTTCCCTTTATAATCGCCGCCACATTCTCAGAATCCACTTCCCCATTTTTGCTGGTAACATTCAACTGTATGGAAGCAGGGATTGCTTTGGGGGTATGATCACTTTCAATATCCGTTTTAAGCGCCGCTACGGACTTTTCATCAAGCATGATCAATATTTGGGAATCGGATTCGTCCTTTAAGCTCATTTTACCACTCTTATTACTTTTCATAAAATCAAAATAGCCCTTGAAACGCTTAAAGTTTGTCATGTCATAATAAAGAACTCCCTTTGCTCCCTTTTCAATGGCAAGGGTGGATTTTTTACCCACGCCCTCGCTCATATTGCTCCATATAGATTTCTTTTTATCTCCTGAAAGCACATAGTTGCCGTCAGCATTGACGGGCTCGCCTGCCTTGATAAGCACTAGCTTTCCGCTTACATCGACGTTGGAATAGTCGGAGTAGGAACCTTCCTCTATACCATATCCCACGTAAACCAAGTCCTCATAGGTTCCAGTAGCTTCGGCAAAGGTCAATACGTTATCCCCAAGAGCAAAGGAGGAACCATTAAAATCAACATTTCCCTCGGGTACTTGTGCAATTTCAAGTGGTACCTTTTGTTGGTAGTCACCATCACGTTTAGCTGCTGGGATACCTAAAGATTCATAGTAGGAGGTAAGATAGGCAACAGCTTTCTTTTGCCCTGGTTTCCCGGTTTCCCTACCTTCAAACTCGTCAGAAGCGTATACATAAAGATGTTCTTTTAAATCTTCTTCGGTAATGGATTCCGCATAAGTAACGGGATCAGGGTTTTTGGTGGCAGTTGTTGTTTTCTCAACGGTTTTCTGTGAGGTATTGCAGGAAAATTGCAATCCGATAAGCAATAGAAGTATGAATCTCATTTCAAATGGTTTGTCCAATAATTCGCCAAAAATAACAAAGAATCCCATCCCATGTACGGGATTTTAAATTTAGCTGAGTTCCTTTAGATATTTTGTAGGGTTGGTTCCTTTTATATCCTTAAATGTTTTGTTGAAATTGGAGATGGAATTAAAACCGGCCTGATGCGCAGCTTCCACCACCGAAAGATCTTGATTTTGTGCAAGAAGCTGGCAGACGTGCTCAATGCGGATTTCACTCAAAAACTTGAAAAAAGTTTTGTTCGTACGCTGTTTAAAAAACCTACAAAAGGCATTAGGGGTCATGTGGGCTAGTTTGGAAACCTTTTCCAAGGTGATTTTCTGCTCAAAATTTTCCATAACATAATCGAATACCACTCGTAACCTTTCCCCATGGTCATGTGAAAGCTCCTTGGGCTCCAAAAAATTGGAAAGCGGTAATTTCTGTGCCCCGCTAAGCATTCTAAGCAATTGCATCAGCATCATAAACCGCGCAAAATGCGTTTGGGAGAATATCCGTTCAATTACCATTGGGATCTCCAATGAGGTTGTATTTAGCTTGAATCCGGTTTCTGCATAATTAAAAAAATATTTGAGTTCCTCCATTTCCTGAAGTTGGAAAAACGATGCGCCAAATGAGTCCATTGCAAAAAAAACCGATTTCATCTGCACAATGCCATCAGTGACTTCACTTTTGAACAAATGCGGAATATGACTTCCAATGACAAAAAAGTCCCCGGGATGAAAAACATGTACACTATCACCGACGATGACTTTTCCCGTTCCCTTTAGAATAAGGCTGAGTTGAATTTCCCGGTGTTGATGAAGCTTGTCAAAAAAAGCGGGTCCTTCATCATTTTGGACGACAATGTTCTCTCCAGGTTTTTTAGGAATCGTAAAGGAATAAATTTTCATTTACTCAAAAATTACCTTAATAAACTTTAAATTATAAAAACAAAGATAATATAACGTAAATATTAGCTAATTTTCAGGAATAGTACCTTAGAAACACCTTCTACTTTTGTAAAAAATAATTAGAATATGGCACAAGTAAATTGGAAAGGGGTAATGCCCGCTGTAACCACCAAGTTCACGAATGATGATCAACTAGACCTGAATATGTTTTCTGTAAATATTAGGGCGCAACTGGATGCAGGGGTACATGGAATTATTTTGGGAGGTACTTTGGGTGAGGCCAGTACCTTGGAAGATGAGGAGAAAAAAATCTTGGTGAGGCATACTGTTGATTTGGTGGACGGCAAAGTTCCGGTAATTATGAACATCGCGGAACAGTCCACTAAAAAGGCAATTGAAACAGCCGCCTTGGCCAAAGAACAGGGAGCAGCTGGACTTATGATGCTGCCACCGATGCGATACAAATCAACAGACGAAGAAACTGTAGCGTATTTCAAAGCAGTTGCTGACAGCACAACCTTGCCTATAATGATCTACAATAACCCAGTGGACTATAAAATTGAGGTAACTTTGGAAATGTTCGATGAGTTATTGAAGCTTGACAACATTCAAGCGGTAAAAGAATCGACACGGGATATTACCAATATTATCCGAATCAGAAACCGTTTTGGGGACCGTTTGAGTATACTTGGCGGGGTGGATACCTTGGCCATGGAGACTTTGGTTATGGGTGCCGACGGATGGGTGGCCGGTTTGGTTTGTGCTTTTCCGCGCGAAACTGTGGCCATCTACGAATTGGTCAAGTCGGGCCGAATAGAAGAGGCAGCCGAAATTTACAGATGGTTCATGCCACTTTTGGAATTGGATATTAGCCCTCAATTGGTTCAGAACATTAAACTTGCCGAAGTGGCGACAGGGATTGGAAGCGAACAGGTCCGATTGCCCAGATTGCCATTGAGCGGAGCCGAGCGGCAACGGGTACTGGGAATTATCGAGGAAGGTGTAAGGACTAGACCAGAAATCCCCAACTTTTAATGAGTGTACATACGTTTAAATGCATTGATGCGCATACCTGTGGAAATCCCGTACGACTTGTTGTAGAAGGGGGACCTGACCTTGTAGGAAAGACCATGGAAGAAAAGCGGCAGCACTTTTTAAAGGAATATGACTGGATAAGAACCGGCCTAATGTTTGAACCCCGGGGTCATGACATGATGAGTGGAAGCATTCTTTATCCACCGCACGACCCTAATAATGATGTAGCGGTGCTCTTTATAGAAACCAGCGGTTGTTTGCCCATGTGTGGCCATGGTACTATTGGAACCATGACCATTGCTTTGGAGGAAGGATTGATTCAGCCTAAAGAAAAAGGAAAGGTAAGACTGGAAACGCCAGCTGGCCTAGTGGAAATAGCCTATTCCCAGCCCAACAAAAAGGTGGAATGGGTTCGGATTACCAATGTAAAAAGCTATTTGGCAGGACAGAATCTTACGGTAGACAGTTCCTTTTTAGGCAGCTTAAAATTCGATGTGGCTTTTGGCGGAAACTTTTACGCTATTGTGGATCCCCAACAAAATTTTTCTGGGGTACAGGACTTTACGGCAAGCCAACTGATTCAATTTTCACAAGAGGTTAGACAAACCATTAATGAAAAATATCCCGGCGAATTTGTACATCCCGAAAACCCTGCGATCAATCAGGTTTCCCACGTGTTGTGGACGGGAGAACCTTTAAATCTCCATTCTTCTGGCCGAAATGCAGTTTTCTATGGGGATAAGGCCATCGACCGATCTCCTTGTGGCACGGGAACTTCGGCCCGTATGGCACAATTATACGCCAAAGGCGATTTGGAATTGGGGGAGGAATATGTCCATGAAAGCTATATTGGTTCTACATTTGTAGGGAAAGTGGAAAAGGAAACTAGCTTGAAGAATAAAATGGCCATTATACCCAGTATTCAAGGTTGGGCAAAAGTTTACGGTAGAAACACCATCACCATTGATACGGAGGATGATCCTTATGCCCACGGGTTCCAAGTAATCTAACATGGGAAAAAACAAAAGTGTTATCGTAGTTGGTGGGGGAATCATCGGTCTCTCCACCGCTTATTATTTACAAAAAGAAGGCCATCAGGTTACCGTTTTGGATAAATCCAATATGGATGGCGGAGCATCTTATGTAAATGCAGGATATATTACCCCGAGTCACATTGTACCCTTGGCTTCCCCTGGAATGATTTCCAAAGGAATCAAGTATATGTTCAATTCCTCCAGTCCCTTTTATATGAAACCGCGGCTGGACATGGATTTCATTAAATGGGCCTGGTATTTCAAAAAATCGTCGACTACGGAAAAGGTTGCCAAGGCGATGCCCGTTATCATGGACATCAATCTTTTGAGCCGTGAGTTGTACGAAGAGATATGGAATTCTGGGGATTTGGGCGATTTTCAGTTGGAACGCAAGGGATTGTTGATGATGTACCAGACCAAAAAAGAAAGGGATCACGAGCTTGAAGTTGCCGAACGCGCCAAAGAACTTGGTTTAACAGTCCATCATTTGGATTTGGATGGATTACGAATTCTGGAACCCCATGTAGAGTTGAATGCAAAAGGGGCTTTTCACTATGAATCGGATTGGCATACCACCCCACACCAAATTATGGAGCGTATGTTGACCCATCTCCAAAAAAAGGGTGTAGATATTAGGAAGAATGAGGAGGTTCAAGATGTAAAATTAGGCCCAGACACGGTTATAGGGGTCAGAACCAATCTGACCAATTATCAAGCTGATGACATAGTCTTTGCAGCCGGGTCATGGACTTCCAAGCTTTCAAAAAAATTGGGCGTAAAATTACCCTTGCAGGCAGGAAAGGGGTATAGAATCAATATGGAAACCCCCACCCAAATTTCCATGCCCGCTATTTTGATGGAAGCTAAAATG
The DNA here is from genome assembly GCF_023502235.1 of Flagellimonas myxillae. Classification (GTDB taxonomy): domain Bacteria; phylum Bacteroidota; class Bacteroidia; order Flavobacteriales; family Flavobacteriaceae; genus Flagellimonas; species Flagellimonas myxillae. The sequence goes on along the minus strand of NZ_JAMFLY010000001.1, from coordinate 1,434,887 downwards.
GCGGTAACGCCTATGGATGGTTTTACCCGTTTTGCCGGAACCATGGAATTTTCCGGAATCAACAGCAAAATCAGAAAAGAACGTGTAGAAGCTATTGCAAGGGGGGCAAGTCAATACTACAAAGGACTACAAATCCCCGAAGTAGATAAACAAAATGCCCAGTGTGGTCTTAGACCCGTTACTCCCGATGGCCTCCCCTATATTGGAACCTCCAAAAGATACAGCAATCTCCATTTGTCCACAGGCCATGCTATGATGGGGTGGAGCCTAGGGCCTGCTACCGGGAAGTTGATCACCGAATTGATTTCGGGGGATAAACTCTCCATGGACATTGCTCCATTTGCTCCAGAACGAAAGTTTTAGACAACTGGCACCCTTTTTGTTTTATAATTGTATCATTTCGAAGTAATTTTACCATATGATCAAGAAATACCTCCTTGTCTTAATCCTAATTACTCTGAACTTTGGAATTTCCGCCCAGGATCTCCAAATGTTCAAGGTGAAGGATTTTGACCTAAACGGAAAGGTAAAGACCTGTTTGGTGATCACCGATTACGGGAAGGAACTCTTTGAATTCAATGAAGATGGTTTTTTGGTAAGGACCGTTACGCAATACAATGATACAGACCAGGATATCACGTATTACAAGTATGCCGAAGGACATCTGATGGAAAAAAGATTGGAGAGTTACAAAGACAATGTGCTTGACGCTGCCACCTCCATGGTCAACTTTTACACGCGGGATAGTTTACAGCCAGGCAAACTGTTTGAAAAAATTGTTTCTTACGACAAGGAATTCCTGGAGCAGCAAGAATACGAATTTGACGAAGAAAACCGATTAGTCAAGATCATCACCTCCAATTCGGAAGGTGTGGATGAGTGTATCGTCGAGTACGTTCCCTACCAAAACGAACTGACCACCAGCTATTTGAGTAACGGTATTCTGGAAAAGTCCGTTCGGACTTCCGAAAAGCAAGCTGGCGGCAGTATGCAAAAAATAGTGTTGACCAAGGAGTTTATTGACGGTGATCCGAATAAAGCCACAGAAGAGATTTTTAAATCGGATGGCAAGTTGAGTTCCAAGGAATTTTTCCTTTATAATGTTTCCGCTAAGAAGTTTGAATCTGAGAAAAAATTGATTTACTCCTATGATCCTGAAGGAGTGCTGGAAAAAGTCACAACACGTACGGTCAACTCGGAATCGGTAAAAGAATATATTTTTCAATTTGATAGCAATCCGGAAAAAAATTGGATCAAACAGATCATCACACCGGACAATGCGTATTCCACCAGACGTATTACCTATTATCCAGCCGAAAAGGTAGGGGACGAAGGTCCCAATTGATCAATTGATCTGTAACAAATCCCAAAGATTTCCGTAAAGATCTTCGAACACGACCACGATGCCATAGGGCTCCTCCCTAGGTTGCTCTTTAAAAACAACTCCTTTTTCCTTCATGGAGTTATAATCCGTCCAAAAATCCGAAGTGTGTAAAAACAGGAACACCCTTCCACCAGTTTGGTTGCCAATGACAGCTTCCTGTGCGGCCCCGACGGCCTTGCCCAGAACAAGGCTACATTGACCATCCCTAGGCGAGACCACCACCCATCTTTTTCCATCTCCCAAATCAACATCTTGTTTAAGTTCAAAATTCAATTTTTGGGCATAGAAACTGATGGCTTCATCATAATCCTTGACCACTAGGGTAACATGTGCCAAATGTTTTTCAATAGTTTCCATGTTTTTAAATTAAGGTCGGTAATAGTTCCGGTTTCACTTCGTGTCCTCCTTCAAAATTGATGATCTCCGCCTTTCCCAAAAAGAGGGTGTCGATTTTCTCTATCTCCACTTTCCTTCGCTCGGGAATCAAGTATTTATCCGTTGAGCCATACACAATTTTGACCTTGGTGGTTTCCCAATCCACAAAATCAAAATCTGCCCTTACCAACTCATTAGGAATACCCCCGGCATAAAGAACAACCGAATGACAGGGTACTTTTCTCCGGACCATCCATCGCGCAGCAACGGATACTCCTTGGGAAAACCCAAAAAGTATCAAGTTGGCATGGGAGGGAAATTGTTCGGCTTCGTAAACGGCATCAATATATTCCAAGACATTTTCCGTTTCCATAGCAGTGCTTTCCTTGGTCAGCCAGCTGGCACCCACATATTTGAATTCATCCTTTAAATAGTACTTAGAGGGCGCTTGCGGTACCACAATATAATTCACCTCCGGATTTAGCTGGGAGAAATACCGGATAAAGTACCGGCTCAAATACCCCATTCCATGAAACACCAACCATACATTCTTGGTTGTTTCGGTTAAGGTATTCAGGGTTTCATACGTATTTTGCGTGGTATAGGTGACCTTCTTTTCCATGGATTACATAAACTTCTTTTAAAGCAATACCTTTGCGTAATTTTACGAAAATTTGAAAGCATGAACGAGCATAAGGCAAAGATTCTTGAGGTCTGCAACGGCATTTGTAAGAATACCTTAATGGAAACATTGGAAATTGACTATGTAGATGTAGGCGAGAACTTTTTGGTGGCCCGTATGCCGGTTTCCCCAAAAGTGCACCAACCGGATGGCGTGCTCCATGGGGGTGCATCGGTGGCACTTGCCGAAAGTGTGGGCAGTGCGGCCTCCTATGTTTTTTTGGATGGACAGGAATTCTTTGTCCGTGGAATTGAAATCTCGGCCAATCATGTCAAATCCATTCGGGAGGGTTACGTTTATGCCAAGGCCTCCATTATCCATAAAGGACGTACCACCCAGTTGTGGGAGATAAAAATTACCAACGAGGAAGGTGACCTGATTTCCAACTGTAAATTGACCACCATTGCCCTACCCAGAAAATAAGGATTTTCAAGAGCTACTCGAACAAATGGGAGGTGTCTGGAAGAATGACCGTCCGTTTGCCATTTATCGAAAACCTGGAGAGCGGACAATCATCGCAATTCTTCAGGACGATAATGAGTTGCACATAGCCCAAAATTTTGACGAACAGGGTTTTGTTTTTGCACCCTTTGATTGGAAAGATGATGCGGTAATAATTCAAGCTGATCAAGTATTGACCACATCTTGGAATTCAACTACCTCCCAATTGTCCGAGGATGTTGAGGTAATGGATCAGGGCAAGAAAGAACATCTTGAACTTGTTCAAAAGGGGGTGTCCCAAATAGAGAAAGGTAGCTTGCGCAAGGTAGTGTTGTCTAGAAAAGTGGAATTGGAATACGAAGAGTCACCGCTTGAAATTTTCCAAAAGCTGCTGGAGAATTATGCCAATGCCTTTTGTTACCTATTCCACCATCCCGAAATAGGTAGTTGGTGCGGGGCCACTCCGGAAACCTTAGTACATATTAGGGGAGGGGAATTTAGAACCATGTCGTTGGCGGCCACCTTGGCTTATGTTGAAAATCAGCTGCCCGATTGGGGGAACAAGGAGATTGAGGAGCAAAAAATGGTATCCAACTATATTTTGGACCAACTTGGCGATATAGCCCACCCGCTTCAGATGGACCCTGTGGAATCCGTAAGGGCTGGAAACCTATGGCATTTGAAATCCGAGATTAGGGGCAGGTTGCTGTCCAATACATCCATTGCAGATGTGCTCAGGGCTTTGCACCCAACCCCAGCAGTTTGCGGTATTCCTACGCATGAGGCCAAAAACTTTATTTTGGCACAAGAAGGGTATCAACGCAAATACTATACGGGCTTTTTAGGGGAATTGAACCTAGCGGCAAATAGAAGTGCTTCCCTGTTTGTAAACTTACGATGCATGGAGATCCACCAGGGCAAAGCTTCCCTATTTGTGGGCGGGGGAATTACTAGGGCATCTGATCCCGAAAAGGAATGGACTGAGACCCAGAACAAAAGTAAGACCCTGCTCAACATCCTACAATTTGCCAAGCATTAATTTTGGGCTGAGAACGTTTTGGAGCGTATTTTTGTAATCCATGATGCACTCCAACATTCCTTCGGCACAGACATTGGTTCTTTACTTTAAATCGAAGGGAATCAAAAATATTGTGATTTCACCGGGCTCCCGAAATGCCCCCTTGACCCTAAGCTTTACCAAGAACCCATTTTTTTCTTGCTTTAGTATTGTTGATGAGCGCTGTGCGGCGTTTTTTGCCCTTGGAATGGCTCAGCAATTGGGCGAACCGGTTGCAGTGGTCTGTACCTCGGGGAGTGCCATGTTGAATTTTTATCCCGCTGTAACAGAGGCCTTTTATAGCGATATCCCCTTGGTTGTTGTTTCGGCGGATAGACCAAAACACAAAATTGATATCGGGGATGGGCAAACTATCAGACAAGAAAATATTTTTGAAAAGCATATCGGCTATTCGGCCAATTTGAAGGAAGATGTATCCCGTGGTTTGGAAGTAACGGGTGTTGAGCGGAGTCAGGCATCGATTCAATCCCATAACCAACGAGCAATTGAAACAGCCCTAAAAATCGCCTTTGAAAAATCGACCCCCGTACACATCAATATCCCTTTTGAAGAGCCCTTATATGGTTTAACAGATAGGTTGAAAGTCGAGATACCTGTTTCCGAAACACCGGTTGCAAAATCTGGGAATAATGATTGGGCAGATTTGATTTCCATTTGGAATTCAAGTCAACGGAAGATGGTTTTAATTGGGGTTAACCCACCCAATGCTCTGGAAAAGGAAATATTGGAAACCTTGGCCAGGGACACCAGTGTTCTGGTATTTACGGAGACCACTTCCAATGTACATCATCCCAATTTTTTCCCCAGCATTGATAGCATCATAGCTCCTATAGAGAAATCTGTGGATAGAGATGAACTCTTTGACAATTTGCAACCCGACCTGCTCATTACCCTTGGGGGGTTGATTGTTTCCAAAAAAATCAAGGCCTTTTTACGGGGACATCAACCCAAACACCATTGGCACATAGACTCCAACAAGGCTTATGACACTTTTTTCTGCTTGTCGGAACATATAAAGACCCATCCCAATACTTTTTTTGGTTCGGTAATGGGTGATTTTAATAAAGCAGAAAGTAGTTATCGCGACAAGTGGCTAAACGCCAAGACGAACTATGAACAAAAAAGGCAAACCTATTTGGAACAGATAGGATTTTCCGATTTTGTAGCATTTGACTTGATCCAACCAAGCATTCCCAAGGGTTATCAAGTACATTTGGCCAACAGTTCAACAGTTCGCTATACCCAACTGTTTCCGATGGATGCTTCCTTACATGTGTATTGCAACCGAGGCACAAGTGGCATCGATGGAAGTACTTCCACCGCATTGGGGGCCTCTATTCATAACCAAAAACCAACGCTTTTAATAACCGGGGATTTGAGTTTTTTCTACGATAGCAATGGACTTTGGAACAATTATATCCGTCCTGACTTTAGAATCATCTTGATCAATAATTCGGGAGGTGGTATTTTCAGGATTTTACCTGGATTCGAAGAAACTGATGAGTTTTCAACCTTTTTTGAAACGCAGCATGCGCACAGTGCCGAACATTTGGCCCGCATGTTCCACTTTGATCATTTAGCTGCAGCAAATGAACAGGAGGTAAAAATGGCTATGTCCAAGTTTTATGATCCTTCCGAAAAACCCAAAATTCTCGAGATACAAACACCCACGGCTGCGAACAACAAAATTTTGCTCGACTATTTCGATTTTATATCTTAGAACGATCTGTTAGTAACCATTAAAACCAATACCTGGACCATGAGTAAAAGAGATGATTTGATTGTAAAATACGCGGCCGATATCAAAGAAAAATTTGGAGAAGACCCCAATATGGATTTGTTAACCAAGGTCACTGTTGGCTTGGGTCCTTCCATATACAATCTGGATTCCTCCAAGGTCTCGGGATCAGATGAAAAGGAGCTAAATACTGTAAAAAACAACTACCTGATCAACAAATTGGGACTTTCGGATAGCCCGAATTTGATGGAAGCCATCAACGGAATTATCGATACATACGGGAGATCCGACAAGAACAAACATCGGGCGGTGATCTATTATATGCTTTGCAAGCAATTTGGCAAGGAATCGGTTTACCGCTAATTCTCGAAGACAGTAGAACCTGGGTGGGGTTCTCCCGCCTCAAATCTTCTTTTTTATACCCATAATTTCGGTCTACCTTTGCCGCATGATAGCATTGGGGAATTATAACACGCTTAGGGTTTTACGTAGCACAAGGATTGGTCTCTTTTTGGGCGATAACGAGGGAACGGAAGTATTGTTACCCAACAAATATGTCCCCGAAGATTTTGAGATCGATATGGAGCTCAAGGTGTTTTGCTACCTGGATAGTTCCGAACGTCCCATTGCCACCACCCTAGATCCTTTGATAATTCGGAATTCCTATGCCTATTTAAAAGTGGTGCAGGTGGGTGCCTACGGTGCATTTATGGATTGGGGTTTGGAAAAACATCTGTTGGTTCCATTCAGGGAGCAAACGGTTCGGATGGAAGAGGGGAAGCGTTATGTTGTCCATTGCTATTTGGATGAGGAGACCTTCAGATTGACGGGCTCAAGTAGGATCAACCGTTTTCTTTCCAATGAAGGGTTCGACCTTACACCTAATTCCGAGGTGGATTTACTTGTGAATAGAAAAACCCCTTTGGGTTGGGAAGTGATCATAGAGAACCAATATAAAGGTCTAGTTTTTGAGAGTGATGTTTTTAAGCCTCTCGCCATAGGGGATAGGCTTACTGGGTACATAAAGAGCGCAAGACCGGACAACAAAATAGACGTTGCCCTTCAACCCTTGGGAGCAAAGATGTTAGAGCCTACGGCCAACATGATTTTGGAAAAATTGAACGCAAACGGTGGCTTTTTGCCCCTGCACGATAAATCCAGTCCGGAAGAGATCCAAAAACAGCTGCATTTAAGCAAAAAATCTTTCAAAAAAGCCATTGGAACCCTATACCGTGAAAGAAAGATAGTTATCAAGGAGAATGGGATCCAGCTTGTGTAAACTTTGGTTGATAAATAAGTTGGGAAATTGTTAATTGATTTGACAACATTGCATTTTTTTCTTTCGCCAAAAATTATACATTTGTAGAAGTGTGTATTAACTGCTTGACAGCTATCCTCTTAGGATGTTGGCAGGAAAACAAGAACTGACCTAATATGCCATTTATTGAAGAAAGCGATTTACTGGACCTGCACAAGGACATAGATAAAGCCCAAATTATCAATGAAAGACTGCTGGACCAGATAAAATATAAGAACAAGGATTTGCGCAAAATCAAGTTGCAGCGCAACATTCTTCTAGGGTTCACAGCACTTTTTGTTGTGGGCACCCTTGCGATTACTTCGTTTACCGCAGGGCTGAGCAGCAAAAATTCCTTTGAGAGCCAAAACAGCCTCTTGGTTTCCATTGACAGTTTGGACGTAATCAAGGCGCGAATTGATAACCTTAAACTTCAGAATGAAGAGCTAAGCTTGGTTCGCGAATTCTACCTTGCCAAAGCCTTTTTGGAAAAAGAGACCATCTATTCAGTGCAGGTTAAGTCCTTTGTGGATAACAACGTGACTTTGGCCTCTGAAGCATTGACGAACACCTTGTTCGTAAAGACCAATCCCTTCTATGCCTATTCTTTAGGAAATTTTGAAACCTTGGGCGAAGCCCAATCCTTTAGAAAGCAATTAGTAAATATGGGATTCAAGGATGCCTTTGTAGCCTCGTACCAAGATGGCAAAAGGGTTAAAATAGAAGACCCCTATTAATCTTGGGTAGTTTTAAGGCTTGGGTGCAAGCTGCTAGGTTACGTACACTTCCTCTTTCTTTATCAGGAATAATCGTGGGAACGGCATTGGCTGTCCACCAAGGGTATTTTAATACTACCCTATTTGTTTTGGCCCTGTTGACCACCATAGGGTTTCAGGTCACATCCAATTTTGCCAACGACTACGGCGATGGTGTTAAGGGAACCGACAATGAAGATCGCATAGGTCCAGCGCGGGCCCTACAAAGCGGAATACTTTCCCGGAAAGCCCTAAAACATGGTATCGTTGTTTCCATTGTGATTAGCATGATCTTGGCCTTGGTTTTGGTCTATTTGGCTTTTGGCAAGGAAAATCTAAAGTACATCTTGCTTTTTTCCATTCTTGGAGTTTTAAGCATTTGGGCCGCCATTAGATATACCATGGGATCCAATCCCTATGGTTACAAAGGGCTGGGTGATGTTTTTGTGTTTTTGTTTTTTGGATTGCTAGGGGTATTGGGTAGCATGTTCCTATATACCAAATCTGTGGAATGGACCACGATTTTGCCTGCGGTTTCCATAGGACTGTTGTGTGTTGGGGTATTGAACCTTAACAATTTGAGGGATATAGTTTCCGATAAAAAACATGGCAAAAATACCTTGATCGTAAAAATGGGTTTTAAAAACGGCAAACGCTATCATGCCCTCTTGATTAGCCTTGCATTTGTTGGGTTTTTGACTTTTTCGTTTTTGGAGATTGGTAATATGATCTATTGGTTTTACCTTTTGGCCTTTGTTCCCATCTTTCTCCATTTGCTTAAGGTAATGCGAACCGAGGAACCCATTTTATTGGATGGCGAACTCAAAAAATTGGCCCTAAGTACCTTTTTGCTGTCCCTCCTCTTCTACATTGCTGTTAAGTTTTTTTTGTAATTTTGGTCAGCAACCCACTAAACATTGACAATTTGGAACACCCCATTAAAATACTGATTGTAGAGGACAACGTAATTATTGCAGACGACATGCAATCCATGCTCGAGGAAATTGGGTATGAAATTGTGGACAATGTAATAGTTTACGAACAGGCTGTGGAAGTACTTAAGAACAACCATGTGGACTTGGTACTTATTGATATTATTTTAGCTTCCGATAAAACAGGGATTGATCTTGGAAAACACATAAGAGATGTATATAACATTCCTTTCATTTTTGTAACCTCCAACTCAGACAGGGCTACCGTTGAAAATGCGAAGACGGTTAAACCTGATGGCTACTTGGTAAAGCCATTTGAGCAACAAGATTTATACACTTCTATTGAAATTGCACTTTCCAATTTCGATTATGCCCGAAAAGAAAAAAGTAAGGAGATAGCAGGAAATGAGGGTGACACTTTTACCTCAAACTCCGTGTTGAAGGATTCGATTTTTGTAAAGAAACAACATCTGTATTACAGGATTCAGTTTACAGATATCCAATTTATCAAAGCGGACAATGTATACCTTGAGGTCAACACCGTGGATAAGAAGTTTTTGGTGCGATCTCCCCTAAAGGATTATCTGGAAAAACTTCCGAAGAACAAATTCTATAGGGCACATAAATCCTACATCGTGAATGTGGACCATATTGATGCCATCAACTCCAAGGACATTATGATAAACAATAACCTGATCCCAATCTCAAAGGATTTCAAGGAGTTTATTATCTCTTCCATGAACAGTTGATAGACTTACAATACATTTAAAAATTAAAAGTGCCTTAGGGCACTTTTTTTGTATCACCCCCTTATTTGTAAGAATAACCACAAGTTTTGACGGGTTCACAACAATAGTTTTCGCTTGTGGGGGTATGCAGCTACTTTAGCAGTGTTATTAATTCAGAAAAGTAATTTTTTCATTTTCATATAGTGTTCTCGTAAAAGGGTCTTGTCGTAACTGACAGGACCTTTTTTGTTTGCCCCGCCTTTAAATATCCTGCAGATTCCATGAAATGCACAAAACATCGGTAAAATGCATATTTGCATACACATAGAGTCGTTTCACAACAGAAATGGGCACTTTCACAACAATACCGAACAAGTCTTTCGGAATGGATTTAATTTTGTTTCAAATCCTGCGTTTAAAATAAAAGGACACTGTTTAATTAAGAGAAGGAATAACCATTAAAACACAGAAAGTACAAATTTAAATCTTCCTAAGCACTACCCGTAAGATTAATGATGCATAACCTCAAACTATTATTTTCGGCCTTATTCTTTGTACTGCTGTTAAATGTATCCGCCCAATCCGTTGAAGGTGAGGAAGTAAGCGTTTTAACAGAATTCGAAAATGCCAATGGTCCCCAGAATAGATTTGATGTTTTCTTTAATGCAGTAAATCGATACAACGTCAATTCGGCCTACGATTGGCTGGATACCGTCAAAGTCTACCTCTCCAATGCCCAAAAGATCAACGATTCGGTTGGTAGTCAACTTTATCAAGTAATGCAGGCCCAGTTGTACAACGATTTGGGGGAATATGATAAAAGTGTAGCCTTGGCCATGGAACTATATGGCATCAAGGATTCTTTGGATGCAGGCTCCAGAAAAGCGGTGCTGGAGGTGTTGGACGACAATTATGCCAATCTGCAATTGTACGATAAGCAAATCGAAGTCCGTAAACAAAAAAGAGAGCTCGGCTATACCAATAATGTTGCCTTTTATGATATTTATAGCAATCTAGGGTTGCATCGCAAGGCCCGGAACCAATATATCATGGAGGTAAGGCCTACGATTGCCGACAACGAATCGTACAAACTGGCCAAATACCATAGCAAGGTGGGCAACTATCTGCGCTTGGATAATTCTGCGCCCACTGCCTTGAGCGAGTTAAAGAAAGCCAAGGCCTACTTGGACGTTTTCTTAAATGATATCTCTAAAGAGAAAACTGAGGAACAATTGTTCGAAAGCGATCTTCTGAAAGCCGAAATTGAAGGGAACATCGGAAAATGCCATGTTTTGCTCAGTGAGTACGAGGAAGCAATCCCCCTTTTGGAAAACAGCATTGAGGTCTTAAACACTTCATCAAGAAACAACCACAAAAGCGAGGTCATCGAAAACACCCTGAATCTTGCAGAAGCCAATTTACAGTTGGAAAGGTTTGCCGCAGCCAAGCGAAGCTTGGATATCGATTTCGAGAACATCAGCATTTTACAGAACATTAAACGAAACAGTTTATTGGCTGCCTTTTACGACAAGGTGGAGAACTTTAGGAGTGCCGCCATTTATTATAAGCGCAATGAACGCATTAAGGACTCCCTCTCCCAAAAACAATCGTCCATAATAAAGCAACAGTTGGTGACCATCGTGGCCAACGAAGATCTTGAAAACTCGCAACGGCTTATAGACGAGCAAAAAAGAATCAACGAACAAACCCGAAACGAAATGAAGGCGAAAGATGAGCGGATAAACCTGGTTTTTATTTCCTTGATTTTCACCTTACTTGGCTTTGCTGGACTTGTTTATGCCTATTTAAAGAGTATCAAGAACCAAAGGTTGATCGCAGAACAAAAACACATCATCGAAAATGCGTTGGTCGAAAAGGATTCGTTGCTTAAGGAAATCCATCACAGGGTAAAGAACAACCTACAGATGGTTTCCAGCTTATTGAGCCTACAAACAAAAAATACCCGAAGCAAGTCGGCCATCGAAGCTTTGGAAGAAGGAAAGAGTAGAGTAAAGGCCATGGCATTGATCCATCAAAAATTATATCAGAACGATGACCTGTCCGTTATCGAAATGCAGGGGTACATCGAAAGTCTGATCAATAGCGTGCAATCCGTGTACAAAAAAGGAGGGCACAACATCAGCATTACCATCGATGCCGAGGGCACGGAACTGGATATTGACCGTGCCATTCCTTTTGGTTTGATCTTAAATGAATTGGTTTCCAATTCCTTTAAATATGCCTTCCCGGAAAACGACGAGAACGGAAAAATCTATATTCATCTTCGCAAAAATGGGGAGCAAGGGTATTTTGAATACACCGACAATGGCGTGGGCTTACCCGAAGACGCCGACGAGCGGGCCCATTCGTCCATGGGGATTCGTTTGATGAATCGTCTGGTAAACCAACTGCAATCCAAATTAAACATTGACAAAGCCACCGAAGGAGTAAGGTTTTGGTTCAACTTTAGCTAAAGCATCATCCTAAATATGGTTAAATTTGGAACCATTCGATGAAAGCGACCTATACCAAGTACATTTTGAACTTTAAAAGACCAAGTGGCACCTCGCGAGGGGTGATGACCCAAAAGGAGACTTGGTTCCTCTGTTTGGAGGAGGGCTCCAAGAAAGGAATTGGAGAGTGTGGAATATTAAGGGGCCTGAGCGCCGATGATGTTCCGGAGTACGAGGACAAACTGGCTTGGGTTTGTGAGCACATCCATTTGGGCGAAACTGAACTTCTAGATCAGCTTTGGGATTTTCCCTCCATCCAATTTGGATTGGAACAGGCATTTTTGTCCCTAAATTCCCAAAACCCATTTGCGCTTTTCCCATCGGATTTTTTGGCAAAGGAAATCCCCATTCCCATAAACGGTTTAATATGGATGGGCGATGAAAACTTTATGCTATCCCAACTGGAGGAAAAACTGGAGGCTGGTTTCAATTGCATCAAAATGAAGATTGGTGCGATTGACTTTGCACAAGAATTGTCGATTTTAGATGCCATAAGAAGTAGATTTTCTTCCAAAGAAATAGAGCTTCGGGTGGATGCCAACGGGGCCTTTACCGCGGATAGGGCTCTGGAAAAATTAAACACCTTGGCGCAGTATGAATTGCATTCCATAGAACAACCCATAAAACCCAAACAATGGCAGGTGTTGGCCTCGCTTTGTAAAAACACCCCCTTGCCCATCGCCTTGGATGAAGAACTGATCGGCATTTTTTCTGTAACGGAAAAAGAACAATTGCTACAAACCATACAACCACAATTCATTATCTTAAAACCCAGTTTGGTTGGAGGCTATAGCGGTTCCACCGAGTGGATTCAGATAGCTGAAAAATATGGGATTGGATGGTGGGTAACCAGTGCGTTGGAAAGCAATATAGGCCTTAATGCCATTGCGCAATGGACCGGCACCCTCGACCTTAAAATGCCTCAGGGGCTGGGAACAGGCAGCTTGTTTACGAACAATTTTGAGGGCCCATTGGAGGTTTCCGAAGGAAAATTGTTTTACAGGTCGACCAAAAATTGGAATACGAATTTAATAGATGATTTATGTATATAGCTCAGGGATATAAAGGCAATATCGGACTTTGGAAATATCTGTTTTTGCCGCTTGGATTTATAAGTTTGATGGCTTTCAATTATATCATTACCGTAAACTCTCCCATAAGTGTGGAAGATGCAATGCAACAGCTTATAGAACAATGGGGGTCCAATCTGGTACTTATTGCCGCATTGGGGCCTTTGGCCGTTGGATTGATAACTGTACTGCTATGGACGGTATTGATTCACCAACAATCCATTACCTCCCTAACCACTTCCCGAAAAAAAATAGATTGGAAACGCATCTTTTTTGCCTTTGGTCTATGGGGTGGCGTTACTATTTTGATAACTGGTTTGGATATTTATTTATCACCAGACGATTATGTCCTCAATTTTGATCTGGGAAAATTTCTTTCCTTGGCGGTAATAGCAATTCTACTGATACCCCTTCAGACTAGTTTTGAGGAATACCTATTCCGCGGCCACATGATGCAAGGCCTGGGGATTGCCACGGGAAGACGGTGGATACCTTTGGTGGTAACGTCGGTTTTGTTTGGGGTGATGCACATTGCCAATCCCGAAGTGGAAAAACTGGGAATGGGTATTATGATCTACTATATAGGCACGGGATTCTTTTTGGGAATCTTGACCTTGATGGATGAAGGCCTGGAGCTCGCCTTGGGCTTCCATGCCGCCAATAATCTGATCACTGCCTTGTTGGTCACTGCTGATTGGACCGCTTTCCAGACCCATTCCATTTACAAGGATGTTTCGGAGCCAGCCATGGGTTGGGACGTTTTGATTCCGATTTTTGTGGTTTTCCCACTGTTGTTGTTGCTTTTCGGAAAAAAGTACAAATGGACCAATTGGAAGGACAAACTGTTTGGTCGCGTGCTTAGTAAGGAAGAATTTGTAGCTTCGAACGATGCAGCATCCCCAATGGCATAATATTCATCCAAACTTTAACCTCAATGGCATTCATTATGGTTTTGATGAATTGCTGGAGGTAGGCTATAGCCTTGTCAAGGAAGGTGACCCCTTTGAGCAATCCCTTGGGGATTTTTTGGTGGAGTGGGGGATGCAGACTGCAACTGTCATGGTTCGGACATCTGGATCGACCGGAGCTCCAAAAGCAATTCTCCTGAAAAAGGAGCACATGATCAACTCTGCTCTTGCATCGGGGGAGTATTTTAATCTTCAACCCGGAGACAAGGCCTTACTGTGTTTGCCGTGTACCGGAATTGCAGGTAAAATGATGTTGGTAAGGGCTATGGTCTTGGGATTAGCCCTGGATTATGTGGAAGCCTCGTCATTGCCATTGTCCGGAACACAAAAGATCTATGACTTTACTGCAATGGTGCCACTGCAAGTGGAAAAATCCCTGAATCAATTACCTCAGGTAAAGACATTGATTATTGGAGGTGCTCCAGTTTCTTCTGGTTTGCGGGAAAAATTACAAGCCGTTTCCACCCAATGCTATGAGACCTATGGTATGACGGAAACCATAACCCATGTTGCCGTAAAGTCAATGCAAAATTCAAAACTCAAAATTGAGAATTCCAATAATCCAATAGTCGAACAATCTAATAATCGAGCCGTCCAACAATCCAATTTCACCGCCCTCCCCAACATCACTTTTTCCAAAGACAACCGGGGCTGCCTGGTTGTTGACGCCCCCAAAATCTCCGATAAGCCAGTAGTCACAAATGACATCGTGGTACTCCACAGTGAAACGGAATTCCAGTGGTTGGGTAGATTTGATTCTGTTATTAATTCTGGGGGAGTAAAGCTTATCCCTGAGCAAATAGAACAGAAAATAGCTCCTTTAGTAGCCGCCCGCTTTTTTGTAGTCGGAATCCCCGATGAAACACTGGGTCAAAAGCTTGTTTTGGTAATCGAAGGGGAAGAAACGGACAGCTCCGAATTGCTTCAACAAATAAAATCGCTAAAGGATTTGGACAAGTATGAAGTACCTAAAGACATCTTCTTTTTGTCATCTTTTAAGGAAACTGCTAGCGGAAAGGTAGACCGTTTGGAAACGTTGAAAACCAGTACAAGAAGTAAATAAAAAAGCGCTACACTTGGGCGCAACGCTTTTAATTGTCAACTTGTTTTTGCTCCAGTTTCTCTATCTAATAAAAGTAAACAGAACCGCTATCCTGACCGTTGTCATCATCTTTATTTGATCCTATGCCAATATAATTTCCGTATATGGCCACTGAATATCCAAACCGATCATCTTCTGCGCCATCCACGGCTGTTAATTTTTTTTGTATCCACGAATCTCCATTATTTTGAAATACATAGGTAGATCCTTGTTGTAAATCATTTCCATAGGCTCCAACCACTATGGAGTTACCATCAATCGCTATTGATCGTCCAAAATTATCATTGGCCTCACCATCACTTGCAATTAACTTTTCTTCTTGAGCCCAATCATCACTCTTTTTGTAAAGATAGACCGCTCCCTGACCAAAGTTATCCTTGTAAGCACCCACAGCTGCAAAGCTGACATTGATTGTCACAGAAAAACCAAATGATTGATTGATTGTACCGTCAGTGGGGATAAGTTTTCTATGTAGATTCCATGTCCCGGCATCGTAGACAAAAATATAAGCAGAACCACTACTGTCCCCATTTTTATCATCTCCCGAAGCTCCAACAATCGTTTGGTTTCCATAAATTGATACCGAATTACCGAATAAATCTCCTATATCACCATCCGGTGCGGTTATTTTGCTTTGAAAACTCCAAGAGCCTAAATTGTTTGCATAGATGTACGAAGATCCGCTGGACGAACCATTATCATCATCTCCTGTTGCTCCGACAATGGCAAATTGATCATGAATTGCTACCGAACGTCCAAAAGTATCATTGGCTTCGCCATCGTTAGCAATTAGCTTTTGAATTTGCACCCAAACCCCATTATTGTTATTCTCAAATATATATGCGGAACCGCTGTTGCTTCCATTGTCATCACCTCCTGTTGCTCCAACAATGGCATAGTCACCATGGATATCAACTGATGATCCGAAGTTATCACTAACGGCACCATCATCAGCAATCAATTTTTGCATTAAATCCCAGTTTTCGCCATTTCTTTCAAAAATGTACGCAGAGCCACTAGAGCTTCCATTGTCATCATCCTTGGGCGCTCCTACAATGGCTTTGTCTCCAAACATAGCAATGTCTACACCGAAAGAATCAAAAGCCGCACCATCGTTTGCCAACACCTTGGCCAATTGTTCTTCAAAACCTGAAGGGAATACCATAAAATCTTCGGTTGTTGAAACACTTTGTCCGTCCACCATTACGGAAATGATTCCCGTTGCTGCCTCATCGGGCACAGTTACTGTTAATTCCATGTCATCGACTAGGATCACTTCTGCATCAATACCGTTATGGAAGATAACGGTAATATCTTCCATGATAGTCCCAAAATGTTCCCCGGTAATGGTGATTTCGTCCCCAGGTTTTCCTGCCCATTGGGAAAGATTGGACAACAAGGGCGGTGGGACAACTGTAAAATCGGATTGGGAAGTCGCAGTAAGTCCTCCTGTAATTACCTTAATAGGCCCAGATGTGGCACCTTCGGGAATGTTGACGATAAGTTGTTCCT
This sequence comes from Flagellimonas myxillae, assembly GCF_023502235.1. Lineage (GTDB taxonomy): Bacteria > Bacteroidota > Bacteroidia > Flavobacteriales > Flavobacteriaceae > Flagellimonas > Flagellimonas myxillae. The sequence goes on along the minus strand of NZ_JAMFLY010000001.1, from coordinate 1,418,312 downwards.
CATTGGCATTTGCAATTGGAGCAATAGTATTCCCAAAGAAAACCTCGTTGTCAGCTAATGTAGCACCAAAGTTTTCCCCATCAATGACAATTTCCTTGCCCACTCCTCCATAATTGGGAGTGAAAGATGTGATTGCGGGTGAGCCTTTTACGGTAAAATTTGTTGCACTACTGCCACTTTGCCCTGCGACGGTAACTTTAATGGCGGCGGTGGTGGCATTTTCAGGGACATTCACGACAAGTTGAACTGTACTGGCTGATGTAATTTCCGCGATGCTATTGCCGAAGCGCACCTCATTTTTTGCAATGGTAGAACCAAAGTTTTTACCGACGATGGTAACTTCAGTTCCTTCGGTTCCGGAATCAGGAGTAAAGGAAGTAATTTCTGGTGCGGGTTCATTTACAGGAATCGGATTTTCAGTGCTATCTTTTTTACAAGCTTGGATTGCAATAAGAATCAATATAACTAGAAAGGGATAAATTTTTCTGGATAAATTCATGATCATCAAATTTTGGAAACTAAGGAAGGAATCTATCGTGTATCTATGAGGTGCCAATTGACGAAAGCGGGTTTTGAATTGACGGATGAGGGATTTCAGCCCATCTTTCGTTTTTAAAAGCACGGTCACCCAAATAAATTATTTGCCCAAGCAAACTAATTCAAGAAGGGTATTCCCTTTTGTTTTAGGTAAGTTGACTCATTCCCGATTTCCCGCTATAGTAATTGACACTAGGTTTGGAACAAATCCTAAAAACTGTGTCAATTATGAAAAATCAAACTACTATTCTGGTCATAGCATTGCTGTGCAGTTTTGGAATAAGTGCCAAAACCATCACTGGTGTTGTAACCGATTCTGAAAATCTGCCCTTACCAGGAGCAAATGTTATGGTAAAGGGAACCAAAATTACTGTCCAAACCGATTTTGACGGTAATTACTCCATTGAGGCAAATCAAGGCCAAACACTAGTATTTTCCTATTTGGGCTTTGTCACCAAAAGCATGACTGTAGGATCATCCACAACCATCAATGTTATGCTCGAAGAAGATTTTCAAGCGTTGGATGAGGTTGTCGTTACAGCTTATGGCGCTAGAAGAGTGCAGAAGTCCTTATCATTCGCTGTGCAAAGCATTGCACCTTCCCCGGCCCAAATTGCAAGGCAAAAAAGAAAGGATTATCACAATTCCATTTCCCAAGCCCTAAGCGGAAGCGCAGCCGGTGTAAACATTACCAAATCATCTGGTAAAATCCAGAATCAGCCACGTATTGTTATCAGGGGGATGAGTTCTCTGCGAAGTGCCAAGGACCCACTCTATATTGTGGATGGTGTACCTATCCGAAAGGAGAACATCCCTGTAGTTTCCCAAATCAATTCAAAAGACATTGATAAAGTGAATGTGTACAAAGGAGCCAAGGCAAGAAAACTCTTTGGTTCTTCGGCTAAAAATGGTTGTGTGGTCATCACCACAAAAAAAGGGAACTACCAGGTGGAAAATGACGAGAAATATGCCCAAATCCATGAGAATCAGTTTGAGCATGTAGCCTTGAATCCACTTTCCACATTTTCCATTGATGTGGACAAAGCATCCTATAGCAATGTTAGACGCATGATCAATAATGGGCAGCAGATTCCGGTAGATGCCGTCAAGATTGAGGAAATGGTCAACTATTTTACCTACGATTACCCCCAACCCAAGGAGCATCCTTTTTCTATTACCACCGAAGTAACGCAAACCCCGTGGAATTCTGGAACCCAATTGGTACGGATAGGGCTTCAGGGCAAATCCTATACAAATGACGAACTGCCCCCTTCGAACCTTACTTTTTTAATTGATGTCTCCGGTTCCATGTCAAGCCAAAATAAACTTCCGCTCTTAAAGTCTGCTTTCAAGTTGTTGGTAAACCAACTGCGGGAGAAAGACAAGGTTTCCATCGTGGTTTATGCCGGAGCGGCTGGAGAGGTTTTACCCCCAACACGCGGCAATCAAAAAGAGAAAATCAGAAATGCCATTGAAAATCTGGAAGCGGGTGGATCTACAGCTGGAGGAGCCGGAATCAAGTTGGCCTATAAATTGGCACAAAAAAACTTTATCAAGAATGGCAATAACCGGGTCATCTTGGCTACCGATGGTGATTTCAATGTAGGGCCATCCAGTGATAAAGACATGGTAAAACTTATAGAAGAAAAAAGAAAAACGGGGGTGTTCCTATCCGTATTGGGCTTTGGTATGGGAAATTACAAGGATTCTAAAATGGAAAAACTGGCCGACAAAGGCAATGGCAACCATGCTTATATAGATACCATGCAAGAGGCCCAAAAGGTTTTTGGCAAGGAGTTCGGTGGAACACTATACACCATTGCCAAGGATGTAAAAATCCAAGTTGAATTTAATCCTACCGTTGTAAAGGGATACCGATTGATTGGATACGAAAACAGGCTATTGGCCGATGAGGATTTTATTGACGATACCAAAGATGCCGGAGAGTTGGGGAGCGGACACACGGTAACGGCTTTGTATGAGATTGTTCCAACAGGTTCGGAGAGTACTTTTCTAAAGCCTGTGCACGATTTAAAGTATACCAAAGAAGTGGTGGACACGGTATCCAATGAGCTCCTAACCGTGAAATTTAGATACAAAAAACCAGATGGGGATGTGAGTACGGAAATCAATCAAATATTGGAAAACACACCTACGGAAATGACTGCTGATTTCAATTTTTCGGCAGCGGTGGCATTATTTGGGCTGCATTTAAGAAAATCCCAATTTACAAATCAAAGTTCCTTGGAGGATGTGGTCCAGTTGGCAAACAAAGGACTGGAAAATGATTCGGAAGGGTATAGGGCGGAGTTTATCCGTTTGGTGAAATCCTATTCCGACAGTATGTAGAAAAGTGCCTTCGGGCACTTTTTTTATGTTTTTGAAATGGTGTATTTTAAGGGAAATATTTCCAACATGCGAAAACTCACCTTCATCGTTAACCTTTTTCCTCTTTTTCTTTTACCCTTGATCCTGAATTCCCAACAAATCCTACCAGAACAAGAACGGGCAAGAGTAGTAGATGAAATCCTTGAAGAACGGTTTACCAGTTTGCTGCCCCAACTTATGGATGATACCGGCATTGATATGTGGATTCTTATTTCACGGGAATACAATGAGGACCCGGTTCTAAAAACCATGCTGCCTGCTACCTGGCTAAATGCACGAAGACGTACCATTTTACTCTTTTATAGGGATAAGGAAAAGGATACCACAGAACGATTGGCCGTGGCCCGATACAATGTGGGCAAAAGCATAACATCTGCCTGGGACAAAGAAAAGGAACCTGATCAATGGAAACGGCTTCAGCAACTTATCGAGGAGCGAAACCCAAAAACCATTGGACTTAATTTTTCCAAGGACCATAATATTGCCGATGGGTTGGACAAAACGGATTATGACGGATTTATGGCCATTCTACCCAAAAAGTACCATGCCCGGGTGCAGTCTGCGGAGCAATTGGCAGTTCGGTGGATCGAGACCCGCTCTCCAAGGGAGATGGTGATCTACAATCAATTGGTTGATATAACCCATGACATCATTGCTGAAGCGTTTTCCGAAAAAGTGATTACCCCCGGAATTACAACGACCACCGAAGTGGAGTGGTGGATGCGCCAAAAAGTGACGGAATTGGGTCTGGAAACTTGGTTTCACCCAACCGTGGATGTACAGCGCACAAGCGAAGAGTTGGTTAGCCATCTCTATTCGTTTTCCGGGCGACCGGACGACCTTGTTATTCAGCCTGGAGACCTCTTGCACTGTGATTTTGGAATAACCTATTTGCGGTTAAACACCGATTGCCAGGAATTGGCCTATGTTTTAAAACCGAACGAAACCACTGCACCTTCCTTCTTGATCAATGCCCTTTATGATGGCAATCGGGTGCAGGATTTCCTTACTCAAAACATGGTCGCGGGACGCACTGGGAATGAAATTTTGGCCAAGGCCCTCGGAGATGCAAAAGCAACAGGGCTTCGCCCCGCAATATATACCCATCCTTTGGGTTCCTATGGGCATTCCGCCGGGACCACCATTGGAATGTGGGATGCGCAAGGCGGAGTGATGAAGGACGACGGAGACAACTATCCATTGAATCCAAATACGGTGTATGCCATTGAGCTGAACACCACGGTGCATATCCCGGAATGGAAAAGGGATATACGCATTATGCTGGAGGAAGCGGGGTTCTTTGGGGACGATGGATTTCGATACGTTAATGGAAGGCAAACCGAATTGCTTTTAATTCCTAGGACAAAGGAACATCAGGGAAAATAACAGGTTTATTGCTCAGATCATATGAACAATTCATAACATCAACAGGGGCATTTATCAATTGGAGTTTCTTGGCAGCTGAAAATTTGGTAATTTGTATAGCATCAATCATAAAATTCAAGTCCAATGTTCAACTCAAAAATTTACGTACTAGTCCTCTTGATGGCATTTGCTCCATGCTCATGGGGTCAAACCAAGCAGGTTCGCGGTTCGGTCAGTGATGGCAAAGCTCCCCTGGCCAATGTCAATATTAAAATAAAGGGAACAGATACCAACACCTTAACAGACGGGGAAGGAAAATATCAAATTGAGGTATATGAAGGAGAGATGTTGGTTTTTAGCCATCAAGGAAAAAAAACAGTGGAGATAGTGGTCGAAGACATCACACGAAATCTCAATGTGACCCTTAAAAGTTGGGTAGAGGAATTGGATGAGGTAGTGGTTACGAAACGGAGGAAAAAGTCCCAAAACGAACTTTTTAAAGAATACAACACCAACAAAAATCTTATAAAGACCTCTTTTGGCATCTTGGATAAGGAGAGTTTGGGGCATTCCCTAAAGGTTGTGGACGGGGACGATCTTAGTCCGGCGGGACAGGATTTTGTCGATGCCCTGGAATCATGGATTCCTGCTTCCTATGTATTCAGACCCAGTGCCTTCCGAATTGCGGCCCAAGGGTCTTTGACCCAGCTAACAAAACAAGGGAGACCTAGCGACCTAACGGCCCCAATTTTATATTTGCCCAGGGCACTTAGGCATCCAAAACCCGTGCCCGCAATTTTTGAAATTGACGGCGTACTCACTACAGTGGCGCCCACCTTTATCCACACATCCGATATTGAACGGATAGCAGTTTTGGAATCGCTAGCCGGACTTGGAAAATATGGCTCACTTGGAGCTGGGGGCGTGGTCATTATAAATACAAAAACAGGGAATTTCAGTCCAAAGGAACCTGAAGAAAAGCCACCACTTGATCAGGCGTTGTTAAGGGACAATTATTTTGTAGAAAAGGATGTAGTGTTGGAATCAAGCTTGGAAACGCCCATTTATTTGGAGAAAATTGCTAAGGCTAAAGATCAAAAGGAGGCACGGACAGTATACGCCGAGATGGAGAAACGCTATGCTAGCTCCCCCTATTTTTATCTGGATTGCTTTACCCACTTCTCTGAGCTAAAAGGTGATATGAAACATGCCATCCGGATTGTAAAGACCTTGGAAAAACGCTTTGCTTCCAATCCAGCCGTCCTTAAGGCATTGGCCTACAAATTGGAAGCCCAAGGGTTGAATCAAGAGGCCCACCGCGTATATATAAAAGTGTTTCAGTTGAGACCTGATTACGTACAATCGTACAAGAATCTGGCTTATAGCTACAAGAATATTGGGGAAATTGAAAAATCAGCCGCCCTATATGCCCGATACAATTACCTCATTGGTGAATCCATTTTGGGCGAATCGGACGAATTTGAATCCGTAATGGACAAGGACTTTAAAAATTTGTTGGTGCTGAATGGTGAAAAATTGCCCAAAGGCGCTACCCGGAGTTTGGAAAAATCCGATGATTTTGATGGAACCAGATTGGTATTCGAGTGGAACGATGGGGAAGCGGAATTTGAAATTCAGTTTGTGGATCCCAACGGGCAGTACTTTACTTGGGCGCATTCCCTCGATGCTGATCCTTCCCGCATTACAGAGGAAAAACAAATTGGGTTTTCCAGTGAGGAATATCTGATTTACAAACCCTTAAATGGCACTTGGAAAGTCAACATCAAATATTTGGGAAACAAACAATTGACACCTGCTTATTTAAAAACCACCGTGTACCACAATTTCAATACCGCGAACCAAACAAAGGAAATCAAAGTTTTTAAGCTCAGGGCTCGGAATGTAAACCAGCAATTGTTTGCCCTTAACTAATAATCGAATCCATCATATGAACCTTAGACACATTTTTGTGGCAGTACTGTGTTTTTGTTCCAGTTTGGGAATAACAGCACAGGAACAGAAGAAAGTGACCATTTGTTGGGATGTTTCCCATTCAATGCAACACAGGGATTTGGATAAGGAATTCTACTTTTTGGATACCTATTTCAAGACCATTCAAAATGCAGAAGTAAAAGTTTTGTCCTTCAGCAACACCCTAATTTCCCAAAATCAGTTTAGTGTACGCAACTCAGATTGGGCAGAAATAAAGAAGAAACTAAAGGATTTTAACTATGACGGGGCTACATCCTATGAATCGTTGGATAGTTATGTAGAAGAGGGAGTGGTGCTTATGTTTACAGATGGGATCCAGAATGCCGGTGCGGCCACCCCAAATTTTGGGGGAGAAGTATTCATTGTCAACAGTAAAACGGATTTTGATAGGGCCAGCCTTAACCTATTGACCATTATAAACAATGGCAACTTGATCAACCTGGCGGAAAAAGAAACGGTTGGGATAGCAGGAGATGATCCCGGAGAGTACTCTGGAACGGTATATTACGGTGAAAGGGGTATGCCCGCAATAGATGTTTTCGTGAAGGAGGATCCCACCAATAAGGTGAAAACTGATGATCAAGGTGGGTTTAAGATCAATGCGGCCAAAGGCAGCACCCTTGTAATAACTATTGGGACCAGTATCAAGGAATTGGTGCTGGGTGAGGAAAAAAACCTGCAATTTGCTTTTGATGATGGTGGAATACAACTCAAAGAGGTAGTAGTCACCGAGGAGGTCAACGAGGCCCCGGAAGAAATCATCACGGCATACGGAAAGGAAAATAAGGATAAAGTCGGATATGCGGTCCAGTCCATCGATTCGGAAAATATTCCAGATGCTGCCACCACCGGCAATAGGGCAATACAAGGGAAGTTCTCTGGGGTTAGTCTGGGTCAGAATGAAGATTTAAGCCAGACCAAAATGCGTCCCAGCAATTCCATATTGGGCAACAACTACAGTTTAATCGTGATTGATGGGGTTCCCACGGAGCGCTCCAATTCAGCAACAGGAAAAGTTGCAGGAACCAGCTTTATAGACCCCCGGAACATCGCGGAAATCACAGTTTTAAAGGGATTGGCGGCAACCAATCGTTATGGCAGCATGGGAGCCAATGGCGTACTTTTGATAACCACGAAAACAGCAACGGTTGATGGTCCCAGGGGAGAGAAAAAGGATCTTGCCCGTTTGACCAACAACGTTTATGATGGAAAGCTAAAGGTGAACAACAAAGCCTTGGTGACTCCATATCTTAAAGAGCTAAAAAAAGGAAAAAATGTGCAAGAAGCCTACGATATCTATCTCACCCAAAGGAAACGCTACGAGGATTACCCTGAGTATTTGGTGGACGTAGCCTCCTTCTTTTATGCATCCAACCCAGATTTGGGCAACCGTATTTTGTCCAATAGTTTGGAAAAAGAGACAGCTAGCTATGAAGAGTTGAGGGGGTTGTATTTAAAAGCAGTGGAATCGGGAAATCACAAATTGGCCTTATTGGGAGCAAACAAATTGGCGGAAGATTTCCCAAATAAAATTCAGTCGTATCTCGATGTTGCTACTGCTAACAGTAGAGCTGGGAACTTTCAATTGGCATCACATCTTTATGCTGGAATTTTGGATGGTTCCGCGAATCCCGAATTAAATTTCTTGAGCTTGGAAAAATTGGTCGGCGCTGATTTACGAAACTTGGCAAATCAACAACGCGCACAGTTGGACCTTGCAAAGGTACCCGCTGGCTATCGGAACAACCTTACGTATAATGCCCGATTGGTCTTGGAGTGGAGCAATCCCGATACTGAGTTTGTGGTTCAGTTTGTGAATCCCCAAAAACGGTTTTTCAACTGGGAACATACCATTGGCAGTGACAGAAAAAGAATTCGGGACGAGATTCAACATGGATTCAGTAGTGAACAGTTTGAAATCGTAGGTCCGGAAACCGTAGGGGATTGGATACTGAATGTTACCTACCTCGGAAATAGGACATCAGGGAATAAAATCCCCACTTTTCTTACTTGTACTGTTCAATATAATTTTGGAAAGAGCAATCAAAGCAGCGAGGAATTCTTAGTGCGGCTTCAGGAACACGGGGAGGAACAGCAACTGGCCAAGTTTTCCGTGGATTGATCATACTTGCAATACGCCCATATTGAATTTTTTATCGGAAGGACTATGGTCTGCTGCCTCAATACCCATGGAGATCCATTTTCTGGTTTCCAGGGGATTTATAACGGCATCGGTCCACAATCGTGCAGCTGCATAATAGGGAGAGATTTGGTTGTCGTAGCGTTTTTTGATTTTGTCGAAAAGTGCTTTTTCCTTTTGCGCACCCAGGGTTTCCCCGCTTTTCTCTAAAGAGGCCTTTTCAATCTGTAACAGCACTTTAGCCGCAGAATTTCCACTCATTACCGCCAATTCGGCGCTGGGCCAAGCCACAATCAACCTGGGGTCATAGGCTTTACCGCACATGGCATAGTTGCCAGCACCATAACTGTTGCCAATGACCACTGTAAATTTGGGAACCACGGAATTACTCACCGCATTGACCATCTTGGCGCCATCCTTAATGATTCCTCCATGTTCACTTTTACTTCCAACCATAAATCCGGTAACGTCTTGTAGGAATACCAGAGGTATTTTTTTTTGATTGCAATTGGCAATAAAGCGCGTGGCCTTGTCTGCGGAATCTGAATAAATTACTCCACCGAATTGCATCTCCCCCTTTTTGGTTTTTACCACCTTTCTTTGATTGGCAACAATACCCACCGCCCAGCCATCAATTCGAGCGTACCCGGTCAAAAGGGTTTTCCCATATCCTTCCTTATATTGTTCAAACTCGGAATTGTCTACCAAGCGTTTGATAATTTCAAGCATATTATATTGGTCGCTTCTAGAGCGGGGTAGGATTCCAAAAATGTCCTCTGGATTTTCTTGGGGAGTTTTGGCCTCAATTCGGTTGTAACCCGCTTTTTCGAAGCTTCCAATTTTACCCACGATATTCCGGATTTTGTTCAGGGCGTCCTTATCGTCCTTTGCCTTGTAATCCGTAACACCACTAATTTCGGAATGGGTGGTAGCACCCCCGAGGGTCTCATTGTCAATACTTTCCCCAATGGCTGCTTTCACCAAATAGCTCCCAGCCAAAAAAATGCTTCCCGTTTTGTCCACTATGAGTGCTTCATCACTCATGATGGGTAAATAGGCGCCACCTGCCACACAACTTCCCATTACCGCGGCGATTTGGGTGATACCCATACTGCTCATTATGGCATTGTTTCGGAAAATGCGTCCAAAGTGTTCCTTGTCCGGAAATATTTCGTCCTGCATGGGCAAATACACCCCAGCACTGTCCACCAGATAAATAATGGGCAACTTGTTCTCAATCGCAATTTCTTGGGCCCTTAGATTCTTTTTTCCGGTTATTGGAAACCATGCTCCGGCCTTAACGGTAGCGTCGTTGGCAACAACCACACATTGTTTATCTTGGATATATCCTATTTTAACCACCACCCCAGCACTTGGGCATCCGCCATGTTCTTCGTACATGCCCTCTCCGGCAAATGCACCAATCTCAATGGATTCCCTACCATCATCCAACAAAAGATCTATGCGTTCACGGGCGGTCATTTTGCCTTTGGCGTGGTGTTTTTCAATTCGTTTTTTGCCACCTCCAAGTTTAACTTGGGCCAATTTGGTGCGGAGTTCGGAAAGTTTGAGCTTATTGTGGTCTTCGTTTTTATTGAAGTCTATATCCATAGTTTTGGTGCTATTTCATCTTCCTGCTAAAGATAAGGAGTTATAATCATTACTTTTGATCTCTATGAAACCAAAGATCAGATGGGGCATTATTGGCCCCGGGAATATTGCCAGAAAATTTACCTCCGATTTATTGCTTGTTGATGATGCCGAAGTAACCGCTGTGGCATCCAGAAGCAAGGATAAGGCTGAGACCTTTGCCAAGGAGTTTGGTGCAAAACATGTCTTTGATAGCTACGAGGCGCTTTTCGCTTCCAAAACTGTAGATATTGTATACATAGCTACACCCCATAATTTTCATAAGGAGCTGTCCATTAAGGCCATGGAACATGGATTGGGTGTGCTCTGCGAAAAACCGGTGGGAATCAACCGAGGAGAGGTGATCGAAATGATTGAAGTGGCCAAGCAAAACCAGGTGTTTTTTATGGAGGGGCTTTGGTCCCGTTTCAATCCTTCCATTTTGAAGGCAATACAATTGGTGGATGAAGGGCAAATTGGGGAATTGGGCTATCTACATGCCGATTTCGCGTTTTATGGTTTGGATCGTGAAGAGGATTCTCGGGTGCTCAACCTTAACTTGGCATCCGGTTCTTTGTTGGATATTGGTATTTATCCCATTTTTTTGGCCTATGTACTTTTGGGGATGCCCGATGTAATTGAAGCCTTTTCGAGTTTTCATCCCAACGGGACCGAAATACAGACTTCTATGATTTTCAAGTATACCAAAGCACACGCGGTCTTGTATAGTGGAATAAGCAGTAATTCCAAGATGGAGGCTGAAATTTCGGGAAGTAAGGGAAGCTTATATCTGCATCCAAGGTGGCATGAGGCATCGGGTTATACCAGCGAAGTGGATGGAACTACTGAGGTAGTAAATCTTCCTATTCGGGGCAACGGATTTGTTTATGAGATAGAACATGTGCATGACTGTTTGCACAATCAGCTGTTGGAGAGTCCGTTATGGTCCCACCAAAACAGCATGGATTTGGTCTCGCTCATGGATGAAATTCGACAAAAAGCGGGTATTACCTTCCCATTTGAGCGATAATCCTGATCTGGTCATTTTGGATTCCTTCATTTTTTACGATATTTGATTTTCTACTGAACGAATGATATGGGAATGAACAAAAATACGGTGCTGGCCTGGGCTACTTGGATTATGATTCTTGTAGGGCTGGGAATGATCGCACTTGGGGCTTTTAAATATGATGAAGTGGCAGGGTATGGCTTTGCCTCTGTTGGCATTGGATTCTTTGCCATTGCTTGGGTCTTTAACGCGTTAAAAGGCCGGGTTTAATTTCCATTTTACATAACTAAACAACTACCTTATGTCAGACGATAAGAAGGTCATTTTTTCAATGTCCGGGGTTACCAAGACCTTTAAATCGGCCAATACGCCGGTACTTAAAAATATATACCTAAGCTTTTTCTACGGGGCCAAGATTGGAATCTTGGGACTCAATGGTTCCGGAAAGTCCACTTTGTTGAAAATCATTGCTGGGGTTGATAAAAACTACCAAGGCGATGTGGTTTTTTCCCCTGGATATACGGTTGGCTATTTGGAACAAGAACCACAATTGGACGAGGAGAAGACGGTTTTGGAAGTAGTGAAGGAGGGTGTTGCCGAAACAGTGGCCATTTTGGACGAGTACAACAAGATCAATGATATGTTTGGCCTTCCTGAAGTCTATGAAGATGCAGATAAAATGCAAAAACTCATGGACAAGCAAGCGGCCCTACAAGATAAAATTGATGCTTCCAACGCTTGGGAGCTGGATACCAAGTTGGAGATTGCCATGGATGCCCTTCGAACACCGGAACCTGACAAAAAAATCGGGGTACTTTCCGGGGGGGAGAGAAGACGGGTGGCCTTGTGCAGATTATTGCTGCAAGAGCCCGATGTACTACTATTGGATGAACCTACCAACCACTTGGACGCTGAGTCCGTACATTGGTTGGAACATCACTTGGCACAATACAAGGGAACGGTAATAGCCGTGACCCACGATCGCTACTTTTTGGATAATGTGGCTGGATGGATTTTGGAATTGGACAGAGGAGAGGGGATTCCCTGGAAGGGAAACTATTCGGGTTGGTTAGATCAAAAAGCCAAGCGCTTGGCACAAGAGAGCAAACAAGCTTCAAAACGACAAAAGACCTTGGAGCGCGAGTTGGAATGGGTGCGTCAAGGGGCGAAGGGTAGGCAGACCAAACAAAAGGCCCGTTTAAAGAACTATGACAAACTTTTAAGTCAAGATCAAAAACAGCTTGAAGAAAAACTGGAAATCTATATTCCCAACGGGCCACGATTGGGAACCAACGTTATTGAGGCCAAGGGTGTAAGTAAGGCCTATGGTGATAAATTGCTATATGAAGACCTGAACTTCAATCTTCCGCAAGCTGGAATCGTGGGTATTATTGGCCCGAATGGTGCGGGTAAGACCACCATTTTTAGAATGATCATGGGGGAGGAAATGGCCGATAAAGGTGAATTTGAAGTAGGAGATACAGCTAAACTGGCCTACGTGGATCAAAGTCATTCCGATATCGACCCCAATAAGACCATCTGGGAAAATTTTAGCGATGGCCAAGAGTTGGTCATGATGGGAGGGAAGCAAGTAAATTCCCGAGCCTATTTGAGTCGGTTCAACTTTTCAGGAAGTGAGCAGAACAAGAAGGTAAATATGTTATCAGGTGGGGAGCGCAACCGCCTTCATCTGGCGATGACGCTTAAGGAAGAGGGCAATGTGCTGTTACTGGATGAGCCTACCAACGATTTGGATGTGAATACCCTCCGGGCTTTGGAGGAAGGACTTGAAAACTTTGCGGGTTGCGCGGTAATCATATCCCACGACCGATGGTTCCTTGATAGGATCTGTACCCATATCCTTGCATTTGAAGGAGACTCCCAGGTGTATTTCTTCGAAGGTTCCTTCTCAGATTATGAAGAGAACAAAAAGAAACGTTTGGGTGCGGATATCATGCCAAAGCGTATCAAATACAAAAAGTTGATTCGTTAAAGCCAACTAACTGATTTAATTTTCTGATTCCAATTCTTCCAACGCATCAAGAAGTAGTTTTCTGGCATTTTCCAGATACGTTTTTTGATGATGTCCCAACGTATTGGGGTCTTCCGTATTTTCCGAAGTGCTTTGTTGTATGGTTTTGGAAAACTGTACCAATTGGGAAACTGCTTTTTCGGTGGCCTGGAGCTTATCGGTGGCATGTTTGTTAAAAACCTTAATCATTTCCTGCTCCATCGAAGCTTCGCTTTCATCAGGTTCGGCATAAGCTTCGTGTTCCAAAGTGGTATCGGCGCTGTCTTCTACAACAATCTCTGGGGTTATGCCCAGTGTACATTCGTCCAAAATCGTTATGAGTTCGTTGATGAGCCCCATGGATTTCTTGGAAAAATAACGCCCCGCATCCCAATCAACAGGTTCTATGGCCTTATTCAGTGCTTCCATGGCATCCAATCTCTTGTCCGTGGATTTTTCACACCCACAATCGGCCATAAAACTTTCGGATTTTTCCAAAGCGGTAAGCGCTCTTTCGGCATAATACATTTGATGCTCAAAATTGGTGGCGCCCAATGCTTTTTTGGTATGGCTTAGGCTATAGGTGACCTTGGCATAGAAATTATCACACTGGTTGGAATAGGAAAAATTTGCCACAAGAATGCATGCAATAGCAAACAAAGAAATGTTTTTGTTGGTCATGGTTAAGTACTGATTTGGGTTGGTACTTTTACCTTAACGAAAAATGTACTGCAATATTACACGGGATTAGAATTCATCATTAGGGTACCAATCCAGTTGTATAACCTTAATGTCCGAATTGGCTTTGTTTACTATGGTCTTGAAAATTGTAACATCGCTTACATTGGGCCTACCACGGTAATGATAGGGATAGATTTCCTTGGGTTGGAATTCGAGTACGGCATCCGCAGCACTATAAACGGTCATGGTGTAGGGGAGGTTCATACAAACAAAAGCCTTATCGATATTTTTAAGGGCTCTCATTTCCGGAATATCTTCTGTATCCCCTGAAAAGTAAAGACGTTTTCCACCCATGTTAAGAACATAGCCATTGCCCCTTCCTTTGGAATGGAACTTTAAGGCTTCTTCCCGCAGATTGTACATGGGAATGGCTTCCACCTTTATCCCATACCTTTCTTTGGAATCCCCATTGTGCAATACATCTATTTGGGGTGTGAACTCCTGGGGCATTTTGTCCGCTACGGCTTGGGGTACCATAATCTTGGCTTTTTGGGTATCCAACCCTTGTAGGGTTTCCAGATTGAAATGGTCACCGTGGATATCCGTAATCAGGATTAAATCTGGATTTTTATGGCCTTCGAAAGCTTGTTTGCCCCCAACGGGATCTATGTATATGGTAATACCATTCCATTCAAGCACTGCGGTGGCATGCTCAATTGGGGTGATTTTAATGTTCTGACCCTTCGGTTTTTGCGAGATAATGACGTTTTGCCCGGTTAAATCCACGCTGTATATCAGCAAAAAAAGGAAAACTATAATAGGTGTTACAATTTTTTTCATGGTTCCTAAATTTCACAAGCCCTTTAAAATTAGTACATCCAACCAATAATCTAATGTTTTTTTAACATTATTTGATTCTTTATGATCCAAATCAAAAACTATAGCGTATATAACTCAGAACACAATTGATTAAATACGTAATAGCAAGAATCAATTAATTTAAAAGTTATGACTGAAACAAAAAGTAACAACGGATTAAAGGTAATCGCAGGATTGCTAGGGGTGATTCTTTTGGGGACCATCATCTACACGGTAAGCCTTTACCAGGATAAGAAAAAAACCACCAATGCCCTTACACAAGAGAAGGAATTGGTTGTCGAGGATTTGAACAACCTAAAATCTGAGTACGACAAAGCCATTTTGGAAAGCAATGCCACTAACGAAGAGTTGGTTGCAGCTAGAGACAACATTGCAAAGTACATCGATTCTGTACAAGCCATGAAAGCTGACATCGCCACGCTATCCAGATATAGAAGACAAGTAAGCGTTTTAAAAGCTGAAAGAGAAAAGCTTTTGAAGCAAGTGGATTCCTTGACCACTTCCAACACCTTGTTGGCCATGCAAAGGGACAGCACATTTGTTGAGTTGGAGAAACAAACGGTCTTCAATGATTCATTGGTAGTTCAGAACACCCAATTGGCTGATGCCGTTGAAAGAGGTTCTGCACTTAGCCTTTCAAAATTTACTGTTGATGCCGTTAGGGAAAGAAACAGCGGTAAATTGGTATCTACTTCAAGAGCCAAGGCTACTGACAAATTTAAAGTTTGCTTTACTGTTGCCGATAACGTAATCTCTGAGGCTGGTGACCGCGAATTCTTTATCGAAGTATTGGATCCCCAAGGAAATGTTTTGGGTGACAGTTTCACACAGTCCAATGAGGATGGAGCTTCCATCACCTACAGCAAGGGTACCAACTTTTACTATGAGAACAGTTCTTTGGATGTTTGTGATTACATCAACAAGCCTGCTTCCGATTTCCAAAAAGGAAATTACATGGTAAATGTTTACGACAACAAATTGAAACTATTGGGAACTTCCAAGTTCACTTTAAAATAGTATACACTATCCACATTTCACAAAAAAGCCCGATTGCATTTGCATCGGGCTTTTTTAATTCTTCTTTTGGGTACTAGTTTATTTTAAACTGCCTACCATATCTTCCGGCTTAACCCATTCATCATATTCCTCCGGGGTCACATATCCAAGATTGATGGCTTCCTCTCGCAAAGTTGTACCATTCTTGTGGGCCGTATTGGCTATCTCCGCCGCCTTGTAATATCCAATTTTAGTATTTAAGGCGGTGACCAACATCAACGAATTGTTGAGTAGGGTTTTGATCACTTCGTGATTTGGTTCAATACCAACCGCACAATTCACATCAAAACTTACGCAGGCATCCCCGATCAGCTGGGCCGATTGTAGAATGTTGGCGGCCATCATCGGTTTAAATACATTTAGCTCGTAATGCCCTTGGGTACCACCCACCGATACGGCAACATCGTTTCCAATTACCTGGGCACAGACCATGGTCAACGCCTCACATTGGGTTGGGTTAACCTTGCCAGGCATAATGGAACTACCAGGTTCGTTGGCAGGAATAATAATTTCACCAATGCCCGAACGGGGACCAGAGGCCATCATTCTAATATCGTTGGCAATCTTGTTTAGTGAAACTGCTAGCTGTTTCAGTGCTCCATGACTCTCTACAATCGCATCGTGGGCTGCCAATGCCTCAAATTTGTTTGGTGCAGTTTTAAAAGGCTGACCGGTAAATTCGGCAATATACTTGGCGACCACAACGTCGTAACCCTTTGGGGTATTTAATCCTGTTCCCACAGCAGTACCTCCCAAAGCAAGTTCGCTCAAGTGGTCCAAAGTGTTTTTTAGTGCCTTAAGTCCATGGTCCAGTTGGGAAACATATCCTGAAAATTCCTGACCCAAGGTGAGGGGAGTGGCGTCCATAAGGTGGGTACGCCCTATTTTCACCACATCTTGAAATGCTTTCGACTTTTTATCGAGGGTGTTTCTCAATTGCGCAACCCCGGGGATGGTCACCTCCACAATTTTTTTGTAGGCGGCAATGTGCATTCCGGTAGGGAAGGTATCATTGGAAGATTGACTTTTATTTACATCATCATTGGGTTGGATGGTTTTCTCACCTTCTCCAATTTTCTTGCCCGCAATCTCATGGGCGCGATTTGCAACCACCTCGTTTACGTTCATATTGCTTTGGGTTCCAGAACCTGTTTGCCAGATTACCAAGGGAAACTGATCATCATGCTTACCCTCAAGGATTTCATCGCACACCTGCCCGATTAAATCCCGTTTGTCCTCGGGAAGCACCCCCAATTCATGATTGGCAAAAGCGGCGGCTTTCTTCAAATAGGCAAACCCATAAACTACTTCCAAGGGCATGGAAGCGGGAGCGCCAATTTTAAAGTTATTACGGGAGCGTTCGGTCTGCGCTCCCCAATATTTGTCCGATGGCACCTTTACTTCGCCCATCGTGTCCTTTTCAATTCTGAAACTCATCGTTACTTTTTTAGAATACGCAAATTTAGGGGTTCAGTTATTTATTTTATATGACATGTGCCCAATAAAATATTTTTTGAACTGAGATTTGCTTTTTTTCATCAAATGAAGGTATCTTTGCCAAACAAAAGCAATAACCATGTTTGAATTTGACCAGTATTTAGGATTTCTAGCATTTTTGACCATCTTGACCATTGGATTTTGGTTGATGATTTTCCTATTGACTTTTGTGGTGCCTTATTGGTTGTTTGGAAACCTTAAGGAAATGTATCAAGAAAGACGTGAGGCCAAACGCGCCAAGCGAAACGAATAGATAAAAAAAAGCCCTTGCAAGGGCTTTTTTTTATGCTTTATCCTTCTTTTTCTTCTTCTTTTCCTTCTTCTCCTTCTTCTCCTTCTTCTTTTTGACCTTAAACTTATTTTTCTGGAGCTCCAGATACGCCAAATATTTTTCTTCAGGTAAACCCGCTTTTAACTCTGCATCCTGCCGTTCCCGGATTTTTTCAACCTCCTCCTTCATTTTTTCGGGTTCCAGCTCTAATATCTGTATTTCGATACGCTGCTGTATGGATTTTGCCAAAATCGTCCTTACTACAGCCTGCTCGAAGGGGTCCAACCCGAGTTCTTCGGTAATTTTTGGCATTTCAAGATCTACTATCTCATCAGCTGTGAGGGGATCTGCCTTTTTGGGAGGTTGCGAAGCTTGTGGAATGGTGCTACGTTGTCTTCCGTATCTGTTGCCATATCTGTTCCCATATCCGTATCCATAAGGGCTACCGTAACCGTACTGGGCTACCAGGTCGTTCACGCAAAAGAGGCAAAGCAAACCTGCCAATAAATAAATGGTCCGTGTTTTCTTCATAGTCAAAACAAATTCTTTTTGTATTGTGTCCCAGATGTTTATCTAGTCCAACAAGATACTGATTTTATCCGCGGGTCTTCCAATGACCGCCTTCTTATCTTTAACAATAATAGGTCGCTCAATCAATTTAGGATGTTGTACCATGGCTTCAATAATTTCGGAATCGGATAGATTTTTACCCTTGAATTGCTCTTTCCAAATAGCCTCGTTTTTTCGGACCAGTGCTTCCGGCGGGATGCCAAGGTATTCGATTAAAGTTGCCAATTCATCCATCGTAGGTACATTGTCCAAATACCGTACCACTTCAAAAGGCTCTCCAGAATTTTCCAAATACTCAAGTCCCTCGCGTGATTTTCTACACCTTGGGTTGTGGTATATTTTTATCATGGTTTAACAATTAACAATTAACAATGTACAATTATCAATGATCAATGGGGAGTTGTTCTTCCAACACCGCGCATCCAACATCTTGCCTCCAACATTATCCCTCTTTCTGCCCCATCATCATTAAAAAGGCCTTGAGAAATGGATTGAGTTCCCCATCCATCACAGCGTCCACATTTCCGGTTTCTTCTCCAGTTCGTACATCCTTCACCAATTTATAGGGATGCATCACATAGTTGCGAATTTGGGACCCCCATTCGATTTTCATCTTGGAAGATTCAATTTCGGCCCGTGCCTCTTGTTTTTTCCGAAGCTCAATTTCGTACAACTGCGATTTCAGCATTTTCATTGCCGTGGCCCGGTTGTCGTGCTGGGAGCGCGAATCCGAGCAGGAAATTTGAATTCCTGTGGGTTTGTGGACCAATTGCACTTTGGTTTCCACTTTGTTCACATTTTGCCCCCCTGCACCACTTGAACGTGCTGTGGTGATTTCAATGTCCGCTGGATTTACTTCAATTTCGATGGTGTCGTCCACCAAGGGATAAACATAGACCGAGGCAAAGGAGGTATGGCGTTTGGCATTGCTGTCAAAAGGGGAGATACGGACCAATCGATGCACCCCGTTTTCACCTTTTAACCACCCAAAGGCAAATTCTCCCTCAATCTGGAGGGTTACCGTTTTTATCCCGGCCACATCACCTTCCTGGTAATTGAGTTCCTTGACCTTGTAGCCATTTTTTTCGCTCCACATCAAATACATACGCATGAGCATCGCTGCCCAATCGCAGCTTTCCGTTCCTCCTGCGCCAGCAGTGATTTGAAGAACCGCGGTTAGCTCATCACCTTCTTCCGACAGCATGTTCTTAAACTCCAGGTTTTCGATGCTAAGCAGGGCTTGGTCGTATTGCTTGTTCACCTCTTCATCGGTAACCTCCCCGGCCTGATGGAACTCCAACAATACCTCTAAATCCCCTATCAAGGATTCGGCGGAATCATAGTCTTCAACCCATTTCTTTTTGGATTTTAAGGCTTGCATTTGCACTTGGGCCTCTTGCGGATTGTCCCAAAAACCAGGAGCAGCAGTTTTCTCCTCTTCGTTTTCTATTTCAATAAGTTTGGCATCAATGTCAAAGATACCTCCTTAACGCACCAAGGCGCTCAATAAGACCTTTATGTTGATCTGTGGTAACCATAGAATTTATTTCACGCAAAAATAGTGTTTCAATGCAGTCGGGCAACGAAATTTATATAAATTTAGCTACAACTAATTGAGATATGAAAAATTACGTATTTGCCCTCTTTGCGATGCTGTTCGCAGCCAACTTGACAATGGCCCAGAGCTTTGAGAAAACCAAGGATTACCAGAAGTTCAATGGGTATTTCAATTTCTATTACGATGATGCCTCTGATAAGATTTTTCTCGAGGTAGATGAGCTTGAAAAGGAATTCCTTTATGTGTATTCGCTCAGCAGCGGTATCGGGAGCAACGATATTGGCTTGGATAGGGGGCAATTGGGAAATGAACAAGTAGTGTTCTTTAGAAAAGCGGGAAACAAATTATTGCTGATCCAACCCAATATGAACTTTAGGGCTTTGACCACTAACGAACTCGAAAGAAAATCGGTGGAACAGGCTTTTGCAAAATCCGTGTTGCACGGATTTAAAATCATTGAGGAGTCCAAGGGCAGCTACCTCATCGATATGACAGATTTTTTAATGCGTGATGCCCATGGAGTGGCCCAGCGATTAAAAGCCACCAAACAGGGTTCCTACAGTTTGGACCCCAGTAAAAGTGCCCTAGCGTTTGAACGCACCAAGGCCTTCCCAAAAAATGTGGAGTTTGACATTACATTGACCTTTAAAGGAAATCCTGAAGGTGATTGGATTCGTTCAGTGGCCCCAAACCCCTCCTTGGTCACCGTGGCACAGCACCATTCACTGATTGAACTACCGGATGACAACTATAAAAAAAGGGTTTTCGACCCGAGAAGTGGTTCTTATCCGTTTTCGTATTACGACTATGCCACACCGGTGCAAGAACCTATTCTAAAGCGATTTGTGACCCGCCATAGGCTGAATAAGAAAAACCCCAATGCGGACATAAGCGAGGCCGTTGAGCCCATTATTTACTATCTGGATAATGGAACCCCAGAACCTGTGCGCTCTGCTTTGTTGGATGGTGGTCGATGGTGGAACCAGGCCTTTGAGGCCATTGGCTACAAAGATGCCTTTCAACTTAAAATTCTTCCTGATGATGCCGACCCTATGGACGTGAGGTACAATGTGATCCAATGGGTGCACCGTTCCACCAGGGGTTGGAGTTATGGCATGAGCGTTACGGATCCTAGGACAGGTGAAATTATCAAGGGACACGTGAGTTTGGGGAGTTTGCGTATTCGCCAGGATTTCTTGATTGCGCAGGCCTTGATGAACCAGCCTTTTGCCGAACGGGACGACAATTATGAGCCCATGTTGGAAATGGCTTTGGCAAGGATTCGTCAACTGTCCGCACACGAAATTGGGCACACTCTGGGCTTTGCACATAATTTCGCCGCAAGTACCAACAACCGTGCCTCAGTAATGGATTATCCGCACCCACAATTTGAATTGGATAATGGAACCATTAGCTTTTCCAATGCCTATGATACAGGTATTGGAGACTGGGACAAGGTTACCGTGGCCTATTCCTATGCTGATTTTCCAAATGGAACTGATGAAAATGAAGCGCTTAAGGCTATCTTGAAAAAATCCCAGGATGATGGCTTACGGTATATTTCCGATCAGGATGCCCGCCCAAGAGGAGGTTCCCATGCACTGGCACACCTATGGGATAATGGTAGAAATGCTTCGCAAGAACTGGATAATGTCCTAGAAATTCGCAAGACCGCAATTGACAACTTCTCTATGGACAATATTCGCTCCGGGGAACCCAATTCCGTTTTGGAAGATGTTTTTGCCCCCTTGTATTTCTTCCACCGATATCAAACAGAAGCCGTCTCCAAACTGATTGGGGGGTTGGACTACAACTATGCCACCAAGGGAGATGGACAGCATACGGTACGTACCGTAAGTGCGGCGAGCCAGGAAAATGCTTTGAAAACTATTTTAAAGACCCTGAATGCTTCAGAAATTGCACTTCCTAAAGATAAGTTGGAGCTATTTCCTCCCCGGGCCATAGGATATGGAAAGTCTAGGGAATCCTTTAAGGGAAGAAGCGGGGTGAGTTTTGACGCACTTGCTGCAGCGGAAACTGCTGCGGACATGACCTTGGGATTGTTGTTGCACCCGGAACGCGCGTCACGACTGATCCAACAGAAAAGTCTGGACAAAGACCAATTGGGATTGACTGATGTGTTGGAAACTACCTTAGAAGGTACTTTTGATGAATTACATAGGGATGACTATTTAAATGAAGTGCAACAGACCATTAACTTTAGGGTGTTGTACCATATCATGAATTTGGCCGCCCATAAGGAGGTGCATCCACAGGTGAATGCCTTGGCCAATGCAACCTTAAAATCCCTTAGGACATCGTTGTTGAACTCAGGCAAGAATGCCACATCCGAAGAACTGGTTAGACGAATCGATTCCTTTTTAAAGGCTCCGGACAAGTTTAAATGGATTCCGGTACCTAAAATCCCCGATGGATCACCGATAGGAATGGATTGCTTTCATGGACAATGATCTATAAACAATTGGCAATAATCAATTAACAATTATCAATTGGCATTGAATCAGTAAAGGTCTGACAAATGGTAAAGGTTCTGATAGTTCACTATACCTGAGACCATCAACACAAATTACAATCAAATGGAAATAAACCTTATCAGCGATACGGTTACGCGCCCCACGCCAGGCATGCTCGATGCCATGATGAGTGCCAAAGTGGGAGATGATGTTTTTAAGAACGACCCCAGCGTTAATGCCTTGGAGGAAAAAGTTGCCAATTTTTTTGGAATGGAGGCTTCCCTTTTTTTTCCCAGCGGTTCCATGGCCAACCAAACGGCCATTAAACTTCATACCCAACCTGGGGAGCAGCTCATTTGTGATAAGTATGCCCATGTTTTTAACTACGAAGGGGGAGGGGCAAGCTTCAATAGCGGTGTTTCCTGCAAATTGGTAGATGGACATCGGGGCATGATGACAGCAGAGCAGGTTGCGGAATCCATCAACCCTCCAGACTTTTATCATAGTCCGTTGACCAGTCTGGTTTGTATTGAAAATACAACGAACAAAGGGGGTGGTGCTTGCTGGGATTTTGAAGAACTCAAGAACATTAGGGAGGTCTGTGACCAAAATGGCCTTAAATATCATTTGGATGGTGCTCGGCTATGGAATGCCCTGGTTGCCAAAGGGGAAAACCCAAAGGACTATGGCAATCTATTCGATACCATAAGTGTTTGCTTTAGCAAAGGGATGGGCTGCCCTGTTGGCTCCGTGTTGGTGGGAAGCAAGAAAATGATGGACAAGGCCTTGCGTATTCGTAAAATACTGGGTGGTGGCATGCGGCAATCCGGATTTTTGGCCGCCGCAGCCAGTTATGCCATGGACCATCATCTGGAGCGTCTACAAGAAGATCACCAAAAAGCAAAGGAAATCGGAGAGGTACTACAAAACCTGGACTTCGTAAAAAAAGTAGAACCCATTGAGACCAATATCATCATCTTTGAATTGAATGAATCTTTGGTGGATTCAGATTCTTTTCTTGGAAAATTGACGGAAAACGGCATTTCTATTATTGGCATGGGCCAGGGCAAACTGCGCATAGTTACCCATTTGGACTATACCCAAGAAATGCACGGACATTTTTTAAGTATCCTACCAAAAATATTTTAGAGAACCTCTATTTGAAGAAGGAGTCCATACCCGGTATATTGGGCATGCCTTCCTTGGCAACTGCTGCCAACTCGGTTTCGTTTATCTGGGTGGCCTTTTCAATGGCCTTGTTCAAAGTCAGAACCAGATAATCTTCCAACTGTTCTTTATCCTGAAGCAGGCTATCGTCAATTTCAATGGATTTAATTTCCCTATTTGCCGTAATAGTAACTTTGACTAACCCATCAGCGGATTGTTCATCAATCAAGACGGTGTTAAGGCGTTCTTTGGTCTGTTTTACTTTTTCTTGGGCTTCCTTTAGTTTGCCCATCATTCCCATAATATCTCCAAACATGGTGTAGTATCGTGTTTTATCCATCCAAAATTAATAATTTGGGGCAACTTGACATTATGAAACCAACCGCCCACATTCCATTTTGTTTTTTGATAAGTCTTATTTTTGCAGCCGCTTGTAAAAATGAAAACAGTCAGCACATGAGTACTACTCCCCCTTTGGCAAAAAAGAGTCCCAAACAACTTGAAAAACATGGGGATATCAGGATAGATGATTACTATTGGATGAACGATAGGGAGGATCAGGAAGTATTGGACTATCTCAATGCGGAGAACCACTATTATGCTGAAATGACCAAGCATACCAAAGATTTCCAGAAGGAGCTTTTTCAAGAAATGAAATCCCGCATCAAGGAAGACGATAACTCCGTTCCCTATAAATACAATGGATATTGGTACATAACCCGTTACGAAAAGGGAGGCGAGTATCCCATTTACCTTAGGAAAAAGGAAAGCTTGGAAGCCCAGGACGAGTTGTTGTTCGATTGCAACGAAATGGCCAAGGAGCATGAATTTTTCAATCTACGCGGCGTATCCGTTAGCCCGGACAATAACTTGGCTTCCTTTGCGACAGACACGGTTTCCAGACGGCAATACACCATTCAAATAAAGGATTTGGGTACGGGAAAAGTGTTCGAGGATACCATAGAAAACACCACCGGTAGTTCTGTTTGGGCCAACGACGGGGAGACCTTGTTCTATGCCAAAAAAGACCCTGTGACCCTTCGGGCCGATAAGATTTATAGGCACAAGTTGGGTACACCTGCCTCAGAGGACGTCTTGGTCTTTCATGAAAAAGACTCTACCTACAACACCTTTGTTTACAAGACCAAATCCAAGAAGTATTTGGTGATTGGTTCGGTTAGTACCCTTACTTCCGAATATCAGATTTTGGATGCCGACAAACCCGAGGGCGAATTTTCCATTTTTTCACCCCGGGAAAAGGGAGTGGAGTATTCCATTTCCCACTACAATGGTAACTTTTTCGTTTTAACCAACAAGGACAAGGCTACCAACTTTAAGTTAATGCAGGCCAATGATGTCCAAACCACATCAGAACACTGGAAAGAATTTATACCGCATAGAGAGGAAGTATTATTGGAGGATATTGAAATCTTCAAGGATCACTATGTGTTGGCTGAGAGGGAAAATGGGTTGAATCGACTTGAGGTTGTCCGATGGGATGGAGCGGATTCCTACTATCTGCCATTTGAAAGTGAAACTTATGTTGCCGGAGCATCCGTTAATGTGGATTTTAATACCAACACCTTCCGTTATTATTACAACGAAATGGGCGCGCCCTATGCCATTATTGATTTTGACATGGATACCAAGTCCAAAACTATTTTGAAGGAATTGGAAGTTCTTGGCGGCAAATTTGACAAAAACAATTACAGGACAAAACGAGTTTGGGCCACGGCCAGGGACGGGGTAAAGGTGCCTATTTCCATGGTGTACCACAAAGATGTAAAGTTCGACGGCAAAAGTCCCCTGCTACAATATGCTTATGGCTCCTACGGTAGCACAATAGACCCTTATTTTTCATCCATCCGATTAAGTTTGCTGGACCGCGGATTTATTTATGCCATTGCCCATGTCCGGGGAGGTGAATACTTAGGACGCAAATGGTACGAGGATGGAAAATTGCTGCATAAGAAGAACACTTTTACCGATTTTGTGGATTGTTCCAAATTCTTGGTAGATCAAAATTATACCAGCCCTGAACACTTGTATGCAAGCGGAGGTTCTGCCGGAGGATTGCTCATGGGAGCGATCATTAATCTGGAACCCGAATTGTACAATGGGGTAATCGCTGCGGTTCCTTTTGTGGATGTTGTAACGACTATGTTGGACGATTCCATTCCACTAACCACAAGCGAGTATGACGAATGGGGCAACCCCAATGAAAAGGAGTTCTACGATTATATGAAATCCTATTCCCCCTATGATAATGTGGAGCCCGTATCTTATCCCAATCTATATGTTTCCACAGGACTGCATGATTCCCAGGTTCAATATTGGGAGCCTGCCAAATGGGTGGCGAAGTTGCGGGAATTGAAGACAGGGGATAATCTGCTCTTTTTGGACACCAATATGGATGCCGGTCATGGCGGGGCCTCCGGCCGATTTGAATCCTTGAAGGAAACCGCCAAGGAGTATACTTTTATCCTGGATTTGGAAGGAAAGCTCTAGCCAATTCAGGAAAACGTTTTACAGATATCACAATCCGGCTAAAAAACAAAGATGATTGTGGGGATTATTCCACGTATCATTTCTTATTTTAGAAGCAGCGATTCACGCAGTATCTCAAAACCAACCAAAAATGAAAAATAACCTCATTGCGGTGATGTGCCTTATGGTAACATGGACCGCCTTCACGCAATCCCCAAACGATTGGGAAAATCCTTTGGTGACGAGCATCAACAAGTTACCAGCACGTGCCACCTCAATTTCTTTTACCGATGAGGCCATGGCTTTGAAGGGAGACCGAAAGGCCACCCCAAGATATCAAAGCCTTAACGGAACATGGAAATTTAATTTTACACCAACAGTGGATGCGGGTGCCACCTTTAATGGATTCCATCAACCTGAATTTGATGTGTCTGGTTGGGATGGTATTCCAGTTCCAGCCAATTGGGAGTTGCATGGCTACGGACAAGCTATTTATACCAATGTCACCTATCCCTTTGTACCTGTTGATCCTCCAAATGTTCCAAAGGATGATAGCCCTGTTGGCTTTTATAGAACCAATTTTTCAATACCTGCCAATTGGGGGGATAGTAAGGTGATCATTCATTTTGGTGGGGTTACATCTGCATTTTATCTGTGGATCAATGGACAAAAGGTTGGATATAGTCAGGGGAGTAGGCTACCGGCCGAATTTGACATCACGGAATATTTGCAAGAAGGTGAAAATGTTTTGGCGGCCCAGGTATTTAGATGGAGCGATGGATCTTATTTGGAGGACCAAGATCATTGGCGCCTCAGTGGTATCCATCGAGATGTTTATCTCGAGGCATTGCCAAAGTCACACATCTACGATTTTTTCGTTCGGGCATCTTTAGATGAGACCTATAAAAATGGAACATTAAGTGTTCGACCCAAACTTGAGGTGGAAAAAGGTGCCGATGTATCCGGTTGGGAATTGTCCATGCAATTGTTTGATGCAAATTCAAGCCCGGTATTTGACCAAGCGGTTGGTAGACCGGTTACCGAACTTTTAAGGGAATGGTATCCACAACGGGCCACCAAAGATTTTGCTTTTTTGAATGCTTCGGTGGAGAATCCGTTGAAATGGTCAGCGGAACATCCCAATTTGTACACCTTGGTCTTATATTTAAGGGATGCCCAAGGGGAAATTGTGGAAACCCGGAGTACCAAAGTAGGATTCAGGGCCATCGAAATAAGGGATGGGGAATTTTTTGTGAACGGACAACCCGTTTTGTTGTATGGAGTAAATAGGCATGATCACAGCCAACATACCGGGAAGGTGGTTTCCGAGGAAATCATGAGAAAAGATGCCTTGCTGATGAAACAATTCAATTTTAACGCAGTTCGGACCTCCCATTATCCCAACAATCCGTTTTGGTACGAACTATGTGACGAATACGGATTGTACGTCATTGATGAAACCAATTTGGAAACCCATGGTATCACCGGAATCTTGACCAACAATCCTGACTGGGCCCATGCACATGTAGATCGTGCTATTCGCATGGTGGAACGGGACAAAAACCACCCCTCCATTGTTTTTTGGTCTTTAGGAAATGAGAGTGGAATGGGACCCAACCATTCGGCAATGTCGGGATGGATAAAAGATTACGACCCAACACGGTTTATTCATTATGAGGGAGCCCAATATCGAAGTTGGGACAGCGGACTTACGGATCCACCCTATGTGGATGTAAGAAGCCGCATGTACAATCCGGTGGAGTATATGATAGATTTGGCCAATACGCCCAACGATAACCGTGCAGTAATCTATTGTGAATATGCCCATGCCATGGGAAATTCACTGGGTAATTTTACGGAGTTCTGGGACGCCATTAAGGCGAATAAGAGGTTTATCGGGGCTTTCATATGGGATTGGACCGATGGGGCGATTGTCAAAAAAATGGAAAATGGTAAGGAAATGTGGGCCTACGGTGGGGATTATGGGGAACCCATCCATAGTGGAAATTTCAACAACAATGGCGTAATTAGCCCGGACCAAACCCCAAAACCAGCGACATGGGAGGCCAAAAAAGTGCAGCAACCCGTTGAGATTATTGGTGAAGACCTCGAAAACGGGGTATTTCAGCTTACCAACGGACACCATTTCTCCTCGCTGTCCCAGTACAATGGCTATTGGAAATTGGAGGCTGACGGTGAAACCGTTCAAGAAGGTACATTTCAAGTCCCTGATATCAAACCGCAAGAAAAGGGGGTTGTTCAAATCAATTTTAAACAACCTAAGGTAAAACCAGGGGTTGGGTACTACATTACCCTCAGCTTGCGCACGAATAACGATTTTAATTGGGCAAAAGCGGGGCACGAGACTTCTTGGGAACAGTTTGAGCTACCTTTTTATGAGGTTGCACAAGAGGAAAAAATAAAAAATATCCAGGATTTGGTAACCGAGGAGACCAGTGAAGGGATTAAAGTGACCACCAAGACCGCTGTGGTTAAGTTCGACAAGGGTACCGGGAACCTGACATCTGTTAGCCTTAGGGGCAAGGAAATGTTGAAAGGCCCGTTGACGCCCAATTTTTGGAGGCCTCCCACGGATAATGATGTAGGATCACGGATGCCAAAACGCCAAGGGTATTGGAAGGGAGCTGTTAAAAACAGTAAGCTTACCAGCTTTGGAATTGTCCATGAGGATGAAAAGAGTATTGTGGTGGAATCTGTATTTGAGCTTCCAGAGATGGAAGGTACAGAAGGTTCTTCAAGAGTTATTATGACGCATACAGTGTTCGGAAACGGGGAAATCGCGGTAGATAGCCAGTTTATTCCCACCGGGGAACTCCCCAATCTACCCAGATTTGGGGTGCAGGTTCTTTTGGACGAGGATTTTGACAACATGCAATGGCTTGGCCGTGGCCCCCATGAAAATTATGTGGACAGAAACACCTCTACTTCTTATGGATTGTATCAAAAATCAGTAAAAAAAGACTTTTTCCACTATGTAAGACCACAGGAGAGCAACAATTATACAGGA
Organism: Flagellimonas myxillae; assembly: GCF_023502235.1. GTDB lineage: Bacteria > Bacteroidota > Bacteroidia > Flavobacteriales > Flavobacteriaceae > Flagellimonas > Flagellimonas myxillae. The sequence continues at coordinate 1,389,573 of NZ_JAMFLY010000001.1, read as the reverse complement.
GTAAATTGGGCTTCCTTTGCCGATAATTCCGGTAGGGGGATAGAAATTTTGGGAAATGAACCCCTAAGTTTAAGTGCTTGGCCCTATACTATGGAGGATCTTTCCGATCCACGGGGACATATTGTTGAGTTGCCAGAAAGGGACATTATCACCCTAAATTTAGATTATAGGCAAATGGGAGTTGGGGGAGACGACAGTTGGACCCTGAACGCCAGACCTCATGAGGAATTCAGACTGCCATCCAAAGCATATGGGTATAGTTTTGTGATACGCCCGGTGCTTTCTAAATCGAAGAAAATAAATCACAGTTTACCTCCAATTACGGAGACAAAGGAGAAATACAATAAAAGTATGCCCCGGGATTAACCCGAACATAGATTTAGTGCCATATAACACAGCTTAAAATAAAAAATACTATTTTTGTCGCGGATAAATTGTTGGCTTGCCAACGTTTGCCCCTTACCTAATCCCAGTTATGAAAAAACAGATAAGTGCTAGTAGCAGTATTCTTGATTTAATTGGAAATACCCCCCTTGTTAAGCTAAACAAAATTGCAGAACCCCTTACCGGAAACTTCTATGCCAAGGTAGAGGCGTTTAATCCTGGCCATTCTTCTAAGGATAGGATTGCGGCTTATATCATTAACGAAGCGGAACGAAAGGGAATTCTGAAACCAGGAAGCACGATTATTGAAACTACATCGGGCAATACCGGATTCAGTTTGGCCATGGTGAGCATCGTTAAAGGCTACAAATGTGTTTTGGCCGTGAGTTCCAAATCTTCGCCGGATAAGATAGACATGCTTAGGTCTATGGGGGCGAAAGTATATGTATGCCCTGCACACGTTAGTGCTGACGATCCAAGGTCTTATTACGAGGTGGCCAAACGCTTGCACAGCGAGACCAAGAATTCCATCTACATCAATCAGTACTTTAATGAACTGAATATAGAAGCCCATTATAATACTACAGGACCTGAAATCTGGAACCAAACCAATGGGGCCATTACGCATTTAGTGGCCTGCAGCGGAACAGGAGGAACCATTTCCGGGATTTCAAGATATTTAAAGGAGCAAAACCCGGACATTAGAGTCCTAGGTGTGGATGCATACGGTTCAGTTCTGAAAAAATTCCATGAAACCGGCGAGTTCGACCATAATGAGGTATATCCTTATCGAATTGAAGGTTTGGGAAAAAATCTTATCCCTGCTGCTACGGATTTCAACTGTATAGACCGATATATTAAGGTTACCGATGGAGAAAGCGCCCATATGGCGAGAAAAATTGCTCATTCAGAAGGAATGTTCGTGGGATACACCAGTGGTGCTGCCATGCAGGCCTTGTATCAATTGAACACCGAAGGGGAATTTTCCGAAAATAGCAACGTGGTGGTTATTTTCCCTGACCATGGCTCACGATATATGAGTAAGGTGTACAGCAACGAATGGATGGAGAACCAAGGTTTTTTCGACATTCAGAACGCAGAGACACCTGAAAAAGTGGAGTACATCAAGTAAGACCAACTTATTTATAAAGAACTGAACGGCAATGGTTTACATTGCCGTTTTTTTATGTGCCCAATTCATTGTGAAGGCTTGCCAAAAATATATATTTTTGCAGTTGAAATAATTTTAAGGTAGATGAGAGATTTATTTGACAGGATCATTGAGAATAAAGGGCCGTTGGGAAAATGGGCATCGCAGGCGGAAGGGTATTTTGTATTCCCTAAATTGGAAGGACCCATCTCCAACAGGATGAAGTTCCAAGGAAAAGATGTGATTACTTGGAGTATCAATGATTATTTGGGGTTAGCGAACCTACCTGAGATTAGAAAGGTGGACGGTGACGCGGCTTATGAACACGGATCTGCGTATCCCATGGGTGCACGTATGATGAGTGGGCATACCGATTACCATGAGCAGTTGGAGCAGGAATTGGCCGCCTTTGTGAATAAAGAAGCATCTTATCTTTTAAATTTTGGTTACCAAGGGTTTATGTCCGTTATAGACGCTTTGGTCGCCAAGGATGATATCATCGTTTACGATGTGGATTGTCACGCCTGTATTATAGATGGTGTGCGCTTGCATATGGGCAAACGCTTCACCTTTAAGCACAATGATGCAGGAAGTCTGGAGAAAAACTTGGAGCGTGCCACCAAATTAGCATCCGAAACCGGAGGAGGTATTTTGGTAATTTCCGAAGGGGTTTTTGGAATGCGGGGTGAGCAAGGAATCTTGAAGGAAATAGTTGCGCTTAAGAAAAAATTTAAGTTCCGACTGTTGGTGGACGACGCCCACGGCTTTGGAACACTTGGAAAAACAGGTGCTGGAGCAGGAGAGGAGCAAGGAGTTCAGGATGAGATTGATGTATATTTGGCCACCTTTGCCAAATCTATGGCCGGTATTGGAGCCTTTGTCGCCGCCGATAAGGAAATTATAGAATATCTAAAATACAATTTGCGTTCACAGATGTTTGCCAAATCACTTCCCATGGTATATGTGAAAGGCGCCTTAAAACGTTTGGACATGCTTCGAACCAGACCGGAACTGAAGGCCAAACTATGGGAGAACGTAAATGCACTTCAAAACGGACTTAAAGAACGCGGATTTGATATCGGAACCACTTCAAGCTGTGTAACCCCGGTTTATCTTAATGGAAGTATCCCCGAAGCCATGGCCTTGGTAAAAGACCTTAGGGAGAACTATGGAATCTTCTGTTCCATCGTTGTATATCCTGTGATACCCAAAGGGTTGATTCTGTTGCGATTGATTCCAACGGCAACCCATACCTTAGAAGACATTAAGGAAACCTTGGATGCTTTTTCAGGAATCAGGGAGCGTCTACAGAATGGTACCTACAAGAGGTTATCTGCAGCTGTTGCAGCCGCAATGGGAGAGTAAGAGGGCTTGATCCTTTTTGGATTAGGACACTATCCAACATTTCCAAGGGCAATATAGACCCCTAGGGTTAGCAATACCAAAATTATACTGAAGGTTTTGGCATATTTCCATTGCTTCAAATCCACGGCACCGACATCGGTAATACGGAAATCGTTGGTTCTTGGGTACATGGAAGAAACGAGCAGCATTACTGCAATGTTGAGTACAAATTCGATTCCCCAAAGGTGTACATAATGTAGGTCTACTTGGAGAACAAAGTTGGTGATGATGTAAAAGGCCAAGCCAAAAAACAGCCCGGCTTTGGCGCCAATGGCAGAAACCCTTGGCAAGAAAAATCCTGCTAGTATTACCGTGGCCATTGGAATAAAGAAAATACCATTTAATTGCTGTAGCAACTGATAAAGCCCACGCGGTGCATGGGCCACAAATGGCGCAATACCGATGGCAAAAAATGCCAATAGCGCAGAGGTAGATTTACCAATCCTGACCAAAAGCTTTTCACCAGCTTTTTTGTTTATATACCTTTTGTAGATGCCCAAACTAAAAATTGTGGCCGCGCTATTTAGGGCACTGTTGAAGGTACTTAGGATGGCACCCATCAAAACGGCTACGAAAAAACCGGTCATCCAAAAAGGCAACACTTTCTTTACCAGACTGGGATAGACCAATTCTTTTTTATCAAAAAAGTCCTCGTTAAAATAATAGTATGCAATGATTCCCGGTAATACGATAATGATCGGAATCAAAATCTTTAGTAAGCCAGTATATAGCAGTCCTTTTTGGGCCTCTTTTAAGCTTACGGCACCCAACGCCCTTTGGATGATGGACTGGTGCATGGTCCAAAAATAAAGTTGGTTGATGATCAAGCCGGTGAATAAAACCCCAAATGGCATAATGGCATCCCTTGCGCCGGGTCCAACGGAGTTTTCATCACTGATCACATTAAATTTTTCCGGTACCTTGTCGTAAACCGTTTGGAGCCCATCAAGGATATGCCCATCCCCAATTTGCCATAATGCCAACACGGGTATGGATATTCCGGCCAACAATAGCCCAAATCCATTGATGGTATCTGTATATACCACCATTTTAAGACCACCAAAAATGGCATAGATTGCGCCAACGCTCCCTACTACGACCACAGTAAGCCAAAGTCCGGTATTTTGTTCGATGCCCAACAAGGTTGAAATATCAAATATCTGCTCAATACTTACCGCTCCTGAGTAGAGCACAATGGGTAGCAAGGTGGAAACAAAGGAAACTATGAGTAAAAAAGCAATTATGGTCCTTGTAAGGCCATCAAAACGTTTTTCCAGGAATTCTGGGATGGTGGTCAGTCCCATTTTTAGATATCGGGGAGCAAAATAGAGGGCCGCTGCTATTAGCGCTAGGGCCGAGGTGACTTCCCAAGCCACAATGATTGCCCCATGTTTATAGGCATCCCCATTCATGCCCACCAAATGCTCGGTAGAAATATTGGTAAGCAGCAGTGAACCCGCAATAACAATACCTGTTAAGCTACGTCCACCAAGAAAATAACCATCTTGGGTGGATAATCGATCATTCCTTAATTTCCAACTGGAATACAACGCAACGAATGCGGTAAAGACAAAGAAACTTATAAACTGTACCATCTACTAAAACCGGATAGTATCTGGTAAATATTTAGCTGCTAGATCTTCGTAGTAGGGTTTCAACTCTATTACATTCGGTCTTTTGGGAGCCTTGGTGTATAAATCGTATGGATTGAACTTATTTACCCATTCAAACATTTTATGGTCGTGTTTGTCCATTAAATGATCATAGGCACGTTCCCTATGCTGGGCGTAAAAACTGTGATAACGAATAATGTACAATCCTTCTTCGGGTAGATGGTCTTTCATCACGTGGTACAGGTACTCGTCGTGTCCCCAGGACATGTGTACATTCCGAAGCCCACAATTCTCGGTATACACCCCAAGTTTGGTGTTAAATCTTTCGTCGGTGCTATCTGAATTGGCCTCAAAGAATTCTGGATAGACAATTTTGTCCGAAAATTGGCAACCAACAGGATAGGTATCACCTACTACCGCCCATTGTGGCTCTCCAAACAGGCAGAGCACCTTGCCCAGGTCGTGAAGAAAACCGGTCAATACAAACCAATCTGGATGTCCATCGGCCCTTATGGCCTCAGAAGTTTGGAGCAAGTGTTGGGTTTGGTCTAAATCGATATCCGGATCGGAATCATCAACCAAGGTGTTCAAAAACTCCACGGCATCCCATAGGCCCATAGCTTTTCTATCCAATTTCAGAAACTCCTTTTCTTTTTGAAGCACAAAATCGTAAGTCTGGTGTTTGTGATTCTGTCTGTAGAATTCCCGGACGGTATCCCTTGCAGGATTGTCGTAGTTTCGAAACTCTTCTTTGGACTTTTTACCATTTTCAGGATAACGTTCCAATAAATTGTCTTCCCAAAGTTCCATCATGTCATGGGCTTCTTTCTTCTGATCGGAGCTTAATCTCATCGTGTATAGGATTGTTAGGTGTATCGTAAAGATATGAATATTGCACTATTCAGCGCAAACAGCTTCAATCTTGGATAAAATCCGTTAGTACTTCCAACAGTCCATCTGCAAGGGGCAAATCCGGATTGCTGTAGGTCATGAGGTTTTGCATTTTGTTGGAACTCGCGGGTTTTAGGACATGGTTCATTTCTTGAATCAAGACCTTTTGGGCATTGGGAAATGCCTCGTGGAGTTTTTCGGCATCGGTTTCGCTCACCTGCATATCCGTTGTTCCTTGTACAATAAGCACTGGGCAGTTCAGTTTTGCAATTTCATTTTGAGGGTTATATCGGAACCAAGAAATCATATAGGGTTGCACGCTGGATCGGAACAACATGGACAGCATCTGAGGAACTTCTTGCACGGATTTGCCGTTTTCCAGTGAATCCAAAATAGGATTTGCCATTTCAAGAATTGCAGGAGGTTGCTCTTTAAGCTGTGTGCGAATTAATTCTCCGGCTGGAATGCCGGGGCCGGCTACGGAAACAAATCGATTGGCATTGACTTCTTTGGAAGCTATCATGCCAATTAAGGAACCTTCGCTATGGCCCAAAATGGTCAACTTACCGAATCTGCCATCTTTTTGGAGCCATTTGGCCCAAGCAACCGCATCGTTTACATAGTGCTCAAATCGCAATTCGGATTCGGCCATTCCTGCCGTGGTACTTTCACCGATTCCCCTTTTGTCATAACGCAGGGTGGCTATCTTATTTTGATAGAGACCTTCCGCCAATAGTTTGAGGGAATTGTTCACTCCGTTGGGGAAATTCCCATTTCTATCCGTAGGGCCAGAGCCCGCAATGATTAAAACAACTTCGGGATTTTCAATGCCTTGCGGAATCAGCAAACTTCCCTGGATATCACCGGATTCCGTTGGCAACACAGCAGGTTCCTGTCGCAATTGTCCGAAAAGGCCCATGGTAGGTGCCAAAAGGAGGATCGTAAATAAAAGAAACCTGACTGACATAAGGGATGATGTGGTGTCCTCTTATTTGAGAGACTTCCTATAGGTTCTCCTACGTTTGTGTGTCACCGGGTCGAAATGCTTCCACATTTGACGAATGGCAACATTTTCTTCGAGCTCGGGTGTTCGGATACAGTTGACCACCCCGCGCTTTTTAAAGGTTTTGTAATATTCATTAAATATAATGGCCGTTACTCCCTTGTTCTGGAAATCAGGACGGATACCAATTAAATAGAAAATCACATCCTTGCTATGCTTTTTAGCCTTCAATAAATGAAAAACGCCTGTTGGTAGCAGTTTCCCGTTTGCCTTTTGCAGTGCTTGTGAAAAAGAAGGCATCACAATGGCAAAAGCAATCAACTGGTCATCGGAATCCACAATAAACTTGATGTATTCAGGATTTATGAAACTGATATACTTCTTTTTAAAGTATTCCTTCTGCACATCGGTAATTTTTACGAAGGAAGCCAGACTGGAATAGCTGTTGTTGAATAGGTCGAACATTTTATCTACCCAGGGCATTATTTCCTTACTGCTTGTAAAGTTGAGCTCTTGCAGCCCGTACCTTTTTTTTATGAGCAGATTCGCCTTTTCAAATATTTTCGGGTCGGCGTTTGCAAATAGGAACTTGTTCTCTAGATACTCCTTTTCTTTGACAAACCCGTGTTTTTCGTAATGTTTCTGATAATAGGGATGGTTGTACCAGGTGATCATGGTCCCAATATGGTCAAAACCGTCGATGAGAACCCCAACCTTATCCAAATTGGAAAAACCCACGGGGCCTTCCATATAATCCAGCTTATGCTGATGCCCTATTTCCGCTACTTTTTCTAGCAAAGCCGATGACACCTCTAGATCATCCACAAAATCGAACCATCCAAAGCGCATTTTCCAGAGTTTTTGCTCCTTTACTTCCAGCCAGTTGACAATGGCGGCCACCCTCCCAACCAACTCACCATCCTTATACGCGAGAAAATAAGAAGCTTGTGCATTGTGGAAAACCGGATTTTTATCCGAATTAAAGGTCTCCATTTCATCTTTGATGATAGGAGGGACCCAATATGGGGAGTCTTTATAAAGTGTAAATGGGAATTTTACAAACTTCTTTAGATCAGCCCTGGATTGTACTTGTTTTACCTTGACCATAACATAGTAGTTTCATAGGTCAATAATAGGAATAATCTTGCAGAAGAAAAATGATATCCTTAAAACTTAGAAGTCAAGTTTGTCTTTCTTTCGTTTTTTCTTTTTCCGACTTTTCTTTGCCGTACTTTTTTTGATTTTCCCATTCTGTCCGCTTTTTTGGCTGCTTATGGGAACCAATTTGTCTTTATGGAAATCCAGACGGTAGGAAAAGCCAAGAACCGTAAAGATTCTGGAAGGGTCGTTTTTGAACCCTGAACCTAGGTGAAAATCGGCCTGAAAGTTCGGACTGATCAAATAGGCCACCCCAGTCCTTAGTAGGATATCGGAATAGCGGTCCCCACTAAATCCTTGCCCTTCCAGGAAAACACTCCATTTGGGGTCCCGGAACGAATGTGTAACGGACATGGCATAGCTCCATTGGGGGAAGTCCGTCCCTATCCGATCGTAAGCCACGTTCGAAATCAAGACAAACCTTGGGGAAAGCCTACTCTGTGTGGCAACCCCAACTCTGGGTGTGACCGTTCCGTCACCAGGATAAAATGGATTTTCGCCCAAAGTAAAAGTGGCTCCAGCATAGACAGAAACGGCAGGAATCAGATTTTTTAACTGGAAGACGTTGTTGGCCCTCCAACTGTATAGGTTGGGCTTGTTTTTTTCAGGATCCTTGAAGGGATCGAAAACCAAAAACTTCAGCCCTAATCGATTTCGAGAAAAATCGGTACGCCTCTCCGATGTTCCCAAATCCACGAAAGTGATGTTCTGCGAGATAAAGGATCCTTCGTAAACCAATTCCAAAGTTTCAAAAAGTAATCCGTATCTAAGGGCAATATCACTTCCAAAAATATTGGAATCGGAATTTAACGAGGCATCGTCCTGTTGCTCGTATAAAAGTCCCATTTCCAATTGTACCACATTTCTTCCCACAGCAAAAGCACTTACTGCGCGCCCGGGCCTATTGGAGTTAATCACATCCGTGTATTGGGCTGATGCAAAAACAGGAATCAAACAAAAAAGAAAAAGGGTCTTTTTAAAAGAGAGGGAATCCATATAACCGATTTTAATACTATTTTATGAAACTTTAAGTGCGTTTACGATACTTACAATGTAATTTTGATCCAATAGCGATTGTTATATGGTTTTATTACAAACGATTTTACTGGTTGTATTAGTATACTATGCTATCAAATTACTGCTAAGATGGCTCGCCCCCAGATTGTTCAACTATGCAATTCGGAAAACCGAGGAGCGTTTTGGGCAACAATTTGGTACCTATCAAGATTTTAGTGACCCAAAGGAAAAGGAAGGGGAAACATCCATTTTAAAGAAACCCAACCCAAAATCCAATCCCTCAAAAAAAGTTGGAGAATACATAGATTTTGAAGAAATTGACTAATATTTGTCTTTTCAAAATCATTCCATGAATCTTTCTGTCAAAGCACTAAGTACCCATCTTTGTGTCATAGGTTTCTTTATACTGGCCTCTTTGGTTTATTTCTATCCAGTATTGCAAGGAAAGGCCATTTTCCAGTCAGACATTGCACAGTATAGTGGAATGGCCAAGGAGCGAAACGATTACAAGGAGGTGACCGGAGTGGAATCCTATTGGACCAATAGCGCTTTTGGCGGCATGCCCACCTATCAGTTGGGTGCAAATTATCCACACGATTATATCAAAAAATTGGATAGGCTGATACGGTTTTTACCACGACCGGCCGATTATCTTTTCCTCTATCTTCTCGGATTTTACATTTTGATGCTTTGTTTAAAAGTGGAATACAGATTGGCTATTTTGGGAGCGCTGGCCTTCGGCTTTTCTACCTATTTGATAATTATTCTTGGGGTGGGACATAATGCGAAAGCCCATGCCTTAGGATATATTCCCATGGTTTTAGGGGGAATAGTACTCGTGTTTCGTAAAAAATATTTGCTCGGTTTTATTTTAACGGCCTTGGCCATGGCCTTGGAGATAAATGCCAACCACTATCAAATGACCTACTATTTTATGCTTTTGGTCTTGATTTTGGGCTTGGTTCAATTGATCTATGCGATCAAGGACAAAAAACTGAAACATTTCTTTGTATCCGTTGGAATATTGGTGGGCGCAGTGCTGCTGTCCATCGCTACAAACACGACAAGTTTGTTGGCCACCAAGGAATATGCCGATTGGAGTACCAGGGGAAAATCCGAACTGACCATTAACCCGGACGGGAGTGCTAAAGAGGTGACCACCGGGCTGGACAGGGATTATATTACCTATTACAGTTATGGCATTACCGAATCGCTGGACCTATTTGTTCCAAGAATGTTCGGGGGTTCTGGAAAGGAGGACCTCGGTGCCAATTCAAAGGTGTATGAATATTTGACCGGACAGGGACTTTCTCCAAGTAGGGCACTGGAGGTTTCCGGGCTTTATTTGTACTGGGGGCCACATCCTGCCTCAGGACCTGCAGCCCCGGCCTATGTTGGCGCGGTGGTACTGTTTCTTTTTGTATTGGGGCTGTTCTTGGCTTCCAAGAAAAAGAAATACTGGTTACTTGCCGGAGCCATTTTGTCCCTTTTGTTATCCTGGGGCAAGAATTTCCCTGCCTTGACCAATTTCATGATCGACTATTTCCCTTTATATAACAAGTTTAGGGCGGTGTCCAGCATCCAAGTGGTATTGGAGCTCTGTGTTCCGGTTTTGGGCATATTGGGAGTAATGGCACTTTTTAAATCCAATCACACGGCAAAACAAAAACTCAGGGCCCTTAAACTTAGTACGCTGATAACTGTGGGATTAGCGGTTTCTATTTTTGTGCTCACTGGGTTTCTTTCTTTTGAGGGCGCTAATGATGATACCTATCGTCAGTTTTTTGGTGATCCTTTATTGGATATTCTGCGAAGCGATCGCAAAGCGGTCTACATCAACGACACCATTCGTTCCCTGGTTTATGTATTGCTTGCAGCTACCGTATTGTGGTTCTTTATCAAAGATAAACTTGGTAAAAATGCGATGTCCTTGATTTTGGGGGCATTGATTTTGTTTGATTTGGTAGGGGTGGACCTGAGGTATGTGAATGAAGAAGATTTTGTAAGACAACGTCAGGTGAACACACCGTTTCAGGCAAGCCAGATTGATCAGATGATCCAGCAGGATGATTCTATTTATAGGGTATTTGACCCGCAGGAGGGGTTGAACGGTGCGCGGACCTCGTATTTTCACAAGTCTATTGGAGGATACCATGCCGCCAAACCCAGGCAGCTTCAAGACTTATTCGAACACCATCTGTATAAAAACAATCTAGAGGTGCTCAACATGCTGAATGTTAAATATATCATCCAACAAGATGAAGAAGGCAACAGTTTTCCGGCCATCAATGATAACGCCAATGGAAATGCCTGGTTTGTTGAAAGACTGAACACCGTGGATTCTGCCAATAGGGAGATTCAGGCGCTTGCAGGTATTGATTCCAAGACGGAGGGTGTCGTCAATACTGCCCAAAATCCAACAGTGACCAAGCTGACTTTTGAACGGGATTCCTTGGCGTCTATTTCGCTTGTGGACCATCGTCCAGATTACGTCAAATACGAAAGTTCCAATATTCATGACGGCTTTGCCGTTTTCTCGGAAATGCATTATCCCAAAGGATGGAATTCCTTTATTGACGGAAAACCAGAACCTCATTACAAGGTCAACTACGCCCTAAGAGGAATGAAGGTGCCGGCCGGAGAGCATACCATCGAATTCAAGTTTGAGCCTGAAGTGGTGCAGACCGGAAGCCAGATTGCCCTATTCAGCAATATTCTTTTGGGCTTGATCATTATTGGAGGGATTGGATTCTCACTTCGACCCAAAAAATCCAAGAAAGACTGATGCGAAAGGTTTTGGTCATAGCGTATTATTGGCCACCTGCAGGTGGGCCAGGAGTACAGCGATGGCTGAAGTTTGTAAAATATTTTGGTGATTTTGGGGTAGAGCCTGTAGTCTACATCCCAGAAAATCCGCATTATCCCCTTAGGGATGAAAATCTGGTCGGAGAGGTTCCCAAAGGTGTACAAATTTTAAGGTATCCCATCAAAGAACCTTACGCTTGGGCATCCCTATTGTCCAAAAAGAAGACCAAAACTATAAGTTCGGGGATCATTAAAGAGAAAAAGCCATCCTTGGTGGAGAAAACCTTGTTATGGGTGCGGGGCAATTGGTTTATTCCCGATGCGAGGGTTTTATGGGTGAAACCTTCCATAGAATTTTTGTCCAGTTTTGTTCAAAAAGAAGGCATAGAAACGGTTATTACCACAGGACCCCCTCACAGTCTGCATTTGATTGGGCAGGGTTTAAAGAAAGAAATCGACCTACAATGGATTGCCGATTTCAGGGACCCCTGGACGACTATTGGATATCACAAAAAGCTTCGATTGTCCAAGCGCTCCCAACAAAAACATATGGCCCTGGAAAAACAGGTGTTGAACACGGCAGATAAAATTGTGGTGACCAGTAAAGCCACCCGTTTGGAGTTTGAGGCTCTAACCGACCGCCCCATCAAGGTGATCACAAACGGATTTGATGAATCGTTAAGCCCAAAGGAATTGGATAACAAGTTCACCATTTCGCATTTGGGTTCGCTACTAACAGGTAGAAATCCGGTGGTACTTTGGCAGGTACTGCAGGAATTGGTTGCCGAAAACCCCAAATTTGCAAAACAATTAAGAATCCAATTGGCTGGAGTAGTGGGTGAAGAGGTTTGGGAATCCTTGAGCCAGTTTGGGCTAGAAACTTTTACCACCAAACTAGGTTATCTACCCCACGATCAAGTGGTTGATGTACAGCAAAAATCCCAAGTATTATTGATGTTGGAGATTGATGCCGAAGAAACCAAAGGTATTATCCCTGGAAAACTATTTGAATATTTGAATGCAGGTCGACCCATTTTAGCTTTGGGTCCAAGGGATTGGGAAGCAGGAAATATCGTTTTGGAAATGAAATCGGGGGCTTTCGTCGTTCATAAAAATGCCGCTGAACTAAAAGATGTACTTTTGGATTGGTTCGGAAAATATCAGCAAGGGGCATTGACCTCCAACGCTGAGGGACTGGAAAAATATCACCGTAAGGAACTGACCAAGGAGCTGGTAAATTTCATTTGATGGGAATTGTTTTAAAACAGACGGCACAAAACACCATTGTAACCTTTATAGGGTTTGGATTCGGTGCCATAAATACCTTGTTCCTCTACACCAACATTCTGGAACCCACTTATTACGGATTGGTCACTTTTATCTTGGCAACGGGCGCCATTCTTATGCCCATGATGTCTTCGGGGGCACACAATTCCCTTGTCAAATATTACAGCGCCCAGCAAGAAGAGGAGAAGCATGGCTTTTTGACGTTGATTCTGCTGATTCCCTTATTGGTCATAGTGCCGCTGACCATTCTTCTTTGGCTGTTTTACGAGCCAATTGGAGAATTCCTTTCCGTACAAAATGCATTGGTAAAAGACTATTTGTGGTATTTGTTTTTGGTAGGGTTGTCCTTGGCATACTTTGAGGTGTTTTATGCTTGGGCCAAGGTACATCTAAAGTCGGTCTTTGGGAATTTTTTAAAGGAAGTATTTGCCAGGGTGTGTGTGAGTGTGCTGTTGTTGCTCTTGTATTACGAAGTAATCTCACTGGAGTTTTTTTTCCAGGCTTTGGTAGGCGTTTATCTCCTAAGAACAATCTTGATGAAGCTATATGCCTATGCCGTGCATCGACCTGTTCTCAACTTTACTTTTCCGAAAGATTCCAAGCAAATTGTGGGTTATGGGTTATTGATGGTACTCGGAGGTTCCGTTGCGCTAATTCTTTTAGAGATTGACAAGGTGATGATCAATCAGTTTAAGTCACTGGACAACGTGGCTTATTATGGAGTGGCCATCTACATTGCGACCAGCATTATAGTACCTACCCGGGCCATGCACCAGATTACCTATCCGATGACCGCAAACTATTTGAATGCGGGTAATTCATTTGAGTTGGAAAACCTTTATAAGAAGACCTCGCTCACGTCCTTTATTGCCTCTGGACTGTTGTTTGTACTCATCATACTCAACCTGGATGACCTTCATATACTGATTCCGGAAGCATATCGAGATGGGTTTTACATAATTTTCCTTATTGGACTGGCCAAGGTATTTGATTCCATGTTGGGTAATATCAATGCCATCTTGTGGTATTCAAAATACTATAAATGGGTATTGGCACTTGGCATCTGTGTTGCCGTGCTCACTATCCTTCTTAATTTATGGTTGATTCCAATATATGGGATTGAAGGAGCTGCGGTAGCGAGTTTTATTTCCATACTGCTTTATAATTTATCCAAACTCATTTTTGTGAAACTCAAATTTGGAATGCTACCGGTTACAAATGCGACCTTCAAAGTATTTGCAACGCTGTTGTTGATAGCAGCTTTGTTTGCCATGCTTCAGTTTCCCTTCCATCCTTTGTTGAATATTGGCTTAAAGTCCATACTGGTTGTTGCCATGTATCTGGGGATTCTTTACCGCTTTGAAATCTCTGAAGATGTTTCAGGGGTTTTGTCCAAATGGTTGAAGAAAAGGGTAGAACGGTAATAAAAAGAACCCCGTAGCGGATAAATCCAACCACGGGGTAAACAACTAACCAACCTAAAAACTATCTTATTGCGTTCTGGCTCTTCTTGTTCTAGAACCAGAGTTGCTGCTTCTTCTACTATTTGTGTTTCCTGAGCTCCTTTTAACGGTTGTTTTTGTGCTTCTGGAAACTGTTCTTTTGGGAGCACTGCTTCTGCTTGTCACCGACCTGCTAGTACTTTTTCTAGCCTGAGGTTTTCTATAGCTATTATTAGTGCTACGTGTAACCGTTCTCTTTTGAACATTGTTCCTACTGGTTACCGACCTGTTATTATTCCTGGTCTGGGGTTTCCTGTAGGTTGTACTGCTGCTACGGGTTACTGTTCTACTTCTTGGCGTAGTGGTCACTTCCCTTTTGGTTACCGTACGACTGTTGGGCTTTCGGGTCACCTGTCTTTGGGTCACACTACGGGCATTATTGTTTCTCTTTACGCTGTTACCATTTCTGTAGTTGCCTTCCCTAACGGTTCGGCTGACACCAGTACCTCTTTTCACACTTTGACTGGAACGGCGCACATTATTTCCCTTTTTATAATCGTTATTTCTATAGCCACTTCTTCCTGCATACTGGTTACTTCTACCGTAGTCTGCTCCATTTCTTCTCACATGGTTACGTCGGGTAACCCTATTGTCGTTTCTATAGATTTTTCCTCTTCTATAATTTCTATCGCTGTAACCGTCATATCTATAAACCTTTCCTCTATGGGCATAACTTCTTCTAAAATTATCCCTATACGGTCTATAATAGGTGTATCGAATTGGTCTATAATACCTTCTATAAGGTCTGGTGTAAACATTACAGAAACTTACCGAAGGACGGATAAAGTACCTGTGGAAAGGTCTATAGACATAATGTCTGTTGTAGACATTGATAAAACCTGTGTAATGGCTAAAAACACCACCGTTATAAAAGACATTTAATCCACCAACACGACGAACTCGTCCGTTTCTGTACCATACGTCAACACCTCCAATTTGCGATACACGACCATAATAGTCATAGTAAATTGGGATGTTTTCTACTTGGATTACAGCACCGTAATCGTCATATTGAACAAAAGGATTGTAGTTATAACCGGAATTGAAGGTCACACCCACATTTCCAAATCGAGCACCGATACCCACATTTACTTGGTTATCGATATAAAAATCGAACTCGCCATCGGGGTAAACTGAAAAAGTCACCCCATTTTCTACAAAGATGAATGAGTTCCCGTAACGATACGCGTTTGTGATAAAGGCCGTATCCTCTTTGGCTGCTTGGATGTTTGGAACACCCAAAAGCACTGCTGCTATAATGAGTACTAACTTTTTCATACTATAGGGTTTTAAATTCTGAATGCAACTATTTACATTCTGTATAGCATGAACCAAACAGCGTGCCAAAAAATATTGACCTATTCTAACTTGCTGGAAATTAGCGAAATAAAATTATTGGTTGATCCCTTTGAGCATCGGGGCTTTTAAAACTTTGATGATTAATTACTATTGAAGCATTAATTTTTTGACAGTAGCGTGTACGCCATCTGGATGATAGGCCAATACGTAATACAGACCTGAAGGTAGGAGGCTGATATCATATTCTTCTTGGGGAGATCTAAAAGTGGCAACCAAATTTCCGGTAGCCTCATAGATTTCTATTTTATAGAACTCAATTTCAGAATCAATGCGAAAGACTCCTTTTGTAGGGTTGGGATAGAGGGAAACTCGGGTTGGCTCATCTTCAATAGTTGGATCATCTTCGGAATCTTCCTCTTCGCCCAGATTATCACCATCGTTATCTTTTACTTCTTCTGATTCATCTTCATTGTTATGAGGTAATTCATCATCTTGATTCTGAAGATTTTCTGGTGAATCTAAATAAAAGCAGAATGGACTTTGATCAATTGTATCTGTGTTGTCCGCTAAATAAATGTAAGGTTCTTGATCACTAGTCTGAATAATTCTTTTGAGATTACAAATGTTCAAGGTTTCCAAACTTCTATTTCCATTGACATATAGATAGTCATTGATAATAAGTAACTCTGGGAGATGAATTACTTTTAAGTTCAAATTTTGATGAAAATATAGTGGTCCAACAATTTCTTCCAGCATTGGAGCATTTACTGAAGTCAAATCATTGTTTTGATGAAAATACAGGTGATGTCCTGTTCTTTTTAATTGATGAAAGTTAATTTTTTCAAGCTTCGGATTTTGATGAAAGGACAATTCTTCATCTACAAATTCTAGCAAAGGGGAGTTCAATTGATTCAAATCAGAATTGTTACCGATATAGAAATCCCCTTTTACATGATTCAATTTTGGAAACTCAATGGCCACAAGATTTTTAGTATTGGTTACAAAAACCATTTCTGTGGCAATTAAGTTTTTATATATCAGTTTGGTTGGTTCCTGAAAGTCATAATCGTTGTAATTCACCATATCAAGTATTTCATCTAAAAATTCAACAACTTTCACTTCGTTTGCAAGGGTAGTGTAATTTTCCTTTGAAAATACATAGGTACCTGTAAGAACAATAATCAAAAAAGTAATTTTTCTCATAAGCATATTTTAAGTGTTTCTAAAAGATCTGGGATACAATGATCCGCAACTTAAAAGTAGGGTGGCCGGTTTCTTAATATGTGCCTGAATTGATGAATGCCCCTTTTGAATTGACGGATGGGGTTATTTTAGGAATGGATTTGGTCGCGAGCCGGAGGTTGGGTGTTTGGTGTCAGAGGTCAGTGAACAATAAACAATGAACAATAAACAATTAACAATGAGCAATTTTGATTGGGAATTTTTGATGCTGAATGATGGATGAATTCAAAATTTAACATTCAACATCTAGAACCAAAAACTTTTGAATCTTGGATATTTGGGTAAAGGGTTAAGGGTGTTGATTTTGAACTTGAACTTGAACTTGAGTTTGAACTTGAACTTGAACTATTGTTTGAATCTTGTACTTGTATCAAACTTTTTCTCCAAGGTATTTAGCGGTAATGGATTCTTTGTTTTGTACCAATTCTTCTGGAGTGCCTTCAGCGACCAAGTTGCCGCCATTTTCCCCACCTTCGGGTCCCAGGTCTATAATATAGTCCGCACATTTGATCATCTCAATATTGTGCTCAATCACCAGAACGGAATGCCCTTTGGCAATCAACTCATCAAAGGATTTCAGTAGTTTCTTAATATCGTGGAAATGAAGTCCGGTCGTGGGTTCATCGAAGATGAACAATGCCTTTTCCTTGGTGTTCCCCTTCACTAGAAAGGAGGCCAGTTTAATACGTTGGGCTTCCCCACCAGATAGGGTAGAGGAGGACTGCCCCAAGGTCACATAGCCCAAGCCCACATCCTGCAAAGGTTGTAGCTTGTTTACAATTTTATCTTTGTTGAATGCCTTAAAATGATCAATCGCCTCATCTATGGTCAGATTCAGGATGTCGTCAATGCTCTTGCCTTCATACTTTACCTCAAGAATTTCCTTCTTAAAACGTTTGCCGCCACATACATCACATTCCAAATGTACATCGGCCATAAACTGCATTTCCACCGTGATTTCCCCTTCTCCCTTGCATTTTTCACAGCGTCCACCATCCACATTAAAAGAAAAATGTTTGGCTTGGTAACCCCTAAGTTTGCTCAGCTTTTGCGAAGCGAATAAACTTCGGATATCATCATAGGCCTTGATATAAGTGACCGGATTGGAACGGGAGGAACGTCCTATCGGGTTTTGATCTACAAATTCCACATGTTTGATATGGGCATATTTCCCTTCAATTTTGGTAAACTGACCCGCTTTTTCGCCATAACCCCCTACTTCCTTCAATATAGAAGGATATAAGATTTTCTTTACCAAGGTACTTTTACCGCTCCCGGAAACCCCAGTGACAACAGTAAGCATATTCAGCGGAAAAGTAACATCAATATTTTTTAGGTTGTTTTCTCTTGCCCCAACAATTTGGATGTAGTTTTTGGAATTCCTACGTTCAGCGGGCACTGTGATTTCTTTGGTTCCATTTAAATAATCTGCAGTGAGGGAATTGGCCTGAAGAATTTTATCCAAATTTCCGGTAGCCACCACTTCGCCCCCCAAGGTTCCCGCTTCGGGCCCAATATCGATAACTTCATCCGCAGCTTTCATGATATCTTCGTCGTGCTCCACCACAATTACCGTATTGCCCAAATCCCGAAGGGATTGCAATACTTCAATCAGATTCTCGGTGTCTTTGGGGTGCAGCCCAATGCTGGGTTCATCCAAAATGTACATGGAACCCACCAAGCTACTACCTAGGGATGTCGCCAAGTTGATGCGTTGGCTTTCCCCGCCCGATAAGGTGTTGGATTTCCGGTTCAAGGTGAGATAGCTCAGCCCTACTTTGCTCAAGAAATCCAGTCGGGTAGTGATTTCCTTTAAGAGCCGTTTGGCTATTTTATGGTCGTTGCCAGACAATTGTAGTTCCTCAAAAAAGGGAATCAATTTTTTTATGGGTAGTTCGATCAGGTCCGAAATGGAATAACCTCCAACTTTCACATAATTGGCTTCCTTGCGTAATCGCTTTCCTTTGCATACCGTACATTTGGTCTTTCCTCTATAGCGGGAAAGCATCACCCGATTTTGGATTTTATAGCTTTTTTCCTCCAACAATTGGAAAAATCCATTCAGACCTGTAAAGTGTTCATTACCGTCCCACACCAATTGTTGCTGTGCTTCGGTAAGTTCAAACCAGGGTTTATGAATAGGAAAATCAAATTTATAGGCCGAGTTGACCAATTGGTCCCGGTACCACGACATACTCTCGCCACGCCATGGAAAAACAGCATTTTCGTATACGGAAAGCGAAGTATTTGGTACAACCAAATCCCCATCAATCCCGATCACATCCCCATATCCCTCGCATTTGGGGCAGGCCCCATAGGGATTGTTGAAGCTAAACAGATGCACGTTAGGCTCCAGGAATTTCATCCCATCAAGCTCAAACTGGTTACTGAAGGTCTTGATTTCCCCATTTTCCAGATTCTCTATACCACATTGACCCTTGCCCTCAAAATAGGCATTGTCGACAGCGTTGCCCAAGCGATTGTAAAAATCCTCATCGTCCTTGATAATGATTCGGTCCACCACCAAATCAAACTTCCTACCGATATCCTTGGGGGCTTGGTCTATCCGGATTACGTCACCCTTGTGTTTAATTCTCGCATATCCCTGTTTGGAGAATAGTTCCAACGATTTAATTGGGTCCCTATCTTCTTTAATATGTATAGGGGCCAACAGAAGAAGTTTGCTACCTTCCTTTAAGGATTTAATATGGTCGATAACATCCGTGACCGTATTTTTTTTGACTTCCTTGCCTGAAATAGGAGAGATGGTCTTGCCAATCCGGGCAAATAGTAGTTTAAGGTAATCATAGATTTCGGTAGTGGTGCCCACTGTAGACCGTGGGTTGGTCGAGTTTACTTTTTGCTCAATGGCTATGGCCGGTGCAATACCTTTTATATAATCCACTTTGGGCTTGTCCAGTTTTCCAAGAAACTGCCGGGCATAGGAAGAAAGGCTCTCCACATAACGTCTTTGTCCCTCTGCATAAAGGGTATCGAAAGCCAAACTAGACTTTCCGGAGCCGGACAAGCCGGTAATGACAACCAGCTTGTTCCTGGGAATAACGACATCGATGTTCTTGAGGTTGTGAAGTTTGGCACCTTTTATGATGATGTTTTTCTTGGGATCTATGTGGTCGACCGATGTCATATGTTAAAATTTGAGACCCAAAGATACGGTACACGGCACTTAATACGTATATTGCATGAGTTAACATCGGAAAAAGCCCAAATCACAACATTGTTTTTTTACGGGCACACTGTTTTTCTATATTTGGTTTGTAATTAAAACGCTGATAGGCCTATACAGAAATAATTACTTTTTTAAAATTAAGCTAATAACTCGCAACCCTTCGTAGGTAATGGATGGTTGGCGATTATAACCAAAAAAGTAATTTGTATGGAACTACAGATTGATGACTCGATATTAGTGAAGAATTACATTGCCGGGGACGAAAAATCCCTTGAGACCCTAATCAACAGGCATAACCAAAGAATTTCCAGCTTTATTTATTCCAAAGTTTTAGATCGGGATGTTGCTGAAGATATTTTTCAGGATACCTTCATTAAGGTAATCAAAACACTTAAAAGGGGTTCCTATAGTGAGGAAGGTAAATTTCTGCCCTGGGTAATGCGAATTGCGCACAACCTGATCATAGATCATTTTAGGAAGAACAAAAGAATGCCCAAGTTTGAGGGGAGCGACGACTTCAACATCTTTTCAGTCATCAAGGATGAGAAGCTCAATGCGGAGAAACAGATCATCAAAGATCAAATTGATAGCGACCTTTCCCTATTGATCGAGGAATTGCCCGAAGATCAGAAGGAAGTTTTAATGATGCGTATCTATAAGGATATGAGTTTCAAGGAGATTTCCGAAAATACAGGCGTCAGTATCAACACCGCCTTGGGAAGAATGCGTTACGCATTGATCAACCTCAGAAAAATAGTGGACCGCAATAATATCGTTTTAACGAATTAATCTGCATTCCATCGAACACGACAATATTTCAATTCTAGCGCCGTTATCTAATTGTAACATTTATGCTAGAATATGGAAAACATTTACTCTGAAGAACAAGAAACCGTTAAAACGGTAAAGACAAGAAGGGAAAAAATCGATTTCCTATTGAACTATTCCAAGTCAATCCACGTGGTTGACGGAAGAAAACACAAATTTGAAGTTGCTTTGAATTAATTACTTAAAAAACTTCACAAAAAGGGCCGCAATTAGCGGCCTTTTTTGCTTTTATGGTATTCCGTCAGGACAGTTTTTCTACCAATGGTACTGGTAATCACGTCCTTTTCCAAATCCCAGCCTCGTGCAGGGGAATATTCCCTTCCGTACCAGATAATCTGTAGATGCAGTTTATTCCAAACCTCTATTGGGAACAGTCTTTTGGCATCTTTTTCCGTTTGAACAACGTTTTTCCCATTGCTAAACCCCCAACGATACATGAGCCTATGGATGTGCGTATCCACAGGAAAAGCTGGAATGCCAAAGGCTTGGGATACCACAACACTGGCTGTTTTATGACCCACGGCAGGCAGTTCTTCCAGCAGTTCAATTTCTTGGGGAACCTCACCGTTGTACTTATCAATAAGTATCTGGGATAAGCCATGGATGCCTTTGGATTTCATTGGAGAAAGTCCCACGGGTCGGATAATATCCCGGATTTCATCCACAGTCAGTTTTACCATGGCATAAGGATTGTCAGCTTTTGCAAACAAGATTGGCGTAATCTGGTTGACCCGCACATCCGTACTTTGGGCAGATAGCAACACTGCAATCAACAACGTATATGGGTCTCTGTGATCCAATGGGATGGGAATGGTCGGATAAAGCTTATCCAATGTCTTTAAGGTAAAATCTACCTTTTCTTGTTTCGTCATTTTTGTTTAACTTTG
Organism: Flagellimonas myxillae; assembly: GCF_023502235.1. GTDB lineage: Bacteria > Bacteroidota > Bacteroidia > Flavobacteriales > Flavobacteriaceae > Flagellimonas > Flagellimonas myxillae. The sequence goes on along the minus strand of NZ_JAMFLY010000001.1, from coordinate 1,367,913 downwards.
TTTAAAATAAATTAAACAATTGATTTAAAGGCATTTGCACATGAATACCTTAAAAGTAGGGGATAAAGTACCAGAATTTTCAGCAAAAGACCAAGATGGAAACACAATTAAACTTAGCGATTACCATGGCAAGAAATTGGTAGTCTTTTTCTATCCAAGGGCAAATACACCAACTTGTACCGTGGAAGCCTGTAATTTAAGGGACCACTATGCCGACCTTCAAGATGCGGGATATGAAATTTTGGGTGTAAGTGCCGATACCGAAAAAAAACAGACCAATTTTAGGAATAAATTCAATTTCCCCTATCCTTTGCTTGCCGATACGGATCATGCGGTCATAAACACCTTTGGTGTTTGGGGTCCCAAAAAGTTTATGGGAAGGGAATATGACGGAATCCATCGAATTACCTTCGTTATTGATGAAAATGGGGTAGTGGAGAAGGTCATTGACAAGGTAAAGGCCAAAAACCACGCCGCCCAAATCGTGGATTAGTTCGGAAACGTTTGCTGGATTAAGCTTCTTCTTTCTCCGGAAGGGTCTTTTTGGTAAAAAGCTGCTTTTCCTTTATCACTTCAGCAATTCCTTCGGGCAGCATTTCTTCCCAGCCTTCCTCACCGTTGGTAATGCGTCGCAATACCTCCCTTGAGAAAATGTGCATGATATCTGGGTCGTAATCAATAATGTCCATTACTTTTCCATTGTACTTAAAGAACTTGTAAAGTTCCTTCATCCGTGGGTGCACCTTCACGTTGTTGCTGGTCATCACCTGTCCCGTTTCAGCATCTTTCATAGGATATAGATAAACCTTCAAATCTTTAAAGAACAATTTACCAAAGGCTTCAAGGATACCGCCGCTCAAATGACGGTAGTATTTTTCATCAAAAACATCGACCAAGTTGTTAACACCCATGGTAATTCCAATTTTGGCCTTGGTATAATTATTAAAGTACTCCACGAGCTTATAGTACTCCTTGAAATTGGAGATCAGTACCGTGTGTCCCAAAGAACAGAGCAATTCCGCCCGGTCCATAAAGTCTTGTTCGTCAATTTCCCCAGAGGCTTTCAGGTTCGACAGGGTAATCTCAAAAACCACAATGGTATTTTCATATTCCACGGTCTGCTCCCGAATAAAAATATCATAGGACTTCTGAAACATGTCCATATTTACCTTGGTCACTGGCCGGAAACTTCCCCTTAGAGCCAAAATGCTCTTTTTATACAGTACCGCTGCCGGCAATAGGTTGTTGCCATCAGGGCCGAACATTACCGCATCCGTCATATCGTTTCGGATAAGCTGCAAACTCATCAAGCGGTTGTCCACATCCTTAAAGTGCGGGCCTGTAAAATTGACCATGTCAATTTCAATGGTGTCGCGATCTATATGATCATAGAGGTATTTCAATAATTTTTTGGGCTTGTGATATTTAAAGAATGCCCCATAAATCAGGTTTACTCCTAAAATACCCAAGGTTTCTTGCTGCAGTCTCGCTTCGTTTTGCTTAAATCGAATATGAAGCACTATTTCATCGAACTCCTTTTGTTTAGGGTCCAGTTGAAAACGGATACCTACCCAGCCATGTCCTTTGTACCGCTTGGAAAAGTCGATGGTGGCCACGGTATTTGCAAAAGAAAAGAACAGGTAATCCGGATTGTTCTCCCGACTGATCCGTTCCTCTACAAGCCGCATTTCGTGGGCCAACATTTTTTTAAGCCGGGACTGGGTCACATATCTTCCGTCGTGCTCTATCCCATAGATGGCATCACTGAACGACTTATCGTAAGCACTCATCGCCTTGGCTATTGTCCCTGATGCACCCCCTGCCCTAAAAAACTGACGGGCAGTCTCTTGTCCGGCACCTATCTCTGCGAACGTTCCATAAATGTTGGGGTTTAGATTTATTCTCAAAGTCTTTGCCTTTATGGATGGAATATTTTCAAAGGCATTTGCTGTAGTCTTAACAGTGGACATAACCGTAGATATTTATGAAAACAAAGTTACACTCTTCATTAAATCTATTAAATAAATAAGTTATAATTTTGGATTCCATGGATGAGATGTTGACCATTACTTTTTTAGGCACTGGAACCTCTCAAGGAATTCCGGTAATTGGAAGCAATCATCCAGTATGTTTGAGCACCGACCCAAAGGATAAAAGACTACGCGTATCCGTATTGGTTTCTTGGAACAATTTCAACTATGTTATCGACTGCGGCCCGGATTTTAGACAGCAGATGCTGACCCATTCTGTCAACAAATTGGACGGTATTTTATTTACCCACGAACATGCGGACCATACCGCTGGCATTGACGATATCAGACCCTATTTTTTTAGGCAGGGTGATATCCCGATTTACGCCCATAAACGGGTGGTAGAATCCCTAAAAAGGCGATTTGATTATATTTTTGCGGATGAGGACCGGTATCCCGGAGCCCCCGCGGTAAGTGTTACCGAAGTGAAGGCCGATCAGCCGATAGCGTTGCAGGGTTTGGAAGTAATGCCCATTAAGGCCTACCACAATCGCCTGGAAGTCTTCGGTTATCGCTTTGGGGATTTTGTGTACTTGACGGATGTGAAACGGGTGGAGGAAGCTGAAATATTGAAAATGAAGGGCGTTAAGATTTTGGTGGTCAATGCCTTGCGGGAACAAGCCCATCATTCCCATTTTAATTTGGAAGAAGCGCTTGAATTTGCGGAGCGGGTAGGTGCCAAAAAAACATATTTCACCCATATCAGCCACCTTTTGGGATTCCATGAAGAAGTAGAGGAAAAACTTCCCAAAGATGTGCATTTGGCCTATGATAATTTAAAATTGAAGATTTAAAAACCATGAAAAGTAAAATTTTTCTTTACCTATTTGTTTTTGCCGCCTTGATTGCATTGTATCAGTTTGTGAGCGCCAGCAACCTACAGAAAGCCCTGAACTCCGACATTGAGGGGCTAGAAAAGCAAGTGACGACACTGAAGGATTCGGTACAACAATCCCAACTCAAAATTTTGGATATCCAATATTTTTCCCTGGAAAACAACGATGATGCCTTGGCTTATTATGATCATTTAAATTTGGAGAATCCGGTACGTTATATTGAGGATAAACTTTTGGAAACCAACGAGCAAAAAGGAAACAATCCTTTGGTTCCATATGATGGGATGGAAAGTGACTTTAAAATCAACAAAATAAAAGTGCTCAACCATAAATGGTTGCTCGCCGATTTCTCCGATGGAAAATATTGGGGGGATTTGGTCATCAAATACGAGCTAAAGGATGACCTTTCTGTTGATTTTACCCTGTTGGACCATCTTCTGTATGCCCGAAGCAACTAGAGGTGTTCGGAGAGCCAATTTCTAAATGAGTAAAAATTTTGTTGACTCACCCCATGTCCTATTGGAAACTCTTCGTATTTATGGTTAATGCCCAATTTGGTTAACAAGTCTGGGGTTTTTTGTGCCCATTCGAGGGGAATCACCTGATCTACCTGTCCATGGGAAGCATAGATATTGAGTTGGCTATGGTCCTTCTCGTCGTAGTTGTCCAATAAGATATTCTCATTGACATACCCGCTCAAGGCCACTACATTTTTTATTTTTTCTGGAAAGGACAGGGCCACGGAATAACTCAGAATGGTTCCTTGGCTAAAGCCCAACAAAGTGATATTATCCCTATCAATGTTGTGGGCCTCACAAGCTTCATCAATAAAATTTACAATTTTGTCCCTACTCGCTTTCGCTTGCTCATCGTCACTCCATTTCCCGTATTCCGCATCAAAATTTATGGCATACCAGGCATGGCCAAAAGGTTCCAGCCTGTAAGGCGCCTGCACCGAAATTACCACAGGCTCTTCGGGCAATTCGGACGCAAATGAAAATAAATCCTCTTCATTACTACCATAGCCATGAAACATAAAAATGGCTGGAACTTTTCCAGAAGATATGCTCGAAGGCCTAAGAAGATATTCTAAGGAAAGGGAAGTGGGGGACATGAATTTGTTTTATGGAATAAAGGTAAACCATTTTTGAAAATGTGACCCCAGCAAGGGTAGAAAACGCTCTTTATTGGCAATCGCCCCGGTCAGCCCAATAAGGATTGAAACAAGATATACCCCCCAAAGAGTTCCCCAAGCCACTAGATTTTCAATTTCCGAAAGATTGAGGTAAGTCGCCACCGAATGGTAGATCAAATGGATTCCGAAGGCCTGGCGTGCATGAAACCTCGCAAAATCGTGTTTGGGCTCCATGTTTCTCGTAATGGCAATCAATCCACCGATTATGGTAAAATAGCTGATAATGGCGGTTGACCTTCCTGGTTTGTTATCACTCAAGGCTATAGGCTAATTTGGTTGTTGTTGATTATTCCATAGACCTTGCCCCTTAACTTGGAGCCAAGGAACATACTGTTTTTGGAAGTGGAAAGTGTATGCTCAACGGTACATTCTGAATCCCCATTTGGATTGAAAAGGGTTAGGCTAGCGTTTTCTCCCTTACTGAGTTTTGGGGTCTCCAGTCCAAATCGTTCTCGTCCTTTGGTCAGTAGCCCAATTACCTCCTCCAAATCCAGCAACTGATTTAATGTTCCGAAGGCTGTTTCCAATCCAATGGTACCTTTTGCGGCATTGTCAAACTCCACTCTTTTTTCTTCGATGTCCAAAGGCAAATGATCAGAGGTCACAAAATCGATGACCCCATCCTTTAAACCTTTAATTAAGGCTTTGCAGTCCGATTTTCCGCGTAGGGGTGGGGAAACCTTAAAATTGCTGTCGAAATCCGTTAAGGAATCGTCGGTAAAGAACAAATTGTGTACGGCTACGCTACAACTTACGTCCAGCCCTTTCTTTTTTGCTGTGGATATTAGTTTTACTGCATTTGCGGTGGATACGGTGGGTATATGGAGCTTGCCGCCAGTGTATTCCAAGATAAATAGGTCACGCGAAATCTGGAGTTCTTCCGCCAAGGCTGGAATACCTTTTAAACCTAAGGTTGTGGAAATCTCACCCTCATGAACAATTCCCTTCCCCTTAATTTGGCCATCTTGTGGAAACGACATGATCAAGCCATCAAAATTTTGGGCATAGAGCAATGCTATTTTCAAAAGATTGGGATTCGAAACCTGTTTTTTAAAATCATAAAAGGCCACGGCACCTGCATTTTTCATATCGAAGAGCTCGGCCAAATCCACGCCTTCTGAATGTGCAGTTAAACTGCCTAAAGGATACAGATTGGTAGCAGCACCCCTGCCTTTTTCCTTTAGGAAAACAATATCGGAACTGGTGTCCGGTACGGGTTTGGTGTTAGGATTCAATAGGATGTCGGTGAAGCCTCCTGCGGCCGCAACCCGCAATCCGTTGGTGATAGTCTCCCGTTCTTCAAAACCTGGTTCCCCAAAGCCTACACTAGTATCAAACCATCCAAGGGAAACGTGTAGGTTTTCGAGTGCAATTTCTTTGGTATTTGATGGAAGGGTTATGGAAGCCGCAATTTTCTCTATAGTCCCTTTTTTTATGAGAATATCCCGCTTTTTAAGATGGTGTGCCTTGTTCTGTGGGCATACAATTTTTGCGGACTTCAGCAGAATGTTCATGTAACAAATTTTTGAATAAGCACTTCCACAAGTGCTAAAAACAGTGCTAAAATAACAAACCATTTCCAATAAGCGGTTATGGAATTTTCAGCTTCTAAATGTTCAAAAAGTCCCGAGATGGAATCTTGGATGTCAACATTGTTCATCGATGTTAACGGCAGGTAATTGAGGTAACTTTCGGATCGGGGATAATTAAAACTAATATGTCTTAATACCTCTCCCGATTTATCAATGCCATAGATGCCGTCCTCTTCTGGATTTTCGTCGAATTCCAATCTCACCCGATTCGGAAAGGACTGCTGCCTAGGAATAAATTCATAGTTTTCCTTGGAGACCTTTAAAATATTGTCGTTCCCGAGATTCGTCGCAAGGTCAATTTCGGTATGATTCCCCAGCGTATGTTGGGTTTCCGGTGATTTGAGGCTAAATGCGGCCATGTTGTAAAAAGTGGGAACGATCAAAGGAGAGTTCTTGAAATTGGAATTTTCCAAATCCAAGGCTGCCGTAAAAAAGTAAAAACCATCTAGACCGCTCAAAAAAGGTTCTCCTCCTTCTAGGCTTAGAATACGTGGTGCGCGAGTGGTCACTTGGTATGCATTGTTTGTTGATGGGAATTGGAAATTTTGCACCCTTTTTTCAAAGACGTTCTGGTATAACGGATGGTCAAAAGAAATGCCTGTAATCTGTTTCTCGGTATTATATGGCCGCACCATACGGGTAGCAAAGAAGCTGGAAAGAAACTGGTTGTATGAAATCAAATCACTTTCCATGGAGGGAACAACAATAATGGTTCCCCCATCTTGTTTAAAGGTGCGAAGTGTTTGTTGCAGCCCATTGGGAATGGCCGCTATACCATTAAGGATAACAACATTTTGTCCATCCAGGGCACTATAATCCAGTTGACCTAGTTCGTAGTTTTGAAACTCGAATTCTTCTTGCCGAAATAGTCGCCTCAAATAATCACTATCAGACTCACTAATGGACAAAACCTTGATTTTCTCCTTTTTATCGATGTTGAAGTAAAACTGGTTATCGTAAGCAAGACTATGGTCCTGTATACTAAGCAAACCTTGGATTTCGGTGTTTGAGGGAATGGTAAATTCCACACGGGCCGTTCCATTAGCCGTAAAATTTGCAGAGGTTTTTGCTATCAATAGATTTTGGTTGAACAGCGATATGGGAAGGGGTTCTTCTGCATCCCCACCAGACAACAACACGCTAAGTTTGGACTGTTCAGTGGGATGTTCCTCAACAAATATGGAATCAATGGAAGTGTTTTGGGCAAGGGTGGTGCGTTGGGGTACAAAATAGGTTTCTAGTCTAGTGTCCAATTCAACATTATCCGAAAACATATTTTGTTGAAAATCTGATATTAAGACTATTCTTTTTAATGTATTTGTTGAACTTGAAAAAAGACTGTTGGCCTTCAGATACACAGCATCCATGCTAAGCTGGTCGTGGGTATGATTGAGCGACAAAAGTTCATTTTGAATCTCTTTAAGACTCACATTTTTATACGTATGCCCGTTGGTGAATAAACTAAACACTTCATCGTCGCCTGCATGTTTGATTAGGTCCTGAACCGATTGTTCCAAAAGCGACAACCCATTGTTTTTTGCCTGCATGCTAAAGGAATTGTCCAAATAAATAACAGTTTCCTTGTCTGTTAAAGCGGTATTGGATGCAAAAAAGGGCTGGGCAAAAGCTATGACCAAAGCTGCAATCAACAACAATCTTGTAAGGAGGAGCAACCACTTTTTTAGGGTGTTGCTTTTTCTGGATTCAGCAACCACCTTTTGAAGCATGGCAACATTGGTGAAGGGTGTTCTTTTAAACCTACGTAACTGGAAAAGATGGATAAAAATAGGAATCAGTAGTAGTAAAAGGGCCCAAAGGATTTCCGGATGTTTAAACTGCATTCCCAACTTTGATTAAGCAAATATAGGTGATACCATGTTAAGGATCGTGTTAAGGGTTTGTTAGATGTTCAGATCAGTTGTCAATAAACAATTATCAATTATCAATGTCCAATTATGAATTTACCGTTACCCATTGTTAATTGTTTATTGAACATTGCTAATTGTAAAGCTTAGCAGAAGAAGAAATAATCCTTCATAGGGTGTTGTCCAATAGTCGAAAAGAATTCCCGGATTTCGGATTGTGCAACTTCATTGGCAACCGTGATTATACTTTGAGGGTTTTCCAATGTTTTAAGGATATTAAAATGAACTAGTTGCTGCCCGTAGATTTTTTTGCCAATTTTTTGAGGGTTATCACATAGCCAAACAAACCCGATTCCCTGTCTTACAAGGTTCTTTGCAATGGATTTGCCCTTGAACCCTGCTCCCCAGATAACTAGAGGTCGGGTTGGGTTGTACTCAAGTTTCAAAAAGTAATGAAGCTTGATGTCCAAAAAGTAATTCTGGGCGTAATGCTCATGGGTGCGCGAGGTTCTTGTATCGTAATCCCGCCACAGATGCAATATTTCCTGGCACGGAATTATCTTGATATGATTTTCATAAAAGCGAAAGGTGAGATCGTAATCTTCCGGATATCTATCCGATGTGAAACCGCCGCTGTGTTCAAAATCTTCCCTATGCACCATCCAACAAGGGGAGGGGACAACACATTCTTTATAGATTTCATCATAGTTGTGACCCTTGGAAGTCAGTTGGTTGAGCCAAGCTTCGTAGCGCTCATAACCATTGCTGATTCCTCGTGGAGAAAAGTATTTTACTTGACCTACCGACAAATGACCCGGCCCAAATTCCAATAGGGAATCTACCATAACCTGAAGTCTGTTGGGTTTCATGATATCATCAGAATCCATTCGGGAAAGTAAGTTCCCTGAACTTTCGGCATAGGCTGTGCGCAAAGCCGGGATTATCCCGTTTCCATTATTGGTGAATACTTTTATCCTGGAATCTTTTGCCGCATAAGACCGGAGAATGGCCAAACTTTGGTCCGTAGAATGATCATTCACGGCCAGCACCTCCCAATGGGAATAAGTTTGGTTTAAAATGGAGTCCAAACATTCCGGGAGATATTCTTGGGTATTTTTAAAGGGAATAAAAAGACTTACCGTTGGATATTGCATCGTACAAAGAAAGCAAATTCCAACGGCAAGAAAATAGGTCGACCCATATACCTAAAGATAGCTCCAGTGTCCTAAGAGACTTGCCAGGGCCGTCAACATCAAATAGTGCAGGAGCGCTTATCCGTAAGCTTCGTGTTTTAAAAGCTTGCCACAAATGGCCTCAATATGGGTATGGTCGGTTCCACAACAGCCACCATATACGGCTAGGTTGGGTAGTATTTCCCGAAGCTGGACATACCAATTGGACAGCTCTTCCCGGTCCCCAGAGTCAAGCTCTTCGGAATTGTCTAATTCCTCGTGGCTTTTACAGGAGGCGTTGGCCCTGATTCCCATAATACGTTCACTCCATTTAGCGGGGGACCCCAACTGCTCAACAAAATGCGTGGGATGGGCACAATTGACCATATAGTATTTTGGATAGAATCCCGTTTGAAGATCGATATATTCGATTACATCCTGCAATTTTTCACCACTGGGAAGTTTTCCATCAGTTTCTGTGGTAAAGGAGATTACCACGGGAACCCCACATTTTTTGGCTGCTTGTACTATGCCAAGCGCTTCATCCAAATAATTGATGGTCATCGCTGTAACTTGGTCCACATCGGCCTTCTTAAAGCTCTTGATTTGTCCAAGATGGTAGTTTTCAGCCTCCTTGGCACTCATTAAACTTTCATCCACCACATAACCATCCGCTCTAGGGCCAATGTTACCACTTACCCAAATCTGGTCAATACTATCCGCATATTCATCTTTAAGGCTGTTCATCAATCCAATGCAATTTAGGTTGATTTCTTCCAACTCCTTTTCAGAATATCCAAGCTTAAATGCCCAGTCCGGGTTGGCTCGCCAAGTAGGCGCCTCCAACACAAATCCAGTACTATATTGTTTCGCCAGATCAAGGAATTTCCTGTAATAGTTCAAGACGATGTCCGTACCCTTGGGGTCTTGCAAAATGGCAAAGGCTGCAAAATGAGGCAGCTGGAGCCCATGCTTATAGACCAACTCGGTTTCCAAGCCACCATCGGTCAACATAGGACCGATGAATGGCGTATTATTAAAAGCTTCCATGTTAACCCAGGTTTTCAGATTTGTTCACATCCTTAAAGGTGATCATATCCCAGACCTTTTCCGAAGCGCCATGGTAGAAGCCCGTTTCATGCTCATAACCTGATGGGTTTTTAAAGGTTCCGAAAATGATATCGAATAAAGGAATGTCCGAATAATTATAAGCATGTATTCCCTTGGCATGGTGCACTGTGTGTGCTTCTGGTCGTTGAATAATATATCCCAACCAAGCAGGCGTTCTAATATTGCTGTGCTGAAAAATGCCCAAAAAGGTAGTAACCAGGATAAATAGGGTAGAGGCTTCCGCCGTAAAACCGGCAACGACCACCAAACACAAACTACCTAAAAAGGTAAATCCGATCATATCCATGGGACTGAAATAAAACGCCCCGTAGCTATCCATACGCTCGGCGCTATGGTGCATTTGATGGAAAACCTTCCAAAGTTTATTGTTTTTGTGCATGCTTCTGTGCCATACATACAATCCAAACTCATAGATCATCACCCCGACGAAGGCTCCCCAATAGGTACCCAATGCAGTAAGGTCAAAAATTTGGTAATCCACCAAATAGGTGTCCCAGATTAAGGGAAAATAGGTAGACAAATAAAAGAATACCGCAAAGGAGGTCAATCCCCGCAACTTCCAGTTTTTCATTTTTGGAAGGGGTCGAGCAGGAAAAAGTGCTTCCCAAAGCATCAATGCTCCATACATTCCCAATACAATTAGTGAAATAGGATCTACCAATACCTCCCAAGGATTTGGTAAATTCTGTAAAATAGTTTCCATTTTGTAGTTTTTTAATTAATTGTTTTGTTCAATTATAAAAGCAAAAGTTTTTGCCTTACAATGTGAGGAAACCCTGTAAGTTTATAAGTTCCAATAGTGTGGAGCCTCCGGAGCATAGCTACAGTAAGTCCCAGTTTTGATGGAATTGGAAAGATGCTTGGCCAATTTGGGATGTGCCTTTTCCATTTTTTTGATAGCGCTCCTGATTCGCCAGGTTACCGCAGATCTAGCTTTTTCGAGGGAAGACCCTGATTTTCTGATTTTGTTGGATAGACCTGTTACTTGGGATAAATGATCTATCAAGGTCTCATACTCCTCACGTAACTGGACCACTTTGGACGTTAGTCCCATTTCTTCTGCATCCAAAAGCTCCTCCTGAAGCGATTGGATTTTGGCCTTATAATCCTGCACGGCCCTTCCATCAGCCAGGGCGGTACCCTCGGCTTCAAGCACAGAACCCATGAGGTCAGTACAATGGATTTGTTCTTCGGGCCGTTCCAATAATCGAACAATATCGTGTAGGCCCTTGGCATCCTTCATCACCACGGATTCGTTGGAATATTCAAGTTCCCAAAGCTCCCCATTTTGTATAAAACTTGCCTTGTTGTTGAAGACAGGTTTATTTGATTTGATTTGTTCCTGGTGTTCCCGACCCATATAATCCCAAAATGGTTCTAGATTGGAATTGGACTTATATGGATTTACCATGATTTGCCATTGTAAAGCTTGTTCCTTGGTGTTTTCTTTTCCTTTATTGATATTCTTCTTGTGCAGCGCAATATATTTGTCCCAATAGGATTGCATCTTGTCAAAACGGGATAAATGATAATAGGCTGCAGCCACATAAGCTGTAAAGTCGGTCCATACAGATGAATCCTTCACCTTTTCTGCAAATTCGACCGATTTTTCGAAATCCCCCAATTCAAAATAAATAAAGGAGGCATGGGGAAAATATATATCGGGGTGCAAAGGATTTAGGACTTGAGCCTTCAAAAAAAGCTCTTCGGCTTCTTTGGCATATCCCAAATACACCATGCAGAAGGCAATAAGAATCAGGTTGTCCGCATCATTGGGGTTCATCCGTAGCGATTTCCTCAGAAAATGCTCCGATTTGTCAAAGTCACCCAAATACAAGAAAGTTCTCCCAAGAACTGCCAAGGAAATGTAATCGTTCTCATCCAATTCTATGGCTTTCAAGGCATACTCATGCGCTCCTTTTTGGCTTATTTCCCAGCGTTCCCAAAGCTGACAACTCCACTCATTGAAATAGGAAAGGGATATTCCTGTATACGCCCGGGCAAATTGTGGGTCAATTTCCAAGGCCATTTCAAAGTGCTTTCTGGCCTTGAGATCGCTTTCTACGGTCCCCCTTTTTAGCAGGTTCATACCCAACAGCCAATTTTCATAAGCAGCAAGGTCTACAGATTCCTTTCTGTAGGAATAAGAAAGTAGATCATGATTGATACGCCTTTGCAGGATGCTCACGATTTGTTCCGTAACCGTATTTTGGGTATTGAGAATGGCACCAAGGGTTTCATCATGATTTCCTGCGAAAACCAGTTTGTTGTCCCTGGTTCTTATGAGTTTAATGGCAATTCTATATCGATTTTCATCCAGGGGCCTAAAACTTCCAGTAATGATATAGTCCGTTCCCAGCTGTGAAATGGAGGCATCTGAATTACTGGTGATGCCAGAAGTAGAGTATTGGGAAATCACCGAAAGCCCAATGAATTTGGAAAAGTTTACAATAAGGTCTTCCGTAAATCCCATAATCACGGGACTCATGCTTGCCGTTTCACCCAAAATTTGGAACGGCAAAACCGCAACCGTAGTGGTTGACTCTTTGTAGTTGGCGATTTCCATTAAAACCTTGTTGTGCATTTAAAGATACAAAATGATGGGGTTGAAGTGTAACGGCATTTTATAAACCGTTCAAAATTAGCAAATTGGAATTTTTGGCGTAAGGAATTGTATGGATGGAGGGGCAAACGGTCTAGGTGGCAGAAAATGCTGTGTTTTTGGTAAATCTGTAAAAAGATGCCTCGGAATGACTATTTTAATGAGGTTACATCAAAAATCACCTTATATAATCTGCTGTTGCCATTCTCATACTTCTCAAGAAATTTAGAGAGTGCTTCCACGGTCTCAAACCCATTATTGGCGGCTTCGCTTCTTCGGCTGGTAAAGTAAAGGGTGTTGTTGGCTTTATCAACGAACGGACAGTAATCCATGTATCGGGAGTTTATGGGAGTCGGTAGCGGTTTGGCCTTGGTCCAATTGCCATTGTCCTGCTTAAAACTGATATATAGATCACCGCTTCCCTGTCCATCCTCCCGATTGTATCCGCCAAAAATCAGATAGCTGTCATCGGGAGCGATAAACGCATTGTATTCAAAGCCTTCGGAGTTGATGTTTTCCCCAAGCGAAACAGGAGTGGTATAATCCCCATTTTGAAACTTGCTGACAAAAATATCATCCCTGCCCAATGCTCCAGGGCAGTCGCAGGTATAATACAAGTTTCCATTTTGGGCAATGGCGGGATAAAACTCATTATGTTCCGTGTTAATGGGACTACCTATGTTGATGGGAGATGACCATGGCGAATCCGGGGTTGGGCGCTCCACGTACCAGATATCAAAATCCTTTGGGGTTGTGGAGGTATTGTCCAAAGGCCTGTTGGAGACAAAATACAATCGTAGTCCATCAGGGGAGAGAAAGGGTTCCAAATCCTTGAACCTCCCAGAAAAGGAAGCTATGTTCGGTGCGTTCCAAGTCTCACCTTTTTTGGTGGCCTTGGCAATTACCGACACTTCTTCATTGGCTGATTGAATGGTAAAATAAGCTTCGGTAGCCGTTTGGTCCAGGGCCAAATCCCTGATCTTGTCAAATTCCTGCAACCCATCGAAAGCAGGTTTTATTTCCAATTTGATTTGCGTAACCCCTAGCGTAGAGACAAGAAGAGTGCAAATTAAGAACAGCCTTTTCATCTTATTCTTTTAGTGCTTTATTTACGGCCTCATTGGCCAACCGAACCATGATTTCGTATCCTTTCTTGGTAGGGTGCACCCCGTCATTGGCCAATGCTTTGGAAAGCCCATTGCGATCATCGGCCATGGCAGCAAAGTAGTCCAAATACATCACTCCAGTAGCTTTGCAGTATTCTTCGAGCATGCCATTCAGTTTTGGAATTTTAATATTTGGATCTTTGCCTGGTCTCCAAGGATAATCGAAAGCGGGAAGCACAGAACAGATTATGGGAATAATCCCATTGGCTTTGGCCAACTCGGCCATGGACACAATGTTGCCCTTAATTTGTTCCAGAGTCATGGGACCAGTATTTCCTGCAATATCATTGGTTCCTGCCAAAATCAAAACAATCTTGGGTTTTAAATCGATGACGTCGGGTCTAAACCGTATAAGCATTTGGGGAGTCGTCTGCCCACTTATCCCGCGATTGATGTAGGACGGATTTTCGAAAAAGGAGGGTAGGGCCGCAGACCAACCTTCGGTGATGGAATTTCCCATAAATACCACTCGATTTTCGTCAGCAGGGACATATTTTAGTTGCTCGTTGGCTTCTTGATACTTGGATAGATTGGCCCAATCTTGGGCCTGGGTATTTTTAAAGAAGGAAAGGAAGCTCAACAAGGTGATGATTAGGATTCTTTGCTTGAACATGGAATTGGTCGTTTGCTAAAAATAACAAATAAAGCCCTATCCTATTCGCGAAGAATGAGATAAAAAAGTAAAAACAGACCAATTGTGCCAACGAAGGCAATCCACCCGATCATTTTACTTTTTCTTTTTTGCGCCATCATTAAGTGTCGAACGCGCTCAACATCGGCCGTAGTAGATTTTTTCAGGTTGAGTTTGGTAACACTTTCTTTCCCAAAGACATCTTCCTTGGTCCTTGTTTTTCTTCTTTTTAAAAGACTTCTATTCTGCTGTAAACTTTTGATGGCATGCATCATGCTTCCTTCTCCTCCCATAATGATATATTTTCATTATAGGTATATAAAAACTCAAAAATGTTACAGTATTATCAGTAATAAGTGAATTATGGTGATAATATATCAGAATTATTAAGTATTTGTTGGATATTTTCAAAATACCTTCCCATATGCTTTCCATCCACAAGCGCATGATGGGCCTGTACGGATAAGGGCATCATCCTATGGCCATTTTGGTCGAAGAATTTGCCCCAGCTAATGCGTGGTACCGAATCATGGGGGTGGTAATGCATGGCGTGTTGGATACTTGTAAAGCTCACCCATGGGATGGCGGACATGAACAAATAATCGTCCCTTCCCGGTTCATCCTCAATCGAAGGGTTAGTTTTCATAGCTTCATTGATGCGTTTGGCTTCCGCAAGAAAATCTTGAGCATGGTTTATAAAGGGAACCGTACAAAAACTGAATACATCGGCCTCATTCGTCTGAACCGTAAAGGACGGATGGACCAAATTGTGTTCAACAACTTCTCCGTCCCGAATCCGCCACCTAAATTCCTTGATATCATTGGCGGCTTTGGAGAGTAAAAACACCAAACTGTAGGTCAATGGAAGGTTTTGGGCTTTTACGTCTGCATAAAATTGGGTTACCTCCACATTTGCGGTAATATTAAAATGTGGATGGTTCATGTGGTTGAAAAAAGTAAAATGCTTTTTCCGATGGGCATTGTCAAAGACAATTTTTTTCATTGGCCGCTTAGCTTTTCGGAGGTGTAATCATAATATGGGCCCTATGGGTTCCAGGATTCATAATCCAGGCATGTCCCGGGGGAGTTGGGGTAGTAGGCAGTCCCGTAGATTCCCCGGTGGCAAAGGGGATGTAAAATACATAGCGTACATAGGGATTTTCAATTTCCAAGGTCTCTGGATTTACCTTACCTGAAAATATGCAGAGGGTGGTTTTGTCCGGCATTTTTAACTTTCCCGATTTTACCTCCTCTTCCCGGATATCAAAAATCTCCTTACCATCTTTCCCTTGAGCCCTTAACGCCCTTCCGCGAGCCATAAATGGATCTAATTCCTTGTGATAGGCCGCTGTAGAGAATTTTTCCTTTTTGGAGTCATGTGCCAAGGCAATATAATCGTTGGTCCCTTCCCTCAAGGTCACAAATTTGCCCGAAGCATCATAGCCATATACCTTGGCACCTTCTTTGTAATCTGCAGGAACGGCCATTAAGGCGGTTTTGATTTGCCATTCTTTGGAGGGGATGGTTTGTCCAATCAAGCTTTGTGTGATGAGTCCCAATAGGAGGGAGAGTAAAGCAATGTTTTTCATAATTCTTAATATTTGGCACTTTTTCCTTTGGCCGTGGTTCTTACTATAAAGTTTCTTAAATCGTCATTGGCCTTTTTTAGGTCTTCCCGTCGTAGGTACATCATGTGTCCTGAACGGTATCCTTTAAATTCAAATCTATCCTTCATCCGACCACTGGGGTCAATTTGCCACATGGTGTATTTGGCATTGAAATAGGTGGTGGCCCCATCGTAATAACCTGATTGTACAAGTACATTCAGATATGGATTCTGGGCCATGGCCTGACGAAGGTTGTCCCTGGTATTATCATCCTCATTGTTCCATGGACGAACTGGACCAAACATATTGTATTTGATATCGGTTTTGAATTTTAACTCTTCTTGAAGGTAATAGTTTATGGCTGGGGTGAAGCTATGTAGCCAAGAAGTCAACTCCGCCGAGTAATCGGGTGAAGCACCAAACAATTGCCGGTCTATGCCTAGATAGCGGCTATCCAAGCGCCCCACATTGTATCCGCCATTGTCCTTTAGCAGATTTTTCCAGAAAAATTGTGTGGGAACATCAAGGTTGTGATCAAGGATATCTTTTTCGTTTAAGCCGGAAAAATAGGCCATTTTTTTGGCCACTGCACTGCGTTCGGCATCCGAAATAAATCCACCTTTGGCTATAGCGGGAATCAAGGTGTTTATAGTGTAGTCTTCAGATTCCGGTAAAACCTCCAGCAAGTCTTTACCTTGGAGTTCGGACGGCAAAGCCTTATGATGCCACGCCGCAGCGGTATAGTAGGGCAGGTTCAGGGCACTGGAAACCGGACCACCGACCCGGATAACCTTGTAATCGGCCGGGGATACCATGATTACCCCATTGAGGTACATCCATTGCTGATTTTGTAGCGCTAGGGAAAGTCCCATGACACGTGTGCCCCCGTAGCTTTCCCCAATAATATATTTAGGGGAACGCCAGCGATTGTTCCGGGTTACAAAAGTGTTCAACCATTCCGCCAGGTAGGTAACATCGGCATTGATGCCGAAAAATTTATCCCGATCCACTTTTTCCCCGGTCTCTGGAATGGTCCTGGAGTATCCGGTATTGGCTGGATTCACATATACAATGTCGGTCACATCCAAAACGGAAAAGGGATTTTCTTTTACCCCATAAGGTTGAACAGGATACCCTTCATCGTCGATTTTAAGGACTCTCGGACCCGTGTAGGCCAAATGCATCCATACAGAGCCCGAACCTGGGCCGCCATTAAAAGAAATCAATAGAGGACGTGAAGCACGATCACGCACATTATTTCTAGTGTAATAGGTATAGTGCAACGAGGCTATGGGTTCCCCCATTTCATCCCAAACAGGTTGCGTTCCTGTGGTGGCCGTGTAGCTCATGTTGGTCCCATCGATGGTTACGCTGTGCTGGGTTGTAATCGTAGTGTCAACCGGAATTTTTCTGTTTTGGGCAAAGGTCAAGGATATGCACAAGAAGGTGCACAATACTAGCAAGTTGTATTTCATTATTTAAGTGAATTAGTACCGTTCTAAAAATATGGATTTTGGATGGATTATTGTTAGGGATAATCCGTTTAAAGTAACCCTATCTTGTTAAAATCTTTCTTTCTAACTTTAAGGAGGATCAAAATCATATCATGAAAGAAATTTCGAGAAGAAACTTCAATGCCAAGGTGGCCAAAGGGGTGGGAGCTGCAGCACTATTGGGTGCGACTCCATGGGCAATTTCAAAAACCAACAGAAACGAAAAAGATAAACTGGGAATCGCCCTGGTAGGATTGGGAAGCTATAGTACCTATCAACTGGCTCCAGCGCTTGTGGATACAAAACACTGCTATTTGGCAGGCATTGTCACTGGAACTCCGGAAAAAGAAAAAGTTTGGGCCTCTAAATACAACATCCCCAAGAAAAATATCTACAATTATCAGAATTTTGATGAAATCGTTAACAATAAGTCCATCGACGTTGTTTATGTGGTATTGCCCAACAGCATGCATGCCGATTTTTGCATCCGGGCGGCCAAGGCAGGCAAACATGTTATCTGTGAGAAACCGATGGCCATTTCGGTTGAAGAATGCGATGCCATTATCAATGCTTGCAAGGAGGCAGGAGTTAAATTGGGTATGGGATATCGGCTCCATTCTGAACCGTATACCCAAGAAATCAAAAAATACGCAAGGGAAAAAACCTTTGGGAAAATCCGCTACATTTCTGCCGACGCCGGGTACCATTCCGGGTCCCATCCCCAACAATGGCGTTTAAACAAAGCCCTGTCCGGTGGCGGTGCATTGATGAACATGGGAGTCTATGCCATCCAAAGTGTAATTTATGGAACTGGGGAAAATCCCATTTCCGTTTCGGCCCAAGAGTTTAGTACTCGACCTGAGTATTTTAAGGATACTGATGAAACCATTACCGCTCAATTCGAATTTGACAGTGGCGCTATCGGCAACATCATGACCTCCCATAATATTTCGGCAAATCGGCTTTTTGCTTCTTGTGAAAATGGATGGTTTGAGCTAGATCCTGCCAGCACCTACATTCCCTTGGCAGGAAGAACCTCAAGAGGAACCCTAAATTTTCCGCAGGAAAGCCAGCAAAAACTACAAATGGACGATTTTGCTAAACACATTCTTTTCAACACACCCAATGTTGCATCCGGGGAAATGGGAAGACGGGATATGGTGATTGTAGAGGCCATTTACGAATCCATTGCCCTAGGTGGCCGTAAGGTCCAACTTGAATTTCCCCCGGAATACGGGTTCTGAATAAGATCAAGCCAAAATTTCCTCGATTTGATTGAGCTCATCCGAGCTAAAGTCAACACGATCAAGCGCTTCGATGTTGTCCAACAATTGACTTGTTCTGCTTACCCCGACCAATACCGTGGTGATTTTCTCATCACGTAATACCCAGGCCAATGCCATTTGGGCCAAACTTTGATCTCTTCCTTCGGCAATGGCATTAAGCTTTGCAACCTTATCCAAAACCTCCGAGGTAATCTGATCTGACTTCAGATAGCGGGCATCTTTTACTGCCCTTGAATCTGCCGGGAGTCCTTTCAGGTATTTGTTGGTCAAGATACCCTGTTCCAAGGGAGAAAATGCAATGGACCCTATTCCTTTTTCACCCAAAACGTCCAACAGTCCATCTTCAATCCAGCGATCAAACATATTGTATCGCGGTTGATGGATGAGCAGGGGAGTTCCAAGTTCTTTGAGTATTTCGTATGCCCGAGCCGTATCTTCAGCATTGTATTGGGAAATCCCCACATAAAGTGCTTTTCCTTGCTGCACAATGTGGTGCAAGGCTCCCATAGTCTCCTCCAAAGGTGTCTCTGGATCTGGGCGGTGATGGTAAAAGATATCTACATAGTCCAATCCCATACGCTGTAGACTTTGGTCCAAACTAGCGATGAGATACTTCCGGGAACCGTAGTTTCCGTAAGGACCAGGCCACATATCCCAACCTGCTTTGGTGGAAATAATCAATTCATCCCTATAATCCTTGAAGTCCTTCTGAAAGATTCTCCCAAAGTTATCCTCCGCTGCACCATAGGGTGGGCCATAGTTATTGGCCAGATCAAAATGGGTTATGCCATGATCAAAAGCGGTTCGTAATAGTTGACGCGCATTGTTGAAGTCGTCCGTATGGCCAAAGTTGTGCCAAAGGCCCAAGGAAATCATCGGTAGCAGAAGTCCACTCTTACCGCATCTTCGGTATTTCATGGTGTCGTAACGGTTTTCATTGGGAACGTAGGCGGTAATGCCTGAAGTGTCGTTGATGTTCATTGTTTGGTTTGATTTCCTTGTTAGACGTTGTCCCCAAAAATAACATACAATCCCCTAACAAAATATCATTTAAATTTTTCAAAAACTCCAAGTCCAAAAAGGGCAAAGTCATATTTTACCGGGTCGTGGGGGTCCAATGCTCTTAGATTTGCATCGAGTTCTGCCAACGCTTTGGCATCATTTTGTTTCCTTTTTAAAAGGTTTAGTTTACGGGCCACATTTCCCGAATGTACATCCAGCGGACAGGAAAGTTGCCTAGGCTGGATCTGTTTCCAAATACCAAAATCGACTCCCGTTTTACTGTCTCGCACCATCCATCGTAAAAACATGTTGATGCGTTTGGCAGCGGAACCTTTTTCCGGGTCTGAAACATGTTTAGTGGTACGCCGCTCATGGGGCAACTCAAAAAAGATACCCTTAAATTTTGAGATAGCGGGTTGTAGGGAATCGGGTTGCTGATACGTATTGAAAATGGACTCCAGACCTCCATGGTTTTTGTAGAGATGCTTCAAGCCTTTTACAAAGTAACATAAGTCCAAACCATTAAAGGTGCGGTGTACAAACGGCTGAAGTTTATCGAGGTCAGTTTCGGAATGGTTTAAAACAAAATCGTGAGGAGCCTGATCCAAAAGTTCCATAAGACGGGAAGCATTGTTGATAATACTTTTTCTGTTGCCCCATGCTATGGTGGCAGTCAAGAACCCGCTAATTTCAATATCTTCTTTTAGGGTAAATCGATGGGGAATTTGAAGGGGATCATCTTCAAGAAATTTGGGATGGTTGTATTGCTCCACCTTGGCGTCCAAAAACTCCTTTAGCGCTGTCTGGGTCATGTTAACGGGAAACAATAAGGCCGTCGACCATGGTAAGCTTTCTGTCCGCCATGTTGGCCAATTCCGTATTGTGGGTGACCAAAACAAAGGTTTGCCCGAACTCATCCCGAAGCTTAAAAAACAATTGATGCAGGTTGTCGGCACTTTCAGAATCGAGATTTCCACTAGGTTCATCCGCCAAAATAACTGAAGGATTGTTGATCAGGGACCGTGCCACCGCAACCCGTTGTTGTTCTCCGCCCGAAAGGGCATTGGGCTTATGATCATAACGATTGGATAGCCCTAGAAAATCCAGGAGTTCCTTGGCTCTTTGCTCAGCATCTGCCCGGGATGTTTTTTTAATATAGGCTGGGATACAAACATTTTCCAAAGCGGTAAATTCTGGTAAAAGCTGATGAAACTGGAAAATAAAGCCAATATGTTCGTTTCGGAACCGGGCCAAATCCTTGTCCCTCAGTTGGGTAACATCAATACCATTAATAAACAGCGAACTATCCGTTTTGTTGGAGGGTTCGTCCAAGGTTCCCAAAATCTGCAGCAAAGTGGTCTTTCCAGCACCCGAGGCCCCGACAATGGACACCACCTCACTTTTTTCAATGTTCAAATCCACTCCTTTGAGCACTTCCAGGCTTCCAAAGGATTTTTTAATGTTGAGGGCTTTTATCATGAATTGGTCACTTCGAGGAGTGAAAGTAAGGAATACAGATGAGGAGGCAAAAAACTGGGATTTAAATAAAGTTTTTGTGTATTGTTGCGACAATTCCTTTAAAAATGAACTGAAGTTCGACCATCAAATGGGTTGGATTGATTAATTTGGGACATTACATGGAAAATCAAAACAAAATACAATTGGAAACCGCAATTTTTGCAGGAGGATGCTTTTGGTGTACAGAGGCGGTGTTTCAACGCCTTAATGGGGTTTCTAAAGTGGAATCCGGATATACAGGAGGAACAATTAAGAACCCGGCCTACAGGGAAATTTGTACTGGACGGACAGGTCATGCTGAAGGAATTCGAATTGCATTTGACCCTACATTGATATCGTATACGGAGCTATTGGAGGTCTTTTTTGCCACACATGACCCCACAACACTCAATAGACAAGGCAATGATGTGGGCACCCAATACCGCAGTGAAATTTTTTATACTACGGACGAGCAAAAGGAATTGGCAGAGGAGTTTATTAAGCTTTTGGAAAAGGAAAAAATATTCGGAGCGCCGGTAGTAACTGCTGTTTCGGAAGCCCAACCTTTTTATTTGGCAGAACAGGAGCATCAGAATTTTTACAATGAACATTCGAGTCAACCTTACTGCCAGGTTATTATTGACCCAAAAATCAAAAAACTCAATAAGTATTTTTCGAACAAACTAAATACCGTATCATAAGCCTATGGCACCATATCAAAATCTGGAGGAATACAATATTAGCGTAACGAACGAGGTAAAGGAGCGCTTTTCAAAAATTATCGACGAAATAGGGGAGGACCTTCAGCGGGATGGACTTAAAAAAACCCCGGAACGGGCAGCGAAGGCCATGTTGTTCCTTACCCAAGGATACAGACAGGATGCCGCTGAGATTCTTCGCAGTGCCATGTTCAAGGAAGACTATGACGATATGGTCATCATCAAGGACATTGAGGTGTATTCGCTATGCGAACATCACATGCTGCCCTTTTTTGGTAAAGCGCACATCGCCTATATCCCTGACGGACATATAGTAGGATTGAGCAAAATACCTAGGATTGTAGATGTATTTGCGCGTAGATTGCAAGTTCAGGAACGATTGACCCATGACATCTTGGAATGCATGAACAACACCTTGAAACCCAAAGGAGTTGCGGTGGTGATCGAGGCAGCCCATATGTGTATGATGATGCGAGGCGTACAAAAACAAAATTCCGTTACGACCACTTCGGGGTTTCGTGGCCAATTTGAAAAAATTGAGACCCGCAACGAGTTCTTAAAACTCATCAGTTCGGATTTGTCCTAGATCATTTCGGCAATTCGTTTGTAATTCCTATTTTTCCACAATGACCGACGTAAAGGATCAGAAATACCAGCTACTTTTATTAGGAATCCTACTGGATGGAATCGGAATGCTTTCCTTTGCCATTCCTGGAATAGGGGAGTTTTCCGACGTTATTTGGGCCCCTGTGGCTGGTTGGCTCATGACCCGCATGTACAAGGGGAAAATTGGTCAAGCGGCTGGTTTGGTCACCTTTGTGGAAGAGCTTATCCCAGGTCTTGACATTATTCCTTCCTTTACCCTGATGTGGGTGTACACCTACCTTCTTAACAGAAAAAAAGGGCAATAAATAAACCGTACGATTTATCCATTGCCCTATGTATAAATTATAAGGGTACACTGATGCCAAGCACCACATTTCTTCCCATATTGGAGATGCCATCTGGTTTTAACCTAGAGAGATGGGAAACGTAATTTTTGTCCAACAGATTGTTGCCGCTTATTCGGAAATTAATTTCTTGCCCGAAGACCACGGTTTCTCCTCCTAATCCAGCATTCAACAGGCCATAACCTGGAGTCGCAGTTTCAAAAGTTGACACCTTATTCTGGTCAAAAATCGATTGGAGCGTAATAAATGCATAGCTTCTACCTTTCACAGTTTGAGACGAATCCCATTCCACACGCAGGGTATTGGTCCAGCGGTTCGCAGGAATTAGTGGAAGATCGTTGCCATCTTGTAACTCACCAATCACGAAGTCAAAACTACTTTCATAATGCAACCAATCCAATGGGTGTGGATGCAGGTGAACCCCGAACTCCCCTCCATACAGTTTTGCATCTTGCTGCTGAAACAAAAACACCGGGTCTTCCTCTACAAATTCCCCGTTTGGCTCCAAAAATATGAAGTTGTCCACCTTATTGTAAAACCCGTTGGTATAAATCTCCACATGTTTGTTGGCATATTCCAAGGCCAAATCCAATTGAAAGTTCTGCTCACTCACCAAATCCGAATTTCCCACTTCAAATCTATTGGTCCCTTCATGGGAGCCGTTGGAGGTTAATTCGGATAGATTGGGTGCCCTAAACCCTGTGGCCATATTAATTCGGGCCAAAATGGTATTGGACAAGTCTATACGATATCCTGCAGCAAAATTGAAATTGTTGAAATTTCTACTGATGTCATCGATGAATCCTTCCTCTCCTGCAATTCCATTTTGTTCCCCGTTAATGGATCGCAGATCGTACCGAAGACCTAGTTGAATGTCACTTTTTGGAAAATGGATATGCGAAGTGGCCAGCACACCAAAATCATTGGTTATGGCATCAGGAATTAAGACCTCTTCACCAAAATTTTTATTTTTTTGGTGCATTCCCTGGACCCCAAAAATGGTGGTCACGTTGCCCCAATTGGGATTGAATTGGAGATTGTAATTAAAAGTTCCCAGCTCCATAAAGAGAGCAGGGCCTTCTTCTTCTTCTTCTTCCTCCTCTTCTTCCTCTTCTTCCTCTCCATGGTGATGTTCTTCAAATTCCTTGCGATCATTAAATGTGTAACCAAAGGTGGCCTGCAAACTGGATTTCTTAAAGAAAATGTTGGTCTTCGAACTTAAAATATGGGTGGCTATTTCTTGGTTGGGCAATAGGGGATCCCGGTCCCGGTTCTGTTCGCCAATCTCCTCCGGAATCCCTAGATTGGAATCGTTGAAGTTATATCGCAGTTCGGACTTGAATTGGGTGGCCTGGTAACCTAAGCCAGCCTTAATATCGGTTTCCTTAAATCTTGAATTGGTGACCTTGTCCCCGGCCCCAGTCACATAATCAGCATGCGAGGTAACGGCACCACGAACCAAGAATCGCAATTTTTCGCCTGAAGTTTTAAAACCTGCATTGGCATTATATCCTTCAGTACTGGAAATATAGTTAAGATTGACATCGCCAGAGGTTTGATTTGACAGCTCAAAATTCTCTGGATTGAGATATAGAACACCTCCCAGGGCATCGGAACCATAAAGTAGGGATGCAGGTCCCTTAATGACCTCCACACTAGAGATACCAGCATCACTGACACCTAGGCCATGCTCCGCACCAAATTGTTGGTTCTCCAACCGGATACCTTGGGTATAAACCAGCACCCGGTTAAAACTCAATCCTCGAACAACCGGTTTTCCAATTCCTGCACCGGTAGACACGGTCGATACGCCAGGAATTTGTGAAATACCTTGGGCCAAGGTTATGGCACCATTGCTTTTTAACTCAGTCACCGATTTTTGCTCCACTTTCATCACATTTTCACGTTGTAGTTTATGGAACGGAGTGGACAAGATTACCTCATCAATTTCAATGGCAGAGGTGGCCAATTCAAAATTATGGATATTCTCCCCCTCCAATATTCTAATGGACACAGACTTGGTTTCATAACCCAAGGCCGAAATAACCAATTTAAAGTTTCCGAGGGGAAGGTTTGTAATCTCATAGGTTCCATCAATATCAGTGATTGTTCCTTTTTCGATTTCTGGCAAGTACACCGATACGCCTGCCAATATTTCGCCACACTCAGAGCATGAGATATCACCCTTGACTGTGTTTTGTGCATAAAATAGTATAGGGGCCAATGCCAACAGCACTGACAAATAATGTTGTTTCATTTTTTGAAATAAAAGATTGAAAAATGTGTTCGTCTATTCGCTAAGAAACAACGGGAGGTCCCCTGAGAGAAACCTGTTCTCCTTTAAAAGGGATAAAAAGAAAGGAATAAAGTGTGTTGTGGTATTCAAGAGGACTTGTGGTGATTGAATCAAAGCCGAAGGTGGCAAAAAACACCTTGGAGACTGTATTGAAATCCTGAAAATCACAATCCACCTCAATATCATGAAAGTGATTGGTTCCATAGGAAACACAATGTTCCTCCTCAGCATGACCATGAAACGTATGCGCCAGTTTTATGACCGAAGGGGTCAACATCCCAATCGTCAATACCAGAGAGGCTAAAACTGCCAAACGCTTTGGAAGAAAAGAAATCATGATTGGCAAAGGTAGATCATTGCCAATACATCAATATGTTAACAAAACCTTAAACTATGGGATTAAAAACCCCAATCCCATGCGTTTAAGCATCTTCTTTTCAAAGTCCCAAAAGAACCGAAACTGTCCGAACAACCAACCGAAGAGTACCAAAAGCACTTGATAAATGGGAAATATCAGTAGAATTCTGGCTATCCAATAGATCCAGCCGGCTACGGTTTCTTGATTTAAGCCAATGATCTCGGTCAAGGGTCCGGCCAATTTCCCAGACACACTCCCCGTGATGGCGAAGACGATAAAAATGGCAATCATTTCCCATCGATGGGCCACAATCCATTTTTTGGAGAGTTTTTGAAAGCACCATAAAAAGAACTTGAGCATTCCATAGTATAATAGTGCTGCAACGCCCAAAGTAAAGAACCATTCCCAAATCGAATTGTTCAGTTCAAACGAGTGTAGTAAACTTCTGGTAATCGTATATGCAGTAAGAAGCAATAGGACCACTCCTAAAACTGGAAACAGATATTGCCAATTTTGGGTGATGTCCCAACGCTTTTTTATTTTTTCCATCGAATCAATTTCGACGGCAAAAATAGTACATTATATTCTTGGAATAAAGGGACCTAAGCGTTGGTTGTACTTTCGCTGAAAGTAGATGAAATAATTGTACAATTTATAGTTGACCTCGTAACCGTAATCGATGTTAGGATCGTAATCAATTTGAAGCATGTATAGATTGGAATCGAACCGCTGTGGTTGCAAAACCCTCTGATTCCATGTTATGACCATGAGTTCATTCCTGTTTTCCAGAAAATGCTGGGAATAATAGCCCTCTGGTCTGGCTATGCTATTGAGCCAGTTGAAAAAACCAGGGTCAATGATGATAATTTCATATTCGGTTTCCTCATCGGAAATTTCCACCTGTTCGCCACCTTCTTCGGTTTTAAACAATGCCTTTTCCTCGTCAGAAATGGCCAACGCTTCTTTTTGAGCGGTGCAGGAAATCAGAAACCCTCCAAATAAAACCGCCAATGCTATTCCTTGTAAAATGTTCTTTTTCATACTATTAAGGTACGAAAAAGCCATTTGAAATTTCAAATGGCCTTGTTAAATAACGTTAAACAGTATTTTATTTTCCGAAGAGACCGCCTAATAGACCACCCAAGCCGCCTTTCTTTTGGCCACCCCCACTCAATACCATTCCAGCGAGATCGTCGATCACGCTTCCGTCGCCATCGGAGTCCAAAAATGTTTCTACGAGGGATTGCTGTCTGGAGGCGGAACTTCCTCCTCCCATCAGGCCACCTAGAAGGCCACCAAGGGCATCAGGACTGCTCACTTTTTGTTGTCTACTCTGTCGTCCCAAGAATCCAAGCAAAATAGGAGCAGCAATTTTTAAGATTTGGGCAATGGAACCTGCGTCCACCCCTGATCTATTGCTTAGTGCAGTTTCTACTTGGGGTTGTTTAGAGCCAAAAATATGCCCCAAAATACCGGCACCATCATCCATCACCCCTTGATCCACGCCACCGCCAAAAAGACCTCCAAGGTCGTCCAAGATACTGCCATCATGTTTGGAAGAAAGGGCGTTCATCAATCCTTCTGCGCCAGATTGATTGGAAACGTTGCGTTTCATTGCACCCATAAGAAGGGGCATGGCCATACTCAGTACATCCGCGGTCTTGTTTTCGGGTTGACCAGTCTGTCCTGCCACTCCGCTAATCAGTTGTTTGCCCATTGGGCTATTCAGTAAATCTAATAATCCTGACATTTTTATAGTGTTTAGTTTAGACTTACAATGTACAAAAATGAAAGTTTGATGGTGTGGGTTTCTTCAAAAAAGTTGTTATTGGATAAGGCTTGCCACTTGTTTGGCCAATTCCACCCCAATCCGTTCTTGGGCCTCTTGCGTGGAAGCACCCGTATGCGGGGTCAAGGAAATTTTAGGATGCATCAAGATCCTAATCTCCGGGTTTGGTTCGGATTCATATACGTCCAAACCAGCAAACGAAAGTTTTTCCTTTTCCAAGGCATCCACAAGAGCTACCTCGTCCAGGACTCCACCACGTGCTGCATTGATGACAGCCGCCCCGGTCTTCATCATATCAAATTCCTTTGCACTAAGTACATAGCCATTTTGAGCGGGTACATGGATGGTTATGAAATCGGATTCTTGCAACACTTCTTCCATAGCACTGGCTTTGAGTGAAAAACTAAGCGATTGTCCATCAAAAAAAGGCACGCCCAAAATGCAGTCTTCCACATTGTGGTCCGTGTAGATAACCCTCATGCCTAAAGCGAGTCCGATTCGTGCAGTGGCTTGTCCAATGCGTCCAAAGCCAATTACTCCCAGCGTTTTTCCACGAAGTTCCATGCCATTGGCATAACTCTTTTTTAATTGTTTGAACTTGCTATCTCCTTCAAGGGGCATGTTGCGGTTGGCATCATGAAGGTACCTGGCTCCGCTGAATAAATGGGCAAAAACCAGCTCTGCCACAGATGAAGAGGAGGATGCAGGGGTGTTTATCACATGGATCCCCTTGCCTTTGGCATGGTCCACATCTATATTGTCCATTCCCACACCTCCACGACCAATTAGTTCCAGGTCGGGACAGGCATCAATTACGGTTTTATCCACCTGGGTAGCACTGCGGACCAACAACGCACGAACTTGGTTGTCGTTGATAAAGTTTGATAGTTGTTCTTGTGCGACCTTTGTTGTTAGGACCTTAAAGCCTTCTTTTTCCAAAAGTGCTATCCCTGCTTGGGAGAGGCCATCGTTTGCTAATACGGTTTTCATATCTCTTTAGAGTTAAAAGCGAACAGCTTTTTGCTTACAGCTTATTACTGTTAGCTTGTTATCCCTTTTTTTCCAATTCACTCATAATATCCACAAGGACCCCAACGCTTTCAAGGGACATGGCGTTGTACATGGATGCGCGATATCCGCCTACGGAACGGTGTCCGTTTATGCCACTGATGCCTGCTTCTTTACATTTTTCATCGAACAGTTCCTTTAAGGTCTCATCGGTGATGTTAAAGGTGGCGTTCATAAAAGAACGGTCTTCTTTTGCCGCAAAACCGGAGAAAACGGGATTCAATTCAATTTCGGAATAGATAAGATTGGCTTTACGCTCATTGATTTCCTCAATGGCAGCAATTCCCCCCAAATCCTTTAACCATTGCATCGTCAACATGGAAACATATACCGCAAAAACAGGAGGTGTATTGAACATGCTATCCTTGCCTGCATGCACCTTATAATCCAGCATCGATGGAATTTGACGTGATACTTTGCCCAAAATATCCTCTTTTACCACAACCAAGGTGGTCCCGGCGGGTCCCATATTTTTTTGTGCTCCGGCATAGATCAAATCAAATTTGGAAAAATCCAATTGACGGGAAAATATGTCCGAGCTCATATCACAAACAAGCGGTACACTGGTTTTTGGAAATTCCTTTATTTGGGTCCCAAAAATGGTGTTGTTCGAGGTAAGGTGCAAATAGTCAAGATCGCTAGGAATCTTATAACCCTTTGGTATGTAGTTGAAGTTTTGATCTTGGGACGATGCCACTTCTACAATATCCCCAAACAATCGCGCCTCCTTGATGGCTTTTAAGCTCCAGGTCCCGGTATTCACATAACCAGCTTTATTTTCTAAAAGATTGTAGGCAGCCATTAAAAATTGGGTACTGGCCCCGCCTTGAAGAAAGAGGGCCTGATACCCTTTGTTCTCCAACCCCAACAATTCTAGGGCCAATGATCGGGCCTTTTCCATGATTGCCACAAATTCCTTGCTGCGATGGGATATTTCTATCAGGGAAAGTCCAATACCATCCAACTCCACTACCGCCTCGGAGGCTTTTTGCATGACTTCTTGGGGTAAAATACAGGGTCCTGCGCTAAAATTGTGCTTTTTCATTGTTCGTTGTTTGAGGTTTTCGAAAAGTGCCGAATCAAAAAAAGTTGACCAGCTTATTTTAATTAAGCCCCAAAGGTCTTAAAAAAACTTGGATCTTAAAATGGTTTGATTCACCTAAAGCTTGAGTAAAAAATCAAGGGTGTCCACCCCGTCCGCATAGTCATCCAGATTAGGTTTTTGCGAATGTCCAGGTGCAATTTCAGCCTTGGCAAAGCCGCTGGCAACAATGCACTGTATATCCTCCTTACGAGCAATTAATTGCTGTTTTAGGGTATCTATGGAATCGAATTTTTCATAAAAAAGCGAAGCGATGGGAGAGGAGAACCCTTCATCTTCCTTTAGGACCAGAAAGCCGTTATCCAAAATCTTGAATTCGCTCATTAGATAAACCGCTTTGTTGTAGTCGTAGTTGTTGGCATATTTATGCTGATTGATGATGTCCCTATAATTATAAATGGCCTTGAAAAAGGTATCGAAATCGTAATCTTGGGGAACATAGATCTTGGAAACATTTCGGCAACCCAATCCAAAGTATCGGAAAATATCATCGCCTAGAGCGCTCAATGCCTCCTGCGATTCCTCGCCAGTGAGAACGGTAACTGCGTTTCGGTTTTTTCGAATGATATTTGGTTTTTTTCCGAAGTAATATTCAAAATATCGGCTGGTATTGTTGCTCCCTGTGGCTATTACCGCATCAAAATGGTCCAACTTGCCTTCAACGAAATTGATGGAATCTGCAAGTTGTGGTTCAAAAGTGATTAATTGTTTTGATAAATAGGGCAGGAGCACTATATCATTGGAAGATAGTTTAGCTTGGATTTTGTGACCGGATAACAGCACGCAAATAAAGTCATGGAACCCTACGAGGGGAATATTGCCAGCCATAATCACGCCAACCGTCTTGGCCTGCCCGTCACCCTTTAGGGTATACCTGTCCAACCAGGCGTTAAGTTTATCCTCGGTCAGAAGACTAGCCCAATAATTTAGACAATATTGAAGATTTTCTTGGGTAAACCAGGCGTTTTGTTGTTCGGCCCTGTGCAGACATTCCTGGAATTCAGGATTGCCGTTTTCACAAAAATCTTGGATAAAACCTCCAAGTTTAACAAAAGCTTGCACTATTGGGTTATGGGCCGTCATTATATTTGTACACTAATTTGGTAGGGTTTATTTTTGCCCAAATGTAAGCATGCTGAAACAAACTCGGCATACCTGAAAAAGAAAATTATGGCGATTATCATAACCGACGAATGCATTAACTGTGGAGCCTGTGAGCCCGAGTGCCCAAACACGGCCATTTACGAAGGGGCGGACGAGTGGCGCTATAGTGATGGTACTTCTTTGACCGGTGATGTTGTGCTACCTGATGGCAAGGCTGTGAATGCCGACGAAGTGCAGGAACCTATAAGCGACGAAATCTACTATATAGCCCCGGATAAGTGCACCGAATGTATGGGCTTCCATGAAGAACCCCAATGTGCGGCAGTATGTCCGGTAGACTGTTGCGTACCCGATGAGGACAGGGTGGAAAGTGAAGAAGTGCTTCTAGGGAAGCAGAGTTTTATGCACCCGGACGGGTAGGCAGCATTTTCGCGATTATTTCCCTAAAAATTTTTGCACAGACCATGGCGGTCATATCGTTGATATCCCTAGTGGGATTGTATTCCACGATGTCTGCGCCGACCAATGGTACGTTTATCTCCTGAATAATTTGAATCAATTGCCGTGTGCTCAAGCCTCCTGGCTCATGATGTGATACTCCTGGGGCAAACGCCGGATCAAGGGCATCCATATCCACGGAAAGGTAAAGCGGGTTTCTAAACCTCGGCATATCAAAAGCCCTGAAATCCTTCATTTCGTTGATTTGAACTCCAAACTTTTGGGCATTTTTTTGTTGCTCATTATTTAAGGTTCTGATTCCTACTTGATACAGATTTGCGGCCAGTTGCTGGTCCATAATGTTATAGAAAGGGCAGGCATGTGAATGCGGGTCTCCTTCAAAATTGGAGTACAGATCGCTATGGGCATCAATATGAAGAATATCCAAAGGGCCATACACCGAATGAATAGCCTGGAGCAGCGGAAAGGTGATGGAGTGATCACCCCCAAGGGTCAGCAACGGCCTACCTTTTTGAATGTTTGCCTGGGTTATGTCTCGAATCTTGAAGTAATCGTCGATTTCGAAATCTCCGAGGTCATCCAACATATCCGGTTCGATGTTTTGTCCATTTTCCGCCCAATAATTGGCCGAGGGATTGCGGTATGCCTTGCGAATCAATGGTGGGGCCAAAGCCGGACCTTTTAGATAAGATGACTTTTCATCAAATAAAATTCCTTGAAGGGTTATTTGGCTCATCTTTCAAATGTACCCAAAGATTTGGTTCATCCAAGCTTCAATTCTTCATACATTTGCAGCCACATTGGTATATAGTGCATGGAAAAGGAAAAAGAATACAACGGTTTTTGGAAACAATTGGGGTGCATTCTTTCCGTAATTGTAATTTTGGCCATTCTCTCCGTTTTTATCATCGGAATTTATCTTCTCGCGAAAGGATTTTAAGTATCGCCATCTAAAACTTCGGTGTATATTTGCACGCTTTAAATCAGTTAACGGTAATCAGTTAACAGTAATCAGTAATCAAAATCAGGTGTCAGTTATCAGTTTACAGTAATCAATAATCAATAATCAATTGTCAATTATCTGAAGTCTGAAACCTGAACTTGTTTCTTAAATCTAACGTCTAAAATCTAGCAACTAACACAATGAAGGCCGGAATTGTAGGATTGCCCAACGTAGGAAAATCGACCCTTTTCAATTGTTTGTCCAATGCCAAGGCACAGAGTGCCAATTTTCCATTCTGTACCATTGAACCCAATATTGGTGTGGTAAACGTACCCGACCCCCGTTTGGAAAAATTGGAAGAATTGGTGGACCCAGAAAAAGTGATTCCAGCAACGGTTGAGATTGTGGACATTGCAGGTTTGGTAAAAGGAGCCAGCAAAGGAGAGGGGCTGGGCAACCAGTTTTTGGGCAACATTCGGGAGACCGATGCCATTTTACATGTGCTCCGTTGTTTTGATAATGATAACATTGTGCATGTAGACGGTTCCGTAGATCCCATTCGGGATAAGGAGACCATTGATATGGAGCTTCAGTTGCGCGATTTGGAGAGCGTTGAGAAAAAACTGGACAAGGTAAAACGTGCCGCCAAAACGGGTAACAAGGATGCCCAAAAGGAAGCTGATGTTTTAAACCAATTGAAAGAGGCATTGGAGGCAGGGA
The DNA here is from genome assembly GCF_023502235.1 of Flagellimonas myxillae. Lineage (GTDB taxonomy): Bacteria > Bacteroidota > Bacteroidia > Flavobacteriales > Flavobacteriaceae > Flagellimonas > Flagellimonas myxillae. The sequence goes on along the minus strand of NZ_JAMFLY010000001.1, from coordinate 1,335,300 downwards.
CTTCGGTTCGGGCCATTTCTATTTCTGATGATGACCACTGGGAATACGTAAAACCCCTGCAGTTGATCACGGACAAGCCCGTAATGTATGTGTGCAATGTGGATGAAGGCGCTGCAGTGGATGGTAACGAATACGTAGAGAAAGTAAAGAAGGCCGTTGCCGATGAGGATGCCGAGGTAATTTTCTTGGCCGTTGGGACCGAGGCGGACATCACCGAACTGGAAACCTACGAAGAACGCCAAATGTTCTTGGAAGACTTGGGACTCTCAGAACCCGGGTCGGCCAAACTTATTAGAGGTGCTTACAGGTTGCTTGACTTGGAAACCTATTTCACCGCAGGTAAAAAAGAGGTTCGTGCCTGGACCATTCCAGTTGGGGCCACCGCTCCCCAAGCTGCTGGGGTAATCCACACCGATTTCGAAAAGGGATTTATCCGTGCCGAGGTAATCTCTTATAGCGATTATGTGCAATACGGTAGTGAGACGAAGGTAAAGGAAGCCGGAAAAATGCGAGTGGAAGGCAAGGAGTACATCGTTAAAGATGGCGATGTGATGCTTTTTAGGTTCAACGTTTAGACCCTTGAAGTTAGACCCTAGAATTAAGATACAAGACACAAGACCTGAATCCCTAGTAATTCCAAATTCGTAAAAATTTGTGGAATAAGAATCCACCGCAATCACAATATCTTTGAGTTAATTTGTGGAATTCGTGTAAATCCAGGAAATAATTGGATGTTGAATCCATTGGTTTGTATAGAAAGCATAATACTTGACAATATTCATAGAACTTCATGTTGCGGTTAATTTTGTGTTTTAAATGTTGAATTTTTAACGTTTTGTTTGAGTTCCATCCAACATTAAAAACCCCCAATTCAAAATTGTTCATTGTTAATTGCTAATTGAACATTGGTATCTTCCGTCAACCCAAACCCCACATCCGTCAACCCAAACCACCCATTCGTGAATTGATAGGTATAAAACTTCCTTCAAAACAGGACTTTTGAATCTTAAACCAAAAACAAAAGTTCTATGAGAAAATCCAGCATTTTTGAAGTAAAAAAATGGAATGTCTTTGCACTTCCTTTATTAGCCATGCTCTTTATTGTGGCATGTAGTAAAAAAGATGACGACGACACACCACCAGAAGTCTCAGTTTCCATTACTAGCATTTCGCCCTTGAAAGGGGAAGTAGGTACTGAAATTACAGTTGTAGGTTCTGAGTTTAGTGCAGTCGCATCCGAAAACACAGTTACTCTTGGCGGCACCGCCGTTACCCTTAATAGTGCCAAAGCCAATGAGCTTAAGTTCGATGTTCCTGAGGGGGCAACTTCTGGCAAGGTTAGCGTAAAGGTTGGTTCCAGTACCGCAACCAGCACAGAAACTTTTACGGTAACCATAGATCCCACTGCCGTTGTGGGAATTGTACCCTCCTATGATTATACAACCACTAAGTTTGAAATTGGAGAAAGTGTAAGCATCGACGTGAGCGTTACTGCGGAAGAAGGTATTTCTGAGTTTGGATTGTACAAATCTGTGAATGGAGCTACACCTATAGCAATTGAAGACGACTATGATGCCCCTGAAGTGGGGGACACCGAATTTAGTGCAACCTATGAATTTGTTGTTACAGAATTGGTAGACGACATTGTGGAGTATATCGTTATGGTCAAAGATGAGGACGATGAAGCATTTGCTACTGCTTCCCATACCATCGATGTGGTTGCGCAGGGACAAGGCGGTAGCGGAGGTTTGTACCGTTTGCTCAACCCGAAAACACAAAACCTGGGCTATGGCACCCAAGGAAATGAATTTAATGATTGTTTGAATTCAGGTGAACCAGAGGCTTACAAGGCCAAGGATGTACCTGACGAATTAACAATAGCAGAACAAATGGGCATAGATATTACCATTGGGGTCACCAATTTTGATGGAGATGGTCCAGGTACTAATTGGGTAAAATTAATTTCACCCGATGCAAGGGAAGGACTTGGTTTTGGGGACTTATTGGAAGCTAATTCTTCAACCACCAAATTTAATTCGGTCCAAATAACAAGTTTGGATGGTATAACGTCCACCGATGTGGAAAACAACATAGGTAATGATGGTAATAGCGCCCAAATAATTGGAGTCGGATCGGTTTACAGTTTTATAAACCAAGCGGGTGCAAAAGGATATATCAAAGTCAATGATATCAATGGTTCTGGGAATAATCGTACAGTATTTCTGGAAATTTTGGTACAGGAACCCCAGGTTATTCAATAGATAATAAGGATTGTTTTTCATTTTTTGTAAAGCACCGGTACCATTGTTGGGCCGGTGTTTTTTGGTTCTTAAGGCCAGTAGCGTTAATTCGTGACCTTCGTGTCAGTTTTATATAGTCCAATTTCCGCAATCATCAATCCAAATGGCTCATCCATCAATCCAAACCAGCCATTCGTGAATTGAGGTAACACAAACTTCCTCGAAAACTGGACTTTAGGACTTTCTAATTAAAAACTAAAGTCTATGAAAGTCCTAAAATCTTATGATGTGAAAAAATGGCTGGTCTTTGGCCTGCCCATTTTAGCCATGTGCTTGATTATGGCATGTAGCAAAAAAGAAAACGATAGTATTGATGATGTTGGCAATCCGGATGACGACCCAGCCCCAGAAACAATGACATTTACCTCATTTAGTCCTGTGGAAGGTGAACGTGGCAGTACCCTTGAATTGACCGGAACCAACTTTAGTACCACCCCAAGTGAGAACACCGTAACATTTGGAACAGCCGGGGGGGCAGTGACAGATGCTACTTCAACTCTATTGACGGTAACGGTACCAGATAATGCCACTTCTGGGACAATAACTGTATCAACTGGAACCACAACAGTGACCAGTACAGATGAGTTTGAAGTGTATGAGCCAGCCAAATGGACTCAGGTGACAAGCTACCCCAATGAGGAAGGTAGAACTCTTGGGATTAGTTTTACTATTAACGGAATAATTTATTCAGGATTAGGAAGCACTTCTGATCATTTAACTGAACATGAAATTTGGTCATATGACCCTAATTTGGATAGTTGGGATCAAAGGGCAGATTTTCTAAACACTGAGGACAAACTGACAGGTTCTACCGTTTTTATTATAAATAACAAGGCATATGTAATTGGTGGCAGTAAAAATGACGAAGATTCTTCTGAGGTATGGGAATATAACCCCAATGTCGGTCAAGGTGGTACTTGGACATTGATGGATACCCCTTTTCCAGGCAGTGGAAAGAAAAGAGCCACAGGATTCAGCATTAATGGTAAGGGATATGTGGTTGGTGGCGGCTATTTCAATGGGGAGTTTACCCAAGAGGTGGATGAAGTGTGGATGTACGACCCAATAGACGACAGTTGGACGGTGAAGATGGGTTTTCCTGGTCCGGCCTTTACAAGAGGACTTGGTTTCGTAGTTGATGACAAAGCATATGTGCATTTGGGGCGGACTGAAAAAGCTGGAGATGGCAATGGTTCGAATGAATTCTGGGAGTACACACCCTCAAACGACTCTTGGATAGAAAAAGCCTCCTTTTCAGGAAAAAGATCAGGTGCCTTTGGATTTGCTATAGATGATAAAGTCTATTTGGGCTATGGCGCCACCTACGATCAAAATCAACAGACGTCCATCAAATATCAAGATTTTATAGTTTACAACCCTATAGATAATAGTTGGACGGATTTGATTAATCCAGAGGGGGTTACTGAAAGTTCAGGCGCAATTGGACTATCTGTCAATGGAGTCGGATATATGGGCCTTGGAAGTGGGGATACATCGGATACATTTTGGAAATTTGAACCCAGGAAAAAGTTATAAGGAGGACAGGAAGCACCGGCCAAAGGCCGGTGTCCATCAAAAATTGATTATAAAGTTGACCCAGGGCTAATTCGTGAAATTCGTGTCAATAACAGCACACCCATTAGTGTTAGGGAAAATTAGTGCCACCCCTGTTCAGCCTTTATGGCCAATTCACGGATTTCATGCCAAAAACCAATAAATACCCCTATCAACACCCACTGTTGATTACTTTCTAGCCACTGCGCTAGTATTTTTGTGCCTAAATTTTATATTAGCAAGGATTAACCCCTAACACATGGCACAGACCCAATATACAGAGGATAATATTCGCTCACTCGACTGGAAGGAGCATATCCGAATGCGTCCCGGAATGTATATTGGTAAACTTGGCGATGGCTCTTCCGCAGATGATGGTATCTATATCCTCCTCAAAGAAGTAATAGATAACTGTATTGATGAATTTGTCATGGGGGCCGGGAAAACCATTGACATCAATATTAAGGAAAACACGGTACATGTACGTGACTATGGTCGGGGAATTCCACTAGGCAAAGTGGTGGACGTAGTTTCCAAAATGAACACCGGAGGTAAGTACGACACCCGTGCCTTTAAAAAATCCGTTGGATTGAATGGTGTCGGGACCAAAGCAGTAAATGCGCTGTCCAATTTTTTCAAAGTTGAATCGATTAGGGATGGCAAAGCCAAAGCTGCCGAATTTAAGGCTGGGAACTTGGTGACCGAAGAATTGATTGATTCTTCAAAGCGAAGGGGAACGAAGGTTAGTTTTGTCCCGGACGAGACCATTTTTAAAAACTACAAATATCGCAACGAGTATGTGGAACGCATGCTCAAGAATTACGTATACCTCAACCCTGGGCTTACCATTGTTTTCAATGGGGAAAAATTCCATTCCGAAAACGGATTAAAAGACCTTCTGGAAGACAACAACAATCAAGAAGACTTTTTATATCCCATCATCCACCTAAAAGGAAACGATATTGAGGTGGCCATAACCCATAGTAAAACGCAGTATAGCGAGGAGTACCACTCCTTCGTAAACGGACAGCACACCACTCAGGGCGGTACGCACCAATCCGCTTTTCGGGAAGCCATAGTAAAGACCGTTAGGGATTATTACGGTAAGAACTATGATGCCTCGGATATACGAAAGTCCATTATCTCCGCCGTTTCCATTAAAGTTATGGAGCCAGTTTTTGAAAGCCAGACCAAAACGAAATTGGGCTCTACTGATATGGGTGGAAATCTACCTACGGTACGTACCTATGTCAACGATTTTATAGGAAAGTACCTAGACAATTATCTACATAAAAACCCAACAACGGCAGAGGCGCTCCAACGGAAGATTGTACAGGCCGAAAAAGAACGCAAGGAACTTTCGGGAATTAGGAAATTGGCAAGGGAACGTGCCAAAAAAGCGAGCCTGCACAATAAAAAACTTCGGGATTGCCGCGTACACCTTCAGGATATGAAAAAGGACCGCAGGTTGGAAACCACCCTCTTTATCACGGAGGGGGATTCCGCTTCGGGTTCCATTACCAAATCCAGGGATGTGAATACCCAGGCGGTTTTTAGTCTTCGTGGAAAGCCTTTGAATTCCTACGGCATGTCCAAGAAGATTGTGTACGAAAATGAGGAATTCAATCTACTACAGGCGGCCTTGAATATTGAGGAATCCATGGAGGACCTCAGATACAACAATATTGTAATTGCCACGGATGCCGATGTGGACGGGATGCATATTCGTTTACTGTTGATCACGTTCTTTCTTCAATTTTTCCCAGAATTGATCAAAGAAGGACATTTGTACATCCTTCAAACCCCTTTGTTCAGGGTTCGAAACAAGAAGGAAACCATCTACTGCTATAGTGAGGAAGAAAAAAGGAATGCCATTCACAAACTAACAGGGAAACCAGAAATTACGCGCTTTAAGGGATTGGGGGAGATTTCCCCAGATGAGTTCAAACATTTTATCGGGGATGACATTCGTTTGGAGCCCGTGATGCTGGATAAGGCGATGAGCATCGACACCTTGCTAAAGTTTTATATGGGCAAAAATACCCCTGACCGTCAGGAATTCATCATAAAAAATCTTAAAGTAGAACTTGACTTAGTCGAAGAAAACCAACTATAAACCAGATAAATGACCTCCTTCTAAATGGAAGAGAACGAAGAACTGAATGATGAAGGTTTAGAGAACCAAGAAAATTCCCAAGATAGTCTTACCCGCGTAACGGGTATGTACAAGGACTGGTTTTTGGATTATGCCTCCTACGTAATTTTGGAAAGGGCCGTACCCGCTATTGAGGATGGGTTTAAGCCTGTGCAACGACGCATTATGCACGCCCTTAAGGAATTGGACGATGGCCGGTACAACAAAGTGGCCAACGTTGTGGGGCACACCATGCAATATCACCCCCACGGAGATGCCAGTATCGCCGATGCCATGGTTCAAATTGGGCAAAAGGACCTGCTCATCGACACTCAAGGGAACTGGGGTAATATTCTTACCGGGGATAGTGCTGCAGCCTCCAGGTATATTGAGGCCCGACTCTCCAAATTCGCGTTGGATGTAGTGTATAGCCCGAAGATTACTGAATGGCAACTCTCCTACGACGGGCGAAAAAAGGAACCAGTAAACCTTCCGGTAAAATTTCCACTTTTATTGGCGCAAGGTGCGGAGGGTATTGCTGTGGGACTTTCCACGAAAATCCTGCCCCATAACTTTAACGAGTTAATCGATGCTTCCATCAAACACCTTCGGGGTCAGCGTTTTAAGATATTCCCGGATTTTCCCACAGCTGGCATCATAGATGTGACCAATTACAATGAGGGAATGCGGGGCGGTAAAGTACGGGTTCGGGCCAAGATTTCGACCTTGGACAAAAACACTTTGGTGATCAACGAAATACCGTATGGCACCAACACGTCCTCTTTAATTGATTCCATTCTTAAAGCCAACGACAAAGGGAAGATCAAAATCAAAAAAATAGAGGACAACACCGCTGCAGAAGTCGAGATTTTAGTGCATCTGCCCAGCGGTATTTCCCCAGATAAAACCATTGACGCCCTGTATGCATTTACGGCTTGTGAGTCTTCCATCTCTCCTTTGGGATGTATTATTGAGGATAACAAACCCCTCTTTATTGGGGTAAAGGAAATGCTGGAACGGTCCACGGATTATACCGTGGAGTTGCTTAAAGGAGAACTTGAGATTCAATTGAGCGAACTCGAGGAGCAGTGGCACTTTGCTTCTTTGGAGCGCATATTTATAGAAAACCGCATCTATCGGGATATTGAAGAGGAAGAAACCTGGGAGGGTGTAATAGCCGCTATCGACAAGGGGCTGAAACCCCACACCAAAAACCTGAAACGTGCGGTTACCGAAGACGATATTGTGCGATTGACCGAAATCCGCATTAAACGGATATCGAAGTTCGACCTGGAAAAAGCCCAACAACTCATTGATAGCTTGGACGATCGCATTGCCCAGACCAAACACCATTTGGCGCATTTGGTGGACTACGCTATTGACTACTTCAAGGAACTGAAGAAAAAATATGGCAAGGGAAGGGAACGTAAATCGGAAATAAAAATTTTCGACGACATCGAGGCCACGAAGGTGGTAATCCGGAATACCAAGCTGTATGTAAACAGGGAAGAAGGATTTATCGGAACTTCTTTGCGAAGGGACGAGTATGTCACGGATTGCAGTGATATAGACGACATCATCGTGTTCACCAGAAAAGGGGAGATGATGGTGACCAAGGTGGATTCCAAAACTTTTGTGGGCAAGAACATCATTCATGTAGGGGTCTTTAAAAAGAAAGACAACCGAACCACCTATAACATGATCTATAAAGATGGTAGGGGTGGTCCCAGCTATATAAAAAGGTTCAATGTAACGGGGGTTACACGGGACAAGATTTATCAGTTGGCCGGGGGGAAACCTTCTGCCGATGTACTTTATTTTTCCGCGAACCCAAATGGAGAGGCAGAAATCATAACCGTTTTGTTGCGGCAGTCAGGGAGCATTAAGAAATTAAAATGGGATCTGGATTTTGCGGATTTGATGATCAAGGGAAGGGCCTCCAAGGGCAATTTGGTCACTAAATATGCGGTGAAGCGTATCGAACTCAAGGAAAAAGGAGTTTCGACCTTAAAACCAAGAAAGATTTGGTTCGATGACGTGGTAAGCCGACTCAATGTAGACGGACGCGGAGAACTTCTTGGGGATTTTAAGGGAGACGACCTGTTGCTGATCATTGATCAAAAAGGAAAGGTTAAAACCATTCCTCCAGATTTGCTAACCCGATTTAACGACGACATGATCGTGTTGGAAAAATGGAATCCGAAGAAACCGATTTCCGTGGTGCATTACGAAGGAGAAAAAGAGCGTTATTACATTAAACGATTCTTGATAGAGAACTCCAATAAAGAAGAAGTGGTCATATCCGAGCATTCCAAATCCTTTTTGGAATTGGTCTCAACGGATTGGCGACCCCTAATAGAAATTGAATTTATCAAACCTAGGGGCAAGGATGCCAAGCCCAATCAACAAGTGGACATTGAAAGTTTCATTTCTGTTAAGGGCATCAAGGCCATTGGGAATCAGCTGACCGCCGAAAAAGTGAAAAACATCAACGTATTGGAACCCTTGCCGTATGAGGAACCCAAGGAAACCGCTCCCGAGGAAATAGAAGTGGTGGATGAGGAATCGGTAGGTGGAAATGGCAGCGGTGACGCTGATGCAAATCCAGATGGTTCTGAGCAAACTTCTTTGTTTTGATGCTTTTTCTACCTATTTTGGCTGTTTGGACACACACCTAACCCACAAAGCTTAAGTTTCTACTGTATGGATTTTACCAACCCGCTGGTATACGGCGTTCCCGTTTTTATTGCTTTTATTTTAGTTGAACTTACATACAGTAAAACCCATGGGGACGATCATCTTTACAATTGGAAGGATTTAGCTGCCAGTGGTTTTATGGGGATTGGATCCGCAATTTTGGGGCCCTTGTTCAAAGTAGCATTTGCCATTGTTCTTTTTGAAGGCGTTTACGAGTTATGCAATCCTGAAATCGAAGGGGTTCGTCGTAACTTTCTAGGTTATAAATCCTTTGGATATGCCTGGTTTGTTTGGTTATTGTGCCAGTTGGCAGACGACTTTACGTACTATTGGTTCCACAGGGCCAATCACGAGATTCGAATTTTATGGGCTGCACATATTGTACATCATTCCTCTGACAATTACAATTTGGGGACTGCTGTAAGAAACGGCTGGTTCACCATATTGTACAAACCGCTTTTTTACATGTGGATGCCAGCTATCGGGTTTCCTCCAGAAATGGTTGTGGTGTGTTTGGGGATTGAAGCGCTGTGGCAATTTCAACTGCACTCTGTTTATGTTCCGAAACTTGGGTTTTTGGAAAAAATCTTTAACACCCATACCATGCACCAGGTACACCATGCCCAGAACGTGGAATATTTGGATAAAAACCATGGCGGCTTTTTGAACATCTTCGATAAAATGTTTGGAACCTGGAAAGAACTCGATGACGACGTCGATGTAAAATATGGCGTGATCCACTCTCCAGAATCTTACAATCCCGTGGTGATTTTAACGCATGAATTCAAGGATATCTGGAACGACATGAAAAAATCCAAGAAATTATCCCACAAGCTCATGTATGTTTTTGGCCCTCCCGGATGGAGCCATGATGGTAGTACGCTCACCGTTAAGCAGCAGCAACGTAAATTCAAGGAGCACAAACAATTGCATCCCGAACTGGCTTACCATAGACCAAACTAAAGTTTATTTTTCAAGCGCTTCTTGGCCCTTAGCCTTGTTTTTCTTCATTCGAAGGTCGAAGAACTCGACCATTAAAGAGAATGATATGGCAAAGTACAAATACCCTTTAGGGATAGCGCCGACCTCATTGTCGAAAACCACTAGGTGGGAGAGATGGGCAGCTTCTGCCACCAGCATAAATCCAATCAAAATCAAAAAAGAAAGCCCAAGGACCTGAACCGAGGGATGTCTGTTTACAAAATTCCCAACCGGATTTGCAAACAGCATCATGATCAATACCGAAATCACAACTGCAGTGATCATAAGTATTAATGCATCGTTGGGATTTGGGGAAATCCCGTTGGTCATTCCTATAGCCGTTAAGATGGAATCAAAGGAAAACACAATGTTGATCACAGTGATTTGAACAATGGCATTGGTAAGGGAAGAGGAGCGGGATTTGGTCACCTCACGCTCGTCATGTCCACGATCCTCTATTTTCTCATGGATTTCCTTGGTGCTCTTATACAATAAAAACAGCCCGCCTAAGAATAAAATCAATGCTTGCCAGCTGATGCCCCCGTGGATCCAGGATTCGTCTATGATCCAAAAGGGTTTCTTCATGTTCGTGAGCCAGGTAATACCAAACAGCAATAAGATCCGCATTCCCATCGCTAGGATCAATCCAATATTGGTGGCTTTTTTACGATCTCCCTTCTCAAGTTTGCCCGCGGCTATGGAAATAAAAATAATGTTATCTATTCCCAATATAATTTCCAAAAAGGTCAGGGTCAGTAATGCCATCCAGGCATCTGGACTAGTAAAAATCTCGAACATGGTTAGTGTGTTTTAATTGCTGTTCCTCTAAATTTTCTTTTTTCGCCAATAGCGTTGTATTCAAATGTATAAGAAGAATCTGAAGTTGTCAATATTTTTATATGGATTGATTTTTCCTCTGCTTTATTTTTTGGGTTTAGATTCTTGAGGACATATTCGCAATCATTTATCCATCTCACAGAAGAAGAATCCTGTTTTCCTTCAAAAAAATCCACCTCCAAATCTCCATTTCGCGTAAAGGTGGTTGTTTTTTGTTCTCCGTTGATTTCCGTGGTAAACGAGAATTCCCCGTTTTTAAAATCAGTACAATTTCGTTCAGGCGGCTGCTGACAAGAAATAATCAAGAATGGTACGATAAGGAATAAAAGTTTTTGCAACATGGATGCAAAGTAAATGTAAAGTACGGAATGCACCAGAATGGACACTTACTTTTTTGCATCGAAAGACTCAAAAGTTCCATCGGCATAAAAAACAACCATGCGCACAGGTTCCGGTTTCCCCTTGGGCATATTTTTTTCGGTCTTGTCTTTATTTGGGGTAGAAGGGTGTTCCTGCTCTTCATTGGCAGGGAAGCTTCCTTTTCCAATGAGTAGCCAATAGAGGTTTACCTCCGGATAGGATTTGACCACTTTCAATACAAAATCCAAGCTAGGTCTGTTTCGTCCGTTCAAGATATGGGAGATGCTCGATCGTTGAACACCAATGGCGTCAGCAAAGGTGGAAACACTCAAGCCATAATGCTCGATGACCAATTTTATTCTATGGGCTACCTCGTCGTTCACAAAACTAAACTTAACAGTACAAAGTTACGAAGGCTTGGCGCGACTGGCAATAAACTTTTGATTGATATGCAGGTAATAAGTTCAACTTTTAGTTATTATAAAATACCATAATTATCTCTTATATAGCACTTTATTGAGTTCCTATAGAATGTTCTTATTTTTTGTTTATCAATGTATCAAGTGCATGATATTACTGTTTACAATAATACCAGTTCTCCAATCAAATTGTATACAATTGTAAAATTTGGATGGATTACTTTTGTAAACTCAAATCGTGAGCAACGTATGTACCATCATAAAAAATACAAAGAGGAATCTGTCCAATGGCGCTATGTGACCTGGGAACATCTTGAAAAAAACTGGGCCCAAAATGTGGGTCTCGACAATTTGAAAGTTATCGGCTCTTCCGTACAAGACAGGAACATATTTGGTTTGACTTTGGGGGATGGTCCTACTAAAGTTTTGATGTGGTCCCAAATGCACGGGAACGAATCCACAACCACAAAAGCGGTTTTGGATTTGGTGAATTTTTTGAATTCCACTGGGGAAGTGGCCAATACGATTTTAAGCCATTGTACCATAGCTATTGTTCCCATATTAAATCCAGATGGCGCATATGCGTATACCCGTGTAAATGCGAACGAAGTTGACCTGAACAGGGATGCCAAGAACAGGACCCAACCGGAAAGTAAGGTGTTGCGACAACTGTTTGAGCAATTTGAGCCTGATTTCTGTTTTAACCTACACGACCAACGCACCATGTTCAGTGCCGGACGCACGGATAAACCGGCTACGATCTCCTTTTTATCCCCGTCCAACAATCCTGAACGTACTGTGGATGAAACCCGAGCCATCGCCATGAAGCTTATTGTTGCCATGAACCATGCGCTCCAAAAACAGATACCCGGTCAAGTGGGAAGATATGATGATGGATTTAATGAGAATTGCATTGGTGATACCTTTCAAATGTTGGGTGTACCTACGATTTTGTTTGAAGCAGGTCATTTTCAAGGGGATTACGAAAGGGAGGAAACCAGAAAATACATTTTCCATACTCTTGTGACGGCTTTGGATACTATTTCAAATGACGGGGTCGATGAAATTTCCCATGAAGCCTATTTTGAGATTCCGGAAAATGGAAAATGTTTCTACGATATCATCATTACAAATGGACATCTGCTCAATTCTACATTGGATGCTGATGACAGGGTGGGCATACGTTTTGTGGAAACGCTAAACCAATCTGCTGTCGATTTCGTCCCAGAAGTGATTGACGTTGGCAAATTGGTGGGAAGATATGGTCATAAATCCTTGGATTGTTCCCTTAAAAACGATCGGAATCAAATAGAAAGTGGGAATCTACTTTCTTTAGTGCTCAAAATCAACAGTTAAAAATGAAATAAATGGCCATTTGTTACATTTTGTTTAAAAAAAAGCCATTTTTTTTACATATAATTTCTTAATTAACTAATTTTGATCAAAATATTCACACTATGAGCAAAGTAAAGTTAGACGAAATCGATCACCAGATATTGGATATGCTAATTGACAATACCCGGACCCCATTTACGGATATTGCCAAAAAACTATTGATCTCTGCTGGTACGGTTCATGTTCGAGTTAAAAAAATGGAAGAATCCGGGATTATCAAGGGATCTTCACTTACCTTGGACTATGTTAAACTGGGGTATTCCTTTATTGCTTATGTGGGGATTTTTCTTGAGAAAACGCACCAGACCAAATTTGTGCTGGAGCGGCTTAACCAGATTCCTTATGTTACTGTTGCCCATATCACTACTGGGAAATTCAACATCTTTTGTAAGATCAGGGCAAGGGATACCACCCATGCCAAGAATATTATTTTCAAGATAGACGATATTGATGGGATCAGTAGAACCGAGACCATGATTTCATTGGAAGAAAGCATCAACGATAAGAAACGATTGATGCATACCATCTTTAACGAGCTGTAGTAATCGGAAATATTTAGCGTAATATGTTGAGTTCGGAACTTTCACCTTCTGAGTACAACCCATTTTACCATACCTATATAAAGGCTTTGGGAGGGGAGGTTAAACTTTTGGACCAATTGGTGGATGGCAGGGATGTGCTGCTAACCTTTATTAAGGACATTCCATATAGCAAATTTGCCTTTTCGTATGATATAGGAAAGTGGACCTTGGCCGAGGTGTTGATGCATATTGTTGATGCGGAACGGGTATTTCAATACAGGGCATTACGATTTGCACGGAATGATTCCATGCCCTTGGCCGGTTTTGATCAGAACATTTACGTTCCGGAATCGAAGGCAAATGCAAAAACCAAGGAATCCATCATGGAAGAATACAAAACGGTACGGGACGCTTCCATTGCCTTATTTCGCTCCTTTGACGATGAAGCGTTAAAGCGCATGGGGAATGCAAGCGGTTCGGATATGAGTACCAGGGCGATGGGATTTATTATCTGCGGACACCAGGCCCATCACATGCAAATTATCCGGGAGCGGTATTTGGATTGGAAAAAGTAAAGTTCCGCTATAGGCCTTCGTTTTCTTGATCTTGATCTGAGTCCATTTCCGGATGGATGCCATTCTCTTCACCGGTTTCCAAAATTGCTTCCGTTTTTGAAGAATTACCCAATTCTTTTTCGATACTCTCTTCAAAATTTGAGATAAAGTTGGAAAGACTCTTGCTGATCTTTACCAAATAAATGGTGTCTTCCGTTTTTACCTCGACAGCTTCTATGATTTCCCCATTCGGTTTTTTTAGGGTGATAATATCCTCATCCCCATAGCCATAGGGGTAGGAGTCGATTAAAATTGCAGCAGCCTTGTGGTCCAGCTTTTTGTAATCTATAAGTATGCGTTTCATGGTGGATAGGTTATTGGTTTCCTATCCTAAGCTAAAAATTTTTATAGCTGACCGAGTTAAAGAGTTGTAAACAACAAATTTTAGTATACGTACTTACGATTCTTTGTAGTAAGCGAAGGCCTCATCAAACAATTCGGTTGGAACTTTGATGTCCGTAACCGCCTTTCCGATATTTTGGAGCAGGACAAAATTGATATCGCCATGCGAATTTTTCTTGTCATACTTTAAAAGCTCGATGATTGCATCAATATCGTTGGAATCAAATTCGACCTTTTCGAAATGTTGTAGAAAGGTATCTTTGATTTCCTGTAGTGATAAACCGGAAAGTCCCTGTAATTTATGGGAAAGAAATCCCTCCAGAATCATACCAACTGCGATGGCTTCCCCGTGCAATAGACTTTTCTTTGCCGGATTGTCCAAGCAATACGATTCAATCGCGTGGCCCAGCGTATGTCCGAAATTTAAGATTTTGCGAATGCCAAGTTCTGTGGGGTCTTCGGTAACCACCTCATTTTTTATGCCTATGGATTTTTGAATGGTTTCCGCATTCCCATAATCCTCCGTTGCCCGAAGGGCTCTCCAATAGGCTTCATCCTTGATCAAACCATGTTTCAGCATTTCGGCAAAACCACTGGTAAGTTGTCGTTGCTCCAAGGTGCCCAGGAATTCAGGAATAACAAGTACCATCTGGGGTTGGTTAATGACCCCTATCTGGTTTTTAAGGACCCCAAGGTCTACCCCAGTCTTTCCACCAACCGAGGCATCGACCATGGATAATAGAGTGGTGGGGATATTGATAAAATCGATTCCACGTTTAAAGGTCGAAGCCACAAATCCGCCTAAATCCGTAAGAACGCCTCCGCCAAGGTTGATCAAAAGGCTCTTTCGGTCACCTCCTTGCTCGGACAGCCATTCCCAAACCAACATACAGGTGTTGATGTGTTTGTGTTCTTCCCCTGATTTGATTTCAAAGATGGCATCCACCGGCACTTCCCCTCTCATCTTTTCTTGGAGTAGGGGCAAGCAGTGTACTTTGGTATTCTCATCCACCAAAAGAAAGATTTTGGAATAGTTATTTTTGGCAACATGTTGTCTAAGAGCAGCTTCTGCCAATTCTTCCAAATGAACCTCGTATGAATGCGATTTGATGGACTCCATAAATAGTATTTGCACTGCTAAATAAAGACTATTTTTATAGATAGTGTTCCAAAACGGCTACTTATCTTTGGATCTTTAATAAATTCCTAATAATGCACCCGAATTTTGAGAATACTGCAATCGCTTTTCAACTGAAGACCGATTCCGAATTGGAACGCGCCTATTTCCTTTTTAAACTTATCGCCAACGAACCTTTGGTAAAGATTGGAACCGCTGTTACCAATTTCGCCTTGAAAGCCCATTTGCCTATAGAAGGATTGATCAGGGCCACAGTATTTGACCATTTTTGCGGAGGGGTGAACGAGGAGGATTGTATTTCCATAATCGATAAGATGTACGGAAAAGGGGTATGTTCCATTTTGGATTACTCCGTGGAAGGTAAAGAAGTGGAAGATCAATTCGATTTCGCCCTACAGAAAACACTGGAGGTATTGGATTTTGTGAAAGAAAAGGATGCAATTCCATTTGCGGTGTTTAAACCCACGGGTTTTGGAAAATTCGAATTGTATGAAAAAATAAGTGCAGGAGTAAGCCTGAACGAGGAGGAAACTGCAGCTTGGAACCGCCTACTGAATAGGTATGACCAAGTTTGTCGCAAGGCACATGATCTTGATGTAAGACTATTGATCGATGCCGAGGAGAGTTGGATGCAACAGGCCGCAGATGATATTACTGTGGACATGATGCGGAAATACAACAAGGATAAAGCCGTCGTGTTCAATACGCTACAGATGTACCGATGGGACCGTATGGATTACCTAAAGGATTTGAAACAGATTGCCGAAACTGAAGGGTTTAAAGTTGGGTTAAAAGTGGTTCGGGGCGCCTATATGGAAAAAGAAAACGACCGGGCAGAGGAATTGGGCTATCAAAGTCCGATATGTGAGTCCAAAAAAGCTACAGACGAAAATTTCGATGCTGCTGTCACCTATATCATGGATCACTTGGACACCTTTTCCATTTTTGCAGGGACGCATAACGAGGCGAGTTGCTTAAAGCTATTGGAGATCATGGAAACAAAGCAGCTTCAAAAAGACAATACCAATATTTGGTTTGGACAGCTGTATGGCATGAGCGACCATATTTCCTTTAATCTCTCGGAAGCTGGATATAATGTGGCCAAGTATGTGCCTTATGGTCCTGTAAAGGACGTTATGCCCTATCTCATTAGAAGGGCGGAGGAAAACACTTCCGTTGCGGGTCAAACTACCCGGGAACTTGCACTGCTCCAAAAAGAAAAGGAGCGCAGGAAATTGGATTTATAGATATACCTAACGCTTAGTGATCGAATTTTAGCCTTGAGAACATCTTCTTAGGAAACCTTTTTGGGATGTAAATTTCTAACCATATCCCAAATTCCATCCATTTTCACCAAAAAATCTTAGTCAATTTATAAATAGATACGTCGATTTATAAATTGGAGCAAAACCAATTTGTCAAATCATATATCTCGAAGGACTTTTATGGTGTTAAAAGCACAAAAGGTTAAATCAAAGTGAACATTATGAAAAAAATTAGCTTCTTTTTATTTGGAATTATATTGCTATCAATTCTTACCATTAGTTGTGAGAACGAGGAATCCATAGCGATTGACGCTCCCCAAATTTTTGATCAGTCTATCGTTGTTGTTGAAGAAGTTGACTTTAACTCCGTCCCTGAATTATCGGAAGCCTTAAATGGCATTTCAGGTAAATCAAATTTGGCGCGGTCTTATTCGGAAAAAGGAGATGCAAAATACTGGATTAACGAGGAATCGGTCCTCAAATTAAGGGACTCTGTTAATAACGAAAGTTTTGCAGTTGTGATTCATACCGATGACCCATCATCCCGATCTTTTTATAATCTCATTGTTACCAAACGGGTGGATGGCAACCCAATTGTTCCTTTTGTTGTGGAGTACAATTTTGAAAATGGTGATGTGCATAGTTTTGCCAAGGATGACGAAAAGGAATTTGATGGTACCGTAAATATTTATTCGATTGATGGGTTTGCCAGTATAACTGGGTTAAGTTCCAAGGAGAATCCATCAGTTATTTGCTTTCCAGACGTTGGTCAACCAAATACCACCACTGTTGGCAATTCAAGTTCTAGTTCAGCCGGAGGCACAAGCGGCGGAACTTCCAATTCAGGAAGTTCCGGAACAGGAGGGTCTAATATTAGTTATAGTCGTCCACATATTTCGGTAACCAAAACCAGGAGTAAAGGGTCAGTTTCCGTAGGTCAGGGTACGTTCTATATGCCCCCATTGGCTCCAACAGGAGGGGAGCAAAAAACTGTAGTTGCAGGAAAGGATAAAAATCCATGCCCAGAAGGATGGGTCAGTGTTCCAATAAATGAAATAACACTTTTTGAGGACAGAATTGATGACTTAGCCTTAGCACAATGCCTAAAAAAAATATTGAATAACTTAAAACAATCGAAAACGGGAGTTGGAAATATTATTGTGAAATTTGCAGGGAATTCTCCGGATTTCAATTGGGAAGTATTGGACGGGAGTCTAGCCGGAGGAACAGGCCAAACAAGCAATAGATACAATAGATCAACGGGTACAGTGACCACTATATTTGATTCCCAAAGATGGAAAAATGCTACCGAATTATCTTGGGCACGAACGATGCTTCATGAATCGGTACATGCTTATATTGTCGCATCATTTGGAGCAAATTATATCAATGCGTCCAAAACGTATGCAAGTCTTTACAATGATTTTTTAAATAAAACCTATCCTAACAATAATGCTACTCATCACGCGGAAATGGCCAGAAATTTTGTTAAAGATATAGGCTTATCTTTAAGAGAATATGGTATTAGTCAGGGATACAGTTTTTCAAATCAGTTCTATGATGATATGGCTTGGGGTGGTCTGACAGATTGGGAAAAAAGAGATTCTAGTGGAAACATAATGAAAGATTCTAATGGAAATACTTTATATGAGGAGACCCCTTGGTTCAAGTCTGCAGTACCTTCGGCATCTG
The DNA here is from genome assembly GCF_023502235.1 of Flagellimonas myxillae. Classification (GTDB taxonomy): domain Bacteria; phylum Bacteroidota; class Bacteroidia; order Flavobacteriales; family Flavobacteriaceae; genus Flagellimonas; species Flagellimonas myxillae. The sequence continues at coordinate 1,317,051 of NZ_JAMFLY010000001.1, read as the reverse complement.
ATCGAAAGAGAATAAAGGATATATTTACAATAGAATTAATAGGGAAAGATACAAATGGAAACAACAAAACGCAGAAGGGGAAAAATGCAGGGTGCTAACATTTACATATTTATTGCGTGTTTGGTTCTCAATGTAAGCTGTTTCGGTCAAGGTGCTAATGCTGAAAAAGAATATACAATTAAATTTTACAAATCAAAGGATAATAATTCATCCCATTTGATTATTGATGCATATCATTTAGAAACCCCAATGGAAAGGTGTCCCGCATTTTATTATGTCAACAATATTATCATAAATAAAGAGGGTAAGTTAGAAACCAAATTCTTACGAGTCCTTCCTGGTAAATTCATGATTGAAGCAAGTTTTATCTCCAAACAATCCAAGAGGATAAAAAAATTAAATATTCAAAAAGGGGACTCTATAAGAGTGGTTTTTTTCCTTAAAGATGATTCATCTCCACTTCACCCTAATGGTTTGCAAGATATTGTTGTTCCTAATAAAGAGTAGATATAGATGAATCAAGAGAAACTTATTTTCTATTCTTTTTTATTCTTGGTTTTGTCAATACTACCATTGCATTCCCAAAGTGAAGAGGTAAAACTAATTACACAGCAGACGGATAGCAGTTTGATTTTTATCGGCCATAACAGTTCAGAATTAAGAACTCAGATTATACTCAACATAACCCAGAAAAACTTGATTGGTTATGATGGCCCTATTACCAAATTGATTCCCGCCAAAGGTTCTGAGCAAATGATCGTACTTTCCATTCCAAAAGATAAACCTTGGTCTTATCAGACAAACTATACATACAAATCATCTCCCACGGAGAAAGAGCTGACAAGGCAAAAAAAACGTATCAAACAAGAATTGCTTAGTACCTTGAATGCCGATGAAAGTACTCTGGTGGTCTTTTATGGAGAAGGATGTCCAAGATCCATATACACCAAGGAAATGCTGGAAAAAAAGAAAATTCCCTTTGCCTATTTGGATGCATCTTCCAACGAGTATTATTCCAAGGTCATGTTTGAGCTAATTAGGCAGAAGGTACCTGATGTCAAGCGTGTTCAGTATCCTGTAATAATGGTGGATGATCAATTGGAATATGACATTGATAATCTCCGATGGTATCTTAAGGAGTTGATTGCGGGAAGGAAATAACCTAGGTCGATATTTTAGGAAACACCGCTTTCTTTACCCACCTGCTTGATAAAAGCTCCCGGAGTAACCCCAATTTTTTTCTTTAGTGATTTGGCAAAAACGGGAATGGAATTAAATCCATAGTGTTCCGCAATCTGTATCATGGACAAGGATTTGGCCAATTTGGGGTTTGCTTTTAAGTCGTTAATGGCGTAGGTAATTCGCAGATCCTTTAAATAACTTGCAAAATTTTGACCCTTGGAATGATTGATGGTTTGCGATAAATAACTACTGTTGGTATCTAGTATTTTGGCAAGACTATGTTGACTAACCGAACTATCCAAAAAACCGAGGTCGATTTCCCAGGTGTTCAAACGGTCAAGGATTGGCTTTGTAATTTCGGGGTCGATCGAACTCCTTTGGGCAGCATCTTGTATAGAAACCTGTTCAACTTTCACTGGCTGGGACATGACGAGGGTTAATTTTTTCTTGGTGTTACGATACTTTAAATAGTATACGGCACCACTAACCAACAAAATGCCACTTAGGGCATAGAACAAATAAATCAATTTGTTTTTAGACAATATCTTTTGTGTCAAACGGGATTTTTCTTCCATTTGCATGGGAATATCAAAATCTTTCAACGTTACCTCCTGCAACCGGGTCCGAATACGCGTCATTACACTGTCGTAATAGATAAGTCGTTGTAAATATTTTTTCTCTGAGGCTTGATCATTTCTTTCAATGGCATCTTGGAGTAAGCCCTGATACACTTCATTGGCATTGTCAAAAAACGGGTAGTTTAAAGACGCCATTATGCTATCATACTTTTCATAGTATTCTCGCTTTAGGATTGGACTTCCTATTTTTTCTTCAATTTTGGCGAGATAGAATAATTTATCCGCTTTGGAGCCATCATGACTTAGCCGTACATACTTTTTCAGGGTGTCTCTTGAAGTCTCAAAACGGCCATCGTAATAGTTGAGTTGAGCCTCTAGGGTAATCAGACTTTCGTAATCAGTTTGGTCCTCAAGTTGTGAAAGTAATTCTAGTGCTTCCGAGACATATACTCTGGCCGAATCTGTTTCCCTAGCAAAAGCATAGCATCTGGCCATATTGTGAATACTTTGGAGATAACTTTCTTTCCATCTCTCCATTTTATCCCGATGTTGTTCCAAAAATTTCAGATTTCGCTGCAATAGTAATATGGCTTCGTTCTCTTGTCCAAACTCCGCCTTAACATTGGCGATTTCTGACAATACTATAGACTGAAAGTAAATATCTTCCGATTTTTTCGCCCAGCGATAACTTTCAATAAAGGCTTCCACGGCTTGCTCATCAACATAGTTTAAATAGTAAATGGCGGCCTTGGAATACATTGCTAGAGCCATAAATTTGCTAAATTCAACTTGGTCTATGAGTTGGATGCTTTGTGCAATAGCTATCGAGGTATCTATATAATTAATTCCTTGTTCCAAGTCCGAAATTCTGGACAAATATCGATACGCATGGGCCCATTGTAATGTGTCATTTTCTTTTTTTGCCTTAGCTATGTGATAGTCAAAATAAATATCTTTATAAGCATCTAAGTCCTCAATCCAAACATTTTTTATTTCATCATAGTCTAGGTCCATCAAGGGCTTTTCGGCGGATTCTTGTGCATAAATGGTTACAAAAGTGGTTAGAAGACAAGAAATAATGCAGGGAAGTTTCAGCATATTTCAAAATTTGACAGGGGTTAATGATGCTTTAAACTAAGGGACTCGAGTAAAACCTGATTAGGGCAATTTTTAAAAATCCCTACATACAATTTATCTCGAATTTCTTTTGTAATTGCATATTTTTTACAAGGCTCAGACTTTGTATCACTTTGCCCAAAATCAATATCCCCATCCGTAAGGAATGATTTTATTAATAGGGTATCCTTAAATTGCTCGGGCAGTTGATCCCCAAAGACCAATGGTTTGGAACGCATATCCTTTAATACCCTGCAATTCGGAAAATAACAGAATTCGATGCCGGTTTCGCCGGATTTCTTTTTTAAAAAGAAAACAAGAAATATGATACCTATGGACAGCCCTACTAGATACCATCCCAATCGTCTTAAAAATGCCATTCGTCCTTAAAAAATCAGAAAATTAATGTCGTTATAGGTAAGCCCAAACCAATCCCCAACGGACTTGTTGGTCAATATGCCATGGTACATATAAAGTCCATTGCGCAACCCTTTATCAAACCGTAGGGAATGTTCCAACCCACCGTCTTCGCCAATTTTCAGCAAATATGGGGTAAAGATATTGCTTATGGAAATGCTAGAGGTTCTTGGGTACCGGGAAGGGATGTTGGGCACCCCATAATGGATCACATCAAACTTTTCGATTGTGGGCTTGTCATGGGTGGTTACCTCTGAGGTTTCGAAACAGCCGCCCATATCAATACTCACATCAATGATCACAGCTCCCTTTTTCATATTCTCCACCATGGAACTGGAGACCACAATGGGGGAACGGTCCTTTCCCCGAGCAGCTCCGATGGCCACATCACAGCGCTTTAATGCCTTTAAAAGATTCTTTGGCTGAATGGTGGAGGTATAGACCGTTTGGTTCAGGTTGGTCTGTATATTTCTCAGTTTGGTAATGGAATTATCGAACACTTTAATGTTGGCACCTAGGCCCAAGGCCGAGCGCGCTGCAAATTCCCCCACTGTTCCGGCTCCAATGATCACAACTTCTACAGGGGGTACTCCACTAATGTTACCAAACATTAATCCATTGCCTTTATTGGTTGTCGCCATTAATTCAGATGCAATCAGGATGGATGAGATTCCTGCGATTTCGCTAAGCGAACGAACAGCCGGATATTTACCATCCTCATCCCGGATGTACTCAAAAGCAATTGCGGTCAATCTTTTCTTGGCCAGGGTTTCAAAATACTCCTTTGACTGTGTTTTGATCTGCAAGGCTGAAATGATGATGGTCTGGGGATTGATCAAATCTATTTCGGAAAGGGTAGGGGGCTCCACTTTGAGAATGATCGGACATGAAAATACCTTTTTAGTATCTCGACTGATCTCGGCCCCGGCATCCGTATAGTCCGTATCGGAAAAATTGGCACCTTCCCCGGCCCCAGATTCAATAAGCACACGATGTCCGTGGGCGGTAATCGCATTAACGGCATCGGGCGTCAAGCATATTCGCTTTTCCTGATATTGGTTTTCCTTGGGAATACCAATGAACAGTTCCCCTTTTTGTTTGAGGATTTCAAGGGTCTCTTCCTGCGGTAAAAGTTGTTGCTTACTAAATGGTGAGGAGGGTTGGTCCATACAATGCAAATCTGAAAGCGGCCCTATGGCCTAAAACAAATTTACATTTTTTTTGAAAGGGTGTGCTGGCGCTGTTCCAGTTTCTCACGTTCCTTTCGAAGTTCTTCTTTTTCTTTCAGAATCTGAAGTTCAGTGTTCATGGCTTCAAGATCGATACCATGTACATGTTTATCCACCAATTTTACCCTGATGAAATAAACAACGGGCACTATCACCATGGTTACGGCAATGACATAAAATATCTCATTTTCGTCAATCGGCTTTGAATCATAAGTAAAGACACTGAACAGCTGAAAGCTATACATGGCAATCGGAATCAATATGGCATGATACCACCACTGTTTTGATGTAGTAAACCAAATAACTAAGAGAAGTAGGGGTACTAATTTGATTAAATAATAGTAAATCGCCGTTCCAACATCCGCAAATCCATTCGCCGTAAAGGTTATAAATAAGATATCTAATTCTTGCTTGCCATCGGCTATATATTTATAGGAGTAAAATATTACAGGGCTAACAGCAATAAAAAGAGCTAGCAAGCCCTCAAAAATGAGCTTGTACCTTATATGTTTTCTTTCCTTCATGATTATATAAATAACATAAAAAAGAAAAAATTATTGTAAACAAAAAAACCCTTCAAATGAAGGGCTTTTAAAACGAAAGAATCAGTTTACAGTTTTTTAAACTTATCCCTGTCAATCTGAACTGTTTGGTCCTCATCAACTTTAATAACGTCAGTAGAAACTGCAGTCATCGCTAAAAAGGCAACAGCCATCAATCCAAAAAATAATCTTTTAGTGTTCATCGTAAAAGAGTTTTTGGTTAATAAATGAATTCATTTCAATAACAAATGTAGGAAAATTTCCTTACCCACAATGCATTTCATCGATAAAATTTGCACTTTATCCAAAAAAGGGAACTTTTTACCGAAATCGATACGGTTTATCGAAATGTTGCAAGAAGTTAAATCTATTAAAGGTCAATCAACACTATACTCGATTGAACGCGTGTTTTCATCGATGAACTGTAAGTAAATGGATACAGTATTGGTAGGTAGGAGGGCGCTAACTTTTTCTGGCCATTCCATAAATAGCCAAGCATCCGAACTTAGATAATCCTCTAGGCCCAGGTCCAGGGCCTCGGCTTCACTTTCTATGCGATAAAAATCAAAATGGTATCCCAAAAGATCATCCTGTTGGTCGTGGTATTCGTTCACCAAGCCAAAGGTTGGACTGTTGGCCTCGTCCATACCTCCTAGGTGTTTGACCATGGCCCGAATAAGGGTGGTCTTTCCTGTTCCCATTTCGCCATAAAAGCAGAGGGCCTTATGCGGAAGGTTTTCCAATAGGCTTTGTGCTACCGAATTGATATCTGATAGTTGGAATGTTCGTTTCAACGAAAATTATTTTGGGTCCAAAACTACAAAAGGTACGATCATTTCCTCCAACGAAACTCCACCATGTTGGTAGGTGTTTCGATAGTAGCTTACGTAATGGTTGTAATTATTTGGGTAAGCAAAAAACATGTCGTTCTTGGCAAAGATAAAGCAACTGCTCAGGTTGATGTTCGGAAGATGGATGTTCTGTGGATTCTTGGTCGCCAGCACCTCCTTATTATTATAGGTAAGACTTCGCCCGGTTTTGTAACGAAGGTTTAAGCTGGTTTCCCGATCCCCAATAACCTTGGACGGTTGTTTTACGTTGATAGTCCCATGATCGGTGGTTAAGATCAATTTCATACCCATTGCCTGTGCACTCTGTACAATCTCCAAAAGAGGAGAGTTTTTGAACCAACTCAAGGTAAGCGAACGGTAGGCTTTGTCGTTTGCGGCCAATTCCTTTATGACCTCCATTTCGGTTTTCGAATGGGAAAGCATATCCACAAAATTGTAGACCACCACGGTAAGGTCATTGTCCTTTTGGGATTTAAAGTTTTGAGCCAATTGCTTGCCCTGCCTTAGATTACTTATTTTATGGTATTCCCATTTGATATCCAGTCCAAGTCGCTGTAACTGTGCTCCCAAAAATTCAGCTTCAAACAAGTTTTTACCCCCTTCGTCCGTGTCGTTTTTCCACCAATCTGGATGGCGTTTTTCCATATCCAGTGGCATCAAACCAGAGAAGATTGCATTTCGCGCATACTGTGTTGCTGTAGGCAGGATACTATAATAGGAGCTCTCTTGCTTTTTCTTATAATGAACGGCCAGGGTTTCTTCAAAGGCCAACCATTGGTCGTATCTCAAATTATCTATAACCACCAACAAGGTCTTGGAGTCCTCCAATTCCGGCTGTATTTTTTTACGGAACAATGTGTGCGACATAATAGGGCCGTCGCTATCCTGGAACCAGTCTTGATAATGCTTGTCCACAAACTTGCTGAATTGGGCATTGGCTTCCACCTTTTGGGATTCCAATATTTCAAACATTCCGGAATCCTCGATTTCCTCGAGTTGAAGTTCCCAGTAAATGAGTTTTTTGTACAACTCTTCCCATTCCTCATAGGTGTTCACCATCGAAAGGTCCATGGCAATTTTTCGGAATTCCTGTTGATAATTGGCCGTGGTTTTTTCGGATACCAATCTGGAATTGTCCAGACTCTTCTTAAGGGACAGTAATATTTGGTTGGGATTCACTGGTTTGATCAAATAGTCCGCTATTTTGGAACCAATGGCCTCATCCATAATATATTCCTCCTCACTCTTGGTTATCATTACCACAGGAATGGAGGCATCGTGCTTCTTAATTTCATTTAAGGTTTCCAGACCGGAGATACCTGGCATGTTCTCATCCAGAAATACAATGTCGAAAAAGGCATTTTGTATTTCTTCGAGGGCATCCTGTCCGCTTTGGCTGGTCACTACTTTGTAGCCTTTGTTTTCAAGAAAAAGGATATGGGGTTTTAATAGGTCGATTTCATCATCGACCCACAGAATTGTGATCTTGTTCATATAGTGGTTATCTTTGCGGAATTAAACACAAAGCCCTTGGCACAGACCAATAAGCTCAAAGTATTTAACGATCCAATTTACGGTTTTATTGGAACTCCCAATGAACTTATTTTTAAGCTTATCGGACACCCGTATTTTCAGCGGTTACGACGCATTTCGCAAATGGGAATGTCCTATTTGGTTTATCCCGGTGCACATCATACCAGATTCCATCATGCCCTTGGCAGCATGCACCTAATGACCAAGGCCATACAGACTTTGCGTTGGAAAAATATTGAGATAAGTGAGGAGGAGGAGACAGGACTGCTATGTGCAATCCTGCTCCACGATATTGGACACGGCCCTTTTTCCCATGCCCTAGAGGGATTTGTGGTCTCTGGTTGGAACCATGAACGCCTGTCATTGGAATTTATGAATGCCCTGAATCGGGAATTTGAAGGCAAGTTGGATACCGCAATAGCTATTTTTAAAGGAGAATACCCTAAGCTATTTTTAAACCAGTTGGTGTCAAGTCAGTTGGACATGGACCGCTTGGATTATTTAAAACGGGACAGTTTCTATTCTGGGGTAACGGAGGGCAACATTAATTCGGAACGCCTAATTTCCATGTTGCATGTTGTTGATGGGAACTTGGTGGTCGAGGAAAAGGGAATCTACGCGGTTGAAAAATTCCTGATGGCAAGAAGGTTTATGTATTGGCAAGTCTATCTTCATAAAACTGGGCTTGGTGCGGAACAAATGTTGATTCGAATTATGGAAAGGGCCAGAACCTTGGTGAACGAGGGAGTGACCCTAGCTGCCAGCGCAAACTTCCTTTATTTCCTTAAAGGGGAAGCAGTTTCCCAATTGGAGGAATCGACTTTGGTGAAATTTGCACAGTTGGATGATGTGGATATTATATCTGCAATAAAATCTTGGCAACATCATGACGATTTGGTGCTCTCTGAATTGTGCACCATGCTGCTGAACCGAAATTTGCTGCATGTCAAAATCAAAAATAAGCCCATTCCAACAGAGCGGATTGAAGCCAAACTGAAAAGCACTGCCCAAAATTGGGATATTTCAGAAGGGGAGGCATCCTATTTTGTGTTCCAAGGTGAGATTTCCAACAGGGCCTATAGCCAAAACCATCAAGCCATATCCATCTTAAAAAAGAATGGCAAAGTGACGGATGTTTTAAAGGAATCTGACCAGTTGAGTTTAAAGGCTTTGTCAAAGACGGTTACCAAATATTACTGCTGCTACCCAAAGGAGGCTGTTTAACAAATTTTGTTACTTTTGCAGAAATGAAATTTACAGCTACCCAAATTGCCGGAATTTTAGAGGGAGAAGTTGAGGGAAATCCTCAAATAGCAGTACATAAGCTATCGAAAATTGAAGAAGGGGAAAAGGGTTCTTTAACTTTTTTGGCCAATCCGAAGTACACCTCCTATATCTACTCTACCAAGGCCTCAATCACTATTGTAAATAAGGATTTTATCCCGGAGCAAGATTTATCCACAACACTTATTAAGGTAGATGACGCTTACAAGTCCTTCTCCAAGCTATTGGAATATTACAATCAAGTAAAGAACAACAAGGTGGGCATTGAGAATCCCTCCTTTATTACAGAATCAGCTTCCTATGGCGAAGGCTTCTATTTCGGGGCGTTTTCCTACTTGGGCAACAATGTGAAGATTGGCAAGGATGTAAAGATATATCCCAATGTTTACATTGGCGACAATGTGACCATGGGCGACAATGTCCTGGTTTTTGCCGGGGCAAAAATATATTCAGAATCCATTATTGGAAACAATTGTGTAATCCATAGTGGTGCAATAATCGGTGCTGACGGATTTGGATTTACCCCCAACTCCAACGGGGAGTACAGTAAGGTTCCGCAAACGGGTAATGTGATTTTGGAGGAAAATGTCGATGTTGGAGCGGGAACAACCATTGATCGTGCAACCCTTGGTTCCACTATATTAAGGAAAGGGGTTAAGCTGGACAACCAAATCCAAATTGCCCATAATGTTGAGATAGGGGAAAATACCGCTATTGCAGCACAAACTGGAGTAGCAGGCTCTACCAAGATTGGCAAAAATTGTCTTATTGGTGGGCAGGTAGGAATTGTTGGCCATATTACCATTGGTGATAGGGTGAAAATTCAAGCACAATCCGGAATCGGACGCAATGTAAAAGATGATGAAGTCCTTCAAGGGTCCCCTGCCTTGAATTATGGCGATTATAATAAATCTTACGTACACTTTAAAAATTTACCCAAACTGGTAAATCAAATTTCCAACTTAGAAAAAAAGATTGACGGTGAGCAAGACTAGCGTTAAGCAGCGCACTATAAAAGACAATGTAACCCTAAAAGGAGTAGGGTTGCACACTGGGGAAAATGTTACGATGACATTTGTTCCAGCGAAGGAAAACCATGGTTTCGCTTTTAAACGTGTGGACCTGGAAGGGGAGCCCATCATTGAGGCAGATGCCAATTATGTGGTGAACACACAACGAGGGACCAATCTGGAAAAGAATGGAGTAAAAATCCAAACTTCCGAGCACGTTTTGGCTGCTTTGGTCGGATTGGACATCGATAACGTTCTTATAGAACTAGATGCTCCCGAACCTCCAATCATGGATGGTTCTTCCAAGTTTTTTGTGGAAGCGCTGGAAAAAGCAGGCATTGTAGATCAGGAGCAGGATCGAGAGGAATACGTTGTAAAAGATGTTATTTCCTATAAGGATGAGGCCACCGGAAGCGAGATTACGGTGATTCCTGCCGAGGAATACAAAATTACGACCATGGTGGATTTTGGGACCAAAGTGTTGGGCACCCAAAATGCTACCTTACAACGCATTTGCGATTTTAAAGAAGAAATTGCTGATGCCCGTACCTTTAGTTTCCTTCACGAATTGGAAATGCTTTTGGAGCATGGTTTGATCAAGGGCGGAGATTTGAATAATGCCATTGTGTATGTGGACAAGGAAATTTCCGATTCCACTATGAAGAAGTTGGAAAAGGCATTCAAAAAAGAAAAACTTTCGGTTAAACCCAATGGTATACTAGACAATTTAACCCTGCACCACCCAAACGAGGCAGCAAGACATAAACTGTTGGATGTTGTTGGGGATTTGGCGTTGGCCGGAACCCGAATTAGAGGAAAGGTTATTGCGAACAAACCAGGACATTTTGTAAACACACAGTTCGCCAAAAAACTTCAAAAGATTATAAAACAGGAGCGCCGTAACTATGTTCCTGATGTAGATTTGAGTGCACCGCCCGTAAAGGATGTGAACCAGATAATGGATATGCTCCCACATAGACCACCTTTTTTGCTGGTTGACAAGATTTTGGAACTATCCGAAGAACATGTAATTGGGTTAAAAAACGTAACGATGAACGAGCCCTTTTTTGTAGGGCACTTTCCGGGAGCACCTGTAATGCCAGGAGTTTTGCAAATTGAGGCCATGGCACAAACTGGTGGTATTTTGGTGTTGAGCACCGTTCCCGACCCAGAAAATTACCTTACCTACCTATTGAAAATCGACAACGTTCGATATAAACATCAGGTAGTGCCCGGGGACACGCTTATTTTTAAGTTAGACCTATTGTCTCCAATCAGAAGAGGAATTTGCCAGATGGTGGGTAGGGCTTACGCCAACGGAAGGTTGGTTTCGGAAGCAGAAATCATGGCTCAAATCACTAAAGTAAAGGGAGAATAATATGAATCAACCGCTAGCTTACGTCCACCCGGGGGCAAAAATTGCAAAAAATGTGGTGATTGAACCCTTCACCACTATACATAATAATGTTACCATTGGCGAGGGGACTTGGATTGGTTCCAACGTAACCATAATGGAAGGTGCACGGATTGGTAAAAACTGCAATATTTTTCCAGGTGCCGTTATTTCTGCCACGCCTCAGGACTTAAAATACCAAGGGGAAGAAACTACGGTTCACATAGGAGATAATACAACCATTAGGGAATGTGCAACAATCAATAAAGGTACCGCAGACCGAATGAAGACAGTCATTGGAAAAAATTGCCTTATTATGGCGTATTGTCATATTGCCCATGATTGCTTTATTGGTGACAACTGTATTTTTAGCAACGATTCCACTTTGGCGGGTCATGTGACCATAGGAACCAACGTGGTTTTGGCGGGAATGGTCGCGGTGCACCAATTCGTATCCATAGGTAACCACGCTTTTGTTACTGGTGGTTCCTTGGTAAGAAAAGATGTTCCCCCTTATGTAAAGGCAGCACGAGAGCCTCTTTCCTATGTGGGAATAAATTCCATTGGATTGCGTAGAAGAGGATTTACATCAGAAAAGATAAGGGAAATCCAAAATGTCTATAGGATTCTATATCAACAAAACTATAACAATACCCAGGCAGCTTCCATTATAGAGGCCGAGATGGTGGCAACTCCTGAAAGAGACGAAATTCTTCAATTTATAAGAGATTCCCAACGTGGAATCATGAAAGGATACTTTAGTTCAAATTAAGATTATGGCAAATACATCCGATATACGAAAAGGACTGTGCATTAAATACAACCACGACATCTACAAGATTGTTGAATTTCTTCATGTGAAGCCGGGTAAGGGACCAGCTTTTGTACGAACCAAACTCAAAAGTGTCACCACCGGAAAAGTCATTGACAATACTTTTTCTGCAGGACATAAAATTGAAGATGTGAGGGTGGAAACCCGTTCGTACCAATATCTATATGCAGAAGGTGATACCTATCACTTTATGAATACGGACGACTACAATCAAATTTCCTTGGAGAAGAATTCTTTGGATGCCCCTGATCTGTTGAAAGAGGGAGAGGTTGTGACCATCCTTTTCAACACGGAAGACAGTATGCCATTGTCCGTTGAGATGCCGGCGAGCGTGATTTTGGAAGTAACGCATACAGAACCTGGGGTAAAGGGAAATACAGCGACCAATGCCACTAAACCGGCCACTGTGGAAACAGGTGCCCGCATTAATGTTCCTTTGTTCATTAACGAAGGGGACAAAATTAAGGTGGATACCGAAAAGGGCAATTACCAGGAGCGGGTAAAAGAATAAGCCGGAATGAAATTTCCTAGACCTTATAGCCTAAAAGAGATATCGGGGATAATTGATTCCAAATTTGTTGGGAGTGAGGACTTCCCGGTGCTGGGCATGAACGAGATTCATGTGGTGGAAAAAGGGGATATCGTTTTTGTGGACCATCCCAAATACTACGATAAGGCCTTGGAATCCAAAGCATCAGTTGTGCTGATCAACAAAGTGGTCGAGTGTCCTGAGGGCAAGGCCCTATTGATTTCGGATAACCCCTTCAGTGATTTCAATAAGCTGACCCACCATTTTGCCCCTTTTAAAAGTTCCAGTGCTGCAATAGCCGAATCTGCCCAGATAGGAGAGGGTACGGTAATCCAACCCAATGTGTTTATTGGAAACAATGTGGTAATCGGCAAAAACTGCCTAATTCATGCCAACGTTTCCATTTATGACAATTGTATCATCGGAGATAATGTTGCTATACATAGTGGAACCGTATTGGGGTCGGATGCTTTTTACTATAAGAAAAGGGAGGTTGGCTTTGAACGCCTACTCTCCAGTGGAAGGGTGGTTGTCGAAGATCATGTGGATATTGGCGCATCCTGTACCATTGATAGGGGAGTGACCGGGGATACCACAATTAAGGAATGGACCAAATTGGACAACCAGATTCAAATAGGTCATGATACGGTAATCGGAAGAAGATGTCAAATTGCATCCCATACCGGTATTGCAGGTTGTGTTGTTCTCGAGGATGAAGTTATATTGTGGGGTCAGGTAGGTGTTATAAGCGCCATTACCATTGGAAAGGGCGCAGTGGTTTACGCCCAATCCGGGGTGGCTAAGAGTTTGGAAGGAGGCAAGGCTTATTTTGGTAGCCCAGCTGAAGAAGCCCGTACCAAAATGAGGGAAATCAACACCATAAAAAACCTTCCGGCCATGCTAAAAAAGATAACCGGAAATAGCTGATAAAATACTTTAACTTTTAGAGCCAATGACATACTTTTGTCGAGGCTAACAAATAGAAAATATGAGTGTCCTAGTAAATAAAGATTCAAAAATTATCGTCCAAGGGTTTACCGGAAGTGAAGGAACTTTCCATGCAGGTCAAATGATCGAGTATGGAACCAATGTTGTTGGTGGGGTTACCCCAGGAAAAGGTGGCCAAGAGCATTTGGGCAAACCTGTTTTCAATACCGTGGAGGAAGCGGTCAATAAGGTAGGTGCGGACACCACTATCATATTTGTACCCCCAGCCTTTGCTGCGGACGCCATCATGGAAGCTGCCAGTGCTGGAATCAAAGTTATTATTACAATCACAGAAGGTATTCCCGTTGCCGATATGGTAAAGGCCAACGATTACATCAAGGATTTGGATTGTACCTTGGTAGGTCCAAACTGCCCAGGAGTAATCACCCCTGAAGAAGCAAAAGTGGGAATCATGCCTGGATTTGTTTTCAAAAAAGGAAATATTGGTATTGTTTCCAAGTCGGGTACGTTGACCTACGAAGCAGCCGACCAGGTAGTCCGACAAGGTTTGGGTATTACCACTGCTATTGGTATTGGAGGTGACCCTATTATCGGAACAACCACAAAACAGGCTGTAGAGCTTTTGATCAACGACCCTGAAACGGATTGTGTGGTCATGATTGGTGAAATTGGAGGCCAACTTGAAGCTGATGCCGCCAAGTGGTACAAGGAAAGTGGAAGCACCAAGCCCATTGTAGGTTTCATTGCTGGCGAAACCGCCCCGGCAGGTAGAACCATGGGGCACGCAGGAGCCATTGTTGGTGGAAGTGATGATACCGCCCAGGCCAAAAAACGCATCATGCGCGAATGTGGAATCCATGTTGTTGACTCCCCCGCTGAGATTGGGGTAAAAGTCAAGGAAGTAGTTGGGTAACACAACCGTTAAAACTATTGTAAATCCCGTTTCTAACGGGATTTTTTTTCGCTAAAACCTAAAACAACAACTATATTTGAATATCAACCGTTCAAAACTAACTTGGAATATTATGAAACTATTGGAAGGCAAAAATGTGATCATTACCGGAGCGAGCAGGGGAATTGGTAAAGGTATCGCAGAAGTATTCGGAAATGCAGGCGCCAATGTGGCGTTCACCTATAGCTCCAGTGAGGCTCCCGCATTGGAATTGGAAAAGGAACTTTCCGGAATGGGGGTTAAGGCCAAGGCCTATAAAAGCAATGCCGGTAGTTTTGCCGAGTCCGAAGAACTTGTTGCACAAGTTTTGGAAGATTTTGGTGGCATCGACGTGTTGATTAACAATGCTGGAATCACCAAGGACAATCTTTTGATGCGAATGGGCGAGGATGATTTCGACAAAGTGATAGAAATCAATTTGAAATCCGTTTTTAACATGACCAAAGCCGTGCAACGCACCATGTTGAAGCAGCGTAAAGGATCCATAATTAATATGAGTAGTGTGGTGGGAGTAAAAGGTAACGCCGGTCAGGCCAACTATGCTGCTTCCAAAGCTGGTATGATAGGCTTCACCAAATCGGTGGCCTTGGAGCTTGGCTCTAGAAATATTCGCTGTAATGCCATTGCACCTGGGTTTATCGAGACCGAAATGACAGATAAACTGGATGAAAAAACAGTGCAGGGTTGGAGGGATGCTATTCCTTTAAAACGCGGCGGAAGCCCTGAAGATGTGGCCAATGCCTGTTTGTTTTTGGCTTCAGACCTTTCCGCTTATGTAACGGGCCAAGTGCTGAATGTGGACGGCGGCATGCTAACCTAAGCTGAATGGAAATACAAACGGTACTACTTATTATATTGGCGGCCATTGTCGCTCTTACCGTTGTATTTTTTCAGTACTTCCATAAAAACCCAAGAAAAGGTTCCCAAAAGATAATTTTGGCTGCATTGCGGTTTTTGGCCGTATTTGGAGCGCTTCTACTTTTAATTAATCCCCAATTTGTTAAACAGGATTACTTTGTTGAAAAATCCAATCTTGTGGTACTTGTGGATGAGTCCTCCTCCATGGCGCAAAGTGTGGATTCAACGGAAATATCCGAATTGTTGGCCCTATTGGTTTCAAATCCGGATATGGAAGATCGTTTCGATATCCAGAAATATGGGTTCGCGGAGCAATTAAGCTTACTGGATTCAATTTCGTTCAACGATAGGAACACCAATATTTCCAAAGCCCTAACCGGTATAGGAGAGGTTTTTGGAAAATCCCACAAAACAATTGTATTGCTTACGGATGGCAACCAGACATTGGGAAGGGATTATGCGCATCTGAATCTCAATGGGAATGCCATTGTGCATCCCTTTGTGGTTGGCGATACAACACATTATGAAGATATATTGGTTAGCAGGGTAAACACGAACAAGTATGCCTTTCTCAATAATAAATTTCCGGTCGAGGCACAGCTCGTTTATACAGGAGACCGGGAAGTGTCCCGTCAGGTTTCCGTGGTGATGGACGGGAAAACAGTGCATAGGGAATCCGTAAGATTCAATGCCGCAAAAAATAGTCAGACAATCAATGCCCTTATCGAGGCACAAAGCGTTGGTGTCAAATCCTTGCAAATTAGAGCCCAGGCCTTGGAAAATGAACGAAACACCTCCAACAACACTAGAGAAACTGCCATAGAGGTCATAGATGAAAAGACAAAAATTGCGATTGTGGCAAGTCTTATGCACCCGGATATTGGGGCGCTTAAAAAATCCATAGAAACCAACGAGCAACGAACCGTTGTTTTATTGAAACCCGAGGATGCCGAGGAGGAGTTTCAGGATGTGGGCCTGTTTATTTTGTATCAGCCCAATAGACGATTTAAAAATGTATACGATTATATCGAACGCGTTGGAGGGAACAAGTTTACCATCGCGGGGACCCAGACAGACTGGCTCTTTGTCAATCAGGTTCAAAATAGTTTTTTTAAAGAGCGACTGAATCAAAGAGAGGAACTCCTGCCTGTTTTGAACAAAGGGTTTGGAGTTTTTGGGCTAGGGGAATTTTCGGTGGATGGTTTTCCGCCCCTCCAGGGACAATTGGGGGATATTGATTTTAAGAAGGAAACGGAAACCATTATGTTCCAGCGGATTCGAGGAGTTGACCTTGAAACTCCTTTGTTTGCATTGTTAACTGAAGGAAATAGAAGGGAAGCCGTGCTGTTTGGCGAAAACATCTGGAGATGGAGGGCCCAAAATTTCCGGAACAGCCAAAATTTTTCTGATTTTGACAATTTTGTGGGCAAGCTCATGGTTTATTTGTCCAATAGCGATCGTAGAAGCCGCCTGGAGCTCGATTATGATATTGTTTTTGACGGTAGCAGTCTTGCTAGGATTCGGGCCTCCTATTACGACGAGAGTTATGGGTTTGATTCCAATGCCAGTCTTCGAATTGAGATTACAGGCACGGAAAATGGATTTACTCGGGAAGCTCCATTGGTCTTTAAAGGCTCATTTTACGAAGTTGACCTAAGCGATTTACAAGCGGGTGAATATACATTTACGGTTACCGTCCTGGACGATAATGTGAAAAAGTCCGGGAGTTTTAAGATTCTTGATTTTAATCCCGAAAATCAGGTGCTTTCCTCAAATTTTGCTCAACTTAGCCAATTGGCCGAGAACAACAACGGAAACCTATATTTCCCTGACCAAATGGATGCATTAATAAGCGAACTTAGTAATTCACAACGCTACGCTCCCGTCCAAAAAAGCAGGCAAAATGTCGTATCTTTAATAGATTTTAAGGTGCTGTTGGGTATAATAGCCTTGGCACTATCAATGGAATGGTTCATTAGAAAATACAACGGATTAATTTAAACAATACTTCACATGGAAAGATTACCAAAAATTGCACTACCTACAGTTGTTGCCTTTATTATTTTGATTTTTATCGTTTCGAATTCTGCAGTCAACATTAGTGCAGGTGAGGCCGGCGTGCTTTGGAAGCGTTTTGGCGGTGGGGTTGTTACTGATAAAAAACCATTGGGTGAGGGATTTCATTTGGTCGCCCCATGGAATAAAGTCTACGTTTACGAAGTGCGAAGACAGGAGATTTTCGAGAAGATGAAAGTACTCTCCTCGAACGGACTTGATATTCAATTGGATGCTTCGGCCTGGTATCAACCCAACTATAATGATTTGGGAAAACTACATCAAGAAATTGGCGAAAATTATTTACAACGTATTATTCTTCCTACCATTAGGTCGGCAGCACGTAGTGTTGTGGGGAGATATACCCCCGAGCAATTGTATTCCAGTAAACGGGATGCCATTCAGCAAGAAATTTTTGAAGAAACCGAAAAAATTGTTGGTAAGCAGTATATCTCATTGGACGAGGTATTGGTTAGGGATGTAACGCTCCCACCAACTATAAAAGAAGCCATTGAGAGAAAATTAAAGCAGGAACAAGAGTCTTTGGAATATGAGTTTAGACTTGTAACTGCACAAAAAGAGGCGCAGCGCCAACGTATCGAAGCACAGGGTAAGGCAGATGCCAATAAAATTTTGAGCGCATCCTTAACGGATAAGATTTTACAGGATAAAGGAATCGAGGCTACTTTAAAGCTTTCGGAATCTCCAAATTCAAAAATTGTGGTCGTGGGCTCAAGCGGGGATGGATTACCTTTGATTTTGGGAAATAACTAAATCGCCCTTTTTTGATAAAAAAATATATACTACTTTTGAATCCGTAATGAGAAACAGAAACACACATCATCATTTTTATACTTGCCCTCAAGCGAGATAGAGATGTATTGTTGTTTGTAAAATATATTCTAACCCGTTTGAGAAATCAAACGGGTTTTGTTTTTAAGCCTGTTTGGTTTCCGGACAAAACCATAGAAAAATGACAAAGATTCGAATTGCAGTACAAAAAAGTGGGAGGCTAAACGACGATTCCCTTAAAATCTTGAAGGACTGCGGTATTTCCATAGATAATGGGAAAGACCAATTAAAAGCGACAGCGCGAAATTTTCCGCTAGAGGTGTTCTACCTACGCAACGGTGACATTCCCCAATATTTGAGGGATGGTGTAGTGGATATTGCTATAATCGGTGAAAATGTTTTGGTTGAAAAAGGAAAGGACATTTCAGTGGTGGAAAAGCTGAATTTCTCTAAATGCCGGGTGTCTTTAGCGGTTCCCAAACGTTTCGAATACAATTCGATTAAGGATTTTGAAGGGAAACGGATAGCCACCTCTTATCCCAATACGGTAAAGGATTATTTGGCATCAAAAGGTGTCACCGCCGACCTGCATATTATCAATGGTTCTGTGGAAATTGCACCGAACATTGGTTTAGCAGATGGTATTTGTGACATTGTTTCTAGTGGTAGTACCCTGTTTAAAAATAACCTCAAGGAAGTGGAAATAATTCTGAAGAGTGAGGCGGTATTGGCCGTATCCCCAAAGATTTCCGAAGAGGGCAGAAAGATATTGGAAAGACTTCAGTTCCGCATCAAATCCGTTCTTCAGGCAAGGCAGAACAAATATGTGCTATTGAATGCTCCAAATGACAAGTTGGATGAAATTATTGCAATCCTACCTGGTATGCGAAGCCCCACGGTGTTGCCCTTGGCACAAGAAGGATGGAGCTCTGTGCACACGGTTATCAATCGGGATACCTTTTGGGAGGTAATAGATGAACTTAAGGGAGCAGGAGCAGAGGGAATTTTGGTTTGTCCTATTGAAAAAATGGTCATCTAATGCAGCGGTTCGATTATCCAAATAGGGAAACTTGGGAGGAACTACTAAAACGGCCAACCTCTCCTGTAGCTGATATTGAAGGAACAGTGACCGGAATTTTTGAGGAAGTCAAAATCGCTGGAGATGCCGCCGTAAAGGAATTTACCAAAAGATTTGACCAGGTAACCTTAAAATCCTTGGTGGTCCAACCGGAAGAATTTGATGAGGCCATTAAACAAGTTCCAGAAGATTTAAAGTCGGCCATTACCTTGGCCAAGGACAATATAGCCAAGTTTCATGGGGCTCAAAAAACGGATAAAGTGGTTTTGGAAACCATGCCTGGTGTGCAATGTTGGCAGGAAAAACGCCCTATCCAAAAAGTCGGACTTTACATCCCAGGAGGAACGGCGCCCTTGTTTTCTACCATTTTAATGTTGGCCGTTCCGGCCAAACTAGCGGGGTGCGAAGAGATAGTTTTGTGTACTCCACCAGATAGAGAGGGAAGGGTAAACGCAACAATTCTTTATGCAGCCAAACTTTGTGGGGTAACCCAGATTTTCAAAGTTGGGGGTATCCAGGCCATTGCTGGAATGACTTTTGGTACCGAATCCATACCTCAGGTGTATAAGATTTTTGGTCCTGGCAATCAATACGTGACGGTGGCCAAACAGCTTGCCACCAAATATGGTGTCGCTATAGATATGCCCGCAGGACCAAGCGAACTTTTGGTGGTGGCGGATACTACTGCAGATGCTAGTTTTGTGGCCTCAGATTTACTCAGTCAAGCGGAACATGGAACGGATAGCCAGGTTATTTTGGTATCCACCTCTGGGGAACTGCTTGAGGAAGTAGTTTTGGAATTGAATGCACAAATCCAAAAATTGCCGCGAAGGACCATTGCCGAAAAATCTATTGCAAACAGTAAACTTATTTTGTTGAAGGATGATCAAGAAGCCATGGATTTGATCAATGAATATGGGCCGGAGCACTTCATCATTTGCAGCAAAAATGAGGAGTTTTACATTGACAATATAAGCAATGCAGGTTCTGTGTTTGTTGGTAACTACACTCCTGAAAGCGCAGGGGATTATGCCTCTGGAACCAACCACACCCTACCTACCAACGGTTACGCCAAACAGTACAGTGGGGTAAATTTGGATAGTTTTATGAAGAGCATGACGTTTCAAAAAATCACTGAGGAAGGAATGGCAGAAATTGGAGGCGCAATTGAACTTATGGCCGAAGCTGAAGGTTTACAGGCCCATAAAAATGCTGCAACCCTCCGACTGAATAAACTAAAATAACCCCTGTTAGGTCAAGCGGACTCGAGATTATAATCATATGCTCAAAACATTCAATATAGAAAATTTAGTTAGGGAAACCGTAAAGGGATTAAAGCCCTATTCCTCCGCTCGGGATGAGTACGTTTCAGATGGAACGGATATGGTGTTTTTGGATGCCAATGAAAATCCTTTTGAAAATGGGGTCAATAGATACCCAGACCCGCAACAACGGACGCTAAAAGCGCTATTGGCCAAGCAAAAAGGTGTTTCCATGGACAACATT
Source organism: Flagellimonas myxillae (assembly GCF_023502235.1). GTDB lineage: Bacteria > Bacteroidota > Bacteroidia > Flavobacteriales > Flavobacteriaceae > Flagellimonas > Flagellimonas myxillae. Next base: position 1,296,366 of record NZ_JAMFLY010000001.1, on the reverse strand, counting down.
TTGTTGGGCAACGGAAGTGACGAGGTTTTGGATTTGATTTTTAGGGCATTTTCCGAACCCAATCAGGACAATATCATCACTTTGCCACCCACCTATGGAATGTATAAGGTTCTGGCTGGAATCAATGCCGTGGAAAATAGGGAAGTATTGCTTACACCTAACTTTGAACCCGATGCAGGAAAGGTTTTGGCAGCTACAGATAATAACTCCAAACTGATTTTTCTGTGCTCCCCGAACAACCCAACAGCCAATGCCTTCAAAACGGATGCAGTACTCGAAATCGTAAGAGGGTTTAACGGCATCGTGGTTGTGGACGAAGCGTATATCGATTTTTCCGATTCCGAAAGTTGGTTGACCAGGCTTTCCGACTTTCCAAACCTTATAGTTACCCAAACGCTTTCAAAAGCCTATGGTATGGCCGGGATTCGTCTTGGTATTTGTTATGCTTCCAAAGAAATCATCGAGGTGCTTAACAAGATAAAACCGCCGTATAATGTCAACCAATTGACCCAGGAAAGAGCTTACATCAGGGTTTCCGATACGGATGCGGTTACAATGGAGGTACAACAAATTCTTTCGGAACGAAGCGCTCTTGTGGATGCCTTGGAAAACCTGGAGTTTGTGGAGAAAATTTATCCTTCCGATGCCAATTTTGTGTTGGTTAAAGTGGATGACGCAAATAGCCGATATACCCAATTGATCAATGCCCAGGTGGTGGTTCGAAATAGAAGCAACCAACCCCTGTGTGAAAACACGTTGAGGCTAACGGTAGGTACACCAGAAGAAAATAAAATATTGATTGCCACATTAAAAAAACTACAATAATGGGGAAGAAAGTACTATTTATTGATCGGGACGGAACCATCATCAAAGAAACTGTTGATGAGCAGATTGATGCCTTTGACAAAATGATTTTCTACCCAAAAGCTTTCACATATTTGGGTCGGATTGCCAAGGAATTGGATTATGAATTGGCCATGATCACCAATCAAGATGGGTTGGGAACCGAGGTTTTTCCCGAGGATACGTTTTGGCCCGTCCATAATTTCATCCTTAAATCCTTTGAAAATGAAGGGGTGGTTTTCGATAAGGTCTTTATCGATAGGACTTTCCCCAAGGATAATGCCGATACAAGAAAGCCGGGCACCGGACTGTTGACCGAGTATTTTTCGGAAGCATATGATTTGGAGAATTCCTTTGTGATTGGTGATCGTCTTACCGATGTGGAGTTGGCTAAAAACTTGGGAGCGAAGGGGATTTTCATCAATGATGAAACACATTTGGGCACTTCAGAAATTACGGTGAAGAAAGAGGAACTCGATGATTGTATTGCCCTTGAAACCAATGATTGGGAAAAAATCTATGAATTTCTAAAGCTTCAAAACCGAACTGCAGAAATCACTCGAAAGACCAACGAAACCAATATCCAGATACAACTGAATTTAGACGGAACGGGAAAGAGCAATATTCATACTGGACTTGCTTTTTTTGATCATATGCTCGACCAATTGGCGAGGCATGGACAAATGGATTTGGAAATCAAGGTAAAAGGTGACCTCCATGTGGACGAACACCATACCATTGAAGATGCCGGTATTGCCCTTGGCGAGGTGTTTTATAAGGCGTTGGGGGATAAAATGGGAATTGAGCGCTATGGTTTTTGTTTGCCTATGGACGATTGCCTTGCCCAAGTTGCCATTGATTTTGGCGGTCGGAATTGGTTGGTTTGGGATGCCGATTTTAAAAGGGAAAAAGTGGGAGATATGCCGACCGAGATGTTCCACCATTTCTTTAAATCCTTTACAGATGGGGCTAAAGCCAATTTGAACGTAAAGGCAGAAGGCACCAACGAACACCATAAAATAGAGGCCATTTTTAAAGCTTTTGCAAAATCTATAAAGGTGGCCATAAAAAGGGATGTGGATAAAATGGTATTACCATCAACCAAGGGAATGCTTTAGGGCTGATGCTGGTTGGAATTGAGGAGAAAATCCCTTCTACCCATTCGTGAAATTAGTGGCAGACCACGGAAAATTTGAATGTAAGTATAAAATGAAACTCGTTATACTCGATTACGGAGCTGGAAACATCCAAAGCATAAAATTCGCCATTCGGCGCTTGGGCTATGAAGCCGTGCTGACTGATGATGTGGAAGAAATCCGCTTAGCGGACAAAGTGATATTCCCCGGGGTTGGGGAAGCCAGTTCTGCAATGACAAAATTGAGGTCCAGTGGTCTGGATAAAATCATCCCCCAGCTAAAACAGCCAGTTTTGGGTATCTGTTTGGGAATGCAGCTCATGTGCAATTGGTCCGAAGAGGGCGATACCGCGGGGCTTGGGATTTTTGACTTGGATGTGGTACGCTTTCCCAATTCAGTGAAAGTTCCGCAGATAGGGTGGAACCAAATTGAGGGGCTTCGGTCAGATTTGTTCCAAAACATTCCGGAAAAATCCCATATTTATTTGGTACATAGCTTCTATGCCCCTTTGGGAAATGAAACCATTGCTTCCAGTGAATATGCCTTTAAATATAGTGCAGCTTTACAAAAGGAAAATTTTTATGGGGTTCAGTTTCACCCTGAAAAAAGCAGTGATGTAGGGAGTCAAATATTGCAGAACTTTTTGGAAAACTTCTAAAATGGGCTATAAAATATCATCAGATAAGGACAAATTGGATATCCAAAAAATACATGATGTTATCAAAGCATCGTATTGGGGTAGGTACAGGACATTTGAAATGACCAAAACATCCATTGAGAATTCCATTTGTTTTGGAATGTATTCCGATAGGGGCGAACAGCTTGGTTTTGCACGCATGATCACAGACAAATTGGTCTTTGCCTATATCATGGACGTCATTATTTTTGAGCCATACCAAGGACAGGGTTTGGGAAAAAAGCTAATGCAACACATTTTGAATGTTCCGGATATTCAAGATGTTCATACCATTGCATTAAAGACCAAGGACGCCCATGGCCTCTATGAATCCTTTGGATTTAATAAAGTAGGGGATTCCGAAATGTGGATGGCAAAAGACCAAGCAAAATACGATTGAAAAATGAGGATTATTCCAGCTATTGATATTATTGACGGTAAATGCGTCCGGCTATCCAAAGGGGATTATGATACCAAAAAGGTTTACAATGAAAATCCGTTGGAAGTTGCCAAAGCTTTTGAAGACAGCGGAATCCAATATTTACATTTAGTTGATTTGGACGGTGCTAAATCCAAGCACATTGTCAACCACAGGATTCTTGAGACCCTTGCTTCCAAAACAGGATTAAAAATTGATTTTGGTGGTGGCCTCAAGTCTGACGAGGATTTGCATATCGCCTTTGAATCTGGGGCTTCGCAGATTACCGGGGGAAGTATCGCCGTTAAGGATAAAAAAGTGTTCTTGGGATGGTTGCACAAATACGGTCCGGAAAAGATCATTTTGGGGGCCGACGCTATGGACGAAAAAGTAGCTGTTTCAGGATGGCTGGAAGAATCCGACAAGTCCCTGGTTCCGTTCATCCGGTCCTATCAACAAAATGGAATTAAATACGTAATCTGTACCGATATCAGCAAAGATGGGATGCTCAAAGGTCCCAGTTACGACCTTTACCAGAAAATCTTGGATAAGACCAAGAAGATTGAAACCAAAATTAGTGGTAGCGGCGTCGAGGATAAAGAAGTTATTGGGATACAACTTATTGCCAGCGGAGGCATTTCGGACTATGATGAACTTCCAAAACTGGCTGAAATGGGATGTGAGGGAACCATAATTGGCAAGGCCATTTATGAAAACCGGATAAGTTTAAAGCAGCTTGAAAACTTTATATTGGAACATGGAACAGGTTGAACAATTGCAACAAGAATTCATACAGAATGTATCGTACAGAATGGATGAAAGTCTGCGTATGGTCAAAATTTGTTTGGATAAACTTCCAGAAGATGCCATTTGGAAGAAACCGAATTCCTTTACCAATAGTATCGGGAATTTGATCTTGCATCTCTGCGGCAACATCACGCAATATGGGATTGCATCCTTGGAAGGATTGGAGGACAATCGAGACCGGGATAAAGAATTTACAATGTTGGAAGGCTATAATAAAATGGAATTGTTCCAAAAACTGAGTGAAACGGTGGCCAAGGCCAAACTTGCGTTTACAAATACCCCTTTGAGGGAGTTGTTGAGGAAACGATCGGTCCAAGGTTTCGAGTTTTCAGGCATTGGAAATATGGTACATGTGGTAGAGCATTTCTCTTACCACACAGGACAAATTGCCCTCTGGACCAAAATGCTTAACGATTCCGATTTGGGTTTTTATGATGGTATGGATTTGAATGCGAAGAATGAGGGTTAGAGGTTAGAGGTTAGAGGTTAGAGGTTAGAGGTTAGAGGTTAGAGGTTAGAAATATGCAGGATTTAAAATTGAGAACCAAGACATTTGCAGTGAACTGTTGGGAACTTTGCACCAAGCTTCCAAAGACTAGGGAGTTCTCCAATTATGTAAATCAACTATTGCGCAGTTCTAGTTCGGTGGGGGCCAACTATAGAGCTTCGCAACGAGCAAAATCCACGGCAGATTTTATTAATAAATTGAAAATAGTTGAAGAGGAAGCGGATGAGTCCGCTTATTGGCTGGAACTTTTTTTACAAATCTCCGATTCGAATCATGAAGAAATCAAGGAGTTACATAAGGAGGCTCAAGAAATACTGGCGATAATTGTTGCATCAATCAAAACAACACGAAAAAACCAAATAAGCAAGTAACACCTTGTACTTGATATGTCGTACTTCTAACTTAAGAACATGCTAACAAAAAGAATCATACCCTGTCTGGATATCAAAGATGGCCGAACCGTAAAAGGGGTCAATTTTGTAGATTTAAGGGATGCAGGAGACCCTGTGGAACTTGCTGCAATCTATGCTCAAGAAGGTGCCGACGAATTGGTATTCCTGGATATATCAGCCACTGAGGAGAAAAGAAAAACTTTAGCCGAGCTGGTCTATCATGTTGGGGAAAAGGTCAATATCCCGTTTACCGTTGGGGGTGGAATTTCATCTATCGAAGATGTGGACATATTGCTTCAGAATGGGGCCGACAAGGTGTCCATAAATTCCTCTGCGGTAAAACGCCCTGAATTGATCAATGAGTTGGTAGCAAAGTTTGGTTCCCAATGTATTGTGGTGGCCATAGATGCCAAACAAATTGATGGCCATTGGAAGGTACATTTGGTTGGTGGTAAGGTTCCTACGGAACGGGACTTGTTTGAATGGGCGCAAGAAGTGGAAGAAAGGGGCGCAGGGGAAATCCTGTTTACTTCGATGGACCACGATGGAACCAAAAATGGGTTTGCCAACCAAGCCCTTGCCAAATTATCGGATTTGGTGAATATCCCAATCATAGCATCCGGAGGTGCTGGAGCGATTTCGCACTTTACAGATACTTTTACAGATGGAAAAGCCGATGCTGCCCTTGCCGCAAGTATTTTTCATTTTAAGGAAATCGCCATAAAAGATTTAAAAACGGAATTAAAAGAAGAAGGAATACCGGTTCGTTTGTGATAGCGAACGGTCAAGAAAATAAATTATGGAAATAGACTTCAACAAAAACGGCGACGGACTTGTCCCGGCAATAGTACAAGACGCAAAAACTAAAAATGTGTTGATGTTGGGTTATATGAATCAAGAGGCAGTAGCATCTACACTGAAGACCAAAAAAGTTACTTTTTACAGTCGCAGTAAACAACGCCTTTGGACCAAAGGGGAGGAAAGCGGCAATTTTTTGGAGTTGATCAGTATCAGTAACGATTGTGACAAGGACACCTTGTTGATCAAGGTAAATCCTGCAGGACCTACATGTCATAAAGGAACCGAAACCTGTTGGGGCGAAGATAATATTCAGGACTATGGTTTTCTTTCCACTTTGGAAAACATTATTACCTCAAGAAAGGTCGATCAGGAAAATCCAGACAGCTATGTGGCTTCCCTATTTCGAAAAGGCATCAATAAAATTGCACAGAAGGTGGGGGAAGAAGCCGTGGAAACCGTTATTGAGGCCAAGGACGATAATGAAGAACTATTTCTTAACGAAAGCGCCGATTTACTGTTCCATTTTCTGATATTGCTCCAAGCTAAGGGATATGAGTTGGAAGACATTGTGCAAACCCTTCGAAAAAGGCATAAATAGCAAGCTGGAACCAGCGTTAAGGTTTCTCTAAACCACTTTGGATTACATAGAAATGCCGTATTTTTATGTAATGGCTATGAACACTAGAAAGGGATTTCGCTTCACCACTTATGAAGCGCCCCATCAAACTCCTTTTGAAAAACTTTTTGAGATTTTTCAAGAATTGGTCACACATACTTCCGGTGATGTAGAGGAAGCCTTGGATTGGTTGCGGGAACTGGACAAGGAGTATGAACTTACCGATGACGACTACACCATCGATGATTTTATTGAGGACCTAAAGGCCAAGGGATTTATCCGGGAAGAATTTGATACGGATGGGGAGCAGGGCGAAGGCGAAGAGGGTGAAGAGGGCGAAGGTAATGGCGGCAGTTTGTCGATAACCGCCAAACTGGAACGCATGTTGCGTAAAAGGGCGTTGGACCAAATATTTGGTAAACTGAAACGAAGCGGTGCCGGAAACCATAAAACCGGAAAATCGGGCAGGGGAGATGAGCATACTGGGGAGTTTCGGGAATATCGTTTTGGGGATGCCCTGGAGCATATCTCAATGACCGAAAGCCTCAAAAATGCACAGGTCAACCATGGTTTGGACAATTTTTCCCTAAGCGAGGAAGATCTTGTGGTTGAGGATACACAATACCAGGCCCAAATGAGTACGGTGCTAATGATCGATATCAGCCACAGCATGATCCTATATGGTGAAGATCGCATTACCCCAGCCAAAAAGGTGGCTATGGCTTTGGCAGAACTTATCACCACGCGATATCCCAAAGACACCTTGGACATCCTTGTTTTTGGTAATGATGCATGGCCCATTTCCATAAAGGAATTACCTTATTTAAAGGTGGGGCCCTACCATACCAATACCGTAGCCGGATTACAACTGGCCATGGACATGCTGCGAAGGAAGCGGAATACCAACAAACAAATTTTTATGATTACGGATGGCAAACCATCTTGTTTGAGGCTTCCCAATGGGGATTATTACAAAAACAGCGTTGGCCTGGACGATTACATTGTTGAAAAATGTTATACCATGGCACAACAGGCAAGAAAACTCCACATTCCAATCACCACGTTTATGATCGCCGAAGACCCTTACCTGATGCGGTTTGTACGAGAGTTTACCAAAGCGAATAAGGGCAAGGCTTTTTATACCGGACTAAAGGGTTTGGGTGAAATGATTTTTGAAGATTACGAACAAAATAGAAGAAAAAGAATCAAATAGAATAAAAATCTACCGGTACAATTTGTACCGATAAGCGCAGAATAAAAATGGATCACAATAAGATTAAAAACCTTGGCCAACTTAAGGCTTCGGGCTATAAAAGTAAAAGTATCAAGGACGAACTGAGGGAAAACCTATTGGTCAAAATTGGTAAGGGAGAGGATACGTTTCAAGGGGTTTGGGGGTATGAGAATTCCGTTATCCCTGAATTGGAACGTGCGATTTTATCCCGACATAATATCAATCTTTTAGGGCTTCGCGGACAGGCCAAGACCAGATTGGCCCGGCTGATGGTACAATTGCTGGACGAGTGGATTCCCATTGTTGAGGGTTCTGAAATCAATGACGACCCACTGGCCCCCATCTCCAGATATGCAACGGAATTGATTAAGGAAAAGGGGGATGACACCCCAATCGGATGGATTCACCGGGAGGAACGTTTTTATGAAAAACTGGCCACCCCAGATGTAACCGTGGCGGATTTAATTGGGGATATCGACCCCATCAAGGCCGCGAACCTCAAGTTGTCCTATGCAGATGACAGGGTCATTCATTTTGGGATGATCCCTAGGGCGAACCGCAGTATTTTTGTGATAAATGAATTGCCCGATCTTCAAGCTAGAATCCAAGTGGCCTTGTTCAATATCCTACAGGAAGGGGACATACAGATTCGGGGATTTAAACTTCGCCTTTCTTTGGATCTCCAGTTTGTGTTTACGGCGAACCCGGAGGATTATACCAATAGGGGCAGTATAGTAACTCCATTAAAAGATCGTATCGGCTCTCAAATATTGACCCACTATCCGGAAAACTTGGAAATTGCCAAAAAGATCACCTTGCAAGAATCCAGGTTGGATTCGCGACAGAAGGATGTGATCTATGTGCCGGAACTTGCCTTGGATGTATTGGAACAGATTAGTTTTGAGGCACGAAAAAGTGAGTATGTAGATGCCAAAAGCGGAGTGAGTGCCCGAATGAGCATAACGGCTTTTGAAAATCTCTTGAGTGCGGCCGAACGTAGGATGATTCGGGCCAAGGAAAAAAAGACCACTGTGCGACTGAGCGATTTTATGGGAGTAATCCCATCCATCACGGGAAAAATTGAACTGGTTTACGAGGGTGAACAGGAAGGAGCCGGAACCGTGGCTGAAATTTTGGTTGACGAAGCCATCAAATCCTTATTTCCCAATTATTTCCCCAAAATTGCCAAATTGGAACGCAAGGACGCGGAAACTGTCTACGACGAATTGATCCATTGGTTTTTTGAGGGCGAAGGGTTTGATCTCTTGGATGAAGACAACGATGAGGAATATCAGAATAAATTGGATTCCATCGCCCCGTTAAATGCACTTGTTGGGGAGTACCATCCTTCACTGGCAAAAGAGGACACCTATTTTATTAAAGAGCTATTGCTTTGGGGATTGGTAGCCCATAAAAAATTGAGTAAACATCGGTTTACGCAGGGGTATCAGTTTAAGGATTTATACGGAAGCTATATCCGAGGGCTTTAAGGCTTACATCCAAATGTTCAGATTGTCGTTGTAGTTCTCAAAATTATACCGCCCGACAAGCCGCTTTCGATGATGGAAGGAAACCAAGGTCAATAATGGCAATAAACAGTATAAAACCAAGGTAGTCGTACCCACTGGTTTAAAGGTGGCTGGCATTACATAGCTCTCAACTTCTGTATAAGAGGTAAGGATATTTACCGTATCGTAGATTTTAAACGCATATACAATCATTATTGCGTAGAGAATATATTCCAAATTTCTCATTTTGGGATCGGGCAATTCCCCTTCCGTAATTTTAAACCAGAGCACATAGAGGTAAATAAAATGTACTATGGAGAGTATTGGAAATATGTAGTTGTCCGGTTTAAAAAAATAAAACTTGTTGGTGTAAAGACCATAGAAATTAGAAATGGCCAAGGCCACTAAGACAATAAAGACAAGGATATTGTTTCTCCGCCAGGTAAGTATGTTCAGCACTAGGTTCATGTATTTTTGAGATTTGGGACGCTCAATATGTATCCAAAGAACGGCATTCCAAATCATTTTATTTTTATCTATTCGATGAACCGTTAGCAATGTTGGGTAAGCTGAAAAAACTGTTGTGAAACAACAACTTTGCCCATTTTTTTGAGCCTGTTTTTGTATAGGACAATATCCCAAGCATCCAATTAAGATGGCGTTGAATTCCAAAATTTTTTAACCCGACATTTCTTTTTTTGTATTTTGGGAAAAACACAGCACATGGCAAACTGGGTATTTATCTTAATCATTGTCATCGCAGTCTATGTGCTGATCAGTGTTTTACTGTATTTTCTTCAGGATTATTTCCTTTTCAAACCCGAAAAACTTCCCCAGGATTTCCAATTTTATTACGACAATCAGGAAACTGAGGAATACAATGTGGAAACTAGGGACGGAGCCATTATAAACGGCCTACGTTTTAGGACGGAAAACCCCAAGGGAGTCGTATTCTACCTAAAGGGAAATTCCAAGAGTATTAAAGGGTGGGGCAAATTTGCAGTGGATTTTACGAGACACGGGTACGACGTAATCATGGTAGATTATCGTGGATTCGGAAAAAGTACTGGTCGAAGAACGCAAAAAGCGGTAAAACGCGATATGCAGGTCATCTACAATAAGCTCAAGGAAAAGGTCCATGAAAAATATATTATTCTGTATGGCCGGTCTATGGGATCCGGATTCGCGGCCAAGTTGGCTTCCATGAACAATCCCCGAATGTTGATTTTGGATGCCCCGTATTACAGTTTAAGCAAGGTGGCAAAAAAGTATATCCCTTTTATGCCCTTGTCCGTACTGATTAAATTTCCAATGCCTACCTACAAATGGTTGAAATATGTGAATTGCCCAATCCATATTATCCACGGAACCGACGACAAGCTGATTCCCTATAAAACCAGTGTCAAACTTTCCAAGATTCGACCAAAGTTGACCAAACTATATACGGTAATAGGAGGGGGGCACAAAAACCTGAACAACTTTGAATCCTATCACAAAATGTTGACCGAAATTTTAACGACGAAACCTAAAAGTGTGGATTTGGAAGGCTCTAGTTTTCACGTAAAACACTCCTCAAAAAGAGCCAATGCAAAAGCTTAAACGGATTTTTTGGGTTCTGCTGACCGCTTCAATTTTAATTTCCTTTATGTTTTACACATTTCAAGAAAAACTGATTTTCCTGCCAACACAGTTGCCCCAAGATTATCAATATTCGTTTGACCAACCCTTTGAAGAACTTTTTTTGGACACTCCTGATGGATCTCGATTGAATGCGCTTCACTTTGTTTTGGAGAATCCAAAGGGACTCATCCTTTATTTCCATGGGAATGCGGGAGACTTATCCAGATGGGGGCAAATAGCTTCCACATTTACGGAGTTGGGATACGAGGTAATTGTAATGGACTATCGGGGGTATGGGAAAAGCACCGGTGAGCGAAGTGAAGAGTTGTTGTACGAAGATGCGCAGCGCTTTTATGATTTAGCTAAAGAAAAGCACCCAGAAGAAAAGATCATTGTTTATGGACGATCTCTTGGGACTGGAATTGCTTCCCATTTGGTTTCCAATAACAAACCCAAAAAATTGGTGTTGGAAACTCCCTATTATAGCCTGTTGGAGGTGGCGCAAGGCAGATTCCCTTTTTTGCCTGTAAATTACATGCTGAAATACCGGTTACCTTCCCACAAATATTTGGAATCGGTAAGCGCCCCTATCCGAATTTTTCACGGTACCGAGGATAGGATAGTACCCTATGCTTCTGGAGAGAAACTATTTAAATCCATCCAGCAGCAGGATAAAATAATGTACACCATACCGAATGGGCAACATAACGACCTAGACCAATTTGAAATCTATCAAAATGGGATAAAAAAGGAATTGGAATAATCATCAGAATAAATCCGAGGAAAGGTATCTGTCGCCCCGGTCGCACACAATGGAAACAATGGTTCCCTGTTCAAGGGTACTGGCCAGTCGCAAGGCCACCACAGCGGCACCACCACTGCTCACTCCGGCAAATATGCCTTCCTCCTTGGCCAATCGTTTTGCCATTTCCTCTGCTTCCGTTTGACTTACTTCCATCACCGTGTCCACTTTTTGTGGATTGAAGATTTTTGGTAAGTAGGCTTCCGGCCATTTCCGAATCCCAGGAATCCGGGAGTCATCCGTGGGTTGTACCCCGACAATCTGTATATCGGAATTTTGTTCCTTTAAATAGGTGGAGGTGCCCATTATGGTACCTGTGGTTCCCATACTGGAAACAAAGTGGGTAATGCCACCTTGGGTATCCTGCCAAATCTCTGGGCCAGTTGACTTGTAATGAGCCCGCCAGTTGTCATCATTGGCGAATTGGTTCAACATTTTATAGCCCTCATTTTTCACCTTGGCCTCGGCATAGTCCCTTGCTCCCTCAATCCCTATATCCGAGGAAGTGAGGGTAACCTTTGCTCCGTAGGCCCTCATGGTTTGTACACGTTCCTTAGTTGAGTTTTCGGGCATTACCAACTCAATGTTCAAGCCAAATACTCCAGCAATCATGGCCAGGGCAATTCCGGTATTTCCGCTAGTTGCCTCGATAAGCTTGGTCCGTTGGGTGATTTCCCCACGTTCCAATCCGCTTCTGATCATGTTGAGCGCAGGTCGGTCCTTTACGCTTCCACCTGGGTTTTGACCTTCCAGCTTAAACAGCAACTTAATATTGGGATTGATGTTCAATACCTTGGATTCCACTAAGGGTGTGTTGCCCACAAGGTCCAAAATGCTTTTAGACATCCGTAATGGTCTTTATTTTAACTTCGGAAGTATGAAAAACGGTAGAGTTGGGAGGGACGGAAGCCGTTAACCAGGCATTTCCACCAATTACTGAATTCTCACCAATTACGGTTTTGCCCCCCAAAATTGTGGCATTGGCATAGATAGTCACGTTGGACATGATCGTGGGATGCCTTTTGGTTTTTTGAAGATTTTTGGCGACGTAAAGTGCGCCCAAAGTTACCCCTTGATAGATTTTGACATTGTCGTGAATTACTGCAGTTTCGCCAATAACCACTCCGGTGGCGTGATCGATAAAGAACGATTTTCCTATCTGCGCTCCAGGATTGATATCCACACCCGTTTGTCTGTGGGCATACTCGGTCATCAATCTAGGAACCAAGGGAAATCCCTGTTGGTAAAGATCATGGGCCAACCGATATATGGCAATGGCATAAAACCCTGGATAGGCCATATACACTTCTTGGAGCGATATAGAGGCTGGGTCACCATTTACAATGGCTTCGGCATCCAGATTTAGCTTCTCCAAAATGCTTGGCAATGTCTGTACATAATTGTCCCAAACTTTTACACACGGACGTTCCAAATCCCAGCAAGCGAGGTCCACTAGTCGGCTGAATTTTTTTTCCAAAACTTCCAAATTCTCGGCTACCGGGGTATTCACATCGAACAAAGTGTGAAAAAGGAGGTTGGTAAAATTCTCTGTTTCTTCTTTAAGTCTATAGTCTAAATAGGGTAATTTCTTGTGCCTATTCAATTCTTCGATAATGGTTTGCTTATCCATGTTCAGAAATAAAGCCTAAAAATATGCAAATGATTACCACCCGGTTATAGAATTGGCTAACTTTAGCTTAAAAATAACATCTGATACCACTACTGTGAATAATTCCTTAATATCCCAAGAAGCGTTCAATTTTCTCGAAGACCTTGCCCAGAACAATACTAAGGAATGGTTTCAAGAACATAAATCCACTTTTAAAAAACACGAAGCGGATGTAAAGTCCTTCTACGAAAACATCAAGGAACATCTGAACGCGCATGACGAGATTGAGAAAATGAAAATGTTCAGGATCTATCGGGATGTTCGGTTTTCGAAGGACAAAACACCCTATAAAACCCATTTCGGTGGTTCATTTTCTAGATTGGGTGCGCACCTACGTGGCGGGTACTACCTACATCTTAAACCAGGAGGCACTTTTATTGCAACAGGTTTCTGGGAGCCCAACAAGGAGGATCTTTTCCGAATCCGGAAAGAACTTGAAATGGATGCTACTGAATTTCGCAATGTGATCCAAGCAAGCCCGCTGAAATCGGTTTGGGGGGAAATAGAAGGGGATGAAGTTAAAACAGCTCCTAAAGGTTTTGACAAAGCACATCCTGATATTGACTTGATCAAAAAGAAGCAGTTTATTTTTGTCCGGAATTTCTCTGACAAAGAGGTGTTGTCCAAAAATTTTCTGAGTGAAGTGGACAAGTCCTTCAGGGCAATACGCCCTTATTTCGATTTAATGAGTGATATCCTCACCACCAATCTCAATGGGGAATCCCTATTAGACTAATACTTCGTTTTCCAACAGCTGCACCTGATCCTTAAGCCGGTTGATCACCATGTTCATCATACGTTTGTTCAAGGCTGAGGAATTCAGGATATAGCTCCGATACTCTTGAACGGTAAAATGCCCAATAATCATACCCTTGAGGGAGTTTCTGAACTTAATATCCTTTTGGATGGAGTTCTCAATGTAAAGCAGTCTTTTTTCTAGGGAAAGGTCGTAAAAAGCACCTTTATGCTTTCTAATATAGTTTTTGAAAACCTCTATGATCAAATCGTTTTGAAGCTTGATAATAGGACGTAAAGTTTGGTTTTGAAAACGTTCATCGGGGCTCATATCGGCGTGGAAATTACCTTGCCCAATCTCCGGACGCATGTCCAGAAGATGTTCGGATCTTGAATCCATGGTCGAAAGTTTTATTAAAGTTACACAATCGTAAATCGCACATATTACGGGTGCTCAATAGTTTTTAACGATGTTATGAACAGGGATTTTTTATTCATAACTTCGTTTTCAAATACGCTTAATCCATATGAAATTTGGCAAGGTAGATCACCCAGAACTCGTTGATTTCACTATTCCCGATGACCACCCTGACACCACATTATTACTGTCTTCCCGTTCCCAAAAGGGTGTTCCCGATATTTTCGTGGGCTGTGCCAAATGGAACCGTCAGGACCTTAAAAATTTCTACCCTAGGGGCACCAAGGATGAGTTGGTCTATTACGCATCCCAGTTCAATAGCATCGAACTGAATGCAACTTTTTATCGGATTTTTCCAGCGGAACAATATCAAAAATGGTATGATAAAACTCCGGAGGGGTTCAAGTTCTTTCCCAAGATGACCAATGCGGTAAGCCACTTGAGAAGGCTGAATGATAAGGTTTACGAAATTTCCGATCGCTATTTGGAAGTGACCTCCCAACTCAAGGAAAAATTGGGTACTATTTTTTTACAGATGCACAATAATTTCGGTCCAAAAAATTGGGATAGGGTGGAACAGTTTGTCAACTATTGGCCCAAGGAGTTTCCTCTTGCTATGGAGTTTAGACATACGGATTGGTTTACGGATGAAAAAGTTTCCAATGAATTATATCATCTGCTGAAGGAAAACAATATTGCCAATGTTTTGGTGGATACGGCCGGTAGGAGAGACATGATGCATATGCGCTTGAGCAATAATGAAGCGTTTATCCGTTATGTGGGCGCTAACCACGAATCGGATTATGATAGGGTAGTGGATTGGGTTAACCGCCTGGAGCAGTGGAAAAATCAGGGTTTGGCAAATATCCATTTCTTCGTGCACCAAAATTTGGAAAGGGAATCCCCATTGTTATCGGCCTATTTTATAGAACAACTAAACGCCCGGATAGGTTCCACACTCACTATACCCCAAACACTTATCAGTAGGAAATAAGGTCTGATAAGTAGGAAATCCAATTATGGGATAAATTCCTAGGAAGTTTTCATTAAGATTTTGCCGCAACCGCTTGGACCTCATCCAAGACCCGTAGCAAGTTTTCACCCCAAAGCTTGGCTATCTCCTCTTCCGAATATCCCCTTTTGACCAGTTCCAGGGTAACGTTAAAGGTTTCAGAAGCGTCAGTCCAGCCTTCTATACCACCGCCACCATCAAAATCGGAGCTAATCCCCACATGATCAATACCAATTAGCTTCACCATATAGTCGATATGGTCCACCAAATCGGTAACACCTACTGCAACAGGGGCAGAGGGGTCTTTCGCGGCCATGGCATTGCCCAATTTCAAAACCTTGGGATAGTTCTTCATGAATTCATCTTGTTCTTCTTTGCTCAAGGAGAAGAATTGGGAACGTTCGTACCAATTGATCCCTAATGAATCTGCTACTTTTTGGTTCACATCTTTCATATAAGCGGCTCTGGCTTCGTGTTTTTCGGCATTTAAATACGAACTAAAGGCAACTGTTTGAACCACTCCGCCATTTTCCTTGAGTAGCAGGAGCTGCTCGTCGTCCAAATTGCGGCTATGATCACAAAGTGCCCTAGCGGAGGAATGGGAAGCAATAATTGGGGCTTTGGACAGGGCCACCATTTGCTTCATCGATTCACTGGAAGGATGGGAGATGTCTATCATGATTCCAATCCTATTCATCTCTTTTACAGCTTCTTTACCTAAATCACTTAAACCATTATGTAACCATTCATCATCTGCTTCACCGGTATTGGAATCGCAAAACTGGCTATGCCCGTTGTGGGACAAGGAAATGTAGCGGGCACCTCGTTTATGGTATTCTTCGAACTTGGAAAGGTCCTCCCCAATGGGATAGGCATTTTCAACCCCGATCATGGCCACCATTTTACCAGATTCAACAATTCTTCTAACATCGGCAGAGGTAAGGGCCAACTCCATTTTATCCGGGGCATATTGCTCACAAAGCCTATGTATGGCCTCAAACTTGGCAATGGCATTATCTGAAGCACTTGCATAGCCTTCGGCATTCAAGGAATCTTGCCCTGTGTAAACTATTAACCAAGCGACATCCAATCCCCCGTCTTCCATTTTCGGCAAGTTTATTTGGGTATCCAGCCGTTGGGTGTAGTTGATACTGTCTGTGAAATTGTTCACGTTGATGTCGTCATGGGTGTCTATTGTGATCACCTTTTCATGGATGCGTTGGGCTTTTTCTTCCAAAGTCTCTTGTTTCTCAGATTTCTTTTCGGCGCATGAAAATAGTAAAGTAAGACAGAACAAAATTGGGAAATATCGCATGGTACAGATTTTTACACCTACAAATAACGCATTTTGACAACAATATGGAAGCGCTACGGAACATTTAGTTGTTGATGCCCTTTGGAATGTACATATTCAGGCTAATAAGAACGATTAAGCATTGGCATATTGGGAACTAGGGAATTATTGACGTATTTGGAAAAATTGGAAATAGGGTTGAGCAGTTTCTCTTATGAGGAATTGGGAACCGAGGAAGCAGGAAAACTAAAACGGTCCTTTGATGAGTTTAGAATTGGCTTGGAGGACAAAGTTTTTGGCGTTCCTGAAATGAAACAGTTGGACGTGATTTGCGAACAAGTGGGTATCCAAGGGGTATCTCATTTGGAAAGTGAGTCCACAAAGGAATCCAATGTGGTGACACAACTGTTGACCTTGATTGCTTTGCTCGATAAAACAAACCTAGATCAGAGGCAAAGAGAGTTGGTCATGGCGCTTCATAAAGTTGGAAAACGTTTGAAGGGCACCAGCCTGGATGAGCCCAAAAAACAAGCTAGCCCAAACCGTGTGGAACAGAATTTGGAGTCTCTTATAACTACCCAAAAGGTAAATCTAAGGCCTGTTCTGGACGAATGTATGGGACAGATGGAGCTTTTGGAAGAACTTGTTCGCATTTATAAGCAGAACATTCTGGAGTTCATCGGAAAGATAAAAGTACACCTCCAAACAGAGAATTTTAGGGGGGTCGACTTTGCATGCCAAAAAATACAGGCCTGCCTCAAAATGATGAAAACCGTTAGTTTACTTGAGATTACGGAGCAAATGAGCACGGTTTGTAAGACAGATAACGACATCAAATACTTGAATTTCCTATACCAACAATTTTTAGTGGAGTACCCGAAAGTTGAGGAATTGGTTGACTTTGAAATTGATGTCCTTAGAAATATGTAACTTAAAAGATGGTCAAAAACCTTCCCGAATATCACCAAAGTGTGTTTTATCCATTGTTAGAGCATGCCTCCGATTTGGATTGTAAGCTCATGCTCATTGAGCAAATGCTGGAGATCGGGGATATAAAAGACCTAGCCTTACTGGAAGAATTGGAAACCGACCCCAATCATAAAATCAGTAGTAAGGCCTTTGAAATTCGATGTGCCCTACTCGAAAAACTTGGGATTTCGGATCCATCAGAAAAGACCAAACTTCCAATGGACCTTTGTTTTATCTACAACGAGTTTGATATTGAGCCCTCCGACATTGACCCAGACCTGGACATGGATTTCGGCGTTCCGTTGGATATACTGGATTCCTAGCCCCAAATGCTAAATTCCAAATCTCAAATCTCAAATCCCAAACGCCAAATTCCAATTTCTTTAAAGTGCTTTGACCCTTTACCTTTCTCCCAACTTCCAACATCCACCACCAAATCCAATTAACAATTTTTACCACTAAAATTCCGGTTTTTACCACAATTTATTGCTCCCTCATAATGTTTCCCTTAAGTTCACGTTATAAGTATAACCCCAAACAAAAACCACTTAAATATTATGTTATACGATACCTACGGTGAAGAATATTTGGCATTTCTTCAGGAATTAAATGAAATTTTGAGCTTAAACGAACTCGCAGAGTTGGATTATTTATAGAACAAACACCCCAAAACCTTAGTTCATGAAAAATCAAAACCAAGAAAACACAGCGTACTTGAGCTTTATTCAAGATTTAAATCAAATGTTGATCGATTTTAACATTAGTCAAATAAGTCGTCCATGAGAATGGACCGGGGCAAAAAATTAAAAAAGGGCTGCAATTTGCAGCCCTTTTTCTTTATAGTTTGAGTTAGTAGTATTCAACCAAGGTAAGATTTTAAAATCTTGCTCTTGGAAGTATGTCGTAATTTCCGAATTGCTTTTTCTCGAATTTGTCTTACCCGTTCCCGGGTCAGGTCAAAGGTACTGCCAATTTCCTCCAAAGTCATGGACTGTTGGTCCCCAATGCCATAATACAACCGGACCACATCGGCCTCACGAGGGGACAATGTCTCCAATGCCCGGTTGATCTCTGTATACAGGGATTGGTGCATCAACTCTTTGTCCGGTTTCGGGGATTCTGAAGAATTTAGAACGTCATAAAGGCTGGAGGTCTCGCCTTCTTTCAGCGGAGCATCCATCGACACATGCCGACCGGTATTTTTTAGGGATTGCTTAACCTCCGAAACGGTCATATCCAATTCCTTAGCAATTTCCTCGGCCGAAGGTGGTCGTTCGTGCGCTTGTTCCAAATAGGAAAACGTCTTTTTGATCTTGTTGATTGAGCCAATCTTATTCAATGGTAATCGCACAACACGGGATTGTTCCGCCAAAGCCTGTAAAATGGATTGGCGAATCCACCATACCGCATAGGAGATAAACTTAAATCCCCGTGTCTCGTCAAAGCGCTGCGCCGCTTTTACCAAGCCCAAATTGCCTTCGTTGATCAAATCGGGAAGTGTAAGTCCTTGGTTTTGATACTGTTTGGCAACCGAAACCACAAACCGAAGGTTTGCATTCGTCAATTTTTCCAAGGCCGCTTGATCACCAGTACGGATTTTTTGGGCCAACTCCACTTCTTCCTGGGCAGTGATCAGTTCAATCTTGCTAATGTCCTGAAGGTACTTGTCTAGGGATTTGGATTCTCGGTTGGTGACCTGCTTGATTATCTTTAATTGCCTCATGTGGTATGAAAAATTGCTGTGTTAAGGTTGCGGTTATTTTAAGCATTCATAATACACTTTAAAACACAATTTTCCAAGCGCCAACTGTTATTGTTATCAAAATGTTATTACAAAGCCCCAAAGTGATTCATTATCAGTGCCCTAGGGAATTGTTGATAGTATCTTGATATAATTGCGACAACAAAAGCGTGTCTGAGCATAAAAAACCGCTAATTTTGTAAGGTTTGATATTTTGGAACATTTAATCCATTTTTTCCGTTGCAGATAGAAAAAGCAGTCAGTAAAAAAACCTTATACGATTACCAACAGGAAGATTTAAAGAAAATCTTCAAGCACGTCAACGAGCTGCCCCAAGGCACCAATATCCTGTACCAATTGCCCACCGGTGGAGGAAAGACCGTGGTCTTTTCCGAAATTACACGTAAGTACATCCAAGAGACCGGCAAAAAGGTAATGGTGCTCACCCATAGGATTGAGTTAAGCGGTCAGACGTCGAAAATGCTGCACGGTTTTGGTGTGGCCAATAAGATCATCAATAGCGAGGTAAAGGAGCTCTACGACCAGGACGAGTACCAGTGTTTTGTGGCCATGGTGGAAACACTCAATAATAGGTTACAAGAGGAAAAGGTCAAGCTCAATAATATAGGTTTGGTCATTATTGATGAGGCGCACTATAACTCTTTCAGAAAGCTCTTCAAATATTTTGAGGAGTCTACCATACTTGGAGTTACCGCAACCCCCTTGAGTTCCAACATTAAACTTCCCATGAAGGACAATTACAAGCACCTGATCATTGGGGAGTCCATTAAATCGTTGATTGAAAAGAGGTTTTTGGCCAAGGCCAATCTCTATAATTACGATGTTAGCTTGCGCACCTTGAAATTAGGTATCAACGGGGATTATACCGTTAAGTCTTCAGATGAGTTTTACGGTAACCACAGCATGCTTGGAAAATTGCTCACAGCCTACGAGGATGTTGCCAAAGGGACCAAGACATTGATTTTCAACAACGGGATAAGTACTTCGCTATATGTATACGAAACTTTTAAAAAGGCAGGGTACAATATTCGACATCTGGACAATAAAAACACGGCCACGGAGCGGCGTGAAATCCTGGATTGGTTTGCCAATACCCCTGAAGCCATTCTTACTTCGGTAAGTATTTTGACGACAGGTTTTGATGAACCCAGTGTACAATCCATTATCCTAAATAGGGCTACACGCTCGCTTACCCTCTATTTCCAGATGATTGGGCGTGGTTCGCGGGTATTGCCAGGGAAAGATGAGTTTTCTGTGGTAGATTTAGGAAATAACATTGCCCGTTTCGGCCCTTGGGATGCCCCGGTGGACTGGCAGGAAATCTTTCATTTTCCGGATTTTTATCTCGAGAACATCAAGAATGATGAGGATATTGAGCGGGAGTTTGTCTACGAAATGCCTGACGAGCTGAAAGCCAAGTTCAGCAAGTCTGAAAATATCACTTTTGATATCAAGGAAGAGTACAAAAAGGTGTTTGCCCAAGGTAAAAAATCCAAGGAGGTGTTGGAACGAAGTATAGAACAACATGCCCAAATCTGTGTGGAAAACAGTGAGGACGTATTCGATGCCCGGATTTTGGCAAAGGAGCTCAAAGAGGAAATCGCTTATCGCGTACGACAATATTCCTATTGCATCATGAACAACACCAAGAACTACAAAGAATGGCTGGAAGAAGACTACGAACGAAAGCTTAGGTCCAGTATTTCCAAGAAGTTTGCAGCTTTGATGTAGTTTTTTTCGATTGTTCGATTGTTCGATAGTTGGACTGTTGGAAACAGGGGTTCAATTTGGTTTATTCGGTAATCAGTAATCAGTAATCAGTAATCAGATGTCAGTTATCAGTTATTTGGTTATTAGTTATTTAATTTTGATCCTCAAACCTCTAGCATCCGCCCCAATCCCAATTTTCCACTTTCAAATTTAAAGTTTCCTTTATTGTACATTGCTCATTGTTAATTAATCACTGAAGTTGAAAAAGACTCTCATCATCGGACATGTATGGCCAGAGCCAACTACTACAGCTGCGGGTCAGCGGATGATGCAGCTTTTGGAAACCTTTAGGGATTTTGGTTATCAAGTTATTTTTGGTTCCACGTCATCACCAACTCCATATAGCTTGAATTTGGAGGCAATGCAAATTGAGTCAGTAGGCTTGCAAATGAACCATTCCAGTTTTAACGAATTTATCCAGGACTTAAAACCTCATATCGTTGTTTTTGACCGCTTTATGACCGAAGAGCAATTTGGATGGCGCGTAGCGGAGTGTGCTCCCCAGGCCATTAGGGTTTTGAACACTGAAGATTTGCACTCCTTGCGTAAATCCAGGGAAGATTGTTATAAAGTAGGAGAGGAGTTCAGTATGAATCATTGGAAGAACCACCCCTTGACCTCACGGGAAATGGCCAGCATTTATCGTTCCGATTTATCGTTGATGGTTTCTACTTATGAAATGCAGCTTCTTACCCAAGAGGCTGTAGTACCAAAGAATTTGTTGCTGCATTTGCCCCTTATGTCAGCGGAACTTTACCCTGATGATGTGTTGTCTTGGCCTAGTTTTGATACACGAAGGGATTTTGTCTGCGTGGGCAACGGCAAGCATACCCCGAATGTGGAGGCCATAAAAACTTTGAAAAAGAATATTTGGCCCAGCATACGAAAAGCTTTGCCGAAAGCAAGGCTTTGCATTTATGGCGCATACCTTCCACAACAAGTGTTGGAAATGCACAATCCCAAAGAAGGCTTTGAAATTATCGGTTGGATAGAGGATTTAGGTTGTGTTCTTCAAAAGGCACGACTCTTATTGGCTCCTATCCAATTTGGAGCTGGCATTAAAGGAAAATTGATTGAAGCCATGGAAAATGGCACTCCATCAATAACCACTGTCATTGGAGCAGAGGGAATGCACGACAATGTCATGTGGCCTGGAGTTATCTGCCCTAATCTGGAACTTTTTGCCCAAGATGCCATAGACCTGTACCAAAACCAGGAAAAATGGAAGCAAGCTCAAACCCAAGGAATCTTGATTATCAATTCCCAATACGCAAAACGAAAGCTGCAAGCTAAGTTAAAAGAGGTATTGGAAAATCTTGGAAACCAATTGGAAATACATCGAACCCAAAATCTAGTGGGCAAGATGTTACAACAACAGGGCCTGGCTGCTACCAAGTATATGGGCAAATGGATTGAGGAAAAGAACAAACCTAATTGATGGAATTCCAAAAATCCAGAAATCCTTCAATATCAACCTGCCTAGTTTAATCTTGATATTCAGGATTTGGGGTCTGTGGAATAGGCGCACCGGTTTCGTCCCACCATGTTTTCAAATAACCCAGCATCTCCTTCGTTTTTTCAGATTCCGTTAATACAAGGTTGTTACGCTCACCAATATCATTGGCAAGGTCATAGAGTTCCATATCATTGTTTTCAAAATAGTAGTGGAGTTTCCAATCCCCATATCGCACCACGGAACCGGGCCGTGTTCGGAACAAAGCATCACGATTCTCATTGTTTTCCACATCATAGGCTTGTAGGTAAATGGGAAAATGCCAGTACAAAGCACGTTCTTCTATTGCACCTTTGCCCATAAATATTGGGGTTAGACTGGTGCCGTCCAATCCAATATCCGCATTAGGGATGTTTGCAATCGAGAGGAGGGTGGGATAAATATCCAGATTCGTAATAGGGATGTCACTTGAAGTATTTGGAGCTATTTTATCTTTCCATACAAACAAAAATGGCTCCCTTATGCCCCCTTCGTAATAACTCCCTTTACCTGCCCGAAGCGGCTTTTGCTGGGTAATTCCGTACAACCCACCATTATCCGAAGTGAAAACGATCAAGGTGTTTTTGAACAATCCCTTCTTCTTAAGCTTGGAAACCAACAGTCCTATATTTCGGTCCAAGTTTTCCACCATAGTGGCATATTCCGGGTTGTTTTGTCCATTAAACGCAGGTTTGTTTTGGTATTTATCCAACAAGTTATCAATGGGTTGAATCGGCGTATGAACGGCATAGGGCGCGTAGTACAAAAAGAAGGGCCGGTTTATGGTATCTACAAAAGTCAGCGTTTTTTCCATGACCAAATCTGTAAGGTGTTTGCTGTTACCTTCTTCAATGCTAACATTTTTATAGGGCGGGTAATAACTGCTTGGATGCCCGTTATGGCCACCTCCAATGTTAACATCAAAACCGTATTCCAATGGGTTATCACTCAGGTGCCATTTCCCTGCATGGCAGGTTGCATACCCATTTTTCTGCAATACCTCTGGGAGCAACTGGTGTGTCCTTGCTAGGGTTGTGGTGTTTTTGGTGGGAATGATTTTCCGATGTTTGGAATTTCCCCGTTCGGAACTTGCGACTGTGTAAATCCCATGGCGGGGTGCCCATTTACCCGTCATTAAACAGGCTCTGCTCGGGGCACAGTTGGCTGCTGCTGCATAGCCATTTGTGAATATTATCCCTTGACCCGCCAACTGGTCAATATTCGGGGTTTCGTAGAATTCCGAGCCCATAAACCCAACATCTTTCCATCCCATATCGTCTACATTGATAAGGATAATGTTTGGTTTTTGTTGAAACGCTTGTAGGGAAATCGAAAAGCAAATCCAGCAAAGAATAAGTATAAAACGAGATATTTTGTTACCCATGTCGTATGGTTTGAACGAGAAGGTACAATATCCAAATTTTTAAAATAGGATTGGCCTTTTGGAAGACGATTTGGAGATGGTCTGTATCAAAAACTATATATTTAATTGCCAATACCAAGCTACCAATATTCAAATGAGACCATTTTATATTCTGAAAGCCTTATTGCTTACTAGTCTTTTTATTAGTTGTGCCGAAAATGAAAAAAGAAGTCAGAATACCAAGGAGCGGCCCAATATTATCCTGATCATGACTGATGACCAAGGATGGGGTGATACCGGATATAATGGTCATCCCCATCTAAAAACACCCAATCTGGATGACATGGCCGCCAAGGGAGTGGTGTTTAATCGCTTTTATTCAGCCTCGGCTGTTTGTTCCCCAACCCGTGGAAGTGTCATGACTGGACGCCATCCGCTTCGTTATGGTATTTGTACTGCGAATTGCGGACACATTAAACCTGAGGAGATTACTTTGGGCGAAATGGTCAAGGAGGTTGGATATACCACAGGGCATTTTGGCAAATGGCATTTGGGAACCCTGACCCAGGATACCATTGAAGCGAACCGAGGCGGAAGACCTCAACATCACGAGCACTACGCACCACCATGGGAACATGGTTTTGACACCAGTTTTGTTACGGAATCCAAGGTACCCACTTGGGACCCAATGGTAACCCCTGATAGATCAGCTGGTGACGTGTCCATGGCTTTGGAGGTCGGAAAGCCATTTAATACTTCCTATTGGACAGGACCGGGAGAAATAGTTACTGAAAACCTTGATGGGGACGATTCCCGTGTGATTATGGACCGGGTAATACCCTTTATTGAAAATGCTTCCAAAAACAAACAACCTTTTCTCAGTATAATTTGGTTCCATACACCGCACCTCCCTGTACTAACAGGCGAGAACTATCGAAGCCCCTACGGCGACCTATCGGAAGATCAGCAACACTTTTACGGGACTCTCACGGCCATGGATGAACAGATTGGCCGCTTACGCAATACCTTAGAGAAATTGGGAGTTGACGAGAACACTGTCTTGTTTTTCACCAGCGATAATGGGCCAGAAGGTAAATCAACAAAAGGACGGACCCAAGGAACCACAAAGGGCCTAAAGGGAAGGAAAAGAAGTCTGTATGAAGGTGGAATACGGGTGCCTGGAATTATGGAATGGCCTGGAAAAATACCCTCGGGATTGCAAGTGCAAACACCATGTTTCACTTCTGATTATTTCCCAACCATTGCACAAATATTGGATATTGACATGAATCGATTCAATCGACCTTTTGATGGCGTAGATTTGTTGCCTATAGTTTCAGGAGCCGCTAAAAAGCGGGATAAGAATCTTGCATTTAGATTTAATAAACAAGCGGTTTTAATCAATGGGGATTATAAAATCTACAGCAAGGATGACGGCCACACTTTTGAACTGTACAACCTTGCCAATGACCCCTCGGAATCCGAGGACTTAGCAGCTACATATCCTGACATTTTAAAGCAGATGGTTGCTGAATGGAACCAATGGAAAGTGTCCCAAGAGGCCAGTGCTGCCGGAAACGACTACACCAAAAGTCAACCCTAAGCGGTAAGTATCGACCTAATCATTTTTGGGTTGGTCAGCAAGTCCCATCAGGGCAATTTGCATACATAAACTCCTTTAGAAAATTTAGATGCTGTCAAAAAGACAGCACGCTACAATGCTAATTTCCTCATTGCCAAGGTTACAAAAATCGGGTGGTTTTGGGTATGGTTTTTGGTACGAAGTTCCTTCATCTTAAAAATCAAATAACAAAACAGAACATGATTACAAACCTTAAGAAAACAGTCGTTTTATTACCCTTTATTTCATTGTTTATTTCCTGCTCAGACTCAGAAGATGCTGATAATTTTGACGCTTCCCTGTACCTGAAGGTACCAGACGCGCAATTTGAAGCAAAATTGATAGCCTTGGGAATTGATTCCGAAGGAAAACTAGATAGTAAAGTATTAAAAGCTGATGTTGAAAATGTTGCAGAGTTGGAAATTTCCAGTGCATCAACCTCCGAAGAAATTCACGATTTGACTGGAATAGAGGGCTTTACAAAATTGAAGAAATTGGTAGCCATAGGGAATCGCTTATCCACGATAGATTTAACCCATAATACGCTTTTGGACACTTTGGACCTTTCAGGAAACGACCTGTCTTCCATAGATTTAAGCAAAAACAAAGATCTTTTGATGGTTGACTTAAAAGTGAATGACCTGTCTTCCATTTCTGGATTGTCCAATGCAGTCAACTTAAAATGGTTAAACCTTTCCTTTAACTTTTTCGAGGAATTCACCATTGAAAACCCAACCCTGGCCAATATTTTAATGAGCCATAATGAGTTGGTTTCGATCGACACAAGTCAGGCCAGCGGTCTTGAAAGTCTTTATTTGGTCACCAATCAGATTACCGATTTGGATCTTAGTGCGAATACAATTTTGGAGACGGTCGATGTTGGCGATAATAAATTGACACAAATCAATTTTGGGTCCAAAGCCAACCTCATATACCTTTCTTGTTTTAGCAACCTACTTGAAAACTTGGACGTAAGTGGTTTTGACAAACTTGACTATTTAAGCGCTAACAGAAACCCGGATTTGCACTGTATTCAAGTCGAGACTGGCCAAGATATTCCAACCCTTAAACTATCCGATTACCAGCAGGTGAATGCTAATTGCAATTAACCTTTTTAGCTGGATTTTTTGATTTAAAAGCAGGATTGCTCGGTTCCCAGAATCATCTTTTACTCTGACGGAATTATCATTTCGACAGCTTTTGCGGGCTCCCGGCCATTATTTAGCCAAGAATTATAAATCAAATGTTATGTTTAAAAAATATCGGATACTCAAATGGGTGTCAATCTTTGTTCTTAGTTTAATTGTACTAGTAGTCTCTTTTGGGTTTTGGTTCAAAAGCTTGATTCCCCCAAGGGAGGCTTCCCTTGAAACCACCACTGTAAAAAATCTGTCCTATTTATCGGAACATCCCGTTTCGCATAGGGGTAAAGTATTGGTGGTTGTGACCAGCACGGATACTATGGGCAGTAGCGGAAAAAGTACAGGCTACGAGCTAACCGAGTTGTCCCGGGCGTACTACACTTTTGAGGCCAATGGCTTTGAAGTGGATATTGCAAGTCCGGAAGGAGGGAAGCCCCCCGTGGTCATTGACGATGAAGATATGGGTGCCTTCGACTTTGCCTTTTTAAATGATTCCATTGCGCAGTACAAAGCCGAAAACACCATTCCCATGACGGCTGTAAAAGCGGAGGAATATCTAGCGGTCTATTTTGCAGGGGGCAAGGGGGCCATGTACGATTTTCCAGATAATAAATCCATTCAATCCTTGGTAAAAAAATACTATCAATCGAATAAGGTTATTGGTGCAGTATGCCATGGCCCTGCTGCCTTGGTGAATGTAACCTTGGATAATGGTCGCCCTCTATTGGAGAACAAAACGGTTAGTGGGTTTACTAACGAAGAGGAGCTTCTCTTGATCTCCGATGCCCGTACCGTTTTTCCATTTCTTCTTCAGGATAAAATGGTGGAGCAAGGTGCCAATTTCAATGAAGGAACCATGTATTTGGAAAATGTAAGTCATGATCAAAACCTGATTACCGGGCAAAATCCTTGGTCTACCTGGAGTTTGGTGGAGCGTATGATCCAACAAATGGGCTATACCCCGAAACATCGGGAAATTACCGCAGAGGAAAACGCAGTGGAAGTATTGACCGCATACCACGAAAATGGTAAACAACAAGCCAAAAAAATGATAGCAACGATCATGGTGGACCAAAACAAGCCTTTTGACCGAGTGCTAATAGCAAAACACGGAATCCTCGCTGCAATGAAAGGGGAATTAGGGAACTTTGCCAACCTTATAAGTCTGGTTTCCTATGCCAAAAAATGCGAAACTAAAAGCGGGAAAATATAGCTACATTTGAGAAATTGGTCAGTTGGGATTTTTAGATATACTTCTTGTTATTGTCAGTAGTGCGGGCCTGCTTCACGGAGTGGCCTTTGCGGTCTACCTCTGCACCATCAAAAAGAAAAAATCCCTACCGAATTACTTGCTGGCCTTAATTCTCATTCTGATGGCCTTCAGAATAGGCAAATCGGTGATGCTGAATTTTGGAGATGATTTGGAGCCTGCGTTTATTTTCGCAGGCTTGGCTTTTTTATTGTGCATTGGTCCTTTGCTGCGATGGTACGTTGCCGGAATGACATCTGTCAATTTTACCCTGCCCAAGTTTTACCTCTTGGAATTGCTTCCATTTGGGTTAGTGTTTCTCTCCAGTTTTTTTATTGACAAAAGTTGGTTCGAAACGAACAACAAGGATGTCATTATTCTTTTTGGCAGCATCCTTATTTTTATTTATCTACATTTTGCCTTCTATATTTTTCTAGCGGGTGGTATTCGCAAGAAAATAAGGCAGGAATTCCCCCAGGAAGTACGAACAAAGTCACAAAAAGCAATATTAAACTGGTTATTGTTGCTGATTATTGGATTTGTCATAATCTGGATTTCCTATGTATTGAACATTATTGAAGATACTGTTCCCTACATCGTGGGTCCCATTATGTATTCCACGGTGGTCTATTTTCTGAGTTTTAAGGCATTCCAACTCAAAATCACGGATTTGAATGGCAATTCCTTTAAAAGGAATAACAATATGGAGCTCTTTAACCAGATATCCAAGCATATTGAAGAGGACCAATTGTTCTTGGAGCCCAATGTATCCTTGTCCAGCCTAAGCAAGTTGGTCAATACCAGTACCCAAAAAACCTCCGAGGTAATCAATCAATACGCCAAACAGAATTTTAATGATTTTATAAACCAGTATAGGATTCAAGAGGCAAAACAACTTCTACTTGACGAAAGCAATAAAGACTTTACCATTTCGTCCATTGCTTTTGATGCAGGTTTTAGTAGTCTATCATCATTTAACAGTGCCTTTAAAAAGTTCGAGGGCATAACCCCTTCTGCATTTCGGAAAAAACACATCGGATAAGCTACGACCTATGACTTTTAAAATGAATCAAGTTCAATGGCTCCTTTTCAATCTGGAGTATTCATTGGGTACCATTTCCATCGAATTAAAGTAGTTCCTATTTCGTAGTCGTCCCTCAAATTCGCTTTTGATACTTTTCTGAACCTCCAAATTCGACAAATAGTCCAGCGTTGTGGCAGCCATTATTTTGGCCGCTTGTAGCATTCCCTCTTTGGCATAGTTACTTTTACCAAAAGCCGTGGCTTCCCAATTGCGCATGGACATCCCTGTTGGAATACAACTAACAACAAAGGATACTAAGGGAACTTGCCAGCTTACATCACCTATATCGCTGCCATAACCATAAAGTCCAGCCGCAATGGCTTCGTTTAGGGGTAAGGGCTGGGTCAAAAATTTACCTTTTCCTTTTCCTGAAGCATTCCAAATATTGTTTGCCAGCTGTTTATCAATTTCTATTGTTTTCCTGACAGGCAGCCCTATCATATTGGCATAGGCCAACTGGTTTCCCTTTAAATTCGGGATAAACTCGTGTACAGCTCGGAAAACATTCCAAGTAACAGCTTCATCCAATCTTAAATCAGCTAGTTTTTTAAGGATCAAATTGTAGATTTCAATAGCTTTTTCCTGCTTCGTGTGGGTTATCCTCAAATAAATTTTTAGGCCGTTGTCCGAATGGGACAAATCCAATTGGGTATGCCGAATACGGTACCTAAGTGCAAGATTGGGGTCGTCATCCTGCTTTAAAACCTCTAAAAATTTTAGAAACTCTACGCTTTGTGCCGGGGTTGCCCGGTCGTTGGGAAAATTAAATTCCATGTCAATTATAGCATCCCATCTTGATGGGTTCGCACTTGTGACCGGGGCAGGGTGCCAAAAAAATGCAAGGTCCAACTCAGTAAAGTAACGCTTATTGGCCATTGGAACCCTTCCTCCCAAACTACCCTCGGCGGTACTAAAATAATAATGTATTTGTGCCTCAATCCTATCTTGTTCGATTAGCGTTTTTAGTGCAAGTACAGCTCCCAAACTTCCTGTGGCCAGTAGGTGATGCCCGGCTGCCTGCCCATATTCCGAATTGGGTAGATCAAAACCCTTTCTGTGGATTAAAGGACTATCTGCATCGGCTTCCGCAAGTATCCCGATAACCGGTCCTTCGGAACCATAAGATGCGATAAACATGGTTTCAAAGCCAGCTACGGCATGTTCAATGGTAAATCCTGCCTGTGTAAGTCTTGTTTTTAGCAACTCAACGGTACGATGCTCTCCAAACGAAGGTTCTGAATATTCCCAGATGCTGTCGCTTGTGGCATATAATTCATCTTTGATTTGATCCAGGTAATTGGATGTGTCCTCCTTTAAGCCTTCTAAATCTTGGGGAAAGACGAAGTGGGTAACTAGTAACAGTAGTGGAATTATTGGCTTCATGGCAGGGTTATTTTAGAAAAATAAGGTTTGAAAATTCCTTTGGGAGCTGCGGACCATACAGCATATAGTGCCCCGTCAAGGTGTGAAATCAGACCGCAATAATCCCCACCTTGTGGCCAAGCCCTACCAGCCCAACCGTTCCTTTCGTCGGGAATACTCAGGGGACCAAGCTTTACAGGTGCTGTCCAGCTCAAGTTTGGGTCAATTGCCAAAAGGTATTTCTGAAAGTTTCCAGGGGACTCTTCTACCGTGTAAAGCACGACCCCCTTATTACCGTGCCATTGGACTGCATCCAAGTTGATAAGGTGTGGGGATTCAGCAAGAGTTGTTGGCGCTGTCCACTTTGAAGTTGAAGCGGGCAACTTAATTACCTCCATTTTTTTTCGGTCAACATCGGTATAGAAATAATAAAGCTCATCATTTCCATTGACCAAGATGTGATGCTTGGCTCCAGATTTATTGGTCATAAACAAAGGGGCGGTAGTTTCCAAAGTTTCCTTATCCATCATGATCAACCAACTGGACATTTGCCCAAAAGGTTTGGAAGATTTCCCATCCCATTCTCCCCGAAGCACAACAGGTATGGCTATTTTTTCTTGAAAGAATACCGGTTTTTTTACACTAAGGTCACAACCGTTGAAAAGTTCAATGGTTTTACTTTTCAAAAGCATGTCGCTACTGTTTCCCTTTGCTACGTACAAAACCATTTTGTTATCCAGCTTCTGGGTAGAAAAGAGATAATGTCCCTCCTTATCTGAAATAATGGTGGCGTGATCATGCCCAAAACCATGGGAAGTCGGCGAACTCCAGGACCCATTTTTTTCTTCCCAAGTTTTAAGATGGAAGGCATTTCCCTCACTGATATCAGAAAGGATAAATTGATTCTTGTTTGGGGCATGGATCCACGGATCGGCTGCTTCTTTCGAAAAAATCCGATTCTCAAGGGACCAACTGCTGCCCAAATCATTGGAACCCAACACAACAGTATAATACTCTAAATCTTTTGCCTTGGGGTCTACGGCCAAAATGGAAGCCATCAACTTTTTTGGATTCTCCTCGTGGTACCTTAGCATGGACTCGCTGCTGATCAGTCCCTCTGGAAAGGGCAGTTCTTGTACAAAATTTACCTGTTGGCATAGGACTAGGGAAGAGTTTACAACCCAAAAGAATAGTATTAGGAACGATTTCATACCCAATATTACATCGCAGTACGTTTATATTTGTACGGATTATTTAATTAGAACCCTGTTTTTAAGTGTATAAACCCCCAATGATGGTAGAGCTTTTTTGGATAAAGAGTTTGCTCAATTTTCTTATCGTATGTATAAGTGGATTAATTCTATTTATCCTTTTCAATCAAAAGGGCAAAACGGAAATTCGAATGTGGGCAGCTCCCATTGCGATTGTCCTCCTACATCATTTATTGGGATTTATGAGGTTTACCCCATGGATCAATTCGCTTAGTTCTATTATTGACACAATTCACTCCTTTGGTTTCGCCTTGAATTTTTTACTTGGACCGGTACTACTAATGGGAGTGGGACATAGATTTCCCAAATTGATAACCCTGCTTCACTTTGTACCTGCACTTTTGGGAATTTTCATATTGTCTTCAAACACAGGATATGAACCTTCACTTTTAATCGCAAGCCAAGTTCATTTTATGGGTTACGCAATCTGGCTATTGGCATCGGTATCACCGAGAATGATGAACACATTAAAGCCGGTGCTGGGATTATGGATAGGGAGTTATATGCTTCATTTGTTGGAATTAATGCTGTGGGCGCAGTTTGGGATCATATCCGAAACTTGGGCATGGGTACTATTTTGCTTGTCAGAGGCTTTACTTGGGTTTTCCCTACTATACCTTACCTTCTCTTTGGCCTCCAAAAAAGCAAGATTAAAAACCTCCCAGCAATCTGGGCTTCCCAGAGAAATATTAAACCATTTGGAGGTTGAATTTTCGAGCTACATAACCAAACCCGATGTGTATACCGACCCGCTGATTAGTCAGAAAAAAGTGGCCAAAGCGTTACAGGTGTCGCCCCATCATATTTCCAGGTTCCTAAGCAACCATTATGGCGATACTTTTTTGAACATCATCAACACCCAGCGAATCAATGCATCCAAAAAAATCTTGGAAAACACTGATGATGGGGGAATGACAATACAGGAGGTCTATTATCAGGTAGGTTTCAATTCAAAATCCACGTTCAATACAGCTTTCAAGAAAAGTACGGGCATGACCCCAACTGCCTACCGGAAGCATTGCAAATTACTTCTAACTGAGTAATTTCAATTATTTTCAATATTGATTCTCCTACTATTGTTTTGTAACTTACTGTCAATGCGTTAATTGCTTTGTTTTGCATAGAGTGTTGATACTATGGTTGTCGGTTTTTACCATGTCCAGTAATGTATTGGGCCAAGAAAACTACACCCACCGGAGAAAGCAAATGGTGGAAACCCAGATAAAGGCCCGTGGAATACAGGATTATGCCACCTTGTACGCCCTGTTGAACGTCCCCCGCCATGAATTTGTTCCCAGGGACATACGAGCCTTTGCCTACAACGACAGTCCGCTGCCCATAGGAAAGAGACAAACCATTTCCCAGCCCTTTATTGTTGGTTTTATGACCCAGGCCCTTCGATTAAAATCTGATTACAAAGTACTTGAAATTGGCACAGGTTCGGGATACCAGGCAGCAATACTTGCCAAGGTAGTGGACTCTGTTTACACTATTGAGATCGTATCGGAACTCGCCCAGGAAGCGGAAAAACGATTATCGCGCTTAGGGTATTCAAACGTGGTTGTTCGAGACGGAGATGGATACAATGGCTGGCCAAACCAAGCCCCCTTCGATGCCATAATGGTTACCGCTGGCGCTCCGTATATTCCCCAACCATTAATAGATCAACTAAAAATTGGTGGGAGAATGATAATTCCCGTTGGACCGCATAATGGGGTCCGTCAATTGGTATTGGTCATTAAGCGGAAAAACAAGATTGTCAAAAAAGAATTGATGGCGGTCCGTTTTGTTCCCTTCACAAGAAAGAATCCACAATAAACTGGAAAATAGCCAAGGTCCACGAACATTCCATTTATTGGTTCAGTACATTAATTTCATTTCGATTCGGTTCAATTTGTGAAATTCATTGGCTAATGGGGTCAATCCATGGAAGATAGCTTTTAATTGCATAAATTGGGGGAAAGGGAAGCCGTATGAAAAATAACCAAACCAGAAGAAAATTTTTAGCAGCAGTGTCCATGTTGGCCGCTGGAACCATGATGGAGGCCTCTCCAATAAGTTTTGCATTTTTGGGAAGAAAACTCAAAATAGCCTTGATCGGCACAGGCATTCGAGGCATTACCTTTTGGGGAAAACGATTGGTGGAAGAATACTCGGACACTTTGGAATTTGTGGGACTCTGTGACCCCAATCCCGGGAGACTTGACTTCGCCAAGGGCTATATGGGCGTTACATGCAATACCTATTCCGATTTTGACAAGATGGTAACAGACAACCGACCGGATTTGGTCATTGTTACCACCACGGATTCCACCCATCACGAATACATTATTCGGGGATTAGAGTTGGGGTGCGACATACTCACCGAAAAACCTATGACCACAGACGAGGTTAAATGCCAACAAATCCTGGATGCGGAAAGAAAACACAACAACAAGGTCATTGTCGGTTTCAACTATCGCTGGATGCCCTATAACACCAAGATAAAACAGTTGCTCATGGAAGAAACCATTGGGCAGGTGACTTCGGTGGACTTCAATTGGTATTTGAATACTTATCATGGAGCGTCCTATTTTAGAAGATGGCACGGCCTTCGCCAAACTGGAGGGACCCTTTGGGTGCATAAGGCCACGCATCACTTTGATCTCTTAAACTGGTGGTTGAATTCGGACCCTATGGAGGTATTCGCCTATGGCGATTTGGAGCATTATGGTAGTTCCAATTCGTTTAGGGGCAACAATTGTAGGGATTGCCAGCATACGAAAAGCTGCGACTACCATTGGGATATTACCAAGAGCAAAATGAATATGGACCTCTACGTGAACAACGAAAAACATGACGGATATATTCGGGATAATTGCTTGTTCAGAAAAGAAATCAACATTTATGACAAGATGTCTTCCCAGATTAAATATGCCAACGGAACCGTGGTGAATTATTCCCTGACCACGTATTCCCCTTTCGAAGGATGGCGAATTGCCTTTAATGGAACCAAGGGTAGGATAGAGGCTTGGTATGACATCCCATACCGAAAGACAGACCAATTAAGCCAGGAAGAGCTCCATGCCTTGGAAATGGAACAAAACTTGAAAGAGGTAGAGGAATTTAAACCCTTGATCGTACATCATTTATGGGAGGACCATAAAACAATACAAGTCCCTATGGAACGCGGGGGGCATGGAGGTGGCGATAAACGACTTCATGAAAAAATATTCAAGTTGCCAGATACCCAAGACCCGTTTGACCGTGCTGCCGGGGTAAGGGATGGTGCCATGTCCATCCTCATCGGAATTGGAGCTAGGAAAAGTATTGAAAGTGGTCACCCTGTCAAGATAGCGGAGCTTACTGATCTAGAGCCAAGGCAAAAAAGATTGTGAAAGCAATGAACTGCTACTATCCTTGAATTCATTCCTAGCCAGGTATATCTCTACTTTTCTGGTAAGATTTCTGCTCAACCTAACCAACACCATCACATGAAACCAAAACTGTTATTTACATTGGTAAAAACTTCATTATTAACACTGTTGCTGCTGCTTTTATCCTGTAAGGATAGCAACAAGCAAGAAGAAATGAAGGAAAATCCGCCCAACATCATTTTAATTCTTACCGACGACCAAGGATATGGGGATATTTCAGCCCATGGCAGTCCTGATGTTGTAACTCCCAACATGGACAAACTAAAATCGCAGGGGATAAGTCTGGACGATTTTCAGGTGAGCCCCACCTGCGCTCCCACCAGGTCGGCCATTCTTACAGGTCGACATCCCTTTAAAAATGGGATTACCCATACTATTTTGGAGCGGGAACGTTTGGCACTTAATATTGCCACCCTACCCGAAGTGCTAAAGCGAGGTAACTACAGCAGTGGAATTTTTGGCAAATGGCATCTTGGGGACCAACCCGAATATCAACCTGAAAGTAGAGGATTCGATGAAGTGTTCATTCATGGTGGGGGAGGTATTGGCCAAGCTTATCCAGGTTCTTGTGCAGATGCACCCAATAACAAATACTTTGACCCCACAATCAAGCACAATGGTACATTTGTAAAGACCCAGGGATTCTGTACCGATGTGTTTTTTACCCAGGCCTTATCGTGGATAAAACAGCAATTAAAAGAAGACCAACCATTTTTCGCCTACATCCCGACCAATGCCCCGCATGGACCCTTTATTGCCCCTGAAAGCTATAAGTCAAAATTTGTGGAACAAGGTTATCCAGAAAAAGCCCAGGGATTTTATGGGATGATTGAAAATATAGATGACAATCTGGGAAGATTGATGGAAAAACTACAGGATTGGGAAATCGCCGATAATACCATTCTCATATTTATGTCGGACAATGGGAAGACTTGGGGCGGACAAAATACAGTACATGGGGAGATAACTTACAATGCTGGGATGAAGGGATTTAAAGGAAGTGCCCATGAGGGTGGAACAAGGGTTCCCTTCTTTATTCGATGGCCCAAAAAGTTTGCTGCAGGTAAAAAGATTGAGGTATTGTTAAATCATTACGATATGTTGCCAACGCTTGCGGATGTCGCCGATATCGATATTTCAAACATCGCGGATTTGGATGGGAAGAGCTTTCTTCCCTTGTTAATGGGTGGCGAGTTTGAAGGAAAGGACAGATATCGTTTTGTTCATGGAGGAAGGTGGCCCCTGAACCCAAAAAATTTCAATGGTCAGGATAAACCCAATGATCCTAAGGTGGAAAATGTCAGTAAGCAGTTTGGCAAGGATGAACAATCGGCCAATCCCGAAAACTCGAAATACAAGAACGTTGCAGTTCGTAATGAACAATATCGGTTTGTAAACAACACGGAACTGTACGATATGTTGCTAGACCCTGGACAGACCACCGATATTGCTTCGCAACACCCCGAAGTAGTGGACCAACTGCAAAAGGTCTACAATGATTGGTGGTACAGTGTTCAACCGTATTTGATAAACGAAAAGGTGCCCTTAGCCGAGAAAAAACCGTTTTGGACCGCTTATTACGAGCAAGAAGAAGCTAATGGAATTCAAGAGTGGGCAATGCCCAATTTGGATTAAACCTGATTAATTCTGCAATCAAATTGTACACGGCATTCCAGATATTTTGATTTGTTCATGAAAGCACGACAGATGAGTGCTGGCAGTTAAAACAAAGGTCGCTTGGATATTTGTCATGGTATTTGTCTTACGCCATTGTGAATGAATGATGTCGGCTGTCGATTTTTGGTATACCTATTTTCAGGGTGAATGTAGAACAATGGGATATTGCCTATATTGGAGACCCGATATTATATCGTGATTGCCAAAAATAATCGTGTTTAAATATGATTAAAATAGCATATATAGGAGCAGGGAGCATCCAATTTGGGCCAATTATAGTTCAAGACATTCTCCTGAGCAATGCTCTATGCAGAAATGGCCTTGAAATTCACTTAATGGACGTTGAAGAATCGCACTTGGAACATGTGGTCAAGCATGGCGAATACGTTAATCAAAAATTGAAGCGAAAGGCAAAAATTGTAGCTACTACAAATAGGGATTCCGCCATCAAAAATGCAGATTTTGTTATATGTGCATTGGAAAAAGACCGTAATGTCTATTGGTCCCAGGATTTTCATATTCCAAGAAAGTATGGATTCCGACAGGTATACGGTGAGAACGGGGGAGTAGGTTCTTTGTTCCACGCGCTACGGAACATTAAGGTAATTGTGGATTTGGCTAAAGCAATGGAAAGGCTCTGCCCCAAGGCCATGCTACTGAATTTCTCAAATCCAGAACATAAAATTTGTGAAGCGGTAACCCGATTGACCTCAATTAAAACCGTTGGCCTATGTCATGGTGTTTTTATGGGGAGAGAACAACTTTCCAAGCTTTTAAAGGTTCCATTGGAAGATTTGCAGACTAAGGCATGTGGTATTAATCACTTTACTTGGTTTCAAGAAATCAGGCAAAAGTCAACAGGAGAAGATTTATATCCTAAACTGAAAATCATTGAGAAAAAAGGGGATTGGTTGGCCCAGTGGCACGAGTTGGCTTTGGGGAGAATCCTCTTTAGAAGGTTTGGGCAATGGCCGTCACCGGCCGCTAATCATTATGGCGAATACTTGAGGTGGGCAGAGGAGTTTGTGATTCCTCAATTGCAATTTTTTTATGACCCCTATGAAGGCCACCCATGGGAAAACAATCAAATTCCCGAAGGAGTCTATACTGTAGACCGTGTAAATTATGAGCGGGAATGGACCAAAGATTGGAGCAAGACCCTTTTACCTGTTGGTTCTACTGAAGAAATACAACTTGAAAATGAGGATGGAAGTTTTAAGAGTTCTGGAGAAATTGCAACCCTGATCATGGAATCGGTTGTTACCAATAACAAGCGTTGGTTAGAGGCGGTCAACGTACCCAATAGTGGGGCCATCCCCAATCTACCCAATGATCTGGTGGTTGAAGTACCAGCCTATTGCGATGCCTCTGGAATTAAGCCCGTGCAAATGGAGCCAATGGCCGAAGGAATTGCCGCCACCATCCGTTTGCATGCCAGTATACATAAGCTGTTGGTTGAGGCTTTTGTAGAAAAATCCAAAGACAAACTCTTACAAGCCATTCTTATTGAGCCTACAGTTGATTCATACCGAAATGCCATAGCAATGTGCGATGAAATGTTAGCCCTACAAAAAGATGTTTTACCTGAACTCAATTAGATTGACAGTCTACTCCAAAAAATATAGATGGGATTAGCATACTTAGACTGGGTTGTCATCATAGGATACTTGCTTTTAAGCATTGGTATCGGTGTTTTTGTGGTCAAGCATAATTCTAAAAACATCACCGATTTTTTTGTTGCTGGCCGTAATTTACCCTGGTGGTTATTGGGAACTTCCATTGCGGCAACCTGGTTTGCCACCGATGCCCCATTGGCAGTAACCGCCCTTGTGCGGAGCAAAGGTATTTATGGCAATTGGCTTTGGTGGTATTTGGGAGCAGGCATCATGATGATGGTGTTTTTTTATGCCAAATATTGGCGTAGGTCAGAAATTCTCACAGATGCGGAAATGATAGAATTGCGCTATAGCGGTAAATCTGCCTCGGTACTCCGAGGGTTTACGGCCGCTTTTTATGGAGTTTTTAAGAACTGTTTTACACTCGGTTGGATAATGTTGGCCATGCTTAAATTCTCTCAAATAATGTTGGGATGGAGTGCTGAATTTGCTCTGGGCATAACCCTTGCCTTTGCGTTAATCCACACATTAAGTTCTGGTATCAAAGGAGTTGTTGTTCTGGATATGCTCCACTTTTCGGCAGGAACATTAGGGACCATTATTTTGGCCATCTTTGTTCTGATTCAAATCGGTGGGCCAACAGAATTGGCTTCGCAAATTGCCGCTCGGAGCGATGCTCCTGCAGGTGTACTTGATATGCTCCCTGACCTTTCGCATATAGGCACCACAGAAATGATTGGCTTTGTATTTTTGATAGGGATTCTATGGTTGGGACAGGCTCAAGGTGATGGGTATATCGTACAACGATTGTTCTCGGCAAAAAATGAAAAACATGCCATTAAGGCTTCGCTATGGTTTGCTGTGGCAGGAGTGGTCATTCTTACATGGCCATGGATAGTGGTAGGTTTGGGTTCCGTTGTCATCCTGCCGATTTCCGAAGCTTCCGAAGCATTGTTGGCGGATCCTGAATTGGCATATCCAATGATGATCAATGAAGTGCTACCCATAGGCCTCAAAGGATTGTTGATCGCAGCCTTTATGGCTGCGTTTATGAGCACCGTGGATACCCACCTCTGCTGGGGTGGCTCGTATATGGTAAATGATATCTACAAACGCTTTATCAGAAAAGATGCAACAGATAAGCATTATATGTTGGTTTCGCGTATTAGCATTGTGCTTTTACTACTGATTAGCGCCATGGCAGCTTGGCAAATGGATAGTATTGCTGGAGCTTGGGTCTATATCATTGAAATAGTGTCCGGTATTTCCATAATTCTGATGCTACGCTGGTTTTGGTGGCGTATAAACGCTTGGTCTGAAATTGCGAGCATGCTTTCGGCCCTAGTGCTTGCCAATGGCTTTCTATGGGTGCGTTGGCTACATGGTTTTGGTTGGGTGGACGATGCTGTATTGGAAACCGTAAACACTTGGTATCATGAAGATGTAGCACTTATCCGAGCGACCATTCTCCTTTTGGTTTGTACGGTGATTGCCATTATAGTGACCTTTATGACCAAACCTGTGGACAATGAAACCTTGCTCAACTTTTATAAAAAAGTACGACCTAAAGGATGGTGGGGTCCCATTGCAAAACAGCTGCCCGATTTGGTGGAGAGAAGCTCTACCAAAGTATCGTGGTTTGGCTTTGTATTTGGGGTCATTTTTCTAAATAGTTTGCTCTTTGGTGTTGGACATGCCGTTTTAGGCAGTTATAAAACTGCGCTTTTACTGTTATTGTTAGGTAGTGTTTGTGGTTGGCTTACTTTACGTTTGGTGGCCGCGGTAAAAACGCAGGAAAAACCATGAGGATTTTAGAATTTGGAAGTACAGAGGAAATGGGATCAATGGCGAAATCGCTTGTAATGGATGAGCTTGACCAAAATCCAAGCTTGCTATTATGCGCTGCCACGGGCAATTCACCCTTGCCGCTATACAAACAATTAGTGAAGGTGGCGGCCCAAAATCCAATTTTGTTTGGACAGCTTCGGCTAATACCCTTAGATGAATGGATAGGTCTAACATCTACCGAGGGCTCATGTGATGCTTTTCTACAAAAGCATTTGATCGGGCCCTTAGGGATTAACAAGAAGAATTACTTAAGGTTTAATCCGAAATCAGGCAATTTAAATCAGGAATGTGCGCGCATTCAGGAAATGCTACAAACCGAAGGTCCAATAGACATTTGCATTTTGGGTTTGGGCCAAAATGGACATCTAGGGTTTAACGAACCTGCAGAGAACCTACAACCTCATTGTCATATCAACAACCTCACCCCGCAATCCCAACAACATGCCATGGTAGAGAATTTGGATATCAAACCCACCAAAGGTCTAACCTTGGGTATGCAGGATATTTTGTCCTCAAAACATATTATTCTGATTGTTTCCGGAGAAGGTAAGGAACAAGCAAAACAAGCTTTTTTTTCAGGAAAGGTAGATGCCGCTTGTCCAGCTTCCTATTTATGGGAACATTCCAACGTGGATTGCCTGATTGTACACTAGGAAATGTAGCACAATCGCATCACATTCCAATCGGAGAAAATCCAACCCTTAACAATACCACTTCAAACACCTCATATGAATTGCCATCTTAACCGTTTATACCCAAATAGGTAGCCCTGCAGGGCTTAAATTCTAGACTGGGATAGGCGTAAAACAATTTACTGACTATCGTCAGCATTATATTTAGAAATACACCTCCTTAAGGTTTCAATTGCAGTATTCCGAATACAATTAAAGAGTTCCTCATGTTCGGTATTCTCTTTTCTAAACCGCTTTCTTTTCTTTTTTGCTCTTTTTCTGTCGATCAAGTTAGTGCCACTGGTAAGCGGAATCATTTCAGAATCCAATTCAGTTGATATGTAGGCCGTATATCCCATGCTTGCCAAGTAGCTCGCAGAATCACTGTCCTTAAGTAGCATATCGATATGTGGAATGCCATTTTCATAATAATACAATTTACCATCGCTCATCAGTCTGGCAATCATACTTCCTGGACTGTTGTGATCCACTCTAAACAGTGCATCCTTATACACAAAACCCCAAAAGTCTTTGCATCGAATACGTTCGGTTTCGCCATTTTTAATCACCTTTAAACTCATTGCTTCCCCGAAAGCGCGGTAGTTGTCCAAACCGTCATATTGTACTGGGGTTTGGTTTAAAAAGTCTTGATAGGTATTATAAACCAAAACTTGGGAATGTAAAATTCCTAGGTTGGCTACCAATACAAAAAGTAAGGCGATTTTTAATCGTGCAAAATTCATTCTTTATTAATTAGAGGTTATGAGTTCATTTAAGTTTTCCAAATAGGCCTCCATGGCCTTGGCGTAATAGGAATATTGGGCGCCGGTTATATACTGTTCCTTTTCCAATCGGTCGTATACATATAACTTTTTATAGGAGTATGTTATCTTGGACTGTACAGTGGTACCAAGGGTATATGAGAAGTAGTATCTGTATTTGTTTAGATCGGAATATTTATCCGATTCAAGCTCGCCCGCATCCAAAATGACATAATCCGCTTCATAGACCTTGGCAAATTTTTTCCTCATAAACTTATTGTAGTGCTTAAAGTTGCCTGTAAGTCCGATAAGCACAATATCCTTGTTTTCCCCAAAGGTTGGTGGAATGCCATAGTGCTCAACAGTAAATTCCTTTTTTGCTTTGGATTTTGTTACTGCCTTTCCAATAAAACAAGAGTTGCAAAGGAATCCGGTAACTGCAATGAGGGTAATTTTTTTAAGAAAGGTTGACATTTGAAGGTTGGCTGGTTTTGGTTGATTTCAAAGACTGCAAAGATTGAAAAAACGAAACCATGATAACAATATTGCACAGCGCTAAAGAAGTTGAGAAGTTCAAAGAGATTGGCTCAAGTAGTAACCTAAGCATTACGCTTGTCGTAAACCTCAAGATGTGGGCAACGGTTCTTTATGCCTAAACAAGTGTCGTTCAGATAAAAAGTGATTGGTTTGGTGGAGGAAAGTCCTAATTTCATCCCTAATCAACCATGGGAACCAAAAGCGTTTATTACTTTCTACGGGATGTGGGCATCCCCATTTTTGCATCGTTTGTCCTATTTCAAGGCCTTGCCCAAAAAAAGAACGAGGATTTCAGGTATCATATCCGGAAAACAACCCAGCCCATTACCATAGATGGTATTGTGGATGAGCAAGCCTGGCAAGAGGCCGATGTGGCCGATGATTTTTTCATGGTTTTGCCCATGGATACGGGAAAGGCCAATGAACCTTCCGAAATTCGGATGACCTACGATGATAAGAACATTTACTTGGCCGCTATTTTCTTCAATAGTGTGCACGGCAAATATTTTGTGGAATCCCTAAGACGGGATTTTTCCTTCGGAAAGAACGATAATTTCCTGTTGTTTATGGATCCGTTCAACAATCAGACCACGGGATTTTCCTTTGGGTCCAACGCTGCAGGGGCACAATGGGACGGTACCATGTTTGGAGGGGGACGAGTAGATTTGAATTGGGATACCAAATGGATTTCCGAAGTAAAACAAGACCCGGATAAATGGGTGGTTGAAATGGCCATTCCCTTTAAGTCCATTCGGTACGAGGATGGGGTTACCGAATGGGGTATCAATTTTAGTAGGTTGGACCTAAAGTCCAGTGAAAAATCAAGTTGGACCCCCATACCGAGGCAATTCCCTACGGCTTCTTTGGCATATACGGGGGTATTGGTTTGGGACCAACCACCACCTGCACCAAAATCCAATATTTCGGTGATTCCCTACGTGTTGGGCGAGTTGGTTCAGGATTTTGATGAACCCGAAGTTTTTGAGAAAAGGGTAGGGGGTGATGTAAAATTTAGCATAAGCTCGTCCTTGAATCTAGATCTTACCGTAAATCCGGATTTTTCACAGGTGGAGGTAGATCGCCAAGTCACCAACTTGGACCGGTTTGAGCTGTTTTTTCCTGAAAGACGGCAATTTTTTCTAGAAAATGCTGACTTGTTCGCCAGCTTTGGATATTCCACCATCCGTCCTTTCTTTTCAAGACGGATAGGATTGGGTGTTCCCATTCGAGCGGGAGCCCGACTCAGCGGAAATTTAAACGAGAACTGGCGTTTGGGGGTCATGGACATGCAAACGGCAAGCGTAGAGGAAACCGGTCGTCCCAACCAGAATTTTGCAGTGGTTTCCCTGCAACGAAAAATGTTCAGTCGATCAAGTCTTGGATTGTTGTTTGTGG
The DNA here is from genome assembly GCF_023502235.1 of Flagellimonas myxillae. Classification (GTDB taxonomy): domain Bacteria; phylum Bacteroidota; class Bacteroidia; order Flavobacteriales; family Flavobacteriaceae; genus Flagellimonas; species Flagellimonas myxillae. The sequence continues at coordinate 1,252,871 of NZ_JAMFLY010000001.1, read as the reverse complement.
ACAAGGAATCGCTCCGTTATCCCGAAGAAGCGGATTCGCTACGGACGCAATTCCCCAAGTTTAATCGGAATTTGGGAGTGGAATACAATTTGGCTTCTTCCAATAATCTATGGACAGGAAAAGCCTTTGTGCTCAAATCCTTTGCGCCAAGCAGGGTTAACGGAAACGGCATTACGCAAGCCGCCCATTTGGAATACAAAAGCCGTATTTGGAATTGGGGAATACAAGAACAGTCTGTTGGGGAGCATTATACAGCCGAGGTGGGCTTTGTGCCCAGAAAGGACTTTATAAACCTAAATGCGTTTTTGGGCCACACCTTTTTTCCAAAAAATGAGGATTGGGGGCTTGTGAGCCACGGACCAAAACTAAGCAGCTCTTATTTCTTAAATCAAAAATGGGAACGAACTGATAATTTTAGCGAACTGGAATACCTCTTAAGTTTCCGGAACCGAAGTAGTTTTGAGGTGGGACTTGTAAACGAACATGTGGAGTTGTTGGCCCCGTTTGATCCAACACGATCGGGCAAGGATTCCTTGGCCACGGGTACCAAACATCGTTGGAATGGCGTTCGGCTCGACTATGCCTCCAAACCGCAAAGCATGTTTACCTATACAGCTGGGGGTTATTTTGGCGGCTATTATCTGGATGGTAGGCGCATCAACTTCAATGGGGAATTGGGATATCGGTTTCAACCTCACGTAAGCCTAAATGCCAATCTTAGTTATAACCATATTAGCATGCCGGCTCCCTGGAACGACACAGAATTTTGGCTGATTGGTTCCGAAGTGGATATCACTTTTACCAACAAGGTGTTTTTTGCGACTTTATTTCAATACAATGAGCAGTCAAAGAACTTTAATCTCAACTCCCGCTTTCAATGGCGGTACAAACCGGCTTCCGACCTTTTCTTGGTGTACACAAATACCCAATTGTTGGATCCCAATGTGGGAAAGAGTTGGTCCCTTACCTTGAAATTTACGCATTGGTTTAACTGGTAGGGCATTTGGTTCACAGCCCGCTTTTTCTTTCATTTAGAAATTTGCCATGTGAGGGTTAGCGGACTGTAACAATCTGATTTTTAATGACTCATTAGGTATACAACTAAAGACCACGTCATGAAAAAACACCTTAACCAATCCCAATGTCACGTATTCGTTTATGCCCTCTTGACTATTTCATTATTAAATTTCTCCTGCCAAAATTCCAAACAAGACAAGCTTGTTTCTTCTGAAGATGCCATTGCCTATGCAATTCCAATGCAAAATTTCAATTTGGATGGAGACCTATCGGAATGGCCTAGTACCATGATCCAATATCCCATAAAGAATGCGGAGCTTGGGGAAAAACCAGCAGGCGAAGAGGATTTCCATGGGAATTTCCGCATCGCCTACAATCCTGATCAGAATGAAGTCTATATCGCCATGGAAATATCGGACGAATCCACCGTAATGGTGCCTCCTGAAGATTCTTTTTGGGACAATCAAGATGGATTGGAGCTCTACGTCAACGAAAAGAGCTTAAAAACAGGTTCCCCAGTGACCCAATACAGTGAATATGGCGACCAACGGAACGCCTATGGTGCCAGAACGGCTTGGGACAAGGTGGAAATGGCCAAAAAGAAAACTGATAAAGGCAAAACTATTGAGTGGAAGCTAAAGCTCGACGGAAAAATTGAGGAAGGCTCTTCCTTGGGAATGGATTTGGTGGCGATAGACAAAGATGAGGATGAAAGTTTTACATGGCTTTCATGGGGGCGGGGCACCCAAAAGGTGGCAAATCCGGATAGGTTGGGCAATGTAATTTTTATAGCGGACAATGTCGACATTGGAATGGTCGAAGGTAAGATAGATACCTCCCAACTTCAGGAGCCTATACCCATCAGCATCAGAATTAGTAACGTGGACAATGAAAAAATGTGGGTCCAGACGGTGGTCGATACCACAGGAAACTTCACTGTTCCTTTACCAGTGGGAAATTATCAAATTGAGGTGCCGACTAAAATTTTTGAATTGGACTATAGATTCTACCGATTGGCCCCTACAAATCCAGTGGCTTTTACTTTAAGTGCTGAGGGGCATGAACCTATTCCGGCCTTGGAGGTCAAGATGCTATCGGAACCTGACATTATCCCTGCCAACGGCCTGCTCCATGATTTTAATGAAGAATCCAAGAAACACGTGGACCAAATCATTGCAGCTTATCAGGAACATTACAATATCCCGGGTATCTCTTTGGCCTTGATCAAGGATGGAAAGGTGGTCTATCATAAAACCTATGGGGTGAAAAACTCCACCACAAAGGTGCCAGTTGATGAGAAAACACTTTTCGAGGCCGCCTCAATTACCAAGCCTGTCTTCGCCTTTGTGGTTTTAAGACTGGCGGATAGAAATATCATCGATTTGGACAAACCCCTACATGAGTATTTACCCTTTGAGCAGCTGGATGCATATCCAGAATATAAAAAAATGACGGCAAGACATGTTTTGATACATCGGAGTGGGCTTCCCAATTGGGGCATTGAAATGATCAATACACCCGGAGAAAAGTATGGATACTCCGGCGAAGGTTTTGAATACCTTAAACGGGTTGTTGTAAAAATTACCGGTAAACCCATCGAACAAATCTTGGAGGAGGAACTGATAGGGCCAAATGAACTGTATCACATGGAGTTCAGCGATAGCGAAGCGTTACGCGAGGTGGTTTCCGAAGGTCATGTGGGGAATCAGCCAACGGGTTGGGGAATCCCTCAACAAGCGGGCATGGCCTTCAGCATGCATACAGAGGCAAAAGCCTTTGCAGGTTACGCACTGACCATTTTGGAACGAAGAGGGTTAAAACCAAATACCTATTCGGAATTTTTGGAAATTCATACTGAATCCAAACAAGAATTTTGGAACCACCCAGACAAGGCCGAAGGTGCGGGCCTCGGCATTTTTATCCGAAAAACCGACTACGGCGACACCTTTTATCATGGCGGAAATAATGGCGACTTTAAATGCCAGTTCGAGGTTTACGACAAGCTGAAAATGGGATATATTATTTATACCAATTCAGATACGGGCAGCGAACTTACCATGGATGCGTGGCAGATTTTTGTGGAGGGGAAACAATTGGAGCGATAGGAACCTAAGTCCAAATCAAAAACCACTAAAACCAAGGCATACCAGGTTCTAGGACATGAAGTTATTGCAAATTACTTCCCTTCAATATCTTTAAATGCATTAGGGATCCCTTGATGCATGGGCCAATCCATCCGAATTCAAAATCACAAGAAAAAGGAAAAAGCAGCTTAAAAAAAAGAAACAAAAAACTTTCTTTAGTTACAAATTATTGAATGTTGAAGGCTTCCCGAGGTTTATTATTATTTTAGTCACACTTGAAGATTAGAATTAACAAATTAAGTTCCAAACCCAACCTTCGACTCACCCTATTGTAAACCAAAAGAAATGACACGAACCTCCCTTTTAATTGTATTGATATCATTGCTCGTCGTAGTCTCTTGCAAATCCGACGAAAAAAAGAAATTCGAGGTTTTGCGTAGCAAGGAGTTGGCCGTTAAAAATAAAGTTCACAATCAATTGCTCGATATTGAAAAAGAACAGGGCTGGGAGTTGCTTTTCGACGGTGAATCCCTTGAGGGGTGGCACCTGTTCAACAAGCCAGATTCCACCCGATTTTCTGCATGGGAGGTAAGGGAAGGCGCTATTTTTTGTAACGCCACCGACGAAACCAAGGTCTTTGGGGATTTGGTGACGGATAAGGCTTATGCAAACTATGAGTTGGAATTTGAATGGCAGATGGCCCTCAGGGGTAACGGAGGTGTTTTTGTAAACGTGCAGGAATCTCCGGAATATACGGCAACCTATCAGACAGGACCGGAATACCAATTGTTGGAACCGGCCCATATGGATAATAAAACCGATTTGAAACGGCCTGGTTGCCTGTGGGGATTATCACCCCAGGTAAATCAAGTGGAAGCGAATCCTACCGGGCAATGGAATACTGCTCGAATTGTCCAACAAGACGGAAAGCTGCAATTCTACCTTAATGGAAAAATGACTGCAGAAGAAGATTTAACTTCCTCGGAATGGAGGAATAAGGTTGGTAGCTCTGGTTTTAAAAATGCTCCGGGCTTCGGTAAAGCCACCCAAGGAAAGATTGCGCTACAAAACTGGTACTTTGAGTCTAAGTTTCGCAATATGAAAATCCGCGAGCTTTAAGAATTGTCCATACTTTATTCCAATTAACAACGTTACATATATGTAACGTTAACGTGCTAATTACTAGGACACTATAGATTAGCCCTGTCTTTGGTAATTCAAGCTGTATTTAAATGGATTATTATGGCCCCAATCACCTCAAATCGCTTTTTTGCCCCAGCTTTCAAATTAAAGGACATATTCTTTTCGTTAAAGACGACAGCCAAGTTGGTATTGTTGGTTTTCGCAGCAGTACTGTGTAGCTGTAACAATTCAGAGGACCCCGAATCACCAGGGGATATTGAAAACTTGGAAGGTCCGGCCCTTACCTATAGAAATCACTGTGGAGGTTGTCATGGACAAGACCTTGGCTCCTTTGTAGAACGCGATTGGACGTATGGCAACGCTATGGAAGATATCATACAATCCATAACGGATGGCTATACAGCCAATGGGATGCCCGCATACGGTTCTGCTTTAAGTGCTCAAGCCATCGAGGAGCTCACCAACTATATCCTTACAGAAATAGATGGAAAGACCAAAGCCATGTTGGAGGAGGAGAACCCCGATTTGTCCGGCTTGATCACTTCCGACGACCTTAGCTTCCGATTGGAAACCCTGACCGATGATATTCCTGGTATTCCATGGGGTATAGCACAATTGCCAACTGGTGAAATTTTGGTAACCGAGCGTGGGGGAGGGCTGTATATGGTAAATAATGACAAACAATTGACAGAAATTGGTGGTATTCCAGATGTTGCTTCCCTAGGACAGGGAGGTTTGTTGGATGTCCAAATTCATCCTGATTTTGAAAACAACTCGTTGGTATATCTTTCCTATTCCCGGGCCAATCCCGATAATTCATCCGAACGTACAACGGCCGTGGCAAGAGGTAGGCTAGAGGGCAACAGCTTGGTTGATGTGGAAAACATATTTGCGGCAATTCCGTATGTCAACAGTGGTAACCATTATGGCTCACGACTAGAGTTTGATAATAATGGCTACTTATACGTTTCCGTGGGTGATCGTGGATTTAGGGATGTTTACCCCCAGGAATTGGACAATGCCATTGGTAAGATACACCGTATCCACGACGATGGTCAGATTCCTACTGACAATCCTTTTTACAACACTTCTGGAGCGGTAGCCTCCATTTTCACATACGGGACGCGGAATCCCCAGGGCATGACCCGGCACCCAGAAACTGGAGCGATTTGGGAAGGAGAGCATGGCCCCCAAGGGGGAGATGAAATCAATATTTTGGAAGCAGGAAACAACAACGGGTGGCCGGTAATTTCATACGGCATCAATTACGATGGCACCACCTTTACAGACCTTACCGAACTGGATGGCATGGAACAGCCTGTGTATTACTGGACTCCTTCCATTGCGCCCTGTGGAATGACATTTGTGTCCAGCGAATTCTACGGAGATTGGGAAAATGACCTGTTCGTCGCCTCCCTCAAATTTGAATACCTCCATCGTTTACAAATGAATGGTAACGAAGTCGTGGGCCATGAACGGCTAGTGGAGGGTATTGGCCGGGTACGAGACGCAGAAATGGGCTTGGATGGCTATCTGTACATTGCGGTAGAAGGCCCGGGCAGACTTATACGTTTGGTACCGGAGCAATAGTAACCCTTTTTGTTAAAGTTGCATGTCACATCTACCTTACCAAATTGACAAGTTTTAGTGCTTTGCAACAGGTATGTAAATAGTCCTTGATTCCAATTTACAATTCCGGAATAGGGTAATTGTCACATCGTCTTTTTTTAACCGTCTTTGGTAGTAAATGTTAGCCGTTAAAACTTACATACTATTAGGTACGTTGTTCAACATCGGTTAACAAAATTCTTCAACCTAAATCAACGCAATATGGCAAATGGTAAAATTCCTATATCTAAATTGATGGTAGTCCTGATGCTCTCTGCATATGGTTGCGGTGGGGATAGTGAAAGTAAAGGTTACAGATTAACAGGTCATATTGATGGCACTCCCCAAGACACAAAAATCTATTTATTCAGTATGGAATTGCAATCAAACATAGATTCTGCAATGGTCAAGAACGATGAATTTGTAATGAAAGGAAAAATAGACCACCCGACCCAATGTGTTTTGATCATTCCCGACCAGAACAAGTATTCCGATCTAATTATTGAAAATACTGAAATACGTTTTGAATCAACCTACTCAGACATCTATTTTCAGAAAGAGGTAACCGGTGGTCCCGAACAGGATCTCAAAAATAAAATGTGGGAACTTACCGGAAAATATGATACCAAGTACTTGAAAATTGGAGATAGTCTTTCCAAAAACTTGTTCACAGATGAGCTTCACAAAAGTGAACTAGTCCGTAGGTATGAAGAAAATGTTGCCAAATCAAAGGAGCTAATGAGAGGTTTTATTGTAGAAAATCCCAATTCTTATTTTACCTTGGACCTATTGTACAGAAACAGAAAATTCATACCTAAAGATACACTTGAAAAAGTCATATCTAACCTTGACCCTACACACCAAAATATACCAGATGCATTGGCCTTGGACAAATATGTTAAGGGCAACGAAATTGAGTTAAAAAAAGGAGACATGTTTGCTGATTTTAATGGTATTTCGATGACCGGTGAGCCAATAAATCTTTCCTCCCTAAAAGGAAATTACATTTATCTGAGTTTTTGGAGTAGAAGTTGCAAACCTTGTCGCTTAGAAAACAGGTTTTTCAGTAAAAATTTTAAAACAATTCCAAAGGAATTGAAAATTGTTAGTTTTTCAATCGATAAGGATAAAAAGGTCTGGGAGAAGGCTTCTAAAGAAGATGGTATTAAATGGACAAATATATGGGCAGCGGGAGGTAGAAATGATAGCATTGCAAAATTGTACAGTGTTCAAGCCCTGCCAAAATCATTTTTAATTGACCAAAATGGTATGATCATAGATAAAATTGAAGGATATAATGAAGGTTTTTTTGAATCCATTTTAGAAAGGATTGCATCCAACTGATGAATTGAAAAACACAAACATGAAACTAGTCCGCCAATTGTTCAGCGTATTTATGGATGTATCGATAGATCTGTCCTTCGGGATAAATAGACTCTATATGCGAGTTGTTGCTTACAATAAATACGCCTAGGTTTTTCTCCCTATGAATGTCCATGCTGGAGGACACCCCCCAATATTCCCCAATATGACCTATCCATTTTCCGCTGAGTTCTGTCCAGAGAAACCCAACCTTTTTGTCAGGAACTTTAATGGCAAGCATTTGTTGCACTGTTGCTTCTTCCAAGACCCGAGTGTTTCCTAGAACACCTCCATTAAGCATGGTAATCATAAAGTTGGCCATATCTGCGGTGGTACTCCTTAAGGCAAAAGCAGGGTAGTGGGAGGCTGAATATTGCGGGATAAGTTCATCTTCAAAATACAAGGAGGCAAAATCTGTAGTGGGCGATAAGTCTGCAATCTTAAAGGCAGTATTGTGCATTTGCAGCGGGGTGAAAATGTGTTCTTTGCAATAACTGTGAAAGTCCTTTCTACTGATGGTTTGTACCAGGTAGCCCAATACGGCAGCGCCTAAATTGCTATACTGATAGGAGGTGCCAGGCGCATTATTTTGCCAGCTATTGGGTTGAAAATTGGGATTATTGGGAGTAAGGTAGTCCCGTAGCCAAGGATAAATATCTGGTGCATTGGCAGATTCAAAGGTTTTATTGAAATTCGGATCTTCCTGGTTGGTGGGCCAGGATAGGCTAGAGGTATGGGTAAGTAGCATTCTAGTGGTGATAGGGGTATTGGGAAAATTGGGATTTCGGAGTGCGAAAGGGATATAGGTATTTACATCCTCCTCGAGCTCCAAAAGCCCTTGTTCCATCAACTGCATCACGGCAACGGCCACTACGGTTTTGGAGACGGATGCAAGAATAAAAGCAGTATTTTCATCTGGACTCTCGCTAGTGCTTAGCGTTTTAAAACCAGCGAAGTTTTCCCAGACCACTTGACCATCCTTTACAATAACAGCCGCAATGGCAGGGGCATTTTCCCGTTTCCGCTCTTTTTCAATTAAGGCATTTAAAGAATCCTGATCAATGATTTTGGGCAGGTCATCTTCCTTGCTACATTGCCATAATAGTTGGGCAAGAAACAGTAGAAAAACCGTTTTTGTAAAAAGAGATTTCACTTTGTTGGGCTATTTTGGTTATTGGCAACCGTTTCTGAGAACGTCCCTGCTTTAACCCAACAAATTTTGTGCCATCCGGCAGGCTTGAATTTCTTTGGATTGGGAACAGTCAAGTTGCAGAAAGAGTGTAACGACTTGGAGAGGAAAAGATTCGGAATCATTCACAAGTTTCGCAATTTTGACAACAAACTATTAAATTCGGATTCCGAACAAACAAAACCTATCGCAAACTGGAACGTTATGAGAATTGAGCATTTTGCCTATCAAGTGGAGCATCCAGCCGAAGTAGCTGAGTGGTACAAGGATAATTTTGGCTTTACTGTAAAACGTGAATCTGACATCCCAGTTCCTGTCCGGTTTTTGGCAGATGCATCTGGACAAGTTATGTTGGAAGTTTACAATAACCCCAAGGTGGAAACTCCAAATTATTCAACCATGGATCCTTTATTGCTTCATGTTGCATTCGTATGTAACGATGTTCCCCATGCAACCCAAAAACTAACACAGGCAGGAGCAACCCTCATTTCCATGGACGAGACGTCAGCTGGGGATGTTTTGGCCATGCTCAGAGATCCTTGGGGCTTAGCCATTCAGTTATGTCATCGGTCCAATCCAATGATTTAACGGTTTATAACGCATTGATTGTAGTTTTTTTAATGGACACACCTAATGCTTTCAAGATTCTTTAACCGGCTTTCTTTATAATTCTTCAAGAATGGAATTTCCGCTTGACCGATCTCCTGAAGTCCATTTCCATTGTTCATGAAGTCTTATTTTTCCGTTTTCGTTCAATTTAGGTGTTGAATGACAGATACCAGTCATTAGTTCCCCCTTTAGGTTGACTTGATGATAACGCATATCGATAGATCCATCGTTGTCCACTAATCCTATCAAATGGCCTTTTACGATATTCCCACCCTTGTATTCCGAAGTTACAATATTGCCATTTTGCTTATATGTAAATATGGTTTCTTCGGTCGTGTCTGCATTTGCTGAGAGCTCTACTACTCTAAACCGTTTGTTGTGATAGTTCATTGATTTTGCTGATAATAATCCATTACATGTTTAGGAATTTCCATTTCCTGGGGCAAACCCTTGTCAGCAATCGGGTATTCCGCTGTTTGCTTTAAAGGTACCAAACCAGCCCAAACATCTAAATCGTAATCTGCTGGTTCGTCCGCAACACCAACATCCCTTATTTTAGCTGACGCTGTTTCAATAGTCATTTCTACAACCATGGTTCTGTCCACTTCGTCTTGGTCCATTGGCCTAATGCCATCCCAACGCCCTTTCATCATTTGCTCCATAACACAGAACAGGGCTGCTTCCTTTTCCCTTGTATCTTCAAGTCTTCTTGTGGAACCAAATAGCGTTGCAGAGCGATAATTTACAGAATGGTGCAACCCAGATCGTGCCAGAACCAAAGCATCTAAATGCATTACCGTTATGCTCATTTCTTTGGCTTCCAATAACGACAGCAACATTCTGTTTGCTTGGGAACCGTGTAAATAAATTTTGTTGTCTTTTCTTCCATATCCCATGGGTAATGAAATTGCCCTGTTTTTGTACATGTAACTTACATAGCCAATAAATCCATCATCTAAAATGGCGTTTATGTTTTTAACATCATAAGTTGCTCTGTTATGACCGCGTTTTACCCTGTTTAATTTGGATTTTGGATATTCTTTCATACTTATAACTCCTTCGATAAAACGGCATTTTCATAACCCTTACCGTTGACTATATAATTTAATTCTCCAACGTTTTCAAATTCATTTCTATGATAGAATCTGATGGCCCTGTTGTTTTTTATGTAAACCGAAAGCCACATCGTATCCAATTGCATGGCTCTAGCTTTCTCTTCAATAAAATTTAGAAAGGGTTGTCCAATTTTTAAGGGGATGAATTCATTTAAAATATAGATTCTTTCCAATCGACAATTGTTTTGTGAGGCCACATTTTTGTGCAATGCGTTTACTACCAATTTGGCATAACCAACCGGTAGATCATTCACATAAATGATGTAGTATAGATGCTTCGGATTGTTGATTTCCCGTTTGGTTTTTTCGACTGAAAAAGCTTCATCGAGATAAGCCGACAAGTCGTTTTTATTATCAATAAAATGACCGTGTGATTCAGCGTAAGTTACTCTTCCCAAAAGGGCCAATATGTCAAGATCTGCCTCGTTAGCTCTTTTTATGTTGATCATTGCTGTTTTTTTATTTGTAATCTTCTTAAATGAAAGCCGTGTAGAAACACTGCTATGGTGCATCCTATTATTATTGGGGCGGCACTAATTAATAAACCATAAATAATGTAGCCTATGTTTGCTATCAGTGAAATCAATCGCAGCTTATATTCACCCTTTGTGGACATTGAATACAGATTAATGACCAACGCTGCGTAACCAATGGTATCAATTATAATTGGGCTCATCTTTTTTCTGGAGGAATGCTTTTATACCGGGATATGTTCAACCTGGCTTTATATAAATCTTTAGGTTTGAATATGGGTTTGATTGAAGCAGGATATTGCTCAATTTCTTTTTGTGGCCTTATAGGGCGTGGCACAAAATTTCCTGCACAACTTGGACATACATTTTCGAATATTTCCATAGCGCAGGTGCTACAATAGGTGCATTCAAAGGAGCAAATCATTGCCTCAGTCGAGGTGTTTGGCAAATCTTTGTTGCAGTGCTCGCAATTGGGTCTTATTTCTAACATATTTTATTCATTAATGGTCATGATCCATATTAATGGTCTCAAAAAGTATAAAAACATCAAAGTCAGCTGAAAGGTCATAAAAGTAATGGCCAACCCCTCTTTTCACCCACATCATGGAACCTGGTTTAACATCGATTACGGTATCGTTCATTTTAAATTTTGCGCTGCCATTTACTACATAATTGATTTCATCAAAACTGTGTGTAAGCGTGTTATCGCCATTTAGTGATTTTGGCAACATATAGAGACCAGCAACCATTGTTGAAGTTTCTATGAATGAATTCCATACATTTTCTGATGCATCCCTTTCAGCTTCAATTTCCGCTTTCGAAAATTTCTTTGTTTTGTTTTGATGATTTGTTTTGGTCGATTTACTTGTCCAAATCATTGTTTTTAAACTCCCTGAAAATTTTATGGCATCATCAGCTTTTAAAAACACCACATCTCCTGTTTTTAAATTCATGGCTTCAGATTTTACAGTTGCAGTACACATGCCCTCAACAATAAATAGCATACGATCGTATGAGGAGGCTTTTAGGGTAGTGGCACTTTTAGTGACGTATGTTTTCCCACTTATGGTTGGTGTATCTACATAAACCCCTGGCTCATTCAATGAAAGCTTATCCAATTCATAAACATGCCATTTCACATCATTTTGTGCATAGGATGAAAACGCTGTTAAAAGAAGGCACAGCACATAAAATAGATGTTTTGATTTGCATTGATTTTTCATGTCTTTATAATATTATAGCACGAAAGTACTATATTAGTGGACTGCCATAATCGTCCAGAATAGATATAATTAATAGTCCAGATGTTTCCATTTAAAACAAGTATTCAATTCGATAGAAAAAGTAATCAGGCACTGTACCTTCAATTGTCCAATCAAATTATTCAATTGATTAAATGCCAAAAGTTGGCGCCCAATACCAGACTTCCTGGAAGCAGAACATTGGCAGAGCAATTACATGTGCACAGGAAAACAATCGTGGCTTGTTATGAAGAGTTATTGCTCCAGGGTTGGATTGAGAGTATTCCAAAAAAGGGAACGTATGTACATCGTAATTTACCGGTGCTACATCAGCAAAAATTAAATGATGATGAAGTATTTGGTGTAATTAATAATGCTGATTTTTCTTTTTATAAAAGTAGTATCCTACCAAAAATACCCACCGAAAAGCGGGAGGACTTTATGTACCTGAATGATGGTATTTCAGATACAAGATTAACTCCCATTGATGAAATTGCAAGGACGTATAGAACTGTTTCATCCAAAAAAAAGATATACGAACATTTGTCCTATGGTTCTACATATGGTAATGAGACCCTACGAAATGTATTGGTTGAATATTTGAATTCAACCAGGGGGCTGAACATTAACAAGGAAAATGTACTGATTACTCGTGGCAGCCAAATGGGAATATGGTTGTCGGCAAAACTATTGCTTCAAAAAGAAGATGTTATCGTGGTCGGTAATAACAATTATGTGTCTGCTGATTTCACTTTTTTAAACCAGCAAGCAAAATTGGAACGCGTTTCGGTAGATAAAAATGGACTTGTAACCGACGATATTGAAAAACTATGTAAGCGGCACCAGATTAAAGCGGTATATGTGACCTCCCATCATCACCATCCAACCACGGTAACGCTTTCTGCGAAAAGAAGAATCCACCTTTTAAACCTTGCACAGCAATATAATTTTGCGATTATTGAAGATGATTACGATTATGATTTTAATTACAATCATGCTCCAATTCTTCCATTGGCAAGTCACGACACGAATGGAAACGTAGTTTACATTGGTTCTGTATGTAAAACCGTCGCACCAGTGTTTAGGGTTGGGTATTTAATCGCTTCAAAAGAGTTTGTGGATGAAGCCGCTAAATTAAGAGGTTATGTGGATAGGCAAGGTGATGCGCTTTTAGAATTGACCTTCGCAAACTTTATAAAGTCTGGCGATTTGGATAGGCACATTCGTAAAGTGATGAAAATTTACCAGCAACGACGTGATCTGTTCTGTAAACTTTTAAACGATGAATTCGATGGTGTTTTTCAGTTTGAAATACCAAAAGGTGGTATGGCGGTTTGGATAAAGTTGCACCCGGATTACTCTTGGGATACCATTTCCGAGGCGGCAAGAAAACACAAATTGGAAATTGGAGATTGGCGGCAGTATGATGCAGCCAAATTAGGCCACAATGCAATTAGAATTGGTTTTGCTACGTATAACGAGGAAGAAATTTATGAATTAATAAAGAGGTTAAAGCATGCAATTAAGAGTACGCTGTAAAAAGGTAAAGAATCCCTTTAGCGGAATGGGAGAGTGGGGAGGTATATTTATGGCTTCGCCAAACCTTTTAATTTTTCAAAAACAACCACCTTGTACATAGCGCTCACAGGCACCTTTTTATCTTCAAGCAATAAATGGGTCCGGGTAGCTTTGGTAATCCTGTCCAAATTGACAATATAGGATTTATGCGTACGATGAAAATTTTCTGGCAATAGGGTAGTGATATTAATAAGTGTCTCGGAGATAAGATACATTCTGGTATCTGTAAAAATTTTCAAATAATTCCCGAAACTTTGAATGTAGCGTATTGATTTCAACGGAACGGTAATCGGTAATCCATCATGTTTTATACGAAGTTCTTCTTGTTTCTTATTCGCTTTGGGTTCTGCAATTGTCGAAGTTGAAACTTTGTTTACTGCCTGTAAAAAGCGTTCAAGTTTTATAGGTTTCAATAAGTAATCAACCACCCCAAAGTCATAGCTTTCCAAGGCATACTCGGAATATGCCGTTGTTAATATCACTTTAGGCGATTGAATCATAGAACGCAAAATTCCCATGCCATTGAGTTCCGGCATTTCAATATCCAAAAAAACGAGATCGATTTTATGTTGCTGAATAAAATTCACGAAATCGATTGGGTTCCCGGTACTTAGGACCAATTCAAAGTTGTTTATTTTAGAACAATACTCTTCCAGCACTTCCCGGGCTAACTGTTCATCATCAACAATGGCAATTTTCATCATTCCAACTATTCAGTTATGTCAATGGTTAAATTTACATGATATGCAGCCTCCATATCATTGATCTTTAATACATGGGCATTCGGATATAATAAATTCAGCCGCCGCTGCACATTTTCGAGTCCCGTTCCCATTCTTGTCGAATTTGGTGCTACATTATGTTTTGAATTCACAACATGAACATGAAGCCTGGAATTTTTTATGGAAACATTCACTTCAATTGTGCTCTGTGCATTGGTGGCCTGAGCCCCATGTTTAACTGCATTTTCAACAAACGGTATGAGTAGCATTGGCGCTATTTTATAATTTGATGACTCTCCTTCAATTGAAAATTCAATGGCGCACCGTTTGCTCAACCGTTTTTCTTCAAGCAATAAATAATTTTCTATAAACTCCAGCTCTTCTTTCAGCGAAACAAAGTCCTTTTTAGCACTTTCCAATTGATATCTCATTAATTCCGAAAGTTGCATGACAACCTCTGGAGTTTCCTTGGATTGCTGCCTCGAAAGGGCATAAATGCTATTCAATGAATTAAATAAAAAGTGTGGATTTACCTGTTCCTTTAGGTAGTTCAATTCCAGATCTCTTTGTAATTTTTCTTTTTCATTGTTTTCTCTTTGGACGCGCATGCTTCTTCGCAAAAAGAAAGCTGCCATACCAGTACCTGTAGTGTAAATAAGAAAAGAGGACATTTTAGTAATGCCGATCCAGTTGAATTTTGGATATATTTTTATGCTGACACCAAGAAATATGGCTACAATAAGCAGGAATCCGTATAAAACATATTTTTTCTTATCAAAAAGATATGGGATAAGGATAAAATGATTTATCCATATAACTGTCATAATACTTATAGTATAACTAAGTCCCCATAAATAAAAGGAATAAAGCGAGTCATATTTATCTATGTGCATCCATCCACCCAATAGCTCAAGGGTGAGCACCAATACAAAGGCACCCAGGTTGATGAGGATGGTATTCTTCAAAGACTTTTGCAGCATAAACTCTTACAGTTAAGGACAAAAGTACCACGTTCAAACACAAACCTTCATAATTTCTTGCAAAACGCCTATATCAATGATGAAGTGATTTCATCATTTAATCGCTAGGCTTGTCCTGTTTACAATTTCTGGCAGGGTTTATACGGTAGTTTTATCGTTCAGATATAACAAATAAAACAATGAAAAGCATAACAAAAGGGCTATTAGCACTACTTCTAATACTAACATACAATGCCGTTGCCCAGGAAAATGGCAAAAAAGAAACTGCATCAACAACAAACAGCGCTTCCTTGGTATTACCTCAGATCCAGGTAGTCCCTATTAAAGACACAAAAACTGAAAGGAGCTATGAACTTTATATAGAGTTGCCAGAGGATTATGCTGAGAACCCTAATAAAAAGTATCCTGTGCTTTATTATACAGATGCCGTGTGGCATCGCGAAATGCTGTCCGGTGCTACAGAATTCATGCTGGAAGATATTATCCTGGTTGGAATTTCGTGGCAATTGGATATCAATGAAGACCTGAAAAACGAAAGAGGAGCGCATGTAAGTAGGTTTCGTGATTACTCCATGAGAAAAAGTAGCAACCCTGAAATTCAGAAAAAATATCAATATGGTCAAGCCATTAATCATCTGGATTTTATTCGCAATGATGTCATTACCTATGTTGATAAAACCTACCGCACTGACCCCAACAGCCGTACGTATTTTGGATACTCATTGAGCGGTGAATTTGGTGCCTATATACTAATGTCGCAACCCGATACCTTCAACAATTACATCATTGGTAGTCCAACGGTTAAAGGTGAACTTGATTACTTAACGGAACTTAACACCAAGTTTGGACCTTATGAGTCGTCAAATAAAAACTCCAGTCTAAATGCGAATGTTTTTATTGCATATGGCTCATTGGAAGAAGAGAGAGTGGTTGCACCAATGGAGGCATTTATTAAATTATTAAATGATAGACGGGATGATGGTTTATCCGTATATAAAGAAGTTATTGATGGTAACCACAGTACCGCATTCCCTGCAACGGCGGTTCGCAGTGTGGCCTGGTTGTCATCCTTGATGAATCCTATTTCAAGTCTTGACAATGAGGTCTCATTCTGGTCCATTCCGCACCTAAATATCCCATTTATCAATCAAGAGCCGGAAGATAGGGAAGATGATATAGCGGTAGGTAAGCTCAACCTTTCCGAGGTTAAAAAGAATGCACTAGTACAAGTGTCCCAAGATATTTTTGATGGCAACTATGGTAATTACGATGCGCTACTTATTTCACATAAGAACAAATTGGTATATGAGTCCTATTACAAAAAGGGTCGTGTCAATTTACCGCACGGACAAGCCTCGGCCGTAAAGGGGTATACCAGTTTGGTGTTAGGGAGAGCCATTGAAATGGGGTATTTAAGCATGGACGACCTGGACAAACCTTTGATTCATTTCTTGAAAGACTTGGACCCTACAAAATTCACACAAGGAGCGGAGAAAATCACCCTTCATAAGGCATTGACCATGCAGGGGGGATTGACGATAGACCGCGAAGAATGGAAAGAAGTTGAAAATGATTCTGTTAAACTAAAAGGGCAGGGGCTGGTGCAGACACTGCTTGAACGTAGCGAGCCCATTACCGAAGCGTCCCAGACCTATTTGTACGGAAATTATAACCCCATGATGGTAATGACGGTTATTGACGCCGTAGTGCCTGGAACAGCTGAGGACTTTATTAAAACTGAGTTACTTGATCCTCTAGGTATTACCGATTATAAATGGTCAAAACATGTGAGTGGACTGCCACAAGCGGGATCACGGGCCAGTATTTTGCCTCGGGACATGCTCAAGTTTGGGCATTTGGTGCAAAACAAGGGTAAATTGAACGAGGAGCAGTTCATTTCTGCAGCCTATCTGGAAAAAGCTACCAGCGGTATTGTACGACCTGCAATAGATTGGATGCCCAAGAATTATCTTTACGGCTATTTTTGGTACCATACCCCTGTACAGGTTGGGAACAAAAGCTATGATATGACCTTGGCCTGGGGAGGTGGTGGCCAGCGTGTTATGGTGGTGGAAGAACTTGATCTAACCATTGTCATCTCCGGTCACGACAGGAATGATGACAAGATTATGAAACCCATTTTTGAAACCGTAGTACCGGCATTTGCCAAGGATTAAGATGTTTTCTGGACATATCGCAAATTAAGATTTTAACAACCTCAGACTAGTTCTGGGGTTGTTTTTTTATCATTTGTACATATGTAAGGGTTCTCAATCCGGATTATGGAAAAGTTTATCTGTTTCATAATGTTCTGCGTTATGTAACTTGAGCTTAGGAAAAGCGAAAGTTATTTCCTAACTCCCAGAAAAATTTCTTCTAAAAATTTCTTTTGAAAGGGTAATGGAATGCTTTTTTGCCTAATAACCCAAAGGGTAGGGGCAAAAGTGCATGAAATGGACAAAACCCCCAGAAATTCTAAGGTTTTTCTGCAATAAATTGTCCTCATTGTTCTTTAAATTGTGTCTTCCCCTATAGCCCTAATTCTTGCCCCAACCCAAGCAAGAAGTGTCTGATAAAAAACAACAACAGTCTTCCAAACAATTATATCGGGTAAGTGATTTAATTGCTAAAGGACAAATTGATTTGGATGATTTGGCCAATCTAATTCCAGGGATTCTTCATATCAACTCTAGGAAAGATTTGGCCATTGAATATATTTCCCAGGAAGGATGCGATTTAATTCGATATTCCAAGGAAGAATTACAAGAAATGGGCGCAGAAGTTCTTCGGAAACATCAAAGTGAACATGCGCTAACAGTTATTTATCCCAAAATTCTTTCAGAATTTAGAAAAGGAGATTCAGGATTGGTAATCCCATTTTTCCAAGATTGGCGTCACCAACCAGAAGACAAACCTTTCTATCTTTTTACAGCTTCAAAAATTCTCAACAAAGATCAGTTGATTTCAATAACACTCTTTCCTAAGAATATTGAGCAACTTTGTCGAAAAGTTAACAAGGTCTTTGGTGTTAACGAAACTTTGGACCGCTACTTTCCATGTTATCAGCAACTCACTAAAAGAGAAAAACAAATCCTTACACTTTTGGGGAAAGAACTTTCCCGTAAACAAATCTCCCAACATTTATTTATTGATACCAAAACAGTTAAAAAGCATTGTGAAAATATCTTTCGGAAATTAGGCACTAATAAACGTACAGAAATTGAACGCATTGCCTTGGCCTTTACCACACTTTAAAAATAGGCCAAATGGCGTATTGATTACCTGGAACTCAACGCATAATTTGTATCACAATTAAAGCAATTGTATAAATCATTAATTTTTAAATCATGGCAGAATTAACATTTGAAGAAGTAAACCAACAAATCGAAAACTTGAATCTAGACCAACTGCAACAGGAAGCTAATGCAGAAGCATTGGATATTAGCTCAAAAATTTGTGGGATTTGGAACAAAGTAGGAGTCATAATAAAGTTGATAGCTAAGATTCCTTTATTGCCGAAAAAATGGCGTAAAGCCTTAAACATTCTTATTGAAACATTGGATTCTTTATGTTCCTAATTCATAGCCTGTATGAAAGAGTTAATATATCATGAGTTGAATGTAAAAAGTGAGTCGATTGATGAAACTGAAATCATGCTGGAATATTGGATTGAATCTGAAGAGGAATTGGCTGATTATTCAAGATGTGGAATAGACCAACGACAAAAAGTAGTAGGAACGAATATGCTACCCTACAATGCTATTTGTAAGCTATATACTAAAGGTAAAAATGGAAAAACATACGTTGGAAGTGGTTGGTTAGTATCTGGCACAAAGCTTTATACGGCAGGACATTGTGTGTTTAGTAAAAAAAGTGGTGGTTGGAAAGAAAAAATTATTGTTATTCCTGGAAAATCCGGTCTTTTGGAACCCTATGGACGTTTCGAAGCTGTTAGTGTTTGTGCCACTAAGGGGTGGATTGACAACGGATCAGCTAGGTATGATATGGGCGCAATCAAATTAAATGCACCGGTACCACTAGATGAATTCTTAAAACCGGTAATTGATGATTCGGATGATGGAGAAGTTTGTGGCTATCCCGCAGATAGAGACAGAGGTATGTTCCAATACAAAATGAGGGAAAGTTTAACTAAGAAGGGTGGGAGATTTTATTACGAAATAGATACTTATGGTGGACAAAGTGGATGTCCTCTACTTAAAAACAGGTCAGAAGGTATAGGAATTCATAATTACGGGGGTTGCCCAAATAAGTCATCTGATCTTTATGAAGAGTTTATTCAAGAAGTTGCTAATTGGTAATTTAGGCAATACTCGCCATATTAGCTTCTTTAGTGAAAGTAAATTTATCGATAAACTTTTTGAAAAAGCTTTTTTCAGACTGGGTAAAAGGATTGGTAATGTGTAAAGTTGGAGGCTAGGCTACCCACCTTTTACATCATTTATATAAATCTCCATAACCGCCTCTTTAAGTTCCATTAAAACATGGCAACAATTTTGTCTTTCCAAATCTGAAAAGGTATCCCAAGAAAGAAAGTGAAGCATAAAAATGGTTTTGTCCAAACTTTGGGTAAAGTGAAGTAATTCGCCTTCGTGGCATTCTTGGATATAAGAGAGTAGGGGATGTAGGTCAGTTACTTTTAAGCTCATTTCAGGACAATTTTATTTGTTTTTCACATACTAATACCGGAAAAAACTATATAAATATAGGTTTTTATTGCAAAAATGAAAATTAATTTCATGCTTTATAATTATATTAATATAGTTTAAAACAATATTTTTATCGTTTTGAAACCTGTCATAGAAAATTTCCTATTGTCAAAAGTCTTGATTATACCTAGCTTTAGGCTATGCCTGAGCGAATAAATAGAATAAAAGAAGTACTTGTTATAAAAGGAGTGAGCCAAAAA
The DNA here is from genome assembly GCF_023502235.1 of Flagellimonas myxillae. GTDB lineage: Bacteria > Bacteroidota > Bacteroidia > Flavobacteriales > Flavobacteriaceae > Flagellimonas > Flagellimonas myxillae. The sequence continues at coordinate 1,232,823 of NZ_JAMFLY010000001.1, read as the reverse complement.
GAATTGGCGGTTAAAATGGAACGAAATCCAAATACTATTACTTCAATTTGCAACAACAAATCTCAACCACATCTGAAAGATCTCAAAAGAATTGCTCAAATTCTGGATGTAGATATTCGTGAGCTTTTGGTGTCCACTAAACAATAGTATTTTACTACATTTTTTATTTTTTTACTGGATTCACGTAATTTATTACGTGTTAAAATTATTTTTATATTTAGGATTCCCCCTCAACCTCCTTATTAATTGTTTAATTAGGTAATTCTTGTATGGCTAAAAAGATTAGCGAAATTGATTGGTTTAAATTATTAAGAGTTGATGGTGAAAGTTTTTTACGATGGTTTGGACTGGTTGATGAAAAAAAATCAGTAATGCTTATGTCAAATTTTATTGTTTAAAATTTGACAATACTTCGCCAAACTATAAAGGCTTTATTAAATATCTCCTTACCCAAGTACAAAATTATGTTTTTGAAGAATTTGAAATTACTGAAATTCTTGAGGACGGTGATTCTCCTCAAGAAAAAGCACTAAGTTATTTTGGAGACAAAGACCCTTTGAGAGACGGGAGATATGGAGAACTTATACTCTATCTTTTTGTTGAAGCAATTCTTGGAGCCCCCTTAGTTGTTCATAAAATTGGACATACATATAATGATAATGATGAGATAAAAGGGTCCGATGGACTCTTCATTGGCAGCAAAGATGGGAAATCTACCCTTTTTCTTGGAGAGTCTAAAATGAGAGGGAGTTTTAGCGTTTGTGTAAGCGATGCTTTGGACTCAATATCCAGATATATTAATAACCCTAAAGCTGTTGACAGAGAACTCAGAGTAGCAAAGAAACACTTAAGTCGAGATCTAAATAACTTAGATGAAGAATCTCTAGATTTAATCTATCAGAGTTTAAGAACAAAGCAACCTGAGTTCAAAGAATATGATATATGCTATCCCGCATTTTTGATGTACAAAGAGGGTAAAGTGGAAAGAATGATTAATGATAATTTGCCTGATATTGAGAATGAGGTGAATAACTTTCTTTCAAGAATAGGCGAAAGAAGAACAAAATATATAGAATCTTCGCTATCCCAAACCAATAATACAACCTTGGAGTTCTTTTTGATGCCTGTAATTAATGTCAATAATTTTAGAGAGTTGTGTTATGAAGTTTTTCATAACGGTAAAAAATTCCCTAGAAACATTTAACAATGTCAAATAAGACTATCAATTCGGCTAGGGAGCACCCAGTTTTTAAAAAGGTTCTGGGAGAATTAATATCCAACAGATTTTATAAGGAGGTAGAACTTGAAGATAACAAACAGCCTATAAAAACAGAGGAAGTAGAAAAAGCAATATGGCTTGCAAGTATAATCTCATCCAGTAATGATGAAGATGATAAATACATTAGTTCTGTTTTTGGAATTTTACTTTTTCTTGAATATGACAGCAAAGATTATTTAAAAGCAGCTTACATAATACTTTCTCGTTCGGGCAACTTAATTTCTTCTAGATTTTTTAAAAGATTGATAGATATAAGTCCAAAAGATGGATATTTCAGATTCAAAGAACATTTCGGAGCAACTTTAGACTATGAACTAGGCGCTAAATTGGCTACTAATGAAATAAAAGTTTCTGAAAATGAATTAATTATTGCTTCAGATTATCAAAAATATCTTTGGAATGTTCTAACAAAAACAAGAGAAAATATAGCTATTTCCGCTCCAACCTCCGCAGGAAAATCTTATATAATACAGAATTATATTTCAGAATTCTTTTCCGAAGAGAATACTGCTTTCGTTCTTTATGTTGTTCCTACCAGAGCACTTATATCTCAGGTTTCGGAGGATTTCAAAAGAGTATTGGGTGACGATGTTTCAATTAATACTGCATTCATAGAAAAAGAAGGGGAAGAAATTGAACAATTTAGCGATAAGGAAATCTTCATACTTACCCCTGAAAGGACATTAAAGTTGATTCAGGAATCCTATGAAACTCCGATAGAGCCAGATATAGTATTTATAGATGAAGTTCAAAATATTGAAAATGAAAGTAGTAGGGGATTTCTTTTAGAATTTTTATTAAATGAAATAGAGGCTCTATGGCCAAAATCCAGAAAAATTATAGCCGGACCCTTCTTGGATAATCCACACGAATTGTTCGAGCTAATATTTAATGAGGAGAGTAGAAATCTTAAGACTGTATTTTCACCAGTATTCCAGTTAAAGGCCATACTCCGTTCAAATTCGGAAAACGATAATTCAATTGTTGCCAAAATTTTCTTTCAAGGGATTCAAATTAATGAGTTATTAATCGATGTTGATTTTGATTTTAGAAGGTTAATCGCCTCCGGAAAACTGCAGACTTTGACGAAAATAGTTCCGCTTTTTGGTAAAAGAAGTAAAAACATAATTTATTTTCCAAGAACTGATTGGGCCGAAAATTTTGCGTTAAAGCTAGCAACCGAAATATCCAACAATGACTCAAGAAGTGAGCTTAATCAAGAAATTAATGATCTTATAGAATTAATTAAAGAGGAAATACACCCAGAATATTACTTGATTGATAGTTTAAAAACAAGAACAGCTTTCCATCATGGAAAAATACCAGAAATAATTAGAGGTGAATTGGAGTATCTGTTTGCTAGTGGAAATTTGAACAACATCGCTTGTACTTCGACCTTAATGGAAGGAATAAATTTACCTGCTGAAAAAGTCTTTATCCCAATAGCGAAGAAAGAAAATATTGAATTAAGCTCTTTTGAATTTGGAAATATCGTAGGTAGAGCGGGAAGAATAAAAGATTCGTTAATCGGAACGGTTCTATGCTTAGAGAAAATTAACGAAGACTGGGCAGAGGAGCAATTTGCCACCAAACCTGAGAAGGACATTATTCCAGCTATTAATAAGATATTGAATCATCCTTTGGGAGATATTATTGATGGAATTAACCAACCTGTTGATGAGGCAATAAGAGAATTGGAATATGCTACCTGTTTCCTAAAACACAAATTTTTAAAGGGTGAAATGTCCCTTGAAAATTACTTACAAAGTAAGAATCTAAATGAAGAGAATGCTATTGCAATTGTTGACACACTTTCAACCAAACTTGAGGGAATAAACATCCCGTACGACTTACTCAAACTAAACCCTAGTATTGATCCTGAATATCAAAACATCCTTTTTAATGAAATTAAGAACAATGGAATTGAAGATTGGGTTTTTTATGAAAACGAAAATTTACATAGAGTATGGAGAAGAGAAATTCGCGAACAAAAAGAGCATAAAGAAACTAACTTGTTTGGACAGCTTGAAAACATATTATTCCGATTAAACGATCTATTTAATTTCAGAAGCGAGGCATATTTTAAACATGGAATTTCAAGATCTGTCAGACATATTGTTTTCTATGCTGTACTATGGCTACAGAACAAGAGCATGAGGGAATTAATTAATAGGGAGTTAGATTTCGACTCTAGGGTAAGGGGAGTCTTGGATTTAAATGACAAAAATAAGGTCAACGGTAAAATTAATGAAGTAATAAAAGTTTATTCCACAATAATTAGCTTTGTGCTTGTCAAATATTTGAAATTACTAGCGGATATTTTGGAATTCGTTATGGATGAAAACCAAAAGGAAGAATTCAAATTAAGTTTATCAATGCCAACCATGCTCGAATTGGGAACTTACAATGCATTGGTACTATTCTTAATTTCTAAAGGAATATCCAGATCTATCGCAATCAAATTGTATAAATTGATTCCAGAAGACGAAGAGAACCCCCTAGATTGGTTATCAAAACAAGAGTCAATAGAAGGTTTAGGAAATGCTTATAATAGATATCTTCAAAGGAAGGGATACTTGCAAAAAGACTTAAAACAAATGTAGCCCGAAGAAAATGCGGGCCGGCGAGGGCGTGAATTTGTGGCTTACACGGCAGCGCCATTGCCCTGGGCTTTGTGTTGGGCGCTTAGCGCGCAGATAGCGAAGCTATTAAGACACAAAGGGAGCGTGGAAGCATATTTTCTTCTTGATTTTTTGTTTCTTTTTTACGTGCCTTCGCAAAGCTTCGGCGACGCAAGGTCAAGAAAAAAGAAAGGAGACAACAACCCAAATATAGCTTCTATTTTACATAATATTTAAAGTGCTAAGGAAAAATAGCCGAATCGGAGGAGCATGTTAGCAAGTGCTAAGAATTTTGCTCACAGAGAAAATTTTAGCTTTTGCGACAAGCTGACGAAAAGTCCATGAAATTTTTCTTATCCAAATCTTCAATTAAACCAAAGGTTTCAATAAGAACGAAAAGTTGAGCTTTTAATGGCGCTGGCCAAGTGGCTGAGAATTGCGTATAAAAATAAATGCAAGGGCATTTACTTTTTATGAAAGCAATATGTTGTTGGCCGAGCGGCTATTTTACATAGCGACAAATTATGGTACAAATGATAGATAGCCCGTGCGCAGCACACCGCTTAAAATAGTTTAATGACCCTGTTGTAAGTTTTAATCGATTCTCAAAGCCTGAGGGATATTTTACATAATAGAATTATAGCTATCAAATGGATAAACGGCTAAGAAACCAAAACAATACATTTGTACTATAATTATGATTATGTCAAATAGAATATTTCAGAATCCGCTTTACCTCGTTTTTCTCCTACTTCAAATACCTCCCGAACCAAGCAAATAATTCCCCAAAATACTCATCCCGTACTTCCTTTAAGGAATGTGTGCCGTTAACGAACTTAACCAGTTTATAGGGCACTTTATGTTTGCTAAGCTCTTTGGCAAAATCCAAAGTGTATTCTGGTGGTATGGATCCGTCATTTTCACCTTGTAAAATAAGTATCGGAACCGTTTTGGGCAGTTCATGCACCCAATATATGGGTGACCTTCTTTCCAGGACTGCCTTCTTGTTCACATTGTAATTGGGAATAAATTCAGACCACCATTCATCCAATTCTGGATCATCAATGGCTGTTCTGGATATATCCGTTGAAGGACCTCCAATGGCCATGGCCTTGAATTTGTCCGTTCGCTTTAAGGTCAAAAACGAAGTCATGCTGCCTCTGCTCCATCCAAACATCCCCAATCGGGTGGTATCTGCCTTAGGTTCGGCCGCCAACAAGGGTATCAAGTTTAAAACATCATTGATATCCCGGCCTCCATATTCCTCTTGCCCTTCACTCCCGCCATTGCCTCTATATTGACTTGCGGCTATAACATACCCTCCATGGGCCAATCTAGCCAACTCCCCCAATCCTATCGAGGACACATAGTGGGTCAAAGTGCCAAAATCAAGACTACCTCCCCTATTGTAAATAATGGCAGGGTATTTTCCGGCCTTTTTAGGTTGCAACAAGAACCCCTTAACCCGTAAACTATCGCTCCAATAGGTAATCCCTTGAACATCTACTTGGTCAAAATACGCAAAGCGACTTGCGTCCAACTTTATACTGTCCCTTGCCCTTGCTTCTGTATTTTGGATATAGGTTAAAAGCTGGTCAAAATTCTTTAACTCAATTCGTTCAACAATAGCACCATCTGTCTGCGAAAATGCCGCTAGACACAACAATTGAACTGTTAAAATTTTGAAATTCCGTAACATAAAAACAGATTTTACGGGGGAATTACAATTTGAAAGCCTTAAATGTATCCTAGTCAAAGATAAAATACATCTTAATTTGTGCCATTGGTAGTTATGGCTGTACGGAAAGTAACCTGTAATAGATGGACAGATTCCGGTTGTGGGTCTATGGCTTCTCGCTAATGGCGTGCTCTTCTATATACTCCTGCAGCATGGAAGGCTCAGGGCCAATATAATGGAAGCGCTCCGCCCACTCCAGTCCATAAGGCTTTCCAATTTCCTTATCTGAAGGAACGCCACGCATTCGTTGCGAATCTATATCCAGTACAAAATGCTTGATGTAATTTGCGTTGGCCGTATTATCATCATCACCCAAAATGGGTAGCCGTTTTCCTTTCTCGGACAAACTTTTCTTAAGTCTTGCCCCTGCTTCCCCTCCCGGGCCTTGTGTAGTTATCACTGCATTGGCATGCACTTTTTTATTAATGCTCTGGGTAGTTTCTACAATCCTGTTCACTAACTGAGGCCCTCTTGCAAAGTAGTACCGTTCAGCAGCTGCATGGGGTTTTAACCCAGTTTCAAAGTGTTCAGGATAATCCAACCTTCCGGCAGACATCCATCTGGCCGATTCTACAGCCATGGCGGTAATGTAATGATCAGGATTTTCCTCATAATGCCCCCAGGGATCATACGTTATAATGGTGTCCACCTTCAACAAGCGAAACAAAAAAATAAGCCTGCCCCGCAACTCTTGGATGCTGATATTATCCATTCTATGGTTTCTATACCCCAAATCGTAAACTTTGGACAGTCCCAAAGCTTTGGCCACCCGTTCGTTGTCTTTTTCATTGTTATGGATTACCTCTCCTACCGTGGCTCCCCTCCCAGCATGGTCGTCGTTACTGGTGCGTATCAAGTAGCCTGTATATCCTTCCTGAATAAGTTTGGCCACTGTTCCCCCAGCAAACAGGGCAATATCGTCGTTATGTGGCTGGATGGCAGCCAAAACCTTGCCCTTATGCGGTTGGCCCGACACATGTTTTTCTACAGTTATCTTGTCGGTATTGTTGATTATTTGGGAATGCTCAAAAGATTTGGGGAAGGAAGGTAGGAGTCCCATGGCAACACTTTTGCCTATAAATGATCTTCGTTCCATAATTGTTGGGTTGTGGTTCTCTCAAAGATACACGATATCCATTCCGAGTCTGGCAGCCAACCATAAAAAAGCTGTCTATTCCTCTGAAAAGCAGGGAATTTAAGTCAGTTGCCCCTACCCTTATCCAAAACAAAAAGCACCGGGATATCCCGATGCTTTTCAAAATGTTTTAAATACGGTTTCGCTATAGCGAAATTTCCTCTTCGGTCCCATCTGGGTATGTGAGTGTAGCAGCGTCATCGCATTCGCCATCACCAAAGTCAACCGTGATAACCAATCCATTTTTGGCAACATTCATACTCCCTGCCACCAAATATTCACAGCCCAAAGAGCCTTCCAAGTCATCAATTGTGCTTACCGCATAAGTGTTTCCGTGCGCTTGGACTTCCCAATTACCAGAAATGCTGATCGTGCTCGTAGCCAAAGTATCGCCAAACGTAAAGCCTACGGTCTTGGTCCCTGTTTCCGAAATTTCACTACCATCTTCTGTTTCAACAGTCATATCGCTGGTAACGGAAAAAGCAATGGAATTTTGTTCGGCATCGCCACTAATACTAAAGGTTCTAGTGCCATTTATCTTTAGGGTGCCGACATAAAAATCAACATAGGTGGCTGTAAAAGCAGCTGCCCCACTCCCGGCCTCGTAGGTAACGGTTACTGTTCCGTTTACATTATCGGTACCATTGAGCACACAATTATTAAATGTGGCCACAAAACCGGTATCCGTGTACTCGGCCGAATAGCATTCGTTACTTCCCTTTGCAGATTTACCTGTTGCTCCGTTATTGGCAAATAGCTCGGTCAATGCATTGTCCACCGTACCGGCAGTTTCGTCAGTGGTCAAAATAGTTTCCAGTTCTGCGCTTGTCAGTCCGTTGTCGCCAGTGCCTACCGCATCTTCACTACAGGATTGAAAAAGAAGCAAAGCAAATCCAAAAAAGGAAAGGGTTTTGAGTGTTTTGATTAGTTTTTCCATTATGCTTTAAGTTTTAGGTAACGTTACATTAAACTTGGGTTTCAACGTGCCAAGCTAACGGATTTTGGCCATATTTAGTATCCCAAACCGGGCATTATCGATGAATGGCAGCGAACAGAAAACACATTTTAACACCGATTACAGGGGTTGAAATGATGAAATTATGCCGATTTGTAGTATTTTACGTCTATGCTTTGAAAAAGTAGTTATGAGAAAAACAATTTTACTGATTTTGTGTTCGGCCGCATTAGCTTTTCAATCGTGTAGCAGCGATGATGGAGGTGGCAGTACAAACAACACCGATGTAATTGGCCAATGGGATCTGATTGAGGTCAATATTAGTTCGGCCCAAGATATCAATCAGGATGATACCGCTTCGACCAATCTGTTGGATGAATTAGAGTGTATTACCGGAACCTTGACAATCAATGCGGATGAATCCTGGAGTTTCCAACAATCCAATATTGTGATTTCCTCCCTAACCAACAATGAGTTTTTTGCGGAATGTTCGGGAAGTGTTTCGGGTATTGGAACCTGGGGAGCCAATACCGTGCAGGTGGTGTTCAACGGGAGTTCTATATTTAGTTCCATGCAAATAGGCCCGAACAACACCTTGATCAATAATGTTGGTGATGATTTGCCAGGCATCGATAGTTTTGTGTATCAAAAAAGGTAATTCCAACCGTTGATAAAACAATAAAGGTTTATGCGTAGCTGCTTCCTTATTTTATTGCTGTTATCCGTTAATTTCATCTGGGCCCAACAAGGACCTGTGAAAGTAGTGGAGACCAAATCCAAAAACCGGATTGCGTTCTTTGCGGTCAACGAGACCCATACCCCTTACGATGTCCTATTTGATGTAAAAGGAAGCAATTTTAGGCAGAGCGCTGCAAAACCCCGGTGGATTCGTGTCCCGGCGGCCGCCAAGGTACATTTGAAGACCATTATTTTACTGCGCGACAAGCAACCTGTTTATACCAAAAACTTAAAGGTGAACGATAGTTTGTCCAAAAGGGCGTTGAAAAAGGAATTTGAGGTTTTGGACATTCCCCCGCCAAAGATCACTCCCAAAAAACAGATTACAGTTTACACCAATAGTCGATGTGCCAGCTGCGACAGCATTATCACCAAATTGAACACCGAGAATTACATTTTCCGAAGTGTCTCTTTGGATGAACAACCTGGGGTTAAAGAGCAATTGGGCAAGTTTTTGGCAAAATCGACCGTGGAAATGGATTCGCTATCCCAGCCCGTCATCAGCTTAGGGGGACGCTTGTATAGTTGGATCACCTCTTACGATCAACTTTTGGAGGAACTGGAAAAGGACTAGGAACTTTTCTCGGCCACGAGCACCCACATTTGTTTGCTGGAATCTCGTTCCCAATCCCCGTGGTCTTCAATTTCGGATATGATGGTAAACCCTGCTTGGCGCAGTTCCCTGCGAACATATTCTGGTCCTAGCGAGTGTGCATTCACTTGATCCCTTCGGGTTTTACCCCTGACCCTATCCTTGAGTTTTTCCAAAAGCATCACCTTCCCTCCCACTTTCAACGCATTTTTTACATGGCGCAGGATTTCCTCATAGGAGTCCATTTCGTGATAGGTATCTATGATAAAAACCGCATCCAGCTCGTCACTGGGCAATTTTGGATTGTCGTAATCCCCTAAAATGGTGATGATGTTCTTCAGGTTTCGGTCTGCGGCATTTTCCCGTAGGGTCTTTAACCTATCGGAACGCACATCCACCGCATATACCCTTCCGGTTTCCTGTACCAGTCGGGACAAACGCATGGATAAATAACCTTCATGGCAACCTATATCAGCGACCTTGTCCCCCAAGCCAATTCCAGAGAGCTGCAACAAGGCTTCGGTCTGCATCCATTCATCACGTTCTGGCCAATCTTCCTCGGTATACTGTGCTTGGCACAAAAACATCCCCAGAAAGAAAAGCCAAAACGTGCTATAGTTTTTTTTCATTGTTGGATTTAATCCTCAATCATACCTTGACCTTCTATCCAAGGAGCTCCAGCCGTTTTAAGCGCTGTCTCCAAGGACGGTAAGGTATTCTTGACAAGTACATTAAGTTCTTTTTTGATATCGTCCAATTGGTCACTGGCCCGCTTAAGTGCAGCTTTGTGATTTCCAGTTGGACCATAGGTATTGCCCAAGGCCACTTGACCTATAAACGCCCCATCTCCAGGTGAAGGTGGGGTCTTCTCCCCTACCTCGTTTCTTGATGGGCTTCCACTCATCAACTTTTTAATGGCCTGAAGCTGGACCTTGGCCGCATAGATTTTTGAGGACAGCTCCGCCGTTGGGTTGGACGCTTCATCAAAGGCGCGTTTCATCGCATCAATCTTGGCAATGCTACGGTCTAAATTGGTGGTGGTTGCGGTCAAATCCTGTTGGAAAGCCTGGAATTGTTCCCTAAAGGCATTGATTTCGCTTGTTGGCTTGGCAGGCAAGGCGCCTTTTCTCAGAGGTTTTACCTCAAAATTCTGAGGCCCTGAAAGCTCCTTAAGCTCTCCATCCACCCTTTGGTACAAGGTCACCGAATAGTTGCCTGGAGTTGCCGTGTAGGGAGAACCTAAAAAGTCATCGTCGCCCCCTACCGGTTTTTTCAATTTAATTCCCGTCCTATCCGCGTATTTTAAGTTCCAGGACACGCGGTTAAAGCCTTTTTTATTGGTTCCCTTCACCGAGTTCACCACTTTGCCGTTGTTATCTCTCACAAGCAGTACCAATGCCGGTTTTTCCTGGTTCGCCTCCTTATCCAAAGCATCCCAACCCGGGAATGCAATGTTGGATTTCTGTTTGTTCAGGGTTTTTTCACGCTTGGTCCTAGCTTCCTTTAATGACTTTAGTTTCTCCGGAAGATAATAAGTGAACACTGCCCCATAAGGTGGGTTTTTAGCAGCATATTGATTGTTTCCCTGTCCATAAACTTCATCCTTTTCGATATACCAATAGGCGGGTTTTACCTTATAAAGCTTCTCTTCTCCCATCTTGGACACCTCAAAATCCCGTAAAGCGGAAATGTCGTCCAATACATAAAAGCCTCGGCCGAAGGATGCAGCAACCAAATCATCTTCCCTTCTCTGGATGGTGATGTCGCGGAAGGAAATGGTTGGTAGTCCCCCGTCCAGTTCCATCCAGGATGTTCCTCCGTTGTTGGTAAAATAAATTCCGAATTCGGTAGCGGCAAACATTAGGCCTTTCTTCTTGTGGTCCTGTACAATTCTCCAAGTGACCAATCTCTTGGGTAAATTACCGTTGATAAAGGTCCAACTGTTCCCTTTGTCCGTACTCTTTAAAATATATGGTTTGAAGTCCCCCTCCTTGTGGTTATCCAATACCAAGTAGACCGTATTGGCATCATAAAGGTCGGCCCTTACGTCGTTCACAAAAGCTCTTGAAGGTACTCCTTTAATGCTACCCAAATTGATTCTTCTCCAAGAGGTTCCTCCATTTTCGGTCACCTGCAGGATGCCATCGTCGGTTCCAGCATAGATGAGGCCTTCTTGAATCGGAGATTCTGCCAAGGAGGTAATGGTGTTGTAATTGGACATGGCCAAAACATCCCATGCATTGTCCCAACTTTGTTGTCTTCCCATTATTGGAAGTGTCAATCGGTCTTCGTTTCGGGTAAGGTCCCCAGAAATGGCCGTCCAATCATCACCCCTATTTTCCGATTTCCAAACCCTGTAGGAAGCAAAATACAAACGGGTTGGGTTGTGTGGGCTTACCAAAATAGGTGCGTCCCAATTAAAGCGTTCGTGGGGCTCCCCTGCAGCAGGTTGCGGCTGCACAAAAACAGTTTCCCCAGTAGTTTGATCAATTCTCCATAGCCATCCCTGTTGGAATTCACCATAGGTAATGTCGGGATTTCCAGGTTCGGTAGCGGACTGGTGTCCATCAGCTCCTAGGGTAACCCACCAATCGGAGTTCAAGATTCCGGCGGCGCTGGCTGTTCTCGAAGGTCCGCCGTGGGAACCATTGTCTTGTGTTCCCCCATAAATATTGTAGAAAGGTGCGGAATCGTCTACCGCCACTTTGTAATATTGGATGAGGGGAAGGTTGCTAAAGTACCTCCACGTCTTCGTAAGGTCGTAAGATTCGTAAAGGCCTCCATCCGTTCCAAACAGCACATAGTCAGGGTCCGATTTTTTAAAGGCCATGGCATGGCTGTCCACGTGTTTTTTCTCTTCGTTCATGGTTGTAAATGTCTTTCCGTGATTATCGGAAACCAGTACTTCATTGTTCATCAGGAACAATTTCCCTTCGTGATGTGGGGATGCATATAATTCTTGGTAATAATGGGGTCCGGTTGCCCCAGCTACCGCATCGGACTGCTTGGTCCAGGAGCCTCCACCATTTTTTGAAATGTAAACGCCTCCTTTGCGTCTATTCAATTCGATGGCCGCGTAAAGCGTTTCGTTGTTAAATGGTGAAATGGCCAAGCCGATTTTTCCCATATTGGATTTCGGGAGCCCATTGGACAATTTGGTCCATGTCTCACCTCCATCGGTACTTTTATGCAAACCAGAACCTGGTCCCCCGCCCATTAAGGCAGCCACTGTTCGGTGCCTGTCCCAAGTTGCGGCATAAATTACATCTGGATTTGTTGGGTCCATTACAATGTCGGTAACCCCAGTCCATTCGGAATTGCCCAAAGTTCTTTTCCAAGTCTTTCCCCCATCTGTGGATTTATAAAAACCACGTTCTCCCCCTTTGCTCCAAAGAGGTCCTTGGGAGGCGACCATAATAACATTGGAGTTTTCAGGATGCACAATGATCTTTGAAAGGTGCTCTGAAGACTTCAGTCCCATATTCTTCCAGGTCTTCCCTTCATTATGACTGACATAGATTCCATCGCCAAAACCTACATGGCGCCCTCCTACATTTTCGCCCGTTCCCACCCAAATGGTACTTGGGTTGTTGGGATCAATGGTAACACATCCAATGGAATAACTGGATTGTTTGTCAAAAATGGGCTTCCAAGTGGTTCCGCTGTTAATGGTTTTCCAAACTCCTCCGGAGCCAACGGCCACATACCACACACTTTCATTTTTCGGGTGAATGGCAATGTCTGCGATTCTTCCAGAAGTAAGTGCAGGACCGAGACTTCTAAATGCGAGTCCCTTGAAGGTTGTGGAATCTGGTTTTTGTGCGGTTAAGTGTAGTGTGGAAAGAAAAAGAAATAGGATTGCTGAATAAACTTTTGAGCAGTGTTTCATATTAAAATATTTGGTTGAATTAGCCGCTGTAAGATAGTCAAATACATCAGCCGGGATTCTAAAAAAAATGTGAAAATCAGGGACTAGCGGTCCTTTTTTCGGTACATAAATTTTAAGCCACTCCAATCATCATCAACAGCAGCTACTTTTACATCGACCAAACCCTTAGATAATAGATATCTTCGAATGGGATCCCGTTTTAGTTCGGTTGTAATTTTGGAGCTGCCTTTGGGCCAACTCACCCAGAGCATCCCGGTTTTCTTTAACGCTGGTTTGTATTGGGTAACTGCTTCCTCCAATTCAAATTGGGTGGTACAAAAAACATGGATAAAATCAACAGTGCCTTCCGACCATTCCGATGGAAAACTAAGTTTTTCGGGTAGGTATGGAAAGAGCTTTAGGTAATACTTAGGCTCGTTATGGAGTACCACGATAAAACCTTCTTTAAGTCCCAACTTTTTACCGAGTGGGGTGCCAGAATATCCTGAGGGAGTCTGCATAGCACTAAAAATAAGATAATTAACAGATTATTGGCTTTCTATAAACTTTAGCAAGCTTTGGATGGCTTGTGCGCTACTTTTCCGAACTAACTTTTTACCCAGGAGTTTACCGATCAACTTCCTCAATAAGGATTTGGACTCCCAATGAAACTCCGCCCGCAAAAGACATTTTTCCTCTGAAATGGGAATGAAAATATAGAACAGGTAAAAGTCATCAAACAAAGGATGGTTATGGGTGAGTTCCCCATAAATAAGACGACCAGGTTCGGTCTCTTTTGTAATGGTCACAAAATCCAAGAGTTTTCCATTGACGACACAGGTATGTTCCGTACCCAATCGTGTTACCTCGTTTTCATTGAACTCCAATTTGTCCACCCCTTCTTGCCAATTGGGTCGGAACGAGTAGTTGGTAATACTCTCCATCAAATTTTCTGCAGAAGTCGGAAATTCTTGTTCAATGACCACCTGGGGCGGGTCGTCAAATGTAATCGTCTTAGGTTGAACAAAACTTCGGAGTTGCAATTCCCCAGGGTCTATAATGGAATAGATATACTCCACTTCTTTTCCATCGTAAGAATCGGAGCCTTGTCTAAATCTGAAGATTTTACTTGAATAGTATGGAGACAGCATGATGTCCAGCGCCAATTTTCGACTTACCAGGGTATAGTTGTCGCTGTCAACTGAGTTTTTAAGCAAGCGATGCGCTTCAATCACCTGCTCCCCAAAAGGTTTACGATTGCCCTGCACTTCAATATGCTGCAAATGACCACTATGTGCAATAATTTTTAATTGCAGATTGGGTGCGGTAGCACATGCATTACAGGGGCAAATCCTGTTCTTTTCCAACATCTTCAGATGACTGTAAAAGGCGGTAAACATGGATTCTATCTGCGCCAATAGATTTTCTTGTGAAGGCACTTCATTCTCCTTGTAGAAGAAAAGGGCATCCCCTTCAATTTCCGCAAGTTTGAGCCCTTGGGTGTTGGCATTGACCAAAACCTCCAGAAGTTCAGAAATGACATGTTGGCTGTGCTCAATCTCCGTAGTTTGGATAAATTTGGTATATCCCGAAATATCGGGAATGAACAAAAGGGATTTAGACATGCCTATGGTTGAGGGTTATGGTAGTAGTCCGTTTTACTTTCTGAAACTTACGCAGTGCTTAAAGTTGTCAGGCTTCAAGTTCATTTAAATTTTGCATGTATCCAAAAAACGAGGATTTAATTTCAGCTAATTGAGTATTTGGGGAACTAAAAAAGGTTCAGTGGGCGAAATTAATCACGCTCCTGAACCTATCTGCCGTGCGTTTGGGATTTAAGGACTTCTAATTCATGTAAGATTATCGCTGATTTCGCTTATTGGGTGCCCTAGGTTAATTGTCCAGGCCATTTGATTTTTCAGCAGCACTTATACTGTCTGTTGCACTTTGCATCAAAGATTCCTCTTCATCCCTTGGTGGATCATAATCATCCGATTTAGAGCTGCTGCAAGCAAGAACGAGCATTGTTCCAAATAACAGCAACAAAATTCCAATTTTGGTTGTTTTTTTCATGATTCAGCGGTTTACTTTTTATGTAAGGTACCTGTTTTTGAGCTGTTTAACCCCTGTTGATGTGTAAATCGTATATGATTGTGTATAATTGGCTAAATGCATCCCAGATAGTCAAAAACCAGGTAAATCCCCTTTTACTTGGCCAAATACCAAAGTACGCACCTCAAACATGCCAAACCTAAATTTTAACTTGAAATACTGGGATTAGTAACTTTCCAATTCTAGTGAAATTGAACAATCCTATTTGCAAGCAATGGAAACTTATTCGTTTCTTGTAATGGTCTCCTCAATAATATGCCCATCCAAAGAAATCCCTTTTATAACAAACAATTGATTGGGTAAGGGGTTGCTAGAAATCTTAAACGAAACCTTTCCTTGCTCGTCTGAATAAAGTGTTGGTTTCCAATCTATTTCCTTTATGGGTGGAGGCTGCCTATCGAGTTCATAAATTGGCGTATAATATCTTATGGATTTGTCATATCCGTTTTTGACAATATGTCCTTGAAACAATTCTTTAATCCCTTTTTTGTAGCTGTCCGTGGTAAAGACCTGGTAGGTTGGATGCCCCCTGGTTGATGCCACAAATACATTCTCTACATCGGTCATGCGTAATAACAGGGAACCTAATTCATCAGACCCTACGACGCTCCCGTCCACTACCAATCGAGCTTCCTTAAAGCCTGTGGTAAGGTACCATTCCACACCATTCCAGTTTCTCAACATGATTCCTTCACGTTGTAAAAATTGAAATATGTCCTCAACATGTGCACGATGAACCTCTGATGGGTCCAAATTGTGGTATAACCCAATATTGGAAACAAGCGGTTTGTATTTTTTAATCAAGCGCTTACGTTCCAAAGCCCTTTTGCTCAATTGTTTAGAGCTTACTTCAACCTCATCCAAAAAAGTTATTTCATCGTTGTAATACTCGTCGAAAAAATTCGAAAAATTTTCTTGTTCCACCCTGTAACCTCCAAATTTTTTTAAGGAATGGTTATTCTTCGGTGGCAGAACTGGAATTGCTGTATCTATCACAATCCTTCTAGGTTTGATGATCTCAGACCCATTATCCACAAACGCAATTTTTACGCTATCCCCTTTGTAGATGAGTAATTTATTAAAATCAAAATCCCCGCCACCATGGAGTGAAACTTTATCGATGATTTCATCCTGATTGGTCAATAGTACCAAGCTGTCTGATTCTAAAGGGTCTACCTGTCCTGTGAGATGAAAACCAAGTTCAAAATTATGGGTGACCTTTGGATGGATTTCCTGGATGGTATTTTGATACTGCATCCATCCTTGTGTCAGAAGTAGTAGGTCCAAATGCCCCCGTTTTTTCTTATCGCGTCTGTTGAAATAATAGAATGGATTTTCAACATGTCCCCTGATGTATGGGGTAAGCAAAAAAGCTCCCAAGATACTTGAGCGGCTGCTGTATCGGTAGTTTTCATCTATAGACAGTACGGAAACACTAAGATTGGATTTTATGGGTTTCTGGGTCCTTTTATCCAAAGCGGTGAGCTGATATAAGATGGAATCCTGGTCTTGGCTCATAATCTTAATTTCAACTTCAGCCTCAGGGTTATCCGGTCTTTCAACAAAGAACTTTCTTCCTAGAATAGGCTTGTCCCCTTTAAAAATAGTCACCGAATTTACCCCTCGGGGAAAGAGTTTTTTTTCGGCTATTATTTCAATATGGGTAGTGTCCACAGAAACAATGGGCAAATGATTGATCAGCTTGTTTCTTTGGTGCAATAGTATTGTATAGCCACTAGCAAGGGTTTTAATAGTTTCTTTATTCGTCTGCAATCGTATGGTAATACTGTCCTTGTTTGCATTGGAAACAGCAATTGCAAAGCCTGTTTTTCTTGCTCTAGGCAGGGCATGTCGTATGATGGTGTCATTAATGAGAACAAAGGCTTCATACGTTTCACCTTCTTCATATTCGAAACTACATTTGCCCATACCCAAATGCGCTTCGGAAAAGTCCACAATTTTATTGCCTTTGGAATTGACGACGTACCCTTCAAAATCAGTGCTCACTCCATTCACCAAAGCCTTTATCCCCATGGTGTTTGGTGTTTTCTCGAGAAAGTGTCCGCCCTCAGGAAAAAACTGAACATCATATAACCTATCAGCCTTGTCATCTGACATATCCGGTCTTTCCAAAAGATCAATTTGGTGGTGGTAGGCATTGTGCTCCCCAAAATTCTTCATGTAGTTTGTATGGGCCCGGAGGTATATGCTGTTTCCCGGTAGGTCTTCATTTAAAAAAAACTGACCTTGGCCAACACCTTTATGAATAAAGATGTTTTTTGTGGCAATATGCTTGTCATTGGCATCGAATAAATCTACATAAGCCAGCGTAGTGGGCAGTGACGGTGTGTTGGTATCGGTTACAATATACACCTTGAACCAAAGCACGTCCGTTTTTGAATATAGTTCTTTATTTGTATGGACAAAGATTTTTTCAAAATAGGGTTGCCGGTTGTTTAAGGGTTCAAGGATATTGGTCTCAAAATCATTTTGGGCCATCAAAACTGCGGGAAGTACCAACAAGCAGACTTTGCTTAAAAGGAATTTCATAAAAGTCTCATCATATGTATTAAGGTAAATAAAAATGAAACAAAATTGGAACTTGACAGGGGAAATGGGATGATTACTTTCGAAAAACTTGTGAATACCCTGCTTCTACTTGTTTTGTTTACCCGAAATAAATCTTAAGGTTTTGTGGTAATGTGGTCATTGCCCTAATTTAAAGGCGTTTGACCGATGTTTATACATGAATCGTATACGATTATGTATTTTGGCTTTATGCAACCTCAGATACTCAGAAACCAAGTAAAGTCCCACTTACTTGGCCAAATACAAAAGGGAGAACTCCAAGTGGGCAAAACCATTAATCTTGCATCCCTATCACGGAATATTGGGGTAAGTGTCACACCTATTCGTGAGGCGTTGAGCCAATTGGAGCAATCGAGGGTTATTTGTGCGATTCCCAACCGTGGCTTTGTGGTGCCCAAGCTGAACAAAAAAGAAGCCAAAAACCTCTATGAGACCATAGCCCAACTGGAAATCACTGCAGTAGAAAGCGCTACCTATCATGAATCCGACCTAGAGGCCTTGCGTAAGCAACAACTGAAACTGCAGCAAGCGCATACCTCAATGGCGCGATTGGAGGCGAGGCTTAAATTTCATGAACTATTGGTCCAAAACAGCACCAATTTGGTACTCCTTCAAATTTTGGATGACCTCAAAACCCGATTACGCTTTTACGAGCAAGGTCATGGTAATGATGCTAGTTTCTACGAAAATGTGGACAACCAAAACGAAGCTATTATCCGAGCTATTGAGGAAAATAATGTACCAACTGCCGCACTCATCTTAAAAATGAACTGGATGGTGGTGCTGGAATATGTGGAAAAACAGTTGGTAAGCTAGACATTGCATACTAAAAACCAATAGATTCCGTTTCTTCATAAATGTCCTTCGCCATGCAATTCCTAAATAAAGAGATTGAAACCTTGGTCAAACGTAAACGGTCCAAATCCCTCATCAAAAAACAGATTTCATGTGGAATTTTCCAAGATTTGGGTAATCAGGAACTGGAAAACAATCCATCCAGCGAAAGTAGGTAAAGGTTACCCCTTGAAAAGGGAGGCGTCTATTCCAGGAATAAGCTTAATCGCATTTTTATAATACACCTTTTTTAAGACCTCGTCGGGTAGGTCCAATCCGTACATTGCCCAAAACGCATGGTATTTTTTGTAATATGGAAAATACTCATCGTCGGTTTCCAAAACTCTAAAATAGGTCGGGAATTCCTCAGGTTTCCAGCTGTCCTTCCCAAACAAAATACGGTCTTGATATTTCACAAAGAACGTATGGGCTTGTCTAGGTTGCCGGCCCAATTCAGCTATTATGGCACCAATTCCCACATACATATTGGGCATTTCGTCCAGTAACTCCCCTAGCCTTTCCAAATTGTTCGCATACCAACCCATATGGGCATTGATAAACTTGGTATTCGGGTGTTTTTTGAACATTCGGTGCTGTTCATCAATAATTTGCTGCCATGGCGCTGGATTAGTGGCCGACCGCTTACGTCTGGGCCGTGTTTTCAGCTCTAACCAGCGTTCATTGTTCCCGTCCATCGGGTCCCAAAAAGATTTTGGATCCGCAGCGTGAATCAGCACTGGAATTCCCAACTCCCCGCACTTTTTCCAAACGGGATCTAGCCTTGGGTCATCAATCGCAACACGATATCCCTCCACATCTTTGTATCGCAACCCCAGACTTTTATAGATTTTAAGTCCTTTGGCCCCACTTCGCACGTCAGCTTCCAATTGTGCCGCAGCTTTCTCGCCCCAATTTGGGGAACCTACACCACTGAAATCTACATTGGCGAACACCACAAATCGGTTTGGATAGTGCTCATTCACATTTTTAAGCTTGGCCTGTAATCCTGTACCGGAGCCCCCACTCAGGTTCACCATCACCCCCATGTTCATATGATCCATATCCCTAATCAATCCGGATAGATCTTGGGATTCCATGTTGAATTGATGACTATGTACATCGATAAAAGTGAATTTGGCCTTTTCCACGGGATTTTCTGGGACCACCAAAGTGGATGTAGGATTGTATTCCTCAAAACCCATTTCTTGGGCCGAAGCACAACACGCCAAAAGGATTAATATTAAAGTAAAACTATAGTTTTTCATTGTTAATATTATGTAATTCAGATAGTTGATTATAATTTTCTACTGTATCAATATCACGCTCTTTCCCCATAGGAAGAATGGAAATACCTGCATATTTATATTTTTTGATAATGGCCCTGGCTCCAAATTCTTCATTCAAACCTGCCAACTCTGGAAACAAAGAAGAATGGAATAGCGCAGGTACGCCCCAGCTATTCCCGTAATGGGTTGCCGCCACTTTGTGGTCTCCTTGAGCAAAGGCATTTTTCAAACCCTGTAGATAGGCGGTATCCATAAGGGGTTGGTCTGCCAACATCAATAATACGCCCCTTGGCGAACTTTTGGTGTCCATGATTGCCCTAACCCCAGTGGCTATAGTGGTTCCCATCCCCGATTTCCAATTTGGATTTAGAATGGTTTTAACCTCCTTGCTAATAGATTCAATGATTGTATCGGCATTTGCCCCCAAAACCACGTAAACCTCTTCTGAAATAGGCCTTGCCTGAGCGATGGCGTGTTCCAATAAGTTGGTATCCCCCCAAGGAAGCAATTGTTTTATAGCCCCTTTCATGCGGGTTGAGGCTCCTGCGGCCAATATAAGGGTGGGAATTTCTCCAGACATGGGTCAAGTGTGTATTTTACCCATTTTATGTTTGAGCAAGGCAGGTTTTTTACCCCTTACGACGGACAGAATTTCAGAGACGATGGAAACTGCAATTTCCTGGGGTGTCTCTGCGCCGATATCGATTCCAGCCGGGCCATGGATTTGATCCAGGAACTCTTCATGAATATCCGGACACCTTTCCAAAAGCTCATCAAATAGCTTTTCCCTGCGGCGATAAGGCCCCAAAAGTGCAATATAAGGCCCCTTTTCATCCTTTAACGCCATTAGGAACTGAAGGTCTTTCACATAACTGTGCGTCATGATCACCACAGCCGTCTGGGCGTCCAGGGAAAGCCGAAAAGCCTCTGGCTCTACATTGATCAACTGATGGATACCAGGAAAGTCCCCTTCCTTTTTTTCCTCCCCGGGGGAGGCCACCACCGTAACTTCCCACCCGGTCAACGAAGCGTATTTGCAGAGCTGCACGGCATCGTGTTCTGCTCCGATTATAACAAGCTGAAAACAAGGATGCATCTCCTGCCTAAATTCCATAAGCCCAGTACTCACTGGTGGATTTGCTTGGTTAATGTATTGTGAAGCAGTGTTGAATTGAAAAACCGTATGATAATTGACATGTTCGCCGTACTCTTTTTCAAAATAGGAATGAATGGAAAAAGGCTGCCTCTTTTTTATAGTATCCCAGAACGAGGAAATAAATACCCCATCAGGATTAAACGCTTCAATAAGAATATAGAGGATGCCCTCGCAGCCTAGCCGGTATCTTCCATCATATACCATAACCTTGGAAGTTCCCAAAGCAAAGACCGACTCAGCTTGCCGAATCACCTCTTTCTCAACGCAGCCCCCACTTACAGCCCCCACCATTTCCCCGGAATCAAAAATGAGCATACGCACCCCAGGTCTTCGGTATGACGACCCATCCAAGGCTACCACTGTGGCAAGAACAGCCCGGTGACCCAACTTTTTTCTGCGTTCAAATTGCTGTACAATATACTTTAGTTCGTGCGTCATGAAACCAAGTTTCTTGTTGGTATTAAGGGAACTGATTTCCCTTTTTCCCCTGCCGTTACCGCTGGTTCTATTTTAATAAATCCATCGGCCTTGGACAATGCCATCAAATCCCCGGAACCGGTTGTGGTTACCTGCTTGGCAATCAGCTTTCCATCTGACAGGACAACCGTAACCCCAACAAATAGGGTAAGTTTGGTACTATTTTGGACAGGCACGCTTAAAAATACGGTAATTTGGGATGAAGCTGTTCCCAAAGTTTTGTTAAGCCAAGGTTTAAAATACACATGGTAGCTCACAAAGGTGGACACAGGATTTCCAGGAAACGAAAAAATAGTGGTCTTGGTTTCCAAATGCCGCCCGAACCAAAAGGGTTTCCCTGGACGCTGACGCACCTTATGGAATATTTTTTCAACCCCAAGGGCATCAAAGGTCTCGGGTAAAAAATCAAACTTTCCCTTGGAGACTCCCCCGCTTAATAGGAGGACGTCATAATCCTGTAAAATTACGGCCAACTTTTCTTTGAGGACCGATGGATTATCCACGAGATGAAATGTATCGGCCTCAATCTGAAGTGCTCCGAGCAGAGCTCGCAAGGTGTGCACATTGGATTTCCTGATCTGGTGGGGTTCTGGAGTTTCATGGATGTCCACAAGCTCGTTCCCAGTTGATATCACAGCAATTTTCGGTAATCTTTTAACCTTGACCATGGATTTTCCAACAGAAGCCAAAATCCCGATTTCGGCTTCATTGATTTGCGTCCCGGCCAAGAGCAAGGTTTCGCCTTGTTTTACATCGCTCCCTTTATAATGAATATTTTGCCCCTGCTTCACCGGTTCTTGGAGTAAAAAACCATTTCCCTTTTGCTCAAGATGCTCGTACATGACCACCGTGTCGGTTTTTTCAGGCATAATGGCACCCGTCATCACCTCAAGACATTGCGAAGCATCCGTCAGTTTTTGTTGTGGACTTCCTGCTGGGGCCATCCCCGATATCTCAAAGTACTGCCCATCGGATTTAATTCCTTTAAAATCTATGGCAATTCCGTCCTTGGTTGCCCGGTCGAATGGTGGGAAATCCCGATCAGCGAGTATGGGTTCCGCAAGAACGCGGCCATTGCATTTATGGAGTTCCACTTCCTCAGTACCAAAGTCCGTAGCTTGTTCCAGGACCTTTTGAATAGCGGTTTCGTATGAAATCATTATAGGTTAGGGCTTATCGCCATCATTTTGTTCATCCCGCCTAAAATAGAATAAAATTGAGAGTTGGGATATAGCTTTTGAAGCTGTTTTACGGCTTGGGCGCTTCGTTTTCCCGATTGGCATATCACATAGACCTCCTGTGGAAACACTGCGTCTGGTTTTACTTCACCTAATTGGTTTAGCTGTAAGTTCCTAGCTTCAGAAAGGTGGTTTTGCTCAAATTCTTCTGGAGTACGAACATCGATTAGGGTTAGTTGAGTAGCAGAATCCCTTATGGCTTGGAAGGATTCAACATTGATTTCCAGGACCAGTTCGCAGTCCAAGGACTCATAAGAATCCTGAAGTCTTTTTATTTTCAGGTTAGCTGGATAGGGCGTAAAACTAATCTTGGTCGCATTTTGACTTAATCCATCATAAACCATCAATTTTCCAGATAAAACTTCACCAATCCCAGTCAACACTTTTACTGTTTCCAAGGCTTGCAGGGTGCCTATTATTCCCGGAATCACGCCTAAAACCCCATTGTCATTGCAATCTGGTACTTCTTCCGAAGATGGCATGTTAGGATACAAACAGCGGTAAGTTGGACCCTCTTGATGATTAAAGACACTCACATGGCCTTCGAAACCATGTAGGGCGCCATAAACAAAAGGTATTCCAAGGATTATGCACGCATCATTGATCAAATAGCGCGTAGGGAAATTATCCGTTGCGTCCACTACCACATCGTATCCTTGAAGGATATCCATTGCATTTTCCTTGGTGAGAAAAGTATCATAGAGATTAAAATGTGTTGACGCATTTTGCGCGCCCAACTTTTCATGGACTACTTCTAATTTGGATTTACCCAGATCTTTTTCCGAATAGAGGACCTGTCGTTGGAGATTATGCAGTTCCACAATATCTTGATCCACAAGCCCCAAGGTTCCAACACCCATTGCATTCAGATACTGAACCACAGGCAGTCCAAGTCCCCCAAGTCCCACCACCAATACCTTGCCAGCTACCAGTTTGGCTTGACCTTCGGAACCGAATCCTTTTAAACGGGTCTGTCTGTCGTATCGGAAATCCATGTCACCCTAATTTGGATTTGGCAAACTCATAGTCCGTCAAAGAATTTGCATTATACAGTACTTCATCTTTTTCAGGAAACACCAATTGCACATCGGATTTGATCAAGAATTTTCTCGGACAAGTACTATCGGTAGTTCTCAAATGCATAATCGAAGTTTTAAGTCCTTCCGGTTCCCAAATGGTTATTAGCGGTTCTGGCAGTCCACTTTCTGTTGTGGCAAAGGAGGTTGCCAGTTTATCGGGATTGCGTTGTTCCTTTAATAATTTTAACGAATCCAAATCGAGCAAAGGGAGATCACAGGCAAGCACCAGCCAAGCCACATTGGGATGCGCGTCATGGGCACTCAATATGCCATTGAAGGGGCCCCGATATTCATTTTTGTCCACAATTACATCCACATCACTGGAGTTTGAAGTTTGTTGGTCCTCCCGCACGCTTAAGTAGACCTTATCGCATATTTCTCCCAAAAGTTGGTACAGATAATCCTTTTGGGGAACACCATGGTAATTCAACAAACCCTTATCAGAACCCATTCTGGTGCTTCTGCCTCCCGCCAGTACCAAACCATATAATTGTGGTAATTCTTTTGACATTGTAAAATTTTAGCTGTTTTGTTTAGCCTCCAATGGAGGTCATGGAGTTGTCAAACACTGTTTGGGAATGTTCTTTTTGGGCTTCAAATCCTGTTTTGGCCCTAGTGCCTATTGCTTTTAGAATCGTCTTTTCAATATTTTCTTTAGCCGATTCTCCACGAACAATATCCCGGACATTGGCCTTGGGTTTCCCATATAGGCAAGTAATCACATCCCCTGTTGCGGTAATTCGTAATCGGTTACAACTGCCGCAAAATGTTCGGGTAAAGGATGGGATGATTCCAAATGTCCCCGCATGTCCTTTTATTTTATAATTGACCGAAGTAGATGTTTTGGGGGATTCCAATTTTTCAAATTCAGGATAGGCTTGTGCCACATGGTCCAAAATGGCTTTGTGGTGCCATTTGATTCCTGAGAAGTTTTTGGTTCCTCCGTTAAAGGGCATTTCCTCCAAAAAGCGAACAGATACATTGTAATGCTTCATCACCTCCAAAATGGGAATCATGTCCTGCTCGTTCTGCCCATCCAATACAATAAAATTGATTCGAACGTTAAACCCTTCGGTAATCAGCCGAATCAGGTTGTTATGGACCGTATCGAATTGGTCCCTACGGGTAATGCGCTCAAAAGTTTCCTTATTGATGGAATCCAAGCTCACATTTACATTCTTTATTCCCAATTCCTTAAGCTCATCAATATAAGGTCCGATCAAGGTCGCATTGGTAGTCACCGAAATGTCATTGAGTCCTGTCATCTTGGACAATGCCCTCAACAACACCATCAAATCCTTCCGTACAAAAGGCTCCCCTCCGGTTATCCGGATTTTATCAATCCCCTGCCCCACCAAAATTTCACTCACGGAAATCAGCTCATCAATAGTCAAGAGTTTATCGTTTTTGACAAAATCAATACCCTCGGAAGGCATGCAATAGTTGCAACGAAGATTGCACCTGTCGGTAACAGCCAACCTTAAATAATTGATGTTTCTATTGTGATTGTCAATCAGCATAATATCCTTTCAATTGTAATGCAAGATACCAATTGTGCCCCTTACTACCCACCGCTTACAGGGGGAATAAGCGCTATTTCATCGTAAGCATCAATGGATTCATCATCTTGGGCATAAGAATTGTTCACTGCTACTGCCAAGGAAGAGAGCTTATTAAGTTCCGGATAGGTTTCCCCCAGGAACTCTTTAAGCTCTTTGACCGTTTTCGGAATTTTTCTACCTGTAGCGCTAGCTGTGGGAACGGACAAGGTGGAACTGCCCACAATGTCCTTGGTTACCCCAAACAACAGTATTGTCATACAATCAACCTATTACTTCTTTTTCAGGTACTTTTAAAAGTTCTGGATTTTTGGTGAATGGCTGCTGGTACAATCTATTGCCCGTTGCTGCCTTAAAGGCATTGGCTATGGCACCTCCTGCTGGAGGTAATGTAGGCTCGCCCAATCCTGTTGGTGAAAGTTCATTTTTGATGAAGTGGGTTTCCACTTCTGGAACTTCCCGCATACGGATAAGACGGAATTTATCAAAATTCTGCGCGTGGCCCTGTCCACCATCAAATGTAAAGTCGCCGTACATAGAATGTCCAACACCATCAATTACCCCACCTTCAGCTTGATTAACAGCTCCTGTTGGGTTAACCACAATGCCACAATCCACAACACAGGTAATTTTCTTGACCACAGGATCTCCGTTCACCACCTCAACATCGGCCACCTGGGCCACATGGGAATTATGGCAATAGTAGTTCACAAATCCTTGATACACATGACTGGGTTTGGTGCCCCATCCAGATTTTTCAACAGCAACCTTTATAACCTCCTTCATACGCTCGGGTGAATATTGGATGCGCTCATCGTCTTCTGGTTTCACCTTATCCAATAAATCCAATCGCATTTGGATCTTGTCCACATCCATCAGCTCGGCCAATTCGTCAAAGAAACTTTGCTCTGCCGAAGCCAAGAAATTAGTGTATGGCGCCCGCCATGCTCCGGTGGTTATATTACTATTGTAGGAAGCAGAGTCAACCTGATAATTTTCTATAGCCCCTGCAGGGAAAAAATTGGGGATAAGGCCATACATCCCATCATTGATGGCGGCTTCTTTTAAATGGTATGCCGTTATCTTTCCATCCTTGATTCCCGCCTTTATTCGATACTTAATGGCTGGTCGGTAAACTCCTATGCCCATGTCGTCTTCCCGGGTGAAAACCACCTTTACCGGTTTTCTGATAACATCAGCAACCTCGGCAGCCTCAATTACAAAGTCCCCGAACAAGCGCCTTCCGAAACCCCCTCCCATTCGGGTCATTTCCAAAACGATATCCTTTTCGTCCCTGCCCAGCATTTTGGCCACTAATCCTGCCTTCCAGGCCGGGGTTTGGATAGGCCCAACCAAATGAACCTTTTCATCGGTCACCTCGGCATAAAAATTCATGGGCTCCAAACAGTTGTGGGGCAAAAATGGCGACTCATAAGTCCGCTCAAGCACCTCGTCTGCCTCTGCAAAAGCTTTTTTAATATTCCCATCGGAACGCATGGTATTGAACTCCTTACCATCCAAAAGGGCAGTGAGTTTTTTATCGTGACCCTCAGTACTTTCCACAGAAGTATCTTCTTCCCAAACTGCTTTTATGGCCTCCTTGGCCTTAAAGGCTTGCCAGGTAGTTTCAGCAATCACAGCCACCTTGTCACTGGAGGAAATTTTACTTCCAAAACCTGGGTCTTCTGCCAAAAGGGCCCTGACCTTCTCGCCAATCTTAACTACATCAATCACTCCAGGCATGTTACGGGCCTCGGTATCATCATAGGAAACCAATTTTTGGCCAAAGGCCGGAGGTCTTACCAACGCGGCATAGACCATTCCATCGGTTTTATAATCCAATCCAAAAAGCGGCTTCCCAGAGGTAATCTTGTCAATATCCACATTCACCGCACTTTTACCCATGATCTTGTAATCTTTTGGGTCTTTCAGTTTTACATCTTCTGGTACTTCCAGCAAAGCGGCTTCGTTGACCACATCGCCATAGCCCAAGGTCTCCCCCGCGGCATTGGTGATCACTCCCTCACTTACCGTACATTCCGAGGGGTCTACACCCCACCGGGCCGCAGCTGCACTTACCAACATTTGTTTTGCCGTAGCACCGGTCTGCCTTAGGGCATCCCATCCAAATCGAATGGACTGGCTTCCGCCGGCCACCTGTCGTTGAAAATTTTCATTATCTAATTTGCCCTGTTCCACATAGACGTCCTTCCAGGCCACATCAAGCTCTTCGGCAATGATCATGGGCATCGATGTCTTCACTCCCTGTCCAATTTCTGGATTGGGCGAAAAAATGGTCACGGCCCCATTGTCCGCAATTTTTATAAAGGCATTGAAGTCGTTATAATTTAACTGTGAAAGATCTACAGGAGGTTCGGCCTTTGGTTTGCAGGCTTGAAACAGGTTAAAGCCAATAAGCATCCCACCCCCTGCAAGGGAGGAGGTACGCATAAAAGCCCTTCTACTAAATGTTATTGTTGAATTTGATGACATTTTGTTGTTTTTAGAGGTGTGGTTTAAGTTGGAATCAACCCATGTTGTCCGCTGCGGTCATTACAGCTTTTTTGATTCGGGTATAGGATGCACAGCGACATATGTTTCCGTGCATGGCATTTTTCACTTCCTCCTCGGTCGGATTCGGATTGTTCTCCAAGAAAGCGCTGGCCGTCATAATTTGACCGGCTTGGCAATATCCACATTGTGGAACATCCACCTCTTTCCATGCCTGTTGCACAGGGTGCATACCGTCTTCGGACAGGCCTTCAATGGTGGTAATGGACTTACCATCTATTTGGGCAAGGGTGAGGGAACAGCTTCGCATTGCAGTCCCATCCACGTGTACCGTGCAAGCACCACATTGTCCAATTCCACATCCATATTTGGTGCCTACTAGGTCTAAATGGTCCCTAAGCACCCACAATACCGGAGTGTCCTCGGCAACATCGACCGTTTTGGACTCTCCATTTACTTTAATTTGATACGTTGGCATAGTTGTTATTGAATTGATTGATTCAGAAAGATTTCTGATGAAGTTACCAAAAAATGGTTGGATTGACCTTTTTTTAACAAGGGCCCCTAGTTTTTAACTTTTCTTTAATGCTTAACTGAAAATGGGGAATACTTTTCAACTTATTTATGCGTTTAGCAAACAGAACCTCAAACTTTTTGAAAATGAAAATTGCATTCAAATACCTCTCTTTTTTATTTGCTATTCTTCTTGTATCCTGTGGCAATGCCGATGACGATGTTAGCTTCGATATCAACCATGGGGAACTTGGCCAAGGAAAAGAACCTGATGATTGTTTGGGTTTTGAGGACAACGAATTGCTGCTCTCCATACAAAATCAGTTTATCAGCTTACCGGGAAAGGTTTCCATTCTTTTTAGAGTATCCGATTTATTGGGAAATCCAATCTCGGGTTTGACGGCAAGTCAGTTCACCATTTACGAACAGGGCAGGAACGATGATTGTTTCAATACCATATCCTCCTCCGAATCCTTGGCGCGAATCTCCCCCAACTCCCAAGTGTTCAATAACAACACTTTACTGGTCTTGGACTTGAGCAACAGCGTTCTAGAGAATAGTTTGGATGAACTTAAATCGGCCTCTACGAGCTTTATCAATAATGTGATGCCCAGCCCAGAAACCGAATCTTTTAAAATGGCAATCTATTGGTTTGACGGTGAGGACGAATTGCATCTGTTGAACGAACCCACTTCCTCTTCTTCAGAATTGGTAGCTTCGATTGATGGGATTACGGCAGATATTAGCAACGACCCTTCGACAGATCTTTATGGCGCCGTTATCAAAGTGACAGAAAAAGCAGATGATCTGATAAGCGCCAACAATGAAAATGGAATCATTGGAGCGGCCTCCATAGTATTGTTTACCGATGGCACAGATCAGGCCTCCAGATATACAGAAGAAGCTGCATTAAAAGCCGTGACGGATGCGGACCGAAATATTGCTTTCTTTACCATTGGTCTTGGTGCAGAAATAGATGCTGATGTATTGGCCGATATAGGAAGGACCGCCAGCGTATTCGCCGGGAACAAGGAAGAACTTGAAACTACCTTTAACCAAATTTCCCAGCGGGTATCGGAACAGGCCAATAGCTACTACCTATTTGAATACTGTACCCCAAAACGGGATGGAAGTGGTGACAACAACTTGGTCATCCAGCTAACCCATGGAGGGCTTCAAGGTGCCGTACAGACCGAATTTAGTGCCACTGGGTTTACAGGGGGATGTGAATAATCTTTTTAAAAAGCTCCCTGTTTCCAAATTCTGATTTATCTGTATCTTTCGCAGCAATTAAATTTTTACACCATGATTTTCACCCTCAAAAGGTATATAGGCCTAGGTATTGTTCTATTCATTACATCATTCGCATTTTCACAACAAGCAAACCCTCTGGAAGGCCGATGGGATTTGGAAGTGGAATTCAATGGAAAAACGGTGCCCTCTTGGCTGGAAGTCAGAAAATCAGGAGTTGCAACGCTTATTGGTCGCTATGTTTCCTATAACGGTAGTGCCCGACCCATTTCGGAAATCCAAGTAACCGACGATGGTTTTTCCTTTAGTATTCCGAGACAATGGGAACCGGAAGGACAGGACATGAAAATTGAAGGGAAACTTTCTGGGAATTCCCTTAGTGGGACCATGACCTATACCGATGGATCTGTACACCAGTGGACCGGTGCCAAATCCCCACCCCTACCTTATAATGCCAATCCAGATTGGGATGAACCCATCGACCTTTTTAACGGAAAAGATCTTAAGGGATGGCATACGGATGGGAAAAACCAGTGGGTAATAAAAGATGGGATACTTACAAGCCCAAAATCGGGGGCTAATTTGATAAGTGACGAGAAATTTCTGGATTTTAAATTGAAGGCAGAATTTCGATATCCTGAGGGAAGCAACAGCGGCATCTATTTACGTGGAAGATACGAAGTACAGATTGCAGACAATATTGGACTTGAGCCTTCGGACATCTATTTTGGAGGAATCTACGGGTTTATAGAGCCAAACGAAAATGCAGCAAAACCTGCAAACGAATGGCAGACCTATGAAATCACCCTCATTGGAAGAAGAGTGACCATTGTTGCCAACGGAAAAACGGTGATCAGTGATCAGACCATCCCAGGAATAACGGGTGGCGCACTGGATAGTAGGGAGTGGCAACCAGGTCCCATAATGATCCAAGGTGACCACGGCCCGGTAGAATTCCGAAAACTGCAGATCACCTTGGTTAAGCCAACTCAGTATGAGTAAATCCTAAGGCCTTAGTCCAAAGGTTTTACTTTAATATTTCTCCATTTTACCTTGATTCCGCCCCCATCGTGAATCTGTAGGGCTATAGCACCTTCACCGGCGCCTATTTTGTCATCGGTGATCTGAACCATTTGCACCCCGTTTAGCCAAGAGGTAATGGTAGGGCCATCAGCTAAAATTTTCAAGGTATTCCACTCCCCCATTTTTAGGGCATCTTCTTTTTCGGGTGCAGGCTTTATCAACCAACCGCGACCATAAGATTCGTAAATACCACCGGTATGCTTATTGGGAGGAGCAACCTCTACCTGCCAGCCCGAAACCTTTGTGCCCTCAAAAGTAGACCGGATAAAGACTCCGCTATTACCATTATTTTCTTGTTTAAACTCAAGGGTTAGCTCAAAATTCTTGTAGTTTTTATCGGTACTTAAATAACCGTATAGTGCTTTAGGGCCACTCTCACAAACCAAAAGGCCATCTTCAACGTACCATTTTTCTTCCCCGTGATTGATCCATCCATCTAGGTTTTTGCCATTAAAAAGGCTGGTTTCCTGGGCATTTCCCAATTGAACGATTGCCAGAAGCACTAAAATCAAGCTACATTTTTTCATTTTATTCTTATTTGTCTTGTTTTTGAAGCATTCAAGGTAGGAATTTCAATGCGGTCATTGTACCCAAAGTAGGGTTTTTAGACCAACAGTTGTTCTATTTATACAGACAACAACTAATTGCATCCCAATAACTATGTAAAAAAAGTTCAACTCAAACTCAATGTCATGGATGTAGTAAAAGAAATAATCAAAAATAGCGCGATAGGCCCATTTTCAAGAGGGTTCAAAGGGATGGTTCTTTCCCTGTTCGCTTCGATCGTCTGCACACTATTCATTATGCTGATCGTATTGCTCCGGTATGGAACCGAAATGAATATCCAATTTGGATATTAACGGTAGATCAAGGCGTTTCCAAATTTTTGGCCTGCTACAGGCTTTGATAAATCCAGTAAAAACCCATTGATAACGGCATGGGTAATTGCCCCCTCCTTTGCCAAAAAGAAGGTTGGGTTTTGCCCCACTGCCAGTTTAAAATCCGGGAGCTGGTACCCAAGCTGAATCTGGTTTAAGGGTTCATTCGAAAAAGCCCCAGGAGCCAAATTCTGCGAAGATAGATAGGCAACTCCATTTTTTAGTGCTCCCGTTGTGCCACCAAGATTCTTGGTTTCCCCTTGAAACACGTTGGGTGCGACCACGGTGTACCCGGATGCATCGAAGGTTTCATAACCGTAATAGGTAGACAAATCCCCTTGGTCAATAATGATACTTTTGAAATAGAAATCTTCATGCCCTTCCAAGTCCACTTCTTGGCGAAGAATCCCCAAATCCAAAATATAGTCCCGTCCCAAAAGATTATAGGTCACGTTTTCAATTTTTAGATCGAAGAGCTTGCGGTCGTTTTTGGGTATCTTTTCATAATCGGCAATGGGAATATCCTTGTAATTCTCCATGGCGATTGTATACAGGGCGGAAAGAATGGAAACATAGTTCAACTTCCTAATTTCCTGCTTTTCTCTATCGTTGGCATACCCACCGGATTCAATTAGAATAAGACTTGTTCCCCATTTGGCAATATTGTCCCCAAAAGCACGGGGTTCAAAGTCATCACTATAGCGCCCCACTTGTCCTGGCGCATAGTTCTGGATGATATTGTTCATGAACACAATCACTTTCATGGCATTGGAACGCACCTCATTGATGTCCTTTTCATAGTTGTATGCCGTTGCCAAATAGGAAATTGTTGCGGGCTTATTCGTTAGCTCGGCATTATAGTATGTGCTCTGGTCATGTAGATTGAAACCAAATTTGGCATCCAGACTGTCCCTGATCCGTTTTAAAACCCTTCCTTCTGGGGATTGCAAACGTAGGGCATCCCTATTAATGTCAATCCCAAGTGCATTTCTACGTTGGTACACTTCTGCCCCATCGGGATTCAACATGGGCAGGAAATGCAATTTTAGCTTGGATAGGATTTCCTGTTTTTCGTTTTCAAATTCTGGGGCATCCAAAAAATTAAGAATATCGAAAACGGCCTGGGTTGCAGTGGGTTCGTCCCCATGCATCTGTGACCAAAGAAAAATATTTTGTTCCCCTGAGCCTATACTAATAAGATGCAGGTCCCGACCCTCAATGGACTCCCCTACCTTACGAACTTCAAATTTCGGGTTGGCATCGAATTTTTGAATCAAAGGTTGTATTTGATGGTGTTTGATCCTTCTTTTTTCCAAAGAAGTTTCTTTATAGGTCCCATAGGTACCATAGAGTTTTGTGGTAAGGGTTTCCTGGGCCAAACAGGTGGAGAACAAGAGGCCAAAAAAAAGAGCGGTGACTGTATGCTGCATATTATTGATTTGTAGGTACGGGCTTAAAATTAAATTTTTTTGTGGCCTTTCGCACTTTATTCATGAAATCCATTCCTGGGTCTGTCTTTTTGGTCCGATAACCATCATCAACCTCCAACCAAAGTGGATGCCCTTCAAATTGGGTATACTCCTGGTGACCAATAACATATTCGATATTGTATTTGGAGGCCAAATAATCCACAAGAAAAATATTTGCTTTTAGCTGCGCCCTGGTCAAGGGAGTCTCCTTGGTACCCCCGACATTTTCAATTCCAATAGCGCAATGGTTAAGACCAATTACATGCCGGGCCATGGTGGTTTCGTCCATTAACCTATAAATGGTTCCGTCTTGATCTACCAAAAAATGCGCTGAGACGTTAAGTCCGCTTACACCTTTAATATCCGGGCGCCAATCTGGTAAGGTGGGCTTTTCAAAAGCTTCGAAGGATTTTTTCAAGTCAGGGATTGCCGTCCAATGCAACACAATTATTTTCGGAGTGATTTGGGGAGTTTCCCAATTTAGATTGTACCTCTGGGAAAGATATTCCATGGTAAGCCCGAAACGCTGTGCGTCAAATACAATGGGTTTGTCCACAATTTCTTTTTGAACAGAGCAAGAGCAGATGAAAAGGGTTGAAAAGAATATCCATGAGATTTTTTTCATAGTGTGTTAGTTATTTGTAAGTGATGAATCTATGGGTACGGGATAGCAGATTTGCAATTGTCGTTTGCCCCATTCCCTAGCTTGTTTGATGTCGTTCCCCATGTAAATATCAATTCGGTTTTTCCATCTGCGGTTCATTTTGTCCTTTACATAAAAGGTATCCGGAAATGTATCGATTAGTACTTTGGTATTGTGACTAAGTCCCATTTTCAACAAATCCCTTGAAACCGCTATAGTCTTCATCCCAGGCTTGAGGGTATCGCCCCAGGCAGCTATATTGGGGTGCTCTTTCTTGGTTTGCCAAGGAACTGAATTGTAGGCGGAAGCCGTGACCTCCAGGGCAATCCATTCATATTTGGGCTGGGAAACTTCCGGTGGTTGGGGTTGGGCACAAGCCGCCAAAGCACACATACATAACCATATTTTTCCGAGGGATTCCATATAACGGCCTAACTAAAGTACATAATCCTAAAATCTTTGCGGCGGAAGCGGAACGTAGGTGTTGTCATTTTCCATCATGGGAAAGGTTTTATCCGCCCACTTGGTTTTAGCCTTTTCAATCTTTTCCTTCTTCGAAGACACAAAATTCCAGTAAATATGACGATCCTCCGGAAACGGCTCCCCACCGAACAATAATAGATGCGAACCTGCATTAACTTGGATGTTACAAGTATCTTCCACCTTGCTCACCACGATATTTCCCTTTTCAACATGTTCCCCACAAGCTTCAATACTTCCCTTATCGATACAAATGCCAATCTCTCCTTTAAGCTTGCCATTCACTTCAAGCTGAAATTCCTCTTCGGATATTATTTCCACCATAAAAAGTGGGGAATAGGTTGGAACCGGGGACTTTTTCCCATACCCCTCACCGGCAACCAAGGTAAATTGGGCACCGTTTTCCACCCACCTAGGCAATTCTTCAGCAGGGGTGTGATGAAACGAAGGGTCCATCTCTTCCAAATTTTTAGGTAAGGCCACCCAAATCTGGTACCCTTGGGCCCGAAACATTTTTCCATTTCGCAAACTATCCGGGGTTCTTTCGGTATGGGAAACCCCGCTACCGGCCGTCATCCAATTTACAGAACCTGGTTTGATCAACTGTTCCGTCCCTAAACTGTCCCGATGCATAACTTCTCCTTCGAAGAGGTAAGTCAAAGTGGAAAGCCCTATATGCGGATGTTGATCTACATCCATATACTTGGTTGGGCCTAAGGTTGTTGGCCCCATATGATCTATAAAAATAAAGGGGCCTATCATTCTCTTTTTTCGGAAGGGAATTAGTCTACCTACCAAAAAGTCGCCAATATCACGACTGCGTTCTTCTATGATCATTCCTATGTTGGACATAGCTAAATGTTTATATTTAGTACCCTTAAATTACGATAAATCTTATTCCATGAAACTACTTAAACGCATCTTACTATTACTACTCTTGATTATTGGAGTGGTCATCTATCTCAATTACCCGAAACTCACCATCATTTCCGGCTATGCTTCAAAGAATATGGCTTCCGGGGTATTTGTGGCAGAACGTGCCGCGGCTTCCATCACACAAAACGACAATAATGTTCCGCTAATTGAATTGGCAGATACCGAGGTCGACCAGCAAGAAAAATCAGCTTCTTCAACCGTTTATGGGCTAATGGAACGCACCGCAGTGTATCGACAAGGATTGGGAACGGTGCTTGTCAATGATGATTACGACTCAGAAAGTTTTAAGCTTAAACCCAATCGCACAATTACCAAGGATACCATTCCATATCCTTATGGGCAGGCTGCACCAAGTGACACGATTCTTTCCGAAGTAAACCAAGACCAACTTGATAAGGCCATGGCCATGGCTTTTGGAAATGCCGAAATCCAGAAAACAAGAACTCTATTGATCCTGTATAAAGGACATTTGATTGCGGAAAAATATGTTGATGGATTTGACAAAGACACCCCCATTTTAGGTTGGTCCATGACCAAAAGTGTGATGGCGACTTGCTATGGGGTATTGGAACATCAAGGAAAAGTGGATGTGAATTGGCCGGCACCGATCACTGAATGGGAAAATGATGAGCGAAAACAAATAACCCTGAACCACCTTTTGCGCATGCAAAGTGGTTTGGAATGGGATGAGGATTATTCCAAAATTTCGGATGTAACCCGTATGTTGTTTCTTGAAAGTGATATGACCTCCTTGCAACGGGAGAAACCTTTGGTGGCACAACCCACAGAAATTTGGAACTACTCCTCTGGGACTTCCAACCTGCTATCCGGAATTTTACGCCAACAGTTTAGATCACATCAAGAATACCTGGATTTCCCGTACACCTCGTTTATCGACAAAATTGGGATGCACTCCATGGTTCTGGAGGCAGATATTGCAGGTAACTACGTAGGCTCCTCCTATTCGTGGGCAAGTACCAGGGATTGGGGTCGATTTGGGCAACTATATCTAGATAGGGGCATGTGGAACGGTGAACGCATTTTTAACGAAGCCTGGGTGGATTACATTGTTACCCCGACTGAAGATTCCGAAGAACAATACGGGGCACATTTTTGGTTAAACGCTGGGGGCAAATACCCGGATGTACCCAAGGATCTGTTTTCCTGCAATGGCTATCAAGGGCAGTATGTGTTCGTGATTCCTTCCAAGGATTTGGTGGTTGTGCGCACAGGATTGGCCGAAGAGCCTGAATTTGATGTGAATGGATTCCTGTCCGCTGTCGTGAAAAGTGTACCTTAAATCGAGCAGATATCCCAAAAAAGACGGCAAACCACAACAAAAGCGTACTTCACAACAATAATTTCATTTACGGGAACACTGGTGGTACATTTACCATGTATTAATTAAGAAAGTAAATTTTTTCATTTTCATATAGTGTTCTCGTAAAAGAGTCTTGACCCAAGTGGCAAGGCTCTTTTTAGTTTAGGCCAGTTCCAAACTTTTTGCACCAATCTTCACAGGTGTGCCTCCCCAATAAAGCAATTTAGAAATCAACAATAATCATTGCACATTGATCATTGGACATTGGACATTGATAACTGTATCACGGAATCCAATTATTCTTGCCAAAATTGGGTTTCCGTTTTTCGAGAAATGCGTTTCTGCCTTCCTTGGCCTCCTCGGTCATATAGGCCAATCGGGTGGCTTCGCCCGCAAAGACTTGCTGACCTACCATTCCGTCGTCGGTTAGATTCATGGCAAACTTTAGCATTTTAATGGAAGTCGGGGATTTCGCCAGTACTTCCTGGGCCCACTGATATGCAGTTGCTTCGAGTTCGTCGTGCGGGACCACAGCATTTACCATTCCCATTTCGTAAGCTTCCTGGGCAGAGTAGTTACGTCCCAAAAAGAAAATCTCCCTCGCCTTCTTTTGTCCGACCATTTTCGCCAGATAGGCAGAACCGTATCCCCCATCAAAACTGGTCACATCGGCATCGGTTTGTTTAAAAATGGCATGTTCCTTACTGGCAAGGGTCATATCGCAAACCACATGAAGACTATGTCCGCCCCCAACAGCCCATCCGGGAACCACGGCAATCACAACTTTGGGCATAAACCGAATCAACCGCTGAACCTCGAGAATATTCAATCGATGGTAACCATCATCCCCTACATAACCTTGGTGTCCCCTAGCCTTTTGATCACCACCGCTGCAGAAAGCCCACTTGCCATCTTTGGTGGAAGGTCCTTCCGCCGACAACAGAACTACGCCAATGGAAGTGTCCTCCTGGGCATCATAAAAAGCCCTATACAATTCGCTGGTAGTTTTGGGTCTAAAGGCATTACGTATGTTAGGGCGATTAAAGGCAATGCGAGCCACGCCATCGCACTTTTTATAAGTGATATCTTCAAATTCGATGGCTGTCTGCCAATTCGGTGCATTCGTCATTCAATAAAGATTTGTTCAAAGATAATTAGATTGGGGATATTGCAAATGGGCACCGCATTTCATCGAGATCTTGCATTTGTTTAAAATATGGATGAAAGGATTTCGTTGCTATAAACAAATGAACACCTATGAGCAACCCTAAATCTTACCTCGCGTTTGCCTTTTGTCTTTTGCTTTCAATTGTAGTGCTTTCATGCAGTACTGAGGAAGTGACGCCCGACACGGAATCGGAAAATGAGATGACCGATACCAACGGTGAGGACAATGAAAATACCGACGATCCAGATGACTCGGACAATACCGAGGAGCCTGAAGCTCCTTCTTCCTTGATCTTGGAAGATGGTTTTACCATAGATGAATCACACCAATTCACCAATTTGATCCTTTCCGAAAGTGAATACAATAAATTCTTGGAGGATGAGGGCGATATGCGAATGGTAACCAACAAAGTCTATGAATATTTCAATGATGACTTTGATTTTATCATTATCCTAAATGTGGAGGATTCACAACCTGATAACCTGTACTATGGCCTATCGACACCTGCACAAAACGATATAGAGGGACTTGGGAGAAGTATTTGGGACAATACCGCTTCCTTTGGATCCTTGGGAAAATTAAAGACCGTCATCCATATGCCCCGTGCCGAGTATATTAGAAATGGACCTTTCTTGCATGAAATCCAGCATTATTGGACCAATCATGGCATCATCCCTACTGCTGCGGGAGGACATTGGGGGTATTCCAGCGTTGGAGGCCAGTTGGGTGGCTTTGAGGAAATTGAAGATCTAGGCGGTGGCCGATATCGGGGAAGTGTCGACGGCGAAGTTGGTTTTGGCGCTGTGGCCAATGGTGGAAACTCCGTACCCTATGCCAATTTGGAACTTTATGCGATGGGACTTATTGATGCTGATGATTTGGAGCCGGTCATTGTGGCTGAAAACCCTGCTTCAACAGGTGAGTTTGGTGTTTTTACTGCGGATGCACTAACAACTTATACAGCGGCAAATATTATTGCGGAGCATGGCAATCGGATTCCTTCCTTCGGTAATGCTCAAACAGCATTTAAGGCCCTCGTGGTGGTACTTTCTACAGAATCGGTACCGCAAGATAAATTGGACACCCTAAATGCCAACTTGGAGAATTTTGCAAAAGAAGGGGACCCCGATGGTTCTTGGGGAAGTCTCTTTAATTTTTGGACCGCAACTGGTGGTAGGGCTTCCTTTAGTTTTGAGATAGTCGATAGCAATCTCAAATAATACGACTTTGTTATTCTGCCTCTCGCAGTAGTTTTTTAGATTGGAATAAAATTTCTGATCTTCGTACAGCGTGAAAGCTATATTCCAAACGTCTTATGGTCATCCTGAAGAAGTACTCCAACTTCAGGAATTCCCTACACCTTTGCCCAAAGAAAAGGAGGTGCAAATCAGCATAAAAGCCACCACGGTCAACGATTACGATTGGGCCATGGTCACCGGTAAGCCTTTTTTATATCGCCTAATGTTTGGTTTGTTCAAACCCAAAAAGAACATTCCGGGAATGGAATTGGCTGGAATAGTTACCCAAGTGGGAAGCCAGGTAAAAGACCTTAAAATTGGGGACAAAGTCTTTGGTGACATTTCCGATCATGGGTTTGGGACCTTTGCAACACACCTTTGTGTTAACGAAAAGGCCGTACGGAAGATTCCAGAAGGTTTGGATTTAATTGATGCCGCTGCCCTCCCCCACGCCTCCCTTTTGGCCCTACAAGCCTGGGATAAGGTAGTGCTGCAAAAAGGGCAAAAGGTACTGATCAATGGCGGCGGTGGCGGAGTGGGTTCCTTTGCACTGCAATTGGCCAAGCTTAAGGATTGCGAGGTCACCGGGGTAGATTCCGAAAGGAAGTTGGAGCAAATGCTTGCCCTGGGTTTTGACCATGTAATCGATTATTCAAAAAGTGACTTCACCAAAAACAAGATTCAATATGACCACATTCTGGATTGCAAGAGTACCCGTTCCGCTTTTACATTGGTGCGTTCGCTTGCTCCCAAAGGAAACTACATCACTGTGGGCGGAAAAGTAGGTAGTCTGCTATCCCTTGCAATTTGGGGAAGATTGGCCTCCCTAATTACCGGGAAGCGGTTTCAGATTTTAGCTTTGAAACCCAATTTGGGACTGGAAAAGGTTTCAACCTTATGGTTACAAGGCATGCTCAAATGTCCCATTGATGGCCCTCATCCCTTTGAAGAACTCCCGCGATTGGTACAGTATTTTGGTACAGGAAAGCACCATGGTAAAATTGTGGTAAACCTAGATAAAACCTAATATTTTTACATCCGGATACCTAATTTTGCAGATAGATGAAACAACTCACCATTGTCCCATATACAGCACCCGACTTTCCAGATTGGAAAGAAATGGCTTTGCGGCTATTTAAAGACTACCCCGCAGATGAAGTGGAAAGAGGCTTAAAGACCATTCTGGAAAAATCCAACCAACAGACATTTATGGCGAAGGAGGCGGGGGCCGCTGTTGGATTTGTAAGCACTTCCCTGAGGGTTGACTATGTTGAAGGATCTACAACATCTCCTGTGGGTTATGTGGATATGATCTATGTGAAGGAACCTTATCGCAAACATGGTTTGGCACGGAAACTTTTTGACCAGGCAGAGGTTTGGGCCAAAGAAAAGGGATGTACCGAAATGGGTTCGGACACTTGGCTTTGGAACAAGGACGCCCAACAGTTTCACGAAAAAATCGGGTTCCGAAAGGAAGATGTCTTAGTTCATTATATCAAAACCATCAAGGAATAGGAATTTTTGCATTCTTTTTCTTCCATTTCATTCCAAACAATACACGAGTTAAAATGGTGTTACGAATGATAAAATGGTACAACACCCATATAGCACCCAAGCAAATCACGATCAACAGCATTAATTTGACAGCTATAGGCAATTCCAATTGCAGTATATAATACCCGCTCGCAACAATCACGGCTTGGTGCATGATATAAAAAGGATAGACTGCAGTATTTAAATAACTCAAATACTTGTTCTCAAAATTCAGGTACTTCATTGTATATCCAATGCAAGCCAGAATAATGGTCCAAATATGAAAGCCGTTCAACAAACCAAATACGTATATCTGTTCCTGCTCTTGGGGTTTGTTGACTTCCCAGTTCCAGAAATATTGCCAAATAAGAACCAAGGCCAACACAAGAGCTATCCGTGCAAAAAACTTTCGGTAAGTTAAGCAGGTCGGCCAGAATGTTTCCAGATTCCCCAATACGAAACCGAATATGTAAAAAGTTATGGATGAAACAAATACATACCAATCGTTTATAAGGCTGCCTTGCTCTGGCCAATCGATATATAAGAGAAAATAATACTGAACAAATGGTAGAGCTAATGCCAAATGGGAAATTGGACTTCTAAAAAGTGCATTGAAAAAAGGTTTCAGACGATCAAACCATTTCACCTTGGACATGGAAAAAATGGGAAGCAACAGGATTGTAAAGACAAATAGATAGGCGACAAACCACATATGGCTCCAAGTAAAAGCCCCATCGGGGTAGGGCACTATTTCATAAACCATGGGGTAGAAATCCTGGAACCCCTCTTTTATTCTCCCCTTTTGTAACCATTCAAAATAAACTTGGAAAGGAGTGATA
Source organism: Flagellimonas myxillae (assembly GCF_023502235.1). Taxonomy (GTDB): domain Bacteria; phylum Bacteroidota; class Bacteroidia; order Flavobacteriales; family Flavobacteriaceae; genus Flagellimonas; species Flagellimonas myxillae. The sequence goes on along the minus strand of NZ_JAMFLY010000001.1, from coordinate 1,191,704 downwards.
AAAAAAATGGCAAAGGCCAATGGTATGAACAATCGAACAAAACGTTCTCCGACAAAAGCAGGAATAGATCTTTTTCTTAAAGAGAAGCGTACTCCCACCCCTGCGATAAAAAACAGCAAGGGCAAGCGCCATTGGTGCAGCCACCAAATAACACGCGTAATCCAGGGGGAAGTTTCTTTGTTGTTGATTTCCCAGGTATAATGTTCCACAAAGGGCACGGCACAATGAAAAAGAATGAGGGTGCCAAATGCGATGACGCGAAGCCAGTCAATATAATGCAGCCTTTTGACCATGTTGATTGGAATTGGTTCTATTTGGAAGACTCAAAAAAACGTGATAAGGTTGCCTGAAGTCATTAATGTTGGGATAGATATAGGCTTCCAATAAATTCAATTAGATTTGAATATGACAAAACTAAAAGTCACCACCCAGCCAGAATTTGAAGCCAAATTGTCTGCTTATCCCGAAGGGATACGACAAAAAATGGAAGGACTTAGGAACTTGGTGTTGGAAACAGCCAACGAAATAGCAACCATTACCAAATTGGAAGAGACCCTTAAATGGGGAGAACCCAGTTTTGTGACTCCACAAGGCAGTACCTTACGGATGGACTGGAAACCCAAAGCCCCTGACCAATATGCATTCTATTTTCAATGCTCCAGTCGTTTGGTGTCCACTTTCAAATCCATTTTCAATAATCAATTGGGCTATGAAAGCAATCGGGCCATTATTCTACCCTTGGAAAGCGAATTACCCAAAGAAGAATTAAAAGCCTGCATAAAAGCTGCACTAACCTATCATAAGGTCAAGCATTTACCCATGCTTGGTATCTAATTTGATTTTTGACAGCTTGTAACTTGTTAAAAGTAAGCGTGTTATTCGTTATTTTTTCTTAACTTACATTGCTGACCATTCGTAGTTCCCCTTCAAGTTTTTAAATGGATATTCGTCACCGTTGCTGGTGGGGAATGCTTAATAATCCTTATCATGAAAACCACAAAAAACTTCATAGGAACTTACGCCAGCCCCATACTAATGTTCTTTTTGGGAGCGATGCTTTCCATGCAATCTTGTAAAACGGACAAGAAGCAAGTTTCCGAATCAGAGGAAGCGAATAGCAAAGTAATCGAGATTGTCTCCGAGAAAATGGATTTTCAGATGGTCGATACCATACCTTCTGGTTGGAACACGTTTCGATATATCAATAAATCCCCCCAGACCCATTTTTTTCTGGTTGACAAGTACCCCCCTGGAAAAACCTCGGAAGATGCCGAGAAGGTAATCGGCCCCATTTTCGATGCTGGAATGAAACTTATCAACGAGGGCAAAATGGACGAGGCTATGGAAGCTTTTGGCCAATTGCCCGAATGGTTTGGAGAGGTTGTTTTTTTGGGCGGCACCGGATTATTGTCTCCTGGGGTATCCGGAGAAACCACATTATATCTCGAACCGGGCAACTATATACTTGAGTGCTACGTGAAAATGAGCAATGGCATCTTCCATACTTCCATGGGAATGACCAAGGATTTGGTGGTTTCGGAACAAAAATCGGGGAATCAGGAATTAAAGGCCAATATTAATCTTAGCGTCTCCAGTTCCAATGGAATTTTCACCAAGGATTCCATTGTGGGTGGACTTCAAACCTTTGCTGTACACTTTGTGGATCAGATTGTGCATGAAAATTTTGTTGGACACGACATAAATCTGGTAAAACTAAGCGAGGATGCCAGTATGGAAGAACTGGAAAACTGGATGAATTGGGCCACGCCTACCGGACTGATGGAACCGGCTCCCGAAGGACTCACCTTTTTGGGTGGGGTAAACGATATGCCCGCAGGCCGTACCGGATTTTTTACCGTTCAGTTGGATCCTGGAAAATATGTGCTTATCTCCGAAGTCCCAAATCCGACGGCCAAAGGATTGCTGCGTACATTCGAAATTAAGGAATAGGCTTTATTGATTAAATACAATATCCGATTTTTGTCGTTATCTGTACTCGGCCAATACCTTTTTAAACGTTTCCACCCTTTCCTTCACATGGGGTGGTTGTTCTTCTAAGACCAATGGCTGCTGTTCCAGGCCATCGCTGCTCAAATCATAAAGCGCACCACTTTCATAAAGTTTCCAGGACTTGTCCTGTACATACCTTTTGTTTTCAAATTTCCCCCAATTCGGTGCATAATGGCAAAAAATCCAATCCCTTGGGGTATAGTCCTCCCCTACCAATTGTGGATAAAAACTCAAGCCGTCCGTTACATCCTGGCCTAACTTCTTCTGTGCGGCCGTCTCCATTAATGTGGGAAGGAAATCCGTGAAATCTATCAAATTGTCGTTGATACTTCCTGATTTAATGTGGCCTGGCCAACTGGCAATAAAAGGTACATGCGTCCCGGCATTGGTGGTGTATCCCTTGTGGCCTTTTAGGGATTCATTATTAATCACTGAAGTGACATCCCTGTCCGTGCCATTATCCCCCACGAACATTATTAAAGTGTTCTCCCGGATTCCGAGCGTTTCCACCTCTGCCACTAAGCGGCCGAGAAGTCTGTCCATATACTGTACCATTTCCCCAAAGTATTTGGGGTCGTTGGTTTTGGAATTGGCATCAAAATCCATGAATTCGGGATTTTCCGGGGTTGGCACAAAGGGGTCATGCGTTAGCACCATGGGATAATACACAAAAAAGGGCTGGTCCTTGTTGGATCTCATAAACGCATTGATTTCATCCACAAATATATCCGGACCAAACCTTCCCGGGTACTCCTGAATGCCTTTTTTGCTTGTGCTCAACAAAGGGTCCTTATAGCGGGAGCCCCGTTCATCCACTTGCCACAAACAAAATTCATCAAAACCCGCGGCATTGGGCATGGTACCCACCCTGTTTCCGGCCAATTCCTGTTGATGGCCGTTTCCCAGCAATTGCCACTTACCAGCCACAAAGGTGGTATACCCTTCTTCCTTCAAATAATGCCCGAAAGTCTTTTCATTGGGGTCCAGCATTCCAAACCCTATGTAATTCCTAAAGTTGTACTTGCCCGTCATGAGCTGTACCCTGGATGGCGTACACAAAGGGGTGGAATAGCAATGCGTAAACCTCATTCCCTCCCTGGCAAGTCTATCCAATTTTGGGGTTGTATAACTATTGCTCCCGTTCACCCCCAAGGTTTCAAAGCCCAAGTCATCGGCCATGATCAATATGATGTTGGGTTGCTGATGGGTTTCAACCTCTTTTTTTTCTGATTTACAAGAGATTACAGTCCACAATAAAACCATTGCTAGAAGGTGTTTGGTGGTTTTTGGTATCATTTTTTGGTATACTCTATTTCGAGGTCGTTGGTTCTTACTTCTTTTAATTTTTGCTTCAATTTATCCTGAAAATAGCTGACTTCTTGAGAAAACTCGGGAAACTTTGCCAAATTGGTGAATTGTTCGGGGTCTTGGTGCATATCGAACAACTCCATACCTTCCGAAGCATCCTCTCCATATTGGATAAAGGCCCATTTATCGGTACGCAACAAAAAGGTTTCTCCATTTTGGGTGACGGAAAACGCCATATCACGAACTTTATGCGTCGGGTCATCCAAGGTTTTGGTCAAGCTTTTCCCCTGCAGATGCTCGGAATATTGTAGACCGGCCAACTCGGCAACTGTGGGATATAGATCCAACAGCTCCACAAACGAATTACAAACGGCAGGCTTCTTTCCAGGAACTTTAACAATCAAGGGCACCTTGGCCGATTCTTCCTTTACACTGACCTTCATCCAAAACTCGTGTTCCCCTAAATGAAAACCATGGTCCGAAGTAAAAATAACGATGGTATTATCTTCCAAGCCTTCCTCTTCCAAGGTTTTAAGCACCTTCCCCACCTGCCTGTCCATATAGGAAACAGAAGCATAGTAGGCCGAAATGGCCTTTTTTTTCTGGATGGAATCCATTTGGGCATTAATGCTGGTCACATAGTTGATTCCCTTTTTTGGAATATCGTCCCAGTCTTCCTCAAAGTTGTGGGGCAGCTCTATTTGTTCGTAGGGATAAGGTTCAAAATCGGCTCTTGGGGCAACAAAGGGTACGTGTGGCCTTACAAAACCAACGGCCAGAAAGAAAGGATTATCCTTGTGTTGCCGGATTAATTCGGAAGCCTTTGCTGCCGTTTTTCCATCGGAATGGGATAGATCATCCCCATCTGCCCTTACTATCGTCATCACATTACCCCCTCTAATAGGTTTGGAACCATCAGGGTTTCCTTGTACAAGCTCACCGTCCCCTGGGGCTTGCCATTCCAGGCCCTGACTGTTGAATTTCTCCGTCCACGACGCCGGGTCATCCTTGCCATCCGAGCCCAATTCAATGTCGATGGGAACGCCCATGTGGTAGATTTTGCTTACCCGGGCGGTATAGTAGCCGTTGTTCTTAAAAAGTTGGGGCCATGTTTCCCGATCGTCGCCAATGTTCTCCCGACCACTTACATATCCATAAGTCGTGGTCGCGTTGGGATAATAGCCTGATAAAAAGGAAGCCCTGGAAGGCCCGCAGACCGGATATTGGCAATAGGCCCTGGTGTATGTGGTTCCCTCTGAGGCAAGCGCATCGATGTTCGGAGTGATGTTCCGTTCGTTGCCATAAGCGGAAACCGCCGTGGTGGTAAGGTCGTCAGCGATGATAAAAAGTACATTGTATTTTTTTGGTTCAGGTTCGCTCGGTTCGCAGGAGAAAAATACCCACAGTCCGGCTAAAAGTATAAGCTTGGTTGTCTTCATTGGTATGGTGGTCGTTGCTTTTGGTTCTAAAGGGACCTAGAACCCAAATGTAAGAAGATGTGGAATTATAAGTCCTCATAATTTCCAATTCCGTAACACAAAAAATGGAAGGTTTGTTACAACATATTGCTAACCAAGTTTAACTGTTTTATGATGTTTTACCAAGAATTTCCGAGAATAACCGGACATAAATAGGCGTGTCGACTTGTTGGTTTCTTCCTTCGGTAACAACATAACCTATTAAGGATTGAATTTCATTCTTTTTCCTCTTACTTTCAAAATCACTATGTAAAGAAGATGTTGCAGCACTTGGCAGACTTTCCAGTTTGGCCAACACCTGTTCGGCCATGTTGTTGGAAATGGCAATGCCCTTTGCCTCGGCTACTAGAGCCACTTCGTTTACCAGAGCGGTAACGATATTTCTCTTATTAGCATCGGCTAGTATTGGACCAACAGGAGCATTAAAATAGGTGGTGGCCGTGGCCATTACCGAGATAAAGACAAACTTTTCCCAGATCACCTTTTCAATATGTGGAGTGAGGGTCACCGCAACCCCAGCTATTCGTAGTAGGTTATCCAGGGCATATAGTCGGGCATCGGAACCGCCTTCCATCCCAAAGAACAGCTTTTTAATATTGCCCAAATTCTCCACCACCCCAGGGCGCGATAGTCTGGCAATAATGTACACACAGCCATCGCAAACCAGGTTGTTGGGCACCAATTCTTGGATACGGTCCCTACAGTCCACCCCATTGAGCAGGGGCAAGATCACCGTATGTGAACCTATACAAGGTGCCAATTGTGCTATGGTCTGTTCCAAGTCGTAGCTTTTGGTGCAGACCATAATATAATCCACCTTGCCAATTTCGCTGGCCTTGTCCGTGGCCAATTTGGGAACGGCCTCAAACTGCTCCTCGCCCTCAATAACCGTTAAGCCAGCTTCCTGGATTTTCTTTAGATGTGCTCCCCGGGCCAAAAAGCTTACCTCCACCTTTGGGTTATCTTCAAATTGTTTGGCGAGCAGGCCTCCAAAGAAGCCACCCACTCCTCCAATTCCCGCCACCAAAATTCGTATACTGCCCATCTTATTTTTTATAATGGAAAATAAGGAAATTTGGTCAGCCTTCGGTCAAGCCCTCCAATTTCAGACAGCTTAACTCCCTTCCAAAATCAATTTGTTGGACAAGTACATGTAACGTGTGTAGTCTTTGGAGCGTTCTCCGGCATGCTCATAGGCCTTCCCGAAATGATAAGTCGCCTTTTTTTGGTCGCCCGCCTTGATGTAGTATTCCCCCATAGCCAAGTTGGCAATCCAATTTTCTGGATTTTCTTGGAGCATTTGCGACAGAAGTTTATAGGTTTTACCTGCATTGTTCTCCAACAACATAAAACTAAGCGGAAAGTAATAAAAATAAGGGAAGCCCTTCCCCTGCTCCAACGCTTGTTCCTTAAACTTTTGGCTTTCTTGTTGCTTCCCCTGTTTGGCCAATAACTGGGACTTCAACATTAGGTTACGGAATTCCGGTCCCAATTCGAACGATTTTTCCACGTAGTCCAAGGCTTCACCAATTTTATCCTGCCCGGAGGATGCGGTTAGCTGTGCAATTTTGACATAATCATCCACGGTCTTTTCTTCCTTCGCCTTTAAATCGGCAAGCACATTGGCATTCACATCAACAGCAATTACCACTCCGCATTTCAGGGTGGACCATCGCAATTCCAATTCCGCGGTTTCCGGTTGCAGGGACACAAAGTCGTATCTCAGGTTTTCTTGATAGGGGCTTGTGGTTGGGCTTGCCACCAATCTCAAGGCATCCTCATCTTTTTTATAGCTAAAACTCCCCCAATTTTCCGAGTTGTTGGAAAAGATAAAGGTCCATTCCTTTTCCTGGACAAAAATGTGGAGCCCGTACTTCCCTTTGGCGAGTGGTTTTCCTTGGATGCTCACATCATGGGTGAATTCAATGGTGGTATTTTGATTAGATCCGGCCCGCCAGGGGTATTCCACCCCATCCACCACAAAATTAAAGGGTACTATTCCTCCAAAGATTTTTCTGTTTTTGGCTGAGGGACTATGGTAATCCACGGTTACATCCGTAGTACCAATGCGCTGGGTTATGCTGGACTTGGGGCTAACTTTTGTGGCCACCAGCATGTCCTGCGCCTGCCCCGCAACCACAAGGGCAAGGGTGAAAATAATGGTAAGTATATATGATTTCGTTTTCATGGATTGTTCGTTTTTTGATGTGTTTTATTTTATGCGCACCCCCGTTGGATCCGCAAACCTTCCAGTAACCAGCCATCCCCCAAAATCTTCAGAAACGGCCAGCAGTAGGGTGTTCTTTCCTTTTTTGAGATTGAGGTATATCCCATCAAAAAGTCCAATGGTTCCCAGATATCTATAATCCCTACTTCGGAAGCGATTGTTCCCCTTATAGATGGGTTTGTTGTTCAAAAAAGCCACTACCCTGTCGCTGTAGCCAAAATCGAAAAGTTTAACTTGGTCTTTGTCCGAGGTAATGGTCAACTTGGCAATAACCGTATTCCCCGGAATATCTCCATCAATCTTAACGACCCTGGCTATGTTGGCAGCAACACCCTCCTCAACATAGATTTTGTTATTCCATTTAAGGCGGGATAGTAAGGCATCAATATGATCCAGATTGTCCAACTCCTTTTCTTCAAATTTGTTGGAAACGGTCCATTCCTCAATTACGTTTTCAATGGGTTTACGCGTTCCTGGATTAAAATTTTCGATTACTGGGGTTTGGTGGTCTATTTTGATGTTGGCAATATGAAAGCCCCGTACAAGTCCCCCCGAAAAACTAACTCCCCCGGCTTTTGGCTCGTGGAACAATTGCCAAGAAAGCTGTGGGGTTTCCGCGTTGTCCAAGAAAACCTGTGCCCGGCGGCCATTGACAACAACCTTGACATGGGTCCATTTATTGAATGTGTATTTATGGGGAAAGGAATATTTGGGGCCAAAGTAAAACTGCCAATTGGCAAGTCCATTGGTCACCGGTGTGGCTTGGTTGGCATCTGGGTTTCCAGATTGATGCGGACGAATATAAAATTGCTCTGCGTTATCGCCGTCAATTCTAAAGTACACTCCTGGGAAACCCCGATCTTCGGTCAAATAGATATCGTATTCTATTGTACCGTTCAAAAAGGACACATCTTTTACTCCAATGGTTCCGCCTTTAAAGTACACGGTCTCCTGTCCCTTGAAATTTTCAAAGAGGTATGAAGAAGTGTTCATCTTTAAGTTGACGGTATCCATGGGAACGGTATCTTGACCGAAAACCAGGGTCAAACTAAATAAACATATTGTTGAAAGGATAAATTTTTTGATCATGACTGTTCAGTTTTTTTGATTCCACGAAGCTCCCATAAGAAGGCTGGAATCCAAAAACAAGTTGGTTCAAGTTGATTCAATCCCGTTCAGGCTGCATTTTTTTTGTGATCTTTACCCAAAAACCAAAGGATGTACCCTGATCATAAATTGGTGCGGAAATGTTTGCTTCAAATTGAGGAGAATTTGGGGTGGGGCGCTTCGGAAAATTGGCACAACGATGTTTTTGTGGAATTGAGTGAGCGCATCCAAGAAAAAACCAAAGTGCTCCTTAGTCCGGTAACGTTAAAAAGGCTGTGGGGCCGGATAGATTATCAAAGTGCACCCAGTAAAACAACCTTGAATACTTTGGCCCAGTTTGCAGGATTCCAAAACTGGCGCGATTTTAAGGGACGCACCTCCATTAAAAAGCAAAATCCCCTAGCCCGAATTGTAAGTGCCAATCTTGGGGTGATCATGTTGAGCGCCTCGGTAATGACAGTGATTTTTATCTCGTTCTTTTCGCTTAAAGGAACCCGTGAGGCTTCCGAGGTAATTGACCCCTCCACTATTGTATTTACCAGCAAGCCCATTGCCAAGGGGCTCCCCAACTCTGTGGTTTTTGATTTGGACCTGGGTTCCATCCAATCCGACAGCATCCATATTCAGCAGTATTGGGATCCCACCAAGACCATTGATTTGAATCCGGGGCAAAAGCAAGCCACCGGACAATATTACCGGCCGGGTTACTTTAGGGCCAAACTTTTGGTAGATGGAAAAGTGATCAAGCAGCACGATCTGTTTATCAAATCCGAAGGTTGGATGGGCACGGTGGACTACACTCCCATCCCCAAATACCTTTCCAATGCGGATGTGTTTGAAAACAAGCTCCAGATGCCTTCCGAAATTCTGGAGGAAATTGCACAAAACAAAGATCCCCTTATGTCCACTTTTCATTTGGTGGAGGATTTTCCAGAAATATCTGGAGACGATTTTCTATTGGAATCCACTGTTCAAAACACCTATCGGGAAAAATGGGCGGTGTGCCAAAACATGGGCATTATCATTTTAGGGACCAAGGGAGCTCTTGTAATCCCTTTTGCTATCCAGGGATGTGTGTCCGAAATTGGAATTATGCTGAATGACGTCTATCTCAGTGGAAAAGAGCACGATCTATCCAATCTGGGTGTAGATCTTTCCGTCCCCCGGAATCTAATAATTAGGGTTGAAAACAAACGACTTACCGTATCCTCGGAGGAACGTGAGTTGTTTTCGGGTTCGTACAACGAATCCGTAGGAAGAATTGTGGGGCTCCGCTACCGTTTTTTGGGTGCGGGCCAAGTACTCCATTGTAAACTATCCGATCTACAGGAAAACGTGGTTGCCGTTAACGATGGGGCTTCAGAATAAGAAAATCCTAGGGTGTATTCATCGCATAGCTTAACGCTCCTGAAGGGCATTGGTCCACTTGGGATTTTAACTCCTCCGTACTGGCATTTTCTATCTTGATCCAAGGTTTTTCCCGTGGATTGTATACCTGCGGTAAGGTTTTTACGCAAATTCCAGCATGTGTACATTTGCGCGGTTTCCAAATTACCGTGATTTCCCCATTTGAATATTCCTTTCGTATTTCTCCGGCCATGATATTAAAATTTGAATTGCATTGCATAAGACCATTCCCCTTAAAGGAAATGCCTTTGTTATCCATTTTTAAATTACGGAAAATTTCCCATTGTTTGGGGAGCACCCATTTGCGGCACCCTAGTTCACCCGCTGTTTTTCCTCTTCAGCACCAGTACCTCTTTGCCTTGCGGATTTAAGTTTACTGTTTCCGAAACTATTGCTGTAGGATATCAAAAATGTCCGGTTAAAAAGGTCAAAGGTATTGTGGGTAGTAAGGTTTTCCTCTGGAATATTCCTTGTTATTGTCCACTTCATGGTATCCAGGGCATCGTTTAATTTGAGGGATAAGGTCCCCCATTTGTCGCCCAATTTTTGTTGAACCCCAAGATTTAGACTAACAATTTCAGCCAAAACCCCTGTGCCCAACAAACTGGAAATTGTTGGACTGTTATAACTAAGATTGATTTCTGCCGATAAATTTTCGTTTAAGGTAAACGACTGGGTGCTGTTTAGGTTGAAGGTATTTTGTTCGAAAGTAAGTGGTTCGTCCGAAAAGGTGTTTTCTATCTGGGTGTTCAAATAGGTAAGGTTGTTCTGCATTTTCCACCAATGCGTAAAATTAATGGGAAGTCCCAAGGTCAATGAAAAAATTTTGGTCCGATCCAAATTTTCGGCTCCAAAGACCAAACGTTCATTTTCTTCATCGAACCTGGATTGGAACTTGGAGATGGTTCCATTTTCTATGGAATATTGCGCAGAAAGTATACAGGATCTATAGTTGAAATCAAATTTCACCGCATTGGAAATTGCGGGTTGCACTGCTGGGTTTCCCGCAAAAAATGTAGTGGGGTCTAAGAAAATGACAAATGGAGCCATATCGTTAAAGGTTGGCCTTGTTATCCGCCGTGAATACGAAAAATTATAGCTCAGGGTGTCATTGATCTTATGGGAAATAAAAGCTGTTGGGAATAATTCCCCAAAACTTCTGTCGACCACAACCCCTTGCTTGTCCGAGACCAGTTTGGAATCGGTGTGTTCATAACGCAGGCCCAATTGCAGGCTAGTCTTGTCGCTGATTGAATAGTTAAGGCTACCATAGGTAGCCAAAATCCGCTCCTTGAGGTTGCTCAAGTTAGTCAGGTCATCATCCTCCATAAAATTCCCGTCTTCAAATGTTCCAACGTCCACATCATTGTCAAAATCACTGAAAGCAGCTTTTACCCCGGTTTCCAGCTTTACCTTATCGCTTATTTGATTGCTGTAATCCACCTTTCCCACAGTAATATTGATAGGGGTGGTTTTGTCACTGCTGGTCAATTCTTCCCTTAGCAGATTGTTGTTTCCGTCGAAGAAACTGTTGGAATAGTTTGTGGGATTTTCGATATTGTATTTAAGATAATCCAGGTCAAAACCGAAAAAGCCACCTTCCTTAAAATCGTGGCGCAAGTTGACATTGGCTCCAAAATTTTCCAATTGGTTTCTTTCCGTGGTCAACAGCTCAACAAAGGCATCGCGGGTTCCGTTTACCGTTTCCACACTTTCATTTCTGGCGTCCATGGTCCATTTATTGTCGTTGCCCCACAGCAACAATCCAAGAATGGTTTTATCCGAGGCTTGAAAATCCAACCCTGTCCGGATTCCATGATTGCGCTGTACTGGGTCCCTGTCCGAAATCGTGGCAATATTTACCGGAATGTTGTTCATATCCACAAAATTCCTGTCGAGGTCAAAAATTTGCTTTTGTCCATTTCTTAAAAAGGAATAATCCCCAAAAATATTGATGTTGTTCTTTCGATAATTGAAATTGATGTTGTCTGAGGTGGTACTCCCTTTACCCACTCCCAAAGACAAGGAATAGGAACCATTTAGGCCCAAATCGGTACGTTGCTTGAGCACAATATTGATAAACCCTGCATTTCCTTCAGCATCAAAATTCGCTGGAGGTGTGGTAATCAATTCGATGGTTTCGATATTATCCGAACTCATTCCTTGTAGCATCTGCACCAAACTTGAGGTGGGCATATAGGTTTGCTTCCCATTAATCATGACCACAACGCCACCTTTCCCTACTAATGAAATACCATTGTTTTGCCGGTCTATGATTACTCCCGGAGAGCGTTCCAACACCTCCAAGGCCGATGACCCCGTGGAAATGATGCTGCTGGCAACATTGATCACCATCCGATCTATTTTTTGGACATATAGGTTTTTCCTACCGCTAACAACCACTTCGTCAAGAGCGAGTCCTTCGGACAAGGTAAGCAAGGGCAGGTTTTTTGAACCCCCATCGAATTTGAATATTTCCGTTGTTTGGGAACCGAATCCAATCATACTTGCGGTCAACACATAGTTGCCGGATGGGATATTTTCCAAGAGGAACTTACCATCCTCCATGGTAATAGTTCCCTTTGTTAGGGAAGAATCGCTGGCCTTAAGCAGTAAAACGTTGGCGAAAGCCAAAGGGTTCCCCGAATCGTCCTGTACGCTGCCATTAATGGTATTCTGCCCATGGACCATTTGGGCAAGAAGGCAAAAGAGCATCAATGGGGCCATACCCATTAAGCCTTTAAAAGGATTTCTCATTGTTTATGAGGTTGGTTGTTCAATGTTTCTAATCAACCTTGGGGACCTTCACTACAAGTCTTAGCCTGCATTCTAAACTGTCCATTGGTGGCAGTAGAGGGATTTACTGCGATGTAATCCAATGGAAATCAGATTATTTCAGAAGTGTAGCGGTTGATTTACCGAAGACGAATTTAGAACAAATATGGTGTTTGAACAAAAAGAAAGGTAAAATTAGGGCTTGTTGGTGACTACCAATTCGTCATTTTCCCATACCCCGCTGGCGACGATATCACCTTTTTTACCATAAAAGGCTCCTTCGCCCATACGCTCGTCGTCTTTCCAAAGACCTACGAACTTTTCACCGTTTGGCCAGTGATAGGTACCTTCACCAGAACGCTTGTCGTTGACGTAGTTGCCGGAGTAGTATTGTCCATCGGCCCAATAAAAGGAGCCTTCACCATGACGTTCGTTATTTTTCCACTCCCCTATATAGCGACTTCCCGTACTTAATATGGCCACACCATAGCCATTGGCCTTCCCATCCTTTACTTGGCCCACATAATGCATCTGACTTCCCTTGGCATTGGTAAAGGTAAGGTACTCCCCAAAGGACTTTTGCTTTAACTGACGCTGCATTCTAGCTATCTGCACCTTGGACTTTTCCAACACAAAGTTGAGGGAGTCGTATTGTTGGACTTCTTTTGGTGCAGTTTCGATAACGGTGGTTAGGGAATCCAATCGTTGCTGAAGTTCAGCTATGGCCGAATCTTGCTGTGGCTTCCTATCCAGCTCCAATAACTTTTGGGTAAGGGAAATTCGCAATTGCAATTCAGCTTCTTCTGCGGCTTGGTGTTCTTCGTATTTTTCTTGATAGGCCTTTAAGGCTTCCGAATAGTCATCCCCATCAATGATCATGGCATCAATCGCGGTAAGATCCTCCTCCTCAACAACATCGATACTGGCGATATCTTGCTGCATCTCCTTTTCGGATTCCAACTGTTGCTGAAGGTTTTTCGCCTTGATAAAATAGAATCCGGCAAACCCAATGGTCAGGGCCAAAAGGAAATAAACAAATTTGTTGAATTGCTGTTTTTTCATGATGGATTTGAATGGCTACCCTTCATATACGTAGTTAATCATCAAAATGGATTTCGGGAAGTTTGTTTTTTACCTTTCTGATATCCGGAGAGAAGTAAACATGGAAGCGCATGGTCCAACTTTGTTTGTATATGCCCCCATTTTCCAAGGTTTGACCTTGGGAGTACATCAACCCTCCTGCTATGGTCAATCGGGGGGTTAAAATATAGCCCAAAGTTGTGGTCAAACGTAAATCTTCCATCGGACTTGACACCACGGCCTTCCCACTTTGCATAATAAGTTCCGCCTCCGGGGACACATAAAGTGTTTTGGGTTCCAACTTGTGATTGTTCAATGGCACCTTGGCCCTGAACATATAACGCCAACGGTTACGGAAAATATATTCGCTATCGTCGGCAAAACCCTTGGTCCACCGATGCTCAATCCGAAGCCTGTGATAGATCATGGAGTTGTATAGCGGCATTGCAAATTGGTATTGGTGCCAAATCCGAAACTCAGGAACCACAGGGCGGTCGTCCGAATCCTCATCGGTATTAAAGTTTACCCGAAGCACACCTCCTAAACTAAAGTTGACTTTCTTGGAATAGATGTACCCAATGGCATGCCGGTTATATATCTGGGCAACCTGACCTATAAAGGGGGTGTCTTCCGTTTCCTCAAATCGAAAATGCGTCTGGGCATCCCAGAACAAACGTTTGGAGATTCGGAAATTGCCATAGGTATTGAACCAGACTTTGGTCTTTGGGTCTTTGTACTTGGATTCTGAAGGTAAAACCTCTTCTTCCTGCGCATTTCCAGATACGGCGAACAACAAAAACGCCACAACCCATACGGAATGTCTACAAAAATTTTTCATAGCTAGTTTTCCAGAGGTTGTAGGTTAAACAATTCAAGGACGGTTTCAGGATTCTTTTCCTTGCGGAGTTTGCGTTCCAATTTAGCGGTGTCCTCCTCCCGCAATTCGAGCATGCGCGTATGGATATCGGTTATAAGTTGGTCCAGGGCCTTGGCCTTGTCACATTCCAATGCTGAATTGGCCTGTTCCAGTAAATAAGGAACCAATACGTTACGATATGCTGCAGTAAGGCGTTTTTTGACCTCCTCTTCCATTAAATTGGCCATAAACGGGTTCCAAACGGCATCTTTATAGGCTTCCTGAATTTCCAGTTCCTTTTGTGGCAAGCCGCTGATGTTTCGTGCCAATTTTTCAAAGGTTGCCAAACAGGGAACCAATAGTTTTGCCTCCTCCAACTTTCCATCAGACTGGGTAGCGTTGGAATAGACATTCAACTTGCCCTCGGCAATTGATTTGATATTTAAAAGAGCTTCACCCATTGCTCCAGATGTATCAGTAGAGTCAATGAATTGGTTAAGACGATTGATTTGTGCAATCATCTGTTCCTCAAAGGCCACAAATTCCTGTTGTTGCTGCTCATTTTTAACCTTTTCATAGAGCACGGATGCGATTTGATCCAAGCTCACTTTGGCATAGGCCGAAATTTGGGCCAGGGATACCATGGCCTCCTCTTTAAAATTGAAGGTACTGGCTTGAGGGCCTTCAAAGCCTCTTTCCCCCTGCTCTGGTGTAATTAGAGTTGAGGGCTTTCCGTTCGGAAATAAACGCTGTACCAGCTGATTTCGCTCCACATAATCCAAAACCTGCTGTTCCTCAAAACGCCTCACTTTTTGCAAGGGTTTCAAATAGGCAGTGTTGATTTTCTGAACAACGGAGTACAGAAATTGCGCTTCGGCATCCGAACGTCTCAGTAAATTGAGTTGGGTGTTTTCCAAAAGTCCATGGGCCACTTTGGCTGCATGGACATAATCTTTTTTAATGGACTTAACATGGTTTCTTTCCACCGAATCCAAGGGGAAGTAAGGAACCTTAACCTTGAACAGCGGCATAAATTGGGATTGGCCTAATTGAGAAAGAATATCGTCCAGATTTTTGTAGTGCGCATCATTTTCGGCCAGCAACTTGCTGATACCCTTCTTCAATGCTTCTGATTTTTCAGGACCTACCTGAAGTTTTATAATCTTGGAAAATCGTTTGTCCAAATTGATGGTCCTTGCAGCTCGAAAGGGGCTTTGAAATACGTCAAAAGTATCCTCGCCCATACTCACCCTTCTAAGAACCCCATCAGTAAACGACCATGTTTCGTTGGATTCTTCTGCAAACAGGGTCCAGTCGTCGTGGGCCAAACCGGTTCTCAAAAACCGTCCCACCAGGGTGCTTTGTTTGCCTTCAATCCTAAAACTTTGCTGGGGTACCCCATTGGCGTAGGTTATTTGGCTGCTGAACAGCGTTTCAGCTACCTCGGAATCCTCAATACGCTGTTCGGAAATTATCCAGAGCCCATCTGGCTTGCCCTTGACAATATTCCCTTGTGCCTGGTGCTGGGCCCCATCCACATTAACCCGATATTGGTAGCCTACCACCTCGGTTTTCTGGTCGGATTGAAATTCCCCAAATTGGAAATTCCAAGGGCCGTTGGGAAATCCATCTTCAAAGGCGCCTGAAAAGGAAAATGTCTTGTCTTTTTGATCTATCAGGGCGTTCAAGCTCGAGCGTTTCATACTGAAATCGCCTTGGAGCAATGTATCCCCGTCTATGATCTGATAGGTGTAGTCCACCTCGCCAACATAGCTGCCCAATTGAAAAGGACCGGTATATCTCAGTTTTTCTTGACCAAGCATGGTCATGGAAAAACAAAGCCCCAAGAACAGCGAGAATAGCGACTGTGGTCGAAAGGTTGGTTTCACGCGAATAGGTGTTTTTATGTTTAGTGTTCCCGCGATTTAATTCCCATAAAGCGCGATGCCCTATATACGTGAAGCAAGGTCGCTTTGGATTGCGACCCTAATATTTTAGTTTTTAATCCGAATTTATCCTACCACCAACGCTTACTGCTGCCGATTGCAAGGGAATCCAGCTCAATCATAGCGCCGATTTCCGGAGCGATCAACGGAATTCCCAACTCGTTTGCTTTTTTGGTTACCCGTTCAATGGGGTCGGTCCAAGAATGCAAGGCCAATTTAAAAGCGCCCCAATGGATGGGCATAATCATTTTTGCATTTAAGTCCACTCCCGCAAGTGCGGTCTCTTCCGGGAACATGTGGATATCTGGCCACAACTTGTTGTACTGACCACATTCCAGCATAGCAAAATCGAAGGGACCATGAGTTTCGCCAATTTGCTTGAAATGATCGGAATAACCACTGTCCCCACTAAAGAAAATACGCTCCTTCTCCGATTTTATCACCCAAGAGCTCCACAAGGTACTTTGACCATTGTTCAATTTTCTTCCCGAAAAATGTTGGGCTGGCGTACACACGAATTGCAATCCATCCAAAGTAACATCCTGCCACCAATCCAGCTCTTCTATTTTATCCTTGGGCACATCCCAAGCCTCCAAATGTACTCCCACTCCCAACGGAACATAAAATCGTCCCACTTTGTCCTTCAACTTTTTAATGGAGCCATAGTCCAAATGATCGTAGTGATCGTGTGAAATCAGCACGGCATCTATTTTAGGAAGTTTTTCAATGGTGATTGGGAGTTCCTTATTAAATCGATTTCCTCCTAGTAACGGATGCGGGGCGGGAACATCTCCCAACATGGGGTCGATCAAGATATTTTTTCCTTCCATTTGCAACAAAAAAGCGGAATGCCCGTACCACATCAATCTTGTACCATTGGTATGTGATGCAATGGAAATGGAATCCACCGTATGCAGTGGGGTAGCTTCCGAAGGTCTCCCGTCTTCCACTTTGGTAAAAAAGAACTTTCGGGCAATTGTCAAAGTTTCTGAAAAACTAGGGTCTTTGGGCACATCCTTGGTGTTTTTAAACTTGCCCTCCCCAAACTGATTGGACGATGCATACATCGTTTGGCGTTCCTTGGATACATTACCTCCAAAAGATGGATAAAAATTTACAAAGGCCATATAGGCCACAATCAACAAGGCAATAATAATTGCAATTGATAATAACATCCTTTTTAAGATTTTTATTAGTTTTTTCAAATCGATTTTGTTAGTTGTTCTGGACAAGGGCATTGATGTCCTTGTTTTCCAATTGCTTTAATTCTTGCCCGTGATACAGAATCTTTATCATTGCATGCCCGATTCGGGTGGCACCTATAATTATTACTTTTTTCATGACCTTTGGTTTGCTAATTGGTTAATTAGGATTCCAAGATAATGTTAGATGCCGACAACATTAATCCAATACGATTACAGATATGTGTATTCATATTCCATTTTGTATTTATGTTGCTTAGTATTTCAATAAAAAATGGAAGATTTCAGGTTGTCGGTCTCAAAATAAGATGAAAAAATTATCTTTTACTTGTATAAGCATGGCCATGGGTGTAAAATCGTAGGTGATAGAACAGGTTAAGATCTTAGGCCAATGTCAAATGGCATTTTGCAATTGATTGATTTTTTGGTCCAACTCGGATTTTAGGGCATCATCCGTGATTCCAGTTTCCGAAAAGTTATTGTGGAAGGATGGCAAGGAAAAATCCGCCACTATCTGTGCTCCTAAATGCGGAAATGAAGTTTTGGCGGCTTGAAGCACCGTAGCTCCTCCCCGACCTCCTGGTGAAGTGGCCATGAGCAGCATGGGTTTGTTTTTCCAAACCTTTTGGTCTATTCGGGATAACCAATCGAAGGCATTTTTAAAGGCCACACTGTACGAACCGTTGTGTTCTGCCAAAGAAACTACCAATCCATCGGCTTCTTCCAATTGGGTGTTTAATTTATTGGCATCTTGGGGAATGCCCTTTTCTTTTTCCAAGTCTGGTCCATATAGGGGCAAACTATATTCATTAAGGTCAATGATTGTCACTTCAGAATCTTGGATTTGGTTGGCGGCGTAGGTCGCCAAGGTTTTATTTATGGATGTTTTACTGTTGCTGCCACCTAGGGCTATAATCTTCTTCATGTTTATTGTCCTTTTAGTTTTAGAATTAATTGTTTTAATGTTTTGGCTTCTTCAGGAGTAAGGTTGTTGAGCATGGGTTTATGAAAATCCCCTACCCTTTTGTTCAGCTTTTTTAGAAGTTCGCTTCCTTCTTCAGTAATTGAAATGTCCATTTTTCTACGGTCCTCACTGCACAGGGTACGTTCCACCAGTCCCTTGCTTTCCAATTTGTCTACTATCCTGGTTACATTACTGGAGCGTTGCACCATGTTTTCCAAGATGTAGTTGACGGACACCGGACTGCTCTTGGCTCCTTCCAAAATGCGAAGTACATTGAACTGTGGCTCATAAATATCATATTCCCTTAGCTCTCGCGATACAGCGTCGGTAATCCAATGCCCAGTTTTTATGATTTCGAAGATGGCTTGATAATAACTATTCATTACCACTACATTATTTGTAGGTACAAATATATGAAAATAATCTACCTATTGACCACACCCTGTAAGATTTAGCATTTTATTAGTAATTGACCCTCAAACCTTCATCCGTCAACCCAAATGAGGCATTCATCAAATAGGAGATCATTCAGCGCGGTGTTTCACTTAGTTTGCCAAAGAACCAAACCATATAATCATGAAAAAAACAATCACTCTTATTGTTTTGCTGTTGGCGATATGTTCCTGCAAGGACTCAGAAATGGAACAGAAACTTTTGGTCACCCAACAAAAATTGGTCGAAACTGAGCAAAAACTACTGGAGACCACCAATGTAAATCTTGCCAACGCGGACCTCGTAAAAATCTATGAGGAAGTTGAGAAAACAATTGTTCACTCCACAAGCGATAAGTATACCATCCGTATAGACCGAACCCATCAGGGGCGACTCAGGTATTTGAGTTGGATGCACCCCAAAACCCCATTTGAAAAGCCAGATGTTGTGGTTTATGACGGTGAAATTGAAGAAACCAGTACATGGGGTGTGTCACTATACAAGTTTAGTAGTAACGGCTTTTCCTATATTGTGGAAACCGTCCCTATTAAAAGGAACTCCAATGCCAAACACATATTTCTGGAAATCTTGGAATCCAATACCCAAAAATTCTATGGTAAAATGAAAAATCTAAGTCGCTCTGAAAATTTGTAGTTGGTTGGACATTTTCGGACCCTTTCCAATCAACCTTTGTGGGAGTGTTTAATGTATTTTTCAACCACGACAGCTGTTACGATAACCAGATAAAACTGCCCCAACAATCCAACTAGAATGGCCGCTTTCTGCGCGATAGGAATGGCCGGGATTATTTCCCCATATCCGATAGTCAACAACGTAATGTAGGAATAGTACAAAATAGCCTCACTCTTGATTTCAAATTGTTGGCTTTCCATTAGCGTACCCTGAAAGGCTCCCGGATGGGTCAGTTCTATCGCCATAAACAAGAAAAAAGCCAGGAACCCAAGCGAAATATAACCGCTCATCAACCCAACAATAACTTTTCTGCTTACATGTTTGGCTCGCCATACTTGCTGTATAACGTTCCAGGTGACGGCAATATAAAAAATGAAATAGATGATCAACCTCAGGATCAAATCACCGGATGATTCCTGCCGATAAATCATGGAACTTCCAAAAATGAAAGCAGAGACCCCAAACAATATCACAAAGAACCAAGTAAGTTTCCTGCGCTTGGAAATCATTAGGATACCTGCCAAAATTCCCATTAAATACAACAGGGGCAACAAGGTAAGCTCATAGAAATCTCCAGGGAAAAACAGGGACCCAAAAAGGATGGCCAATTGTGTGGCCAGAAAAATTTCGAACCTTACTTTATATAGTTTCACTAGCATTTTAGACTCCTACATAAGATACCCTATAAATGGCATCTGCAAAGTCATCCGAAATCAACATGGAACCATCATCGAGCATCAATAGGTCTACGGGTCTTCCAAATTGGTCTTGTGTTTCGGTGTTAAGCCATCCATCGATAAAAGGTTTGTACTCCACTGCCTCATTGCCCTTTAAGGTTACCATGGTGATTCGGTACCCCACTTTGGAGGAACGGTTCCATGAGCCATGTTCGGCCATAAAAATATGCCCCTTATATTGGGAGGGGAACATGTTTCCTGTATAAAATTTTACCCCCAGCGCCGCCACATGCGCTCCAAGAGGTTGTACCGGCGCTACAAAATTGGAACAGGGGTTTCCGTCCCCAAATTCTGGATCAGCTACGCTACCACCATGACAATGTGGATATCCAAAATGCTGCGCTATTTCAGATGCCCGGTTCAACTCGCAGGGAGGTACATCATCGCCCATCATGTCCCTTCCATTATCTGTAAACCACAATTCCTCGGTTTCGGGATGCCAGGTAAATCCAACTGTATTCCTCACTCCTCTTGCGTATATCTCCCTATTGCTCCCATCTGGGTCCATTCTAGTGATGGTGTTGAACCTTTCATCTTCCTTGGTCCTATCGCAGATATTGCAGGGTGCGCCAACCGGAACATAAAGTTTGTCGTCGGGTCCGAAGGCGATGTACTTCCAACCGTGGTGGAATTCCGTAGGGTAATCATCATAAATGACCTCGGGCTCTGGAGGGCTAGTGAGATTTGATTCTATATTTGAATATTTCAATAGCCGGCTTACTTCGGCAACATATAGATCTCCCTTTCTAAAGGCCACGCCATTTGGAGATTCCAAGGTCGAGTCCAACTCCGTTATTTTTTCCGCCCAATGGTCGCCATCCAAATCTTGAAGTATATATACCTTGCCCTCATTGCGGGTACCGACAAAAAGGGTTCCATCGTCACCCATGGTCATGGAACGTGCGCCATCCACTCCTTCTGCGTAAACTTCAATTTTAAATCCCTTAGGTAGATTAAGGCTGTCTAGGGGTAAGGTAGTCTTATGAACCCTTTCTTTGGGCTCTAGGGCAACTACTTCCTCGGAATTTTTATTTTCGTCCTTTTGTGCTTTTTTTCCATTGCATGAAATCAGAATAAAAGCGAAGCTAAAAACCAGAAGTTTGGAAGGTGTCATCTTTTTGTACTGAAAGGGTTAAAATATATCGTGTTGTAAATATTTCGTAAACGAGGCATTGAAGTTGAATACGTTCGAAAATACATAAAATAAGGGAACCAAAATGGTGGCTATTTGGTTTTACACGTAATAAGGCGAAGCTGTTACAAAATCCTTACACTAACCTTTTGTTCCTCGTCAGTTTCATGACTGTCACCTACCAGTTCACGACAAACAGGCTCCAATCTGGGGCAACAGATCAAAAATTCCATGTTTTTTGTGTATTCATCAAAAACAAAAACAATGAACAGAAAAGCATTCCTAAAAAGAAAATTGATATTGGGCGGAGCCTTAACGCTGGGGCCGAGCGCATTGTTAATCGCCTCCAATCAAAACGAAAAAGAGCTATTTACCGAAGAACTCATAACAGAGTTTGTATTTGCTGCGCATAGAAGCCTTGATGAGACCCGAAAAATATTGGAAAAGCATCCCTTATTGCTTAATTGTGCCAACCAATTCATAAAAGGGGATTTTGAAACCGCTGTGGGCGGGGCCAGCCATATGGGGAGAAGGGATATTGTGGATTATTTGGTTTCCAAGGGTGCGCGATTGGATATTTTCAATTACGCATTTCTTGGCTATGATGATTTTATTAGGCAAATGATTTCAGATCATCCGCATTTGCTCAAAGCCCCAGGTCCCCACGGTTTTACGCTCTTACACCATGCACAAGTTGGAGAACGCTCGGAGTTGGCCGATTGGCTGCAGACCAAAGGACTGACCGAAAAAATGTTCAAGGGAATTTTTACCAAATAGACAGCTGCCGATCAGTTGCAAAAGTCGCGAAGCAGTTTCTTTATCTTTGCTTGCATACCATTCTAAATAACTTGATTATGAGGGTCAACTGGAGCGATAAAAAGTTCTACAGGTTTTCCATTGGCATTTTGGTTATCCTATTTGTGCTGACGTTGCTCCAAAACTTCATTCGGTACCGAAACCACGACAGTTACAGTATTTGGGTTTCCGTAGTATATCTTCTGGTCTCGATTCTTTTGTTTATTCCTGTGGTTATTTTTTCGGTGAAATTGCAGCAATATCTCAAAAGGAATTTCAAAAAATGGTATTGGGTCCTAATAGGGTTTACCAGTGTTGTTACCTTAGGATTGTTCTACCTTTTATCCAATATAATTTTGCACAGCATAGGATATTTTGATGGGTTTGTGGACGAGGAATACGCCCGTTATTACTTTGGCCGGGAAGCGCTTTACCATTTGCTGCTGCTTGTGGCCGCATCCTTTTATGTGCACCTTTCCACAGCATCCACCGAGACCATTTCGGTATTCAAAGGGCGAAAAAAAATTACGCTTACCTTGTCACTTGTGCACTGGATAGAGGCCGAGGGTCATTATCTGAATTTCTATACGGATACGGACACTTTCGTGAAAAGGGAGCGGCTTAGCGCCATTGCAAAACGGCTAAATCCCAATTTTGTGAGAATTCATAGAAAGTTCGTTGTTAATCGTAGTGAAATCAAATCAACGGAAAAGGATAAACGGGACGAGTTCTTGGTTCTAAAATCCGGTAAAAGGTTAAAAATTGGGCAATCGTTTAAGCCAATAGATTGGTAATATCCCTAGCCTTCAACGACAGACCGCGCCATTGCGTTGAATGGCGTACTGGGTATTGCCAATGCGCCAACGGCCTTCATTGAGGTGGGCCATATTAATAGGATAGGAAGTGGCTTGTCCATTGGCAAACCTAACCGCTAAAACAGGTACACCTTGTTGTTCCTCTACATTCCAAGTGCCATAGTCCCCACCCCTGTTTGCACCATGAACGTTGCCTCCTGCCCCACCTTGCACGGTATACGAACCTTCCGAGTTCATATTAAAGGTGCCGTTTGGACAAAAATTCACATAGGTCAGAGAACTTGCTTTGTTATTATTCACATAGGATGTTCGTTGATAGTATACCAACTGGCTCCCTGCAATCATATTAAAGAGCTTGGCATACTTTCCTGTTGCCTTTGGGCTATTTTCCGGCGTGGATACCTGGGAGGGTTGCGACTGTATGGTGAAATAGGGCGTTAAATCCAATTGGTCCAACTGATGGGTTTGGGCGGTCTGGTAATACATCACGGTATTTCCCTCGGACTCTACTGAGATTCCACCTTCTACAGCTTTTGAAACGTAATTAAATATGCGATCCCCTCCAAAAAGCTCCCCTCGTATAACCCCATCGACCAATTTTCCCTTGTAGGCGAACATAGCCCCACCGGCATTCAACACGCCTTGATATTCCCCATCTACATACTTGGTTTGGGCGGAAAAGGTTTGATCCATGCTTATAAAGGTTCCTATAAACCTTTGGTCTTGCGCATACGACCCCAAGGTGCAAAGGGACAACATTAGAAAACAAAGTAGCTTTACGTTGGTTTTTAGCGGCATTTTACTTAAAGTTTTTATTTGAATATCATCATTATGTATATTAAAATCAGATAATTGACAAACTATTCCTCGTTCAGTGCCAAAACTTCACCACTGTAGTTAATCGACTGCCTATGTGAGCTATTTACACTGATAGTACTGTACTTGCCCGGCAACATTCGTGCAAAGACCGTGTAGGTCTCTGAGTCATTGGCAATATTGAAATTCACCACATAACCGTCGCTCTTTTCATCTTCTTTCAGTTCAAAATCCAAAGCTGTGCCCTCAAACTGAATGGCATTGTTGGTATTGCCATAACCCGTTGTCATGTTTCGCTCCCCATAATATGGCAAATATGCGGAAACGCTGTCCCCAACCATTCTTAGAAAAGCAGGATTCCCGGTTAAATCTATCCGGCCCGCATTGTTTTGGGGTGCCAAAAGTCCAGAGTTCGCAATTGCGACCATACTGCTGCTCAATAACGGCCTAGCCCATTGTGCACGGATTTCCAAATTCCCCTCCTCCACGATACTGTGCAGTGCTTGAATGTCCGCCTCGGTCACCAGTGTGGAATTTTTGGAGGTTCCACAAGCAAATGCCAGAATGGCGAGCAAACCCATTGCTGCTTTTTTAACTGTTCCCATAATTCAACTTTTTATTTTTCAATAAGATACGAATACAATTACTTAGTTAAAAGAGCTTCAAAAATTATTCCAAGATTAGCATTATATTTACCTATAACCAACCTTAATTTATGAGCCCTAATCGCTTAAAAGTCCTAGCGCTTTTGGTCCTCTTGGCCATCGCCCCCGCGCTTTCCCAAACCACCCAGTCCTTAGATTCATTAACCAGCCGACCCGAATTTAGGGCCTTTGCACTTACGGAAGACCCCGTAGTTGATGGGGAAATTATTAATGACCCGGTTTGGCAACTTGTACCCACCATTCAAAATCTGGTTCAAATAAGACCCAATTACGGACAAGCAGTTTCTGAAAAAACCGTCATAAGGGTAGCCTATAGCAGAAGTACTTTTTATGTGGCCGTAATTTGTCACCATTCCGAACCTGAAAAAATTGTTGTTTCGGATTCCAGAAGGGATGCCGACCTGAACGACGAGGATAGCTTTCTGTTTATCATTGACACCTATCACGATCGGCAAAACGGCTTTTTGTTCGGCACCAACGCGCAGGGGATGGAATACGATGCACAGATTGATAACGAAGGAAAGGGAAATTTCAACGCCAACCGACAGCAAGGCGGGGTTATCGGAGGCACCAATATCAATTGGGATGCATCATGGACGGTAAAGACGCAAATTGGCGATTATGGTTGGAGCGCTGAGTTTGCCATTCCATTGCGTTCGCTTCGCTTTGCCTCTGGCTCCAATAAAACTTGGGGCATGAACTTTAGAAGAAATATTAGCAAGAATACCGAAACGGCTTATTGGACAAGCCTGCCTCTGGGTTTTGACATGAAACGACTTTCTTTGGCCGGGAAACTCACAGGTCTCGACCTAAAGAATCCAGGGAACCTAAAACTCATACCCTACGCCCTGGCCCAGGTTGCCAACAACAAAGCCGTGGACCCTTCTGAAACGGACACTAACTTTGAAGTTGGTGCCGACATCAAATACAGCATTACACCCAGCTTGACCTTGGATCTAACGTATAATACGGATTTCGCCCAGGTTGAGGTGGACGACCAGCAAGTGAACCTAGACCGTTTTAATCTCTTCTTTCCGGAGAAAAGAGCATTTTTTTTGGAAAACGCCGGCCAGTTCAGCGTAGGAAGTCCCGGGGAAGTTGATTTGTTCTTTAGCCGACGCATTGGAATTGGGGCTGCCGGGGATTTGGTCCCTATAATCGGTGGCGCCCGATTATCAGGAAAAGTTGGGCAGACAAATGTGGGCTTTTTAAGCATGTTCACGGATGATGTGGAGGCGGCAGGAATCGAAAAAAATAACTACACTGTCGGGAGGGTGAATCACGACTTTCAAGGCACCCGGTCTTCCCTTGGTGGGATTTTTATCAACCGAGCCGGGTTAGGGTCTATGGACGACGACTACAACAGGGTCTTTGCCATGGATGGTAAATGGGGCATTGGCAACAAGGCCGAAGTCACCGGTTTTGTTGCAAAAAGTGCAACACCCGGAATCGAAGAAAACGACCACGCCTATAAATTGTTGGCCAATTACAATTGGAACGGTTGGGATTTAAGGGCTGGATATACTGAGGTTGGGGAAGGGTTCAATCCGGAAGTGGGATTTTTGCAACGAACCGCGTTCCGTAAACCCGAATTTTTGATTTGGAAGGCGCAACGACTAAAGAACATGGGGAATCTTTTGGAAATTCGCCCGCATATTTCCTATAGGGGCTATTGGAATTTTGATGACGAACTGATTACCGGGTTTCTGCATGTGGACAACCACTGGGAATTTAAAAGTGGATTTGAAGTACATACCGGAATCAATTTTACGACCGAACGGGTGTTGGAAGAGTTCACCTTGTCAGATGTCACAGTACCCGTTGGCAATTATAAAAACAAGGAGCTTCAACTGGTGCTTATCACCAATCCAAACAATGCATTTTCGCTAAGTTCCAGAACGTTTATTGGAGGATACTTTAACGGCGACCGCATTACCAATAGCGGAACGGCTAACTACAGAATTGGAGATCGTTTTATCAGCTCCCTGACCTTCAGCCACAGTGATATTCAATTGGACACCGGGGATTTTACGGCTTTGGTGGGTGGCCTGCGCCTCTCCTACTCCTTTACCCCAAGAATGTTTGTCCAGAGTTTGATACAAAGGAACAATGTCTCGGAAATAACTTCGGTCAATGCAAGATTCGGGTGGTTGCAAAACGCAAATACAGGCCTCTTCGTAGTGTTTAATATTGTAAAGGACGACAACGACATGGATCTTTTGAACAACCAGGTCATCACTTTAAAATATACCCACCGTTTTGATATTTTAAATTAGGGGCAACTGACTATTTAATTTAGTAGTTTTCCGCTTTGCCCTGAAAAGAAGATATAGAATCCCCAAAAAGGACAATCCTGCAGATACATATAGGGTAATCGGGATTCGGTTGGGCATTTCTTGGTAATACCATCCGGAGAGCAAGGCCCCCAAACCAATGCCAGCTTCCAAGGCGATGAACATGGTTGCAATGGCCTTCCCTTTTTGTCCTGGCTTACTCAAATCAATGGTCCAGGCATTAATGCCAGGGGATACAATCCCCATCCCTAGCCCGTAGACCCCAGCTCCAGCAAGGAACCCTGTCGGAACATTCCATGCCCCTATCATTATCAATCCAGCACACAATAGCAGAAGGCCAATAAGGATTACCTTGGTTCTACCATACAGGTCGGATAGTTTCCCAGCCACAACCCTCACCAATAAGGAGGTTAAGGTAAAGACAACGAAGAAAATTCCCTTGTTGGCAAATCCTACAATCCCGGTCCAATCCGGAATCAGCGTTAAAATGACCCCAAAGGCCACATAGGCCAGAAAAGTAATAATGGCTGCGGGGAAAGCTTCCTTGGCCAAAATATCCGCTTTGGAAATTCGAAGAAGCTGAGGGCGAAAGGTTTGTTTTGCCATCAGGGTCTCTTTAAGGTTCATCAGTAGTCCAGTGGCCAATAGGGCCATCAAGGAAGAACTGTAAAACAAGACCTCAAAGGAAAAATGCAGTTTGATCATGCTGCCTAATGCGGGACCCAATGCCAATCCGGTACTAAAAGCAATTCCTTGAATACCCATAGCCTCCCCTAAACGATTCGCCGGCACCACATCCGAGACAAAAGTAGAGGCTGCCGTTGGCGTAAATCCAGTGGAAAATCCGTGAAACAAACGAAGCAAAAGAAAGCCATAGACCGATGTGAGCACAGGGTACAAACCTCCGCAAACCACACAAACCAATGCTCCTATCAACATAACCGGTTTTCGGCCAATTGTATCCGTTAGTTTTCCACTAAAAGGACGTGACAGCCCAGCGGTCAGGGTAAATAAAGCGATAATCAAGCCAATATATTCCGCTCCCCCCAAGCCGCTAAGATAGGATGGCAGCTCCGGTATCAACATGTTGTAGCTTGCAGAAAAAAACAGGGAGCCAAGACAAACCAAGATAAACTTAGAATTGTAGAGTGTTTGGTTTTTTGTGCCCAAAGTGCGCTTTGCTATTGACATCCTTTTGCTAATTCGTAATTTTAAATGCAAAGAAATGTGTTGCAAGTTTCATCCAAAAGGACATTTGTCCCCATTACAAAATGATTAGAACCAATCCCGAACTGTCAACTTATATACACAAACTGTGGTCCCAGGGAGGCCTGGAGATTGAAGAAGAGGATTTTGCCCCCAAAGCAGTGATCATTAAACAAGACAGAAGGTATGGAAAAATACATCTGATCAAGGAAGGGATTGCCAAGTGTTATATTTCCGATGAAAATGGAAGGGAATTTATCCAGGAATTTTTGGGAGCCGGTATGGAGTTTGGGGAACTGGAAGTGTTTGATAACCTCACCACCATATGTTCGGTGGAATCGCTCACGAAATTGCAAACGTATTCCCTATCGCACCAAACCTATCGGAAGCTACTCAACACGGACTCCAAGTTCAATGCCTTGATCATGAAGGCACTTGCCAATAAAATTAGGTTTAAGGCTCCTAGGCATTCGTACCAGCATTCCTATCCCATTGAAGACAATCTACTGCGATTGAAACAACTGTTCCCAGAATTCATTGAGGTCATCCCCAAGAAAGATATTGCCAATTACATTGGAATAACCCCGAGAAGTCTAAACAGGGCCCTAAAAGAGCTAAAGGAAAAATCCCCCCTGTTTTAGGCTATTTCTTAAATCGCTCAAAAATGGTCAAGGTTTTTTTGGTGTTGATAAAATATACCCCGGTGAGTAAGACCACGGCAGCAATTACAGATTGAATGGTAATCTGTTCGCCCAGAAAATACCAACCAAGAAAAAGGGCCACAATGGGATTGACATAGGTAGAGGTTGCCACTTTTTCCGGGGAAACTGACTTCAATAAATAATTGAAGGAGGTAAAGGCCACAATACTACCAAAAATGATAAGCAAGACTACCGACAATTGTACTTCTTCGCTCCAAACCAAGGGGGAAGACCAATCCTCGTTAAAACCAAGGCTCATCAAAGCAAGAATAATCCCGCCCGTGAACATTTGATACCCCGTGTTCACAAAATAGTTGGAGGGTAGGTCCGCCTTTCCCACAAACAAGCTCCCATAACCCCAACTCAACATACAAAGGAAGATCATGACGATACCAAGCACTGAGTTCTCTTTGGTAATCACCTGTTTCTGGCTTATCAATAAATATATCCCGATTATTCCGAGCACTACTCCGACCATGGACATTGGTTTGATTTTCTTTCCTTGTAACATCCACATCATGAGCAGGATCACCAGCGGTTGGGCGGATATTTCCAAAGCCGCAAAACCTGAATCCACAAACTTTAATGCCCATACCACCACTCCGTTTCCGAAGCTTAAAAAAAGGAACCCGGCAATGGTCGTGTTGAGTAATTGCTTTTTACTGATGGAAATGGAAATCCCCATAAGTTTGGCAAGGGCAAAAATCAGCAGACCAGCTGCGGTAAAGCGGTATGATGCCAACATAAATGGTGGAATCTCCATAACCGCTAGCTTGTTGAGCATATACGTAGATCCCCAAATTACATAGATGGAGAAAAATGCAAGTACAATAAGGGTGGTATTGGAAGATTTCCCCATAAGGCCTAGGTTGGTGATTGCCCTACAATATTACAGCTATTTACAGGGGTAAAAAACTAATTTGGGGATAAGTTGGAACGTCTCAAAAAATAGTAAGGTAGACCGCTATTGACGGAATTCTTGGGAATACTGATCAGTAGCCAGAAGATAGGCCGCAATTTCCTGTTCCAACTTTTTAAAATACTCCAGATGTCGTTTAATATCGGCCTTTAAATTTTTGGCCTCCACCTTTTTTTGCTTCAACAATTGCATAATCTTATTTTGTTGGTTCGCGTATGCTTTAAAACTTTGACGAAGCTCGTATAGTTTTTCAAAACAGGATAAGTTATTGGGCTCGCAGGTATAGGAATTGATTTTTTTGGAAAGGCGTTGGACCATTTTGTTGTTTCTTTCAAAGCGAACCAACAATTCTTGAAGGGAATCCTTGCTATTTTTGGTCAAGCTATCCATGCCATTTTGTTTACCATTTTAGACCTATCCAAATGCTACCATTAAGTTAGTAATTATCTTACATTTTTCCGCTCATAAACTTATTATTTGCTATAATTTAACATTGGGGAGCGATTGGAACCTTTTAGTGTACGAGTACTCCAAACCAAATGACATTGATAAGGTTTTTGCTATTTTTAGACTAAAAGCCTGTTATGCGGTTGATTCCCTTTCTTTTTGTATTGACCTTCGGTATTCAAGGAATGTTCCTGAATGCTCAGAAAAACCAGATTCAAAATGCGAAGATTCGTTTTGAGTTTGTCTCCAAAGGGGTGAAGGGCACCATCGCGGGATTTGAGTCGGAATCCCAGATTGATTGGGCCGCCCCGGAAAATTCAGTTTTTAAGGGCAGGGTGCAATCCGAATCCCTGGATACTAACAATGGACTTCGAAATTGGTCCCTTCGCAGTGGCAAATACTTTGACGTTGATGATCATCCCTATATTTTGTTCGAAAGCACTGGAGTAACCCAAAATAAAAATCAGTGGATTGTCGAGGGCAATCTTACCATTAAATCCACGACAAAACCAATATCCATAATTTTTGAAAGGATGGACAACAAGTTGGTTGGCTCTTTTTCGCTCTATTCCATTGACTATGGCATTAAAATAAAAAAGAAACGGGAGGATAATTTGGTGAAGGTGAGGTTGGAATTCGATGTGAACTAGATTTTAGATTGGAGACTATAGACGTGAGACCAAAGAACCAAGAACCATAGTAACTGAACTTGAACTTGATTCTTGAGCTTGTATTTAGACAATTGGATTATTCGATTTTTGGTTTTTTGGAAAATGACCAAAGACTAAAGACTAGAGACTAAGGACAAATGACTCAAGACTCAGAACTCAGAACTACTTGTGCTTGAACTTGATATTTGAACTTGAACTTGTTGATGGATTGTTGGATGGTTAGATTATTAGAAATAAGAGCCAAGACCCAAGACTATTTTCAACACAAAAAAGAAACCCCGGAATACTCCGAGGCCCTTTTCTAAATGATTGGTTGGTTTCAATCTAAAGTAAAAGGAGAAGAACGAGTATAAGACATTGCCCCACCTTCTTCGGTGCTAAATGCTGTAAAGGTCAAATAAAAGTATATGTCGTCTGCTTCTATATACCCTAAGACTTTTTTTCCTACAAGATCAGTGACGTTACCATTGGATTTTACAAGTTCATCATAATAGTCTACAACCAATATGCTGAAATCGTCAAGTATCTGCAATATTTCTGATCCACTATACAAATTATGTGAATTGATGGTTACTAGATTTCGAAAACTATAGAAGGTATGTTCATATCCAGGTAAACTTTTTCCTTGACCCTCAGTCAAAGCCCAGCGTATTCCTTGCATGCCGCCCTGCAGGTGCTCTTCAATTAAATTCTCATTGATTGCGTAGTCAATATTTCCAAAATATAGTGCGTTTAGATCAGATTCTTCTCCACCATTATGTACTGCGTCTGCTCCCAAATCTTGCCACCATTGGTAATTATAAGGTATACTACCATCTTGTCTGGTAATAATCACGTTTTCCGTTAGTTTATCTTGGTTGGTGGGGTCCGTCCAATCCGCAAAAGCAGCTTTGGAAAAAGTTACATCTGGGCCATTCCAAATGGTGCCATCTATTCCATCACAATTGGAATCAATCTCATCACCTGGGGTTTCTTCTGCACCAGGATGAATGTCTTCATTGTTGTCATTACAATCCAATCCATTGGTCACATAGCCATTTGGAATTGTGGTACAACTTTCTATGGTTTGGGTTACAGCCTCGTTTCCAAAACCATCTCCATCATTATCTTGATAAATGGTCAATTGGGTTCCTGGATAGTTATTGCTGTCCGCGTCATCACAATCCGTATTGTCCAAGCTATAATCTTCAGGCACCTCACAAGCAAGAAAATTACTGGAAACTCCTGGGTTACCGTACCCATCTCCATCGGCATCTTTGTAAGCTATGACTTCTTCATCTGGATTGATATCAATGTTTGAATCATCACAGTCCGTGTTGTCTGCTACATAATCGGTAGGTGCAGCAACTCCTGAGCATTGGGTAATTACATCTTCTCCGTCCTTACCAAATCCATCCCCATCTTCATCGGGGTAATAGGTGACCATATCGCAGTCTGAGGTGATATTGGAGTCGCCGTCATCCGGATCATCATCGTTGGCTACATAACCGTCAGGTTTCTCACATGCCATAAGGGAAATGCTCGCATTACCTTGGTCGTCCCCGTCCGCATCTTTATACCATTTTTGTTCGGTGCAAGTGGGATCCTCTGTTTTGTCCTTGCCACAAGAAATTGGGGTGTAAAGACAAATACCTACTAGAAATAGGTAAAGGGTAAAGGGTTTAATTGTCAAAAATTTTGGGCTAATGTTTTTCATAGTATCTGGGTTTTAATTTGGAACATTGGTATCCATTATTGATTCTAGAGCAAAGTAGAAAGGAAGGTGCTTTTTTTGGGGTCAGAATTGATGGATGCCCGTTTTGAATTGACGGATGGCTGTCTGGGATAAGATTTGGTTAATGGGTGTTGGGTGTTGGGTGTTGGGTGTTGGGTGTTGGGTGATGGGTGATGGGTGATGGGTGATGGGTGATGGGTGATGGGTGATGGGTGATGGGTAGCTAAAATTAAAAACTCAAAATTCAGAACTTTTGAACTTGATATTTGAACTTGTACTTTTTAGGGTTAAAGGTATTGGGTGAAGGATTTTCTGGATTCAGGAGTTAAGAACCAAGAGTAAAGATACATGCCTTTTGAACTTGAACATGATATTTGAACTTGTGTTTTTTGGGTTAAAGGTATTGGGTGAAGGATTTTCTGGATTCAGGAGTCAAGAACCAAGAGTAAAGATCGATTATAGTTGAGTTTGAGCTTGAAAATTGAACTTGAACTTGACATATGAACTTGAACTTGACATATGAACTTGAACTTCCGCAAGGCAATTTTCAATTTTGAATTTTCCATTTTCAATTGATCAGACTCAAGACTTATTGCTTTCTGCTAAAAAGTGCTGCATAAATTTTCCCGACAAGCCAATTCCCGAGTGGGAAATAGAGTGCAAAAAACAAAGCCATCCCCAAACTGAAGTTTCGAACGTTGAAGAGCTGATCTAAAATATTATCCGGATAGGCATAGGAGGTTTGCAACGCATACCCGCTAAATTCCAATAAACCCATTGCAATAAGTCCACATGCGTATTGCGTATGGAATGGAAGTCCTCGGAGTATCAACGAAATAGGAACCATATAGAGAATGTAGCACGTAATCACCTGCCACCAATAGGTAAACTTGGCTATTTGAACGAACTCCCCAAACCAGTCCATCCCCATGCCCCATAGAAAATAAACCACGCAGTATACCAAAACCAATCGCTTGTCAACATTCAATTTTTGTCGAACAAAACCTAAAAATTCGCTCATTTTACTTGGCCTCTAATTTAGTTTGTATAATTCTTTGTGCATCCGCCATGGTTTGCATTCCATCCATGTCTTCGTTCTCCAACATAATATCGAATGCATCTTCCACATCCAATACAATGTCGACCAGATTGGCAGAATTGATGTTGAGTTCTTCAAGAAAATTACTTTCCCTTTGTATCGCTTCGGAGGAAACATCATCCGGAAGGTAGTTACTTACAATCTCCTTTAGTTTTAAAAACTGTTCTTCTTTCATATAGCGTCAATTGGTGTATGATTTAAAAATAAGGCAGGTATTGACATCCCCAAAACCAAAACTGGCTTTTGCAATGATTTTCGGCTCAATGTTCAAGCTTGCTTGGGGGATTCTGGAGGGGTCCACCTTCTTCTCAATTTCCGGATGCAGATCCTCACAGTTTAGATTTCCAAATATTTGCTTGGACCGAAATTGCAAAAGCGCCCCTACGCACTCTATACTTCCTGCAGCGGCCAAACAATGACCAAAAAATCCTTTAAAGGAATTTATATATGGGAAATCCGCGCCACTTCGTTTCAAGGCCTTGCTCCAATTGTCGATTTCGGTAGCATCCTTGGAAGTGGCTGTTAAATGACCATTGATCACATCTATTTGATTCGGATGAATACCCGCTTCGGCAACCGCATCTTGTATACAGCGCACAATCGCCTCGCTATTCGGTGCTGTCATACTACCGCCGTTTCGCTGTCCCCCGCTGTTCACAGAACCTCCCAATAATTCTGCATAAATCTTGGCTCCTCGAGTTTTGGCGCTTTCCAGCGATTCCAGGACCAAGGCCCCTGCCCCACTTCCAGGAACAAATCCACTTGCGGTGGTACTCATAGGCCTACTTGCCTGTTTGGGGTTTTGATTGTAGTTTCTGGGCAAGATCCGCATGGCATCGAATCCGCCCCAGACATAAGGGCCACTATCGCTGCAACTCCCAACAAGCATTCGAGTCGCTTTTTTGGACTTTATTCGATCATACCCCATTAGAATGGCTTCTGTTCCGGTGGAACAAGCCGACGAATTGGTCGTGACCATATTGCCACAACCCAGCTTTCCGCCCAGATAGGCACTGATGCCACTGGCCATGGTCTGGACCACAGAGGTACTACCCAAACGCCGGACATTGCCAGCATCTACCTGGTAAATGGCTTCCCGGAACTTATCCACTCCCAGAATCCCGGTCCCAAAGACTACCCCACTATCCCAATCGGGGTTTTCCATATTTTGTTCCAGACCGGCATCTTCCCAGGCATCTGTACCTGCAATGACACCATATACAACTCCTGTAGCATTCAAATCCTTGAGTTGAACTTTAGTGAAGTATTTGTTTAAATAAATACGGTCAACATTCGGTTTTCCAGCTACTTGACATGAAAATTTTAGTTCTTCCAATTCTGAATGGAATTCAATACCACTCTTCCCCTTTTGCAAGGCCCGTTCAAACTCCGGAAGTCCAATTCCGTTGGGGGCACAAACGCCCATTCCAGTCACCACTACCCTATCCTCCATGACTCAAAGTTTTAAACATCCCAGCCAAAACCCCTTTACAAACAAGTTCCTCTTGGGCATTGAACATTTTTACTTGACATTTAAGCTTATTGAAACGGAAATACTCTTTTTCTGAAACCACTTTTACTGTTTCACCGGGTGGTACAGGTAGCAAAAACTCCATATCTGAGCTCGAAAGCCCAATCTGAATGGCATTGAACCCCTCATCCTGCCCTTCAGCACCCAATAGATAGATTCCCAAGCAGACCAGGCCAATCTGAGCGCAACATTCAGTAAGTATTACACCAGGGGTTACAGGCTTATTCTTAAAATGACCCTGATAAAAAGAGTGTTCTGGATTAAACCAATACTTGCCGTGTACCGATTCCGAATTTATACTGACAATTTCATCCACAAACAAAAAAGGCTGATTATAAGGAAGGTGGTGCAATATTTCTTCAGGAGTCATCACTATCGTAAACTTTCACCTCCATCCACTTTAATTACCGTTCCCGTAATCCATTTGGCTTCCGATGTGGTCAACAAATATGCAGCATCCGCAACGTCTTCCGGCGTAGTTAACCGCTTGTTGGGATTCCTTCTTATAGCTACCCTTTTCAACGCCTCACTATTCGGGATCATCCGCAGGGATGGGGTATCTGTAATTCCGGCCTGAATACAATTGGCCTTGATACCAACAGCTGCAAACTCAAGGGCAACGTTTCTGGTAATCGCTTCCAATGCCGCTTTGGCCGCACTAACTGCCGCATAATTGCGCCATGCTTTTTGGTTTCCTTCACTCGTATATGATATCACTCGGGTGTCAGCCGCAAAAAGTTCAGAACTACTAAGCGCCTTTACCCAGTCATACAGGCTTACGGCCATGGCTTCTAGGGTCAATTGAAAGTCTTCGCCGGACAATTCTTGTCCTTCGGAATCATGCATGGGCTTAACAGCTCCTTTGGCTATACTATGGACCAACACGGAAATTCTATCATCTTCCATTAGACTTTGCAGTTCGGCAACCAACTGCGAACGGGTTTCCCTATCTATGGCATTTTTATTAAAAGCATACACTTGCACACCCCGGGCCTCTATTTCTTTAAAATTTTTTTGGATGCTGACCATATCGGATCTTCTGTCCCGATGCAAAATGATAAGATTAAACCCTTCTTTTCCCAGTTTGCGGGCAGTGGCCAAGCCCAATCCACTGCTTCCCCCCAAAATCAAGGCCCATTTTGATGATTCGTTCATAGCGTTTTTACTTACCATTCCAACAACACCCTTTGGGCCGAAAAACCAGGTCCAAAACTTAAAACTAAACCTTGCTCCCCTGACGGAATATTCTTGTTCATGAAACGCTCCAATACATAAAGGACCGTAACACTGCTCATATTCCCAAATTGCCTGAGTACTTCTCTGGTGTCATCAATGTTCTTCCCTAATTTACCAAACAATTCCTCTACTGTGCTAACAATTTTTTTTCCTCCGGGATGAAAAATCAGATGGTTTACCTGTCCGAGGTTGGAATTGAACTTTTCCAGGAAGGGGTGGATTATTTTAGGGAAATGCTCAGCGATTACCTCAGGGACCACCGGGTCCAGAATCATTTTTAAGCCCTTATTGGTCAAATCGAACCCCATTAAATGGGTGGCATTATTGAAATGGTACATTTCTTCTCCTAAAATTCTTGGGCCTTGTTGGGTGGCTTCGGAGGACAGCAACACACAAGCGGCCCCATCCCCAAAAATGGCCGCACTCACCATATTCGCCATGGAAAAATCATCCAATTGAAAAGTAGCGGTAGGACTTTCAACAGCGATTACCGCTGCCCGTTTGCCCGGGTTTGCCCTCAAAAAATTGGCGGCATATATCAACCCAGAAACTCCAGCAGCACAACCCATTTCAGTGACCGGAAGTCGAACTATATCCTGTCGAAGGCCAAGAGCATTTACCAGATAGGCGTCCAAGGAAGGAATCATAATTCCGGTGCAACTCACTGTAATTATAAAGTCCAGCGATTCCGGTTCCCATCTGGAATTTAATAGTGCTTTCTCCAGTACCTGTTCGCCCAAAATCTTGATTTCCCGAACATAGATTTCATTTTTGTCCTGAAAAGAGGAGGCAGTAAAAACTGCTTCGATATCCATAATCCCATATCGCCTGTCAACCCCTGCACCCTCAAAAATCTTGACCACCTTTCTCCGAAATCGCTCTTCCTGTCCACCCAACCAGATGTCCACAAAGGGGATAATGTCCAAAGTATCGCGATTGTACTTTGGCAATTGTTTGGACACACTTACAAGTTGTACTTCTGCCATTAATTATTATGTCGATTGAATTCCATTACCCATACATAGCGGAAGGCCCATTTCCAACGAATATCATGGGAAACACTTGGTATATTTTTAGCCATTTGGAGCAGTTCATGCTTCTTAAAACCCTTACTAATTGAAACCAATCCATCGTACTTAGCCACATGCGTTTGCAAGAACAAGGGACCGAATATTTTAAAGAGAGCATAGGAAACCTTACTACGTTCCAGGTCATTGATAACAACACCCAAGCTAGAAAGCTCCACGAATTTTTGCAGAAACGCCCCTATGCGTTCCTCCTCAAAATGGTGCATAGTCAAGGTATTGATTACAATGTCGCATTCGAACCCGGGGCCAAGCATTAGGATGTCCGCTTTATGGAATGAAATCTGGGGTGCACCCTTGCATCTTTCTCTTGCAATCGCCAGTACATCCTCCCTTTGGTCAACCCCCATCATCTTGTGAAATACCCCATGTTTACTAAGAAAGTTGGACAACTTCCATAAC
Source organism: Flagellimonas myxillae (assembly GCF_023502235.1). Lineage (GTDB taxonomy): Bacteria > Bacteroidota > Bacteroidia > Flavobacteriales > Flavobacteriaceae > Flagellimonas > Flagellimonas myxillae. Next base: position 1,153,954 of record NZ_JAMFLY010000001.1, on the reverse strand, counting down.
ATGGTACCATCCCCGCAACCCATATCCAAAATCGTATATGATTTTTTAGGGGTGTTTTTTATCAACTTCCATACAGCTTGGATGGTAATGGACTCCCCTCCCAGCCATTTATTGCAAAAATTAATGTCCCTGTACGCATTCTTGAGGAGCCCAAACGACATATTTGGATCATCCATCAACTCCTCAACTCTACTTCGTACGGTAAAATCCATCAGTTTAAAATTGGTTCTCCGTGGGTCCGCTTGATCATGGCCTCCATTATTGTTTTTGATTTGGTCACCGTTTGCATTCCCCAATTAAACCACTTGGTATGCATCATGAGGTTTTGTAGTTTTCCTCCCCACCAAATTCTTCTTCCAAATTTTGCATTCCACTCGTTTTGGTATGCCTTTTCCATTAGCTCCCGAGACATATTTGCTTGATCCAAAAACCCAACAACATATTTGGATGCAATTTTAGCTCCATGGATGGCCATTGCCATTCCGTTTCCACAAAGCGGATGAATCATTCCCGCTGAATCGCCACACCTAAGCATATGCTTGCTGACCAAGGTTTTTTTTCCAAATGAAATTTGGGCAATGCTCAAGGGTTTCTCAAATCTAGGTTTGGCTTTGTTGAAAAATTCATTTAAATACGGGTTTTTGCATAGGGTTCGATGGTTGAATTCATCAATATCACCAACCGGTTTGAAACTGTCGTATCGTGCTAAATAACACAGGTTTACCAGGCCATCTTCTACTTGGGAAATCCCTGCGTATCCTCCTGAAAAATTGTGGAGGGCCACTAGATTTTCAGGGTGTCCATCGTAGATGAAATGGGATTTAACTGCCAACCATGGGGATTTTTGGTCTTTATTCTTTGAAGAAAATTTTGTTTCCAAGTTGGACCGTTTGCCAAAAGCCCCTAACACCATTTTAGCTAGGATTTTGTCTTCAGGCAATAAGGAAACTTCAAACTGATTCTCTTGGAAATCCACATCCACCACCGAAGTGAATATAAATTCCACTCCTTTTTCCATCGCCAATCGGTACAATTGTTCCTCCAAGGCATATCTACTCATACCAAATCCTCCCAAAGGCAAGGAAACCGATATTGATTTTCCGATTTGGGTGCTAAGCTGCAAGTTATTTATCTGGGGAAGCGACCATGGCTCGAAGTCCATGCCCAAATGCTCCAAATAGGGTTTTACCTCGTTGGAGATATACTCCCCGCATACCTTGTGTCTAGGGTAAGGTTTTTTTTCGACGACGACCACCTGTTTGGCGTTGGAAACCAAATCCAAAGCTGCGGTCAATCCCGCCAAACCTCCTCCAATAATCAGCACCTCAGTGTTCTTCACCTTATGAAGATAGGTTATTTGCAAAAAAAAACCCGGCTAATTGCCGGGATTCAAATTTCTGAATGGTAAATCTTAGTTCTTGGTGCTTTTCGCAGCCTCCTCCTTAAGTTCGTCACTCGCTATAATTGCCAGCTCAACCCGTCGGTTTTTAGCTTTACCTTCAGCAGTTTCATTGCTCTCCCGTGGTTGGGTCTCCCCGTACCACTTCGTGGTAAACCGTCCAGCAGAAATTCCCTGGCTTACCAAATAGTTGGTAACCGATTCCGCCCTTTGTTGGGATAGGTTCCAGTTGTATTCCTCACTTCCAGCACTGTCCGTATGGCCTTCAACTAGGATAATGGATTTTGGGTATTCCTTAAAAATCCCAGCCAATTTGTTCAGCGTTGTAGCAGAAGTTCCCTTAACATCGGATTTGTTTGTATCAAAATAAACTCCTGCATCCTCATTAAAGATCACGTTGATCCCTTCACCAACCCTTTTTACCTCGGCACCTGGAATCTCTTCCTCAATACGTTCAGCTTGCCTATCCATGCGGTTACCGATGTATCCTCCGGCAGCGCCACCAACAACTGCACCAATAATGGCTCCTAGGGCGGTATTGCCTTTTTTGCCAACATTGTTTCCGATAACACCTCCAATTACAGCGCCACCGGCGGCTCCAATGGCCGCTCCTTTTTGGGTGTTATTGGCGTTTTTAACTGCGTTGCAACCAACAACCAAGCCCAACGTCAAAACAATAGCAGTACTTTTTATAATTATATTTTTCATCTGATTATTTTTTTGAGAATTCATAAACAATAGTAACCAGTTCGCCATCCACGGAAACGTTGGATTTAAGAACCATGGATTGCTCCGTTAAGCTGGCAATATTCAAACGATAGCCAACACCTCCGGAAATATCCTTTCGTTTGTCGTCAATAAACTTAAACTGTAGTTGACTGCTGTAGTTTTGCGATGGCTCAACTACGGACCATCTAAAGAATCGGTCCCCGCCTTGACAAAGTGTACTTTGGGAAATGGTATACCTCCCTGTACTGTTATTGTCCCTAAAGAACCAATCACTGCCTTCAAAACAGATGTCCTCAGCATCGTTAAAAATAACAGATTTAAAATTTCCTGTGTTGTTTTCGTACGAAATGTTGTCCAAGCTCCAGGAGCCGCTGAAAAGATTGCGCTGGGTCCTTGCGGACTTGGAAACGGAGCATGACGAAAACAAAAGTCCCGCCAATGCAACAAAAATTAGTGATTTTCTTACCATAAGATTAGGAGTTTAATTTTGAGTATATACGGTTGAGACACCATATCGACTTTTTTGGGTTGTTAAAAATTTGTTAAAACCATATAGGTCTAGTAGGCATATAATTCCAATAATGCAGCTTCAAACCTTTGTTTGGGCAGGTAATTCTCCTCCAATTTTTTTGCAAAGGGAACAGGAGTTTCCAAACTGCCAACTCGTTTGACCGGGGCATCCAAGTGTTCAAAACATTGTTCCATTACCATGGCGGAAATATCGCTGGCGATACCACCAAACAAAGTGTCTTCCTGTAAAATAATCAGTTTTGATGTCTTACGTACCGATGCGAACACGGTATCGACATCCAGAGGTTGAAGTGTACGCAAATCTATGACATCTGCATCAATTTCTGGGTGTTTTTCCAAAATTTCTATAGCCCAATGGACACCTGCGCCATAGGAAGCCACCGTTAGTGCATTTCCTTTTCTAAGGACATTGGCCTTACCAAATGGTAAAGTGTAGTAATTGGTGGGCACGTCTTCATACACACTTCGATACAAGCCTTTGTGTTCAAAGAACAATACTGGATTAGGGTCGTTAATGGCCGTGTTTAGAAGTCCCTTGGCATCACTTGGGAAGGCAGGATAAGCAACCTTAAGTCCTGGTGTTTTTGTAAACCAGGCCTCATTGGTCTGGGAATGGAATGGACCGGCACCAACACCGGCACCACAAGGCATACGAACAACAACATCGGCATTTTGGCCCCAACGATAATGTACCTTGGCCAAATAATTTACAATAGGGTTGAAGCCAGAACTCACAAAATCGGCAAACTGCATCTCCAGAATCGCTTTCATTCCGTTAATGGAAAGTCCCATGGCCGCCGAAACTATAGCAGATTCACAAATAGGAGTGTTTCTAACCCTCTTTTTTCCAAATTTCTCGGTAAATCCTTCCGTAATTTTAAAAACCCCACCGTAATCAGCAATATCCTGCCCCATGATGATCAACTCATTGTACCTATCCATGGATTGTTCGAGACCCTCGGAAACCGCATCCACGAAACGAATATTCTTAGTGTCTACATTTTTTTCAAAATGCTTATAATCAAATTCTTGATATACATTACCTAATTCTTTAATTTCAGTGGATTCCATCTGTGGTTCATCAAAGGCTAATTTTAAATTGTCATTAATTTCATCACTAATTTTCTCTTTTTCAGCTTCAATTTGTGCACCACCTAGAACACCTTGTTCCAAAAGAAAGGTCTCAAAGTTGGAAATCGGATCCTTTTTGGCCCACTTCTTCATGAGCTTTTCGGGCACATATTTGGTTCCACTGGCCTCTTCGTGCCCCCGCATTCTAAAAGTTTTGAATTCCAATAAAATGGGACGGGGTCTTTTCCTGATAGCCTTGCAAAGCTCATTGACCTTGGAGTAGACCTCCAAAATGTTGTTCCCGTCAATAATGCGGGATTCCATGCCATAGCCCTTGGCCCTATCAACCAAATCCTTGCAATTGTATTGCTCCTTTGTGGGAGTGGAAAGCCCATAGCCATTGTTCTCAATGCAAAACAAAACTGGAAGGTTCCAAACCGAGGCCACGTTCAACGCTTCGTGAAAATCCCCTTCACTGGTTGCGCCTTCACCCGTAAAAACAGCGGTTACGCGTCTTTTTCTGCGTAACATATCCGCCAAGGCTATGCCATCCGCTACTCCAAGCTGCGGACCCAAGTGTGAAATCATCCCAACAATTTTATATTCTTGGGTACCAAAGTGAAAACTACGGTCCCGCCCATTGGTAAACCCACTCTTCTTGCCCTGCCATTGCGAAAAAAGTCTGTTCAGAGGCACTTTCCTCGACGTAAAAACCCCCAAGTTCCGATGCATGGGCAAAATGTATTCTTCGGGCTTTAGGGCCTGGGTAACCCCTACGGAAATGGCCTCCTGACCTATCCCACTAAACCATTTGGAAATTTTCCCTTGCCGCAATAACACCAGCATCTTCTCTTCTATCATCCTGGGTTTCAACATTTCCTTGTAAAGTTCCAGCAATTTCTCCTGGGTCAAATCGCCAATATGGTATCTCATAAAGTTCAAATTCAGTCTGGATAAATGTAGTGAAAATGCCCTCGATGCACTATGAAAATATTCCAAACGTTTCTTAATATTCCTTACTTTTGAATTAGGCAAAATTTCATGTTATGAGTGCAATTCCAAGTGTAGACCTTTCTGATTTCATTTCAGGGGACCCAATCAGAAAACAAAAATTTATCAAAGAGATAGGTGCTGCTTTTGAAGACATCGGGTTTGTGGCCCTCAGTGGTCATTTTCTGTCCGATGAGCTTGTGGAGCAATTGTACGCCCAGATAAAGGATTTCTTCAAACTGCCACAGGAAGTCAAGGATAGCTATGAGATTGAAGGTATTGGGGGGCAACGAGGATACACCTCCTTCGGGAAAGAGCACGCCAAAGGCAAAAAAGAAGGGGACCTAAAGGAATTCTGGCATTTTGGCCAATATGTGGAGAACAATCCAAAATTGGAATCGGAATATCCGGACAATGTCACCGTAAAGGAGCTTCCAGAATTTAACGATACAGGTAAGGAAACATACAAGATGTTGGAAAAAACGGCGAGATATGTACTTAGGGCGCTGGCTCTTCACTTAGGACTGGAAGAAACCTATTTTGACCAATGGATCAAGAATGGAAATTCCATCTTGCGCCCCATTCATTACCCACCCATCACATCAGAACCCAAAAATGCAGTAAGGGCCGCAGCCCACGGGGACATCAACCTGATCACCCTTCTTATGGGCGCCCACGGCAAAGGTTTACAGGTGCAAAACCATCAAGGCGAATGGGTGGATGCCATTGCCCGTCCCGATCAGCTGATGATCAATGTAGGAGATATGTTGTCCAGATTGACCAACAACAAATTGAAGTCCACAATCCATCAAGTGGTGAACCCTCCAAGGGAACTTTGGGGTTCATCTAGATATTCCATTCCCTTTTTTATGCACCCAGTGAGCGAAATGCCGCTTAACTGCCTTGAACATTGTATTGATGAAGACCACCCAAAGGGATTTGAGGATACCACAGCGGGCGAGTATTTGAACGAAAGGCTAATTGAGCTTGGATTGGTGAAAAAGTAACCATGGACCTAAAAGATCAACTCAAAAACCTGTTTCCAGACCACGTTCCCTCGGAGCCCGCAGGAGAAAAACCGGCACAACCCAAATACTGGCTTCAAGATGACCCGATCATCTGCAAATATGAAAAGCGAAAAGGGAAACCCATCACCCTACTGGAAGGGTATAACGGCGCCACTTCCGATTTTAAGCAACTTACCAAGGATTTAAAGTCTTTACTGGGTGTTGGCGGGAGTTTTAAGAATGAGACTATCATCATCCAAGGAGATTATCGCGATAAGATCATGGCCTTTTTGGTGGATCATGGTTTTTCGGTAAAAAGGGTGGGCGGATAATCCCCAAAACCCAAAAATCGGATTCGGGGAGACTCCGCTTCTTGTTAAATTTAAGCTTTGACAACCAATGTTTTACGAAAAAAGTTTTTGAGTTCTTGGTTTAAATCTTACATTTAATGTTCCTAACCGACGAAAACTAAGTTGAAAATGAAATCACTGTTGCATATTACCAACGGGGACTCTTTCACGTCAAAACTTCAAACACTACAGCTTAAAGGAGATGTTATTACATGGAGGGAAATGCTTTGCGAGGGCAAAACCCTTTGTAATGTAGGTAGCGAATCTTTCTGGAAGACCCGATTTGAATTTTTGAACAAAAATTACAAGGTTACCAAATCTTGGTTTGTGGAAAAGACCCTCAAGGAGTATCGCTCCCTTTGCAACCACAAGCAACAAGATCAGATTGTTCTTTGGTTTGAATACGACCTTTTCTGCCAAATTAATATGTTGGCGGTCCTGAGCTGGTTAAAAACCCATAGAAGGCATGCCGAAATCTCTCTGGTGTGCAGTGGAAAGGAAGATGAATCAGATAAAATGTACGGCCTAAATGAATTAAGTGACGAAAAGTTACTTGAACTTTATAAAAACCGAACCATTTTATCACAGGATGATATTGAATTTGCGGATTATGTATGGCAGTTGTACTGTAGCGACAACCCTATCCGGTTGGAGAACCTGATAGCGCACAACAACTTTCAGTTTGAATACCTTTCCGAAGCCCTAAAAGCCCATTTAAAGCGCTTTCCTACCATCAAGAACGGACTAAACCAGTTAGAGAACAGGGTACTGGAAACCGCAATAGAACAGAAGCCCAAAACCAGAAGGGAACTTTTGGGCAGTATGATCACCAATCAAGGGTACTACGGATTTGGGGATACCCAGCACAACCGTATCATAACTTCCTTAAAACCACTTTTCAGTTCATTCAACCCTGTACGGTTGAACAAAAAAGGCAGGGAGGTCTTAAAAAATCAAGCTAATTATTATTCGGAAATACGTGATAATCAATTATATCTGGGAGGTTCTTTAAAGTATAACTTCCTGTATAATTCTACCACAGACCGCATCCTAAAACTGTAATATATGGCATTGGGCCACTCAGAGCTTATTCTGAATCCTGATGGCAGTATTTACCATCTAAATCTTCACCCAGAAGATATCTCGGATACCATAATCACCGTAGGTGACCCTGATCGGGTTCGCTCAGTCAGCAAGTATTTTGATTCCATAGAAATTGAAAAAAGTAGAAGGGAATTCCTAACCCATACCGGTGCAATCAATGGCAAAAGGATTACCGTGATTTCAACAGGCATTGGAACGGACAATATCGACATTGTATTTAACGAATTGGATGCCTTGGTCAACGTGGATTTTAGCACTAGACAAATCAAGGACCAGCTAACAATACTCAATTTTATACGGATTGGTACATCAGGAGCCATACAGCATGACATCCCAGTAGACTCCTTTCTACTTAGTGAATCTGCAGTGGGATTCGATGGATTGATGCACTTCTATGCCACTGGACAGCACGCCAACAAAGGCTTGGAACACAGTTTGAATGAATTTCTGGGATGGAACCCCCACCACATACAGGCGTATGCGTTCGACGCTGATGCCGCGTTATCCGAAAAATTTAAGGGAAATCATATACGATTTGGCATAACCGCTACAAATTCAGGGTTTTACGGCCCACAGGGACGAAGCATCCGGCTAACTCCCAAGCTACAAGGCTTCAACGAGCGATTGGCTTCGTTTTCACACCAAGACCGGAGGGTAACCAACCTCGAAATGGAGACTGCCGGAATCTACGGCCTGGCCAAATTACATGGACATAGGGCAGTTTCGCTCAATGCCATTCTTGCTAACCGGTCATCTGGGGAGTTTTCTAAAAGTGCTTTCCGAACCGTGGACAACCTTATAAAATTCACCTTGGAAAAACTTACCACATAACGATTGGTTTGGTGATTTTCCTAATTTTGTCCCAACCATCTCTACAACACAAATTCGCAGTTTATGAAGCACGTTAAAATCGTGGGGGTTCCTGAACATTTTAACCTTCCTTGGCACCTGGCCATAGAAGAAAATGCCTTTAAAGATAGAGGCATAGAACTAGAGTGGATGGATGTCCCAGAGGGCACTGGTAAAATGGCGCAATTATTGAAAAATGGAGAAACCGATTTGGCAATTATTCTAACGGAGGGGATAATTCGAAGTATCGCAAAGGGTAATCCTACTAAAATTGTCCAAGAATATGTTTCCTCTCCCCTTTTATGGGGAATTCATGTGGACGCTTCAAGTGAACGTAACGCCATCGAAGAACTGGCAACCGACCCTATAGCCATTAGCAGAATGGGAAGTGGTAGTCACTTAATGGCCTACGTACATGCGCAAGACCAAGGCTGGGATACACAAAAACTGCAATTTGAAATCATTAACAATTTGGAAGGTGCTGTGGAAAACCTGACCCAAGGTTCTGGAGCTTATTTTATGTGGGAGCATTTTACCACCAAACCCTTAGTGGACCAGGGAGTATTTAAGCGATTGGGCGACTGCCCTACCCCATGGCCCTGTTTTGTGGTGGCCGCCACTAACACCTTTTTAGAGTCCAATCCCGGGGCTCTAAATCATATAATGGAGGTAATCAACCTTTATACTACCGAGTTTAAACGAATTCCAAGTATAGACCGGACCTTGGCCAACAGATATGAGCAAAAATTGGAGGATATTCAAGATTGGTTGTCCAAAACTAGATGGGGGCAATCGCAGTTGAGACCGGAAACACTGACCACTGTGCAACAGCGCCTGTTGGATTTAGGCCTAGTTGAGGAAATTAAGCCGGAAGAGCTTTTCCTTCATCTATGATTAAGAGAAGTGTTTTTTGATCAAGGCCTTGAATGACACGTCCGAGAGTGGCTTTTGTGCGGTATCGGTTACTTCAGGATTGGCCAAAGCCAGGGAGGTGGTTTCTTCTAAATCAAGGGCGGTAAGCATCACAATAACGATTCGCTCCTTAAATTCCTCTCCAAATTGCTCTCCATAACCATTTAAAAACTCCCATCCATTCATTACCGGCATATTGGTATCCAGGATAAGAAGGCATGGAAGATGTTCATCATCCAAATCAGAAGCCAAAAACTCTATGGCCTCCATCCCGTTACTGGCCGTAAACACAGGAAGATTGCTATCTATCTGTCTTAAAAAAAACCTGTTTAAGAAGTTGGTCGTCTCGTCATCATCAACAAGCAAAACCGATTTCAGTCTACGCACGTATCAGAAATTTCGTATAGGGGTTACTACAAAAACAAACGTAAGAATTTCCGTAAACATCTAAGAAATTACTTTCAAAAGTAATTCACCAACTTATTAACGGCTTGCCCATCTGGGACAACAAGGTATTTGTTTTACTAAAATGCTGGTTTCCAAACCAAAGCCCTCTATTGGCGCTTAAGGGAGACGGATGACCCGAGGTAAGGATATGGTGTTTGCCCTTTTCAATAAGTGATGCTTTCTTCTTTGCGAATCCGCCCCATAGCAAAAATACCACCCCCTCTTGCTCTCTAGAAATGGTGCTGATCACAGCATCCGTGAATTTTTCCCATCCTTTTTTTTGGTGACTTCCGGCCTGATGCGCCCTTACGGTCAACGTGGCATTTAGCAAAAGTACCCCTTGTTCCGCCCAACGCTCTAGATTTCCGCTATTTGGATAAGGCTTTTCAACATCGGTTTTTATCTCCTTAAAAATATTCACCAAGGAAGGTGGATGTGGAATGCCATCCTTTACGGAAAAGCATAGACCATTGGCCTGTCCTGGGCCATGATAAGGATCTTGTCCAATGATGACCACCTTGGTTTCGTAAAACGGACAGTAATCAAAGGCTGAAAAAATATCCTTACCCTTAGGATAGCACGTATGCTGGGTATATTCTTGCTTAACAAATTGGACCAGTTTCTGAAAATAAGCTTGTTCAAACTCCTGCTGCAATTTGGTCTCCCAACTAGGTTCTATGTCTACCTTCATCAAATACTCGAATTTCCGTCGCTAAATCTAAAAATAATATCTTTCTATACACAAAATAACCATCAACCTATGGCCAAGCTTAAAAAAGTAAAGTTCCCAACTGCCCACACCGTATTATTCATAATCGCAGCCTTTGTGGCCCTATTGACCTGGTTGGTTCCGGCTGGGCAATACGACCGATTGAGCTATGATAGCGATTCAGATAGTTTCATACGCATCAGCCAAGATCTTCAAACCAGTTTGCCAGCCACACAGGAAACCTTGGACGATTTATCCATAAAAATCGCCATAGAAAAATTTAAGGCTGGGGCGATTTCCAAGCCCATAAGCATTCCCAACACCTATAAAAAACTAGAGGGCAATCCCCAAGGATTTGTAGGTTTTATTCAAGCGCCCCTTAAAGGGATAATGCAGTCTGCGGATATCATTCTGTTGGTGTTGATTATTGGTGGGCTAATCAGCATTGTTAATGCGACCCGGGCTTTTGAAGCCGGCATTGGCTGGCTCTCCAAAAAATTGAAAGGCAAAGAATTTGTATTGATCATATTTGTGACTACACTGGTTGCCCTAGGGGGAACTACTTTTGGACTTGAGGAGGAAACCATCGCTTTTTATCCCATATTGATTCCCATTTTTTTAGCCGCCAAATACGACGCCTTAGTTGGGATTGCAAGCATTTACATTGGATCCTCCATCGGCACCTTGGCCTCAACCGTAAATCCCTTTTCCACAATTATCGCATCCGACGCTGCAGGTATAGATTGGACGGTCGGATTGAATGGAAGGTTGCTCATGCTTTTGTTGGGCCTAGTGCTTTGCATTGCATTTATTATCCGTTATGCGCAGCGCGTAAAAAAAGACCCTTCCAAGTCCTACATCCATGATCAATATGAGGAAATACAGCAACTGTTCCCTATTTCAGATTCCAACAATTTGGTGAAGCTTACCGGCGAGCTTAAGCTTGTCCTCCTGATTTTTGCCAGCACTTTTTTAATCATGGTCTATGGTGTATCCCAATTGGGATGGTGGTTTTTGGAAATGACCTCTGTTTTTCTTGCGGGGGCATTGCTGATTGGAATTATCGCCAGAATGAATGAAAAGCTGTTCGTAAAAGAGTTCATGACTGGAGCAAAGGATCTTCTTAGTGTGGCATTTATCATTGGTATTGCCCGAGGTGTCACCGTGCTTATGACAGATGGCCAAGTGAGCGACACCCTGCTTTTTTATGCTACGGAAATCACTGCGACCATGCCAAAAGGCTTATTCATTAATGTGGTTTTTTTAATGTATACAGGGCTCACCTTCTTTATTTCCTCCTCGTCAGGAATGGCAGTTTTGACCATGCCTATAATGGCGCCCTTGGCGGACAGCGCTGGAATTGGACGCGAAATCATGGTGAATGCATATCAATTTGGTGTAGGCCTGTTTAAGATCATTAACCCCACGGGGATTATTTTAGCCTCCTTGGCCATTGTTAATGTCGGTTATGACAAGTGGTTGAAATTTGCCTTGCCCCTGGTATTGTTATTGGGAATCTTATGCATGGTAATGCTAACCATTGGTGTCTATTTTTAATACCTTCGGGACACCAAACTATCGCAATGAAAATTTTAATAATCGGCGGGCAAGGAACTATAGGAAAAAAGTAAGTGAGCACCTATCAAAGACGGAAATTGTATCCATTGCAGGGCGAAACTCTGGCGATTTTACTATGGATATAGCGGACAGCGATTCCATTGAAAAGATGTTTCGAAAATTGGGCAAGGTAGATGCCATTGTATGCATTGCAGGAGAGGCCAAATGGGACCATTTTGAGAATTTGTCCGAAGAAGACTTTTACATCGGCATAAAAAGCAAATTGATGGGCCAAGTGAACTTGGTACGGATTGGGCAACACTTTTTGAATCCCGGAGGCTACATTACACTATCCACAGGAATATTGGCCGATGACCCGGTGGTTATGACCGCCAGTGCCGCCATGGTAAACGGTGGAATACACAGTTTTGTGCAGGCGGCCGCTCTGGAACTCAAAGATGCGATTCGATTGAACGTGGTTTCTTTGGGACTGGTCATCGATGCGTATGAAAAATACAAGGATTACTTTCCCGGCCACACCCCTATTTCTATGGGAAAGGCAGTAAATGCCTATGTAAAGAGCGTGAAGGGCAAAGGGAATGGCCAAATAATCCGGGTTTATGATTAAAATCATGCATTCCCAATACGACTTCAACTTATCTTTACCTTGCGACTAATTTATTCTGGCTGATGTTGCCCTCTACCCATTTGCGATACCTTTTATTGATTGGCCTATTTGTGGTCGTTGGTTGTGGCGGCCCAAAACCCAAGGAGGTTGCCATTGAGGATGCTATTCAGGTGGATACCATTTTTACTGCCCTACCCCTTGAAATTGTTGAGCCCAGGGACAACCCATCCAATTCGGCAAAAGAAAAACTGGGTAAACTCTTATTCTACGATCCCATTTTATCCGGGGACAAAGACATTAGCTGTGCCACATGCCACCATCCGGATATGGGATATGCAGAGTTCCTGGATATTTCCATAGGAACCAATGCCTCAGGCTTGGGCAGCGACCGTAAATTCAATACACCAAACGAAATTCCCTTTGTAAAGCGGAATGCGCAGACCATCCTTAACACAGCTTTTAATGGTATTCAGCGAAACCAAACCCTTTCCGCGGAAAATGCCCCCATGTTCTGGGACGACAGGGTCCAAAGTCTCGAGAACCAAGCACTGGAACCTATAAAAGCCCTGGAAGAAATGCGAGGGCTCCACTTTTCTGAAACGGAAATTCTACATGTTGTAGTGGACCGATTGCGCGAGATTCCGGAGTATAAAGAGCTTTTTAGCGTCGCTTTCGACGAAGAAGAGCCAATTACAGAAATTAATTTAGGAAAAGCCATTGCAGCTTTTGAACGTACCTTGGTGACGAACAATTCCCGGTTTGACAAATTCATGAGGGGGGACAAAAATGCGATTTCGTTACTTGAAAAAGACGGTTTCGAACAATTCAAAAAAGTTGGATGTGTCAATTGCCATAACGGGCCTATGTTTTCGGATTTCAAGATGCATGTTCTTGGAGTTCCTGAAAACAAAAAACTTCCGCAGATGGATTTGGGAAGCGCCGACCAAGGGAACAAGGACAGTTTTGCTTTCCGCACCCCATCCCTAAGAAATTTAAGGTTTACCGCTCCGTATATGCACAATGGAAGCTTTATGGATTTAAAACGGGTACTGGAGTTTTATGAAGATATTGCCAATGGCAAAACGCGGAATCCAAACATTCCAAAATCCAAATTCGACCCCTTGGTTTCTGAACTTAACCTTACCGTTAAGGAAATGGGTCAGATCATCTCCTTCCTGAACACCTTAAACGACACAAATTTCGATAAGACCATTCCAGAAAGTGTACCTAGTGGTCTTCCTGTAGGTGGGAACATTCATTGAGAAGGGTATTTGCCCAGATTGGGTTTAGGTTTGGCTATATTTGCCCCGCTAGGAAACGAAAATGCAGAACATTCACCCCAAAACACTACAAGATTTAGAGTTCCCCACGGTCCGGGAACAGGTATCTGCACGCTGTACCACAGACTTGGGCAAACTGGAGGCCTTGGAGATTGGTCCCTTCACGGATAGCGAGCTACTGATGAAAACCCTGGGGCAAACCTCGGAGTATCTGGCCTCATATGACAACGACAATCGGATTCCCAATCATGGTTTTGACCAAATCCATGGAGAATTAAAACTATTGGGGATTGAGAACACCACTTTGGAAATTTCAGGATTCCGAAGAATATCGTCAATCTGCACTACCATTGAGCTCCACCAAAAGTTTTTTAAGAAATTTAAGGAATACTACCCTTTACTTTTTGAAGAGACCTCACGACTTGAAGGCCATGCAGGAATCCCGTCCACAGTTGATGGTGTAATTGACAAATTCGGGGAAATCCGGGATTCAGCATCAGAGCTATTGCGTTCCATCAGAGGGCAAATCAATGAAGTACGCGGGAAGATCAACCAAAGTTTTGGAGCAGCCCTTGGTAGATACCAAGGTCAGGATTATCTCGATGAAATTCGGGAGTCCGTTGTGGAAAATCGACGCGTTTTAGCCGTAAAGGCCATGTATCGAAAGAAGGTAAAGGGCACGGTCATGGGCACTTCCAAAACAGGGAGTATTGTCTATATCATTCCGGAAGCTACGCTTTCATATACCAGGGAGCTCAACAATTTGGAATTTGAGGAAAAGGAGGAAATCCAACGCATTCTCAATCAGCTTACAGACGATATACGACCCTACCGGGAACTATTGGCAGAATACCAATCCCACCTCAGCCATATAGATCTTACCTCCGCAAAGGCCAAATACGCCTCCGAAATGAATGCCCTTTTGCCGGAGATCAATCCCGAAAGGAATTTGTTTCTCCGCGATGCGTACCACCCTTTGTTGTATATGACCAACAAGCTCAAGAAGGAAAAAACTTGGCCGCAGACCATTCAATTGCATGGCGAAAACCGAATCATTGTAATTTCTGGCCCCAATGCAGGGGGAAAAAGTATCACCTTAAAAACAATTGGATTACTCCAAGTGATGCTTCAATCTGGGCTTCTAATTCCTGTTCATGAACGTAGTTCGGTCTGTCTGTTCGATAAGATATTGACCGATATTGGTGACAACCAGTCGATAGAAAATCATCTCAGCACCTACAGCTACCGATTGAAGAACATGAATCAGTTCTTAAAGAAGTGCAATGCCAAAACTTTGTTCTTGATTGATGAGTTCGGAACCGGAAGTGATCCTGAATTGGGAGGCGCACTCGCTGAAGCCTTTTTAGAGGTGTTTTACGAACGGGAAGCTTATGGTGTGATCACCACACACTACGCCAACCTAAAAGCCTTGGCCAATGAACTGCCGCATGCCACCAATGCGAACATGATGTTCAACTCCAAGACCCTGGAGCCCACATTTCAATTGATATTGGGGGAAGCGGGAAGCTCGTTCACCTTTGAGGTGGCTCAAAAAAATGGAATCCCATACAGTTTGATCAACAAGGCCAAAAAGAAGATTGAACGCGGTAAGGTGAGATTTGATGCCACTATCGCCAAGCTTCAAAAGGAACGCAGCAAGATGGCCCAAACCGGCTCACGACTACAAGAAGAGGAGACCAAGGCGAGAGACGAGGCAGAACGACTTGAAAAGTTGAATGCCAAAATCAAATCCAAATTGGAGAACTACCAAGAACTATACGACCACAACCAACGCATGATCCAATTGGGAGATAAGGTGAACACAGTGGCAGAGCGCTACTTTATCGACAATAAAAAACGTCCCTTGATCTCGGAACTCCTCCGGATTGTGGAAACCGAGAACAGCAAGCGCAAAAAGACCACCGCTAAGCAAGCCAAAGCCAAACAGGCCCAAAAGAAACAGGTGGCCCAAGAGCTGGAAAAGAAAATCGTAAAAGTCCGGCAAGAAAGGAAAATCGAGAAGAAAAAAGCCATCCAAAAGGAAAAGAACAAACCTAGACCGGTGTTTAAAGTGGGAGATCGCGTTAGAATGCAGGATGGAAAGGCAGTGGGCAGCATCGATACCTTGGAAAAAGGCAAGGCCGTTGTCAATTATGGGATGTTCACCACCCAGGTGAGTGTGGACCAGTTGGAGTTGGTCGAGTCAATTAAAAATTAACAATGTGCAATTATCAATTGTTCGTTGTTCATTGTTCATTGTTTATTGTTCATTGAAAAACAGCCGGCATCAAGTTGTTGAACCCAACCTGAGCGGCCAGCTGCATATGGATGCCATTAGTACGCTATTCGCTTGAGCGTAAAGGTTACCTTCATATCGTCCTCAAAAGAATCGAGATAATGCGAATACGATTTTTTGGTTTGCGTTTCATCCGTACCCAAGTTCACCGTTGTAAAGCCGATATCCTGTAAATCTATGGATAAACTATCGTCTCCCAGGTCATCAAACCCAATGGTGTTCATGTCCTTTAAGTGTGCATACAAATAGACCTCATCCTGTGTCAAATTGGGCTTGTACAATTCAATGGTCGCCTTTTCGTTAACCGTATAGGGGTCACTTGGCGATACATCTTTAGCATCTCCCCAACTTTCCGACCACGACGCTGAACTTCCCGTATAGCTACTGCTTCCGCTTTTCCGAACACCGGCAGTGATATTCCCATAAATCTCTTTTTGGGCAAATCCATCTACCCTGGCGATTTCCTCAATTTTCACCTCATATTTAAACCATGCTTGTTCGCAATTACGAACAGGATATTCCGATGCTAGAACAACCCTTGCAACAGGCATATCTTTCTTAATGTATCGTAACTTATAGGCCAATAGCTTACCAGGGGAATCCTTGGAGTAGTTACCCCCGTTGATGATATAACTGTATACCCCCGAAGGTCCAGAAATAACTCCCACTGCATCTTCTGCCGAACCACCAATTACCAAGGCGTCTACTTTAGATTTGCTGATGATTTCTTCATGATCTACATCAATCCCACCGTCACCACTAGATTGCCCTTGGCTAAAAGAAAGTGCAAATGCTGATTTCACCTCCAAATAAGAGTAACTGGATTCTACGGTATACAACACCATTCTACCGTACATGGCCGAAGTAACAATAACGGGGCTTGTGCTGTTTAAATCGGGTAATTCTGTAAATAGGGAGCCTGGATCATCATTGGGTGGCAAGGTCATATCAATGGTGTAGTATTCTTGAAAGAACTTGACCACGTATTTATATTTATACTCCGAGCTTTCAAAATCAAAAGAAGCAGATACATCCTTGTTCTTGCTTCGATAATTGGCACCCAAGGCAATATCCAAATGCTCCTCGGAATAGACCTCCTCAATGGTAAAGTTCAACTCGGCCGGGGTAGCTCCTGTTACTCCTTGTCCCAGTAATTCGTTTATCCCATCGCGTACGCCGTCCAAATCAGGGTCTTGTATTTCTATGGATGGTGAACCATCGATATTCTCAAGAGAAACAGAGAGGGTAATTGGCGCTCGGCCTCCATTGATTCCGATGTATTCACCAGTGGGAATGGATTCGCCCTTAAGCATGGCTCCTGGGTAGATTACATCGGTTGATGGATCCAAAGAAAGCATTTCATCAAAACCCGGAGCAGCTTTATAATGTTTTACAACACATTCGTAATCCAGATCACGAGTAGGGTCTTCTTCGTCCAAAAGTTCTGGGTTGGAAATTTCTGCTGGTTGGGAAAAGGCTTGTAAGGTCGCCAGTTCCGAATTGATGTCAACAGGATTAACGTCATCGTCATCCGTCACCACTTCATCATCTGTAATGGGTGAATCTGTACTGTCTTTACTGCACGCAACAAAGATTGAAAAGGACATGCCTAAAAGGATGATTAGCATTCCTACTTTTAAAAGGGGGTGATTTGTTTTCATAATTTCTTGGTTTTTATGGATTCAACGCTTCGAAATTATCTGTGAATTGGAGTCAAGCCTAATTTTAGGCATGGACAAAGTATGGACAGTACCTATGGATTTTCACCAAAACAGGTATGGACAGCACAAAAAATGAAAATGGAACTAAATCCCGTAAACCTCAATGGATTCAATGAATTCCAGATATTAAAAATTTAAAAATCAGCATTTCATACATGGACTTTATATGGACAGGACCATTTTTGTCTATGGATGCTATTGTGTTAACAAGAGATTTAATCGGTATCTTAGAAATGCAATCAACCTCCTATGAAAAATCGCATTTCACTTTTATTTTCAGTGCTTACCTTCCCAATATTGGTTTTTTCCCAGCTTCAGGGACAGGACAGAATAGATAGTCTTTTGACTGCATTACAACAATCTCCTAGAGATTCATCCCGCACTCCCATTTTAGTCAATCTTTGGAGGGCTCATATAAACAATGACGTATCCAGGGCTATAGGCTATTCTGATTCTTTGATCGCCTTGGGTAGCGATTTGGAAAATGTGGCAATTCTAGCGACAGGTTACCAAAGAAAAGGTATCGCCTATTATTATTTTGATGATATGGAAAAGTCCAACCAATATTATCGAAAGACGCTTGAACTTAGCGAGGCGGCTGGAGAAACGGCAACATCGGCTGGAATGCAACTCAATATTGCCTCGAATTTCAGTAGACTTGGACAACATGATAGTGCCTTTTATTACAATGAAAATGCCAGGGCCAATTTCGAGCTAGTCAAAGACACCTCTGGTATTGGAAGTACCTATCAGCGGGCTGCCAATACCAGGAGCTCCCAAGGCTACTACAAGCTTGCTTTGGAAAATGCCATAACCGCAGCTAAAATATTTGAGCACTTGGGCGATTCCCTTCTATTGAGCGATACCAACTCGGCCATAGCACGATGTTATCTAAAAATGGGCGACACGCTCTCTGCGATAGACTATTTTGAAAATGCAAAAGAACTATATGAGAAATTAAACGACAAGCATTATCACAGTTCAACTTTAATCGATTTGGCTGCCATAAATATTCAAAATCCTAATAATCATCAAAAAGCTGAAAAACAACTAATCAAAAGCATAGAATTGGCCAAAGAAGTTAATTCACCCAACTATTTGTTCTTTTCCTATTTAAATAAAGGTATTCTTCATCTCAAGGCCAAACAATATGACAATGCAAATGAATACCTGAATCTTGCCCAAAAAGTTTCCGATTCCACCCTGAACTCCCGTGAAAAAGCTTGGGTACTGTACTGGAAAGCAGAACTTTTTTCCGTCAACGGGCAACTGGACAAGAGTATCAATGCTATTAACCGTTCCTTAGACTTGAAGCAGGGTACAACGGATTTAGAGTTGGAGCAAAAATCTTTCCAATTGCTCTCCAAGGTATTTGAAACCAAAAACGAACCGGAAGAGGCATTAAAATGGCATAAGAAATACAAGCGTATCAACGATAGTGTTTTTAATGTTGAAAACGGTCAAAAATTGTCAGAGCTAAAAATCATTTACGAAACCGAAAAGAGAGAAGCTGAAATTGCCCTGCAAGAAGAAGAAATCAAAACCCTAAATGAAAAAGCCAAAGTGGACAGGCTCACCAAAGGGCTCTACGCCGGAGGTCTTGCCTCGGCCCTTACCCTTTCCGGATTAATGGTGTTTGGGTTCCGCCAGCGTATAAAAAAGAATCGGATAGCCCGGGAAAAACAAGAGGAAATCTATCGGAAAGAAATCGAACACAAACAAAAGGAACTGGCCAGCCAGACCTTGCACTTGGTTCAAAAAAACACCTTCATCCAAGAACTTAAGGAAAATCTGGAAAGCCTTAAAAACTCTCCGGAAAAATTCAAAGTGGAGTTCCGCCGAATTGTAATGCTGCTAAAAAAACAGAATGCCTCCGATAAAGATTGGGAAGTCTTTAAATCCTATTTCTCTGAAGTGCATAACGACTTTGACCAAAAACTAAAAACGCTTTATCCTGATATTTCAGAAAAGGAGATCCGATTAGCGGCCTTTTTACGGATGAACTTGACCACCAAGGAGATTGCTGCAACCTTAAATGTGCTTCCTGATAGTATTCTTAAATCCAAATACCGATTAAAAAAGAAATTACTGCTTGACAAAGAAATCGACTTGAACCAATTTTTGAACGCATTATGAGAACCCTATTCAAGATACTTTTATTAGGTGGATTTTGTATTAGCAACTCACTGCACGCTCAAGAATACAAAAATATTGATAGCTTAATAAGAGAGTACAATAAACAAGCTATTGATACCACCAAGATTTACCTTGGGTCACTCATCTTTCAGAATTTAAGTTTCACGAATCCTGATGAAGCCTATAAATATGCCCAAGAGTCCGTTCGTATCTCCAAAGAATTGCAAAACGGATTTGGTCTTGGTCAAGCGTATAACAATCTAAGCTTTTATTTTTTGAACAAGGACCAGTTAGACTCAGCATTATACTATAAGCAAGCGGCCTTGGACATAGCTGAAAGTTTGAGGAATGTAAGAGGTATTCTTACCGTAAATATGGGGTTGGCAGTCTTGTACAACAAAAAAAATGATTTTACCAAGGCCAAAGAATTTCTTTATACCAACATCAATGTCTTCCAAAACAAGGATACTATTAAAAACGCAAAGGAGAATGATTTCAAATATATTGGTTCCACTTATCATGCGCTAGGCGATATTAATGTTCGGGAAGGTCAATTTAATCTTGCCCTAAAAAATCAGCTAACCGCCCTAGAATTATACAAAGCCCGGGCCAAAGATTCGCTTTTCATTGCGGATGCCTACAACGCCTTGGGCCAAACAGAAATGAAATTGGAAAACTATACGCAAAGTTTAAACTACCTTAAACAAGCTTTGCATGTATACCAAGATTTCAAGGATTTACTCTGGGAAAGTGATGTCTTAAAATTAATCGGGGAGAACCTTGTTCTACAGGATAAGGCGAAAGATGCGTTGCCCTATTTGATTCGATGTACCCAAATCGCCAACACAAATCAGTTCCAACAAACCGAGGCCAGCGCCCATAACATCTTGGGTAAGGCCTATAGCAAATTGAATCGCAGTGATGAAGCTTTATCAAGTTTTAATGAAGCAATCAAGGTTTATTCCGCAATGGAGACTCCTACGGATCTTAATGAAGTTTATATCAATTTGGGAACATATTATCATGAGGCCTACGAATACGAAAAGGCAATCCCCTATTTTGACAAAGCTATTGTTATTTCCGATAGCATTGGTGCAATTCCGGAATCGGCAAACGCCTACCTACAAAAATCAAAATCTTTAAGCGCCTTGAATTACTATCCTGAATCAATTCGGCATTTAGAAATACACAATCTTTTAAAAGATAGCATCTATTCGATAAGAAAATCCCAGCAGATTGAAGAAATGCGAACCCTTTTTGAATTGGAAAAAAGGGAAGCCGAAATCACTTTACAGCAAAAGGAAATAAAGACCCTCAACCAAGAAGTTGAAATCAGCAATCTCCGAAAAGGGCTCTATGCCGGAGGTATGGCCTCTGCCTTAGGCTTATTTGGTTTATCTGTTTTTGGGTACCGACAACGAATAAAAAAGAACCGCATTGCCCGGGAAAAACAGGAGGAAATATATAGACAGGAAATTGCGCATAAGAAAAAGGAACTGGCCAGCCAGACCTTGCATCTGGTTCAAAAAAACACCTTTATCCAAGAACTCAAAGAAAATCTAGAAAGCCTAAAAAACTCTCCGGAAAAGTTCAAAGTAGAGTTTCGGCGAATCGTGATGCTACTTAAAAAACAGAATGCCTCCGACAAGGACTGGGAAGTATTTAAATCCTATTTCTCAGAAGTCCATAACGATTTTGACCAAAAACTCAAGACGCTCTATCCTGATATCTCCGAAAAGGAAATTCGTTTGGCGGCGTTTTTACGGATGAACTTGACCACCAAGGAAATTGCAGCCACTTTAAATGTACTACCAGACAGTATCCTTAAGTCCAAATACCGATTAAAAAAGAAATTGGCTTTGGACAAGGATATGGATTTGACCACTTTTTTGAACACTTTATAAGTATTCGTTGCGATTGTGATAGCTTCTATTCTAGTCTTGGAGCCACCTCTTGATTTTGAAGGAAAATTAGTCGAAATTCGTTCGCGGCGGATATAGCTCGAAAACGGGACAAGTTAGTTTTCGTTAGTTGCATGCTCTAGTAAATGAAAATTCTAACCAAGGGAAAATATTACGGAAGTCCAAATTCAGAAGTGTCCTTTAACGGGGTTTTGTTGTCGCAGTATACCTATACCGGGGATAAAACGGACTGGCATTACCATGAAAACCCATACTTTATGTATGTGCTACAGGGGCATATGAAGGATTGTAATTCCAGAGTACAAACACTTTGCCCCTCCGGAAGTTTAATGTTCAACAATTGGGAAGAGCCCCACTACGGATTAAAACATTCTGACAAAGCCAGTGGGTTCCATTTGGAATTTGAGGTAGAATGGCTCAAAAAAAACGGAATCCCTTTGCATTTATTGGAGGGTAGCCAACTCATTGAAAACCCTCATTTACATGTTCTGTTCGCCAGATTATATCGCGAATTCTTACTTTCAGATGACTATAGTGAAGTGTCTGTGGAGGTTTTATTGCTTCAAATCTGTGAAGCTTTAGGTAACCAAAAAGAAATAAACACCCTAGACAATCCCATATGGGTAGATGGCTTAAAAGAATTACTTCATTATGACAGTTCCTCGCTTAGCCTTGATTATTTATCTTCTGAGCTAAATATCCATCCGGTACATATTTCTAGAGCGGTCTCAAAATATCTGTCCATGAGTCTTGGTGAATATATAAGACAGCAGAAAATCAAAAAAGCTATTCCACTTTTGCTGGATCCTTCCAATACATTAACAGCAATTACCTATCAATTGGGTTTTTCGGACCAAAGTCATTTTACCCGAACCTTTAAGGCCTATATGAACAAAACTCCCAGCGCATTCCGGAAACAGATGATGTAGCCCAATGTTAATTCTGTTCTATTTTGATGCCAAATTCCTCGGTACATTGTTGGCTCAAAAAACATTCAAATCATGAATAAATTAATTGTAGTCATTTTTGTTTACCTATTCTCAATCCAAAACGCATGTTCGCAGTTGGATTTAACTGCCCCTACCGGAACTGCCCACCCGCTTTGGTCCAAAATGGACAGCACCATTAAATCTGGAAAATACGAGCGTATAACCAGTGTTTTGGTTGCCCAAAATGGCGAACTCCTTTTTGAAAATTATTACAACGGCGCAGATTCAAATTCGAAACACAATACGCGCTCTGCTACCAAGACCATGGCTACCCTGCTTACTGGGATTGCCATAAAACAGGGGTACATCCAATCCGAAAAGGATAAAATATTCAAATATCTTGGACACAAGACTCCAGTGAAAAACCCGGATGAACGCAAGTCAGGGATTACCCTAGAAGATTTGCTCAGTATGAGTTCCATATTGGAATGCAATGATTTTAATAGTTACTCCCGGGGCAATGAAGAGCGCATGTATGTTATCGAGGACTGGACCGGCTTTTTAGTGGACTTGCCTATTAGATCATACCCTTTTGAGCCAAAACCTGAGGACCAACCTTATGGCAGGGCCTTTAGTTATTGTTCGGCAGGTGCGGCTGCCATGGCTGAAATAGTGCAGCGTGCGGTGGGCATGCCAGCAGACCAATTTGCGAAGGAAAACCTTTTTAATCCCATGGGTATTGAAGATTATGTCCTGCATTACAACCCCGAAGGGGTGTTAAACACCGCAGGGGGCAGCGAATACAAAAGCAGGGATCTATTGAAACTTATTCAACTCTGCTTAAACAAAGGAGTTTGGAATGGTCAAGAAATCATGTCGGCTTCCTGGTTGCAAAAGGCAACCACCCCAAAAGTTAGGGTTAGGGATGGGGTTGAATACGGCTATTTGTTTTGGCTAAAAAGTTTTGGGGAAAAGCAACAGTATTACTCCTACTATATGTCTGGTAATGGAGGTCAGAAATTGTTGGCCATCCCTGAATTGAACGCGGTGATGGTCATTACAACCACCAACTACGGCAACAGAAATGCGCATAACTACACGGATGCGTTGGTAAACGAGTACATCGTACCCGTTTTGACCGGGCGACAATAAAGACCCACTGTATCGCCCAAGGAAATACCGGCTAAAAAAGAAATTGGATTTGGACAAGGGTATGGATTTGCCCCGTTTTCTGAATAGCCTTTAGAAAAACTGGACCAAAATCAAATTTTAGCCCTATTTTGAGGTCAAATCAAAACATTCCGACCACATGAAAAAATTGGCTTTTCTTCTTGTCCTTACTTTCCTTGCGATTCCATCAATTGCCCAAGAAAAGAAAGAGATTAAAGAGATTCCTGATGGGGAAATATTTACCTCAACCCAATCCGTGACCATCAAAGGTCGCACCATTTCCTTGGCCACAGAAACAGGGACGTTTCAATTGCGGGACGAAAACGACAAACCCATCGCACTATTTGGGTTTACCCACTACAAAAAAGCAGGGACCAACAATCGACCTATCGTATTTGCTTTCAACGGAGGACCTCTTTCTGCTTCATTTTGGTTGCATTTTGGGGTTTTGGGACCCAAACGTATCGAGATAAACGATCCCAACTATACCAAACCTGCGCCCTACAAGGTGGTCAATAATGAATTTTCCATTTTGGACAAGGCCGATTTAGTGATGATAGACCCGGTGGGGGTCGGATTCAGCAAGCCCATTGGAGATGCCAAATGGGAAGATTTCTGGGGCGTGGACCAAGATATCAGGAGTATTGGGCTTTTTATAGAACAATTTATTATCCGAAGTGGTAAAATGAACGCACCCAAGTATTTATTGGGAGAAAGCTATGGTACCTTCCGTAATGCGGGGCTTGTAAAGCATCTGCAGGACAAGGGAATTGCCATGAACGGCGTGATTATGGTGTCTGCGGTATTCGATTTACAGCACTTGTTGTTCGGACCTGGGGATGACACAGCATATCTCATTCATTATCCTACCTATGCCGCAACGGCCCGGTACCATAACAAAGTAAAGAACAAAGGGGAAAGCCTGGAGTCGTTTCTGGATGAAGTACGTGCGTTTACCCAAAACGAATACGCCCCGGCCCTCCTTAAAGGAGACCAATTGGGCACCGCCGAACGAAATGCCGTGGCCCAAAAGCTGGCAGATTATTCAGGGTTGAGCCGAGACTTTTACCTTAAGGCTGATTTGCGAGTTACCAACGGAGAATACTTTCAGGAACTACTTAAGGACAAAGGACTTACGGTAGGTCGGTTAGACTCAAGGTTTACCGGAATCAATGAGGATTTATTGTCCCAAAATGCCTTGACCGACCCACAAAGTGATGCCATTTCCCCACCTTATATCGCTGCTTTTAAAGACTATCTATACAACGACCTAAAGGTGCGAAAGGATTGGAGTTATACCACCACTGCCAGCTCTAGAAAGAACTTTAAGTGGGATTGGAAACACAATGGCAACATTATTTGGAACATGCAAGTGGCCGTTACCACATTACCGGATATGACCTCCGCCATGAAGCGAAATCCGGACCTGAAGATTCTTATTCTCAATGGTTATTACGATTTGGCGACAGTTTTTTATGGGGTGGAGCATTCCATCAACCATATGGGATTGGATGCCGATCTCAAGAAAAACATCATTATGAAATATTACGAAGCCGGGCATATGATGTACACCCATATCCCATCCATGGCAAAGTTTAAAAAGGACGTGGACGAGTTTATTGATCAAACTTCGAATTAAAGAAGTTCAAGTTCAAGCTCAAACTCAAGAACCAAGAGACAAGAGACAAGACGTTGGGAGTTAGGTGTTAGGTGTTAGGTGTTAGGTGAGTAAACTCCAAATTCTAAGCGCCAAATTCCAACAATCCAACAATCCAACAATCCAACAATCCAGCTTTCACCTTTTATCCTTCACCTGTCAAATGAGCAAGTTCAAGTTCAAACTCAAAAACAAGACTCAAGACAATCAACTTCGGGCATCCAACTATCCATTTTCCATTATTCAAAAAACTCCGAGGGATGAATACTCGCTATGAATCGCAGTGAGCAACGAATGCTCATCAAATGAATCCTGCCCCAATTCCCAGATCATGATACCACCTAGTCCTTCGGTATGTGCTAAATTTACTTTCGCCTTAATGGTCGGAATTCCGTTGTAGTACGCATTGCCCACTTGGTTCAGGTTGGCATAGCTGACATCTTGTTGCACCATTTGCCCAAAAGTAAATGAGGTCGCCTCGGTATCGCTCACAAACTCATACCCATAAAATGGTACACCCAAATTGAGCCGTTCTGCTGAAATGCTTTGGTTCGTTTTCCAAAAATTGATTCCATCCGTGGAGAATTGCAAGGAACTATGCTGCCCAGGGTTTGCAGGGTTCCATGGCCCTGTGGCATCGTAAGACATGATGTTGATAAAATCAAAGGCTGCCAAAGCCGCATCGGTAATGTTGGCGAAACGGGTTTGAGGGAAGGCAACCGTCAATAATTTGTTTTGGGCGTCCAAGGCAGTATCCAACGCCAATACAAAGGGACTATAACCAGGAGTAACATGACTCCATTCCAGGTCCACATCTATTCCATCCAAGTCGTTGTCCAACACATAGTCCACAATTTTGGTGACAAATCCAGGAATGTTGGCGCCGTCATCTATCAAGTTAGACCAATGGGTAGCCTGTTCGTCTGTCAAGGCCCCACCAGCAAGGGAAAGGCAGATTACAATATTCGGATTGGCAGCCCGAGCATCCCCGACCACGTCGCTTATATCGGGCATAATTAGATTTCCATCAGCGTCTGGATTGGCAAAGGCCAAGTTTAGATGGGTCAGTTTTTCGTAAGCAATTTCACTGCTGAGCGAAAACCGATACGTTGGCAAATAACCCACGATCCGGGCTTCCGTAATCTTCTTTGGTGGTTCGTTGCCTTCATCTTCGGGTGGTAAAACTGTAACATCCTTACTACAGGACAACACGGAGACAAGTATAAGGCACAGTAAAATTCCTTTTCGCATTCCTATTGGATTCGGTTCTTGCGAAAATAACCATTATGGCAATATCGGGGTAAACCACATGCAGAACCGCCCCTCTGTCCACCATTTCCTATTACCCCTTGCCTTAAATTCAAGTTCAAACACAAGTTCAAAATATCAAATACCAAGCTCCAATTTCCAAGAATCCAACAATCCAGCTTTCACCTTTTTATCCTTCACCTTAAGCTCAAGTTCAAGCTCAAGCTCAAGTTCAAGTTCAAGTTCAAACTCAAAAACAAGACTCAAGACAATCAACTTCTGGCATCGAGCATCGAGCATCCAACTATCCATTTTCCATTTTCAACTCTCCATGCTCCAATTTCCAAGAATCCAAATATTTAATAATCTGTCCATTCACAACCCTCCGCTCCCGCTAGATCACTTCGTCATTCACCTTGAAGGAGAATAATAGCATATTCAACCATATTTACATTTTTTTCAAATCTTTTTACAATTGATTTAAGTCCAAAGAAAGTACCTAATCATATCTTTATTAGAAAGATTTCAACTAATGAAAAAGCACTTAGTAATATCGATTATGCTACTTACGGGGCTCTATTCTTGTGGACAAAGAGACAGTTCAAAAACTGGAAAGGCTGTCGTTGAATCAGAGCAAAAAGACTCAACAAAAAATGGCAGCGAACAACGATCACCAAACCATTATTTAAAGGGATTTATTTTTAAAGACACTACTTATGCATCTTCCACAGGAAAAGGGATAACCATAAAGAACGGCTTTCCAAAAGGAGGCATGATCAAACCGGATGGAACGCAATATTCAGACGCTTCTGGAAGAACCTATGGATTTTCCGTGTTTTGGACTCTGATAATTAATGAAACTACCACCCCATTGGAGCTTACTATTAATTTTCCCGCTGATTCATTGGCAATTTTTACTCCACCTGACTCTTACTTAAAACTCTTTTTGCCAACAGATACATTAACATATGATAAACTACCCTCTTTCAATTATGGACTCACAGAAATAAAATCCTATTTGGATACCAATTTTAATAAGGCTACCCAATTGCAAAAAACGATCCGTCCCAATGAGGAGCATATTTTCTATATCGTAGCACTCTCGTATAACGCAGGAGGCACTCCAAGAGCAGCGCTTATCTTGAATGAACAAGACCTTTTTTACCGTATGAGCATAGCACCACACGGTTCTGGAACAATTCCCATTGGGCAGCTTGCTTTCAAAAATTAAGCGGTTAATTAATATGGCCCGATGCCGTAAGATTGTATCTTGTAAAGCATAATGATCCACCAGAAAAGGGATTGCAATTGCAAATATGATTCAAGTAAAAAACGCTCTTCTCATAATCTCAATTTTGGTCTCGTGCCACACCTTCTCCCAAGATACTTTGGGAATGAAAGAAGTGTATATCGATAATGATTTGGTATACAAAATGAATGGGGAAAGACTTACCGGAGTTGCACAGCACAAACGAAAAAATGGGCATTTGGTATACGAGGAAATCTATAATGATGGGGTTGTTTTATCCAGTAACCTATATTTTAATGGAAAACAAAAAATAGTCTGTGACAAAACCATTTACCAGAGATACAAACCTTGGGTAATCGCTAAAGAATTTAGTTATAACCTGAAAGGTGAAATCATCGAAACAATTGATTATGATGAAAATGGAGTGAAAAAATTGGTGAAGCGTTTCGAAAATGGGGAGTTGAACTATTATGGAGAGTATCATGGTAAAAAGAAACATGGAAAAGAATATTGTTTTACCGATGATAGGGAAAAACTGGAATTTGAATATGTAAACGGAAAGAAAAAGAAATAGCTGCGCCCACAAGTGAATTCTTCTTCTTGCCAAGTTTTGGCGTATCTTGTAAGCGTTTAAGAATAACCCCTTACCCTTTTGACCAAAGCATACCAACTACCGTTACCTAAGCGTTATCTTTTCGTCTTTCTCCTTATATCTTCAACCTTGGCTATTGCCCAAAACGATTCCACGAAATCAAAATTTAGGTTTAATGGCGATTTCAGGTTTCGGGTGGAACAGGATTGGGACTCCCGCAAATCGGATGGCACCTATAGGGAGGACCGTTCCAGATTGCGATATAGATTGCGGGCCGGTGCGGAATACCAGCTAAATCCAAAAATACTGGTCGGGGCAAGAATAAGGACAGGAGAGCCCAAAAAACAACAGGACCCACAACTCACCCTTGGAGATGCCTTCAACGAGTTTGGGACCTTGCCCATTGCCTTGGAAAAAGCCTTTTTTCAGGTAGATTTGGGCGCATTCAAGCTATGGTTGGGGAAAAATACATTTACGTTCAAAAAACAGAACGAACTGTTTTGGAGCGACAATGTTTATCCTGAGGGTATTCACCTTCAAAAAACATTTAACCCCAAGTTGGATTGGGTAGATCACCTGAACATCAATGCTGGCCATTTTATTTTGAACTCAAGGGGAGGCTCGTTTACGGATGATAGTTATTTTCAGGGCGTACAGGTGGTTTCAGAACATCTTGACGATAGGTTCGCCGTTTGGCCCTCCCTTTATCTTTTTAGAAACATCCAAGATATACCCGATGGGGCGGAAACCTTCTTTTTGGACTATTCCATTATTAGTATTGGGGGTTATGTCAAGTTGAGCCGCTCCCCCTTGGTAAAAATGGAAATGGATTGGTACCTGAATCTTGAGGACTATGGTGACAATGCATTCATCCCACAAAATCTTCGGGATCAGAAAACTGGGATGACCTTGGCAACCAGTTATGGGCACTTGAACAAAAAAGGAGATTGGTTGGTGAAACTCACCTATACTCATTTAGAACGCTATTCGGCATTGGATTTTTTGGCACAGAACGATTGGGCCCGATGGGATTATTCCTCTTTTGGATCTCCTGATGGAAGGTTGACGAATTTGGAGGGGGTCGAATTTACCCTGGGCACGAAAATCGAAGATAAAATTGCCCTGAAAATGAAATATTATTGGGTTGATCAGCTTGTGCCACTTGGAGCCTTTGTGGAAAATGGACAACGTATCCGATTTGATATTGATATTAAAATATAATTAGCATGTCGGAGATTGAAAATTGGAAAGGTGAACAATAACTATCCGGACCATTAACCTTATTTAATCTTAAGGTGGATAGCTTGAAAGCTATTGGCAACAAAGTGGGAAATAAGCTAACTTGTTGCTTCAAACTAATTGGTGGCAAACTTGAAAAATCTATGTACAAAGCAGTAATTTTTCTATTGATATGTCTTACCATTCAATCTGGTGTATCTGCACAAAATGAATGGAAACTAAAACATTAAGTGTCATAACCTCAAAACCATCATAATGAAACACGCATTCAACCTTATTCTGTTCGCATTGCCCCTAGTCCTTTGGGGTCAAAACACGACAACCGATTCTGCCCTTACTTCAGAACAAATGATTGCATCCATAATTAAGGAGACGGGCGCAGCTATTGTACCCAACACGGTAGATGTTATTAAACAAGGAAATCCGGAAACAAGGGTTACAGGTATCGCGACCTGTATGTTTGCCACCATGGATGTGTTGCGAAAGGCGGTGGAAAAAAACTGTAACCTTATCATTGTTCACGAGCCCTTGTATTACAATCATTTGGATAAAACCGAACAATTTCAACAAGATGCGGTATTTCTGGAAAAAAAGAAATTTATCGAGGACCATAATCTTGTGGTATGGCGGTTCCATGACTATATACACCGCATACCTTCCGATGGAATCATCTCTGGAATGGTTGAAAAATTGGGTTGGGAAAACAACAGGGTAAAGGATAATCCGTACAAGTTTAGCTTTCCCAAAATCACTTTGACGGGTCTGCTAAAAAATTTGAAGGAAACGTTTCCCGAAAACAACTTTCATGTTATTGGCGACCCCGAAATGGAGCTATCCAATGTGATGTATATCCCTGGTTCGTCAGGAAGCCAAGTCCACATTAGCCAACTTCAGGACCCTAGTGTCGATGTTGTGGTCGCTGGTGAAGTGCCCCAGTGGGAAACCTACGAATATGCTAGGGATGCCGTTTTACAGGGTAGGAAAAAAGCGGTGGTTTTTATCGGGCATATCAATTCGGAGGAATATGGTATGAAGTTTTGCGCTGATTGGTTGGGCAAATTCGTTAAGGGTATTCCCATCCATTTTATTGAATGTGGTTCTTCGTATTGGTCTTATTAGAAATAGACCGAGCATACTGTAGTTTCCTGCTTCCTTAAGTAAACTTCGTTTTGGTTTCAAAATTGTTGGTTGTGATCTTATGGCTAATCACTTCAATTGGAAAGGAAATCCAGTTAAAAAAGGGTACCTTGTAGATAATAACAAGCTGTAACTCCTTTAAAATGAACACTATGAAATCTATATTTTTTTCCAAATTCATAGCCATATTTTCACTATTAATGCTGATAAATTGCGTTTCTGATGGCAAAAATCAGTTCTATTTTGAACAAGCGGGTACAGGCGAAACAATTCTTTTTGTTCATGGAAGCCAAGAGGATTATCGGGTTTTCATGCCTCAACTAGAATTGCTCAAAGAAGATTACAACGTTATTACATATAGTAGAAGATTCAACTACCCTAATACAAGTGAGTATCATGAAGGAACTTCATTCAGTGTTGAATCGGAAGCAAAGGACCTTGCAGCGTTAATCAAGGTACTTAAGGTACAATCAGTTCATCTCGTTGGTCATTCCTATGGCGGGCTTGTTGCAATGGAATATGCACACAAAAACCCAATGAAAATACGAAGCATTTCTCTCTCAGAACCGCCATTGTTACGTCTCCCCGGTTGCGAGCAATGGTATAGAGCAGCGCAAGAAGGACTTATTGACAATGTTGCATCTGCCTTTGAAACTAGAGACACCACCCAAGTGATGAAAGCTCTCTTTGAATTCTTTGTTGGCGCGGATATTCAAGAACAAATTCCGCCAGAGGTTCTACAATCGCTGAAAGCTAACCTTACAGAAATAAAAGCTTTGGTTAACTCAGAGGATCCTTTTCCGAATCTTAGCACTGATTTTCAAGTTCCGGTGATGTTGTTAACCACGGGGAATACAATGCCCATGTTGAATTGCACGAATGATGCCCTTGTCAAAAAAATGCCTGGAGCAAAACATGTTCATCTTCCAGATGCGTCACATGAAATGTGGATGACCCATCCTGAAATCTTAGCAAACCATTTAAGGGATTTCGTGTCAGATATTCCTAAATAAATCAAAGGGCAAGTTGACAAGACAAGATTATGGTCCATTGTTTCAGATTTTACAGGTACTAGAATATTGCTGCACTTACCTTGGTGCAATTGTAGCTTGTAGGACAATTAATTAGGAGTTTGGGACCATCGTCAACCGTTTTAGCACAGAATACAAACCGATAAACAAGCAACAATCAAAAGGTACTATGGCAAACTATATAGATGGCTTTGTTTTACCAATATCCAAATTGTATTTGGACGACTATAAGAAAGTGGCAGAAAAAGTGGCAGGGATTTGGAAAGAATATGGTGCCATCGCCTACTTCGAATACGTTGGAGACGATATGGTCTTGGAAGGCACTAAATCGTTTATGGAAACCGTAAGTGCTAGGGAAGATGAGAAAATCGTGTTTGGTTGGGTAGTTTTTCCTTCAAAAGAGGTACGTGACATGGCCAACAAAAAAGTACCCCAAGACCCAAGAATGGTAGAATTGGTCGCACCTTTGACCCATCCTGAAAAATTGATTTTTGACGCCAGCAGAATGGTTTATGGAGGATTTAAACCCTTGGTTACCTCCAAAGGGTAGATGAGAACACCTCCTCCTGCTCCACCAATATCTCCTTGTTTTGCCCAATTTGATGTATCTTAAGGAACATCAAACAAACGAATTTGCATGAAAACTCTATCCTTTGCCCTTGTGGGAGCGTTGCTACTCATGGGCTCCTGCAAAAAAGAAACGCAACAAGAACCGGAAACCGAACCTCAACTGCGGAGGGAAATCAGTTTTTATACTCCGGATAGTATCCAAATCATCGGAGACCTCTTTGAATTGGACAAAAAGGGCAAAACCATTTTGCTCTTTCACCAAGGGGGCTCCAATGCCAGGGCCGAGTACACCCCCATTATCCCCCGACTGCTTGAGAAAGGCTATAATATTCTGGCTATAGACCAACGGGTGGGCGGACAGTATTACGGGCAATTCAACCGTACCTTGGCCAATATTCCCACCCACATTTATGGGGATGGCTATGGCTATTGCGACGCATTCAACAATCTGGAGAGCGCCTTGGATTATGTGATTGACGCTGGATTTACCGGTGAAAAAATTATCTGGGGAAGCAGCTATAGTGCCACCTTGGTCGTGCAATTGGCTAGCAAGAGACAGCAGGATATTCAGGGTGCATTGTCCTTCTCGCCAGCCACCGGCGGGTCTTTGAAAAATTGCCTGCCCGACCCCTATTTTGAAACGGTAAAAATTCCCTTGCTGCTTCTAAGTCCCCCGAACGAAATGGAAGACGAAGACTCACAATTACGATTTGAGAAGGCTGCTTCTTTTGGACATCAGACCTTTGTTCCACAAAATGGAATTCACGGTTCTTCTATGTTAGTGGCAGAACGTGTCGGCACCGAAGTTGAAGAAACCTGGAAAGTGGTACTGTCCTTTCTTGAGAAGATTTAGATGGAACTCCAAGTTCCAAGCTCCAAATTCCAAAAATCAAGAGTCAGGAGCCAAGAGCCAAGAACCAAGAACCAAGAGTCAAGACATCGCGCATCCAACATACCATTTCTAATTTCTGATGTCCGATTTCTGATATCTGATATCTGATTCCATCCCTGTTAATAACTTCTTACAACCCGAACCTCCCTTCTCTTGATTTCGAATGAAAATTCAAGGAACTTGGTGTCGCTCTCTTTTCCTAAACAACCAAACATTATGAAGCATTTGCATAAAATTCTGTTGGCATCCCTTGGTATGATCTTGGTTGGATGCTCTTCAAAAGAAAAAGCGCCCGAAAGACCCAACTTTTTGTTCATTTTGGTGGATGACCTAGGTTATTCCGATTTAAGTGCAAACGGAAGTCAGTACTACGAAACCCCGCACATTGACAATATTGCCAACCAAGGGGTGAACTTCACAAATGGCTATGCTACCTGTGCCGTATGCAGTCCCTCAAGGGCCAGTCTGCTCACAGGCAAATACACCACGGTCCATGGCATTACTGATTGGATTGGCGCCAAAACTGGTACGGATTGGCGGGAAGCCAATCGTTTCACAAAACTCCTACCGCCAGCATACACCCCCCATTTGCCATACGACTATATTACCCTGCCGGAAGCTTTGAAGGAACGTGATTACAATACTTTTTTTGCTGGAAAATGGCATTTAGGCTCAGCATCCAACAATTCTTTGCCCACCGACCATGGTTTTGATATTAATCAAGGAGGGTATCACGCAGGAGGGCCTTATTCAGGTGGATATTTCTCTCCGTTCAACAATCCCTATCTAACCGATCATGAAGACGAAAAGGGAATGAGTCTTTCCATGAAACTAGCGAAGGAAACCTCAAAATTCATCAAACAGAACAAGGGCGTTCCCTTCTTGGCCTACCTTTCATTTTATGCCGTTCATGGACCCATTCAGACCTCACAAGAAAAATGGGCAAAGTATAGGGATAAGGCCGAATCCATGGGAATTCAGGAAAAAGGATTTGAAATGGAGCGTATCCTGCCCATCAGAAAGTATCAGGACAATCCTGTTTATGCGGGTTTAATTGAGCAAGTGGATGAAGCGGTCGGTTCTGTTATGCAAACCTTGGATGAACTGGATTTAAAGGACAATACCGTAATCATATTTACCTCGGACAATGGTGGTGTGGCCTCTGGGGATAATTACTCAACCAATAGCCTTTCCCTAAGCGGTGGTAAGGGGTACCAATGGGAAGGTGGAACCAGGGTTCCCTTTTTCATCAGCATCCCCTGGAGTGACCTTAAAGGTGTGAAGAACAGCACCCCTGTGAATGGTAACGACTTTTATCCCACAATTCTTGAATTGGCAGGGGTGGAATCCTCCGAGCAGGTTGATGGCACTAGTCTTGTCCCCTTACTTTCCAGTCAGGAAATAGTAGCTAGACCGTTGTTTTGGCATTACCCCCATTATGGAAACCAAGGCGGGGAACCCAGCTCCATTGTCCGGGAAGGTAATTGGAAACTGATCCATTATTGGGAAGATGGACACAACGAACTCTACGACTTGGAAATCGACCTAAAAGAGCAAAATAATGTAGCCGATGCTCGTACCGATATCACGGCTTCACTAAACTCGAAATTAATGCAGTGGTTAGAGGATACCAACGCCAAAATACCGACTGCGGATCCTCTATTTGATGCCGATTCCCTTCAAATGAAATTGGATTATTACCGAAACACCCTAATGCCAAATCTTGAGGAGGGCCGTGCACAAATGCTACAGAAGGATTGGCAACCCAACGATGATTGGTGGGGAAGTGGAACCAATGTGCCATAGAACAATAGCTAATTTAAGAAATGGCTGTCAAGCTAGGTTTTTTCATATTGGATAAAATCTATTGAATGATATTGAATTTATTGCTCAATCCATGAGGCAAAGCATAAAACTAGGTTTTGCCATGGAATGATGTATTTATCCCTACTTGCACGATAAAATATGCTTGGCAATGTATGTTTCCCAGCAATACGTTAAACTTCTTGATTTTGTGCATAATTTCATGGAATTTGGTTGAATCATCAATTCAATCAATCAAAAAATGTACAGAATCAATCCTTATTTCTGGCAACTTTGTTTTGCCGCAACCCTATTCCTTGGATGTAAGCATCAAAAAGAAACGTCCATGGAACAACCTACCACTATCCAAAATCATCCATATATATCCGATTCTATTGGAAATATGCCGGTAAAATTTCAGCCTGAAGTTGTGTCCACCCAAATTGATAAATTCAATACCAGCCTAAGTCCAGATGGAAAAATCATTTATTACACCGCAACATCTCAAAAACTGGGGGTAACAGGTATCGCATATCAGCATTTTGAAAATGGTCATTTTAGCCCGCCAAGCTTTGTTCCGTTTGTATCGGCACAGGATCCTATAGCGGATGTCCAAATTTCTCCAGATGGGAATCTAATGTTGTTCTCCTCGAGTAAAGAATTCGAAGGAAAAGCTGAGGGTTTTAATTTCAATATTTGGTCCTCAGAACTAAAAAATGGCATTTGGCAAGAGCCGGTACCAATGGGAACACCAATTGCCTCTTCTGGAAATGAATTTTATCCGGTGATGACCAACAACCGGACCATCTATTTTAATTCAGATAAGAGCGGTAATTCCGATATCTATTTTTCCAGATATGCCAATGGCACTTATCAAGAACCGGTTCGGCTTCCAGATAATTTAAATTCAGTACGTACAGAAGCCGATGCCTTTGTCTCTCCAGATGAGTCATATATTATTTTCGTTCGCATTGATGAGTCGGATGGATTTGGCAACAGCGATCTATACATCAGTTTTAGGAAAGGGGAAAATATTTGGTCCGACCCTATAAACATGGGCGCAGAAGTCAACAGTGACCTGATTGATGGAAGCCCTTACGTGACACCAGATGGCAACTACCTTATTTTTACCACGGGTAGATTAACTGAGGGGGTCAAGGAGAAAGCCGTCAAAAATTATGGGGAGTTTAAGTCGATTGCGACATCGAGCGATAATGGCTCATTGAACTTTTACATCATGAAATTGGACTTGAATAATTATAGAAGGACCTTCCTAGGTAATAATGGGTAGTCTATGTATTTTTTGTACTTTATCTTTGCAGGGTGGAAGAGAACAAAAAACTTATCCTTTTCGATGGCGTCTGTAATCTCTGCAATGGTGCCGTGCAGTATATCTTAAAACGAGATAAAAAAGACCTGTTTCGGTATGCTGCCCTTCAAAGTGAAATTGGACAAAACTTAATTTCCGAACGCGGTATTGACACCTCCAAAGTGGACTCCATCATTCTTATTGAACCTGGGGTTGCCTATTTTGTAAAATCGGATGCTGCACTTCGAATTGGACAGGACTTTGGCGGCCTTTGGAAAGGCCTGGCGCTGTTTACCTGGGTACCTAGGGTCATCAGGGATGCGGTATATGACCTTATTGCCAAAAACCGGTATCGATGGTTTGGCAGAAAGGATGCCTGCATGATACCAACTCCCGAATTACAAGCGAAATTTTTGGGCTAGCCGACTTCTCAATCCATTCCGACTTTGCCGGAATCACTCGAAGTGACGAATTACCAAATACTGGAATGTAATTCCCCGGTGCTATCAGAGAAACTTTCGGTTTCCATCCCTAAGGTGTTCAGCATGCTAACAAAGAGATTGGACATTGGTTCTTCTTCAAACTTTTGGTAAGTACCGTGTTTTAAGCCCATATTGGCTCCTCCAGCCAACACCAGTGGATAGTTAACCGCATTGTGCGTGGTACTACAGGCACTACCGTAAAGAACCATCGTATTATCCAATAGGGAACCATGTTCGTCGTAAGTATTTTTCATACGATCCAGGAAGTACGCAAATTGCTTGGACAACCATTGGTCGTATCTACCCCACTCTTCCCAATGTCCTGTAGTTAAGTCGTGACTAATGGTGTGGTGCCCCTTGGTCAATCCAAGTGCGAGTTTTGGAAAGTTTTCTCCTAGGCCAAGTCCGTCTTCGCGGGCCATCATATAGGTCATTACCCTGGTCAAATCAACCTCCATACCCAAAACCATAAGGTCGAAAGTGGTTTTGATATAGGCTTCCGGGTCAACCTTTACATCGGCATTAAAATTAAGATGGCTGGGGTCAAAGTCCTTCATCGGAATATCCAACCACTGCTCGTTTCGTTTTACTTGCTCTTCCACGGAATTCAAGGAATGCATGTATTCATCCATCTTAGTTTGGTCGTGCTTGCCCAAACGTCTGTGCAATCGTTTACTGTCCTCCAGAATCAAATCCACAATCTTCTTATCCTGCTGGATACTTTTTCTGCGAGCTTGGGTAGTTGCCCCCCCACCAGGTGCGAAATAGCGCTCAAAGATTTCACGGTGCCTATGCTCCGATGGGATAGGTTTACCCGACAAATCAAATGACAGGGTGGAAACTCTTGACTTATAGCCAATTCCACCATCGGTGGATAAAGCTAAATATGGATAGCGGGTGTGCTTACTGAATCGTTGGGCCACCACTTGATCTATGGAAATACTGTTCATGTATTCGCTCCCACGAACATCTCCCCCGGTCAACCAGGTATCACCTGCCAAGTGCCCCAACAATGCCCTACTTCGCGGATGGCTCAAACCGCCGATAATGGACATGTCCTCTCGATGCGGGGACAATGGACTTAAGGAATTTGTAAATTGATAGTCCTTACCCTCCCCCATAGGGAACCAACTCCATTTTTTATGAAAGGAGCTTTCCACAGGTGGTAATCCCACTCCGTTAGGGAAATACACAAAACAAAGCCTTTTCATTGCTTCGCTGGTGGTATTTGTGGTTTTCATCATGCTTCCCATTCCCATGGCTTCCATGTAGGGAATTGCACAAGTCACACCCAATCCTTTAAGAAATGTTCTTCGATCTAAATGCCAAGATTTTCGAGCCATAATCTAGTCTTTAAAAATCACCAATAAACGATTTACTTGTAATAATATGTTCAAACACCGATTGAAAACGATATCCATCTTCACGGATATTGCTCACAATAGATTCAATTTCTGGTTCATCCACAAAGGTTACATCCCGACCAACTGCATAAGAAAACAGATGTTTAACCAAGGATCGGGTAAAGTCGTCTATTTTTTCATTTAAAATATACGCTTTTATTTCGTCAATTCCATCAACTACCTTACCATCAGGAAGTTCCGCCTTTACATCAATAGGATTTCCATTGTTTGCCACGGTCTGAAAAAGTCCCACCGCATTATAGTTTTCAAACACGATACCATACGGGTCAATTTTTGCATGACAGTCCATACAGGACACTTTGTTTCTATGTAAGAACAACTGTTCTTTCAGCGTCAACTTTTCGAAACCCGGAGTCTCTGGGTCCAATTCCGGAACGTTTGGTGGCGGGTCTGGTGGTCTGTCCCCCAAAATACGGGAACGAAGCCAAACCGCTCGTTTGATGGCGTGTGCCTGGGTCCCATCTGAATGACCACTTAAAAAAGAGCCTTGGGACAGTAATCCGCCCCTCTTGGAATCGGGACCTAAGGCAACGGGTCTAAAATGGTTGCCCTTCACTCCATCAATCCCATAAAATTCAGCCAAATTCTGGTTCAACATGGCAAAATCGGATTCTATCAGATTCCCGAGATACATATTGCAATTAAGCACATGATGGACAAAATGATAGGTTTCTTCTGCCATATCACGTTTTACGAATCGGCTGTAATCTTCATATTCGTTAACATTGGTGCTCATGCTTTCATGACGGTCCAACCGTAGCCATTCCTTTGAAAAATTGCGGACCATTTCCCAAATCTTATCATCTTGAAGCATGCGCTGCACCTGCTTTTTCAATTCTTTCTTTCGATGCAATTTACCCCTGTCCGCCAAGGCCAATAGTTCCTGGTCTGGTGGGGAATCCCATAGAAAATAGGACAAGCGGGAGGCCAGGAAGAATTCCCTCTCATCGTCCGATGTGCCTTTTTCGGGTTCCGCCAAATAGATGAAGTTGGGGGAACAAAGTATGGCAACCAGCACCTCCTTAACTCCATCTTCATAGCGGCCGTAATCGTCCTTAATTGCTCTCCAAAATGACATATAGGTTTCCACTTCTTCCTTTTCCAAAGGTCTCCGGAAGGCTTTTTCCATAAAGTTGGCCAGCACCTGGGAGGTATACTTTTCCTTATCTGCTATATCTGGGGAATCAAAAAAGATTTCAGTGTGACTTTGGGGTGGCCATACGGGATGATAGGGTGCCTCAAACTCAATTTCGTGAACCAATAGCGGCGGCCCGGAATCCCTATTATCCTTGACCAGATAATCGTTCCAAACCCCCATTCCCATTATGTTGGCCAAAATCTCGGTTTCCAAGGTATCGATCACAGGAATTGGCAAATCCTCAAGTCTGCCGGAAAAAATATATTGTCTGGGTTGGTCTGAATTAATAACGTTGCGGAAATCATCAAAATTCTTGTAATCAATGCCGTCATCCGTACGGGTTCCAGCAAATACCCGCATAATGGGTGATGCCAAATCATATTTGCGTTTGCTTTCTTCCTCCTCGCTGTCCAACTGAATCGCTACCGGATGGTCGTCCGGGAATGGAGTGACAATAACCTCCCCGAAACCTACAAAAAAGCGTCCGCCAATTTCAAGGTTGTGTTTGCCTTCTTCCAAATAAGCCAAGGTAAGGGGTGTAACCATATCCAAGCCTCCATCCTCAGGTTTTTCTAAATGTAGGCGCTCTTGCAAGCGGAACTGGTCCAAACGGATATTTATGGAGGGCATTCCATCTTGAGCGGCATATGGGTGGGTGAAATCCAATTGATAGTATCCCGTTTTAGGTGCCACAAAGCTGGTTTTGGCATAGCTGTAGTTCGTCAAATCCTCGGAGATAAGGTACATGCCTTTCTGTACCAGGTTTTTCTTGTTTTCAAACCTACGGCCCGCCAAGGCAATAGTAGATTCCATGGCTTCTGCCGGGATGGGTCTACGAAGGCTGATCAATCCTTCTTTTTTCACGTGCTCCTGATATCCTTTGGAAGCCTTCACCCGAAATTCAAAATCTCCATCCATCGGAAAATAATCCTTGACCAAGAGTTTAAGATTAGGGGATGGACCCTGCCAAGACTTTGGACTAACTTCCTTATGTGGTAATGCTGAATACAGGATAACACCATCTTCCACTACTTCGTAGCGATCGGCATGGGAACCCCGCATTCCAACCCCAACATTCTTTTTGACCTCGGTATAATAAGCCTCCTCAACACTGTCCTTGGGCTGTATCGGCATTCCATTTTCATCCAAAATGTCCACAATGAAATCATCGGAGTTTATGGGAGCACTTTGATACCCACCTATCATAGCTGCGGGTAGCTCCTCTCCTATGCCCTTACCAAACCTGATTTTGTAATGGGTCGATTTTGGTTTATCCTCTGCAACAATGGCCTTATCCAAAGCCTC
Organism: Flagellimonas myxillae; assembly: GCF_023502235.1. GTDB lineage: Bacteria > Bacteroidota > Bacteroidia > Flavobacteriales > Flavobacteriaceae > Flagellimonas > Flagellimonas myxillae. The sequence continues at coordinate 1,113,141 of NZ_JAMFLY010000001.1, read as the reverse complement.
TCTGGCAATTTGTTTATAATACTCGATGTGCAAGGGCGACGTCTGCAACTCGTGCCCATTGTTGCTGAATCCCATTTCCGATTTTTCATCGTCGGGCAATACATCACCAAAGTCTACGGAAACACCCAACAAATTGTTTAGGGAATTGGTATACTGTTTTTTGGTAAGTCTTCGAATAACTGCTGCTTGGCTAGACTTTTTTATTTTGATGGCATGCTGCACGGATGCAGTTATCCAGTCCACTAGCATGCGACGTTCCTCATCCGTTAATTGCTCCTCCTCTTCCGGTGGCATCTCTCCACTATTGATCATATCCAGCATTCCCCTCCAGGTAGCGGCATCTGGTCCTTTCACCAAATCGGCGTTAATGCTATCCAAGCGCAATCCGGCCTTCTGCTCCTCTGGACCATGGCATTGCACGCAATAGTTATCTACCACGGGTCGAATATCTTGTTCAAAGTTGTAAGCCTCAAGGGTTTTATCCACCTTGGAACTATTCATCGCCACCAAGCCCTTTAAGGCATAAGGGTCATCCCCAAAAAAGGAACGCACCTCTTGCGGAAGGTTTTTGGTAAGATAATCTGAGCCATGTGTCAAGGAACCTCCGTAATGCCCGGCAATACTGAGTAATATCACATTCACAAAGAGTGTCCATTGATAGGTAGAAAATCGTCCAAGTTTTTTTGAAAGGTCTTTCTTATGGATTACGTACAACCAAATACTCAACAATGCCGTTGCCACTCCGAACCATTTGTGAAGGTTGAAAACATCACTTCCGTAACTTCCGGAGCTAGCCAACAATGTACCTGCCAATACAGCAGGGATGGCCGTTACCACAATAAACTTGAGCACTGCACCCCGAATGTGGACCATGTGCGTCTTGGAAACTATTATTTCCAGTATAAACAGGCATAACAATGCACCTATGGGTAGATGTACTACCAAAGGGTGAAATTTTCCAAAAAAGTCCAGCACCCAATGTGCCCCACCATTAATCGGTAATATTGGAATTGAAATAAGAATTATAGATAATAATACAGCCTTAAAGACCAAATTATTGCCTTTCATGTATTCGCTAGCTTAGAGGTTTGTGCAATATTTTAACCGCTGTTCCCTATTGTGGAAACGCATATTCACAAAATTAGTTCATCATTCATCAGGATTTTACCTAAAAATTTGCACTTTTCGATACTTAAATTGCCCACCTTCTATTAGGAAGTTAATATTTTAACAAAAAAATACGAATTATGCGGATTTATTATTCAGTTGGTGCATATCTGGTATATCTAATGACAAGCAACCTAACAGTCCCAAATCAATCTAGATAAAAAGCGGTAAAATGAAACATTTGCTTTTCGTTGTTTTGTTTGGGATAGTGCTCTTCGGATGTTCAAACTCCCAAACAGGTGAAAAAACCGATATACTTAGTGGGGCTTGGCAAATAACCAACATTAGTGGAGGGTTTGCCGGCATCAATGATGATTATGAACCCAGTACTATTGTCTGGAGTTTTAACGCGACAACTTCACAAGTTCTGGTTACCAACAATAACACCCAAGATGGCATTCTTTATGATGGATTATCTTCGGGCTCTTACCCCTATTCCCTCCTTATCAATGAAGGAAAACAATTTTTGGAAATCGATGGACAAGAATTTGCCGGAATCAATCGTACCAATGTGGCATTGGTACTTGACCAGAATCAGACGACCTCCGGTTCTGGAGCTGATGGGTTTGTTTTACGTTTTATCTCACTAGAAAACTGAGCAGCACCAACACAAAGAAATTATTAATGGCGTGCAAAACGATACCGGTTATTAGCCCACCAGTTCGCTTTACGTAATATCCTGTTATCAACCCAAAAACCAAATAGTACAGGAAAAGGCTAAGGTTAAAATGAATTATGGCGAACATGGAAGCCTGCAGAATATTCGCCGTGATAAAGCCTAAATGCTTTTCAACAGAACCTAGGATGACTCCTCTAAAAATCACTTCTTCGTAAATAGGGCCCAATACCGCAACTGCAAAAACGGCAATTCCGAATCCATAGGTTTTGAGTATCGCCATTATCTCCGGAGTAGCGTTAAACAATAACTGGGAAATCTCAGTAGGATCCAAGGGAATAAAACTTCGTAACACCTTCAAAAAAATGACATTAAAAATCACAAAGGCGACACCTAACTTTATGGATTCCCAGAGACCTATTTTAGTCTTGTAAAGATGACCTAATACATTTTTTTTGATGACCGCCAAGGTGCCCAAGGTCATCAGAAACACGAAAGCGAGCATGCTCTTTGCCAAGGAAGCATCATCTTCTTCCAGCTCCTCAAAGGACATGGTTACTTCAAAAAACGCATTGATGTTTTCCTCATAGTAGAAGAAGACCATAAGCAGGAATTGGGCAAGAAGGTAAATGAAACTTAAAATCCAGAAGTGTTTTAAACCCCAATTAAAGTTCAATTTGGGAACAACAATTCTTGATTTCTTTTTAAGATAAAGCCCGACGTTATAGACGGGTAAAATCCAGATATATGGTAAAATAAAAAGTATGGCAATACATACAGCCAAAAAGAATAGATGCAACAATTCAGTAAAATTCCACGATAGAAATGGGTCTTTTAAGAAAATCCGTAATCGTTTGATGGCAAAAAAATCGTCATAACTATTTTCCTCTTGCAAGTTCCTATAGGTATGGATTGTAATCCCAGAATCCGAGTATTTCAGGTCATGGTTGAACAATGCCTGCAATTTTACCAAGCGGTTCCATGTTACAGATGTATCCTTAACCAAAAATTCTCGTGCCAAACCATACTTTTCAAGTTTGACCATAGCTTTGGCCATTTCAGAATTATCAATAAAGGTTGAATCCTTCTGGCGGACTTCGTCAAAAAGTTTAAGAGCCTTACTTGTTTCTCCAAGCTCCAACAGCATTTCTGCTTTAGTATTTAAACTCCAAGTGATCGTGTCCCCATTTAAATGGGATAAAATTGTATTTTTCGCCAGCTCATCGTTGCCCGTTTCCATATAGGATTCGGCCAACGGAATGGATACATCCAAATCTTTATTCAAATCTTGTGCTTGGAGGTAATATCTCAAGGATTCTTTTTGGTCCGTATACCGAAAGTAATCCCCAAGCATTTCATAAATCAGACCCTTTTCAATGTTCACCCAGTTCCATTTGCCATTGGACATTGACCGCAAAGATTCTTGAAGGGCATCCAGTTTTTCTTCTCCATATAGGTTCTCTGCCCTATAGATTAAAACCTGGGGGTGCATTGGAAACTTCCCATACAATTGCTCGATGCAATCTTGGGTTTCCTCAAACTTTAAATTGTATCCCTCGTACTCGTCGTAGTATGAATTACCAATAAACCTACAACGCTCTACCATAGCGGTTACTTCACTAGGATGGTTTCTAATATGGTTGTCGTATAGTCCTATGATTCTCTGAAAGTCTTGGTCTTTGGAATTTTCCAGTTGACCCACATAGTATTTGTGACTTTCCAAGTCCCCAAAATTTGGAGCATTTTGGGAATTTGATAAATAGCAAAAGAAGAAGAAAAAAAGAAGGGTGATTTTTGGTGGCATGTTATGGTCAGTTTAGATCGGTTTGCCAAAGTAACACAAACTCGACCAAACCAAAAACCATAATTTTCAAACCATTCTGTTTGAGCTCCGATTTTGTTACTTCAAATTATTCAGGATAAAATCCAAAATGGGATTGGTATTCAACTTTTGTTGAAAGGACAAACATTTATGTGAAATTGGCTGTGCAAGTCCCAAATTCCCAAGGTATCGGATCATGTTCTCATCTTCCAGGGCCACTTTGCCCGAAAGCAGCACATCCAAGCTTTCCTCCTTTTGGTAGCGTTTGTAGATTTTACGCAGTCCACTAAGATATAAGCGATCCTTGGTGAACCCTCCTCCCCTATGCGCTCTTAGCGTGATTCCAAAAGCTTCATCACGGTTGAGTTTGTATTGTCCGTGGATCAGGTCAAAAGTGTCGGCAAAGGAATATCCTTTGATCAAACTATCGGCTGCCAACACTCTATAGGCAAGTTCCTTTAAACGTTTTAAGGTAAGGGCGCCGCCCATGTATTCGCTGAATACGGCCAATCCTTCCTGGGTTTCCACATTTTTGGGTAGCCCGTTCGAAAAAATCTTCAAGGGTTGCAGGAGCCCATTAAAAGTCGTCACCAAATGCACCCCAATTTCGTGATTGGATAAGGTGAGTAGTTGGTTTTTGCTAAATTTTATATTCTTGCGAATCAATAGCGACTGGGAGCTATTGCTGACCATCGCTTCTGCCGCTATATGGGTAGAATACTTGATATTCAACGGAAAATCGTACCGCTTGGAAAACTCCTCAAAATACGCCCGCGCTTCTTCAGCGGAATACACTTTATCCATATCCGAAGATGACGGTTCATCCTCAAAATGAAGAATATACCGAGCGTTTTGCACATCACGCTCGGTCGGGGTGCCATAGACCCTCAGGGAATTGTAATAGAACTTTCTACTTTTTCCAATGGTCTCAATACACTGGATCATGTTGGAATAATGATAGATTACCTCCTGGTACAACTGCCTGATCCGTTCGTCCTTAATGCGTTCCAAACGTTGGGAAAAAAACAAGCGGTGCAGCTTATAGGGGTCAAACTTAAGTTTGGGATATTTCAAATTGGGCTCAGCAGTAAACTTAGAGGCAAAAAAGCGGTGTTTTTCCTTTTCTATGTTCAGTGGATTGATATAACTCAGTAGTTCAATACGCCGGACCAATCTATCCAAGTTGGCATCGATTTCAAAAAGGTTGCTGTACTCCTTTTCCAACTTCGTTATCTCTTTCGTCCCAATCATACAGATGCATTTTCAAATTCCTTAACCATAGCTGGAATCAACAGTTTAAGTTGATCCTCTACCGACTTCACCACTTCGGGAAAAATTATCCCCGTAAGCTCATCACAGTAGATTTTGGAGATTTCGGTCGCCAAAACTAAGGTATTTCCAAAGTTTTCCGTGATATACTTTAAAAAATATCCTTTACCATAGAAAGTATCGTTGATTTTGGAAGTTGTCTGTATTCCATTGGGCAATTGAATGGATTCCAGTTTTGCCCTCCAACTTTCCACAAGGTTACCATAGCGGTCCATATCGAGATTGCTCGTACCCAGATTCCAAACCGGAACTTCCCTATCCCAACGTTTCCAGTTATAACTGTGCATATCAAAGACCACTACATCCGTGAAGTCAGCCTCCAATTTGGCAATTAGGGCATGAACCACTTTGTAGAAATTGGAATGTTTGGAAAGACTGAGGCTTTTTTCCGTTTCGCTTAAAGGCTTTTTCCAGAGCTGCTTTCCCCAGGCCGTATCAAAAATGGCGGTTTCGGGGTCCCGATTCAGATCGTATTCAAATCGGCTATCACAGCCCGCTAGCACAATGGGAAAGCTTTGTACCATCTGTTTGGTGCAAGGGTCTTCCTCGTACCATCTTTCGTATTCCGTGTGCAGGCAATTGTTCCAAAGTTCCTTACGGAATTGATGCCCATCGTGTACGGCCCCACATACAAAGGGTACATATTTATCAATCTTTAGGGTAAAGGAATAGTCATCGGAAACGGCCTCAAATCGTTTTCCGCTACCAATCAAATCTATAATATCATCAAGGGACCTCTTATGCATTCTCGACCTCACTTCTCAATCTCGACCTTCTGTCAAAAGCCTTGAGTTTGTCCACTACCTTGCTTTCCACAAAATCTATGACCTTGCATTGGATCTTGGTTTTGTACACCTTGTTCATATAGGTTATACCACCTGGGGACATCACATTGACCTCCACCAATTTTCCACCAATCACATCAATGCCTACAAAGTAAAGTCCATCGTTTACAAGCTTGGGTCCAATTTGTTTGCAAAGGGCCTTTTCTTCTTTGCTCAAGGTATGTTTGGAGACGGATCCGCCAGCGGAAACATTAGATCGGTGGTCGTCCGATCCAGGGATTCGCCGCATGGCGCCAATAGGTTCCCCGTTCAGGATCAAAATCCGGACATCGCCCTGATCTGCACCTTCGATGTATTCCTGAAGGATTACATAGTTGGAAGTGCCATCGGAATTGGTCACATAAAAATCCAACAGGGATTTTATATTGGACATTGCCGATTTCTCAATGAGGATTACCCCCGAACCACCAAATCCGTTCAGTGGTTTTAAAATCATCTTGTCCGCGGGAGACTCTTTTATCTGTTGTACCAAGTATCTCTTGTTTTTGGACACGTGGGTAGCGGGAATAATATTGCTGTGGCTATCTCCAAAGGCCGCAGTGTACAATTTGTTGTTGGCCTCGCGAAGACCTTGAAGGGAATTGACAATAAAGACGTCGTCCTTCACCGAATCCAAAAAGTTCAACATTAGGGGGTCCAAAGGCGGATTGGCCCGCATAAATATGACATCAAAACCAGCCAGGGGAAGCATTTCTTCCCGGATTGAGGCCTGCTTATAAAATGTTTTTAGATTACTGGACACTTTATCCATCCGGTTGATTACCGTGCAAAAAGCACTGGTAACGCTATTCCTAATAGTGAGATTTGCGGGGGTGCACAGCGCCACCCCATGTTTACGTTTTACACATTCATGAATCAAAGCCAAACTGGTATCGTTCTCAGGATCTATCTCATCCCAGGGATACATTAAAAAACAGATATTCATAGGGCTGTATTTTGATGGTTTATTTTACTTCATCCAAATGGTCATCCCATTCCTTGACGTCCGGTTTACCCAATTTTCCAACTGATTTGGCCACTACCATGGACACCGTTGCATCCCCGGTAACGTTTACCGTGGTCCTGCACATATCCAAGGGCCTATCTACTGCAAAAATGAGGGCGAGGGCCACCGGATATAAATCCGCAGGAAATCCAATCGACTCCAAAACGATGACCAACATTACCATGCCTGCGCCTGGCACGGCCGCCGAACCGATGGATGCCAACAAGGCTGTTAGAATTATGGCCAACTGGTTGGAGAAAACCAGTCCTTCCGGCCACAGGACTTGCATTATAAATACTGCTGCCACGCCTTGATACAAGCTGGTTCCATCCATATTGATGGTCGCTCCAACGGGTAATACAAAACTGGATACCTCCTTGTCAACACCAATATGTTCCTCCACCCTTTCCATGGTAACTGGAAGGGTAGCAGCACTGGAACTGGTGGAAAAAGCCAATAATTGGGCTGGGCTTATTTCCTTCAAAAACCATATGGGATTTTTCTTGGTATAGATGGACACTATAACAACGTAAAATGCTATCATCAACAGGAGCCCCAAAACCACTACGCCGGCGTACTTTAATAGGGCCAATAATAAGTCGGGGTCATTTGAACTAACCACCACACTTGCCAAAAGAGCGAAAACTGCGTAGGGAGCGATCAACATAATTAGGTCCACCATCTTAAGCACCACATCGTTTAGGGCATCAAAAAAGTTCTTTAAGGGTTTGGCCCTCTCTTCGCCTATCAATAGCATGGAAATTGCGAACATGATGGTGAAGACAATAACCTGAAGCATTTTACCATTATCTGAAAGTGCGCTAAAGGCGTTATCCGGCACCATATCTTCCAAAAATTTTAAAGGTCCACTTTCTTTTTGCTGGGTGGCTTGGGCCAATTTAGAGGTGACGCCCTGATCGGTGGCATAGGTACGCTCCAATTTGGCAACAGTTTCTTCAGATATGCCATCCCCAGGTTGTAATATGTTCACCAATATCAACCCAATGCTAATCGCCACAATGGTGGTTCCAATGTAAATCGCAATGGTACGCAAACCAATATTCTTGAATTTGGAAATATCCTTTAAATCGGAAATTCCCTTGATCAAGGAGGCCAAGATCAACGGAATCGCAATCAATTTTAGAAATTTAACGAAAATGGTTCCGAAGGGTTGAATCCAGTCGGTTACAAAATCTTTGCCCCAGTCCAACCCGGTCATGGCAAATCCAAAAACGATACCCAATAGCATTCCAATTAGGATCTGCCAATGCAGTTCTAGTTTACGCATACATAAGTTTTAGGAAAGTAAGATACTATTTTGGTGGGAAACCCCCTAACCCCAAAATTAGATTTTGTTGGTGCGCGCCAAAAGGGTGTAATCCGCCAAAACAAGGGCAGCCATGGCTTCAACTATAGGCACTGCCCTGGGCACAACACAAGGGTCGTGCCTACCTTTACCTTGAGCGGTCACCTTTTCCCCTTCTTTATTGATGGTCTCATAGGCTTGGAGCACTGTGGCAACCGGTTTAAAGGCCACGTTAAAGTAAATATCCATTCCGTTGCTAATGCCCCCTTGAATACCTCCACTTCTATTGGTTACGGTTGTACCATCCGTATTAAAGGCGTCGTTGTGTTGACTTCCCTTCATTTTCACGCCTTCAAATCCGCTTCCGTATTCAAAACCTTTTACTGCATTAATGGAGAGCATAGCAGCGCCAAAGGTGGCGTGCAATTTGTCAAAAACGGGCTCTCCCAAACCGATAGGTACATTTTGGACCACGCAGGTAACAACTCCGCCAATGGTATCCCCTTCTTTTTTAATGGCCTTGATGTAGTCCTCCATTTTTTGGGCCATTTCCATATCCGGACAACGGACCGGGTTGGATTCAATTTTCGTGAAATCCAGTTCCTGATGGCTTTTGTCCAGCTTCATCTCACCAACTTGGGATACGTAGGCGTTAATGCTTATGCCCTCCAAGAATTGTTTGGCAATTGCCCCGGCCACAACCCTACTGGCTGTTTCGCGGGCAGAACTTCGTCCCCCACCACGATAATCACGAAATCCATATTTTTTATCATAAACATAGTCCGCGTGCGATGGTCGGTAAGAATCTTTGATATGTGAGTAGTCCTTGGACTTCTGATTGGTGTTGTGGATGGCAAATCCAATGGGTGTTCCCGTGGTCTTTCCTTCAAAAACACCAGAATAAATCTCGACGGTATCCGGCTCCTTGCGCTGGGTGACTATGGCGGATTGTCCTGGTTTTCTTCGGTCTAGCTCCTGTTGGATCTGCTCCAAATCCAAGGATATTCCTGCCGGACAACCATCAATTACCCCGCCAAGCGCTTTTCCATGTGATTCACCAAATGTTGTAAGCCTAAAAAGTTGTCCAAACGTATTTCCCGCCATCTACTCGAAAATTCTAAAAGCTCCAAAGGTAGCTGTTATTCCGGTCATTAAAAAACAACCTAAGGAGTTGCACTTGTATGTTACGGATTGTTGTACAATTCATGATTTTTTAACGAGAATCCGAAGAACTGATTGTATACGTCATCGGTTGCCTTTCCCAAATAATAAATCCAATCAGCAAAGTTGACGTTGACTTACAGTTCTTTGAGATCACCAATTTTGTATTTCGGACCAATAGACATCGAGGAAATCAAACCAAAAATATTATATAAATAATTGATAGTCAGTATAAAACAATTTAAAAATTTAGTAAAACTTTAATAATGGCCCATCCGCAAATCCATGTAAGAAGCTATATTGAATCTTTTGGAGACCTTTAAGAGATCTTTTATACTGAAAACACCTACATTCTATACAACCAAAGCCTTCCGCAAGATTGAAACCGGGTGTTCGGCATCTTTTCCGGTACCATCTTTAATCTGGTGCCTACAGCTTGTGCCATTAGCCGATATCAAGGTACCCACCCCGCTCTTCCTGACGGCAGGAAACAACTTTAGCTCTCCAATTTGCATACTGGTTTTGTAATGCTCCCTTTCGTACCCAAAGGAGCCCGCCATACCACAACAACCTGAAGCTATGATGGTCACCTTAAAATTTTTGGGAAGGTTAAGGATATCAAAGGTGACTTTTTGATTGGACAGCGCTTTTTGATGACAGTGGTTATGAATCTTGATTTGCTTTTCTTCCTGCGTAAAGTGTTCTTCGGCAATGATTCCCTTTTCAATTTCCAGAGCCAAAAACTCTTCAATCAAATACGCATTGGAAGCCAAGTTCTTCACATAATCATTATCTGGGCAAAGCCGTTTGTATTCGTCGCGAAAGGAAAGAACAGCAGAGGGTTCCAAACCAACTATGGGGGTGTTTTGTTCCAAGATGGTCTCCAATCGGGCCATGTTTACCTGTGCAATTTTTTTAGCCTGCTTCAGGAATCCTTTGGAAAGGTATGTTCTTCCGCTTTCACCAAAGATCAACTCCACATCGTAACCCAGTCTCCCCAATAGTTCTATGGCATCCTTCCCGATTCCAACGTCAAGATATTGCGTGAATTCGTCAATATATAGAACCACTTTTTTTCCGTTGGACAAATCGCCATTTTCGAATTTCTTTAAATGGGCAGCAAAGTTAAATCGATGTACTGAAGGTAAGTTTCGCTCTGGAGCTACCCCACTAACGGACTTTATTAGTCCCCCAAAAACTTTTGATTTATACACAGCGTTTGTCAACCCTGGGATTTTACTTCCCAAGGCGTTCAATCTGGTATTATGGGCAAATAGTTTGCTTCTTAGCGGATAACCATTGTTTTCTTGATATTGATATAAAAACTCAGCTTTCAATGCCGCCACATCCACATTACTTGGGCATTCACTGGCACAGGCCTTGCAGCTCAAGCAAAGGTCAAAGACTTCCTTAAGTTCCGAATGATTGAACTTGTTGGGTTTTTCGGAATTGGTCAAAAACTCCCGGAGGGTATTGGCCCTACCGCGTGTTGTGTCCTTCTCATTTTTGGTGGCATGGTAACTGGGACACATGCCTCCCTTCATCTGATGACTTTTACGACAGTCACCACTCCCGTTGCATTTTTCGGCAGCTTTTAGGATTCCTTCGCTATCGGAGAAATCCATAAGGGTCTTTACTTCGGGTTCATCACGGTCCACTTCGTAACGGAGAGATTCGTCCATGGGGAACGCATCCACTATCTTCCCAGGATTGAAGATATTGTTGGGATCAAAAACCCTTTTCAGTCGTTTTAAAAGTTCGTAGTTGGCTTCTCCAATCATTAAGGGGATAAACTCCGCCCTAACGATGCCATCGCCATGCTCTCCACTAAAACTACCTTTGTATTTTTTGGTAAGCTTGGCCACATCGGTGGTAATGGAGCGAAACAACTCCACGTCCTCCGATTTTTTTAAGTTCAATATCGGACGAAGGTGCAGTTCCCCGGCACCGGCATGTGCATAGTAAACAGCTTCCTGCCCATACCCCTTCATAATTTCAGTAAACTCTCCGATAAAATCCTTGAGGTCGTCCAATGCCACCGCAGTATCTTCAATACAGGCCACAGCCTTTCGGTCGCCCACCATATTGCCCAAAAGTCCCAATCCGGCTTTTCTAAGCTCGATGGCCTTTGCGATGTCATCACCTCGCAAAATCGGGTTGGCATAGCTCAATCCGGACTTTTCAATTGTCTTCAATAGATTATCTAGCTGGGTTTGCAGCTCCGCTTCGGTATCGGCCTTGACTTCCAACATTAAAATTCCTGCAGGGTCGCCATCCACGAAAAAACGATTGGCCAATTGGGCGCGGTTGTTCTTGGTACAATCCAAGATTACCTTGTCCATCATCTCGCATAAATGCAGACTATGTTGCATAACAGGTGTCACATCGGACAAACAATCTTCCAAGGTGTGGTAATGTGTGGCCACCATGGCCGACAATGGTGGCGGAAGATCGTCCAGTTGCAAGGTCACTTCGGTGGTAATCGCCAAGGTTCCTTCGCTGCCGGAGAGTAGTTTGGCCAAATTGAAATCCTCCGAACCTGACCCAAAAATAGTGTTGTTCAAGAGTTCATCCACTGCATAACCAGTATTCCTTCTATGTATGCTGGGATGGGGAAACTCGTCTTTTATATTTTGTTGATTTTCGGGATTGCCTAATTCCGAATCCAAAAAGCTATAAATCTCGCCTTCTTTGGTTTGTTCCTGCTTCTTTTGCTGAAATTCAAACTTGCCCAATGCTGATATCTCCACAAGGGATGCATCGGACAAAACACACTGCATGTCCACTACCTTATCCCGGGTCACTCCATATTGTATGGAAGTGGTTCCCGAGGAGTTGTTCCCTACCATTCCCCCTATCATACATCGGTTGGAGGTGGAGGTGTTCGGGCCAAAAAACAAACCAAATGGTTTCAAATGCAGATTGAGCTCGTCCCTTACCACACCGGGCTGTACCCGAACCTGCTTTTTTTGTTCATCCAAAGCCAAAATCTTGGTGAAATGTTTGGACACATCCACAACAATTCCTTCTCCCACACATTGTCCCGCAAGGGAAGTTCCCGCGGTTCTTGGAATCAATCCAAGTTTATGGGTATTGGCAAAAGTTATCAAAATCTGGATATCCCCTGTGGTTTTAGGATAGGCCACAGCTAGAGGTAACTTTCGGTAAACAGAGGCATCGGTGGCATATAGGGCCTTACTTAGCCCATCTGTTTTCAATTCTCCCTCCAATTGTTGGGCTAGGGTTTTGAATAAAGATTTTTCCAATCTGGAACAATTTTTGGTCTCCTACTCAGTTTTAATGTCAAAAAGAAGTACAAAGCTATCTTTAATTTTTAACTAAACGAGAAACTTATGAGGATTACCACATTATTTATCGGACTTTTTGTTTTTGCAACCACTATGGTAAGTGCACAGGAAATTTCTGAGCATGCCTTGGGATTGCGTTTGGGCGACAGCGACGGTTTCGGAGCTGAAATTTCGTATCAAAAGTCCATCGGAAGATATAACCGCGCCGAGTTCAACCTAGGTTGGAGGGACAGCCGCGCCTTCGATGCCTTTAAACTCTCCGGGCTTTACCAGTGGGTGCATCAATTGGACGGAAACTTCAATTGGTACTACGGTGTTGGGGGCGGACTTGGAAGTGTGGATTTTGAACCCATACCCAATGGCGCCGACAATGATGGACTGTTCGTATTTGCTGCCGGTGATATTGGAATAGAATACAATTTTGATATCCCACTACTGCTTTCGCTGGATTTTAGACCGGAATTGGGCATCTTGGGCTATGACGGTTTTGACAACGGATTCGATTTCGACATCGCCTTGGGTATTAGGTATCAGTTCTAATCTTGAGCCAATCGTATTGGGCCCTTTACTTTTATTAAAAGTTAAGGGCCTTTTATATACCACAAGGATTGAATACCTTAGCGGCTTAAATTATTTAGAATGAAAAAAATATTGACCATCGGTTTAGGTCTTGCACTCATGGTTTCATGTAATTCCAAGAAGGACGGTTATACCCTGAGCGGTACTATAACCGGTGAATTGGATAACGGTACAAGAATCTTCTTGAGAACAACCGATTCCCTAAACCAATTAATTGCTGTTGATACCGCCGTTGTAGAAAATGGAGCATTCGAGTTTGTTGGGGTTCAGAATAATCCTAAACTGCACTATGTTATGGTGGAATCTGCCATGGGCAATATTCCTTTGATATTGGAAAATGGGGACATTGATCTAAAGTTCCAGAAGGACAGCCTAAGCCATGCTAGGGTCAAGGGAACACCTCAAAATGATTTGTTCATGAAGTTTATGGGGGAATCCCGGAAACTATCAGATCGTGCCCGATCTATGCAGAACGATATGCGCAATGCGGCCCAACAACGGGATACTGCCACTGTTACCGCCCTACGCGAGGAGTACATAGAGTTTCAGGACGATGTAAAAAACTTCAATATCGATTTTGCCAAGCAAAATCCAAATGCGCTGATTTCTGTTTTGATCATCAACAACCTTATGATGGGAAAAGTAATCCCCCAGAATGAGGTGGAAGCGCTTTTCGAGGGATTGAGCCCAGAGATGAAAGCTTCCGATCAAGGTCTAAAACTCAAGGAGCAGTTGGATAATGCCAAAAGCACCGAAATTGGTGGTATAGCCCCCGATTTTTCGGCACCGACCCCAGATGGTGATTTATTGGCTTTAAGTGATGTAAAGGGGAAACTTACCCTTATAGATTTTTGGGCTGCTTGGTGTAGACCTTGTAGGGCCGAAAATCCCAACATCGTAAATGTATATAACAAATACCACGAAAAAGGATTGAACATTATCGGGGTTTCTTTGGACGCCCGTGCCGAAGATTGGACCAAAGCCATAGAGGCAGACGGTCTGGCTTGGAACCATATTTCCAACTTAAAGCGCTTTCAAGATCCAGTGGCAAGGTTGTATAACATCAATGCTATACCAGCGGCTTTTCTTTTAGACGAAAATGGCGTGATCGTTGCCAAGAATTTACGAGGAGAGGCCTTGGAGAAAAAGGTGGCCGAGCTTTTAAATTAAACGACCTCAACAATATTGGAAAACCGAAGTTAGCGCTTCGGTTTTTTTTGTATCCAAAGACTCTCTAAATCTTGCCCATTTTTTCCAATGCAAACAGAATAACAATGGGAATAGCCAATAAGACCACGATAAAGGTCTCCGTAACCAAGAGGTCCGGTTTAAAGAGCAAGGTGGTTGTATAACCTCCGATTGCTCCTCCAAAGTGGGCAGAATGTCCAATATTGCCCAATCTGCTTTTCATCCCATAAATGGAATACACCATATAACCGATTCCTAATGCATAGGCTGGAAATGAAACAGGAATAAATACAAATTGAAGTGGCATATCTGGATTCAACAGAATAGCTGCATACAAGATTCCGGTAACCGCTCCACTTGCACCCACGGCACTATAAAAAGGTTCGTCTTTGTGAAAAAAAAGTGCCAGTAGGCTTCCTCCCAACAAGCTTATAAAATAAATGATCAAGAATTTTCCAGGACCGAACCAATTGATGACCACATTGGCAAAAAAATAGAGCGTGAACATGTTAAAAAACAAATGGGTCATGTCCACATGAAGAAATCCGGAGGTAATGGCCCTATCTTTTTGACCGGCTTTAATACTACCTATGCTAAACTTATAACGGTCAAAAAAGGCGTTGTCGTTAAACCCCTTCAGGGATACCAAAACATTTGCTGCCATTATAGCAATGGTCACAGCATGTAAATTGTGCATGGACAAAAGGTTTGGATTCAAATATAGTTATAAATTTGCCCACAAGAATTACGTATGCAGCTGGTTGTTTTTATACTTGTTTACCCCCTGCTCTGGCTGGTTTCCAGACTTCCCTTTACATTGCTTTATCTCATTTCCGACGGGGTGTACCTAGTATTGTACCGTCTCATTGGATATCGAAAAAAAGTGGTGCGAAGCAACCTGGAACTGGTATTTCCAGATAAGTCAGTACAAGAGCGAAAACAGATTGAAAAGAAATTCTATCGGCACCTTTGCGATATGTTTTTGGAGATGATCAAAACCATGGGCATTTCCAATGCGGAACTTCAGAAACGGTTTGTATTTACCAATATTGAGGTACTACACCAACTGGAGGAAAAAAACAAAAGCGTAATGCTCATGTTCCCCCATTACGCCAGCTGGGAATGGGTGATTGCCCTGGACAAACATATTGCCTCCAAGGGGTATGCCATCTATCAAAAAATTGGAAACAAGTATTTCGACAAGTTAATTCGGGACATTCGACAAAAATTCGGTACCACCCTCATTTCCACCAAGGCTACCAAGGAAATTGTGGCCAAAAACAAGAAAATGGGCCAGTTGAGTATGTACGGAATCCTTAGTGACCAGTCCCCAATGGTTAAAAAAACACATCTCTGGACACCTTTTATGGGAATCACCGTACCCGCGCATACAGGAGCCGAGCTCCTTTGTAAAAAATTGGAACTCCCTGCTGTTTATCTCCAGGTTAAAAAGCTAAAAAGAGGGCATTACCAAGGCTCTTTTAAGCTGCTTTCAGAGCATCCAGGAGCGCTGGAAGAGTTTAGCTTAACAAAAGCCTTCCTCGCTGAAGTGGAGGCCTCCATCCATGAAGCCCCAGAATATTATTTCTGGACCCACAAAAGGTGGAAGCACAGGAATAAGGTCCCAGCTGTATTCCAAAATACATAGGAACCCGTCTAGGGTCGAATGGAGTAAACCATTCATTGATAAGTCCCCAAAAGTTATTGGTCTAAATTTCATGGGGATACGACTCTAAATCCATATACTTCGGATATGGAAATTTTATCAATACTATTCGAAGAGGTTCTTGGTTTTCTGGGAATTACCCAGGTTCTGGAAATTCTGAAAACCGGGGATTATAGTGCATTTAGGACCTATGACGGCATTGCATCCTTGATTTACCCCATAATTCCATTGCTGTTATTGTTGGAATTGGTCGTGGGCTTAATCTATAAAAAGCCGCAGATCAAGGTGTATAAAGTAAATTTCCTCATTTATATCTTTAATCGGTTCGTAGGGAGATTTATTTCGATTGCCATGGTTGCCTTTTGCATTGGTCTATTCAGCCAATATGCCCCATTTAAGGCCGGAAACACTTGGTATTGGTTTGTGTACGCCTATATCGTGTGGGAATTTGGTCATTTTATCTATCATTACCTTGGACATAAAGTACGGCTCTTTTGGTGTTTGCACTCTACCCATCATGCTCCGGAGGAAATGAACCTAAGTGTAACCCATGCCCATTTTTTCCTGGAAGCACCTTATGCAGATACCATACGAACCACTGTGTGTATCCTTCTCGGGGTGCAGCCCGAAATGTTGTTTACCGTGATGTTTATTGATGGCACTTACGGTGCATTTATCCATATTGGGGAAAACATAATCAAGGACGCCCGATTCGGTTTTCTGAACAAATTGATGCTCACTCCTTCCCACCATAGAGTACATCATGCCCGAAATCCGCTGTATATGGACACCAATTTTTGTAACCTTCTCAATATTTGGGATAGGGTCTTTGGCACCTATCAAGAGGAGCAAAAAAGTGTCGCGATAGAGTATGGAATCACCCGCGAAATGGATTCGGGCAGTTTTATAGATGTATATTTTGGTGAAATCGTTGCCCTTGCAAAAGATGTCGCTAAGGCACCTGGCTTGGCCAACAAATTCCTGTACTTGGTCATGCCACCTGGTTGGAGCCATACAGGAGAACACAAAACCGCCAAGGTAGTTCGGAATGCCTATCTCGAAAAAACCTAGGGTTTAAAATTTTCCTAAAGTTTGGAAGGTCCCTGTTTTGTTTGCTAAATTGAACCTAATTCAAAAACCAAAAAATGAAACAGTTAATCCCTACCCTATTATTGCTCTGTGTTACCTTTTCATTTGGGCAAAAAAAGATCGCGGTTTCCGATGAAGTCATCGCCGCCATAAAGAAAGATGTCTGGGTTCCTTTTATGGAATCATATATTGAACTAAATCCCAACAAGCTAAAATCTGTTCATTCCCAAGAAATTGTTCGGGTCACGATTGATGAAAATGAAATTAAATCGGGAGAAAGCTATCTGGAGTATTTTGGCCAATTCCTGGAAATTGTAAAAGACCGCGGCGGTAAAGTAGCCATCGCCTTTGCCATTGAATCCACCGCAATTGATGAAAGCGAGGAAATGGCCTACCAAACCGGATATTATCGTTTTAGCTCCCTTGGTAAGGATGGTGAGGAAATGGTAGTGCGCGGATATGGATACTTCAACGTTGGCTTGAAATTAGAGAACGATGGTTGGAGAATTTGGTTGGACTCCGACAAAAAGGCCGACATCTCCGACTCCGATTTCAGCAAACATAAAGTCTTGTACGAGCTGGATGGGCCTTCTTAGGCCAACCCAGCAACTTCTTTAATTTCCGCAATAATCCTATCCGCCAGGCCATCGGCATCGGCTTGGGACTTGGCCTCCGTATAGATTCGGATAATAGGTTCCGTATTGGACTTTCGCAGGTGTACCCAATTCTCTGCAAAGTCGATTTTAACACCATCCACAGTGGAGACTTCCTCGTCTTTGTACTTGTCGTGCATGGCGGTTAATAAGGCATCAACATCAAGTTCTGGTGTCAATTGGATCTTCTTTTTGCTCATGAAATAGCTGGGATAGCTAGCTCGCAATTCTGCTACCGTACCACCTCGCTCGGACATTAGCATCAAGAACAAGGCTGTACCCACAAGGGCATCCCTGCCAAAATGACTTTCAGGATAAATAATTCCCCCGTTGCCTTCTCCGCCAATAATGGCATTGTTGGCCTTCATTTTGGTAACCACGTTTACCTCCCCCACTGCTGCAGCTTCATAAGTGCCACCATGTTTTTCGGTAATGTCTCGAAGTGCTCTCGTAGAGGATAAGTTGGAAACTGTGTTGCCTTTGGTCTTTCCAAGTACATAATCGGCACAGGCTACCAAGGTATATTCCTCCCCAAACATCTCCCCATCATTGCTAATAAAGGCCAAGCGGTCCACATCTGGGTCCACCACGATACCAAAATCGGCTTTCTCCTTGACCACGAGGTCGCAGATATCTCCCAAATGCTCTTTTAAAGGCTCGGGGTTATGTGGAAAATGGCCCGTGGGATCACAGTATAATTTTATGACTTCAACGCCCAACTCTTCAAGTAATATTGGAATGGCAATACCACCTGTGGAGTTCACCCCGTCTACAACTACTTTAAAGCCACCTTTTTTTATGACCTCTTTATCCACCAAGGACAGGTTTAGGACCTCATCGATATGAATATCGATGTACGAATCATTTTTGGTAACGGTTCCCAAATCATCCACTTGTGCAAAATCAAAATCTTCTTTTTCCGCCAATTCCAAAATTATGGCACCTTGCTTGGCATCCAAGAATTCGCCCCTTTCGTTCAACAGCTTCAAGGCATTCCACTGTTTCGGGTTGTGACTTGCGGTAAGGATAATTCCACCATCGGCCTTTTCAAGAGGTACCGCGATTTCCACTGTAGGTGTCGTGGATAAACCTAAATCGGTGACATCAATTCCAAGTCCCACAAGGGTGGAAACCACTAAATTCTGGATCATATCCCCAGATAAACGTGCGTCCCTACCTATCACGACCGTTAACTGCTCCTTTCCAGAATAGGACTTTAACCAGGTCCCGTATGCTGCTGCGAACTTGACCGCATCGATTGGGGTTAAATTATCGTTCGTAGATCCTCCTATGGTTCCTCGTATTCCTGAAATTGATTTGATGAGCGTCATATTGTTAAAAAAGTTTTTGCAAATATAAACGGCTATCCCAGATTCCGTGTTTCGAATTTGTAAATTTCGTTCGTGAACTTTTTGGCCCATATATATCTATCGTTCGATGATCCCCAGATAACCTTGGGAAACTTCTTTGCCGATCACATTCGTGGGAATAAGTTCAAGCATTTCCCGGAGCGCATTCAAAAAGGAATTGTATTGCACCGAGAAATAGACACCTTTACGGATGCCCATCCCATTGCAAAGCAAAGCAGTAAAAGACTGCATAAAAACTACAGCCATTACAGCAGGGTGATCGTGGATATCTTCTACGATCATTTTTTGGCTAAAAATTGGGCTACCTATTCGGATGTGCCCTTGGAAGACTATGTGGATAACTTCTATGACCTATTGGAGGAAAACTATGCACTACTTCCCTTGGCAACACAACGAATGATGCCGTATATGGTCACAAACAATTGGCTGCTCAGCTATGCTGACCTGAAGGGTATTTCCCAAGTTTTGGACGGGATGAACCGCAGGACCAATAACAAATCGCGGATGAATTTTGCCATTTTGGACCTGGAGGTACATTACGGGGCCTTTGAAAATGAGTTTACTCAGTTTTTTGAAGAATTGATTACCTTTTCCCGACATAAATTTAAAACCCTATGCGAAGACTGATACTTGCTATCCCGCTCTTACTTTTTATTCAATGCAAACAACAACCTGCTGCTCCAACCGGATTGGTAACCGAAAAAGCCATGGTGGTCTCCGCTCGGGAAGAAGCTTCCAAAATTGGTTCCGAGGTTATGCGAAAAGGTGGTAACGCCTTCGATGCCATGGTGGCCACAGAACTCGCATTGGCCGTAGCATATCCGTTTGCCGGAAACATTGGGGGAGGCGGATTTATCGTCTATCGAAAAAACAATGGAGAAATTGGCGGCTTGGACTATCGTGAAAAAGCGCCTTTGGCCGCACATAAGGATATGTACTTGGATTCCCTTGGTAACGTAATCCCAAACATGAGCACTGTAGGTGCAACAGCAGTAGGTGTTCCAGGAACCGTAGCCGGTGTTTTTGAGGTACATGAAAAGTTTGGATCACTGCCCTTTTCTGAATTGATAGAGCCTGTAATTGCTCTAGCAGAGCGGGGAGTCGTGGTTACGGAAAAGCAGGCGAAACGCATTGAAAGTTACCATGATCGTTTTGTTGAAGTGAACGGGGACAGTACCAAGTTTGCCCAAGCCTTTAAAGCTGGGGATACCATAAAATACCCGATGTTGGCCAAGACCTTGACCGCAATTAAGGAAAAAGGGAAAGATGGTTTTTATAAAGGAGAGGTCGCTGAAAAGTTGGCAAGTTTCATCCAGGAACAGGGTGGCTTTGTTACTGTGGAAGACCTTGAACGCTATGAAGCCAAATGGAGAGATCCCGTGGTGTTCAACTACAAGGACTTGCGCATGATTTCCATGAGCCCTCCTAGTAGTGGCGGGGTGACCATCAATCAGATATTTAAGATGATCGAACCCCATAACATCGGAAAATATGATCATAACACCGCAAGACCCATACAGCTGTTTACCGAAGCCGCCCGAAGGGCGTATGCCGACCGAAATTACTTTTTAGGTGATCCCGACTTCGTTGACATTCCGTTGGGTGTGCTTTTGGACGATACCTATCTACAAAACCGGATGAAGGATTTTTCTTTTGATAATGCTACGCTCTCCTCAGCCGTTGGCCATGGGGAGGTTGAAATCGTTGAGAGTTCGGAAACCACCCATTACTCCATCGTGGATGCACAAGGCAATGCCATTTCGGCAACGACCACCTTAAATGGGGGATTCGGTTCTAAGCTCTATTCAGAGGAATTGGGCTTCTTTCTTAACAATGAAATGGACGATTTTAGCTCCAAACCAGGGGTTCCCAATATGTTTGGATTGATTGGTGCCGAGGCTAATAGCATCGCCCCTGAAAAACGAATGTTGAGCAGCATGACCCCGACAATTGTGGAAAAGGATGGCCATTTATACCTCGTTGTGGGCACACCAGGAGGATCTACCATAATTACAGCCGTCGCCCAAACCATTTTAAATGTCCATGAGTTTAATTTAAGTATGCAAGAGGCAGTTAACGCTCCGCGATTCCATCATCAATGGCTTCCAGATTATGTGGTTTTTGAGCCGGACGGATTTTCAAAAGAACTCATTGAGGAACTTAAATCCAAAGGGTACAAAATCAACGAAGAAAGAACTCCCATTATGGGAAAAGTAGATGCCATCCGGGTGCTTCCCGATGGAAAATTGGAAGGTGGTGCCGATAGACGAGGTGATGATACTGCAGTGGGATTCTAAGTAAACTATGGAGTTTGATGTTGTAATTATTTCTGCGCCCGGATATTTTGTTTCCAACGGGGAATCCCAATTATTGGACAATGTAGTATGGGAAGACCAACTGGTAGTTGAGGCTCTTGTCCAACAGGGGTTAAGAGTCACACGAATATCTTGGGATGATCCCAATTTTGACTGGTCCTCCACTCAATTCGCCATGTTCCGATCTACCTGGGACTACATTCACCGGGTAAATGAATTTACTTCTTGGATGGAAAGAACTGCATTGCAAACCCAGTTTATCAACTCCAAAAAATTGATAGACTGGAACATGGACAAACACTACCTTCAGGATTTGAACAAGGCCGGGGTCCATATTCCAAAGACTCGATTTATAGAAAAGGGTTCGAGCTCTTCTTTGGCGGAGGTTTGCAAATTGGCAAAGGAGTCTTTTGGATTCCACTCCTCAAACCTCGTCCTAAAGCCCTGCATTTCCGGTGGAGCTAGACATACCTATAAAATCGCATCGAATCAAATGGAGGATTATGAAGAAATTTTTGCATCCTTGATTCAGAACGAAGCCCTAATGCTCCAAGAGTTTCAGGAGAACATTGTTCAAAAAGGTGAAGTTTCGCTAATGGTGTTCAACGGTCATTACACCCATGCTGTTTTGAAAGTGGCCAAACCAGGGGATTTTAGGGTTCAGGATGATTTTGGGGGAAGTGTTAAGGCTTATGAACCCAGTGAGGAAGAAATCCAATTTGCGCTAAAGACCGTCCAAGCTGCTCCAGAACTTCCCATGTATGCCCGTGTGGATATTTTCAGGGACAACGAAAATCAACTGGCCTTGGCAGAGCTCGAAATTTTTGAACCCGAGCTTTGGTTTCGACGTCATCCTGAGGCCGCTGCTGTACTCGCTAAAAATATCAAGGACACTCTTTTTTGAAATCGCTTTAACCAAAAAGTAAATCCAAGAAGTGCTTTAGGCCACTTTTGGCATTCTCCGGATTCCAAACAGCAAAAAGGGAAGTTGTAAAAGGGACATTATCCAATTCAATAAAGCGGATTTTATAGTTTTTATCATCCATCAAGGATTTGGGCACAATGGAAATTCCCATACCACTTTCCACCAATTTAAAAATGGTAGGGCCATGAATGGAACGATGGGAAATGCTGGGTGTAAAGCCAAAATGTTGACACAACTTGATAATCTGCTGGTAGTACATCTGACTTTGTTGGTTGGGGAAAAGAATAAACTTTTCTTCCGAAAATTGACCAATATCCTTAAAATTCTGTGCAGAAATTGTGTGATTTTCAGGGAGCACCATACAAAGGTTTTCAGTATACACTGGTTTACAGTTCATTCCTTGAGGGGCTTGATTGGAACGTACAAAACCAACATCCAACTGCTCGGCTTCCAAGGCTTGCAATTGGGATTGATTGTTCATTTCATCCAAGGAAAATTGAGTTTGTGGGTGCTTTTCGCTAAACTCTTTGATCAAGGGGGGTAGAAATTCCCGCATGGCAGAACCCACAAAACCTATTCGGATAACCCCCTCGATTTCTTCCAAGGCCAGTTTCCAGTTTTCTAGGGAATCACTCAATTGATGTGTCACCTGTTGGGCCGCTTTTTTAAACAACTCCCCCGCCCTATTCAGTTCCACCCTTCTATTCGTTCGGTCAAATAGCGGACGTCCCACCAGATGTTCCAATCGCTGTATCTGTTGACTCAGGGCAGATTGGGAGATGTACAGTCGTTCAGCAGCTCTTCCAAAGTGGAGTTCCTCGGACAAGGCCAAGAAATATTCCAAATGACGAAATTCAATTTGATTAGTCAATCTTATTATTTATGATAAAATTATTATTGTAAACGATTAAATGTACAATTAATTTTGCCTTGAAAATCGTTTAATACCACATTTTATGACTACTACCGAGCAAACGCCCTTGGACACAATAATGGATGCGCTTTTTACACCCTACAAAAATCGGGTGGCCGATGTGGACAGGATTGTTTCAGCAATGATCCAAAACAAGCTTATAGCCAACGAGGACAGTATCGTTAACGACCATATTGCATTTAGAACCTTGGGCGTACCCAATTTGGGCATTGCCTCGTTTGAAAAAATCTTTCTCCATTATGGATACAAAAGGATGGCACCCTACCATTTTCCGGAAAAGAAATTAAATGCCTACTGGTACGCACCTCCAGTTGAAAGACTCCCTAGAATATTTATCAGTGAACTTCGGGTTCAGGACTTGTCCACCCAAGCCCAGGATATCATAAAGAAATACACGGATCAAGTACTTGTAGACCCTGTGGATGAACTGGACCTTGCCAACCTTGAAGCTGTAGGCAAATTTTTCCACAAGCCATTGTGGTCTCTTCCAAGCTTGCAGGATTACAATCTCCTTTTGGAAGAAAGCGAATATGCAGCCTGGGTGATTTACAATAGGTATTACCTAAACCATTACACCATCAGTGTCCATGAACTACCCGGAGATTATTCCTCCTTGGAAAATTTCAATGTCTTCTTGGAATCCATCGGGGTAGTACTGAATTCTGCTGGAGGTAAAGTAAAGGTAAGTCAGGATGGGCTATTAAAACAAAGTAGTTCGGTGGCCCAAATGGTGCAAGCGGAATTTGCGAAAGGGGAAAAAACGAATATTGCCGGAAGCTATGTGGAGTTCGCAGAACGTCTTACTTTGCCTGAATTCCACAACATTCCAAAGGAACAGCTTTCCCGGAAACATCGAAGGGATGGCTTTGAAGCGGCCAACGCGGACAAAATCTTTGAAAGTACCTATACCGAACAGACCCAAAAGAACTAGTTCGGCTTGGATTGCCCTACTTGTTGCTTCAATTCCTCCATGGATTGTTGCAACTGGCGTAGTAGTCCAGTTTCTGTAGAGGCCTCCAAATTAAAGGTAAGCTTGCTACTTACCTCCCAAATTTCCTGTATTTGGAACGGCTTGATTTCGTAAGGAGGATACGTTTCGTTAAGGGAAACTAAAGTAATGTTGTTGGAATTAGGGCGTTTTTCAATCTTTTTGACCAACACCGCATCTTGGAGCACCACGACATAAATTTTGTTGGCACTAACATGATCAATGTGCTCTATGGCCCTGGCCAACACCCAATCGTCTGGTCTTAAATTCGGCAACATACTGTCTCCTTCCACCTGAAAACCGCGGTATGTGGCATTTCGAAATTCAGGAATGGGTAAATCAAAAGCCGGTAATTGTCGGTACCAACTTGTATCGGCAATATTTTGTGGATAGCCTGCTGCTGCTTTGGCGTTTACCAGCACCATGTTTTCCTGATCCGCACTATCTACGGTGACCACTTTAGGAATCACACTGGTTCGGGAAGTCTCCAAGTGTTTTTCCTCACTTTCCCCAAACAGCCACAAAGGATTAATGTTGAATTGACGTAAAAGTTCAGCGACCACCTTCCCGGACAACTTGGTTCTCCCCCGTTCGATGTCTGCCGTAGTGTTGGAAACTCCCAACAGTTTGGCAAATTCGGCCTGGGTATGCCCCAAATCCCTTCTAATTTCAATAAATCGCTTTAGTGTCAACTCGTTTTCCATATCCCAAATATATTGAATTTGGATTATTTCCAAAAAAATATTTGGAATATTTCCATAATTAGGATTTATTCCATATTTTTGGACAAATTACAAGAACAGTGACATGGGTTCCAGCAAAACAATTATTTACGACGGCAGTTTCAACGGGTTTTTGACCTTAATTTTTAAAGCATTTGACCATAGGTGGTTCATAACCGATATTCAAAAGCAAGGTTATGGGAGCAATGAGCTTTTTACCAACATCGCTTATATAAAGACTGATGTTGCCCTGGCCAAAAAGGTCTGGCACGGCATCAATCAGAGAAACCATACGGCCATCAAGCGAATCTACTATGCATTTTTGAGCGAACGTGAACATGTGGAGTTAAACCTTTACCATTATATATGTTACTTAATGGGAAAAGTCGACCCTGAAGTGAATATTATCGAGGTCATGGATTTTTTAAATCCCATTGCCCAAAAAGTTGAAAAAGAAAAAAGAAGAATGGAAGCCTTTGCCCAGTTTCAGTTGACCAAGGCTAGCGGGGAAGTGGCCCATATAAAACCCAAATACAATGTCTTGCCGCTTCTTTCCAAATACCTAAGGCAATCCAATAAAGGAAAGGAATGGGAAATTTTTGATGACAAGCGCAAATATGGGGTCCGGTATAGTGCTGTGGGCTTGGAACTGACGTCCAACAAAACCGAAGTTCTAGCCGCCGTATAGGCCTTACCTTTTATCTTTGGACCTCATGGCCTATAAACAACTCAAACTATGGTTCGATGCCGATTTGGCCGAGCTTTTGGCGGATAAGCTGCTTGCAACAGGTGTCACATTCGATAAAAACTCCTTTGTCCATGCTGTAGGGGAGAAATTGTACTATTTGGAACTTAAGGATCGGGTGGAACTGATGGCAGATGCACTCCACACCCATTTATCGGATGATTATTGTACCGCCCTCTCCCAACTGGTGGGTATTCTTGGTCCGAAAAATGAAAAAGAAACAGGAATGTTCAAGGAATTCTTCTGGGTGATGCCCATCGCCAAATATGTGGAAAAATACGGTTTGGACCACTTTGATTCTTCTATGGATGCCATCCTTGAAATCACCCAAAGAAATACAGGTGAATACACCATACGCCCCTATTTGGAGGAGTTTCCCGAGAAGACATTGCAGGTCATGCTTGCTTGGTCCAAAGACAAGAACAAGCATGTACGTCGTTTGAGCAGTGAAGGAGTTCGTCCCAGATTGCCTTGGGCCACCAAGTTGGATAGTTTTATTGGGGACCCCACTCCCCTTTTTCCCATTTTGGACAGCTTAAAGGATGACCCCAGTAAATATGTTCAAAAGTCAGTGGCCAATTGCATCAATGATGTCTTGAAAGACAATCCTGAAATTGGAAAAGCCTGGCTGTCCTCGTGGACAACCGGTAAAATATCCAAAGAGCGTAAATGGATTGTGAAACATGCGCTTCGAAACCTTCTTAAAGCCAATGACCCTTGGGCATTGGATACGCTTGCAAACTTTAGCTGATGTTATTTGCTACGCTCTCCCACAAAATGGTCGCTCTTGTTTTTAAAAAGCACATTAAAAGTGGTCAAGCTACCATAAATCCGGGTAATGTATTGTTGAAGGTCCACTTTTTCCAGGTCATCCAAGTTTTTGCTGCTGTTGATTTTCTGCTCCATTACACGAATTCGGTCCCGGACCATAACAATCTTATGAAAAAAGGTGTCGATTGGAATTTCCTTGGGGGCCAAATCCTCGCCAGGTTCAAGAATCAGTTTTCCACCCTTCCATTTATCCGCGATGGCAACCTTTTCCGTAGCGTCGCTCCATCGTTTCAAAATAGAGACCATGGAGCGTTCCACGTCAAAATAACTAACGGTGTCCACATCGTCGGTGACTCCTTCGATAACTTCAAAATCCGAATCCAAATCGATGGTTTCCAAACCGTTTTCCAAAAAAGTGACCCAATAATATTGGGAAGATACGTTGGTGACCACCCCTTTGCCATATTCAGGATGGTTAATACGAGAGCCTATGCCCAGTAGTTTCATTTGCGTTGTTTTAATCAACCCAAAAATACACTATCGATTAAAAAAACGAAACTGTAACAGACTTCCTTTTTAAGTATCAAAACCGTACTTTAGCATCTTGTGCTATGATTAACTACGAAGAAAATATTGAAGTTCGCGGCGCCAGGGTCCACAACCTTAAAAACATTGATGTGACCATTCCCCGCGAAAAACTGGTGGTCATCACCGGCCTCTCCGGAAGTGGAAAATCATCCTTGGCATTCGACACCATATATGCTGAAGGCCAACGCCGTTATATAGAAACATTTTCTGCCTATGCCCGCCAATTTTTGGGTGGCTTGGAACGACCTGATGTCGATAAAATCGATGGACTATCACCTGTTATTGCCATTGAGCAAAAAACAACCTCAAAATCTCCGCGATCTACCGTTGGCACCATTACTGAGGTGTACGATTTTCTTCGATTACTTTTCGCTAGGGCCGGGGATGCCTATAGCTACAATACCGGCGAGAAAATGGTCAGTTATAGTGATGAGCAAATCAAAAACCTGATCATAGCATCCTATCAGGATAAGAAAATCAATGTCCTTGCGCCGGTTGTTAAGTCCAGAAAGGGTCATTATCGTGAACTTTTTGAGCAAATCGCCAAACAAGGTTTTGTCAAAGTGCGGGTAGATGGCGAAATATTGGACATTGTAAAGGGCATGAAGGTGGACCGCTACAAAACCCATGACATTGAAATTGTAATAGATCGCCTAAAGGTTGTCGAAAGCGAGGATTTTCATAAACGCCTGGGAGAAAGCATCAATACCGCCATGTATAGTGGTAACAATGTGTTAATGGTCTTGGAAGAGGGAGATTCGGTGCCGCGCTATTTTAGCCGTGACCTCATGTGTCCAAGTACGGGCATCTCCTACCCCACTCCAGAGCCCAATACGTTTTCTTTCAATTCCCCCAAAGGCATGTGTCCCGATTGTAATGGTCTGGGACATGTATACGAAGTAAACGAACAAAAGATATTTCCGAATAAGAAGCTCTCTATAAAGGCGGGCGGTATTGCCCCCTTGGGTGAATACAAAAAATCCTGGGCCTTTAAACAGTTGGAGACCATCGCCCAACGATACAACTTTGAATTGACCGACGCTTTGGAGAAAATCCCCATCGAAGCCATGGATGTTATTCTAAATGGAGGCAACGATAGTTTTGAGGTGGACTCCAAAACGCTAGGAGTAAAAAGGCAGTATAAAATTGATTATGAAGGAATTGCCAATTTTATCAAAACACAATTCGACGAGGCCAATTCCACTTCAATCCGCAGATGGGCGAAAGATTATATGGACAAAGTCCAATGCCCTAATTGTGTAGGGGCACGTTTGCGAAAAGAGTCCCTTTACTTTAAAGTAGGAGAAAAGAACATTGCAGAACTAGCTCGGTTGGATATTGCGGAACTCGCAATTTTCTTTGAGCAACTGGAAGGCAACTTGGAAGGCAACCAGAAAAAAATCGCCGAGGAAATCATTAAGGAAATTAAAACGCGTGTCCAATTTTTGCTGGATGTTGGGTTGGATTACCTATCGTTGAACCGAAGTTCCAAATCGCTTTCTGGCGGGGAAGCCCAACGGATTCGGTTGGCTACCCAGATTGGGTCACAATTGGTAGGGGTACTCTATATTCTGGATGAACCTAGCATTGGTTTGCACCAAAGGGACAATGAACGCTTGATCAATTCCTTGGAATCCCTTCGGGATATTGGAAATTCTGTAATCGTGGTTGAGCACGATAGGGATATGATCGAACATGCAGACCATGTCATCGACATTGGCCCAAAAGCAGGAAGACATGGCGGTGAAATCATTTCCGAAGGGAAACCGGAGGAGCTTAAACAACATCAAACCCTCACCGCGGAATACATCACCGGGGAAAGGGAAATTCCGGTTCCTTCCAATCGGCGAAAAGGGACGGGCAAAAAGATTGTTCTTTCGGGATGTACGGGCAACAATCTCAAAAATGTGACCGCGACTTTTCCTTTGGGCAAGCTTATCGGGGTTACAGGAGTTTCCGGAAGTGGCAAATCCAGCTTGGTCAACGAAACGCTTTATCCCATCATGAACGCCCATTATTTTAATGGCGTAAAAAAGCCCATGCCCTACAAGAAAATAACAGGTTTGGAGTATGTGGACAAAGTCATTGACATCAACCAATCCCCTATTGGAAGAACCCCTAGGTCTAATCCTGCAACCTATACAGGGACTTTTAGCGAAATTAGAACCCTATTCTCGAAAACCACGGAGGCCACCATTCGTGGATATAAACCCGGTCGGTTCAGCTTTAATGTTGCGGGTGGTCGCTGCGAGACTTGTCAAGGAGGCGGGCTTAAGGTGATTGAAATGAACTTTTTGCCCGATGTTTACGTGGAATGCGAAACCTGCAATGGTAAACGCTTTAATCGTGAGACTTTGGAAATCCGCTACAAAGGTAAATCCATTGCCGATGTTTTGGAGATGACCATTAATGAGGCCGTGGAGTTTTTTGAAAACATCCCCAAAATCCATAGAAAGTTAAAGACTATACAAGATGTGGGGCTTGGTTATATTTCTTTGGGGCAACAATCCACAACACTTTCAGGAGGAGAGGCGCAACGGGTAAAATTGGCCACCGAACTTTCCAAACGGGATACAGGAAATACCTTCTATATTCTTGACGAACCTACCACAGGCCTTCATTTTGAAGATATAAGAGTGCTTATGGAAGTTTTGAACAAATTGGTGGACAAAGGAAATACCATTTTAGTGATAGAGCACAATATGGACGTCATAAAAATGATGGACCATATCATTGATATCGGCTACGAGGGCGGCCGTGGTGGGGGCATGATTGTAGCCCAAGGCACCCCGGAAGAAGTCGCCAAAGACAATAAAAGCTACACAGCCCGGTTTTTAAAGAAGGAGCTAGAGCAATCCAAACGAAAGATTGCCCCAGCTGTCTAACACACAATTATACACATGCGAAAAGAACAGCACCATAAAGGATGGAATGAAATAAAGACCAACGACTCTTGGGCCATATTTAAAATTATGGGCGAATTTGTCAACGGTTTTGAGAAAATGAGCGAAATAGGACCCTGTGTCTCGATATTCGGGTCTGCAAGAAATAAACCCGGTGACCCCTATTACGAGTTGGCGGTGAAAGTATCGAAACAGGTTGCTGAGGCAGGTTACGGAATCATTACAGGAGGTGGCCCAGGAATTATGGAAGCCGGAAACAAAGGGGCCAATCTTGCGGGGGGCACCTCGGTAGGACTTAATATTGACCTACCGTTTGAACAGCATGATAATCCATTTATAGATGCGGACAAGAATCTAGATTTTGATTACTTTTTTGTAAGAAAGGTCATGTTTGTTAAGTATTCACAAGGCTTTGTGGTCATGCCCGGAGGTTTTGGAACATTGGATGAGTTATTCGAGGCCATTACCCTGATACAGACAAATAAAATACATACCTTCCCGATAGTGCTGGTGGGAACAGAGTTCTGGGAGGGACTTATGCATTGGGTTAGGGAGACCATGTTGGGAACAGGCAAAATAAGTCCCAAGGATTTGGATTTGATTCAAATTGTGGATTCCCCCGAAGAAGTAGTCGACATCATTGATGCATTTTACAAAGGCCGCAACCTTAGCCCCAACTTTTAAACCCTTTGCAGCCGGTGATCCAATGCCCCCAGAAATACCTACCCATACTTTTGCTTCTTCTTGGATTCAAGATGCTGGGGCAGCATACCAATGAGATTACCGCTACCCTGGACGATGAGACCAAGGAAATAGAAATTCGTCAAAAATTTACATATGTAAATACCTCCGAGGATGGACTTTCTGCATTATATTTTAATGACTGGAACCATGCTTATTCCAATAAAAACACAGCTTTGGCCAAGCGATTTGCAGAAGAATTTAAACGTAGTCTGCATTTGGCCAAAGATAGGGAACGTGGATACACAAACATGGTCAGTATAGTTGGGGACGACTATTCTGGACTTGATTGGGACCGGGTTGGGAATAGGGACATCATTCGGGTGCAACTGAATCAAGTTTTGGAGCCAGGTGCTTCGGTCCAATTGTTTTTCACCTATACGATCAAACTCCCAAATGCCAAGTTTACCACCTATGGTTTTGGCTCCAATGGGAGGTATTACCTTAAAGACTGGTACCTAACCCCTGCAGTGTATGATCAGGATTGGAAATTGTACGACAACATGGATCTGGACGATAATTTTACGGATCCAGCCAATACGTCCATCAATTTCACATATCCAGAAAATCTATTTTTATCCACCAATTTTAGTGATTCCGGGAGCACAAGTTTTCCTGGAGGACAACATATCCATCTTCAGGGAAACAATAGGAAGAACTGTCAGATTGTGCTGGATAGAATCAGAAAGTTTACCAAGCATGTTACGCGTTCGTTGACGGTTACCACCGATTTGGAATCCAACCGATACGATAAAGCTTCCCAGGGAATCTCTATTAGTAAGGTGGCCCAATTCCTTAACGAAAATCTAGGGCAGTACCCCCACCCCAACCTCTTGGTTAGCGAGCTGGCTTACAATAAAAATCCGCTGTACGGTATCAATCAGCTTCCTTCCTTTATCAGGCCCTATGAAGAGCAATTCCAGTTTGAGATGAAATTTCTCAAAACGGCTATTCATGAGTACCTAAAGGAAACCATATATCTAGATCCGCGTTCGGAACGATGGGTTCTCGACGTTTTAGGGAACTATTTGATGATCAAATATGTGGAGAAGCATTACCCCAATCAAAAATTGGCAGGAAAACTATCCAGAATCTGGGGATTTCGAGGATTCCGTTTGGCAAAAATGGACTTTAACGAGCAATACGCCCTACTGAGCATGCTATCTGCCCGAAAAAATATTGATCAAGCTCTGGACACCCCAAATGATTCCCTAATCAAGTTTAACCAGAAAATTGCCAATGGTTACAAAGCCGGGTTGGGCATGTCCTACCTTTCCGAATATCTTGGAGGGCAAAAGGTGGACAGCAGTATCTTGGCATTTTACAAGACGCATAGCCTAAATCCATCAGCAAAGGCTTTGGATTTCCAAAAAACCGTGGAGCAGTATGCCGATAAGGACATCGATTGGTTTTTTAAGGAATACATATCCACCAGAAAGAAAATTGATTTCAAAATCAAAAAGGTTGAGAAATCTGACGACTCCCTCACTTTTGTGATCAAAAATAAACGTGGCACCAAAGTTCCAATTTCGCTCTTTGGGCTTCAAAAAGATTCTGTGGTATCACAGTATTGGTTTCATGGTATTGACACTTCAAGAACCTATACCATTCCAAGAAATGGGGAGGACCGCTTGGTACTCAACTATGATAAAAAGATTCCGGAATTCAATCAACGGGATAACTGGAAGACCTTGAACGGCTTTTTTGCCAGTAACAAAAAACTTAAGTTTCAATTTTTTAAGGATACCGAGGACCCTTATTACCATCAGGTATTTTATGTCCCGATTGCCAACTTCAACGTTTATGATGGAATAACCCCTGGGCTGCGCATTTATAACAAGACGTTCTTGGAGCGTCCATTTCAATACGATATTGCACCGACCTATTCTTTCTTGGAGCGGACCGTTGTTGGAAAAGCAAGTTTTAGGTATCGAAAATACCACGGCAAAAGCGGACTTTTTGTGTCCAACTACGCCTTCTCCGGTTCCACATCCCACTTTCAAGAGAACTCGCGGTATACAACCCTTACCCCAGCGGTTTCGTTTGGGTGGAGGCCGGACAACCTTATTTCAAACCGGAGACAATCCCTGTTGCTGCGATATAGAAGCGTCTTTAGAAAAATCGACGAGAGTTTGGTTGACGAACTGGACACAGAACCAGATTACGGGGTGCTCAACCTTCGTTTTTTGGATGTGGACAATAATATTCTCAATTATACTTCTTGGTTCCTGGATGCCCAACATTCCAGTGATTTCACCAAACTGGCCTTTGAACTGGAATATCGAAAATTGTTTGAAAGCAACAGACAGTTAAATTTTAGGCTGTATGCTGGTAAGTTTTTGCGAAACAATACGGATTCCGATTTCTTCAGCTTTGCATTGGATAGACCCACGGACTATATGTTTGACCTTAATTATTTGGGACGTTCTGAAGATTCCGGTATCTACAGTCAGCAAATCATAATCGCAGAGGGAGGTTTTAAGTCTAAACTCGAAAACCCCTTTGCCAACGATTGGATCGTAACCACCAATGCAAGTACCAATATCTGGAGATGGATTGAAGCCTACGGAGATTTGGGATATATCCGCAGTAAGGGCGAAAATGCGCGCTTTGTATATGACTCCGGAATTCGACTGAATTTGGTCACGGATTATTTTGAGCTGTACTTCCCTGTTTATTCCAACCGAGGCTGGGAAATTGCCGAAAGGAACTATAATGAACGTATTCGTTTTGTGGTGACCATAAGCCCTAAAACACTGATTGGGCTCTTTACACGCAAGTGGTTTTAAATTGCTTTATTCTCAAAAAAGGCGCTCCTATTTCTTCATTAATTGAATTTTTTTCTTGTAAATTGATATTTTCATAACAGATTATCACTTTTTTAACAAGAATATCGGTTGTCAAATTCCCTGTTATTTAGTATTTTTGCGGAAATTCTGCTTAGCCAATGAAACCCCATTCCAAGACAAGTAACGACATTTCTTTTGATGACTTCCAAAGCCAAATCCTTAAGGATTATGAAGTTGCGGTCACAAGTCGGGAATGTAGCTTGTTGGGAAGAAGGGAGGTGCTTTCCGGAAAAGCCAAATTTGGAATTTTCGGGGATGGAAAGGAGCTTCCACAGCTCGCCATGGCCCGCGCTTTTCAAGATGGGGATTTTAGAAGCGGATATTATAGGGACCAGACCTTTATGATGGCTTTAAACTATCTAAATCCCAAGGAATTCTTTCACGGATTATACGCCACTACCGATATTGTAAAGGAACCCATGAGTGCCGGAAGGCAAATGGGAGGGCATTTTGTTACCCACAGCCTTAACGAGGATGGTACCTGGAAAGATTTGACCAAACAAAAGAACAGCAGTGCGGATATTTCGTGCACTGCAGGACAGATGCCGCGTCTATTGGGTCTGGCCCAAGCTTCCAAATTGTATAGGAACCTCAATGATATTAATCAAAGCAACTTTTCCAATAACGGAAATGAAGTGGCATGGGGAACCATTGGAAATGCTAGTACCAGTGAAGGACATTTCTTTGAGACCATCAATGCAGCGGGTGTAATGCAAGTACCTATGGTTATTTGTATTTGGGATGACCACTACGGCATCTCCGTGCCTGCCGAATTCCATACCACAAAAGGAGATATTTCTGAGGCACTATCTGGTCTACAAAGGGATGAGGAGCATGCTGGATACGAAATTCTAAAGGTTAAAGGTTGGGACTACACCGCTTTGATACACGCCTTTGAAAATGCATCGGATATCGCAAGGGACAACCATGTCCCAGTGATGATCCATGTAACCGAATTGACACAACCCCAAGGACATTCCACCTCTGGTTCACATGAGCGCTACAAATCCACGGAACGATTGGAATGGGAGCGTAAAAACGACTGCAATAAGAGATTTCGTGAGTGGATCTTGGAAAACGGCATCAAAACCGAAGAGGAACTGAAACTTCTGGAGAGGGAAATAAAACTCAAAGTGCGTGCGGCTAAAAAAGAGGCATGGGCCGAGTTCCTCCAGCCCCATCTCCAAGCGAAAAAACAACTGGTACAGCTTCTGGAAAATGCGGCGGCCAAAAGTCCTAACCGCAGTTTTATCAATAAAGTAAAGAACGACCTGATCGCCATAGAGGAGCCCATCAAAAAAGATTTGGCATCCAAGGCACGAAGGGCCCTGCGCTATCTTCTTGGCGAAAACAACCCAGAGCGGTCGGCGCTTCAACAGTGGATTGAAAACTTCCTTGCCACTAGCCAACCCAAATACAGTTCGCACTTGTACAACGAACTGGACAACAAGGCCACAGACATTTCTTCACTGGATCCTGAGTACGACAAGAATTCAGAAGAAGTGGACGGAAGAATAATCATCCGTGACAATTTTGATGCGCTTTTCTCCAAATACCCTGAAGCTTTGGTCTTCGGTGAGGACACAGGTAATATCGGTGACGTTAACCAGGGACTGGAAGGCCTTCAG
The DNA here is from genome assembly GCF_023502235.1 of Flagellimonas myxillae. GTDB lineage: Bacteria > Bacteroidota > Bacteroidia > Flavobacteriales > Flavobacteriaceae > Flagellimonas > Flagellimonas myxillae. The sequence goes on along the minus strand of NZ_JAMFLY010000001.1, from coordinate 1,077,948 downwards.
AAAAAATATGGCCCTTTACGCATTGCGGATACCGGGATTAGGGAAACTACCATAATTGGTCAAGGAATTGGCCTGGCACTACGCGGGTTGCGACCCATCGCGGAGATCCAATATCTGGACTATATCCTGTATGGTATCCAAACTCTTAGCGATGACCTTGCCAGTCTAATGTATCGTACTGTTGGAAAACAAAAGGCTCCGCTAATTGTTAGAACCCGGGGGCATAGACTTGAAGGAATATGGCATTCGGGCTCTCCCATGGGTGGGTTGATCCATTTGCTTAGGGGGATGTACATCCTTGTTCCTAGAAACATGACCCAAGCAGCCGGTTTTTACAATACGTTGATGAAGAGTGATGAGCCCGCCATTGTTATTGAAAGTTTGAACGGTTACAGGCTTAAAGAAAAGAAACCTGCGAACTTGGGGGAGTTCTGCACTCCTATAGGCAAAGTGGAGACTTTAAAGAAGGGTGAGGACATTACCTTACTCTCTTACGGCTCCACTTTGAGAATCGTACAACAAGTGGCCACGGAGTTGCTGGAAGTGGGTATTGATGCCGAAGTAATAGATGCGCAATCCTTGCTTCCATTCGATTTGGAGCACGACGTGGTGAAAAGTTTACAGAAGACCAACCGACTCTTGGTCATCGATGAAGATGTTCCCGGTGGATGTTCTGCCTACTTGTTGCAGGAAATCCTAGAAAACCAAGAGGGTTACAAATATTTGGACAGCGCACCACAAACCCTAACGGCCAAGGCGCACAGACCGGCCTATGCTTCGGATGGGGATTATTTTTCCAAACCCAATGCCGAAGACATTTTCGAAAAAGTCTACAGTATCATGCACGAAACGGACCCAGTGTCCTTTCCAAAACTTCGATAAAAAAAGCCCCTGATTTCAGGGGCTTTTTTTTTAATTCTTCAATTCTGTTTCCGGTTGCTGTAAGGCCGGCACCAAAGGATTACCATCGGCATCTATTTCAATGATGTTATCGAAGCCCAATTCGTCCAGTTTGCTGGCAATTTTTGCCCTGTCCCCTACCATAAACCAGTTGACAGCTTCAGGTTTTACCACCTGCTTGCTTACCGCATGCAAATCGTCCAAAGCCAAGTTGCGTACATTCTGATCGTACGTTTGGTAATAGTTGTCCGGCAAATCATATCGGATTAAATTTCGGATGGATGCATTTACCGAGGCATTGGTCTCCCATTGTCCGGGTAGTTTCAAAACCTGGTTGGTTTTCACCTTATCCAATTCCTCTTGGGTCGCGGGTCGGGTCGAAACGAATTCTGAAATTTCCTTGCGCAATTCGGTCACGGATTCCGACGTCTTGTCCGTTTGGACCGGGGCATAAACAATGAAAGGGCGTTTTTCCTTGGAGCCTAAGACAAATCCTCCGGCACCATAGGACCAGTGTTTGTCTTCCCTAAGGTTCATATTGATTCTGGAAGTGAAGTCGCCACCCAAAATACTTACCATTTGCTCCAAGGCGATTTCAGGAAGGTCTCCATACTTTTCGGTCAAATGCCCGGCTATAATAACAGATTGTTGCGATTCCGGCCTGTTCATCAAATACAGGGTATTCTTGGAATTAACCTGGGGTTCGTTAAAGACCACGGTGGGCACCTCCCCTTTTTTCCATTTTCCCAATGATTTTTCCAACTTGGACTTTAAATCAGACATTTCGATGTCGCCAGTAACGATGATGGTGGCATTGTTGGGTTTTACCCAAGTGTCGTAAAACTTGACCACATCGTCCCGGGTAAGTTTCCCAACGGTGTCCTCATATCCCGTTCCAGTATATGGATTGCTATACGGATGTCCTTCTCCGTACATATACTTGTTCATTACCCTTAGCGCCATGGTTATGGGCTGGGATTTCTCATTTTTGATGTTGTTTATCTGCTCATTCTTAAGACGGTCGAACTCGGCTTGTGGGAACATCGGATTCAGTACAACATCCGAGAATAGATCCATACTGGCATCAAAACTTTGCTTAAGGGTCGTCATGTAAACATTGGATTGATCCTGATTGGAAAAAGTATTGAGACTAGCTCCCAATAATTGAGATTTTTCATTGATCTCCAAGGCGTTCATGTTCTTGGTTCCCTCATCCATAAGATTCATGGCCAATTGTGCAGTGCCAGGACTTGACAAATAATCCGTTTTGTAGCCCGCGTCCATAACAAGATTGACGACAACGGTAGGCACCCCAGTTCTTTTCGCAAGAACAACATTTAGCCCATTGGAAAGGGTGGTTTTTTCCATATTTGGAAACTTCGAACTTTTTTGCGCAGTCAGCGCTGGAAGTTTGGAACGGTCCACCGTGGATTGTTCCACACTGTACTCTGGAAAAGGATTGCAAACAAGAACATGCTTTCCTTTGCTCAACCATTTGTTTGCTGTTTTCTTGATGTCTTCAACTGTCGCATCCTCAACAAATTTTAGCATGGCTTTGTAATAAGAGGCATCACCAAAATAAGTTTCATTGGAGGCCAAAATATCAGAAACCCCTCCGAAACCACCGATTCTTTCCAAACCTTTGATGAAGTTGGCAAAATACGCTGCTTTCACCCGCTGCAGTTCTGCCTCAGTAGGTCCTTCCGTCAGAAACTTTTGAATTTCATCCTCCAATTGCATTTTGAGTTTGTCCCCATCCTGACCCGGTTTTACATTGAGCCAGGTGATGAATCTGCTCGACAATTCGCTGGAGGCTTGAAAGGAAACTGCCTGGCTAGCCGTTTGGTCCTCATACACAAATTTTTTGAACAGCCTTGAATTCTTGCCACTAGTAAGGATAGCTGAAATTAAATCGAAATGAAGGTCCTCTTTGGCTCCAAATTGGGGAGAATGCCAAGCAAATAGCACCCTGGTTTCGGGAACCCGGTCTTCATATACTTGATAGGTATCGTAATTACGCTCAGGGATGTTCACTTCCTGTCGTTCAATGGTGGGGCCTGCAGGAATATCCCCGAAATATTTCAAAACACGTTTGTGGACATCATCGGGGTCTATATCCCCAGCCACGGCTACCACGGCATTTGCAGCACCATAGTACGATTTGAACCACTCCTGTACATCTTCAAGAGAAGCGGCGTTCAAATCCTCCATTTCCCCAATAACGGTCCAAGAGTACGGATGGCCTTTGGGATACATCGACTTCGTCAAATAATTCCATTGCTTCCCATAGGGTTGATTTTCACCCTGTCTCTTTTCATTTTGAACAACGCCTCGTTGTTCATCCAATCTTTCCTGATCAATAGCACCCAATAGATGGCCCATTCTATCGGACTCGAGAAAAAGTACTTGATCCAAAGCTGATACAGGAACATTTTGGAAATAATTGGTCCTATCGGTATTGGTGGTTCCATTGAGGTCCGTGGCCCCGATACTTTCCAGGGCTTGGAAATAGTCCTTGTTGTAGTTCTCACTCCCGTTGAACATTAAATGTTCAAATAAATGTGCGAACCCACTTTTACCGGGTTTTTCATTTTTGGAACCCACGTGGTACCAGACGTTTACGGCTACTATGGGAGCCTTATGATCTTCATGGACCAAAAGCGTAAGTCCATTCGGTAATTCGTACCGATGGTGGGGTATTTCAATTTGATCCGCCTTAAACTGGAAGTTTTGTCCCATTTGTGATTGCACACAAAACAGAACCATGACAAGCAAGCTAAATAGTCTCTTCATGACAATAAAATTTCGTTATGTGATTGATGTTAACTGTACTGCACAAGGTACTAAATTTTTGGCACCCCTTACTACGGCATCCCTGCTGTTTTTCCCGTTTCGTTCGACTGCAACCTGAAATTTGACCAGCTATGCTTCTTTTGTTGAAACATAATTTATACTTTCACCAAAACTAAATCCCCCACCAATGAAAAATAATCTATTGATCCATTTGGGACTGGCTATATTAAGGGTAGTTCCATCTGCTTTCATGCTTACCCACGGGTATCCCAAGTTTCAGAAATTGATCAGCGGTAATATGGAGTTTGCCAATCCCATTGGAATTGGTCAAGGCCCCTCCTTGTTTTTGGCCGTGCTTGGGGAATTTATTTGCCCCATATTGATGATTATTGGTCTTAAAACCCGCTGGGCGGCCATTCCAACAACCATTGTAATGTTGGTAGCGGCAATTCGTGTTCATGCAGCCGACCCCTTTGGAACCAAAGAAAAGGCATTGCTCTTCGCCGTAATATTTATCGTGGTATTTCTTTTAGGGCCTGGGAAATATAGTTTGGACAAAAAATAGCCTAAACGACCGCCGCAAGCATTTCCTTCAGAAGATCGCCTTGGGCCATGTTGCTTGCTCCTACTCCTTTTCCTTTTAAATCGAGTTGGCGCAGTTTGGAAATAATGGAGCTCACACGTTTCATAGGATAGTTTTTTGCAGCAATGGCAAACTCGTTCACAAAATAGGGATTAACCCCCAATACCTTGGCCACATTTCCTGGCGAATGGTCCTTTAAGCCATGGTATTGCAGCAGCTGGGTAAAAAATGTATTCAGGAGTGTTATGGTGACCACAAAAGGATTGTCTTTGGGGTTTTGGGCAAAGTAATCCACGATTCGCGCTGCCTTGCGCACATTGCGTTCCCCAATCGCTTTCTTTAGCTCAAAATTGTTGAAGTCCTTACTGATTCCAATATGCTGTTCCACCAATTCGGGAATAATCTCCACATCGGCAGGAACAATCAACATGAGTTTATCCAGTTCGTTGCTGATTTTACTCAAGTCCGTTCCCAAGAATTCCACCAACATAATACAAGCTTTCGGGGAAATTTTGTATTTCTTACCCGCCAAAGTTCGCCGTACCCATTCCGCTACTTGGTTTTCATATAGCTTTTTGCTCTCAAAAAGTTCCCCAATTTGCTTGATGGATTTGTACAACTTTTTTCGCTTGTCCAACTTTTTGTACTTGTAACAAATCACCAAAATGGTGGTGGGCTGGGGGTTTTCGGCGTAGGCCGTGAATTTTTCTATGTTCCTGGAGAGATGCTGGGCCTCTTTTACGATCACCACCTGGTGCTGTGCCATCATGGGAAAGCGTTTGGCATTGGCAACAACATCCTCCACGCTGGTATCCCTGCCATACAACACCATCTGATTGAATCCTTTTTCATCCTCGGTAAGTACATTGTCCGCGATGTATTGTGAAATCCGGTCGATGTAGTAGGGCTCCTCCCCCATCAAAAAATAAATGGGCTTGGGATTCCCTTGTTTTATGTCAGAAACTATTTCCTTTACCCTTTCCATTAAGAAAAAATCATCAATTTTGTTCCATGCAGGCCTTGGACTTTCCACCATACCCGTTCCGTCTCAAAAGTAGCGAAAAAGGACTCCAAATCTTCGATATCATTCGCAAAAAATTTGTGTTGCTCCAACCCGAGGAATGGGTCCGCCAGCATGTGGTCCATTTTTTAATAAACTCAAAAAAATACCCAAAAAGCCTAATCAATGTGGAGAAGCAATTGGTGGTAAACAATCTGAAAAAAAGATATGACGTGGTGGTGTACAAATCTGACGGCACCATTGCATTATTGGTGGAATGCAAAGCCCCTGAAATACAGATAAGCCAAGAGACCTTTGACCAAATTGCCCGATACAACCTACTGCTGAAATCGGACTACCTGATGGTTACCAACGGACTCCACCATTACTATTGCGAAATGGACCCCGCGAACGAAAAATATAAGTTTTTGAAGGAAATTCCTGATTTTAGCCGTTAATTTGCTGCCGTTTTGAAAGTCGCGGTCGTCATACTGAATTGGAATGGAAAAACCTTGCTCGAGAAGTTTCTCCCCGCTGTTGTTGCCCATTCCGAAGGCGCAAGTATTCATGTGGTTGATAATGCCAGCGAGGACGACTCGGTCGAATTCCTAAAAAATACCTATCCCCATGTCAATGTTATCGTTAATGCTTCCAATGGTGGTTTTGCCAAAGGCTATAACGATGGGCTTAAGCAAATAGACGCCGATATTTTTTGTCTGTTGAATTCAGATGTGGAAGTCACTCCCAATTGGTTGGGACCAGTGTTGGATGCATTTGAAAATCACCCAGAGGCCGCCATTATTCAACCAAAAATTTTGGATATAAAGCGAAGGGAATACTTTGAGTATGCCGGTGCCGCGGGAGGTTTTATAGATCGTCTCGGTTATCCATTTTGTAGGGGAAGAATTTTCCAGGCATTGGAAAAAGACATCGGACAATACAACGATATTAAGGAAGTATTCTGGGCCACCGGGGCCTGTATGTTCATCAAAAGTGGGGTGTATCAGGAATTGGGCGGATTTGATGAGGACTACTTTGCCCATCAAGAAGAAATAGATCTTTGTTGGCGTGCGAAGAACAAAGGGTATGGTGTTTTGTACGTGGGTCACAGCCATGTATTCCACCTTGGAGGGTCCACCCTAAAAAACATGAACCCCAAAAAAACCTTCCTCAATTTTAGGAATTCCCTGTATTCGATTACTAAAAACCTGCCAGGTAAAGTTGCTTTTACCATTATCTTTTTCAGATTACTGTTGGATGGAATTGCAGGAGCACGATTTATACTCCTATTTAAATTTGGCCATTGTCTAGCCATAATCCGTGCCCATCTCAGTTTTTATAGTAACTTTAGAAAACTTTACAAAAAGAGGGAAAAAGCCAATTTTTTATTAAAATATTATTCAGCAACATCCATAGTTTGGTCTCATTTCGTACATCAAGTGAAAAGATTTAACATTTTAGTAAAAGATTAACGATGCCAAAAAGGGGCAACTATGCATTTTCTCTAATTTTGGCGGACAGTTTAAGCAGTGAAATATCTAACAATTCTTAATTTATACCCAGTACTATGAAAAAAGTTTTCCTAGGAACCTTGTCCATGGCAATTCTATTGTCATCTTGTGTATCACAAAAAAAGTATGCCGATCTTGAGGCCAAGCACAAAGAGACCCAAGATCTATTGAACTCAGCAACCGTAAAACTTAACGATTGCCTCGAAGAAAGTGCCACCACTTCCTCACGATTGAAGACTCTTGAAGATCAAAATGCCTTCCTAAAGGCCAACAACCAAGAGTTGATCAACAACATGGGTAATCTTACTACCCTTACAACCAAAGGTGCCGAGAACCTTGAAAAGTCTTTGGAAAGTCTACGCGAAAAAGATTTGACCATTAGAAAATTACAAGATGCCGTTACTCGTAGGGATTCTGTAAACCTTGCCTTGGTTCAGAGCCTTAAAGGTGTTTTGGGGAACCTTGACGATGAAGATATTGAGGTTAGCGTTGAAAAAGGTGTAGTATTCGTTTCTATTTCTGACAAATTGTTGTTCAGAAGCGGTAGCTACAACATTACCAATGCGGCCAGAGAGGTTTTGGGGAAAGTAGCCAAAGTGGTGAACAACAAACCAGATTTCGAATTTATGGTTGAAGGACATACCGACAACAGATCCTACTCTAGCGGAGTTCTAGTTGACAACTGGGATTTGAGTGCCAAGCGTGCAACTACCATCGTTAGAACCCTACAAAACGACTTTAGTGTAGATCCCAAGCGTATGACCGCTGCTGGAAGAAGCTACTACGTACCAGTGGCTTCCAATGATTCAGCTGGAGATCGCGCCAAAAATAGAAGGACTCGAATTGTTGTACTTCCAAAAATTGATCAGTTCTATAGCATGATCGAAGAAGGAATGAAAGATCCTGCCATTGGAGGTTCTGGCAACTAAGCCTTACGATAAAAAAACCAGAAAAGGCGACCCTAACGGGTCGCTTTTTTTTATTTATAGAATATCCAAATCTCCTTTTCCCTCCCGAACTACTTCGGGGTATCCTGTGGAAAGGTCTACCACGGTAGAGGCCACGTTCCCTCCATAGCCCCCATCGATTACAATATCCACGAGGTCAAACCATTTCTCATGAATCAACTCTGGGTCTGTGGTATATTCCAATATATCATCTTCATCGTAAATGGAAGTTGAGACGATGGGGTTCCCCAATTCCCGAACAAGTGCTTTGGCAATCTCATTGTCCGGCACCCGGATTCCCACAGTTTTCTTCTTTTTAAAGTCCTTGGGAAGATTATTGTTTCCAGGTAGAATAAAGGTATAGGGACCAGGCAACGCCCTTTTCAGCAGTTTAAAAGTGGAGGTGTCTATCTGCCGAACAAAATCGGATAGATTGCTGAGGTCTGCACAGACAAAGGACCAGTTGGCCTTCTCCAATTTTATGCCTTTAATACGGGCTATACGCTGCAATGCTTTGGAATTGGTGATGTCACAGCCAAGACCGTAGACGGTATCCGTTGGATAAATGACCAACCCACCCTTGCGTAGCACATTCCCAATTTTTTCCACTTGCCTTGGGTTAGGGTTTTCTTCAAAAAGTTTAATAAGTTCGGCCATGATAATATCCTAGCAATTCGTCTTTCAGAACAACAAAGATAGCTCCAAATGCCTCATCCGTCAATTCATACGGGGCATTCATCAATTAAGGTGTCCAAATCACCCGTGAAACTCTCAAATTTAGGGTTGTTCAACCCATACACTTTGGAAATCATGGAGATAAAAAGAATTGCAATTCCGCTGCTTTGTACTGTTTTGTTCGCATTGACCCGTTGTGGCAATCACAATTATTCGAATAAAATTCCTATTCCCCAAAAATTTAAAAAAGGTCAGGAAGTAATCACCTATTTAGACCATTGTTTTTCGATGTTGGATAACCTAGAAAAAAATACGGCTGATTATATAAAAACCGTAACCGATATCAACGTTCGAATCCGAAAGACTATAGAAGGCATAAATTCCTTAGAGCTCCTTAAGGAAGTGAATAAATCCTATTCCCTTGCTAAACATGAATATCTATTCACACTCTCAGAGGATGGTAAAGTTGCAGCCTTTACATGGCATTCAAGAATGGAGGAGTCGACCCTGAGGATAAGAAACATTGCCCTGTATGCCTCAGAAGATAATAAGGTTGTGCCGACCTCCTTATATGGGAATCCCCTAAACCTTTATCAAATTCATACAGTTGAAATTGATAATAAGCCATTGTATCTATTCCACGGAAGCACTGAATCAAATCAAAAGCAAAGTTTTAGAATAGATGCTTATACCATCAATAACAATGGATTGGAACAGTTGGCTGTATTTCCAAATCGAAATAGCTCTCTTACATCTGCTCTGGATTTTGATGTAGAGATGGACGCTTCCTTTATCCTAAAGGCGGAAAAATGGGGTTCACATACAGCATATCGCCCTTTGGAACTTTCCACAAATCATGAAAAGAGTGACTTCGTTGAAGCATTAACCAAATTGGACAACATGATTGGCCCTCAGCAGTTTAAAATTACCAATTCTTGGAATTTTCTCAATGGCTCGGAACTACCAACGAATCATCAAAATTTCTCAAAAAATACCTTTGTGTTTGACGACCAACTAATAGTAAATCTCACTTATGATGCTACAAAGGACAGTTCATTGGCCATGCTAAGTACGCCACAAAATGATAAGATTCAACTTCCCTTCAGGGGAGAAGCATCCCTAGTCGGTAAAATGGGTAATTACCTGTTTTTTTCCAATGCAAAAGATGGCAAACAGGACAATTTGCACCTTTACGATATCGACAAAAGGGAAATACGCTGGACATACCCAATGCCCCAAGCATTTCTCACGGAAGACTCGGTGGTCTTTACAGAAAGTATTGAACCTTATTATCTACCCCACAACCGTAAAATTGAATGTGATTCTGGGTTAGGAATAAACAAAACGTATTATAAAGTGTATGCCGTAAAGTATAGGGAGCCAACTCCTATTGTGGAATATACCAATCAGATTTTTTGTGGAAGTACCAAATATAGCCGCTTAGCCAAACTGTAATTTTTCAATCTTGTGCAGCAGGTCATTTGTCCAATACTTCCAATTTAGCAAATCGAAGTAGTAGCTTTTTAATATCTCCGCGTTCAAACCGGATTTCTGCCTTTTTGTCGTTGCCAACACCTTCAATTTTTAGCACTTTGCCCCTTCCAAACCGGGTATGGTTAACCGTACAACCTTCAATAAGGTTGGGATCCATTGGACTGGCATCGGGTGTGGACAACTGTGGCTTGAGCTTTCGTAATTTTCTGAGTTGGTTTTCATTGGGACGCTGAACACTTGGCGGATTCCCATTTTTAGGTTTTACTTGACGTAATTTGCTCTTGTCCACTTCTCCAAAAATATCGGCATTGATCATGGATTTGTACCGATACCCGTCGTTCACAGGGGTTAGGTTTTCCACGTACTCCTCCTCTATTTCCTCCAAAAATCGACTCGGTTCGGCATCAATGAGTTTTCCCCAGCGGTACCTGTTTTGGGTATAGGTCAGATAGGCCTGCTTCTCTGCTCGTGTTAGGGCCACATAGAAAAGTCTTCGTTCCTCTTCCAATTCGCTTCGAGTATTCATGCTCATCGCGGAAGGGAACAGGTCCTCCTCCATCCCTACAATGTACACATATGGGAACTCGAGACCCTTGGCCAGGTGGATGGTCATTAGGGCCACCCGGTCATCATCGCCTGTATCCTTGTCCATGTCCGTCGCAAGGGCCACATCCTCCAAAAATTCAGTTAGGCTACCTGTGGAATCCGCAAGTTCCTTTTGACCCTCAACAAAATCCTTGATTCCATTCAACAACTCTTCGATATTCTCCATGCGGGCAATCCCTTCCGGTGTTCCATCCTTTTTGAACTCCAGAAGCAATCCAGTTTTCTTAGATACATGTTCGGCCAAGGTAAACGCATCAGAACCTGCATTCATGATTTGAAAACTCTTGATCATGGTCACAAAATCCTCGAGCTTTCGCTGCGTTCCCGCATTGATTTTCAACTCCAGTTTGGACAAATTGTCCATCACTTCAAAAATGGAGCGCCCATAGTGGTTGGCCGCAACGGTAAGCTTGTCCACCGTGGTCTGCCCGATACCCCTGGCCGGAAAATTAATGACCCTTTTCAGCGCTTCTTCATCCTTAGGATTGATTATGAGCCTCAAATAGGCCAGAACATCCTTGATTTCTTTGCGCTGGTAAAACGAAAGTCCGCCATAAATCCGATATGGAATATCCCGTTTTCTAAGCGCATCCTCAATGGCCCTAGATTGGGAGTTGGTGCGATACAGGACAGCAAACTCGCCATTTTGAAGCTGGTTTTGCATCTTGTTCTCAAAAATGGAACCTGCTACATACCGGCCTTCTTCCGCATCGGTTACACTTCGGTGCACTTTTATCTTGTTCCCCTCATCATTGGAAGTCCAAACCACCTTTTCCAATTGGTTTTTGTTCTTGGCTATGATGGAATTGGCCGCATTGACAATGTTCTTGGTCGAACGGTAGTTCTGCTCCAGTCGGTATACCGCCACATCGTCGTAATCTTTTTGAAAGTTCAGGATATTACTGATATTCGCCCCCCTAAAGGAGTAGATACTCTGGGCATCGTCGCCCACGACACAGATATTTTGATAACGATCCGACAAGGCCTTCACGATCAAGTACTGGGAGTGGTTGGTATCTTGGTACTCATCCACCAAAATATACCGGAAGCGGTCCTGGTATTTCATCAATACTTCCGGAAAGCGGGTCAGCAATTCATTGGTCCTGAGCAAAAGGTCATCAAAATCCATGGCCCCTGCCTTAAAGCAACGGTCCACATAGTTTTGGTAGATCTCCCCCAATCTTGGTCTTTTCGCCATAGCATCAGCTTCAACCAACTCAGGGTTTTGAAAATAGGCCTTGACCGTAATTAAACTGTTCTTATAAGATGATATCCGGTTCTGGATCTGTTTGTATTTGTAGATATCCTTGTCCAGCCCCATTTCCTTGATAATGGAGGCAATCAATCTTTGGGAATCTTGGGTATCGTAAATGGTAAAGTTGCTAGGGTAGCCCAATTTGTCGCCATCAAAGCGGAGAAGTTTGGCAAAAACCGAGTGGAAGGTTCCCATCCAGAGGTTTTTGGCCTCGGAATTTCCAACAATCGTCGCAATCCGTTTTTTCATCTCACGGGCCGCTTTGTTGGTAAAGGTCAAGGCAAGAATATTGAACGAGTCCACCCCCTGCTCCATCAAATGGGCGATCCTATACGTCAACACCCTGGTTTTTCCGGAACCGGCACCGGCAATCACCATTAACGGGCCATCCTTGTGTAATACGGGTGCACGTTGCGCATCATTCAATTCCTCCAAAAAATTCTCCAAACCCAAAAGCAGTTTTAAAAGTAAAGGTGAAAATAGCCAATAATGCCCTCATGCTAAAATCATCCTGTCAATACTTATAAACAGCATTTTTTTTGGTTCTAATTTGATATATTTAGGGATTAATAGCTCCTTCTAATGAAGTACAACCCCCTTGCTGTCCTGATATTCTGTTTTACCTGTATCTACATGAATTCCCAAGAAAAAAAAGCCGGCCCGGTCATTGAAGAATTTGGCCCGGTATGGGCTGTTGAAAATCCTGGTTTTGAGACGGATACAAAAGCCGAGTTCAAGGTGGTCTTTGAGATTGCTGATACGCCGGAGTCCCATACAACATTGAACAAAACCATTGAGACAGCAGCGCGATTTTACAATATGCACGCCCAGAGCGGGGTTCCTGTTTCCCAGTTGCATGTTGCACTTGTGGTGCACCATAAGGCTTCGAAAGATATTATTGACCAACAGGCCTATTTAAAAAGATATGGTGTAAAAAATCCAAATTTCGACCTGGTCAAGTCCCTATTGGATTCCGGGGCACAAGTAATTCTCTGCGGACAATCCTCCTATTCCAGGAACATTCCCAAGGAAGACCTTATACCCGATGCGCAAATCGCACTTTCGGCAATGACGGCATTGCTTCAATTACAAAATCAAGGATATCATCTCATAAAATTCTAAAACTGACTATATGCGAAAATTGAACACACTACTATTGCTATTGGCCACTGTTTCCCTTTGGGCACAAGGTCCAAATCTGGAAAAAGACTTTGCGGATGTTGAAGACAAAGTAATCGAATGGCGAAGGGACATCCATCAAAATCCAGAGCTAAGCAATCGCGAGTTTAAAACCGCCGAAAAAATTGCAAAACATCTAAAATCCCTTGGGATTGAAGTGCAAACCGGAGTAGCCATATCTGGAGTCGTGGGAATTTTAAAGGGTGACCAACCTGGAAAGGTAGTGGCTTTACGAGCTGATATTGATGCCTTGCCCGTTACGGAACGAAACGACCTCCCTTTTAAATCCACGGTCACGTCAGAATTTTTAGGAAAAAAGGTCGGAGTGATGCATGCTTGTGGTCACGATACGCATACGGCCATTTTAATGGGTGTTGCCGAAGTGCTGGCCAAAAACAAGGATAAAATTAAAGGCACTGTCAAGTTTATTTTTCAGCCTGCAGAGGAAGGTGCACCTCCTGGGGAAGAAGGGGGAGCCCTTTTAATGGTGAAGGAAGGGGTTTTGGAGAATCCCAAAGTGGATGCCATTTTTGGCTTGCACATAAATTCCCAAACTCCAACAGGGACAGTTAAATACAAGCCTGGTGGCGCCATGGCTGCGGCACAGCGATTTGTGATCAATGTAAAGGGAAAACAAACCCACGGTTCCCAACCATGGGGGGGAATCGACCCCATTTTGATCAGTGCGAAAATTGTTGATGGGCTCCAGACGATCATTAGTCGGGAATCGGAACTCACCAACGAGGCGGCAGTCATCTCAGTGGGGAAAATAACCAGTGGGGTTCGTTTCAATATCATCCCGGAAAGTGCAGAAATGATAGGAACTATCAGGACTCTCGATTATGACATGCAAAAGTTCATTAACAAGCGGATGGAGGAAATGGTTCCGGCCATCGCCAAAGCGTATGGAGGGGAAGCCACCTGCACCATTGAGACCACTACGTCCATTACCTTCAATGATCTTGATTTAACAGCCAAAATGGCCCCGACCTTGGAAAAAGTTGCCGGCAAAGAGAACGTCAGCATTCATAAGGCAATTACGGGTGCCGAAGACTTTAGTTATTTTCAGGAAAAAGTACCTGGGTTCTATTTCTTTCTAGGGGGAATGACACCAGGAACTACGGAGTCCTTTCCGCACCATACCCCTGATTTTAAAATTGATGACAGTGGATTGCTTCTCGGAGTAAAGAGTATGACCCAATTGGCCTTGGATTATCTGAATATGTAGCATGGATGGGTTCAACGTGCAAATTGCAGAATTTGAATATCCTTTTCCATCAAAACTTTTTGAACAAGAATTGACCTCCGAAGGAATCCGGTTTAAGCAATTTCCTAGGACCGCTGTCGAAGCAGGGGTACAATGGCACGTTTTTTTTATCCAAAATTCAGATTATAAAAGAGCTTTTGAAATCAAGGAGAAAATCGATAAGCAAAATGTCCAAACGGAGCTAAAGCATCTGCATCCTATTCGGAAAATACTGGCTTATATCTCCTTGACCCTAATCCTTGTTTATGTAATTTATAAGGCGATTGGCTTGATAAATGATTTAAATTTTTGAATGCTATGGAATCCGTATTGAACGTTTTGGGAGGCATCCCCTGGTGGGCCTGGGTGCTCTTTTTTATAGTCTTGGTTGCCCTTAGGGATATCTTTTTCCAAAAGGCACATACCATAAGCCATAACTTTCCCGTGATAGGCCATCTAAGGTACTGGTTGGAGAGTATTGGCCCCGAAATGCGGCAGTATTTTGTGGCCAACAACCGCGAAGAACTTCCTTTTAATCGAATAGAACGGGGTTGGATTTATGCGTCGGCCAAAAAGGAAAACAATTATGAGGGGTTTGGAACCGACCGGGATATTTATGCCCATCAGCACATATTTGTGAAGAACGCAATGATCGGTTATCAAGCTCCAAAGGGGCATCCGAATGCCGAAAACCCCAACTTTTTGCCCTGTGCCAAGGTCATTGGAGCCTACAACAAACGAAAGAAACCCTACCGCCCAGCTTCGGTGATCAATGTTTCGGCCATGAGTTTTGGCTCCTTGTCGGCAAGGGCGGTGGAATCCCTTAATCATGGGGTTGGAAAATCCCAGGCTTATCACAATACTGGCGAAGGTGGCTTATCCCCATATCACAAGACAGGTGGGGATGTAATGTTTCATTTTGGTACCGGTTATTTTGGTGTACGTTCCCGAGAAGGGAACTTTTCCATGGAGAAAATGAAAATTTTAGTCGATGAAAATCCTTGCATCAAAGCCATCGAAATAAAATTATCACAAGGCGCGAAACCAGGGAAAGGAGGTGTGCTTCCCGGGGCCAAAATCTCACCGGAGATTGCAAACATAAGAGGCGTTGAAGTAGGGAAAGATGTCTTATCCCCTGCCACACACAAAGCATTCAGCAACATCTCGGAACTGGTTGAGCTTATTGAAAACATCGCGGAAGAAACCGGGCTTCCTGTGGGCATAAAAGGGGCCATTGGCAAGTTGGACCAATGGGAAGAACTGGCGAAACTCATGAAAAACACGGGCAATGGACCCGATTTTATAACCATTGATGGTGGTGAGGGCGGAACAGGAGCGGCCCCACCCAGCTTTGCCGATCATGTTTCCCTGCCTTGGGTTTATGGGTTTTCTTCGGTATACAGGATTTTTAAAAACCACGGACTCACCGAACGGGTGGTTTTCATCGGTAGTGGAAAATTAGGGTTTCCTGCAAAAGCCGCAATGGCCTTTGCCATGGGGGTAGATTGCATAAATGTGGCCCGTGAGGCAATGATGAGCATCGGTTGTATTCAGGCCCAAATCTGCCACACCAATCGCTGTCCCTCCGGGGTGGCCACACAGAGCAAATGGCTGCAGAACGGTATCAATATCCCCTTGAAATCTGATAGATTGGCGCAGTATTTCAAAACCTTCCGTAAGGAGTTTTTGGAAATTACCCATGCCGCCGGTTACGAACATCCTTGCCAATTTTCCATGAACGACATCCAAGTAAACGTGGACGACGACTACCTCAGCAGCGACCTTGAAGCCGTATATTCCTATCAGAAAACCGAGGTTCCATTTAACAATATGCAGGAACTTTATGACTGTGTTTATCTGGGAGGTAAGGGAGTTTTGGAAAAAACATCCTAATTTTGGCCCCATTAGATTTAACCAACACCTCTTACTTATGAAGAAACAATTACTTCTTTTGTTATGTTTGATTGTTACCGCCACTGGGTTTTCCCAAAAAAAGAGCGAGCTATTTGAACAAATTGACGATTTGGAGACCCAACTTGGTGATGTACAGCAACAACTGCTGGAAGCCAAAAGGAATATTTCATCCACGAATGCCAAAGCGGAAGCCTTGGAAACTGAAAACGTTGGCCTTAGGGATGCCAATGCCACCCTTCTCAAAAACTTGAGCAGTTTCTCCGAGCTTTCCAAAAAGAATAGCGAGAACGTAAACAAAACCCTGGCTGCCCTTGAGCGAAAGGAGAAGCAATTGAGCAACATATCTGATATGATAGCCTCCAGTGATTCTACCTCCATTGTTTTGCTGACCCGTATTAAGCAAACCATGGGAGAAAATGCCAATGCCAATGTATCGGAGGGTGCTGTTATCCTTTCCATGAGTTTGTCCAAATTGTTCGGCTCTGATACTGGTTTGGAATTGACTGATGAAGGCAAAACTTGGGTCGCCCAGGTTTCCAAGGTACTTTTAGCCAGTCCCGGGCTAACGGCCCAAGTGGAAGGACTGAATATTACCGGGGAGTTCGGTATCACCTACGATCAAGCCACAGTTATTGCCAAAGACATGGTCACTACCCATGGTATCCCGCTGGAGAAGGTGGCAATTTCTGTCAAGGATGGCAATTTTAAGGAAGGTATCTCCCTTAGTCTTCAACCTGACTACAAAGGGTTTTACGACAAGGCAAAGTCCGATCTGAAAAGTATGCAATGAATCGAGGACCGACTATCTTAGTCATTTGCTTGGTTGTTTTTAGCTTGACCGTTGTCCCGATGTTGGGGCAAAAAATGCTTTCCAAGACTCGATTTATCAAGGTAGATGGGGAAAATTACCCGGTGACTTCAGAAAATTCATTTAACATCTTGACAGGGGAACCGATGAGTCAAGAAGAGTTGAACCAATTGATTCGCTCAAATCCCAATGTACATGTAGAACACGTATATGACAAATATGGGAAGCTTGAGAGTTTTTGGTTCAATCCAAATAAAAATATGGGGCCAGCGACCACCATGGGACGCACCCCAACAGGAGGTATATTCCCAGAATTCGTTTTCAAAACGACAACAGGAACGGAAATCGCTTCCGAAAAATTAAGAGGAAAATGGATAATCCTGCGTTTTGAGGGATACCCGGAGGATTTTATGTTCAAAAAGCATGAACTCCTGGAATTGGATGAAAAAATCAATGCCTTTAAAAGCAAGGGAGAAGCGGTAGAGGCTGTTGCCCTTTTTTATTGGGATAAAGACAGGGCCCAACGAGTATTCTCAGTTCCCAATTCCAATTTTAAGGTTGTCGCAAATGCCCATCGATTTGGCAGTAAATTTAAAATTTTAAGGTACCCGAAAACGCTGGTTATAGGTCCAGATGGAACATTAATGGGATACTTTAATTATTCCGAGGATATTGACCTAGACTTGTTGCAAAACAGTAAAAATTAGCCCGAATTCCATATTGATAAAAGGGTTGGAAACCGCAATAATCGCTTTCGAACCCCATTTTTAAACCTATCCAACCTCTGTACTGGTTAGCTCTAATACGTCATTGGTCGATTTAAATGGAAAACTCCGGGAAATCAAGATTATCTTGACCTAATCACTTTACCTATCCGTCAAACTACACTTTCATGAAGCGTATTTCTTTATTTATTCTGTTTTCAATTCTTTATGGCTGCAATTCGGTTCAAAAACAGAAAGACGAAAATGCAATCAATGTTTTGAGCTATGTAGATCCATTTATCGGCACTGGATTTCACGGGCATACCTTTCCAGGTCCGGTCAACCCCCATGGAATGATGCAACTAGGCCCAGACACAAAATTGAATGGATGGGATGCCTCCAGTGGATACCACTTTGGGGACAGTACCATTTACGGATTCTCCCACACCCACCTAAGCGGTACGGGCATTGGTGATATGGGCGATGTATTGATGCTTCCCTTTACCGGGGAAACAGCAGCAAAACCCGTGGCTTATTTCAACAAGTCGGATGAACAGGCAGAGGTTGGTACCTATTCCGTCAAATTTAGCAACTATGATGTGGAGGCCCATTTAGCGGTAACGGACCGCGCGGGCTTGCACAAATACCATTATGGTGCAAACCAAAAAAAGAGGCTTTTGCTTGATATTGGGCATATTCTCCAAGAAACCTGGGGACATAGCAATGTTGTCAACACCATGGAAATTGTTAACGACAGCACCATTCGAGGGCTAAAGCATTCCCAGGGTTGGGCTTTCGACCACAAGGTATATTTCTACGCTAAATTCTCCAGTCCTTTTTCACTTGATGAGGTCATCATTGATGGAGAAACCACAGAGAACAGCGCAACGAGCTACAACGGAAAGAATATATATTCCATATTGGAGTTTCCCGCACTTGCCAATGATGAACCGCTAATGATCAAGGTGGGAATATCAGCGGTTGATGCACACGGGGGCCAGACCAATTTGGAAACTGAATTGTCTGATTGGGATTTCGATGCCGTGGTTTCCAAAACCAAGGATCGATGGAAAAGGGAGTTGGAACGAATCCAAGTACAAACGGCCGATAAAAATGTACTCACCACTTTTTATACTTCCCTGTACCACAGCATGATCGCTCCCGCCATACATCAAGATGTGGATGGAAGATATAGGGGCATGGACAAGGAAATCCATCAAGCCAAAAATGGCGAGACCAACTATACCGTCTACTCTTTATGGGATACATTTAGGGCATTACATCCATTAATGACCATCATTGATGAACCCAAATCCATTGACTATGTCAACAATTTATTACTGAAGTATGAGGAAGGCGGATTGCTGCCCAAATGGCCATTGGCCTCGAATTACACCGGCACCATGGTAGGATATCCAGCTGTTGCCAACATTGCCGATGCCCTATCAAAAAATCTTCCTGGTATTGATCAAGAATTGGCTTTGCAAGCGGCCATCACCAGTGCATCGTACCGCCCCGACCTGGTCAAGAGTACGGATGAGCCTCGAAAAGAACGAGTCATGTCATTACACAACAAATACATCAATGAAGGGCGGCATATTCCTTCTGATGAAATTGCCAATTCTGTTTCCTATGGGCTTGAAAATGCCTATTACGACTGGTGTGTCGCTCAAATTGCCCAAGCAGTCGGCAAGGATTCCGTAGCAGGGGAATTCCAGCAACGGGGGCTAAACTATCAACACTATTTTGACCCACAAACCGGTTTTATGCGCGGAAAAAATGCCGATGGAACCTGGCGTGAACCCTTTAGCCCAAGACATTCAGATCATGATCATTCCGATTATGTGGAGGGCAATGCATGGCAGTGGACTTGGTTTGTGCCACACGATATCGATGGCTTTGCACAACTCTACGGGGGGAAGAAACAGTTCGCGATAAAGCTGGATAGTTTATTCACAACATCCTCTGTAATTGAAGGGGAAAACGTTAGCGGCGACATCACTGGATTGATTGGCCAATATGCCCACGGAAACGAGCCAAGTCACCACATCGCCCACATGTATACCTACGCGGACCAAGCTTGGAAAACACAAGAATTGGTGGACAAAATTTTGAAGGAGTTCTATACCACCCAACCCGATGGTATAATTGGTAACGAAGATTGTGGTCAAATGTCTGCTTGGTATGTCCTCAATGCCATGGGTTTTTATCAAGTTGCCCCAGGAAATCCGAAATATGTGATAAGCAGGCCTCTTTTCGACAAGGTGAAAATTCCATTGGAAAATGGAAATATCTTCACGATTGTGACCCAAAACAATAGCCCTAAAAACAAGTATGTACAATCTGCCACCTTAAACGATGTGGAACTCACAAGCTTGTTCTTCTCTCATTCCGATATCAAAAATGGGGGCACATTGTCGATTGTGATGGGACCTGAACCAAAAAAATAAGTGGTTTGGACGAACATACTTTTTGGAAATTAAATGCGTTATCTTCCAAAGCATAATATCCAAAACCAAACTATCTCATGACTGGAGACGACATTTTTCAACTTTTCGGCTTTTTGCTTCCTGCTGTAGTAACAGGAGCCGTGGCTTTCTACTTTTTCCGTTTGCATACCCGCAATGAAGATGGACGCAGGCGCTTTTTGCTTCATAAAGATTCCCAAAAGGACACCTTGCCCATTAGACTTCAAGCTTATGAGCGCATGGTGCTGTTTTTGGAGCGCATTTCCATCAATAGCTTAGTGGTCCGTGTGGCACCCAAGGGCAAAAACAAGAGTGACTACGAAAATCTACTCATTAAGCAGATAGAGACCGAATTTGAGCACAATCTGTCCCAGCAAATTTATATGTCGGATGAATGTTGGAACATTATTAAAGCAGCTAAAAACGCTACCATCCAGATTATTAGATCTGCAGGAATGAGCGAAACGGATTCTCCTGACAAGCTGCGGGAAGACATTTTAAACCAGACCATGGACAAACAATCCCCTTCTGCAACGGCACTCGCCTTTATAAAAAATGAAGTGAGCGATCTTTGGTAGCCTACTCTTGGCGGTCTGGATCTATAGGGCTGGTTTCCTCGTTTTTGTTTTTGGCATATAAATAGCCTCTTTTCCACCAAAGGGTCATTCGCTCCTTATTAAAAATCAAGGAGTTTGTAGTGAGCACAGTTGGTGTGTAATAAAAATTGATGATGGCATCCTTTTGATTGGCCACGAGCTTTCCAATTCGGATGTTTTGGTTTTCAATCCTGTCCAACATAAAACTGAAGATGGTGGTAATCAGTTCAAAGGGATTCCGGGCCGGCATACGGTTCAAATAGTTGACCTCGGTATGTAATACCACAACGTCTACTTCAGTGGCGCCCCGTTTCAAGGCAGCCTCTATAGGGACCAAGGAGCCCAAACCTCCATCAGCATATTCACATCCATTTCGCCGGGCAATGCTCATGAAGGGAGCGTAGTTGGATGAAATCCAAATCCAATCGCAGAATTCCTCGTAGGTGCAATCGTTAATGGATTTGTACTCCACTTGATTGAGCGAAAGGTTGGAAACGGTTACCACTACATCGGTATTGCCTTGCTTTAACTCCTCGAACTCCTCTAGGGTAATGGACTCCCGAATAAGTTCCCGTAAGTTTTCACTTTCCCCAAAGGTTTTTTTTCCACGGATAAAATTCTTGAGAACGTTCCAGTGGTTAATGGATATAAGCTCTACCCCATGCTTTTTTTTTATAATGAAGGGACAGTTGTTGAAGATACTGTCTTGGTTCACGGAGGAATAAATGGTCTTGATTTTATCCAATTTGTTCAAGGCCAGATGGGAAATCAACAGGCTCCCGGTAGAAGTCCCCACAAACAGGTCGTATCGATGATTGGCCTCCTCAATGAGAAACTGGGCCACCCCACCTGCAAAGGCTCCCTTACTACCGCCACCTGAAATCACCAATGCTCTCATTTGCCCAATGTTTTATCCAAATATTGCTGTTGTTCCACATTCAAGGTCGGGTATAAAGCCCTGACCCGGGCGTTGTTTCCCTCTCCTTTTAAAAATTCCTTGAGCATTTTTCGAGATGATTTTTTAAAGTGCCAGACATGATGGTTACAGGCCTGAATCAGGTTCTTGAGCGTTGCATCGTTGAATGCCCCAATGCTCTTTAGAAATTGGAAAGCTAGCATCCTAGTTTCAAAATGATACTCCGTGCCCGTGTATCCACTCAACTCCTCGAAAAACCCTCGCTTAGACCCGGCTTCGTAATCAGGGGTTACCAAGGCCAAGGTCAACCAAAGAATCCGCACATTTTTATTGGGAAAGCCGATTATGGTACGGGTTTGGTCCAGATATTTTTTCTGATTTTCTGGGAAATCGGTCCATAATCTAAATAATGCGGCTTCAATGGTCTTGTAACTCTTGTCCGCTAACAAGGATTCAAAATCGCTTTGTATTTCTTCGGGTATTCTCTTCATGGAAAGCGCCGCCGCTTGTCGCACTTTTAGCTTTTCTTCATTTAACAATTTCCCCAAAAAAGCAGCGGATAATTTATCCCCATAATCAAGAATTAATTGCTGCTTCAAGCGTTCGGATAATAAGGTATCCCATTTACTTTCAATAGCTTGCTGGACTCCTACAGTCTCTTTTGCAATCAAATCCTTAATTTCAAAATACGTTTTGATGCTTGGACTCTTTGCTCTTAAATAGCCTTTAACCACTTCAAACGGGAATTCGGATTCCTGCAACCATTGCTCCTCAAAACCTGAAAGCTTCATCCCCGAAACCTTCTCCATTTCCCACATAAAATCGGGTATGGTCACATTTTGGTATGCAAATTTGTTCAGGTAGTTTTTGATTCCATCCTTAAAAGCTTCATCCCCCACTCTATTCCGTAACATGACCAAGGCCCATGCCCCCTTTTCATAAAAGGTAAGGCTGCCTGCACTTGCGTTGGTCAACGCCTCACCATTGCCATCCCCAGAAAAATTATCCAGTGCTTTAGCCGTTTCCAGTAGGCGCCAATAAAAATAATCTTCTCCAAAAATTTCTTTTTCCGCCAGATAGGCGTAGTAGGTGGCGAAGCCCTCGTGCAACCAATGGTGTTTCCCACTTTGCTCGGTAACCAAATTCCCAAACCACTGATGAGCCATTTCATGGGCATTGACATTTACATAATTCCTGTCTACAAAAGCAATGGAATCTACCACAAAAGTGTTGGAAAAGATGGTGGCTCCCGTATTTTCCATGCCTGCATACAGAAAGTCCTGCACCGGAATCTGTTTGTAATTTTGCCAGGGATAGGGTACTCCAATTTCCTCTTCCAAGAAGTCGAAAATCTGTTTTGAATAGCGATATGTGGGTTCTGCTTTGAGACTGTCTTTGTAGTGATAGTAGTTTTCGTTTAGGACATTGGAATTCGAATAAAATCCGTCTTTCTTGAACTTTCCTATGGCAAAACCAATCAAATAACTGCTCATGGGATTTTGCATATCAAAGGACCAATGTGCTTGACCATTGGACAAAATTGATTTCTGAACCAATTTGCCGTTGGCTATGACCTCATAATCCTTATCAAAAACAAAATTGAGGTCAAACTCCACCTTTTCAGTCATGTCATCGAAACTGGGTAGCCAATGACTGGTGTATTTCCCTTGCCCTTGTGTCCAAATTTGTTCGTTTCCGTCCAAACTGTCCTTCCAGCCCAAAAAGTAGACCGTCTGACCTGGATTGGCCACATAATGAAAGCTTAGATTATATTCGCCCATCTTCTTGGGTGCCTTAAAAGACACCTTGCTCCCGGAATTATTATAGGGTATTCCTTTTCCATTCAAAGTAAATTTGGAAAAGGTCATTTTTTTGGCATCCAAAATAACAGAATCCACATTTTTCTGAACGTCAAAAGTGTAAACCCCTTGGCCATGGATTTCATTGCGTTCAGGAACGGGGATTATCTCCACACTCAAGCTTGTGAAATCAATCCCGGATTGCCCCATTACCCCCAGGCAGGAAAAAGCTAAAAAGAAAAAAACAAGGACAACTGTGGACTTCATAGCAAGGGTATCACAAAAGTCTTTCCAAAATACATATTTTAGTTTGATGAATCCCAATTTTCTCCAAACTCCAATACCATATCTCAAAGGTGTTGGCCCCAACAGGGCTGAAACATTGAGAACGGAGCTAGGCATTGAAACTTATAAGGATTTACTGCATTTGTTTCCCAACCGGTACCTGGACAGAACCCAGTACTACAAAATCGCCCAATTACAATCCAGCGGTGCCGATGTTCAGGTAATAGGGAAGATCGTCCATATAAAAACCGTGGAGCAAAAAAGGGGTAAGCGGTTAGTGGCCCGTTTTATGGATGATACTGGCGAAATGGAGCTGGTGTGGTTCCGGGGCCATAAGTGGATTCGGGAAAATCTAAAACTCAATGAGACCTACGTGGTTTTTGGGCGTACCAATCGGTATGGCAGTACTTTTTCCATGCCACACCCCGAAATGGAATTGTTGACCGAGCACCAGCGCGGTCTTAAAATTGCCATGCAACCTATTTATCCATCCACCGAAAAACTCAGTGCAAAAGGGATAACCAATCGCGTGGTCAGTAAAATGGTGCAGCAACTATTGTTGGATTCCAAAGGCATGTTTCAAGAATCACTCTCCCCTACGCTGCTAGATGATTTACGGCTGATTTCTAAAAGTGATGCTCTACTGAACATTCATTTTCCAAAAAGTCAAGATTTGTTGGCCAAGGCCCAATTTCGACTCAAGTTTGAAGAGTTGTTTTTCGTTCAGCTCAGATTGATTTCCAAAAAGATAATCAGGAAGCATAAAATAAAAGGATTGCCCTTTGATCAGGTCGGGGATAACTTCAATTCGTTTTTTAGCAATCATCTTCCATTTGAATTGACCAACGCCCAAAAAAAGGTCATTAAGGAAATTCGCAACGATTTGGGCAGTAAAGCCCAAATGAACCGTTTGCTCCAGGGTGATGTCGGTTCTGGTAAAACCATAGTTGCCTTAATGACTGCACTTTTGGCCATTGACAATGGCTATCAAGCCTGTTTGATGGCCCCAACCGAAATCTTGGCCAATCAACATTATAATGGACTTAAGGAATTGCTGGGGAAAATGGATATACGCATTGCGTTACTGACCGGCTCCACCAAAAAATCGGAACGTACTTTATTGCATAATCAGCTAGAAAATGGGAATCTTAAAATTTTGGTAGGTACCCATGCCGTTTTGGAGGACAAAGTTCAGTTCAAGAACCTGGGTCTGGCCATAATAGATGAACAGCATAGATTTGGAGTGGCCCAACGCTCCAAGCTTTGGCATAAAAATGAAATTCCACCCCATGTATTGGTCATGACCGCTACCCCAATTCCGCGTACCTTGGCCATGAGTCTTTATGGAGATTTGGATGTGTCGGTGATAGACGAGTTACCTCCGGGCAGAAAGCCCGTTAAAACGGTCCATCGGTTCGATGGCAATCGGCTCAAAGTATTTCAGTTCATCAAAGATGAAATCAAAAAAGGGAGGCAGGTATATATTGTTTATCCGCTGATAAAGGAATCCGAGGCATTGGATTATAAGGATCTAATGGATGGATATGAAAGCATCGCCCGGGATTTTCCCCTTCCTGAATATCAAATTTCCATCGTCCACGGAAAAATGAAACCTGCAGATAAGGATTATGAAATGGACCGCTTTGTTCGCGGAGAGACCCACATAATGGTGGCCACTACGGTAATCGAGGTGGGGGTCAACGTTCCCAATGCCTCAGTAATGATCATTGAAAGTGCTGAACGATTTGGGCTTTCCCAGTTGCATCAATTGCGTGGTCGCGTAGGTAGGGGTGCGGAGCAGAGTTACTGTATTCTTATGACCGGCAATAAGCTTTCCGAAGATGCAAAAACCAGATTGCATACCATGACCAGAACCAATGATGGGTTTGAAATCGCGGAGGTCGACCTAAAACTTCGAGGGCCAGGAGATTTGATGGGTACCCAACAAAGTGGACTTCTGAATTTAAAGATCGCGGATATTGTAAAAGACAATCAGGTGCTTCAGACGGCAAGGTTCCACGCTATCCAACTCTTAAAAAATGACCCAGGTCTTGAAAAACCGGAAAATCTGCCCATCCGGACAGCTTATTCCGTTATGTCAAAAGGAAACGACCTGTGGGAATATATAAGTTAAATGCCCGACTTTCGCCGGGCATTCCAATTTAACTCCAATATATAAAACAGGTCTAGTTGATTCCCTCTCCTTTTTCTGCTTTGTCCAAATTGGCCTGTACCCTATCCCTGTTTACTTGGGCGGGTGCATTTTCCAAAGCCATTTTCAAATGCTTCACTGTGGATTTATTATCTCCTAAAGCAGAATAACCTCTTGCCAGTCCGTAGTGCACTGGCCATGTGCCTTTGTGATTTTTAGCATTCCATTTGAATACCTCAAGTGCTTCGGCGGTCTTACCTTGCCCGATAAGCTGTCTTCCATAGCCATGAACTTGGAACACGGTGCCCAAAGGCAGCGCTTCATCCATCAAAGCTTTGGCCTCGCCTGTTTTGCCTTGCTTGGTTAAAATCTGTGATTTGATGCTCAGATTGTTAAAGGTCTTTTGGCTAAAGAACTGTCCTGCAATGGCGGCATCCACCCAACCTAGGGCTTCGTCAAGATCTCCTCCATTATTTTGGGCATAATTCGCAGCTTGCTCCCAGGATTGCCTTGTAAATCCAGGTGAAGTCTGTAATTCTTGTCGGATTCTAGCCAGTACATTGTCGGTGACCTTGACCTCTACTTTAAACGGAATCTGCTTTTTTGCCCAACTCAATGCTACAACGGCAGATGTCGCATCCACCTCGTTAAAGTTGAAGGTAAGCTGTTCCACGTGTGCAACTTCTTTGGTTTCCACGTCCACGCGAAGGGCATCTTCCGAAGGCTCGTAAAAATAACTTCCCCATGCTCCATGGTTTTTGGAAAAGATAATGGTGGAGGTGTTGTCCTCATTGACAATCATGTGCAGACCATATTTACCAGCAGCCAAGGTTTTGCCGCCAATGGTGAGATCGTGGGTAGTCTTGAATATGGTATTTTCATTGGCTCCGGCCCTCCAAGGTGACTCGGAAGCAGTGCCAAAACCCAAATTGTTCATACCGTAGGGTACCAAGGCACCCCAAATTTCCCGGTCGTTGACACTGGGTCTGGAATAAACAACGGAAACATCTGTAGTCCCGATTCGCTGTGACACCTTGGCCATCTGGCTACCACGTGGAAGAAAGGTAAGCTGTGCATAGCTACTCGTGGAAATACAAAATGCAGCAACGAGAAATAAGGCCGAAATGGCCGTGTAACTTTTTTTCATTTGTTCGTCTTTGATGTGTTAATGAATAAACTTTTTAGGTTGAGTCCCTAAAGTAGAAAGCTCATCGCTCCTATAGCGTTACAGCTTTGTTAAAATACGTGCAAACGTGTTAAATTTCAGATGTTTACCCTAATTCACTCATTGCCAATCCATAGCAGTTTTTACATGGGCAATTAAAGGTAACGCAAGGTCGGGAACCCCCTTTACCTTTTGTGTTTTGCAGGAATATTCGGATTTTTATTAGGCCTAGATCAACATTCGAACTGGTTTTTGTTTCAAAACAAAACTCATCCTTAATCCTTTGGATTGTTTGCCCAAAACTAAGCTTGAACATCGTAATTTTCCGAAGTAAAAATCAAGCTTTTGTATTTCATATTTTAAATTTACAAGCTTAAAATTATTGAAGTTTACGATGGGTAAAACACTATTTGACAAAGTATGGGACTCGCATGTCGTACAACGCATTGAAAATGGTCCCGATGTATTGTTCATTGATAGGCATTTGGTGCATGAAGTAACCAGTCCAGTAGCCTTTCTAGGATTAAAGAACCGAGGTATAAACGTGCTTTATCCAGAACGCACATTTGCCACAGCGGACCATAACACGCCAACCATTAACCAACATTTACCGGTAAAGGATGAATTATCGGCCAACCAATTAAAAGCGTTGGAAGAGAATTCCAAGGCACATAATATTCCTTATTGGGGCCTTGGGCATGAGAAAAATGGGATTGTACACGTAATCGGGCCGGAGAACGGAATCACAGTTCCTGGAGCTACCATTGTTTGCGGGGATTCCCACACTTCTACTCACGGTGCTTTTGGAGCCATTGCTTTTGGTATTGGAACCAGCGAGGTAGAAATGGTACTTTCCACCCAATGTATTATGCAGCCCAAGCCAAAGAGCATGCGGATCAACATTAATGGGGAATTGAGCAAGGCCGTTACCCCAAAAGATGTGGCTTTGTTCATCATTTCCAAGTTGACCACCTCCGGCGCAACGGGTTATTTTGTGGAGTATGCCGGGGATGTGTTCCAAAATATGTCCATGGAAGGAAGGATGACTGTGTGTAACCTGAGTATAGAAATGGGTGCCCGTGGAGGTATGATAGCTCCAGACCAGCAGACTTTTGACTATGTACAAGGAAGGGAATTTGCTCCGAAAGGTGCCGATTGGAACAAGGCAATGACGTATTGGGAAACACTGTATACGGATGATGATGCAAGCTTTGACAAGGAACTTACCTTTAGTGCTGCAGAAATAGAGCCCATGATTACCTATGGTACCAATCCAGGGATGGGCATGGGAATCCAAAACGATATTCCTTTGGCGGAAGCCGTGGAAGGCGGTGCCGCCACCTATAAAAAATCCTTGGCCTATATGGAATTCAATGAAGGTGACTCCATGATTGGAAAACCCATCGATTTTGTTTTCCTTGGTAGCTGTACCAACGGAAGAATTGAGGATTTTAGGGCATTTGCCTCCATCATAAAAGGAAGAAGAAAAGCCGACAATGTAACGGCTTGGTTGGTTCCTGGTTCCCACAAGGTGGAAGAAGCCATTAAGGAAGAAGGTATTTTGGAAATTTTGCAAGATGCCGGATTCGAGTTGCGCGAACCCGGATGTTCAGCCTGTTTGGCGATGAACGACGATAAGATTCCAGCAGGGAAATATGCTGTGAGTACCTCCAACCGGAACTTTGAAGGAAGACAAGGTCCTGGTGCTCGCACCCTATTGGCAAGTCCATTGGTTGCGGCCGCAGCTGCAGTTACGGGTAAGGTAACCGACCCTAGGGAATTATTGGAACTACAAGAAGCATAACCCATTCGACCATTGATTATTGGTCATCGAAAATTGAAAAATAATGGCATACGATAAATTCGACATACTAACAAGTTCAGCCGTCCCGCTTCCCATAGAGAATGTGGACACGGACCAAATTATACCAGCAAGGTTCCTAAAAGCCACGGAACGAAAAGGGTTTGGAGACAATCTTTTTAGGGATTGGAGGTACAACCCGGACAATACCCCAAAAGAACAATTTGTCCTGAACAACCCCATCTACAGTGGAAAAATCTTGGTGGGCGGTAAAAACTTCGGTTCCGGTTCTTCGCGGGAACATGCGGCCTGGGCGGTCTACGACTATGGTTTCCGCTGTGTGGTCTCCAGTTTCTTCGCGGATATTTTCCGAAACAACTGCCTTAATATTGGGGTGCTTCCCGTGCAGGTGAGCCCAGAGTTTTTGGACAAAATCTTCAAGGCCATTGAGGCTGACCCCAATACCCAATTGGAGGTAAATTTACCGAAGCAGACCATTACGCTAGTGGAATCTGGGGAACAGGAGAACTTTGCCATCAACGACTACAAAAAAGGAAACCTTTCGAACGGGTTTGATGATATTGACTATTTGTTGAACATCAAAAGCAACATTGAGAAATTCGCTCAAAATACACCACTTTAAATTCTTTTAATTCGTGAAATTGGCGTCCTTCTGTGAAATTTGTTTCAAACTATAATAAGAAAGGTACCTATGGCCCAAAGGACCGTTGAAATTATGGACACCACCCTTCGGGATGGTGAGCAGACCTCCGGGGTATCCTTTTCCTCTTCGGAGAAGCTGACGCTTGCCAAGCTTTTATTGGAAGAATTGCAAGTGGACCGCATTGAGGTTGCTTCCGCTAGGGTTTCGGACGGGGAATTCGATGCCGTTAAAAACATCACCGAATGGGCCGAATCTGAAGGGCATTTGTCGCGCGTTGAAGTCCTGACTTTCGTAGATAAAGGCGTTTCGCTCGATTGGATGGTGCAAACGGGTGCCAAAGTACAGAACTTGCTTACCAAAGGTTCTTTAAACCACCTCACCCATCAACTTAAGAAAACACCCGAACAGCATTTTAAGGATATTGAGGAGGTTATTGCCAAAGCCGAATCCCTAGGTATTACCACCAATGTTTATCTAGAAGATTGGAGCAATGGCATGCGCAATTCTCCAGAATATGTGTTCCAGTATTTGGATTTTTTGGTGACACAACCCGTAAAGAGAATCTTGCTTCCGGACACCTTAGGGGTGTTAACGCACCAGGAAGCCTTTGATTTTTTAAGTCAAATCGTCAATAAATACCCGGATTCCCACTTCGATTTTCATGGACATAATGATTATGACCTTAGCGTCGCCAACGTTATGGAGGCCTTAAAAGCAGGTTGCCACGGACTTCATCTTACCGTAAATGGAATGGGAGAACGAGCAGGCAATGCCCCCTTGGCCAGCGTAGTGGCCGTAATCAACGATTTTATGCCGGAGATTTCTATCGGTGTCAAAGAATCCTCCTTATACCAAGTGAGCAAGTTGGTGAGTACATTTACCGGTTTTGGCATTCCAGATAACAAACCAATCGTTGGTGACAATGTATTTACTCAAACTGCTGGTATACATGCAGATGGAGATAGTAAAAAGAACTTATACTTTAATGATTTATTGCCAGAGCGATTTGGAAGAAAACGCAAATATGCCCTTGGCAAAACCTCCGGTAAAGCCAATATTCAGAAGAACCTGCAAGAATTGGGACTGACCTTGAATGACGAAGAGTTGAAAAAGGTCACTGAACGCATCATTGAACTGGGGGATAAAAAAGAAAGGGTGACCAAGGATGATCTTCCCTACATCATTTCCGATGTTTTGGACTCAGGACATCTCCAACAACGTGTGTTTGTTAAGTCGTACGTACTGACCCACTCCAAAGGTTTAAAACCCTCCACTACCCTAGCCATTGAGATTGACGGCAAGACCTATGAAGAAAACGCACAAGGGGATGGGCAATTTGACGCTTTTATCAATGCTTTGAAAAAAGTTTATCAAAAAGAAAAGGTAGAACTTCCCAAATTAGTGGATTATATGGTTCGTATACCTCCGGGAAGTAATTCCGATGCGCTTTGCGAGACCATAATCACCTGGCAAACGGAGGAAAAGGATTTTACCACCCGTGGTTTGGATTCGGACCAAACAGTATCCGCCATCAAGGCCACGGAAAAAATGCTAAATCTCTTTTAATAGAGTCAAGACCAAGAGATGCAGGAATCAAGACAAAAATATTTGAGTAACCAATAACTGCTAGCTTTTAGCTGTTAGCTGAAAACCAAGAATCAATATATGAAACTGAATATTGCCCTTTTAGCCGGAGATGGAATAGGTCCCGAAGTGATTGACCAAGCTGTAAAAGTATCCGATGCAATTGCGAAAAAATTCAACCATGAAATTAGCTGGACCCCAGCATTGACCGGAGCAGCGGCGATTGACGCCGTAGGTGAACCCTATCCCGATAAAACCCACGATGTCTGCGCCAACGCTGATGCTGTACTTTTTGGTGCCATCGGTCATCCGAGATTCGACAATGACCCATCGGCCAAGGTTCGCCCAGAGCAAGGATTGCTAAAAATGCGTCAAAAATTGGGACTGTTTGCCAACGTGAGGCCGACTTTTACCTTCCCATCCCTTATTGATAAATCTCCATTAAAAAGAGACCGTATTGAGGGGACTGACCTCATTATCCTCAGGGAATTGACCGGAGGTGTCTATTTTGGCGAACGCGGAAGAAAAGACAATGGCGATACTGCTTTTGACACCATGACCTACCAGCGCTTTGAAGTGGAGCGATTGGCGCGCAAAGGATTTGAAATGGCGTTAAAACGAGGCAAGAAACTTTGCTGTGTGGATAAGGCCAACGTCCTGGAGGCCTCAAGACTTTGGAGGGAAACCGTTCAGGCATTGGAAAAGGAATATCCGGATGTCGAAGTTTCCTATGAATTTGTGGACGCTGTTGCCATGCGATTAATTCAATGGCCCAAAGGCTACGACGTAATCATTACCGCCAACCTATTTGGAGATATTCTAACCGACGAAGCTTCAGTTATATCAGGTTCAATGGGATTAATGCCTTCTTCATCCGTAGGAAGTGAAGTATCCCTTTACGAGCCTATCCATGGATCATATCCGCAAGCAGCAGGTAAAGACATTGCCAATCCATTGGCCACCGTACTTTCTGCAGCCATGATGTTTGAGGACATGAATCTTGCAGAGGAGGCTCAGGCCATTCGGGATGTTGTGAACAAATCGTTGGCCGAAGGTGTGGTCACCGAAGACTTGGCCGATGGGGGAAAAGCCTACAAAACCAGTGAAGTTGGAGATTGGTTGGCTGCCAATATTTAGATAAAATTCTTCTACTATTTTAAGCCCTGGGGATTCCCTGGGGCTTTTTTATTTTGAAAATAGACGAGAAGCTCAAACTTAAAACTCAAGTTCAAGTTCAAGTTCAAGTGTTATAATAGACGCCAAGAACAATGAAACAAGAATCAAGATTCAAGACTAATTATCAAACAATCCAATAATCCAACCATCTAGTACGCGGCATCCAACATCTAGCATCTAACAATCCAAAAAATCTAAACATCGACGACGCGGCATCTAATATCCCTCATCTTGCATCCTAAATCTGACATCTTAAATCTTAAATCTCATATCTCAAGTCTAACAACCTATCCGTCAATTCAAAAGGGGCATCTGTCAATTGACAGTACTTCTTAATCAAGGGCCACCTTACTTTGACAAACATAAATGGGTGAAAGTTTACATCCACACCAACTTGGGTCAAAAGAAAAAAATGGCATTACAAGAGGAATTTGAAAAACAGGGGATTTGGTTGTTTCAGCGCAGGGGTTTTTTACCGCTACTAATTTTGTTGGTAGGGATGACCCTCTATTTGTATTCTGAAATCTACCCCGAAACATTCTTCCTTAGGGGCACAGTTTATGAGTTTTACTACGAGATTTGTTGCCTTTTGGTCGGACTCTTTGGTCTTTTCATACGAGTATACACCATCGGTTACTCCGCCAAGAACACGTCCGGCAGAAACGTTAAGGGTCAAATTGCCGATAGGTTGAATACCTCCGGGCTTTACTCCTTGATCCGGCACCCCTTATACCTAGGAAACTTTTTTATGTGGTTGGGTCCAGCCCTTCTTACAGGAAACTTTTGGTTTGTGGTGGCATTTTGCTTCTTTTTTTGGGTGTACTACGAACGCATCATGTTTGCAGAAGAGCAATTTTTAAGAAAGAAGTTTGGAACTGCCTATCTGTATTGGGCAAGAAAAGTACCGGCCTTTGTTCCAGATTTCAGGGCATATCAAAAACCTGTGATGCCATTTAGTTGGAAAAAAGTATTGAAACAAGAGAAAAATGGCTTTTTCGCCTTGTTCCTCATATTTTCTCTTTTTGATATTATCGGAGAATTGACGAACCAAAAATATGTTTTTAACTACTTCTTTCTTTTTACGTTTGTGGTATCAGGCCTATGTTTCTTGGTTCTGACCTATCTAAAAAGAAACACCACGGTTTTGGATGAAGAAAACAGGTGATTAAACTCGAGTTCAAACTCAAAAATCAAAATCAACCCCGCATACCATTTACCTTTTACCCATCAAGTCCAATCCAAACATCCAACATCCAACATCTGACATCAGGCATCTCACATCTAATGTCTAATGTCTAATGTCTAAAGAATATAATCCGTACTCAAGAAATTGCTGACCTTCGCTTCCAACAATTGCTCAATAGTCTCGTTGTTCAACTCATTGTCCTTAAAGGCCACGAAAGTCCGCACAGAGAAAGATCTTAGGGCATCATGAACGCTTAAGGTCGATTGGGCCGAATCTTTTCTTCCGGTAAAGGGATACACATCCGGGCCTCGTTGGCAGGAACTATTCAAGTTTACGCGACATACCAAATTGGCTAAAGTGTCAATAAGCGGAGAGAGCGTATATACATCTTTCCCAAATAAACTTACCTGCTGCCCGTAGTTGGACTCTGCCATATCGTTCAAGGGCTCTTCAATATCCATAAAGGATACCACCGGAATTATTGGGCCAAACTGTTCTTCTTCATACACCCGCATATCCTTGGTCACTGGATAAAGTACCGCGGGCCAGATATAATTATCGGAACGCTTCCCTCCCTTTTTGTTCTTTACTTTGGCTCCTTTGGCTTTGGCATCATCCAACAACTCTTGAATGTAATCCGGTTTACCTGGTTCCGGAAGCGGGGTCAACTTAGCCCCCTCATCCCATGGGTTACCAAATTTTAAAGCGTCCACTTTCTCCGAGAATCGTTTTAAAAATTGGTCCTTTACATCCTCATGTACATACACCACTTTCAAGGCGGTACAACGCTGTCCGTTAAAGGAAAGTGTCCCGGCAATGCATTCGTTTATGGTTAAATCCAAATCGGCATCCGGTAGGATAATCGCAGGGTTTTTGGCTTCCAGACCCAATACCAATCGCAATCGGTTACTTTTTGGGTGTTGATCCTGGAGTGCATTGGCCGATTTACTATTGCCGATCAAAGCCAGGACATCGACCTTGCCTGTTTTCATGATAGGTGCCGCTACTGCCCTGCCCCTTCCAAAAAGAATGTTCACCACCCCTTTCGGAAAACTGCTCTGAAATGCCTCCAACAACGGGGTTATCAGTAGCACCCCATGCTTGGCCGGTTTAAATATGGTGGTATTCCCCATAATAATGGCGGGAATCAATAGCGCGAAAGTTTCATTCAACGGATAGTTGTAGGGTCCCAAACACAACACCACGCCCAAAGGCCCTCGGCGAATATGCGCGTAGACCCCATCGTGTTTGGAAAACTTGGCCGAGTTCCTATCCAGCTGTTTGTAATCCTCTATAGTGTCATAAATATACTCCACCGTCCGGTCAAATTCCTTGTAGGAGTCCGGCATGGACTTGCCAATTTCCCACATCAACAGCTTTACCACTTCCTCTCGTTTTTCCTCCATTTTTTTCACGAAGGTTTCCATACATTCAATCCGGTCCTTTACCTTCATGGTTGGCCAAATGCCCTGACCTTGATTGTAAGCACCCAAGGCAGCATCCAATGCTTCTATGGCTTCTTTCTCCCCCATATCCGGGATGCTCCCCAAAATTGTGTGGGCGTATTCATCGGTAGACGAGATGGTGGAAATCACCTGGGAGTTTTCACCCTTCCATTCGCGGAGTTCCCCATTTACCAAATATGTTTTTTGATGTATTTCCGATGTTATCTGTAGTGCTTCTGGTATTGCTTTTTTTGATGCCATGACTTCGATTTAAGTTAGTTTCGTTAGCGAAACAAACAACAAATCTATAACAAAATTGCTAGGAAAACGCCTAGTTTACAAAGGGATAACAACGAAAACGTTTACGTAGACACAATTATCAAAAACAAAGCACATATTGTTGTAAGAAAGGTTCCAAAAAACATAAATATTGCATCTCAAAGCTTACAATGAATTCCCAATAATGACACTTTTGCATTTTATTTCCGATATGGAAATTTAATGCCACACTCCTAAACTGTTTTTCTTTTTCCGGAAGCTTCGCCCCATCGTTTATTTTTATTATTTTTTCATCCAAATCAATCAAACCAACCAACCAAAAAAACCTCTTATGCAAAAACAAGCATCGGGCATTTTGTCCAACACCCCCATCCTGCCCTTTATCTTAGTCACCGTATTATTTTTTGCCTGGGGAGTTCCCAATAACATGACCGAACCCCTAATTGCTGCTTTTAAGGACATTTTTACGGATATGTCCACTTTTCAGGCTTCGTTGGTACAGTCCGCATTCTATGGGTCCTACTTCGTATGGGCCATACCGGCGGCCTTGCTGGTCAAAAAAACAAGCTATAAAACCACCTTATTGGTGGGCATTTTTCTGTTTGCAGCAGGGTCGTTCCTCTTTTTCCCGGCAAGTATCAAGCAGCAATATTGGTTCTTTTTAACCGCATTGTTCACGTTGGCCGCCGGGCTTTCATTTTTGGAGACAGCGGCCAATCCCTATATCATCGCTATGGGGGACGAAGCAACCTCAGTTCGACGTCTTAATTTGGCACAGTCCTTCAACCCTATTGGCCAATTGACAGGAACTTTTATTGCGACCAACTTCATTCTGAAAAACCTAGCGGATGATGCAGAAAAGGCTAGCATGGGCACACAGGAATTGGCTAATTTGCAAACCCAGGAGCTGGCCATTCTAGCAAAACCCTACATATATATTGCCATTATCGCCGCCATCTTTTTTGTTGTTTTCATGCTGAACAAAATGCCGCGTTTTCAAGCAAGTGAAAATGAATCCCAGGAGGACTTTTTTGCCATTTATAGACGAATCCTTAAAAAGAAGAGGTACATACTATCGGTTGCCGCCCTTTTCGCCGCCATGTGCGCCCAATTCGGAACCTTTGCCTTTACTATTCCCTATCTAAAGGAAAATTACAAGTTGGATGATGGAAGTTTAATCGGTACTGGTGATGCGGGTGACATTTTGTTTTACGGGGTCATCGTTTTTGCCATAATGC
Organism: Flagellimonas myxillae; assembly: GCF_023502235.1. Classification (GTDB taxonomy): domain Bacteria; phylum Bacteroidota; class Bacteroidia; order Flavobacteriales; family Flavobacteriaceae; genus Flagellimonas; species Flagellimonas myxillae. The sequence continues at coordinate 1,041,579 of NZ_JAMFLY010000001.1, read as the reverse complement.
GATTTGTTTGCACCGGGCTTATGAAGGTCATCAAACCTGCCAATCTATTGGCCATTTTGGCGTTCATAGCGACGATTGCCACGACAATTGCCGTTGTGTTCCCCGGTAATTTTGGGGGGTATATGCTTGTGGTAATGTGTGGGTGTGCCGGACTCCTTTTTCCAACGATTTACGGTCTTGGTCTCGAAGGACTTTCGGAGGAAGAAGCCAAGGTGGGAGCTTCTGGACTGATCATGGCCATTATTGCCATTGGCATAATGAATCCTATTCAAGGCCTTATCGTGGATTTGGCTAGCGTGAACATATCTTATATCTGCGTGGCGGTCGCCTTTGCCCTGCTCGTCGGTTACGGAGCGGTTATCAACAAGCACTTCAACAAAGCGGAAGCATAATTTGGTAAGCTATACCAAATATTGGAAAAGGTCAGGTTTATCGTTTAGATAGTCCCCAAAGAAGTTATTGGCCTTCATTCGTGCTATCAATGGATCAAGGTCTTCTGGGGATTTCAGCTCAATCCCCACCACTGCAGGTGCATTTTCGCGGCTGGATTTTTTGGAATACTCAAAATGTGTGATGTCGTCCGTTGGTCCTAAAATATCCGCCACAAATTCCTTTAGTGCGCCTGGGCGTTGCGGGAACCGAACAATGAAATAATGCTTTAGGTTTCCATAGAGCAATGCCCTTTCTTTTATTTCTGCAGTACGGGTTATGTCGTTGTTACTGCCACTGATCACACAGACCACATTTTTACCTGTTATTTCATCCCTGAAATTTTCCAAGGCAGCTATGGTCAAGGCCCCGGCAGGCTCCACCACAATGGCGTCGCGGTTGTACAGTTCCAGAATGGACTGGCAGACCTTGCCCTCAGGGACAGTTTCCATTTTGTATAAATGATCTCGGCAAATTGGAAAGGTATATGCACCAACCTTCTGCACAGCGGCTCCGTCTATAAACTTGTCAATGTTAGAGAGTTCAACAAGCGCTCCTTTTTCTATGGATTTTCGCATGGAGGGTGCGCCTTCGGGCTCAATCCCAATAATCTTGGTCTGCGAGGAAAGCTGCTTAAACACGGCACACAAACCAGAAGCCAATCCTCCTCCGCCCACGGCCACAAAAACATAATCTATGGGTTCTTGGGTTTGTTTAAGGAGTTCCAAACCAATGGTAGCCTGCCCCTCAATGGTTTTGGGGTCATCAAACGGGTGGACAAAAACCTTCTTTTCCATCTCGCAAAATTCCCTGGAGGCCTTGTAGGAGTCATCAAAGGTATCTCCTTCCAAAACAACTTCGACCCAATCCCCTCCAAACATTTTGGTTTGGTCAATCTTCTGTTTTGGGGTCACTACTGGCATAAAAATAGTGCCCCGTACTCCCAAATGATGACATGCAAAGGCCACGCCTTGGGCATGGTTTCCCGCGCTGGCACAAACCACACCATTGTCCAACTCTTGTTTGGTCAGCGCACTGATTTTATTAAAGGCACCCCTAATTTTATAGCTGCGCACCCGTTGCAAATCCTCCCGTTTTAGCAGGATGTTGGCCCCAAGTTGTTTGGATAGTCGGATACTTGGTTGCAATGGGGTTTCTCCGGCAACCGGCTCAATAACCTTGGCAGCCCGCTGAATATCTTCTAGCTGAGGAAAGTAAGGGGGCACATCCTGCGCCCCCTTTGTTCTATTTGTCCTTGTGCTGCTTTTCATAGAAAAACACCCTTATTACATTACTCCATAGTGGAGTATTCCATTAAACGATTGGCTTCATGGCGGTCATGGATTCACGCAATCTTGTCCCTACAATCTCTACAGGGTGCTCGCGCAAAGCCTTGTTCACGGCAATCAGCTTCACATTGTCAACACCATTGTCCTTCCCTTTTCCATAATGGGTTCCAATAACATCGGTGTCGATGCCCTTCATGAAATCCTCCAAAAGAGGCTTACAGGCATGATCAAACAGATAACATCCGTATTCGGCCGTATCAGAAATCACTCGGTTCATTTCAAACAATTTCTTTCTGGCAATGGTGTTCGCAATCAATGGCGTCTCATGCAAGGATTCGTAATAAGCAGACTCTCCAATAATTCCAGATTCAGTCATGGTTTCATAGGCCAACTCTACCCCTGATTTTACAAAAGCGACCATCAACACACCATTGTCATAGTATTCTTGCTCGGAAATCTCAAAATCTCCGGCAGGAGTCTTTTCAAATGCGGTTTCTCCAGTAGCGGCTCTCCAAGTCAATAGGTTTTTATCCCCATTGGCCCAATCTTCCATCATGGTTTTGGAGAAATGTCCGCTCATAATATCATCTTGGTGTTTTTGGAACAAGGGACGCATAATATCCTTAAGCTCCTCGGCCAAATCGTACGCCTTAATCTTGGCAGGATTGGACAAACGATCCATCATGTTGGTAACGCCACCATGTTTCAATCCTTCGGTAATGGTTTCCCAACCAAATTGAATCAATTTGGACGCGTAACCGGCGTCCACTCCTTTTTCCAACATTTTATTGAAAGACAGGATGGAACCAGTTTGCAACAAACCGCACAGAATGGTTTGCTCTCCCATCAAATCCGATTTTACTTCGGCAACAAAAGAAGATTCCAAAACTCCCGCTCTGTGTCCACCTGTTCCCGCTGCATACGCCTTGGCCTGCTCCAATCCTTTACCCTCAGGGTCGTTTTCTGGGTGAACGGCAATCAAGGTCGGTACCCCGAAACCTCTTTTGTATTCCTCACGTACTTCCGAACCTGGACTTTTAGGAGCCACCATGATCACAGTCAAATCCTCCCTAACCTGCATACCTTCTTCTACAATATTGAACCCGTGGGAATAAGAAAGCGTGGCACCTTGTTTCATCAGAGGCATAACGGCACTAACCACGTTGGTGTGCTGTTTGTCCGGGGTAAGGTTGATCACCAAGTCGGCGGATGGAATCAGTTCCTCATAGGTGCCTACAGTAAAATTGTTTTCCTTGGCATTTTTGAAAGACTGTCTTTGTTCTTTGATGGCCGCTTCCCGCAATGCATAGGAGATGTCCAATCCGGAATCCCTCATATTGAGACCTTGGTTAAGTCCTTGCGCTCCACAGCCCACAATCACAATCTTCTTACCTTTCAATGCGGTTACTCCATCGGCAAATTCACCGGCTTCCATAAACCTACATTTTCCTAATTGTGTTAACTGATCCCGTAGCGACAGTGTATTAAAATAATTTGTCATTTTTGGTTTTTTATTTAGTGCTATTTTATTGATTATGAAATTCTTCCAAGATTTCGGTAATGGGCATGGTTGCCTTGGTCACGGCAATTCTACCAGTACGGACAAATTGCATTATGCCATAGGGCTCCAGAGCATCGTGCATTTCATCTATTTCATGTCTCCTTCCAGTTTTTGCCAAGACAAAAAAGTCACGTGCCACCGTTACGATCTGTGAATTACTCTCTTTGATGATATTTTGGATCTGCCTTTCATCGAACAACAAATGGGAAGCTATTTTAAAAAGCGCTGATTCCTGATAGATGGTTTCGTCATCCGTATGGTAAAAGGCTTTAATAACTTCGATTTGCTTTTCAATTTGCCCTACAATTTTTCTGGCCCAATCCTCGGTCGAGTGAATTACGATGGTAAATTTTGACACATGCTCTATTTCTGATTTAGAGACATTTAGACTCTCAATATTAATGTGTCTCTTTAAGAATATTCCCGATATTCTATTCAATAGCCCCACGTTATTTTCCGAATAAACCGAAATGGTATACCATTGTTTTTCCATGCTTATTTTGTTTTAACCGCAACGATGACTCCCGTTGACCAGTCCATTTTAGTAATTGTATAATCTTGTCTTGTTTCTAATTTATTAACCAGTGACGATACCTGTTCCGAATGTCCTTCCGGCCAATTGGGCTGTTCTTCCATATCATCAATAATATAAAATCCTCCTACTTTAATCAGCTCCAAAGTTTCTTCTAGATAACTGTACTTCCCAGGCCATGCATCGGCAAACACCAAATCGAACCTTTCATCTTGGTTTTGGGCAATCCAATCTTCGCCATCTGCACATATCAATTGGAGGCGACTGTCATCTCTGAAAAAACCCTTAGCAATATTGATGAGATCCATATCGTTGTCTATACTGACCAACTTGGAAGCCGTATCCATTCCTTCCAGTATCCACGCCAAAGACAACCCCATTCCAGTCCCCAACTCCAGGAAACTCCCCGAAGGTTTGGAGGCCACCAAAGTTTTCAACAAGGAACCTATATACAAATCAGATGGCATGGTGAACCCAATTTCATCGGATTTGCTCAATAAGCTGGGATATACGTTTGGCGTATCCAAGATATTTGCTTGGTCCATCTTACTTCAATCGAATATCAGATACCGAGGCTCCGGATGGAATCATTGGAAACACATTGTCCTCTTTCTCCACCCTAACTTCCAAGAAATATGGGTCTTTGGAAGCAATCATTTCCTCAACAGCATCCTGTAGGTCACTGCGTTCCGTAACTCTTCTTGATTTGATATGGTAGCCTTCCGCTATTTTGACAAAGTCAGGGTTGGTCATCACTGTGGACGCATATCTACTTTCGAAGAAAAGCTCCTGCCACTGGCGCACCATACCCAAATGATCGTTGTTGAGCACCACTATTTTTACCGGTACGTTATGTTGGAAGATTACCCCAAGTTCCTGAATGGTCATTTGGTACCCTCCATCACCAATAATAGCCACCACCTCACGTTCCATGGCACCCATTTTGGCACCTATGGCTGCTGGCAGGGCAAACCCCATGGTTCCCAATCCTCCAGAGGTAACATTGCTCTTGGATTGTTTGAACTTGGCATATCTGCAAGCGATCATTTGATGTTGTCCCACATCGGTAACCACCACGGCCTTATGTCCAGAAGCTTTGTTGATTTGCTCAATCACCTCACCCATGGTAAGCCCCTCCTTGGTTGGCTCAATATCTTTTTTAATGACTGTATCGTATTCTATTTGATACTTTTTATCAAATTCTGCCAGCCAGTCCTTATGTTCATTTTTGTTGACCAATGGTAATAACAACCCCAATGTTTGCTTTGCATCGCCCAAGACGGCTATGTCTGCATTTACATTCTTGTTGATTTCAGCTGGGTCAATCTCAAAATGGATGACTTTGGCCTGTTTTGCGTAGGTATCCAAATTTCCGGTTACCCGGTCATCAAATCGCATGCCGATAGCAATGAGCACATCGCATTCATTGGTCAGGACATTGGGTCCATAATTTCCATGCATACCCACCATACCCACATTCAGCGGATGGTCGGTGTCCATTGCAGAAAGTCCCAGTACAGTCCAAGCTGCGGGAATACCAGCTTTTTCTACCAATGCTTTTAATTCTTCCTCGGCGTGGCCTAAAATAACCCCTTGTCCAAATACGATGTACGGCTTTTTTGCCCTGTTGATTATCTCGGCAGCAGCCTCAATAGCTTTTATATCCGGTTTGTGTACCGGTTTGTAACTGCGGACCCCTGTGCATTTTTCATACACAAAATCCAGCTCATCAAATTGCGCGTTTTTGGTGATATCCACCAACACTGGACCTGGCCTACCGGACCGAGCTATGTAAAAAGCCTTGGCCATAATCTCAGGAATCTCACTGGCTTTGGTCACTTGGTAATTCCATTTAGTCACCGGGGTCGAAATACCCACAATATCGGTTTCCTGAAACGCATCTGAGCCCAACAAATGTCTTGGAACCTGTCCAGTAATGCACACCATCGGGGTTGAGTCAATCTGGGCATCCGCCAAACCTGTTACCAAATTGGTAGCCCCAGGACCTGAAGTGGCCATGGCCACCCCCACCTTTCCGCTGACCCTTGCATATCCCTGGGCAGCATGAGTTGCACCTTGCTCGTGTCTGGTGAGAATATGGGTCAGTTTATCCTGAAACTTATATAGCTCGTCATACACGGGCATGATGGCTCCTCCAGGATATCCATAAATGAGGTCTACCCCTTCCGCCAAAAGACAATGTATAATAGCCTCCGCACCGCTTATTCGAATGCTCTTGGCCGTTTTGTTTTTTTCTTTCTTTAGTGTCTCTGTACTCATAATCTCAACTTTAATTGATGAGATTCCCATCGAAATGGGAATGACAAAATGGTTTAGTATTTATCGGTTACGCATCCTTCTGAAGCCGATGCAACAGATCTTGCGTACTTGTACAATATTCCTTTGGTAAATTTTAAGGGTGGAGCTTGCCATTTGGCCCTTCTTCTTTCCATTTCCTCATCTGAAATGTTTAAGGTAATGGAATTGTCCAAAGCGCTGATGGTAATTAGATCACCGGTCTTCACAAGGGCAATCGCCCCTCCTTCTTGAGCTTCTGGGGTTACGTGACCAACCACAAATCCGTGGGTTCCTCCAGAAAAACGACCATCCGTAATCAATGCAACCGATTTTCCTAAACCGGCTCCCATAATCATAGATGTGGGTTTTAGCATTTCGGGCATCCCTGGTCCTCCTTTTGGACCTACATAGCGAATAACCACTACATTCCCTTTTTCCACTTCGCCTCTAGATATGCCTTCATTGGCTTCAGGTTCACTATCATATACCACAGCTTTTCCTTCAAACTTTAAGCCTTCTTTGCCCGATATTTTTGCCACTGCACCATCTTCTGCCAAATTTCCTTTTAGTATCTGTAAATTACCAGAAGATTTCAAAGCCTTGTCAACGCTGTACAACAAGTCTTGCTCCTCAAATTCCATGGCCTCAACATCTTCAAGATTTTCCGCCAAAGTCTTACCAGTTACGGTCATACAGTCCCCGTGTAAAAAGCCTTGTTCCAACAAGTACTTCATGATTTTTGGGGTTCCTCCAATACCATGAACATCCTCCATGAGGTATTTTCCGGAAGGTTTTAGATCTCCGATGAGCGGCGTTCTATCACTTATCCGTTGAAAATCCTCCAAGGTGAAATCTATATCTGCCGCATAGGCAATGGCCAAATAATGCAATACGGCATTAGTAGAACCCCCGAGGGCATTGACCAAAGTGATTGCATTTTCAATGGATTTTTTTGTAACGATGTCTTTTGGTTTTAAATCGAGCTCCAAAAGATTTTTGATGGCTTGGGCCGTACGTTCGGCCTCGGAAAGTTTGTTGGGATTGACGGCTGGTATGGATGAATTATAAGGTAAGGACATCCCCATACATTCTATGGATGAGGCCATGGTATTTGCTGTATACATGCCTCCACAGGCACCTGCCCCGGGGATTGCCCTCTTGATGATTTCCTTGTATTCTGCCTCATCGATTTCTCCGGCAATTTTCTGCCCCAAGGCTTCAAACGCGGATACTATATTCAGCTTTTTTCCTTTGTAGTTTCCTGAAGCAACACTACCACCATAAACCATTATGGATGGTCGGTTAAGCCTTAGCATTGCAATAATGGCCCCAGGCATATTTTTATCACATCCAACAACCCCAATCAATGCATCATAGGACATACCGTTCATCACAGTCTCCATGGAATCTGCAATTATATCCCTGGAAGCCAACGAATATTTCATGCCCGGTGTTCCCATGGAAATACCATCGGATACCCCAATAGTTCCGAATGTCAGTCCCACTTGCCCCACTTCGTTGACATGCTTTTTGATTTCCTGCGCAATTTCATTCAAGTGCATATTGCAAGGGTTGCCATCGTAGCCGGTACTTCCAATGGCTATTTGCGCCTTTTTCATGTCCTCTTCCCTTAATCCAGTGGCATATAACATGGCCTGCGATGCTGGTTGCGAAGGGTTTTGGGTGACGTTCTTACTATGTTTGTTCAATTCCATTAATGACTTTCTTTCAATTCTAAAATTCTATTGAATTTACTCCATTATCCAAAGATAGATGTTTCAAATACCCTATATTTTTAACAGTTTTGAGGGCTCTAAATCCATTTAAATCAATACACCCTTATCTTAATGATAATCAGATATTTAACTTGATTTAAAATCCCATATTCATTTCTTTTCAAGCACATAAAAAAAAGCCTGTATCTTTTGTGGATACAGGCTTTTTTTGAATCAATAACAAATCTGTATCACTCCATTGCTGGAATAATAATGACGACGCTATTGATCAGGTTTTTTGTTTTCACAATTCAAGAGTACAAAAAAATAAATTAAAAATCCAACGTGATGGAAAATTTTCACACCAACTTAAACGAAATGGAATCACCAAACTTTTTTTGGGCCAGAAGTCCTATGGACTCCACCGAAAGTTGCAATATTCTGGGATAGCCTCCTGTAGTCTGGCCATCCTTCATTAAAATGATCAACCGACCTGCGGGTGTAAACTGTACGGTGCCGGGCATGGTTCCAGATGTAAGCATGGAATGTTTGTGGCCTTGTATCAATTCTGTCAACTGATAGGCCATTCGATTATTTTTTTCAGAAATGGAAAACGATCGTCCAAACAAGGCCCCCAATTGGGCATCAGACAAGATGGAAAACTCAGGTCCCTTATAAACCTCAAGAACATCCTTGCCCAACTTATCCTCCACTTTTAAGCCGGAAATTGCAGGCTCAAAAGCCAGGGTTTCATCATATTCGACGGCACTACCATCCTTTAAACACTTTGTTGGGGTAACGGGATGGTATTGTGACCTACTTCCTAAAATCTTTGGCGCCTTAAAACCGCCTTTTATTGCCAAATAGGTTCTAAAACCCTTTTCCAACCTGCCGTAGGATAAAATATCCCCCTTTGCCACTTGGACCACTTCATAATTTTCGATTGGCTCATTATTCAGGGTCGGGGATAAAAAAGCACCTGAAAGGCAGATATAGCTTGGGTCCTCAAATAACAAGGTGGGGCCGGTCATGGTGATTTCCAGTACCGCAGAGTCAGATTCATTTTCCAAGAGTTGATTGGCTTTATTTGCGGCCTCAAAATCCATGGTACCAGATACAGGAACTCCCCTATCGCGGTAGCCAAATCGACCCATATCCTGAAGAGTCATAAAAAAACCTGATTTCAGCACTTTAAGCATCCAACTTAAATTTTTCGGGTTTGTAAATGCCTACTTCGGCCTCAATTTTATGCAAGTCGTATTCCCCCTTGGATATTTGCTTAAACTGGATTCTATCCCCTACTTTCACAAAGCAGGGTTCATCAGCATTGGGGTTAAAAACAGGGGTAGGACAGCTTCCAATGATATTCCATCCTCCCGGGGAATCCTGCGGATAAATGCCTGTCTGCTTGCCAGCTAGGCCCACGGAACCTTTAGCTACATGCAATCGAGGTTCCTTTCTCCTGGGAATTTCCAATTGTCCTGGCAATCCACCTAGATACATAAACCCAGGGAGAAACCCTATTCCATAAACTGTGTACTCGTGCGAAGTATGATGTGCTATCAGTTGTTCTTGCGACAGTCCCAAGGTATTGGCAACTTCTTCCAAATCAATTCCAAATTCCAGATCATAGCAAACTGGGATTTTCCATAAAAATCGCTCCCTTTTTGCGGTTGTTCCTTTTGGTCTCCCATGGCAATCCAAAATCTGCTTATTGATGGATTCAAAATCGACATCTTCCAAGGTGTTGACCATGGTCAATGAATTATACGCAATGGACATTTCCCAGCCGTGCATTTCCATGCTTTTAAAACATTCGACAAATTCCAGGATTTCCCCCAAAATGGATTCGCTGACTTCATTTGGCCACTCGACAAGGATTGCCCGCTGTCCAAATGGTTTAATACTGATGGGGTGGTTTTTCACTTTCGTATTGCTACCCTATGCTTGGGGAATTCTTCTGAAAGATACATTAATATTTGAAATGCCGAAGGGGTATCCCCATGAATGCAAATCGTTTGCGCCTCTATATCTGTTTTTTGCCCAGATAATGTCACAATTTTCCCGGTTTTTATGATAGGCAGCACATGATTCAGCACAGCGACTGGGTCCTGAATCAGCGCATTAGGTTGTTTTCTAGAGACCAAGCTTAAATCGGTGTTGTAGTTGCGATCTCCAAAAGCTTCAAAATGCACATCAAAACCTGCTTCCATGGCCATACTGGCCATCACGGACCCGTACGGCACATACAAAGGAACCTCTGCTCCGAACACCCTAAGAGTTTCCAAGTACAAACGTGCCACCTTTTCATTTTTCGCCGATTCATTATAAAGGGCACCATGGGCCTTAATATGGTGCAAGGTTACACCTTCGGATTTGAGTACCGTTGAAAAACCTTGCAACTGCTCAAGAATGCTTTGTTTTAATGCAGGTTCGGAAATGGACATCACAACCCTACCAAAATTGATCTTATCCGGGTAGGAAGGATGCGCACCGACTTTTACTTTGTATTCCTTGGCCAACCGGACAACTTGAATCATGCTCTCTGCATCACCAGCATGCCCGCCACAAGCTACATTGCAAGAACTTATAATTGGGAAAAGCAAAGCTTCATTGCCAACACCCTCCCCTACATCACAATTAATATCTATCTCCCAACTTTCCATTTAGAAAAATCCCAATTCTTTTGCTATACTCTTAACCCCCAAAAAGATGGAAAAGGCCACAATGGCAAACCCCATTACATTTTGAAAAAGTGTATTCCGATGTGCGCCCATTACAGAACTTTTATTGACAATCCACAATAAAAGTATGGCCATAATCGGCAAAACCATTCCGTTCGCAACTTGGGCCAATTGAATCACTCGTATGGGTTCTATACCGAACGACTGAAAAAGTACGCCCAAAAACAAAATAACCATCCAAACCGCTTTGAATCTTATGTTAGACATTCCGCCTTCCCATCCCAAGCTACTGCTTGCAACAAAAGCGGCCGCCAATGGTGCCGTAATGGCCGAGGTTACCCCAGCAGCTAAAAGTCCGCAAGCAATAAAGAAGACTGCACTTTTTCCAAAAAGTGGTTCGAGCCCAACTGCCAAATCCATTACATCCGATACCTCTTTCAAGGGTGCGGAAGCTGCCGTAATTAGAATGGCCATAGAAACCAATCCGCCCAAACCAATTGAAATTATCGTGTCCCATTTAACGGTGGACAATTCTCCTTCAGATTTCCATTTCTCTTTGACCAAGGACGCATGAAGAAACAAGTTGTAGGGCACCACAGTGGTTCCCACCAATGCGATTATGGTAAGTAAACCACCTTCAGGCATATTGGGTACAAACATGTTTTTGGTGATATCTGCCAAATTGGGTTTGGTTAAAATGGCGGCTATCAAAAAGCAAACGCCCATGAGTCCCACCAATCCCACAAATACCTTTTCCAAGGTTTTATATCCGCTAAACCATAATAAAACAAAGGCAATTATCCCTACTATTAGTGGGTAGAATCTGGACAACACCCCATCCCCCAATAGTCCTCCAAGACCCAATGTGGCACCACTTATATTTCCACCTTCATAAGCGGCATTGCCAATTAGGATGGCCAACAATACCAAGCTGATGACCAAATTTCTGATCCATTTGACTCCTATCTCTTCCTTTACGACATCCATAAGGCCTTTTTGGGTGAGTACCCCAATCCTGCCAGACATTTCTTGAAGCACAATGGTAGCAATTATGGAAATGAGGACAGCCCATAGTAAGCTGTAACCAAAGTGAACACCTGCCAAGGTGCAAACCGTTATCGTTCCTGGGCCTACAAACGCAGCTGCTACAAGGATTCCTGGTCCAATTTTCTTAAACATAAAACGAAGTGTATTTAGGGTTTTTAAAGTTAGATGATTTGACCAAAATGATGCATTTCATCCAAAAAAATGCATTTCATCTAAAAATGGGATGTTATACGTCGATAAATTATACGAATATGAAAATACCAAAGTTATAATAGTCCCAAATCAAAGAATTGACCTAAACTTAACCAATACTCATGATCTGTAAAGACTGTGGTAAAAAAATTGGCCGTGACCAATATGCGGATTCGACCGAATCCTTGGGCTTAGCCCTCTGCGAAAGACATTCCCGACTTATAAAGAAAATCATATTAAACAACAATACACCAGTTGAGGCCATCCATCTTTTTTATGCCTTAAAAGAGGCTGGTGCCCACCCCATGTTGGAATGGTGGGATGGTAAAAAATCTGTGGATCTTGCCATCTCCCGGGTGAAACTCAATATTGAAATTGATAAGGATTATAATACGATAACCCATGAGCAGGCCATTAGTGACCTAGAAGAGGCCATGCATTCCTTTAAAAATGGTTTTACCACAATCAGGATTCCGCATCTGGCCGTTAAATATTATCTGGAAGACACGGTGCAAAACATTCTTGGAATCATCGATGGATTGAAGGCTAATATCAAGGTTATCTAAAATACGCCCTCCCATTTTCCATTACGTTGCATTAAGTGGCCAACACTTACTTTGAGTCTATTTTCCTCATTCAAATTGGTCATATTATACCGTTTGTCCATTTTTTCTGTATTTGACAGACCATACGCCATTTTGATTTAGGTACCCCGTGCCTACTTTGTGCATTCCAACTTAAAAAAAGGTGGCCTAACCGATAAAATAGGCCCAAATTATTATCGGGACTAGCTTACGCCTGCTTTTGGCACCATAATCAACCTAAATCCATAAAAATGGCCGAAAAACTTGTAATCAACTTTACACCAACGGGGATGATTCCAACTAAGAAATTGACCCCGCATGTTCCAATTGATGTTTCCGAAATTATTGAAGATGTTCACCGTGTTTCCGAGATTGGAATCACTATGGCTCATCTGCACGCGAGGGAAGCGGACTCCGGAGACCCCACGTACAAAAAAGAATTATATGGTCAAATTATTGAAGGAATACGAAAACACGTTCCCGATTTGGTCATTTGCGTTTCTCTTAGCGGGCGTAATTATTCCGAGTTCGAGAAACGGGCAGAACCCTTGTTTCTGGAAGGCGCCCTAAAACCCGACATGGGCAGCTTAACCTTAAGTTCCTTAAATTTTAATGCGACAGCAAGTTCCAATTCACCTCAAATGATCCAAGATTTGGCAAAGGAAATGTTGGACAGGGGGATTGTTCCTGAACTGGAGGCCTTTGATATTGGAATGATCAATTATGCCAAATATTTGGAGAAAAAGGGATTGTTGGAGCCACCTTATTATTTCAACTTGATATTGGGAAATATCGCATGCGCGCAAGCTAATCTGCTAAATGCAGGTATCATGATAAATGATCTACCTGATCAGTCTATTTGGAGTCTTGCCGGAATTGGGAATGCACAGCTGAAAATGAATTCCATCGGAATAGCCATGGGTGGTGGTGTACGTGTAGGAATAGAGGACAATATCTGGTACGATGCAAATAGGACCAAATTGGCTTCCAACGAGGCCCTGATCAAAAGAATTCATACAATTGCGGAGGCCAATGAAAGGACGGTAATGTCCCCATTGGAATTTAGGGAAAAAATGAATCTCCAAACCGAAAACGGAAGATACGGTCGGATAAAAAAGCAGGCATCATGAGCAACAAGGAAGATGGAAAATTTTACAAGTTCCAATTACTCTTTATTCGCATAAAACATGGCCTTTTTCTCTTTACCTTAAGAAGTTTTCTCTCCAAGATTGGTCTGGATTTTATGCTATTCTATTGGGAACAAGAGGGAGCCAATGAAATTGATGAACCCAAAGTTCGTGATGACGAAAATACGCACGAAGTTGTTCCTATGTCTAGGGATGACCTACAAATTCTAAGGAATCTTACATTTATCAATTACGACAAGCTCATTCAAAGTTTTGATAATGGATCTAAAGTAATCGGGTTAAAGTCCAAAAATGAATTTGCCGCATTCACCTGTGTTGAATACAACGACTTCTTTTTCCGTAAAAAGGAATTTGAGTTAAAACGGAACGAAGCCTATCTTTTGAACATGTACACGTTTCAATCGTTTAGAGGAAAAAATCTAGCGCCTTATCTAAGGTTTCAAGTATACAAAATGCTTCGTGAAGAAGGAATCCAAAATATTTACAGTGTAACAGACTACTTAAACAAGTCATCAATAAAATTCAAACGTAAATTAGGGGCCAGGCCTTTAAAACTCTATGGGTCCATAATTTTTTTAAAGAAGTTTCACCGAACCTTCAAATTGAAACAATATAATTACATCCCTTATCCCAGCCAACCCTCGCGGTCCAGGCTTCGGTATTGAATGGCCTCCGATATGTGTTGCCCTGCAATTTCGTTGGTGCCTTCCAAATCAGCAATAGTTCTTGCCACTTTAAGTATCCTGTCATAAGCTCTAGCGGACAGGTTGAGTCGCTCCATCGCATTCTTCAGGAGTTCTTTGGTCCCGGCATCTAAAACGCAGAATTGCCGAATCTGTTGGGTTCCCATTTGCGCATTGTAATGAATCGCTCCTAAAGCTTGAAATCTTAGCGTTTGGAGATTTCTTGCCGCAATAACCCTTTTCCTAATATCTGAACTCCCCTCCCCCCTGCGGTCATCTGAAAGTTTCTCGAAAGGTACAGGCGCAACCTCTATGTGTATGTCTATACGATCCAACAACGGGCCCGAAATCTTTCCAAGATATCGCTGCATTTCCATGGGCGAAGAAGTTACGGGGGCGTCCGGGTCGTTAAAGTAGCCTCCAGGGCTGGGATTCATACTGGCCACCAACATAAAACTGCTGGGATACGTCACCGTAAATTTGGCTCTGGCAATGGTTACTTCGCGATCTTCCATGGGTTGTCGCATAACTTCGAGAACCCGTCTTTCAAATTCGGGAAGTTCGTCCAAGAACAGTACTCCATTATGTGACAAGGAAATTTCTCCGGGCTGTGGGTAACTACCTCCCCCAACCAACGCGGCACTACTTATTGTATGGTGTGGATTGCGAAATGGCCGTTGACTCATGAGCCCCATATTCTTTACTTTTCCAACAACACTGTGAATTTTCGTGGTTTCCAAGGCTTCCTGAAGCGTCATTGGTGGTAATATGGAAGGTAAACGCTTGGCCAACATGGTTTTTCCGGAACCTGGTGGGCCAACTAAAATGATATTATGGCCTCCTGCTGCGGCAATCTCCATACAGCGTTTGATACTCTCTTGCCCCTTTACATCGGCGAAGTCAAACTCGGGAAAATCCTGTTGCGCATGGAATTCCTTTTTAGTATCCAAAATGGTTCGTTGCAAAGGTTTCCCTAAATCAAAGAAATCGATTACCTCCCTGATGGATTCCACCCCATAAATTTCCAAGTCGTCCACTACCGCGGCTTCCTTTGCATTTTCCGAAGGAAGGATAAAACCTTTAAAACCTTCTTCCATTGCTTTTATGGCTATAGGGAGTGCCCCCTTTATGGGCTTAACAGCTCCATCCAAGGAGAGTTCACCCATAATAAGATACTTTTCTATGTCCTCTGATTTAATTTGATGGGAAGCCGCAAGGATTCCCAGGGCCAAGGTGAGATCATAGGCAGACCCTTCTTTTCTCAGATCTGCCGGGGCCATGTTAACGGTTATTTTCTTACCGGGGATACGATATCCATTGTTCTGTAGTGCTGCGGCGATACGATAGTTACTTTCTTTGATTGCATTATCTGGAAGCCCTACCAAATGGTATCCTACACCTTTATCTACATTAACTTCTACAATGATGGTTTGGGCATCGACGCCAAACACTGCGCTGCCATAAATTTTTATTAGCATAATTCACCTTTTGAATAGTTGGTTTCACTATGCCGACAATGTAATCTGAAACTACTTAACCAAGAAGCGCCGTTTGACGGATACCGGGTTCCCAATTGACGAAAAGCCCTCCAGGATCAACTCGTACTCTCCCGTTACATCTGAAGTGTACAAAACAATCTCCTTGGAACCCGATGATAAATCCAAGTTGGGTTCCCATAATAACTGATTTCTAAAATCGGGGACGCGTTCCTGTAAATTGTTGGAATTATAGGTTTGGTTAAAGTGCTCTTTTTGTGGTTGGGGCTTAAACAAATCAAGATTTACAATATGGGGTGTGTAGAACTCATTGTAAAAATTCCCATCAACGGTCTTGAAATTTAGGACTCCCTGAAAAATCTGTGGGCCCAAAATTACCTTGTTCCTGGAAAAATGGATGCTCTTTATTTTCTTGGCACTAAAATCCATAAAATCCTCATGCTTTTTTATGAACAGTCCATCCACAAAAACCATAGGCAGCAACCCAAGATCTGTAAATCCTTCCTCTGGTCTGATCTCAAACACACGGTCACCGTTCTCCAATTTTCTAACCGACATTTGGTCAACGACCTCAACGATGGTTTCCTGAATACTGTTAAAACGGGTGTAATCGTCCAAATTATAGTTGACTGAGAATTTGCGATAGTAGGGAAGTTGATGCTCGGCAGGAATCAACGCATCCGACTTTACTTCCCTGTACCCATTTTCTATCTGGTTTTGTATGCTTTTTTGAAGTATAAAATCTTGCATTCCTTCCGGAACAATAAATTCCGTTACCTCTACATTCGAAAATTCCGTTGCAGCCTCATCCATCACAATATCATAATCTTCCCAGTTATCGGAAAGGACCTGAAGAGCCGCGGATACATTATCATATTCCCGATTAAAAAGGAACCTAAACGCACCTTGTGCATTGGAACGTGCAACCTTGAACAAGTAGTCATTTCCTGGTAAGGAAAGTGACACCCTAACATCCTTTGCCGGCTGTCCCGTGGCCTTGTGGGTAACGGTTCCCGAGATCACTTCCCCTCTAATTTCCGGCAACTCCAAACTTGCTGAACCATTTTTCACTGGAGTCCCACCATGGTTCATATAGCGCTTCATAAATTCCGAAGTGCTCATTTTCTCCGGTTCCGAAACATGGTCAACTTTCCTAACGGATAATACATAGTTTCCGTTTTTTTCGGCATCATCCCCAGTTATTATCTCCAAGCTCAAGGGTTGGCGTACACCCAACTCCGTTTTGTCCAATTTAATCTGAACCAGACCATCTTGACGGGTATTTGTATTGCCATTCACCCCTGAACTAGGGTTTGATATAGCAGCCTCAGGCTGTTGAAGGGAATCAGGAATCTGGGCTAGGTGTGCCTCAGGTATGGGTTGGTACGGATTGATGATATGGATGTTCGATTGGAAAAAAGCCTGTGTCCCAAAATTCTCCATCCATTGGGAATATCCCAAAAGTTTGTAACTCCCAGTGGAAATTGAAGTGGGAACGAAAAAGTCGCCATAACCTGCTCCGTTCTCCAATCTCACTTTATGGGTGAACACTGCTTTTCCATTTTTATCCACCAAAGAAACATATCCAATTTTGCTAATATGGGTTAACTTTCTCTGTTGGCTGTCCAAACAAAATATCTTGTACATCAGATACTCCCCAGAAAAAACAAGGGACTGATTTGTATGGACAAAAACCTTTTCCTGCGGCACCGTGTTCAAGAGGCCGGTGCCTTGACCAACCGCACTGGAAGTCTGCCCAAATCCTGATAGGGTTAGCAGGCTTATCAATAATGTGATGATACTATATTTCATAATCATATGTTATTCAATCCAAAATTCGGGTAACTCCGAGGTTCCCAGTTCTTTACAATCCCCACAGACCCGAGTTGCTATAAAATAAGGTCCCTCTCCGGCTCCAGGTGGTGTATTATCAGCTACGTAAACACCCAGGCCACTTTCAATTATGGGGCGTAAAACGCATGTACCACCCATAGAAACTATGGGCGGGGCGCTCGGATTACAATCCACAACATAAGGTGGGAGTCGCTCCCCGGGATAAAAATCATCATAGTTGAAAAAGAGGCGTTTCTCATCGACCGAGGCTACATCAAAAAATCCAAGTACGCGTTCTTCCTCACTTTCCTTGGAAAAAACATTCCCCTCCAAGAATCCTGGTTGCGTCTGGGAAAATAAACTTTCAGAGCCCGAGAGTTCATTTAGAGTCTCAAAAAAGGTAAAGGCCTCATTGGACTGCACAAACTGCCTGACCAAAATGCTATATCTATGGGAAATGATATAGTTATTCCTTGGAATAAATCGAACCATAAAATTGTTAACCCGGTCTTCATCCAAGTCTTCGGTGGATGTGAGCACTATGGCATTGGAAAAATCCGTGGGATAGCACACCTGCTCATCGGTGGTATTGGGAACTTTTATGACGTTACAACCCCCTTCCGGGTCCCCAGCCAGCGATGTCGGAGTCCAAGTGGGCGCTATTACCCTATAGGTCTCCACATATTCGTACCGGTAATTTTTAGAACTTCCCGAGGGGTCGAAACTATCCACAAAAATGCCCATGCCATCTTCCCCAAAATCGCTGGTAATCCTTTCTGCCCTTACTTCGTCCAGTGAGGTTACTGCCGACATTTGGACAATATTCGAACTGTAACCCCTTCCGTCCCTAGTGGTAATGTCCAATTGATAGTCCACTCCGGATTGGGCAGCAAAGACCTGGTCAGATAGGTATACCCCATTTCCTGTGTGTTGGAAATCAAAAGTGTTACCTCCGGCCGACAGCCTAACCGTGGCACCCGATTCGGCAATGGGGCCATCTGCATCAAACTCATATGTACGTGAAAGTATCACTTGTTGGTTTTTAACTTCGTTCGTAATGGTCGCTTCAATCACCAAGGCGCTCTCAAAATCCACAAATTCCCCTTCAAACGGCTCAATACAC
Source organism: Flagellimonas myxillae (assembly GCF_023502235.1). Lineage (GTDB taxonomy): Bacteria > Bacteroidota > Bacteroidia > Flavobacteriales > Flavobacteriaceae > Flagellimonas > Flagellimonas myxillae. The sequence goes on along the minus strand of NZ_JAMFLY010000001.1, from coordinate 1,022,965 downwards.
CCCATAAGGTTGACCACAATAAAGGCCACGAACAATCTATATTTTATTTGAATTAAATTCTGTTTCATATACTATTCCTCAATCCAAAATTCGGGTGCTGTGGCATTACCAATCTCTGTGCAATCGCCACAAACCCTAGGTACAATTAAGTAAGGGCCTTCATTCTGATCCGGGCTGTCGTTATTCCCCACATATCTTACCAAATTCTCCTCCACCATAGTGCTCAAAACACATCTTGGGGGCAATCCCGGTGTCACCAAAATAGGTGCAGCGGGTGAGCAGGGATCCACATAGGGAGGCAAGTCCTCTCCTGGAAATAAGTCATCATAATTGAAAAATATGCGTTGTTCCTGTACAGAGGCCACATCAAAATAGCCCAGAACTTTTTCCTCCGCATTGGTATCTGAGCCAATATTCCCTTCCAAAAAACCGGGTTGGGTCTGGGAAAAGAAACTATCGTTACCGGAAAACTCGTTCAAGGTTTCGTAAAAATTATATGCTGAATTCGATTGTACAAATTGGCGTACCAAAATACTGTATCTGTGTGATATGATGTGTTTATCCCGCGGAATGAAACGAACCATAAAATTGCTTACCCTGTCTTCATTTAAATCGCTGGTATTGGTCTGAATGATGGCATTGGAATACTCAGTGGTAAAACAAATCTGTTCGGAAACGGTATCCGGAATCAATCGCACTTCGCAAAGCACCTCAGCTTCGGCCGCGGGAACCTTTTCCAATCCGGTAGGGTTCCAAAACGGGGCAATGACCTTATAGGTCTCTTCATATTGATAGCGATAGTTCACTGAGCTTCCACTGGGATCAAAACTATCGACCAATACGGCAATACCCTCCACTCCAAAATCGTTTGTGATTCGCTCCACCCGAACATCGTCTATTTGGGTGGCACGGGTCAGTGTCATTTCGGAAGAACTATACGATCTACCATCCTGGGTCTGGACAGACAACTGATAGGGTGTACTGGGTTGGGCTGCGAAGGGTAACTGCGAAAGATATACCCCTGGGGAACTTTCTGTAAAAACAAAAGTGTTTCCTCCTCCGGTCACGGTAACATTCGCGTTGCGCTCAGCGAGAGGGCCCTCATCCTCAAATTCAAAAGTACGGGTCAAAAAAACGCGCTGGACCTCCATTTTATCCGTTATGGTCGCTTCCACTACTATGGCGCTTTCAAAATCCTCAAAAACCACATCAATGGGTTCAATACAGCTGGATGCCAACAGCCAGGTGGCTGTCAGCACAAAAACTCCAATCCTGTGGGTTATTATTTTCATATTAATCATTCTGTCCAAAATTCGGGGGCTGTGTTACTGCCTAAAACCGTACAATCCCCACATTCGCGCGGGACCACCAAATATGGCCCTTCTTCAAATGGTGGGTCGTCATTTACATTCAAGTAACTCACCTGATTCGCTTCGACCATGGCACTCAACACGCAACGAGCTCCACCTTGACTTATTAACTTAGGCGCAATTGCCAGGCAGGGGTTAACATAATCTGGTAAATCCGCTCCTGGATAAAAATCTTCATAGTCAAAGAAAATACGCTTCTTGGAAACCGAACTAACCTCAAAGTAGCCCAACACTTTTTCGTTCGGGTCTCCATCCGCAACAACATTGCCCACCAAAAAACCGGGTTGACTTTCTGAAAAAATACTTTCAGAACTTGAAATTTGGTCCAACGAACTATAGTAAGATGCGGCATCATTGGACTGGGTGTACTGTGTCACCTCGATGCTATAGCGATGCGAAATGATATAGTTGTTATCGTCCATAAATCGCACCATAAACCTTTGCACCCTACTTTCATTAAGGTCTGCGGTGGTTGTCAAAATAATTTCGTTGGAATAATTGGTCGCAAAACAAATACGGTTTTGCGTGGTTTTGGGAATAACGTCCACCCCGCAATCAACCCCTGTACTCAACAAATCAAAATCATTCCATTCCGGAGCGATGATTTTATAAGTTTCTTGGTATTCGTATCTAAAATTCTGGGCATTCCCGGTGGCGTCGAAACTATCTACAAAAATTGCGATGCCTTCTTCACCCAAATTGCTTGTTATTCGAGCTGCATAAACGCTGTCCAATTCCACAGGCTGGGGTAGTTCGTTGCTTTGCGAACTATAGGATGATCCATCCCCAGTAACGATTTCAAGTTTATAACTGTTCCCGGGCAGTGCAGCAAATTCTTGCTGTGACCTAAATACTCCAGGTGCCGATTCTGTAAAAAGTATCTCATTGGTTCCATTTTCCACAACCTTAACCAATGCACCTGTTGCACCTTCGGGCTCTTCCTCAAAATTGTAGGTATACGAAAGATATACGGACTGCCTGCCCATCTCATCAGTAATGGTTGCATCAACTACCAGGGCACTCAAAAATTCTCCTGAATCTACTTCAAAAGGCTCCACACATGATGAAGTCAACATCACGCCAAAAGCAAACAGTGTTCCCAAGTCCCTTGGAGCAACTAGCATTGTTAGAATTTGAAATTATACGTAATTGTTGGCACTGGAATAGAGAAAATAGAGCTTTGATAAGCATTGATTTCCCCATCCTCGGTTACAAAAAACACGGAATATGGATTGTTCCTTCCCAAGACATTATAGATGGAGAAACTCCAAAAACTATGGGCAAATTTTTTGATTTTGTGATTGCCTTCCATATTAAAACTCAAATCGAGTCGGTAGTAATCCGGAATCCGGAATTTGTTACGATCACTATAAAACACAAATTCCGAATTGTTAAAGGCAAAACTTCCAATAGGAAACGTTACAGGTCTTCCCGTTTGGTAAACAAAATTGGCCGAGGCGCTAAACCTTTTGGTAAACTTGTAGTTGGCCACCACACTAATATCATGCGGTTTATCAAAATTGGACGGGAAGAACTCCCCGTTGTTCACCCTTTCCTCACCAAATTCACTATCCAATTTTACAAAGGACCTGGAATAGGTATATCCAATCCACCCATTTAGTTTACCATCATTCTTCTTAAGCAGGAACTCCACCCCATAGGCCTTTCCATCCCCCTGGATAACTTCGGTCTCAATGGCTTCGTTCAGTAGTAGCTGGGCACCTACTTTATAGTCCAAAAGATTGGTTTGCTTTTTATAGTACCCTTCCAAGCTGAGTTCGTACATATTCCCTTCGAAATTCTTGTACAATCCCAGGGAACCTTGATAGGCCTCTTGGGGCTTGATGTTCAAATCCGAGAGTTTCCATGTATCCGTTGGGGAAACCGTGGTATTGCTGGACAGGGTATGGATGTATTGAAAGGCGTTGTTGACACTGGCCTTGATAGAAAAGTCCGGACTAAGAAAGTACCGTGCCGATATTCTTGCCTCTGGGCCCCCGAAGGTTTCAATCACCTCATTATTGTCAAAATCCTGGGTTTCCACGAAAGTACCATTGTTCCTAGGCGCGTTGTCCTGGTAGATTCGTTGTGAGGAAGCTCCCAAGGCGGCATAAAACGAATAGCGGAGGCCAAGGTCTATCAACAATTTATCATTGACCTCATAACTGTCCGAAGCAAATATCGCCGATTCCAGTCCCTTTTCTTGGGGAATTACAAGGGAGGTTACCTCCGAATCAGGACCCAATGGCACAATATCTCCTGGGTCTACCACATAAAGCTTGCTGGACAACCCAAAATCGAACTTATGCTTGTCGCTATGGAGATACTTCATCTTTAGCTTTACCTCCGTCTCGTTGTTTTTGTAGCCCAAGTCGAAATCGTCGTTCGAGGTTCCGTCGAACTCGATTCCAAACTTGTATTCACTGTTGGATATATTTAGGCTACCCGTTGTTTTTTCACTGAATTTGTGATCCCAACTTAGGGAAACCAAACGGTTGCTATAGTCAAAAATGGAATCCGAAGTGATGCTGAACTCATCCCGGCTAAAATAACCTGTGGCCTTGATTTCGTTTTTATCGTCTATAGTATGGTTGTATTTGGCAACCACATCAAAAAAGGAAGCCGTACTGTTGTTCAACTGTTCGTCGTCCAAAGCCTTTAAGATCCAATCGGAATAGGTGGCTCTACCGCCCACCAAAAGGGCTGATTTATCCTTCACCACAGGAGTTTCCAAAACAATATTACTCGTTACAGGTCCTATGGAAGCCTCCCCGGAAAATTTCTGGGTATTCCCGTCTTTGGTCTCAATATCGAACACAGAGGATAGCCTTCCCCCAAATTCAGCCGGGATATTTCCCTTGTAAATTTCAGCCGAACCTGTTGTAAACGGGTTGATCGCCGAAAAGATTCCAAAAAAGTGGGAGGGGTTGTAAATGACCCCATTATCCAATAAAATCAGGTTTTGATCCGTTCTTCCACCACGAACATTGTAACCGGCTGCTCCTTCACCTGCTGTGGTAATACCCGGTAGGGTAACGGCCGCTTTTAGGATGTCCCGTTCGCCCAAGACCAGGGGAATGTTTTTAATTTTCTCCACCTCGATCAGGGTTACCCCGGTCAGGGCGGTCTCTACGTTCCTATCCAAATTCCCTTGGACCACTACCTCATCCAAGGCCTCAACACTTTCGTTAAGCTCAAAATTGAAAACTCCGTTGTTGTAAAGTATGATCTTGGTTCGGGAATCTTGGATACCCAGACCTTGCGTTCTAATGATGTTCTCCCCCACTGGCAGTTGCAAACTGAAGTTCCCGCTCGCATTTGTAGAGGTTCCTTCGTCGTTGCCCTCCACGATAATGGCCAAATCGGGAATCGGCTGCCCCGTTCGCGCATTGGTCACTTTTCCACTTAAGGTAAATGTTCTTTGCCTGTTATTGCGATTTTCCTTTCCAATCTTGATGACCTGCATTCCCCTGGACACCCCGGAATCCTCAGTATTGACAAATAAGGGGCCCAAATCTTGGATGTCGTCATAACTGGGACCATCATCCTCTATTTCATCCTTCTTTCCAAAGAAATCTTCTGGCAGGGATTCGTAGATCTGGTTATTTTGAAGCAAGAATATCTTATTGTCCTCTGCAATGTAAAAATTGAGCACGGTGTTCTTGAAGAGGTCGTCCAAAATTAGACTTACCTGCATATCCTGATAACTACCGGTCACCTTAATGTCTTTAAGCCAAGCTTCCAAATAGTAAAATCTGTAATCGGTTTTGCTCTCAATAGAACTAAGCGCATCGATTACATCAACATTGGTAAAGGATATGGAAATTCTTGGGATCTCATCTTGTGCCAAAGCATGTTGCATGCCTAAAATAAGCATGAACGAAATCAAAATTTTCTTCATCACTTGGAAGTGTTTTTAGGTTGGGACAACAGAATTTCCAATCGTTTCATTAGACTTATCTGGAAACCGTCTGGGTCTGATTTCCTAAGCCTTTTCGCCAGGTTGTAGAATTTATCTATGTCCTTCTTTAAATGGGGGAACACCAAAATGTTGTCCTTTTTGGTGTTTACAATATGGTATTTCCCTTGAAAAAACAGTACATGTTCGCTTGGTCCGTCCAAAAACTCATAGTAGAGCGAACTACGGTCCTTACGGTCAAAACTTTTCTTGGTGTATTTCGTGTAAAGGGTAAAGCGTGGACCTTGATAGGCTATTGCATAAAAGCCATATGCGTTGATTCCCGGGGCCTGCTCATTGTCCAGTTTTATAAAGTCTACACCATCTATAGTAAAGGAAACCAATTTTTCCTTAAAAAGTTGCAAGGTTCCTCCCCCGGCATTGCTGATCAGTCTTAGAAGTACTTCGTCCTCGAAGACATCGTACTTTAATTCCAATTCGTGGTAACACTCGCCATCGTAACAAACACTGCCGTTTAAAAAGTCCCTGCTCTTATAATATTGGGTGTATTCATTAATGGTCCTATACTTGTCCGTATGGATTATCCCCTGGTACAGACCCGTGTTTTCCAGGCCTATCTGCTGGTCAAAATGGTTGTAGTAGTCAACTTCTTGGGAATCTTGGGCATGAGTAGATATAATGCATCCAAGAGCCACCAATACCCTTAACGGGTTCCGAAAGAAATAAAGCATCGTGCTGTTTGATTGATGATTGCGGTATGTTGTTTTATTTGAATTAGCTTGACCCAATTTACCATTTAATGTGATAAATTTTAAATTTTTGTTAAAAATTCATGAATATTCAGGAACATGGTTAAATCACAAATATTTTGTTTGTGTTTTAACGACTTTTAACAAAGAATTTCTAATGAATCTGAATCATTGGGGTTCAAAAATGAGAACTGATGACGATCCACTTTGGATTTCTTCCTTGTTCATCATCATTTTTCGGAATTTGCCCTCCACAAACAGTTCGGCTTGGTCCTTATAATGTTCGCTGAAAGGATTTCCCGATTGCCCAGTGGGAAGTATACTGATACTATTTTCAATATCTGAAAAGTCTATCACCCTTCGGGTTGATGGTCCCACGTTAACTTTATGATAACCCGAACCATCATACGTAAAGGTCATGTTATTGATCACCTCTCTTGTCCCGTTGACCGGAAAGGGTCCAACATTGAAAAAGCTCCTTAGCGATTCCACCTGCCCAATAGGATGCGGATGTTCCAAAGTATGCACTTTGTCCCAGGTCCACTGAGAGGCATCGGGACCAAAATCGTCAATCAAGGATTGCCAAGCTTCGGCAAAGGATTTAAGAACAATTTCATCCCGTGTCTCCACCCTATCTTTTGTATGGATGTTGTCCCACCATGCCCCAGTCTTCATTTGGGCCCCAAAAGCAATCTGACGTTTAAACACATGAGTACCCAAGAATTGTTTGAATTTTTCCTCACCTAATTCGTCAAGGAAAGTGTTTTTAACCACGTAGTATTCACATCGATGGTAAAGGGTTGGATTGGTACCATCCAGCGTATATGTTCCATCCCAGTTTCGTAGTGCATCCACCTGCACCAATTGCTCTTCATTTAAGTGGGTGACGTCCAAAAGTTTGATCAATTCGGTTACCAAGGCGGGGTTAACCAATGAGGTGGCATCCAACATCATCTCTGAGGTGGACTCCCGGTCCCAACCATCCCTACTTTCCAACAACTGCACTATTCGCATCGCCCTGTTCTCTGGCAAGTAATATCCCGGATACAGCATTCCAGCGATGGAATCTGGTTGGTTGTTGGCGGAATACACATAATTCCACGGCGGGTTTATGGCCGAGGGATTTTCGGAAAAATCCAAATAGCGAATGGGTTCGTCTTTCCCGGAAGCCCCATCCATGATCATTTTGGTAGATACGCTATCTGGCATCTGGTATAGCAGTGCAGTGGCCCACCAACCAACATTACCTTCAGCATCCCCATACATCACATTCAATCCAGGAGCATGAATTTTGGGCAAAGCCCCCTTAAACTGCTCCAAATTAGCGGCATGGCTCATTTCGTATACAGCATCCATGACCTCGTTCTTCTTTTGGGTATAAATCCAGGACATTGCAATCGGTGTATCCCCCTCAATATCCTTCACAACCTTATTTACCACTGGCCCATGCCTGGTCTTCTTAATGGTAAAGGAAACGGGGTCAGCGTCCTTTACCTCGATTTCCTTGTTGACATATTCATACTTTTCCCATCCGTTTTCTGTTTTGTACTCCGTACTATCTGCTGGATTCGTTTGTTCTTGGTAAAAATCGATATCGTCATTCTCGAACATCGTTAAGCCATACGCCAAGTTTCGATCGTGCGCCAACATGGGGAACGGAACCCCGGCCATGTGATAGCCATACTTTTCATAGGTGGGGGTACTAATGTGGGCTTCGTACCAAACAGAAGGTTGCGCATACGAAATATGGGGGTCGTTGGCCAAGATTACTTTTCCGGACTTCGTCTTTGCGGGTGCAATTACCCAACTGTTGCTCCCTTCAAATTGAGGAACTGGCAACTTTTCCAAAGCCTTGAAAACTCCTGCCGTGATATTGACATCCAAACTATCCGTTTTGGCATTTCTGTAGTTCTTGATCCAAACCGTGGAGGTGTCGGAATACACGGCCATGTCTTGAATGTACTTTTCTCCAAGATTATTTTTGATGTCCGTTAATAAAGGGTCGGTTTTATGGGCCATGGCAAAACTAAAGGCCATATACCCCATGGCATCCAAAATATCGTTCAGATGGAACGATTCCTTTTTTAATCCGGTGAGATAAAATTCTATTGGTGTAGGTCCCTCCGCTATAAACTGATTCACGCCTTCCAAATATGCAGTTGCAAGGGCTACCGTTTCACTCTCCATGTCCATTTCAGAGACTGTTTGCAGGGAATTGTCGTCTATCCCAAGGGAAAGAAAAAACTTGTCAGTCTCCACTAAATCAGGTCCGAAAACTTCTGAAAGTCGACCTTTGGCTACCCGGCGCAACAGTTCCATTTGCCAGAGTCGATCCTGTGCATGAACATACCCCAAGGCCTTAATGGCATCCTTTTCATTATCAGCATAAATGTGTGGAATGCCATAGTCATCAAAATAAACTTTGACGTCATTGGATATGCCTGACAAAGTTTTTGTGCCATCGTAATCAGGCTTAAGACTTTGCACAAACAGAAGGGCACCGACTACTAGTATTAAAACAAGGCTAGCCAGTACTAAAAGTATTTTTTTTAGCTTCTTCACGGGGGTTTTGGTTAATTGAATAGTTACTCTAAGGTACACTATTTTGCAAAAAGCCTAAAACCAAAAGTGAGTGATAACTATTTAATCATGGATAATTGATAGGTAGCTAGACCCGATTTGAGCCATAGTCCATATTCCTCCACATCTGCATAATTCATCGCCTCGTTCAAAATCTCTAAGTTGGGTGATAGCAGCACATAGTAGGGTTGCGAGATTTCGTTGAAATTAATGGTCTGGAAAGTTCCCCATTTTAATCCTACCGTGGAAATTGTCTTTGTTTGTCCGCTATCGTACTTAAAATCAAATTGCTCAGCTTCAGGAAGCTCTTTGCGGTCATCCGTATAAAGGGAAATCAGGACATATTCGTTTTTGATGACTGGATAAATACTAGGGTCGCTCCAAACATATTCTTCCATTTTCCTGCAGTTGGCACAATTCCATCCGGTAAAGTCCAGCAATATAGGTTTGTTCACTTCTTGGGCGTACGCCAATCCCTCATCAAAATCCTTAAAGCAATCCAAGCCCAAGGGGCAATCTGTCTCCTTTTTTGCAAGGGTGTAAAAGTCCGGGGGAATAAATCCGCTTAACAGTTTCAAATTTCCAATATTCAATACACCCAAAATCAAATACACCGAAAAGGCAGCACTGATCACTCCCACAAATTTTCTTCCCATTGATAATTTTTGCTTGGGTCCATCGTGTGGAAAACGGAAAGCTCCAAATAAGTATAGTGCAGTCAGGACAAAAATCAAAATCCAGATTCCCAAGAATATCTCACGCTTTAGTATGCCCCAGTAGCCCACCAAATCGGCATTGGACAGGAATTTGAACGCAAGGGCCAGTTCCAAAAAGCCCAAGACTACTTTTACGGTGGTCATCCATCCACCAGATTTTGGTAGGGAATTCAACCATGTTGGAAACAACGCAAACAACCCAAACGGAAGGGCCAAAGCCAAGCCAAAGCCTACCATTCCCGCCGACAAATTGTTAGCCATATCCCCTTGTGTCAAGGTTGTTCCCCCCAATAAACCGCCTAAAATAGGTCCGGTACACGAAAAGGAAACAATCGCTAGGGTCAGGGCCATAAAAAAGACACCCAGCCCTCCCCCAACCTTGGAAGATGCTGCATCCATCTTATTGGCCCAAGAGCTAGGTAAGGTCAACTCGTAATATCCGAAAAAGGAAAAGGCAAAAAAGATGAAAATGGCAAAAAAGAACACATTGAGCCAAATATTGGTAGCAATGTTCTGTAGAATTTGAGAGTCTATGGAGTCGAACAAATGAAAAGGAAGACTCAGTAAAAAATAAATCAGTACGATAAAGAAACCGTAGAGCATGGCATTGGTTATGCCCTTGGATTTTTGCTGCGACTGTTTGGTAAAGAATGAGACCGTTAAGGGAATCATCGGAAATACGCAGGGGGTCAATAAGGCTATCAACCCACCCAGAAATCCCAGACCAAAAATCATCCAAAGCCCTGATTTCTGCTTGGCCTCGGTAAGACCACCTTGCTGAAGCAGTTCTTTGTTCTTCAGATCCAGTTTTAAGGATTGGCTCATGGCCAAACTCGCTTCATCGACATTTCTCGATGAGCCCAAAAAAGCCTGTCCATCCAAGGAAACCTGGAACCAAGCATCCATGGGGATGCAGACCTCTTTACAAATCTGATAAAATAAGTTAACGGAAATTTGCCGAACCTCCGGATTGAGGAGTTTTATCCTTTGGGTGAAAATGGCCTCCTTTTTAAAGAAGGTCTCCTCTACTTCAAAAATATCACTGTATTCCTTAATGGTTTCACTTTCGAGGGTTTTGCCAACCAACTCATAATCCTCGCCGGCCCCTTCAAATGTAAACTCACTGGGCAGAGAGCCCCCTTCGGCCGTGTATTGGGAGTACACATGCCAACCTTCCATGATTATCCCCTCAAAAACGAGTTCGTATTCCGTATCTGAAATCTTGTTGACCTCATGTGACCAAATGGCTGGTTCTTTGTCCGTTTGTGCCTGGAGCCCAAAACTGAACGAGATAAAAGTCAGCAGTAACAACAACTTTCTCATAAAAGCAGCGTAATTTTTAATATCGTTTGGGTCGAAGGTTCTACCTTAAACCGGTCATCCATTCTTTGCCCCACTACCCATACAACAGCATCACCGGAACACAGCAACCACTGTTTTTCCTTGGAAAAGACATCCATTTTCTCATCTTTAAAGAATTTGGACAGCTTTTTTTTGCCTTGCATTCCAAAGGGATAAAAATAGTCGCCTTTTTCCCAATTCCTTAATAATAACGGATAGTTTAACTTTTCCTTATCAACAAAAATGGTTTGTTTGGACGTTTGGCCCATTATCTTAACTTCCTCAAACTGAAGTCTTATGGGTGTTTTTATAGCTGTTTCCTTTGCAGAAACCAAAAAGTTTTGATTGGACTTTTCATGCTTTTCTGCCAGTATCAAATCCTCCCTGTCCTTTAGCATCCGGTGTGTGGTGGAATGTACTTCCTTGCCGCTAGGTGCTGTCAATAACCCTTTGACGTCATCCCATTCCCTAAATCCAAATTCCTTGAAGAGTTCATAGAGATGTGGTTCCAGGGGTTTCAATTGAAGCAGTTGATTTGTATTCACCCGTATCAGGCCATCCGTTTCCTCGAACAAGCGCGCTTTTAACTGGTCCGTATAAATTCCCAACAAATTTTTGCTATTCCGAAGGTGTTCTTGGGTGCTTTTAAAATTCTCCAAAAAAGACGGATGTAACCCCTTAAGCTCTGGGGCCAATTGATGTCGAATTTTATTTCGGAGGTATTTGGTTTCTTGATTGCTGCTATCTTCCCGCCACTCCACATTTTGGGTTGCTGCAAAATCCTGAAGTTCCCTTCGGGAAAATGGAAGCAGGGGCCTTACAATCTTGCCATTTTGGGCCGGGATTCCGGATAGTCCGTCCACTCCCGTACCCCTGGAGAGGTTGATCAAAAAAGTCTCGAGGCTATCGTCTGCATGATGCGCGGTAAGCACATAGTCATAAGATCCAGTTTCCAGCAAACTTTTGAACCAATCATACCGTAATCTTCGTGCCCCCATTTGAACGGAGCCCCGATGCGTTTCCACATAACTTGAGGTTTCAAAAGATTTTACCTCGACGCCCACACCAAGTTGTTTGGCCAAATCGCGGACAAAGGCCTCATCCCCATCACTTTCCTTTCCCCGCAGATTAAAATTGCAATGGGCCAAGGTAATGTCCCACCCTAACTTATGGGCCAAATGGGTCAACACCACACTATCCAAACCGCCACTGCAAGCGATGAGGATAGGTCTTCCCTGAAGAAATGGGAAATGATTTTTGATATGTGCCTCAAATTCCGATAGCATCTGGCAAAAGTAGCAATAAACCTTAGCTTCCTTCCAAAACGCTCCGCATGGCCTTGGCCTTGAGCAGACATTCTTGGTATTCCCGTTCTGGGTCCGATTTGGAGGTAATGGCACTTCCCACGGAGAAGGACACGTACTTTTTGGTTGCATTGTACAGGATACTTCTGATTACAACGTTGAAATCAAAGTTGCCCTCTGGATCAAAATAACCGACCGCTCCACTGTACAACCCACGTTTGGTCTCTTCTTGTTCCTCAATGATTTTCATGGCCGAAACCTTGGGAGCTCCCGTCATGCTACCCATAGGAAAGGTATCCTTGATCAATTGTATGGGACTAAAGTTTTCCGGCACTTCAGACACAATGGTGGAAATCATCTGATGCACCTGCTTAAAGGGATACACCTTGCACAATTCCTTGACTTCCACACTTCCCTTAAGGGCACTTTTGGACAGGTCGTTCCGAACCAAATCCGTAATCATAATATTCTCCGTCCGCTCCTTTATGTCCAATTCCAAAGTCTGCATCAGATGGATATCTTCCATGGCGTTTTCTCCCCTCGGGGCCGTCCCCTTGATGGGTTGCGAGACCACCCTCCTCCCTCGTTTGCATAAATAACGTTCCGGGGATGCGCATAAAAGATACTTGTCCTCCAACCTTAAAAAAGAGGCAAAAGGCGGGGTGGAAATTCGATTGAGATTTTTATAGGTCTCCCAAGGGTCAATTGTCGTGTCCTCTGCATAAAATTCCTGACAGAAATTGGCCTCGTAAATATCTCCTCGTTGTATATGGTGTAAAAAACGGTTGGCTTTTTCAAAATAAGCATCCTTGTGTATGCGCAATTTTATTCGAACCGATTGTTGATCCCTCTCCGCCGGGGATCTTTCTCCGGACAATTTTTGGAGTGCCTCAAAATCTAGGGGGATGTCATCCGAAACTGACGGCATGTACAAAAATTGTAATTCCCCATCTCTTAGCAGGATGATTTTGCTGGGCTGAAAAAAATGGATCTCCGGGAATTCCAGTCCATCATGGTTATGGGAATACAGGTTTTCCAATTGGTTCTTAAAGTCGTACGAAATGTACCCAAACAACCAATCTTGTCTTTTGTCGATAAAATCAGCTGTTTTATCGATGGTTTTTATGGGAATTTCAGACTTATCGTTCTGTCCGTTAATAGCAAGAATTGCATCGAATTTTCCAAAGGAATCTGAATGATTATTACTATCCAACCAAGCCACGTTTTCAAAATGCCTGGACCATTCCAAAAGGGCATTTTTGAATTTTTTGGAGGAAACTACGGGAAACGAACGTTGCTCTCGCAATAGGATTTACTTAAGTGATTCCAAAAATTGGGTCAATGCAGCTTGAAGGGCTTTCCCAAACTCCGCCTCCATTACGCCATTGTCGTCAAAACTATGATTGAAGGAGGGCAAGGAAAAAGTTGCCACAACCTCAGCGCCAAATCTCGGCAACATGGCCTCCACTACCCCCAAGGCACCAATCCCCCCACGTCTTCCTGGTGAGGTTGACATAAGCAGGACCTTTGTGTTTTCCAAGAAATTCCGGTCCACTCGGGACAACCAGTCCAATACATTCTTAAAGTAGGCTGAAGGATTCCCATTGTGCTCGTTGACGGAAAGAACCAAACCTTGGGCTTTTGCAATATCGTTCTTCAACTCCACCAAAGAATTTGAATATCCTTTTTCTTTTTCCTCATCCTCGCTGAACATAGGGAAGGGATAACGGGTCATGTCCAACAACTGGATGTCATGTCCATCAATTAATGCAGTGGTGTACTGCACCAATTTAAAGTTAACGGAAGTGGAAGAATTGCTTCCTGCAAATGCTAAAATCGCAGCCATACGGGAAAATCTATGATTGTTTCGCTAAAATACCCTAAAACGCCATTCCATGCGAGTATTTTGTCTAATTTTGACCCGCAAAACGTCCAAACTTGCTGTTAGGCAAGTATATAGGGTAATTGTACACCAGATGAAAGCCAAGTCCGCAAGATTGTTCTTTATCGACGCCATGAGGGCCTGGGCCATTTTAATGATGCTCCAAGGGCATTTCATTGATGGGCTGTTGGATCCCATTTTTAGGGATAAGGAAAACATGGTTTTCAAAACCTGGCTTTATTTTAGGGGCATCACCGCTCCCGTTTTCTTTACGGTATCGGGATTTATTTTTACCTATTTATTGATTAGGGTTCCGCAAAAAGGGTTTGATAATCCAAGGGTGAAAAAAGGAATCCGCCGAGGATTACAACTTCTGCTCATAGGCTATTTGTTGCGCACCAATTTTGTTGGTCTTTTAAGCGGACATATTTACGGCTCTTTTTATTTGGTGGATGTGCTACATTGTATTGGGCTTTCCATTTTGGCTGTAGTCGGGGTGTACCTCTTTTCTGCAAAGAGGGGCAGCTGGGTATTTCCTGTCGTATTGCTCGGTATAACCTTGGGGCTATTCTTGTTTGAACCTGTATACAAACAATGGTCCTTTGGCTTTTTGCCAGAAATGATCGCCAATTATTTCACCAAGGCGAACGGTTCGGTGTTCACCATAATTCCCTGGTTGGGATATGCCACAGTTGGAGGATTCCTATCCGTCCTATTCACCAAGTTCAGGGACCTTAAATATTTGTACCCGACCGCCATTGCTATCGCTACCTTGGTCGGTCTATCCCTGATTTACTATTCCTCCCTAGGGTTTGTGTCCCTTCATCAGGTAACGGGAATTGAATTGTTCAGCCTGATCCAGTCCAACAATTATCTCTTTATTCGATTGGGCGATGTGTTTGTGGTTTTTGCCGTGTTCATGATCATCCGAAAGTTCTTGACCAACACCACGGTTTTAAAGATTGGGGCGAGTACCCTTTCCATTTATGTGATCCACTTTATCATTCTCTATGGAAGCTTCACGGGAATGGGTCTCTATCGATTCTTTAAATACAGTCTTTCACCTTCGGTGGTAATTGCCGGAGCCTTGGCATTTATGGTTATGTGTACCTATTTGGCACTGTTGTACAACAAACACGAGATTGAAATCAAGGCGCAATTATCCAACGGAATTGCACAGCTAAAAATCAAGGGTGGCGAGCTTTATCAATTCGCAAAACCTGCCGTCAAAGATGTTTCCCTAAAGGTGAAACTATTTTTGAACCGTGTACTTCGAACGGTCAAATAATTTCGATTTCTAAATATGGATTGGCCTATCTTCCGTGGCAGCCAAGGCAGCTTCTTTTACCGCTTCGGCATAGGTCGGATGCGCATGGCTCATCCGTGCGATGTCTTCGGCGGAAGCCCTGAACTCCATGGCAGTAACCCCTTCCGTGATCAAGTCCGCACAGCGAGCCCCGATCATGTGTACTCCCAACACCTCATCGGTGTTCTTGTCCGCTAGGATTTTTACAAAACCATCGATATCCATACTGGCCCTGGCCCTTCCCAATGCACGCATTGGAAACTGTCCAGTTTTGAATTCAATCCCGGCTTCCTTTAGTTCTTCTTCGGTCTTCCCAACTGCTGCAACCTCCGGCCAAGTATATACCACTCCGGGAATTAGGTTGTAATTGATATGCGGCTTCTGACCGGCCAAAATCTCCGCTACCATGGTACCTTCTTCTTCGGCCTTATGGGCCAACATGGCTCCGCGAACCACGTCGCCTATGGCGTAGATATTCGATGCACTGGTCTGCAAGTGTTCGTTCACCTCCACTCTTCCCCTTTCGTCCAACTTTACTCCCGCAGCCTCTGCATTTAATCCATCTGTATAAGGTCTTCTTCCCACTGAAACAAGGCAGTAATCCCCTTTGAACTCAACCTCATTGCCTTTTTTGTCATCGGCTTTCACAATTACCTCATCTCCCTTGCGCTCCACTGACTTCACTTTATGGGAAAGATGGAATTTCATCTTTTGTTTTTTCAGGGATTTCATCAATTCCTTGGAAAGTCCGCCGTCCATCCCAGGAATGATCCGATCCATGAACTCCACCACGCTAACTTCAGACCCAAGACGCTTGTACACCTGTCCCAATTCCAAACCGATAACACCTCCCCCAATTACGATCATATGCTTGGGCACCTCCTTCAGTTCCAAGGCTTCTGTAGATGTGATGATTCGTTCTTTATCCAAAGTGATAAAAGGTAAGGTAGATGGTTTTGAACCAGTGGCAATAATGGTATGTTTGGCCTCAATGGTCTCTGTCTTGCCGTCTGCAGCATCAATATTGATATGTGTTGCGTCCTTAAAACTCCCTACCCCCTGATAGACATCAATCTTGTTTTTGTCCATCAAAAATTGGATGCCCTTTGTGGTCTGATCCACAACAGATTGCTTTCTTCCAATCATTTTTTGGAGGTTTACCTTGACTTCTCCAGGAATCTCGATACCATGCTCCTCAAAATGCTTTACGGCGTCCTCATAGTGGTGTGAGGAATCCAACATGGCCTTGGACGGAATACATCCCACATTTAAACAAGTACCACCCAAAGTGCTGTACTTTTCTATGATTGCGGTTTTCATTCCTAATTGTGCACAGCGAATTGCCGCTACATAGCCTCCAGGTCCAGAGCCAATTACGGCCACATCATATTGATTCATATCAGTTTCTTAGGGATTTTGTTTCGTTTTGATATTGGGTACAAAAATAACGATGTTTCTTAGAAACACCTTCTCTTTTTGGGATTTGATTTATCTAGGTTAGGGATTCTAACAATCTTATGTTAAAGCCCACTCCAGCACCGTGAAATTTGATTAATTTCAATTGCTTTTGCACCTATGCGAACCTTCAAATTACAAACCGAAATAGAGCTGTTTGCCGCCGGGGTCGGGGCGGTCCAAAGTCTTTTTATGTCTATCCACAGTTTGTTGGAACGTAAACGGGATTTTAGGAACCTGCTATTATTTCTGTTCTTTTTAGCCATAACCATAAGACTTACAAAATCCATTCTTTGGGTGTATATGGATGTTACACCGGTTTGGTTGATCAATCTAGGATTTGCCGCCCATGCTTTATCCGGGCCTGCCCTGTTGCTATATGTATGGTACTTTTTATCCCGAAGAAAATGGTCCAAATGGAATCTTTTACATTTTGTCCCAGGACTTCTTTTATGCCTATCCATGAACAACCTTTCCGAAGAAGGATTTTGGTATGCAGGTGGCTATCATGTGCTATTGTTCCATCAACTGGCTTATAGCGCAGCAGGTCTAACGGTCCTGATTCGATTCTTTCGACAAAGGAGCATCCGTGTTAAATTGAAGAAAATCGCCAAGATATGGCTGATTGCACTGGTTTTGGGAACAGCTGTCCTTCAACTACTGTATTTTACCAACTACATTTTGGGTATAACACCCTATATGTTGGGGCCAATGGTATATCTTCCCTTGATTTACTTTTTGGCCTTCTTGCTCTTTAAGAATCCATCCTTGTTAAAAACGCGCACAATTGATAGCCATCAGAATATTAGGCTATCACAAGCAGCGTTGGAACAAACAGCCTTAAAATTGAAAAATCTTATGCTGTCCCAAAAATTGTATTTGAACCCCAATTGCACTATGGCCCAAGTCGCCTCGGCTGCCAAGTTACCCCCGTATTTGGTGTCCTATGTGGTCAACCAAGTCTTAGGACAAAGCTTTCCGGATTTTTTGAACACTTTTCGAATAGAGGCTGTAAAACAGTACTTGATCAATCCCGAATACCAAAATACCAAAATCGCAAGTATTGCCTACGATTGTGGCTTTAACACGCTTTCTTCCTTTAACGCTGCCTTCAAAAAAAATACTGGCACCACTCCTACTGGCTTCCAAAAAGCTAACCTCTCGGCTTAGCGATTTATAAATTCGTCAGAGCTATTCATCAATAACACAGTGCAGCTGGTTTACTATGTCCATCTTGGTTTCCATGGGCATCAAGAATTTTTTCGGGTTTACGCCAACACAATCCAAGGACAAGACTCCCCGACTGGTGGCATGGTCTGCTCTTTATTTTTTCTGTCTGCTTTGTAGCTATTTTATTTTACGTCCACTGAGGGACGAGATGGGCATCCTAAACGGGGCAGTAAATATGCAGTGGCTTTTTACGGGAACTTTTGTGGCAATGCTGGCCGTGGTTCCCATTTTTGGTTTTTTGGCAAGTAGGTATTCCGTGGACAAAATATTGTTGTACGCCTATGGTTTCTGCATCTCCAATATTTTGATTTTTTATCTCCTGTTCACCATCCAAGGTCCATCCAAAGGTATTGCGGCCACTTTTTTTATTTGGTTGAGCGTATTTAACCTATTCGTGGTTTCCCTCTTCTGGAGTTTTATGGCGGACCTATTTGGCAGTTTGGCCTCCAAAAAATACTTTGGGATAATTGCTGCTGGTGGGAGCTTGGGAGCACTTGTAGGGCCCGTGATTGCCAATGTAGTGGGCAGGTATTTTTCTATCGGGCTTTTGCTACTCCTGGCTGCATTTTTTCTACTGATGGCACTTTGTTGCATTCATTTCATTCTAAAGCATCGACCCGAAAAGGTTTCCGATTATAAAGATGACGCAAAAACAGTAACGCTTAAGAAACTATTTGGAGGGATTCGGCAGGTGGTCCGGTCCCCTTACCTTTTGGGCATTGTGGGTTTTGTGCTCCTTTACACCTCCATCTCCACCGTATTATATTTTGAGCAGGCCCATATTGTGGAACAGGAACTGCCCGAGAGTGCAGACCGTATCGATTACTTCTCCAAACTGGATTTCACAATCAATGCCATTGCCATTTTCGGGCAGTTTTTCCTAACCGCCAAGCTTATTCAAAAAATTGGGCTCCCTTTGGTGTTGACTTCCATTCCGCTTTTGATGGCCATTGGTTTATTTTTTTTAGGGCAAAATGCCACCCTTCCCATTATCGTAGTTTTAATGGTTTTGCATCGTTCCGGAAATTTTATGCTCTTACGGCCCGGGCGCGAAATCCTATTTACCGTGACTGGTTTTGAAGAAAAATACAAGGCCAAGAATTTTATAGACACAGCGGTTTATCGCGGTGGGGATGCCTTGGTCGGATGGATTTTTGCCGGTGTAAGCGCCATTGGATGGAGTCTGGGATTTATCGCTTTTATGACGGTGCCCCTGTCCATTTTATGGGGACTGGTTGGCTTTCGATTAGGGAAATCACAATTGGAAAAAGAGAATGCATTAACTTTAAAAGACAAGATGTATGAAAAACATGTATAACAGAAGGGACACCTTGAAGTTGTCTTTGTTGGCAGGTTTAGGGCTCTCACTAGACCCAATGTTCGGGATGTTGGAATCTGAAAAGAAAATCCATACACGACCCATTCCCAAAACAGGTGAGGCGTTACCCATTGTGGGATTGGGTACTTGGCAAACCTTCGATGTGGGAAGTTCTCCCGAAAAACACAAGGTGCTTTCCCAAGTTTTATCCACATTGCACAGCTTGGGCGGAACGGTTATTGACTCATCACCGATGTACGGTAGCTCGGAAAGGGTGGTGGGCGACCTGACCCGGGAATTGACTTTTCACAACCGGTTATTCTACGCAACTAAAGTGTGGACATCAGTTAAACAAGCGGGCATACGCCAAATGGATTCCTCCCTTTCCAAAATGGGAAGAAAGCAAATGGATTTGATGCAGATCCACAATCTGGTGGACTGGAAAACCCATGTGAAAACCTTGAAAGAATGGAAAGAACAAGGAAAAATACGCTATTGGGGCATCACCCATTATGTAGATTCCGCCCATGCATCCTTGGAGCACATTATGGCATCCGAACAGCCTGATTTTGTACAGTTTAATTATTCCATCCGGTCTAGGCATGCTGAAAAATCCCTGTTTGAAACTGCCAAAAAACATAAGGTGGCCACTTTGATCAACCAACCTTATGGGGGTGGTTCTTTGTTTAGATTGGTCAAAGGCAAACTACTTCCACCTTGGGCCAAGGAGTGGGATATCAATAGTTGGGGGCAGTATTTTCTGAAGTTCATATTATCCAACCCAGAGGTTAGCTGCGTTATCCCCGGAACGTCCAAACCGCACCACATGTTGGACAATATGGGAGCTGGACTGGGAAAAATCCCAGACAAGACCGCAAGGAACAAAATGGCAGCCTATCTTAAAACGTTATAGCGGAATTACATCGGGGCCAAAGGAAACTTGACGGCGCCATAGCACCCAATCCAAAGACCACCAATATGGGAAAGATATAGTCCGGTTTCAAACCAAACTGGCCCATGCCAGTGCCCGCTGGATGTAAGAACAAGGAACTCTCCAATAATGAAAAGTGAAATTAAAAACAATGGCAAAAAATTATCCTTGACGACAATTAAAGTCGAAATAAATCCAGCGATTACCGCAGAAAGAAAAAATGCCGTACTTCCAAAAAACAATTCTTGAATAGTAGATGTACAAAAACTTAAGCCTTTAAATAAAATGTTATGTGATATTGTTGTATAAAGTATAAGGGATAACCCTCCAATGACCGTGGAGAGCACCGTGAGTAAAACCCGTGTACGCGAATTCATGAGTAAAAAGATGTTTTTTGATTGTGGTTCGTTTCTTGATTTGACCAAAAAATTAGGAATATCCCACGAATCCGGAATCCTATTTAACATCGATTTACGTTAAACTTTGCTAAATAGAAATTGCCGTGCTATGCTTGACTTCGTTGATAACAAAGGAACTTTGCGTACTCCCGATGTTATTGATTGCAGTAAGTTTGGCAACCATAAATTCCCGGTATTTGGCCATATTTGCCACATGGACCTTTAAGATATAATCGTAGTCCCCACTCACATGGAAACATTCGGAAACCTCCTCCAATTTTAGAATCTCCCGCTCAAAACGGAGTACATTTTCCTTGATGTGCTGCGCCAAGCGTATATGGCAGAGGACAGTAAAATTTCGATGTGTTTTCTCTTTGTCAACGAGAGCCACATAATCGGTGATGACGCCATTTCGCTCCAATCTTCGAATACGCTCGTATACCGCAGTTTTGGACAACCCTAAGCTGTCCGCATACTGCTTGGTGGTTTTTTTACAATCCTGTTGCAGTAGATTAACTAGTCTTTTATCAAGGTCATCCAATTCCATACCGACAATTTTTCATGTTTTCAATTAATTAAACGATAAATTTAGAATAATATTCTAAATAATAGCTATATATAGAGCTAAGTTCCATTAATCTAAATAATTATTGACATTTTTTCTTGTTTAGGGTAATTTTACTGCAAAACTTACCTAATGAAATATAAAGCTTCAGATCAAATCCAAGATTTACAGTATTTTGGAGAGTTTGGAGGTGTTAATCCCTCTATTTCAGATTCATCCACCTATACCTTTTTGTCGGCCAAAACCATGTTCGATACCTTCGAGGGCAATACCGAAGGTTGCTACTTGTACAGTAGGCACTCCTCCCCTTCCAATCTCTATTTGGGGGAAGCCATGGCCCAATTGGAAGGTACCGAGTCAGCCAACGTCTATGCCAGTGGAATGGGAGCGATTAGTGCAGTCATACTCCAATTATGTGATGCAGGTGACCACATTGTTTGTAGCCGAACCATTTACGGGGGAACCTATGCCCTATTGAAAAATTTCTTGAGAAAATTCAATATCTCCGCCTCCTTCGTGGATATTACCAAATTGGATGTCGTGGAAAACTCCATCACCCCAAAAACAAAGATGGTGTATTGTGAAGCGATCAGCAATCCATTGCTTGAGGTAGCCGATGTTGCAGCCTTATCCAAACTATCCAAACAATTTGAGATCCCTCTCGTGGTGGACAACACCTTTTCCCCACTATCCATCAGTGCGGCCAAACTAGGAGCGGATATTGTGGTGCACAGCCTTACCAAATTCATCAACGGCAGCAGTGACTGTGTAGCTGGAGCTGTATGTGCATCCAAGGAATTTTGTCTAAGTCTAAAGGATGTAAACGATGGCGCCGGTATGTTGTTGGGTTCAACGCTCGATAGTCTCCGTGCAGCATCCATCCTTAAAAATATGCGTACGCTACATATCCGTATCAAAAAGCATAGCGAAAATGCCGAATACCTAGCGCATCAATTTGAAAACGATGGTTTTACCGTTGTTTATCCCGGTCTTGAATCCCATTCGGGACATCAGGTGATGACCTCCCAATACAATCCGGAATTTGGTTATGGCGGTTTGCTCACTTTGGATGTTGGCTCCCTGGACATGGCCAACGCCTTGATGGAGTTGATGCAGCGTGAAAAACTTGGGTACTTGGCGGTTAGCCTCGGATTCTACAAGACACTTTTCAGTGCACCCGGAACCTCCACTTCGTCAGAGATACCGCTGGACGAGCAGGAAGCACTGGGATTGTCTCAGGGATTGATACGCTTCTCCATTGGTTTGGACAACGATATTCACAAAACTTATATGGCCATGCGTTCGTGTATGGAACGCCTTGGAATTTTGCAAACAGGCAAAGTACTGGTATAAAAGCCCCTTGCCCACATTGTTTGCAGAACAGGATGCAATGTCGTAATATTACTCGTTAACAAAACCAGACTACATGGCGGAAAAAGCCCAAAAACCCAAGTATAGAGAAGCAGAAAACATCGTAGAAAACAAAGAACTCAATATTTGGGAAGCCCTAATCCCGGTTTTCGCCTTGGTGGCCATGTTGGCCTATAACGTTTATGTGTTTGGCGATGATGCGCTGAGTGGCTCCAACCAATTCATCCTACTTTTAGGAGGGGCTGTCGCGGCCATTGTTGGATTCTTCAATAATGTTTCGTACAAGCAAATGCTGGCTGAGGTAGCCGAAAATGTTCGATCTACAACAGGTGCCTTGCTCATCTTACTTTTGGTGGGGGCTTTGTCCGGAACTTGGCTGATCAGCGGCATTATTCCCGCCATGATTTACTATGGACTTCAAATTTTGAATCCCACCATATTTTTGGCAGCATGTGTTATTATTTGTGCCATTATTTCCATTGCAACAGGAAGTAGTTGGACCACGGCTGCAACCGTGGGAATTGCCTTGATCGGTATCGGGGAAGCTCTTGGAATTTCTTTGGGAATGACTGCAGGAGCCGTACTTTCCGGCGCATATTTTGGAGACAAAATGTCTCCCTTGAGTGACACAACAAACCTCGCCCCTGCCATGGCAGGAGGGGATTTGTTTTCCCATATTCGATATATGGGTTGGACTACGATTCCAACCATTTCGATAACCTTGGTGGTTTTTATTATTCTCGGATTTACCATAGATACTTCTGGAGTTGCAGATACGGACGCCATCCTTAAAAATGTAGCCGCCACCTTTAATATCAATGGGTGGTTGTTTTTGGTCCCTTTGGTAGTGATATTTTTAATCGTAAAAAAAGCGCCACCGCTTTTGGCTCTTTTAATTGGAACTCTCCTAGGTGGGCTTTTCGCATTGATTTTCCAACCCGATTTGGTCACCACCATTGGAGGTGGGACAAGCCTAAGTTTTGAGTCAGGATACAAAGGAATTTTAAATGCGATCACCGTGGATACTGCTATTGAAACCTCGGACCCTGCACTAAACGACCTTTTCTCATCTGGGGGTATGGCAGGCATGTTGGGTACCATCTGGCTGATTGTGTGCGCCATGGTTTTTGGTGGCATTATGGACGGGATTGGTGCGCTACAGCGAATCACAAAGTCATTGCTCAGTATGGCCAAGACCACTTTTGGTCTATTTGCCAGCACCGTTGGTAGCTGTTTGGCCCTGAACGTTACGGCTTCTGACCAGTATCTAGCGTTAGTGGTTCCTGGTAAAATGTTCTCCAAAGCTTATGAGGAGCGTGGACTTGCACCTGAAAACCTCAGTAGGACCTTGGAGGATTCCGGTACGGTAACTTCAGTACTTGTGCCTTGGAACACCTGTGGTGCTTACCACAGCGGTGTATTGGGCGTACCCGTAGTGGATTATTTTGTCTTCGCCATTTTCAATTGGCTAAGCCCTTTTATGACATTGCTCTTTGCGGCCTTCAAAATAAAAATCAAGCAACTTAGCACGAAATAAAACGCATTATAAGCAAAAGTGTTTTGATCATTTTATTTGATTCCGAAAGCTAGTCGTAAATTTTATTGTTCTCGTCCCCGCCTGCTATCAAAAAGGCAATTAGATCACTTAGTTCTTTCTCGTTTAATCTATTTATTAAACCCGCGGGCATTGCAGATTGTATAGATTCTTCAACTTTAACGATATCCGTTCTTTTTATGGTACTTGTAATATCGGGAGAGAATGGATTTATACTTACGATAATATCGTCGTCTCTTTCTTCTACTAGCCTTCCTATAACGGTATTGCCATTTTTTAAGTGATAAATAGTGTTTCGATATCTGTCTGAAACCGTTTTTGAAGGATTCACAATGGCCTCTGCCATGTCTTTAATTGTAAAGCGGGTTCCTATTCGTGTCAATTCAGGCCCTGAATTGCCTCCAACACCTTTTATGCTATGGCATGAAACGCATAATGATGCCCTATAAAAGTTTTCTCCATTGGCAAAGTCTGCGTCCTTTTTATTTTCCGTAAATGCTTTTTCAACCTGTGCTACGGTATAGTTTTTTCCTGGACCTTCTGGCATTCTAACATTTTTCATCAACGCTGCTTGTTGGTTCATGGATTCACTTGCCAAGGACTCAAAATAGGCCCTTTCCCCATCTGGAACATTTACCAAGGCTTTGCGCTGAATGGCTTTTATAAAATTTGCATATTGTTTACCTCCAGACTTTTTTAATGCTCTGTTGTACCATCTAAAATAGCGTTCCCGTAATTCCTTTGTCCAACCAGATTTAACCTCGCTCAGACTTTTGGCATAGCTGATATTTTGCTGATTGGGCATATTTTTGAGCATGTTTTCCACATCCTTGCCATACTGATCACTTCTTTGGGTAACATCACCAGATAAATAATTTGATTTTAGATTGGCGGTAATGGTATCATGCTCCATTTTATAAATTGTAGCCTCCAAAATTTCAGATGCATCGAGATAACTCAACAATTTTGTTATTTGCCTATTGAGATATTCCGATTCTTTTAAGTGAACCGGTAATAATTTAGTAGCTATTTCCCCTTTTAAGGATGCATCAATATTTTGATTGCTTCGTATCATCAATAATTCCAAAGCCCTTACGAAGTCTATCTTTTCTAGTGCCGTTAAAGCTGTCCAATCCAATTCCATCAAGGTTTGTAACGCCACTACTCTATCGCTGTCCTCACCCTGATGGGCTATGGCAATCGCTAAGGCAATTTTCCTTAAAACCCTTTTTTCCTCAGCTACTTTATGTTTCCATTTATCCACATCTTGATTTTCCAAAGCTACTCTGGATGAAAATCGAATATATCTATCCTCATGATCCAAATTTTCAACAAGAAAATCGATGTGCCCAGGACTTTTTATGGTCTGATAACTTTCAATATTCTTCCTAAGATTTCTTTCCTTTTCGCCTAATTTGTTTGGTGTTGGCTGCTTAACCTCATTATTTAATTTTCCGGTATAGGTTATTTTATACAAAGCTGACTCCAATCGCCTTCCTCCCGTTAAGAAATACAGTGCGCCATCATTTCCTACAATTCCATTGGTCATCGGCAAAGGCACTCCTGAAATAAACTCGGTAATTTCAGCGGTATAACTACTTCCTTTGGGTGTCAAATTGGCAAAATACATGGTGCCGTAGCTCCAATCAAATAGATAAAATCCATTCTGATAATAAGCTGGGAATTTCAACCCTTCGCCTTCCAAAACTCCTGTTGGAGATCCTTGTCCTAAATTTGCAACACTGGGTAAATTGTCCGGAAATTCAGCATCAAATTTTCCTGTTCCTGTACGCCAGCCAAAATCGCCCCCACTGGTTAAATGGCAGAATCTAATAGGCCTATACCACGGCATTCCCATATCGTATTCCATATCAGAATCGAACCCAAATAATTCTCCATCGGGATTAAAAGCAATATCGAAAGTATTTCGAAGTCCTACATTTACAAGTGTCCAATCCTTGCCGTCAAAATCAGTTTTAACCACCCAACCACCAGGAGCTTTTACGTTATTTGCATGACCGCTAGGGTCTTTGATAACAGGCAATAAATTATCTTCTCCCCAATTCTTGGGTATAACGCTTCCAATATCTTCAGGAATATCGGTATGGTTTCCTAAAACCATATATAATGATTGTCCGTCTGGAGCCAAGGTTATGTTGTGTGGACCATGTTCTCCCCAACCCTTAAATGCGCGAAGCATCTTAACCGTATCAAACTCATCATCATTGTTTGCATCGGTTATTTTGTACAAACCGCTTCCAATGTTTAAGTCGTTTTTGCTACTTGCGTTTACCATGGCGTACAACATATTTTCATGCCAAAGTAAACCTTGCGCCATGCCAATTTTTATATCAATCTTTTTGACCTCAACGCTGTCTACATTGTTTTCTGCAGTAGGTAAGGTAACCCTGTAAACCGTTCCGTATTGGTCAGAGGCATACAAACGTCCCTTATCATCCTTGGTTATGCTCACCCAAGATCCTTGCTCACGCTCACCAGGGCTATATAATTTTTCTATTTCAAAACCTTCCGGAAGGGTTATATCGTTCATGGTGATTTGATCCGTAATAGGCCCGGAAAACTCCTCCCCACAGGAAACCATAAAACTTAAAATGGAAATAAGCAGGGAAGCCTTAAATAATCCTAAAACAAGACTTTGACCCGTAGTCCCTTTTTGATAGTTACGCATATCTAGATTTGTATTTCTTTAGTGTTAAACTGTAGTGCATTTGGAAAAAGTTGTGCAAACCGTCTTTTGGCCGTAAACCGTAACATTCACCTTTGGTTATGATCAGAACACTGAATCAAATTACAAGAAAATAATGGGGTATTCACAAACAGGGTGCAAAATCAAGTGTTTTGGAACCGATAAGGTTGCCGAAACCCATCGGCATTCAATGCAATTTGGCATACACAGAACATGGGATTATTTTATGCTTTGTTCAACATTAACCTGCTTAAAAAATATTCAGCAAAACGATTGATTCATTATCAGTTCATCTTTCTACGTACCCTTTTTTTTTAGTTCACTCAATAATTTCACTTCTTTTTTATGCAAATGGAAATACGTGTTTTTGTCGGCAAATTATGATTCAAAAAAGAATAAGTATTGATGTGCAAGAGCTAAATTTGTCAACCCAAAAACAAACACATAGATAATGACATTCGTAGGTAAAAAATTTCCAAACTTAGAGGTAAATGCAATGGACAAATCCGGGAACACATTCAAATTGAATGTGCTAAAAAAAGCCCAAGAGTCCAATAAAAAAATAATCCTGTTTTGGTATCCAAAGGATTTCACCTTTGTATGTCCAACGGAATTACACGCTTTCCAAAAGGCACTGGAAGAATTCGACCACAGAAATACCATGGTCATTGGAGCTTCATGCGATACGGCTGAGGTTCACTTTGCTTGGTTGAACACTCCTAAGAAAAACGGTGGAATTGAGGGCGTATCCTATCCATTGTTGGCAGACAGCAACCGAAATCTTGCTTCCACCCTAGGTATTTTGGACATTACCGACGAAAAATACGATGAGGAAACCAAAGTCTTTACCGTAGAAGGTGACAACGTTACCTATAGGGCTACCTACCTTATTGATGAAGAAGGAACTGTTTTCCACGAAAGTGTTAACCACATGCCCTTGGGCAGAAACGTTTCTGAATTCCTCAGGTTGATAGATGCCTATTCCCATGTACAGGAAAAAGGCGAGGTTTGCCCTGCAAACTGGAACAGCGGGGAAGAAGCTATGAACGCTGATCGTAGTGGGGTGGCTGAATACCTATCAAAACACGCCAATTAGGGCTCTAGGGTTGCTTCAAAGGAGGTCTTGGAACAAGCCTTTAAAAATAACTTGGAATGGCCCATTTGAAAGATTTTTCAAATGGGCTTTCTTTTTTACGGGCTGCTCTGGATTATTTAGTAATTTCATCCCTCTTAAAATTTTATATATGGCATCAATAACACTTGGTGGGAATCCCGCCAATACGGTCGGGAACCTTCCCGCAATACAAACACAGGCACCTTCATTTACACTTACCAAATCCGATATGTCCACCAAAACACTGGAAGACTATAAGGGAAACAAGGTAATCTTGAATATATTTCCGAGTGTGGATACTGGAACATGCTCGCAATCTGTCCGGCAGTTCAATGAGGAAGCTGCTGAACTGCCTGGGGTCAAAGTACTCTGCATTTCCAAGGATCTTCCCTTTGCCCAGAACAGATTTTGCGGCGCAGAGGGCATCGAAAATGTGGAGATGCTTTCCGATTATAAAACAGGGGCTTTTGGTCAAGCTTATGGTCTGACGTTCGCCGATTCTGCCTTTGAATCCTTGTTGAGCCGATGTGTGGTGGTTCTGGATGTATCCGGAACCGTATTGTATACCGAGCAAGTGCCAGAAACCGGAAACGAACCCAATTACAAAGCTGCTTTAGAAGCCTTGATGGATGCCTAAGGATTCCTTTTTCATCAATAGGATAAAAAGTGTTGGTTATGCCATTAAAGGGCTATTTCTGTTGTTACGGACCGAAGCCAGCATCAAAATCCAATTTGTAATCGCCCTGCTGATGACCGCGGCCGGTTTTTATTTTGAAATTTCAAATTTGGAATGGATGGCGCAGCTCCTTTCCATAGGTTTGGTCATGGGCATTGAAGGAATGAACACAGCCGTAGAAAAAATTTCGGACTATATCCAACCCAACGAGGATCCAAAAATCGGTTTCATAAAAGATATCTCCGCAGGAGCCGTTATGATAGTATCCATTATTGCCTGCATCGTGGGAATGATTATTTATATACCTAAATTCGTTTAAAGACATCCGTATCCAACGCAAGCAACGTAAATTTGTAAATTAGCCCCGTTATTAATCAATTGCATGGCAAAGAAGAGGACAAAATCCAAACCTAAATCCGCCACAAAAAAAGTATCACTTAAGCCGTCCAAACAAAACAAGATTATTTTGGGCAGTCTCCTTATTGTGTTCAGTATTGCCCTGTTCTTCTCCTTTATGTCCTACTATTTTACTTGGCAGGAAGACCAAAGCCTGCTTTCCGAATTTAGGGACCGTAATGAACAGGCCAGCAATCTGCTGAACAAGTTTGGGGCCGCAGTCAGTCACTTTTTCATGTACAAAGGTTTCGGCTTGGCTTCATTTGTTTTCCCTTTACTCCTGGCCGTTACCGGGCTTTATCTCTTTTTGGGATTGAACGGAAGAGGACTTGTGGGTAAATGGATTTGGGGATTGATTGGAATCATCTGGGTTTCCAGTGCGCTTGGTTTCTTTGCTACGGAGCAACCGCTTTTAGGGGGTCTTATCGGCTACGAAATGAACGATTTTCTCCAAGATTACACCGGCAAAATTGGCGTCTTCTTGATCTTGCTCTTTATGCTGACGGTCATTTTGGTTCGGCTATTCAACTTTAGCCCAGAAGGTATCGGCAACTATTTTAGGAAGCAAAGGGAAAGCCTGAAATCGGATTTTAAAAAGAAGGAATCCCCTACTCCGGTTGTGGACACCACTGAAAACAGTATAGAATTAAGTGCCGAAGAGGAACCTGTACTCGTTGATACCTACACCCATAAAAAGGACATCCCCCCTCTTAGGCCGGAAGCTGGATTGGATGTTAACCTACCCGAAGAAGAACCCGAAATTGACCTAAAGGTTGAGGCCGTAAAAGAGGAAAAGGAAGAGAAGGACATCAAGGCGGAGAAATTGGTGAAGGATTTTGGGGAATTCGACCCCAAGTTGGAATTGGGCAACTACAAATTCCCGATCATTGACCTCTTGGAACCCCATGGGGCCGCAAGTGGCATTACCATCAACCAAGAAGAACTCGAGGAAAACAAAAACCGAATTGTAAGTACCCTCAAAAACTATAAGATCGGTATTGCCCAAATAAAGGCCACTATCGGGCCCACTGTTACCCTCTACGAAATTGTTCCAGAGGCAGGAGTCCGGATTTCCAAGATCAAAAATCTTGAAGACGATATAGCCCTGTCCTTGGCAGCCTTAGGAATTCGGATAATTGCTCCGATTCCAGGTAAGGGTACCATCGGTATCGAGGTGCCCAACAAAAATGCCTCTGTGGTCTCCATGCGTTCGGTAATCGCTTCCAACAAGTTTCAAAAGGCCGAGATGGAATTGCCCATTGCCTTTGGAAAGACCATCAGCAATGAAACCTTTGTCGTGGATCTGGCCAAAATGCCGCACATGCTTATGGCCGGGGCTACCGGGCAAGGTAAATCCGTAGGATTGAACGCAGTGATTACCTCGCTCTTGTATAAAAAGCACCCGGCAGAAATCAAGTTTGTTTTGGTGGACCCTAAAAAGGTGGAACTAACGCTATACAACAAAATTGAACGGCATTTCTTGGCCAAACTCCCTGATTCTGAGGATGCCATTATCACGGACAATACCAAAGTAATCAACACCCTGAATTCGCTTTGTATTGAAATGGACAACCGATACGAGCTGTTGAAGACAGCCATGGTCCGTAACATTAAAGAATATAACGTCAAATTCAAGGCGAGAAAACTGAATCCGAACGACGGACACAAGTTCCTGCCCTATATTGTTTTGGTGATCGATGAGTTTGCCGACCTGATTATGACGGCCGGCAAGGAGGTAGAAGCTCCTATTGCGCGCTTGGCCCAATTGGCCAGGGCCATTGGCATCCACCTGATCATTGCAACACAAAGGCCTTCGGTCAATGTTATTACAGGGATTATCAAGGCCAACTTCCCCGCTCGGATTGCGTTTCGGGTAACCTCAAAAATTGACTCCAGAACTATTTTGGACACCCAAGGCGCGGACCAACTTATTGGTAGAGGGGATATGTTGTTCACCCAAGGAAATGATGTCACCCGACTGCAGTGTGCCTTTGTGGATACGCCCGAGGTGGCAAAAATTACGGAGTACATCGGTTCACAGCGAGCCTATCCAGACGCCCATTTACTGCCAGAGTATGTAGGTGAGGATTCTGGCACGGGGATTGATTATGACATTGCGGACAGGGATGCCATGTTCCGAGAAGCGGCAGAAGTCATTGTAAATGCCCAGCAAGGTTCCGCATCGCTCATCCAACGAAAATTAAAATTAGGATATAACAGGGCCGGAAGAATCATTGATCAATTGGAGGCCGCCGGTATCGTGGGGCCTTTTGAAGGTAGTAAGGCCAGACAGGTTTTGGTCCCCGACATATTTGCCCTGGAACAATTATTGGAAAATGAAACAAAATAATACCATGTTCAGAAGATTATTTCTCTTTATCGGACTTTTTACCATCGGATTTATAGCAAACGCCCAGAATGCTTCCAAAGCCAAAGCGCTTTTGGAAGAGGTATATGCAAAGGCAACAAGCTATGACAACATCTATATAGACTTTAGCTACGGTCTCGAAAATACTGAGGCCAACCTCAATCAGGAATCCAATGGAAATGTAACCCTCAGCGGAGACAACTATCTGCTGGATTATTTAGGCGCACAGGTCATGAGCGATGGTTCCAAGGTCTATACCATCGTTCCCGAAAATGAAGAGGTGACCATCGACGCGATTGCTGAGGACGAGAACAATATTACCCCTTCCAAAATGTTGACCTTTTACAGGTCGGGGCATAACTATGCCTGGGATATCCTTCAAAATGTAGGGGGACGAAAAATACAATATGTGAAGTTGACCCCTATCGATTCCAACACCGAGATAAAGTCCATCTTATTGGGTGTGGATATGGGCACCAAACACATCTACAAGCTTATCCAAACCGGAAAGAACAGCACAAAAACCACGATTACCGTTAATTCTTTCAAAACCAACCAACCATTGTCAAGTACACTGTTTACCTTTAACGCGAAAAAATACGAGGACGACGGGTATTACATCATAAGAAACTAGGCATTGAAGATACTTGACCGGTATATATTATATAGGTTTCTCTATAATTTCTTTAGCTCCTTTTGCATCCTTATCGTCATATTCATTTTTCAAGGAATATGGCTTTTTATAGATGACTTGGCGGGAAAAGGACTTGGCATAGTGATTATTGCCAAGTTCATTTTTTACTTTATCCCAACCCTGGTGGATAAAGTGCTGCCACTGACGGTGCTCTTGTCCTCTATACTTACTTTTGGAACCTTTGCGGAAAACTACGAGTTCGCTGCCATGAAGGCATCCGGGATTTCGTTACAGCGCGGGATGCGAAGTTTGATCGTCTTTGTGCTCTTTCTGGGCGTTGTCACTTTCTTCTTTGCGAACAACATCATCCCAAAATCTGAACAAAAGATGTTCAACCTTAGGCGTAATATTGCCAAGGTAAAGCCCGCTGCGGCCATAACGGAAGGGGTGTTTAGTGATTTCGAAGGAACCGGCGAGGGCATGAACATTAAAGTGGAGCGAAAATATGGAGAGCAAGACCGATTTCTGGACAATGTGATCATCCACAAGAAAACCAAACAAGCGATCAACAACACGGTTATCAAGGCCAAATCTGGTGAACTGATCAGTAGCGAGGACTCCGATATTATCCAGTTGGTGTTGAAGGATGGTAACTATTACGAAGAGCTGAAACCCAAGAACAGTAAGGAAAAAAGGAAGCATCCTTTTGCCAAAGCCCAGTTCGAGACCTATACCATAAATATCGATATTTCCGAGCTTAACAACCAGGATTTGGAGGAAGACGGAAACATAACCACGGACAAAATGAAAAATGTGTTCCGCTTGGTGAAGGATATCGATTCCTTGGGCAAAAACAATTTGGAAAAGGTAGAGGCCTTCTCCAAGAACATTATTACTCGGATGGGAGCATTTCCCACGCCCAAAGTGGAGGACAGTATAAAGACTACGAGGGAAATCACTGAGTCCAGAAAAGGAATTACCGATAAGAAAAAGGCACAATACGATAGTATCTCAACCCTAAAGGAGTTTATCAATACTCTAGAGCAATGGCAGCAAATGCAGGTGTTGAGCTCTGCTAGGACTTCGACCAAGGGAATTTTGACCACGGTGATCGGAAAAAAGGAGGAACTCCAAAAACGCTTTAAGTTTTACAATAGCCATATTCTGTCCCTTCACAAAAAATACGCCTTGGCATTCTCTTGTATCATCTTGTTTTTTGTTGGTGCTCCACTGGGAGCCATCATCAGAAAAGGTGGTTTGGGATTGCCTATGGTTATCGCGATCATGTTGTTTTTGGCCTATTATTTCATCGGGGTTTTTGCAGGGAACTATTCCAAGGAAGGCAACGTCCACCCAGCACTTGGAGCTTGGTTGTCCACACTGATCATGTTGCCATTGGGGATTTTGCTCACCAAAAGGGCAACGGCAGATCGAGGGTTGATGGGTGACGGCAATCTTCTTAGTCGTATTGGGGCACTCTTTCGTAAGGCTCAAAAATCGGATAAGGCAGAAGATCCAAAATCCATTAAATTGGATGATTTACGAGAGTTTAATCTGGAAGAAAGCACCTCAACCTTGACTGAGGATGAACTTGGACTGTTAGTGGATTCGCTTGAATTCATCAAGAACCATAAAAACAATTTGAACAATTCCAATATCGCCGAATTTATGTCCATTCACAGGAGAAACGTAGATTCGCTGAGCCAAATCAGCAAAGAAGACGAATCTGGAATAATTTTCAATCAAATTACAAACTACCCAATTTTAGAAGCATCAGAATTGGATGAGTATTTGAATAAAGGCAATAAACACTGGACCAATAATAGAACATCATTCATTGATTTAATTATTATGATTTGGGAGTTTCTGAAAAGAGAGAGGAAAAGTGAAGATGACGTAGCTTTTAAACTTCAACAGATAGCTGAAACCAACAATCATTTAATTCTTATTCTTAAAAACTCAAATAGCTAGAGTCTTAAAAGCTGACCAATAATGGGCAAAACGCAACTCAACACCATAGAAGAGGCCATAGAGGACATCAGACAGGGGAAGGTAATCATTGTGGTTGATGATGAGAATCGTGAAAATGAAGGTGATTTTCTGGCTGCCGCTGAACTGATCACCCCTGAAACGGTCAATTTTATGGCCACCCACGGTCGGGGGCTTATATGCGTTCCTCTTACCGAAGGGCGTTGCGAAGACCTCGGACTTCATAAGATGGTCTCCCACAACTCTGACCCGCTGGAAACTGCCTTTACCGTATCGGTGGATTTACGCGGTAATGGGGTTACTACTGGAATTTCTGCCGGGGATAGGGCTAAAACCATTATAGCGCTCACTGAACAAGGCACCAAACCGCATGATTTGGCAAGACCGGGGCATATATTTCCTTTGATCGCCAAGGAAGGTGGCGTGTTGAGGCGAACCGGACATACGGAGGCTGCCATCGATTTTGCTCGCTTGGCGGATCTTAAGCCGGCAGGTGTTATTGTGGAAATCATGAATGAGGACGGCTCCATGGCACGATTGCCACAGCTCCAGGAAGTGGCCAAAAAGTTTGATCTTAAGATTGTTTCCATCGAGGACTTGATTGCCTATCGTATGGAACATGATAGCTTGATCGAACGCAAGGAAGCTTTTGACATTAAAACCCGATTTGGGGATTTTCGTCTCCGGGCCTATAAACAGACCACCAATGATCAAGTTCACATTGCTTTGACCAAAGGACATTGGAATTCCGGAGAACCGGTATTGACCCGAATCAACTCCACTTTGGTGAACAATGACATGTTGGGCACCCTCACCAACAATCCCGATGAACGCTTGCAACACATGTTCGATGCCATCAATGCTGAAGAAAAAGGTGCGATGATTTTTATAAATCAGGGCAACCAGCGCATGAATTTACTCGGACGTTTGGCCGAATTGAAAAAACTACAGAGCCAGGGTATCATGAAGGCGCCAAAAATTGACATGGACACTAAAGATTTCGGTATTGGGGCACAAATACTTCACGACTTGGATATCTCCAAAATCAGGTTATTGACCAATTCAAGACAAACCCGACGAGTGGGTATGGTTGGCTATGGACTTGAGATTGTGGAGTATGTCGGCTACTAATTGTTAAGTTTTAGATTTTGAACTTTGGGTATTCACAATTCAGATATCTGACTTCTGAGATTTGATTTTTGGACTTTAGCCTTTGGATTTTGGAATTTGGAAGTTTGCCCCATAACCTAAGCATATAAAACACCTACCCTATTTTCCAGGTGTGCTATTCTTCCTCCATTAACCGTATCAACTCGTCTACCCTCTCCAATCTGGGAATAAATTCTTTTTTGACCGCCCTTTTATTTAACCAGTATGTGAATACACCAACCCCAATAAATGACGACAGGCCAACCCATACTTTCTTTATTTTAATAATTTCCTGCCAAGTTTTATTCAGTAAATCCAAAGAGCCAATCAAAAATATCGCGCAGCCCATTAAACCAGGAAGAATATACCAGTACAGTACACTTTCAATCAATCTCTTTTGTTTTTCCAGATAGCTCTTGCTCTCCTTTAAATATTCAAGATAGGAACTGGCTTCGCTTGGTTTTCCTTTTTTAGCTTTTAGAAGCTTATAAACAACAAATAAGATATAGGCCACAATCCAAATGGCTCCAATTTTTGCCAATAAATTGGGCTGCCGATAAACTTGGTATAAAAAAAGAGGGGTCATTAGTATTGCTACACTAATCTCTATGAAATCCCGTCTTTTAACAGCCCTATCAAAACTGTTTAATTTGGATTGCACATCCAGCATCAACTTCGACTTTTCAAACTTTATGCGCTCGTGCTTTGGCGAGGACTGCCAAATCTGGATCAACTCATTCTCAATCATAATTTTTCGTTTAGACAGTTCAACAATTTCTTTTTGATGCGTTTTACGCGAACGGCAACCGTGTTTTCCTTCAATCCCAAAACAGTTCCGATTTCTTTATAGGGAAGTTCTTCCAGATACAGGGTGATCACCGCCTTGTCAATTTCATTGAGACTCCTGACACATTGCCGCAACAAGTCCAATTTGTGTCGGCTTTCGCTTTCTTCTTGCTGCTCCCCAATCTGTTCAATGGTAATACTTCCAATTTGGGATATCCGATTTTTGGCCCTTTGCAGGTTGGAGCGATATCTGAGTGCAACATTGAGGGTAATCCGGTACATCCAGGTAGATAAGGACGCATCTCCTTTGAAATTGGGCAGCGCCTTCCAAATATGGATCAACACCTCCTGAAATAAGTCCTTGGTCTCTTCTGGGTTGGTTGCGTAGGAATAGCAAATACGGAACAGCTTTTCCTGGGACTTTTCCAACGCATTTAGGAAGGTACGCTCTAAATCTTTGTTCATATGGATGGTTGCCTTTACCCTTTTAGTTACAGGTCAGTTGAAAATATGACATGGAACGCAAAAAGAACAACCCTTAAAGTGGAAAAAATGGAATTTTATGCCCCTTGGATGATGTTTTGGAGCACCTCTGCCATGGTTTTGGCCCGCTGGTGTACTTCCTGCTCGGTCCAACCCAATTTGATCAAACAGGACA
This sequence comes from Flagellimonas myxillae, assembly GCF_023502235.1. Classification (GTDB taxonomy): domain Bacteria; phylum Bacteroidota; class Bacteroidia; order Flavobacteriales; family Flavobacteriaceae; genus Flagellimonas; species Flagellimonas myxillae. Next base: position 986,498 of record NZ_JAMFLY010000001.1, on the reverse strand, counting down.
AATTGCGACCCACCCAATGGTCAGAAGCGGAAAAATCTGCTTTTTCATAATCAGGAAGAGCCTCCAAAACCTCCTGGGGCAGTTTTCCCAAGGACTTCTTATGGGTCAAGTGTTCCCATTTGCGGTAATAGTGCCAATTATTATCGAACCAATAAAAACAGCCATCCACCCTTGCTTCACCGAGGGCGTTTTGGGCTTTTTTTGCCAGTTCTTCCGAAGGAAGGAAGAAACTAAGGAAGGAATAGTTCTCCTCACCGCCATCGGGAACGCTCCGGAACTGAACGCCTTCGATTGCTGACAAAGCCTCTCGCATTATGGTATAGTTCTTTTTTTGAATCGAGATAAAGTCATCCAAGCGGGAGAGTTGTGCCAAACCTACAGCTGCATTTAGCTCAGAAATCCGGTAATTGTAGCCCAAAAAGGGATGCGTTTCTGCTCCCCTGTCATTGCCGATATGATCATGTCCGTGGTCAGAGTATTTATGGGCATTTTGATAATAGGCTTCGTTGTTGGTCAATACCGCACCACCTTCTCCACAGGTAATGGTCTTTACATAATCAAAAGAAAAACATCCCAAATCGCCAATGCTTCCCAATGGTTTTCCGCTATAGGTCGCCCCAATAGCCTGACAGGCGTCTTCCAACAACAATAGCCCATGTTGGTCACAAATGGCTTGCAGTGCATCCAAGTTTGCCATTGACCCGCACATGTGCACTGACATGATCACCCTGGTTTTGGGCGTGATGGCCTGTTGAACTGCCTTTGGATCTAAGGTCAGGGTATCGTCCACATCGACCAAAATGGGAATTGCTCCCAATGCCAGGATGGATTCAAAACTGGCCACAAAAGTAAAAGTGGGCATGATAACCTCATCTCCAGCGCCAACCCCGGCGCTTGCCAAGGCTACGGTTAAAGCCGCTGTACCACTACTTACCAAATGTACATGGTCGGATTGCATTTTTTCCGAAAGGGCAGCCTCCAGTTCCTTGGCCTTCCAATGTTCGTTGCGCATGCCGTCAAAACCGTATCGCATCAACACTCCAGAGTCCAAGACATCGTTTACTTGTTTTCGTTCTTGCTCCCCAAAAAGTTCAAATCCAGGCATCTTTTATATTGTTAATGGTTATGTGTTGTTCGTTATTGGTTATTGGTTATTGATCATTGGTTATTGATAATTGGACATTGATTACCCAAAAAACCACAGTTTTATAGCCATTACAATAACCATAATTATTAAAAATATTTTTACGAATCCATCGCCTTTGTTTACCGATACACGGCTGGAAACCCAACCTCCCAATCCAGTACCAATGGCCAAGGTGAGCCCTGCAATCCAATCTACCTTATCATTTACTATAAAAACAGTCAAGGCCGAAAGTGTATAGGCCAAGACCACCGAAACTTTTGTAGCATTGACCCTCACTAAATTCATTCTGTTCACATAGTGCAAAAATAAAATGATGACAAACCCTATTCCTGCATTAATAAAACCACCATAAATTCCAATAAAAAAGAAAGCGATTATTCCAATCCAAAGGTACTTTCCCTTGGTTCGCTCTGCCAACTCTTCAACTTTTATTTTTGGTTTAAAGACTATGATCACCACTACCACCAACATAACAACGGCCAAGATTCGGTTGAAGGTCTCTCCCTTGATATCCACAGCAATTTGAGCCCCAATAATTGCTCCTATCAATGCGGATATTCCCAAGTATGCATTAAAAGGGAACGTTGATACGCCTTTGCTTTTGAACCCGGCGGTTGCCAAGGATGTTTGAATTACAATGGCCACCCTATTTGTTCCATTGGCCACGCTAGGCGGGAGCCCCATAAAAATGAGTGTGGGCAGGGCCAATAGGGACCCTCCACCCGCAATGGTGTTGATAAATCCCACGGCAAAACCGACCACAACCAAAAGTACATAATGGTACCACTGATCCATGGAGGCAAATGTAAGTGGTATAAATGGAATGGAAATCTTAAATAAAATAAAGTGTTCAGGTTTTTACGGAAATAAAAAAGCTTACTATATTTGCACCCGCCTTTGCAACGGTAAAAGGATGTAAAGGGCGGGCAAGCCCGCAAACATTGGAGGAATGGCAGAGTGGTCGAATGCGGCAGTCTTGAAAACTGTTGAGGGTCACACCTCCGGGGGTTCGAATCCCTCTTCCTCCGCAAAGAAAAGCTTCACCTTGGTGAAGCTTTTTTATTTTTTGGAGCAAACATTACTGGTTTCAATTTGCAATAAAAAATAAAAATGGCGCTATTAGGAGTTTTTCATGGTATTGGATTCCAATTCGGGATGTATCTCTTGCAATGAAGCCCTCTTCCCCCGCAATAAAGCTTATAACTTGATAACAGAAATTTGATGTGGTATCTTTAGGCAATAACCCTATTTGTGGATTTTAGTATACTTACCAAACTTCCAAAAATATATCACAGAGAAATTCTCGAACTGTGGAACAATGAATATCCAGAAAAATTGAACTATAAAAACCTTGGGGAATTCGAAAGCTATCTCGAAAATTTATCGGAACAATCACATATTTTGGTGAAAGATGCAAGTGAGAAAATACAAGCTTGGTATTTTGATTTCACTCGTGAAAACGAAAAATGGTTCGCCATTATATTAAGTTCCAAGGTTCAGGGCAAAGGTCTCGGGACCAAGATTTTGAACATGGCCAAACAAAAAGAATCCATACTGAATGGTTGGGTAATCGATCACAATAAGGATCATAAAAGGAATGGTCAGCCCTACAAATCCCCCTTGGGGTTTTACTTGAAACATGGATTCAAAAAAATACCGGAAACTAGATTAGAACTTGACCACATATCAGCCGTTAAAATAAAATGGAAAAAACAGACTACATGAAACAAATTACTGCAATGCTACTCTTGCTATGCACAACCTTTGCAACTGGACAAATTGAAATCGGAACCACTTATTATTCCGATAAATATGGCTATAAACAAGTGCATAAAGGAGCTTTTAAAAAGGAATTGAAAAAAGAAAATGACAGTGTGGTCTCCGAATTGTTCTCCAAAACCAAAAGTGGACAAATTATATGGACGAAGGCATATTTGGGCGAACAACCCTATGGCATTTGGAAGTGGTTCGACAAGAAAGGAAATGTTGAATCCGAACGGAATTATGATTTTGTCTTGCAATATGGAGAGTTGGTTCCTGAAAATGCAATCCGATACAAAGCATTGGGTATTGCCCCTATGTCAGATGAAAATTCCAAAATTATACAACAGCATATTCGAAAAAAGTTCCGCTATCCTGAAACAGCCCAGGCTAATGGAATTCAAGGAAGGGTCGGGATACAATTCACTATAGATAAGGATGGAAATGTGGGTAACTTACGAATTCTTGAAAAAGGGTATAAGTCGTTGGACACCGAATGTTTTAGAATAATGAATTCATTAAAAAAACTGAATCCGTACCAAAAAGATGGGCAAAATATTATGGTCCACTATACCATGCCCATTACATTTCGACTCCAATAATAGGATAAAACATCAGTGAACCATTCGCATTTTTCAAAACTGAATCCATGAAATATCTACTAGTCCTACTCCTGTTCGGTATTTCTGTCCATGGGCAAGAGAGGTCTTCGGGGACCATTTACTTGAGCAACGGAACCGTATTGCCAGGATTTGTAGAATTCTCCAGGATAGCGGCCGGTATTCAAAAAAAGAATCCAAGGGTATTTTATTGGGGCAATGAAACCAGTGGAAAAAAGCAAACCTTCAAGGCTGTGGAAGTGGACAGTGTGACAGTAAAACATCGAGGTGTTATTTACGCTATTCCAGTAGACAAGAAATGCAAAAAGTTGTTCTTCAAGGTATTGATCAATGGAAAACACCCCTTGGTTTGCTTCAACATGGTTCATATTGGCGGGCCGCTTTCCGGTTTTTATGGAGGCAGGTCCACCGAGTTTTGGCTTTGGAAGAAAAGTGACAATAAAGCCTATCCGTTAAAGACCATATACAGTGATCACTCTGCAAAATCCTATAAGCGAAAGGCGCGGGAATTTATGTATGAATGCCCCAGTTTGGCGACGGATTATAGCAATAAGGAAATGCGGAACATGGAAGCCGTGGAACTGTACAGTTTGTACAATAATTGCATTAATTAACAAAAATTGACGTGTATTTAGCACTTTTGCGATGCAAGATTATTTAGAATTGGCCGAAAAGAATGGAATTACCCTCATCGCCAAGGGAAGCTGCCAATTCTGTGGTGCAAATACCCAAAGGGGCATCCACGAATGTTTGGAAATTTTTGCGCTGGATCTTGAAAACATGGAACTTCATAGGAAGGAAAATCAAGTCTATAGATTTTACTTAGTAGATGCCCATGTTTTGCAACATCCGGAGATCCATGGTAGGTGGAGCAATCACTTGCACCTAGCCCGCTTGCATTTAATTTTCAATTACAAGGTAAATTGGTATTATCATCTAACCACCCAGTTAAGTAATTGTATAAATAAGTATAAGGTGGGTAGGCAAGATGAGTTTTTATCTCCTCCGGATATTCATAAAAGGGGTAAAATTACATCTACTGATATTGTGAAAGCTTATTCAGAAAAAAGTGACCTAATGCCCCTCTTAAAGAATTGGGCAAATGAGGTATACGATGCTTGGGAAGACAGTCACAAAACTGTGGATGGAATCGCAACCCAATTTTTGAACAGCGGTCTATAGAAATTTTCCAACTTTCCGTTATTTGTTGTTATAAAACCTGTCAAATCTGCCGGTTCACCTCTTTGTAACCTGAAAAATCAGTACTTTAATTTGGTCGCTGCAAGTACCGCATGGAATACGATTAATTTATAAACTCAACTTTCAAAATGACATCTCCTCACTGGACTCAAAAAATCACGCTGCTTCTTGCCTTATTATTATGTTGTTCCAATGGAATCGCTCAGCAGTCCCAAACCAAACTAAAGGTCATGACCTATAATATTTGGAACGGATTTGATTGGGGAAAAGACACTGAAAGGCAGACTAAATTCATTGATTGGATTAAAAGCAAAGACCCCGATGTACTGGCTTTACAGGAGCTATGTGGATATACCGAGGAAAAACTCAAGGCTGATGCGGCAAAATGGGGGCATCCCTACTCCAAAATATTGAAAACCAAAGGGTATCCAGTTGGGCTCACGTCCAAAAAACCCATTGTACTCAAAGAACGCGCCTTGGACTCCCTTTGGCATGGTATGCTACATTGTAAGACCTATGGGATAGACTTTTTTGTGGTACACCTCTCCCCTGCCGATGCCAATTTTAGGTTGAAGGAAGCGGGAATTATTTCTGAAAAAATAAAAGCCGCCCATACTGATACTTTCATGGTGCTTGGGGACTTTAATGCACACTCTCCCTTTGATGGAGAAGCGCTAAAACATAACAAATCGCTGCTACAGAAGTACGCCAAAGGGGAGTCGGATAAATATTCCAACTTAAGGCTCGGAACTTTTGATTTCGCCCCTATTTCAACTTTCTTAGGATTACCCTCGATAGATTTAAGCAAGAATTTCAACGATGTCCGCGACCGATTTACCTACCCCTCTCCCGTTTTAATGGGGTCGTATAGGGAAAACATGGAAGAGGTAATCCTAACCAGGGAACGCATAGATTATATACTGTCCAGCCCAGTGATTTCCAAATCTTGTATTGGGGTGACTACCTACAACAGTGGTGAAACAGAGGCGCTATCCGATCATTTTCCCATAATGGCCGAGTTTGATTTTAGTCAAAAAGAATAGCGCCTTATATAAAAAGTGTTTGGTCGTCCTTTGAACGAACCATACGAACTGACAAACCAAAAACGATGAAAACAAAAACTGTCTTCGGATTGTGCTGGATGGCCTTAATCCTTATATCGTGCAGTCCGGAACCATCGGGTAAGCATTTGTTTATCCTGTCGGGTCAGTCCAACATGGCAGGTATGCTACCAGAAGAGTCATTTACTCCAAGGGTTGAAGCCGAGTTTGGAGCCGAAAACACCCTTGTGGTAAAGGATGCCCATGGTGGTCAGCCTATACGACGTTGGTACAAAAAGTGGAAGTCGATGGATCCAGATGGTCCAAAGGCCCAACCAGATTTGTACGACTCCTTGATGACCAAAGTGCACACCAAAATCCAAGGCCAAAAAATCGCCACCATAACCTTTATTTGGATGCAAGGTGAACGTGACGCACGGGAAAAACTGGGCGATGTTTACGAAGAGAGTTTGTTGGGCCTGCACGAACAGTTGGCCAAGGATCTTACATTCAACAAAATGAATTTTGTAATTGGCAGATTGAGCGATTTTGACATGTCCAATGAAAAATACCCCCATTGGACCATGATTCGGGACATTCAGGTAAAGGTGGCCGAGTCCAATTCACGGTTTGATTGGATTGACACTGACGACCTTAACGACGGGTTCAATAGAAATGGTAAGGAAATTACCAACGACCTGCACATGTCCGGTGAAGGTTATGTGACAATGGGCCATCGTTTTGCAGATAAAGCCATTCAGCTAATAAAAAAAGAAAAATAGCTATGATGATCAAGTTTAGTAACCCCAAAACAACAAAACAAGCTCTCCTACCCCTTCTTTTTTTGATCATCGGAAATTTGGTCCAATCACAAACGGTATATCCCCTATGGGAAGGTGAGCAGACACCCTACTACAAGGAAAATAACCTCAAGGAATATCAGAAAGAAATATGGGGAACCTTATGTCATTTCAACATAACGGAACCTACATTGACCGTTTACAAGGCCAAAGGAGAGAATACCGGCAAAGCTGTGATAATTTTTCCTGGCGGCGGGTACACCCTGGTCGCCATGCACCATGAAGGCTACGATGTAGCCGAAGCTTTATCGGCCCAAGGTATTACGGCCGCGGTACTAAAATATAGACTTCCCAACCCTGAATCCTCAACCCAACCCCATTTGGTTCCGATTACGGATGCCCGGAAATCACTGAAATTACTGAGGTCAATGGCCGATGAATATGGGTTCGACACAACTAAAGTTGGTGTACTTGGCTTTTCGGCAGGGAGCCATTTGGCGACAGTGGCCAGCCTCTGGAAAAGTGAGGTGCAGGAAGAGAATCCAGATTTTTCTGCCCTTATTTACGGGGTGACCAATTTTTCCGATGCCAATAGACAATGGTTAGAGAAGGAACTGTACCACAGGGAAATGACCCAGGAGGAAATAGTGCGGAACAATCTTCTCAATTTGGTCTCGAAGCAAACACCCCCTGCTTTTTTGATCCATACCAACGACGATGATATCTGTCGCGTAGAAGAAACCACCCTATACGCCAACAAATTGAACGAGCACAATGTACTTAATGAAGTTCATGTGTTTTCCAAAGGGGGTCATGGCTTTGGACTGGGGAGAAAAGAAGACGGTACCGACCAATGGATTCATTTATTTACCAATTGGTTAAAGTCAAACAAACTTTAAAGATGCGTCAAAAATCTTTTAACCTTGGCAGGTTATCTGCCTCGACAACACCTAGATTTAAGCGATTATATTTATACTTTTACTAAATCCAACAACCAAACCAAAACCGATGATATCAACACGTAAAATTTTAGCCCATTGCCTGGCGCTGGCCGTAATTGGTTTATCCAGTTCTTGCCAACAAAAAACCAAAAAAGTCGAAACCCCTTCCCAAAACACTGGGGAGCGGTGGTCAGAAACAAGAATAAATGCCTGGTATGACGAACAGGATTGGCTGGTAGGGGCAAATTTTGCGCCTTCTTCGGCCATCAACCAGTTGGAGATGTGGCAGGCTGACACCTTTGACCCACAACTAATTGACCAGGAGCTAGCCTGGGCAAGGGATTTGGGCTTTAATACCATGCGGGTGTTCTTACATGACCTGCTCTGGGAACAAGATGCACAAGGCTTGATAAAACGGGTAGAAACCTATCTTGATATCGCTGAAAGCCATAGCATCAATACCATGCTGGTGCTATTGGATGATGTTTGGAACCCCTACCCCCAACTTGGTAAGCAACCTGAACCGAAACCACACGTGCACAACTCCGGTTGGGTGCAAAGTCCAGGGCACGAAGTACTCGTGGATTCTACCCAGCATAAGAAGTTGGAAGATTACGTAAAGGGAGTGATGACCCATTTTAAGGACGATAAACGGGTGTTGATTTGGGACTTATACAACGAACCCGGTAATGGTAATGGTAACAGCTATGGCGAACAGGAGCCCGAAAACAAGAGTGTGCATTCCCTGAAACTGCTTAAAAAGGTGTATGCTTGGGCCCGGGAGGTAAATCCGTCACAACCCATTAGCATCGATGTGTGGACCTCCATCAACAAAACCTTAGACCAAATGAGCGACATCGACAAATTTGCCTATGAAAATTCGGATGTTATCAACTTTCACTGCTATGCTAACGCGGAGGCCACAGCAAAAATGGTAGAGCGTTTAGCCGAGTCCAATCGCCCCCTATTTTGCACGGAGTATATGGCAAGATCGGTCAGCTCAACCTTTCAGGAAATCCTCCCTATCTTTAAAAAGCACAAAGTGGCTGCCTACAATTGGGGGTTTGTTTCTGGTAAATCACAGACCATATACCCGTGGGATTCCTGGCAAAAAGAATACACCGACGAACCCGACCTATGGTTTCACGATATTTTTAGGACGGATGGAACTCCCTACAAAACAGAAGAGGTGGAGTTTATCAAGTCGATCGTGAAAGAAACGGCACAAGAACAAGGTGGTAGCATGGAATTCCAAGTGGATGCTAACCTAGAGGATTGGGGCAAGTACAATTATCTCTTTGGACTCTCCGACCCTTGGGTACTTAAAGGTAAGGACCAGACCCATTTTGATTTTACCGCCACCCCGGAGCACTTTTATTTTTATTTTAAGACCATAGACCATACCCCCACCGAAGTCGACTATGTAAATGAACGTTCCTTGTTATGGGCAGACAGAGTGGAGTTGTTTTTCTCAGCCGATAAAGAGTTATCTGAATATTACGGGGCAGAGATGACACCGGATAAACAGGTACTGGATTTTAAAGCGAGTTTCCCACGCAATATCGACCATGGGTGGGATTTTGAAACCTTAACCTTAGCTACCAAAAAATTAGACGATGGATATATCGTGGAAGGGAGTATTTCCAGAAAGGAATTGGAATCCTTTGGTATTACCAACGAATTCTACTTTGGAGTCTTTCGAGCTGATTTTCATGGGGGCCGTAAGGTAAATTGGTATGCCAAAACCATTCCCGATACGCCCAAAGCCGATTTTCATGTTCCCTCTGCGTTTGCCAAAACCTATTTGAACGACTAAAATGGAATGATACGCCTCAGGATTTTCTTAATTGCTTTAACCTGCCAAATTTGTTTTGCGCAGCGCAGCCATGAGGCGGTTGATCTCTCCGAAGCGGCTTTGGAACTCACAAAGCAGCAGGTGACCTATGATCCCAGTTATTTTTCCATCGATTATCCCAATGGGGATGTCCCAAGCGGTAAAGGAGTATGCACCGATGTGGTGATAAGGGCGTATCGAAAACTAGGAATAGACCTCCAACAACGGGTACATGAGGACATGAAAGCAAATTTCCAGGCGTATCCCCAAAATTGGGGACTACGATCCACCGACACCAATATTGATCATAGAAGGGTGCCCAATCTCATGACCTATTTTAAACGCCAAGGAGCATCACAAGCCATTACGCTTCAAGCCAAGGATTATTTACCCGGGGATGTGGTCTGTTGGAATCTGGGTGGAGGCACCACCCACATTGGTATTGTAATAGACAAAAAGTCAAGGGACGGCCAGGGTCACCTCATTGTCCATAACATAGGACAAGGACAAGTGATTGAAGATTGTTTGTTTGACTTTAAGATTATAGGACATTATCGATATCTCCCAGCACCATAACCAACATGTTTAGAATATCTTACCTCCTTTGGGTGCTTCTTTTATTTTCACAGTTGGGCTGTAATCCCAGCTCAAAATCCCAAAGGTTGACACTTGCCGTTTCGTCCAATATGCAGTTTTCCATAGAGGAAATTGCAGCCAGGTTTACTGCAACTACCGGAATTGAATGCGATTTAGTTGTGGCATCTTCTGGTAAACTCACCGCCCAAATTATGGAAGGTGCTCCTTTTGATGTGTTGTTGTCCGCAGATATGAAATATCCCCAAATGTTATTTCAAAATGGTATGGCTCCGGCCGCTCCAAAAGTCTACGCCTATGGACAATTGGTTTTGTATTCACCCAATGCCAATACTGACCCAAAAATGGAAATGCTGTTGAAGGACAGCATCGTTCATATTGCCCTGGCAAATCCCAAAACAGCTCCCTACGGTTCGGCGGCAATGGAAGTGTTGGAACATCATGCAATGCTTGATTCCGTGCGTCATAAATTGGTGTATGGAGAGAATGTCTCCCAAACCAACCAATTCATGGTAACAGGGGCGGCACAAATCGGATTTACTGCTAAATCCACTGTATTTACCCCTTCCATGGCCAATCAGGGAAATTGGCTAGCGTTGGACTCAAATAGTTATACGCCCATTGCCCAAGGCATTGTAATGGTAGGCACGAAAACCAAGGAGCATCAGAAGGCGGAGGCCTTTTACAATTTTATTTTTTCCGATGAATCCCAAAAAATTTTGAAGAAATACGGATATTCGGTAAATGAATAGTTTAGAGGGTACCATTGTGGATGTTGAAGTCAGCGGGAATTTGTCTCTCGTTTGCGTTGAAGTACACCCTAAAACCATCATCAAAGCCATTGTGGTGGAAACCCCCGAATCTGCAAGTTACCTCACGAAAGGGGAGCCTATTAAAACCTTGTTCAAGGAAACCGAGGTGGTTATTGGTGTTGGGGAAGTTTCTAACATCAGTATGCAGAACCGGATAGCTGGCACCGTAAAAGAGGTCCACAAGGGAACTTTGCTGGGAAAAGTAGTATTGGACACCCCATCAGGAACCATAACCTCCGTTATCAGTTCCAATGCTGTGGAAAAATTGGAACTTGAAGAAAATACCACGGCAGTCGCCTTGATCAAACTCAACGAAGTAATGTTGGCCAAGATATGAGTTGGGAACCGCTAATACTGACCTTTAAACTCGCTTTGGTGACCACGTTGATCCTATTGGTCTTATCCATTCCGCTCTCCTATTGGTTGGCGTATTCCAAGGCACGGGCAAAGCCCATTATCCAAACCTTGGTAAGCATGCCACTGGTCCTCCCACCCACAGTTTTGGGGTTTTATTTTCTGATTGCCTTTAGTCCCAATAATGCATTGGGAGGCTGGTTATCGGAAACACTCGGAATTCAATTGGTATTTTCTTTTCCTGGCCTGGTACTGGCTTCCATGCTCTATAGCTTGCCCTTTATGGTGCATCCCATTCTATCTGGATTTACAGGGATTCATACTTCATTGCGGGAAGCTGCTGTTCTTATGGGAAAGTCCAAATTTGAAATTTTGCTGCATGTTCTTTTGCCCAATATCAAGCCTGCTTTGCTCACCGGTACCGTATTGTCCTTTGCGCATACAGTTGGGGAATTTGGTGTGGTGCTGATGATAGGGGGAAATATTCCTGGAAAGACCAAGGTGGCATCCATTGCGATTTACGATGAGGTAGAAGCCCTTAATTACGGAGCGGCCAATTTCTATTCCTTGGTACTCTTTGCCATTACCTTTTGCATTTTACTCACAGTATATCTGATCAATGGCGGATATCTTAAAAAATTCTGGAAATGATGACCATCCAGATACAAAAGCAATTGGACGGTCCCGAGGGCCCAATGCGTCTTGACGTGAACATTCAGGTTGCACCAGGTGAATTCGTAACCCTTTATGGCTCGTCAGGGGCCGGTAAAACATCTACCCTCAAAATCCTTTCAGGACTGATGCAACCGGAAGCGGGCAAAATCACTGTTGGCGATAAGGTTTGGTTGGATACCTCAAAGCACATCCATGTAAAACCACAGGAACGGAACATTGGCTATGTATTCCAAGATTATGCGCTCTTTCCAAATATGAGCGTAAAACAAAATCTGGAGTTTGCATTGCCTAGGCAAGGTGACCCGAGCATCGTGAAGGAACTTATCCAAGTTATGGAGCTGAATAACATCCAACAAAAAAAGCCCACCACCCTATCCGGAGGGCAACAGCAACGCGTGGCCTTGGCAAGGACCTTGGTCCAACAACCCAAATTGCTATTATTGGACGAGCCACTTTCGGCCCTGGATCTAAAAACCAGACTGAGGTTGCAGGACTATCTTCAAAAGGTACACCGCAAATACCTATTGACCACCATTCTAATCAGCCATGATATAGGGGAAATCCATAAGTTGTCAGATAGAGTAATTGTATTGGAAGAAGGAAGGGTTATCCGCCAAGGAACTCCCTCCCAGGTATTTGTAAACCAAGATTTAAGTGGAAAATTCAAGTTTCAAGGAGCGGTGCTTCAAATAGAGAAAAACGAAGTAGTTTATATTGTCACTGTTCTTGTGCAAAACCAAATGGTAAAGGTGATAGCCCAAGAATCCGAAATCGAAAATCTTAAGGTCGGGGATGCCGTTATTGTAGCATCAAAAGCCTTTAATCCCATACTATACAAAATCGAATGAAGTTCAAGTTCCTATATCTTTTCTTGCTTATTTTCTGCATTGCTTCCTGTAAACTAGCTAAAAATGAAGTGGTTTACAAAACGGACAATCTGGAAATCCATCAACTCACTTCGGGCACCTACGTCCATGTTTCTTTTTTGCAAACTGAAAGTTTTGGAAAAGTGGGTTGCAATGGATTGCTCTATAGAAATGGTAACGACGTCCTTATTTTTGATACCCCCATCTCTGATGAGGTATCCCAAGAATTGTTAGCGTGGATAGCTTCAGAGTGGGGAGCCAATGTTGTTGGGGTGGTTCCAACCCATGCCCACGAGGACTGCCTAGCTGGATTAAATACCTTTCATGAATCCGGAATTAATTCTTATGCCAATCAGCGTACACAACAATTGGCAAGGGAAAAAGGTTTTCCCATTCCCCTAAATGGATTTCAAGATAAAATGGAAATTGAAGTGGGTAACCAGCAGGTCCTTATCACTTTCATTGGGGAAGGGCATACAGAGGATAATATAGTGGGCTACATCCCGGAAGAACAGGTACTTTTCGGAGGATGCTTGCTCAAGTCCCTCGGAGCTGGAAAAGGTTATATTGAAGAGGCCAATCTGGGCGAGTGGCCACATTCCATAGAAAAAATCAAAAAGGAATTTTCAACGTTACAGTTTGTTGTACCGGGACACGGAAAACCGGGCGGAAAGGAATTGTTGGACTTTACCCAAACCTTGTTCCTGGACGAAAAAGAGGGCATTGAACCATGAAGGAAACACGTATAAACAAGTATTTGAGTGAAGTCGGGTATTGTTCCAGACGGGCAGCCGACAAATTGATAGACCAAGGGCGGGTGACTATTAATGGTAAGATTCCAGAAATGGGGACCAAAGTAAAACCTACGGACGAAGTAAGGGTGGATGGCGAGCTGATTTCTGAACCCAAGGACAAACCTGTTTACCTTGCGTTTCATAAGCCTGTTGGGATAGTGTGCACTACAGATACCCGAGTAGAAAAAGATAATATTATAGACTTTATCAACTATCCCAAGCGCATATTCCCCATTGGTCGGTTGGATAAACCCAGTGAAGGCCTCATTTTTATGACCAACGACGGGGATATCGTAAATAAGATTCTAAGGGCACGCAACAATCATGAAAAGGAGTATGTGGTTACCGTAAACAAGCCCATTACCCAAGACTTCTTAAAGCGAATGCGCAACGGAATTCCCATTTTGGGCACTATGACGCGTAAGTGCGAAGTGGAACAATTGGGGTCCTACCAGTTTAAAATTATCCTTACCCAAGGTTTGAATCGGCAGATTCGTAGAATGTGTGAGTATCTGGACTATCGGGTCAAAAAATTGAAACGTATCCGGATCATGAACGTCAAATTGGATATTCCGGTGGGCAAATGGCGGGATTTAACGGACAAGGAGCTCAACGAAATCAATAGATTGGTAGCGGCTTCGTCCAAAACACATGATTGAACTGCGTTCCAAAGTCAGTATATTCTAGTTAACACTCTTGATTATGATTTCCTCAGGCACATAATCCAATTCTACTACCTTATAGACCTCTAAATCAAAATTGGTAAAAACAATTCCTCCTGTTTCGGAACCATCATTGCGATCGTAGCCCAAAATTATGTTCCTGTTCTCCACATCCACCTTTCGTACGGGAAAAATGGGAGCAGTACCCAGTTCATCTTGTAAGTCAACAGCCAATTCTTCCAGAAAAGGTTGATTCCCCTCAACAACTTTATCACTTCCCATATCATAGATTGCGGGTTGCCTTCTATAATGTTCAGATGCTGGGTATACTTTCTCAAAACTAAATTGGTCGTTGAAAAATACGGTGTGGGATAGCCCATAGAGAATGCTAGGGAGTCCGTTGGCCGTTTTGGTGCTTTCCAATTCAAAACTTTGGATATCATAGGTTTCTATCAAGAAGTTACTGGACTCCAGTCGGATGGCCAGAAAATCTCCATTATAAAAGCTTCCTGCGGAAAACCTATTAAAGATCTTACTACTGAGAACGGTTGCCGATTCCAAATCAATGAAGGCAACTGTTGGATTTAAATTGTCCCCAGTAACGTAAAGCAGTGCCAGCACGTCTTCGTTTATTATTTGGAACTGGATACCCAGAGATATTTGGTTAGCCTTGGGATTGGGATCAAGCTCAACTTGTTTGCATTCCCCAGAAGCCTTGTCATAAATCGTAACATAATATTGTTCCAAGGTCACCGGAATATCATAAGTGGAATGCACCAAAACCAGTTTGTTTTGGTTCCCTGTATAGAGGGAAATCCCATTATTTACCCCATTTGCATCGGGTGGGAGAATACAGTAATCTTCAGTTATATCAATGGATCCACTAATTACATCCTTCTGATAGGTGCTGATCGAGGTATAACTGGATGGCCAAGAATGGAAGCTTAGAAGACTGTTCTCAATTTCCCGGATGTAATAATCGGTTTTTTGTATGCCCAACTCTTGGGTAAGATTGGTTTCTACCACATTTCCCGAGACGTATTCCAGGCTCAGCTGTATCTCATCATCCCCAGAGGTGGTTAAGATTTCAAGATTATACTCTTTTTCGACTGGATCGAATTCCTCTTCCTCTTCCTCCTCAACAGGGTCCTCCTCTTCGACGGGTGGATTGTTGGTATCAACCACTTCATCGTCATTTACACCCTCATTGGGCAATTCGTTGGATGAGCTACAAGAGAATAAGAGCAGCAGTATAACTATGGAGTATGCGTACCTCATAATGGTAAAATTTGGAACATCAAGTTTTAAACCTTCGTAAACAAAAATAAAAAAAAGCCCTACATTTTATTGTAGGGCATCTTTTAAATTATGATTCTAGGAGTGTTTATTTCACTTCTTCAAAATCAACGTCTTCAACGTTATCTCCTTCTGCGGAGTCACTGGCTCCAGCGTCTCCAGCCGCAGCATCAGCTGAGCCATTGGCTTGGGCTTCCGCCTGGGCCTTGTACATTTCCTCAGAGGCAACTTTCCAAGCTTCGTTGATCTTCTCCAAAGCTGGTTCGATCACCGCAACGTCTTTGGTCTCGTAAGCTTTCTTCAATTCTTCCAAGGCATCCTCAATTGGCTTTTTCTTGTCATCGGAAAGTTTATCGCCAAACTCCTTAAGTTGTTTTTCGGTCTGGAAGATCATTCCATCTGCCTCGTTCAACTTGTCAGCTTTTTCTTTGGCCGCTTTATCCGCTTCGGCATTGGCTTCAGCTTCTGCCTTCATTTTTTGGATTTCCTCATCGGTCAAGCCAGAAGAAGCCTCGATTCGGATATCCTGCGTTTTGTTCGTGGCCTTGTCCGTGGCAGATACCTTGATAATACCATTGGCATCAATATCAAAGGTCACTTCAATTTGAGGTGTACCTCTTGGCGCGGGTGGAATCCCATCCAAGTGGAATCTACCGATTGTTTTGTTATCTGCAGCCATGGGTCTTTCCCCTTGCAACACATGGATTTCAACCGAAGGTTGGTTATCCGCTGCTGTGGAGAACACCTGTGATTTTTTCGTAGGAATTGTTGTGTTCGCCTCGATCAATTTGGTAAACACGCTTCCCATAGTTTCGATTCCCAAGGAAAGTGGGGTAACATCCAAAAGGAGTACATCCTTTACATCCCCTGTTAATACGCCCCCTTGGATTGCGGCTCCAACAGCAACCACCTCGTCAGGGTTAACACCTTTGGAAGGTTTTTTCCCGAAGAACTTCTCAACAGCTTCCTGTACGGCAGGAATTCGGGTAGATCCCCCTACTAAGATAATCTCGTCGATATCACTTTTGGAAAGTCCTGCGCTTTTAAGGGCAGTTTCACAAGGTTCTATGGTTCTTTTCACCAAATCCTCGATCAATTGCTCAAATTTGGCGCGGCTCAAGGTTCTAACCAAGTGCTTGGGTCCAGAAGCTGTTGCCGTTACATAAGGCAAGTTGATCTCGGTCTGGGCAGATGCCGACAATTCAATTTTAGCCTTTTCGGCTGCTTCGCGCAAACGTTGCAAGGCCATGGCATCTTCCCTTAGGTCTAATCCTTCATCATTCTTGAATTCCTCTGCCAACCAGTCAATGATCTTTTGGTCAACATCATCTCCTCCAAGGTGTGTATCTCCATCAGTGGCCAACACCTCAAAAACACCATCACCCAATTCCAAAATGGAAACATCGTGTGTTCCTCCTCCAAAATCGAAAACAACAATTTTTTGATCGGTATCTTTTTTATCAAGACCATAGGCCAAAGAAGCGGCTGTAGGCTCGTTGATGATTCGCTCCACGGTCAAACCTGCAATCTCTCCGGCCTCTTTGGTTGCCTGTCTTTGTGAATCGTTAAAATATGCAGGGACTGTGATTACCGCCCTGGACACATCTTGGCCCAAGTAATCCTCAGCTGTCTTCTTCATTTTTTGAAGAATCATGGCCGAAAGTTCCTGAGGTGTATACAAACGTCCGTCTATATCTACCCTTGGTGTATTGTTGTCACCCTTTACAACCTTGTAAGGAACACGATTCGCTTCTTTTTGCGATTCGGAAAATTTGTTCCCCATAAAACGTTTGATAGAATAAATGGTTTTATGTGGATTGGTCACAGCCTGTCGTTTGGCAGGATCTCCCACCTTAATTTCACCGCCCTCAACAAAGGCGATAACAGAAGGTGTGGTTCGCTTCCCTTCCGCATTGGGAATTACCACAGGCTCGTTACCCTCCATTACAGAGACGCAGGAGTTGGTCGTACCCAAGTCTATACCTATAATTTTGCTCATTTTATTTAAAGTTATATCGTTGAAAATTCATTTTTGTCTCGCTCTATGAGTGACAATGTTCATGCCATGGCAAAGAATATGACAAGGTGGCAGATGAAATTTTGTGTTTGGTGGTTGGAGTTGGATGCTAGTTGCTTGGAGTTTGGCGCCTTACATCAATGCAAAGTGAAAAAGGGAAAATTGAAAACGATTAGAACGGGAGTCTGGAATTTGGAATTTGGTGCTTGGTGCTTGGTGCTTGGTGCTTGGAGTTTGGAATTTGGGATTTGAGATTTGGTGCCTGATGCTTGATGCGCGGTGCTTGAAGTTTGGTGCTTGGGATTTGGTGCTTGGTGCTTGGAGTTTGGTGTTTGGTGTTTGGAGTTTGGAGTTTGGAGTTTGGAGTTTGGTAAAGGATTAAAGTTAATTGGCCATTGTTCATTGTTCATTGTTCATTGTTCATTGTTCATTGTTCATTGTTCATTGTTCATTGTTTACTGTTCATTGATTATTGCGTCGTCGGTAAAACTTCTTGTAGCTAACTTATCCGCTCTTCTTATATTTGATAAAACGATTTTGCCTGTGGAATGTATCAGCGTTTTTGATATGCTAAAAATTGGTGTAGGGCCTTCAAGTTCCCACACTTTGGGGCCTTGGCGGGCAGCCGAACAATGGGTCAACGAGCTAAAAAGCAACAACCATTTTAATTCCGTGACCATCGTAAAGGTCTATCTCTACGGTTCCCTTTCCTTGACCGGTAAAGGGCATGCTACCGATATTGCGGTAATCATGGGTTTAATTGGCAGTGATCCCGAAACTGTGCCCACAGAGACCATCGACCCAACGCTCGAAAATCTAAAGAAATCTGGACAACTTGCATTGGGAGGGATTCGAAAAATCCCATTTAGTTTTGATGACGATATAGTTTTCAAAAAGGAGTTTCTTCCTTTTCATGCCAACGGGATGTGCTTTGAGGCCCAACTTGAGGATGGGAAAACAGTCTCGGAAACCTTCTATTCCATCGGAGGTGGATTTGTGGTAAAGAAAGACCTTTCCCATTCCAAAGAAAACAAGGCTGTTTTTAAAACTTTTCCCTGTCCTATTAAAACAGGGGACGAGTTACTTGGGTATTGTGAAACCAAAATAGCTTCAATTTCAGAAGTGGTGCTAGAAAATGAACTTTCCTTGAGGCCTACAACCGAGATAGATTCAGAATTGCGAAGAATCTGGAATACCATGTTGGAGTGCATGTATCTCGGGTGCCATACCGAGGGAACATTGCCTGGCGGACTAAATGTACGGCGTAGAGCCTTTGAAATGCACCAAAAACTAAAAGGAGAACTCCCCTATGCCAATCCCCAGGAATGGTTGGAAGTCATTCGGAAGACTCGGGTAAAATTCAGACAGATCCTAAAATGGGTGAGTTGTTTTGCTTTGAGCGTCAATGAAGTCAATGCTTCTTTAGGAAGAGTGGTTACCGCGCCCACTAATGGAAGTGCAGGTGTAATTCCCGCTGTTTTGATGTACTATATGGTCATCGAAAACCATAAGGCGAATTTTGAGCACATTAAAACGTTTTTATTGGTGGCGGGCGAAATAGGAAGTATCTTTAAGAAAGGTGCCACCATCTCGGCAGCGATGGGTGGATGCCAAGCAGAAATCGGAGTGTCTTCGGCCATGGCCGCCGGTGCTTTGACCGAACTTTTGGGTGGCAGTCCAGAACAGGTTTTGATGGCTGCGGAAATAGCCATGGAACATCATTTGGGCCTTACTTGCGATCCTATTGGCGGTTTGGTACAAGTACCCTGTATCGAGCGGAATTCCATGGGGGCGATAAAAGCCATTAATGCCGCTGAGTTGGCCTTGGATTCCGACCCTAAAGATGCCAAAGTGCCCTTGGACAAAGTGGTTAGCACCATGTGGGAGACTGCCAAGGACATGAACACCAAATACAAGGAAACCTCGGAGGGCGGACTTGCTGTAGGCGTCTTTTTAAGTGATTGTTAGCATAGTCAACAAAACATAATATAGAATTCCAAAATATGTCAACCTCAAGACTTTTCCCATTTGGATTTGTTCTGGTACTTTTACTTTCCTTATCCTTTAGTCCCAGGGAAACAGAAGCCAAGGAGCACAAACTAATTCTTTTCGAAGGCTCGGACTGGTGCGTGAATTGCATTCGGCTCGAAAAAAATGTGTTGACCAAAGCTGTCTTTGTCAACTTTATGGAGCAAAATAATATCTCCATAGAGCGGATTGACTTTCCACAACGGAAGCAACTGGACCAAGCCACCCAACAATACAACGCCAAAATGGCGGAGAAGTATGGCTTCAAGGGTGTCTTTCCCACCATTATATTGACGAGTTCAGACTCGGAGGAGTTACAGATGTTGGAATATCTTGATCAAAGCTGCGAAGATTTTATGGACCAAATAGCCGCCAATCTAAAAGAATAACGGATGAAGCGCTTCAGAAGACGACATAAACTAATGGGCTGTTCTTTTGAGTTGGGCGTCGTGGCGGATAGCGAATCCGAAGCGATGAGAATTTTGGAAGACGGGATTCGCGAAATCCAACGGATTGAACATCTTTTAACCGAGTTCCGCGAGGATTCCACCATTTCCAAAATCAATCTAAATGCTGGAATAAAACCTGTGGAGGTCGAACCAGAAGTTTTGCAACTGCTGCACCGGTCTCAGCAAATCTCCAATCTTTCCGATGGGTATTTCGATATTACAATGGGGGCGCTCAAACAACTGTATCAATTTAAAAACAAGGAAGTCGCCTTCCCAAACAAAAAGAGGATTTCCAACACCCTAAAACATGTAGGCTATAGCCATCTGCAATTGGACGCAAAAAACAATACCGCCTTGTTGACCCAAAAAGAAATGCGGATAAGCTTAGCCGCCATAGGCAAGGGATACGCAGCCGATGTGGTTCGACAAAAATGGAAAAACTACGAAATCCCTGGGGGTTATATTGATGCCAGTGGGGACCTTACCGCGTTTGGAACGGACGAAAAAGGCGAAGCATGGAAAATAGGTATTGCCAACCCCGACAACCAGGATCAAACCCTATTCCACATTCCCCTAAACCATGCTTCAGTGGCCACTTCTGGGGATTACGAACAACATTTCATGTTTCAGGGAATACGGTATTCCCACAATATCAACCCGAAAACGGGCTTCCCTGTAACCGGGGTCAAGAGCGTTTCCGTATTTTCTCCGAGTGCAGAGCTTTCGGATGCTTTGGCAACTGCGGTGTATTCCATGGGCCCACAGAAGGGAATGTCCTTTCTGAACCAATTACCCCATACCCACGGGATTATTGTCAATGCTCAAAACAAGGTATTCTTCTCCAAACAATTGCAATATGAAGCCGTTCCTTCTTAGATTTTTGTTACTGTTGGCGGTGACTTCGCTAGGGTCGTGTTCCACAACTCTAAAACCTTATGAACGACAGTATATCAATGATCCCGAAATGTCTATGTCCGGGACCAGTGCCAACAAATTTCAGCATTATGTCTGTGCAATTAGGGAAGGTGCAATTATTCCAGGAGGAAAAAAAGGCAGTGGGGGCTGCGGTTGCAACTAGTTAAGGCCTATGAACAAACGCACGGTACTTGTTGGGAGTCTTGCATTTTCCATGCTCATGGCCAAGGCACAAAAGCGGGAAGCTTCTGAATTCAAGGTAAAAGAGACCCAAGTAGAACTCTTGTACAACCACTATCTCCAGAACGGGGACAATTCTGCGGTAACGGGCGGCGAGGGTACCGAACGTTTAATTGTATACGGCCCCTCGTTCAACCTAAATAAGAGCATTGGAAAAAACGGCTTCAATTTTCAATTGGGGGCGGATATTATCTCCTCAGCTTCTACGGACAATATTGATCGAATAAAATCATCGGCATCCCGATTGGATGCACGAACCTACACGAGTTTGCATTACACCCGATATATTGAAAAAAGTAAAATGAGTCTCAGTGTGGGTCTAAGTGGTTCCATTGAATCGGATTATGCGTCCGTGGGTAAGTACCTGTCGGTGACCAAGACTTCCGAAAATGATATGAGAACCTATTCCGCAGAACTACAAATATTCAATGATGATTTACGATGGGGGCGTCTGGAAGGTGGCTTTCTTGCCGAGCCACAATTCTTGATCTATCCCATAGAACTGCGCTTTCAGGAATGGTACGACGAGTATGAGCGGGACTCCTACAATCTCAATTTGGGGTTCACCCAAGTTGTGGACCAGAGAAATACAGTGGGTATTTTTTCGGCACTTAGTTTACAGAAAGGCTTGTTGGCAACCCCCTTCCACCGGGTTTTCTTTACGGATGATTCAAGGGCTGTTGAACAACTCCCCGAGGAAAGACAGAAATTGGCAATTTCCCTGAAATGGAACCGGTTTACCCAAAATGGTATTATCCTCAAAAACACTTTAGGCACCTATATGGACGATTTCGGAATTCTGGCCCTCACCTTGGATCATGAAACAGCCATTAAACTCAGTCCGAAGTGGACACTGCTTCCCAGTCTCAGATACCATACCCAACAAGGTTCCAAGTACTTTGCGCCAAAGGGAGAACATAATCCCAACGACACTTACTATACCTCTGACTATGACCTGTCTTCCATCAATTCATTGACCATTGGAATGGGATGGAGTCATTGGCCAACAAACCGTAAAAACAAGGGGTTGCATAATTTTTCGTTCAGATACTTCTTCTATTCCCGGTCCAATGGGTTAAGGGCGCATACGGTATCCACCTCTTTTAATTTCCTAAAAAAGCGAAGGGTGCAAAAAAGAAAATTCCGTAAGAAAAATTAGTTTTTATTCGTCTAGGCAACCTGCCCTGCCACGGGTATCAATCAGGTAGATAATCTTCCATTCCCCATCAAAATTGACCAACTGAAAAGAGTTGATGCCACAATGGCTAAATTGGTCGTTCAGCCAAAATTCGTAACCCACCCAGGCATTCGCCATGGTACGGTCCACCTGAATGGAATATGAAGTCAGCTTTTCCTGGAAATTGATACTATCGGGAATACTGGTAATCGATTGAATGAATTTTGAAAACTCTTCGTTTCTGAACCTTGTCTTCCCCTCCTTGTCACGTCCGGTAGTTTGGAGCACCACATGGTCAGCCACGGTACTGTTGATTATCGTGGAATCCTGCTTGTGAAATCCATCAAAAAAAGTCTCAATAACTTTTTTAACTGCTGCCTTATCCGCTTCATACCCGTCAGGATTTGGTCCTTGGGCGGAAAGTTGGACAACTACAAACAAGGATAGAATAAGCGTAAAGATTGTTTTCATTTTTGTTGTTTTTTGATTGCAGTCCAATTTAAACAAATCTGCTTACATTTAGCTCCTAAAACCCAACGGAATGTCAGTTGCAAAAAAAGAGTACAAGAGGGTAACGGTCAAATCCTTGATCGAGATGAAACAAAATGGGGAGAAAATCTCCATGCTCACCTCTTACGATTATTCGATGGCCAAAATTGTGGATGCCGCGAATGTAGATGTCATCCTAGTGGGTGATTCCGCAAGTAATGTCATTGCTGGCCATGAAACCACCTTGCCCATTACCTTGGACCAAATGATTTACCATGCCAGCTCAGTTGTCAGGGCTGCCAAAAGAGCACTAGTTGTGGTAGACATTCCCTTTGGGAGTTATCAAAGTGACTCAAAAGAGGCCTTGCGGTCTGCCATCCGCATTATGAAGGAAAGTGGCGCACATGCCGTAAAAGTTGAAGGTGGCTCTGAAATAAATCAATCGGTTACCCGGATTCTTGAAGCAGGAATCCCTGTAATGGGGCATTTAGGATTGACGCCACAATCCATCTACAAATTTGGAACCTACACCGTTAGGGCTAAGGAGGAAGAGGAGGCCCAAAAGTTGAAGGAAGATGCCAAAATGCTTGAGGAATTGGGTTGTTTTGGAATTGTTTTGGAAAAAATTCCAGCAAAATTAGCCCAAGAGGTGGCCGAAAGTGTTTCTATCCCAATTATTGGAATTGGAGCAGGTGGTGGTGTGGATGGCCAAGTGTTGGTTGTTCATGACCTTCTAGGGATGACACACGAATTCAATCCACGATTCTTAAGGCGTTACATGAATCTATATGAAGATATGGGTAATGCCATCTCGCAATATGTGGATGATGTGAAGCGTCGCGATTTCCCCAATGAAAGTGAACAATACTGATACAGCTTGTTGGATTTTTGGATTCTTAGTTATTTGATTTTTAGAATTCGACCAGCCTCTTAATCCCAAGCCATTAAATATCTATTACATGCATAGGTTTAAAGATTTGGAAATATGGAAAAGAGGACGGGCATTTTGCCCTGAAATCTGCTTAACAACCGCATCATTCCCAGAATCGGAAAAATATGGCCTGATTAATCAGTTAAGGCGAGCTTCCATCTCAATTCCAAGTAACATTGCAGAATGTTGCTCTAGACACTCGAACAAAGAGTTTTCCAGGTTTTTGGAAATTGCTATAGGTTCAATGTACGAATTGGAGACCCAATTATTGATTTCAAATGATATGAAGTTTCTTGGAAATCTAGAACTGGAATCTCTTCTAAAGCACCTGGAATCAATGATTAAAATGACATCTAAATTTAAATCTTCCCTACGGTGAATTCGGAGTTATCGAAAAATCCAAAAATCCAAAAATCCAATAAATCAAATCTCATCGTTCTTTTCGAAGACAACCACCTTATTGTTGTCAACAAACGGGCCGGAGACATTGTGCAAGGAGATAAAACGGGTGATGTTCCCTTAAGCGAGGTGGTCAAACAATATTTGAAGGCAAAATATAACAAACCGGGTAATGTATATTTGGGTGTGGTGCACCGTTTGGATAGACCTACAACGGGCATTATCGTTTTTGCCAAAACCTCCAAGGCCCTACCTCGGCTCAACAAATTGTTTTCCGAAGGAAAAACAAAAAAAACCTATTGGGCAATAGTCAAGCAAGCGCCAGAAGAAGCAAGTGCGGAATTGACCCACTGGCTTGTAAGGAATCCAAAGCAGAACAAATCGTACGCCCATGTAAAGGAAGTTCCCAACAGTAAAAAAGCCGTGTTGGTATATCGAATGCTTAAACAACTGGAGTCTTACCATCTTTTGGAAATCGATTTGAAGACAGGAAGGCATCATCAAATTAGGGCACAATTGGCCGCTATTGGATGTGTAATCAAAGGGGATTTAAAATACGGCGCGGCGCGAAGTAACAAAAATGGTGGTATCCACCTTCACGCCCGAAAATTGGAATTGGAGCACCCCGTGAAAAAGGAATTGATTTCCTTTACGGCCCCACCACCTGACGACCCCATTTGGAACGCATGTATTAGCGAGTGACCGCCAAGGCTTTTTCCCTAATCACCTGTGCAACAGGCTTGTTGTGCAAGTGACTTTCCAACCAAGAAAGAATATCCAAGTACAGAAAAGCACGTTTCTCATAGGGATGGTTCTCATATTTTTTGAGTTCGTTGTATAGTTTTTGGAATTCGTTCCGAAGGTCGCTCGGATAAATATCCCCAAGGCTTCGAAGAAATTTGATCATTTCCTTTTGAACGGCGTGTAAATCGTTCATTTTCAACAAGAACTTATAGGTACTCTTAAGTTGTACTTCCAAATGATAATCCATCCCGGCCTCATAATGCGCTACCAGACTGAGTACCCGGGCAAAGCACATTAGATCCTCCCGCATTTTTAGATTCTTGTTGGAAATGATTTTTTTGAGATAAACAATGCAGTTCTTGTGATCGCCGGTACCAAAATACAAACAGGCTATTTTATAGTACAAGAGCATAATGTGGTGCTCATCAATCCGCGCCCTGTGTTTTTTGATGCCATACTCTACAATGTTCACCAAATACAGCCCTTTATCAAAGGTTCCCTCTAAAAAATGTAAGTTCAATTTGTTGGAGTTGATGTACAAAAAGGCGAGGGAAGCAATATTATCATTGCTTGGAAATCCGGAGCTGTTTACCTGCGCTTCCAATCGTTCCAAAGTGTCCTTGAATTGCGACGCGTATTTCACAAAAAACAAGGCCTCCAGCAAATAGTGGTTTCCCTTCAGGTAAAAAACCGGGTTTAGGGAAATCATTTCCTTATTGTCGTAGAAAAGATCCACCCATTTGCTCGCATATTTGTAGGAAGAAAGAAAATCCTGGGTCAACAGACTGTACCACAAATGTGCTTTGTAGAGCCATAACTTTTCCCGAAAACCAAGTTTTTCAATATCGACCAAAGGCAATTGGGCCTCGAAGTAGCTCTGTACCTTTTTGAGGTCCTCGTCATTGCGCACATATCCCACCTTCAACATCATCCCATACAACTGAAGGGAAAGATTGGAAAGCTTACTGGTCATCACATTGTCCTCGGACAATTCCTTTGCCTGCTTGGCTAATTCATCTGCCCTATGGGGTATACTCCGGGTAATATATTGGGTTTCAATAATTTTTTCCAGTTCCACGATCTCATAGGCCACATTCTTTTCCTCGTTTTCAATGGACATATTTTTGGCCTTGTCCAAAATCTTCAAACTTTGTTTGTAAAGTCCTTTCTGATAAAGAATGGTGGCAAAATCCAACTGCTCCCGAATTTGAACCCTGATGTTTTGGTTCACAGGATTCAATCGTAGACTAACCAAAATCTGCTTGTAGAGGTGTGCCTTCAAATTGGAAAGCTGCGCTTTTTTTACGATCCCGCTATCCAAAATCTGTTTCTCGTCATACGTCCGCATTTTGTCCAACAGGTTAAACAAGGCCAAGAACTTTGCGTCCGTATTCACCCCCAAGCGCCCCACATACAGTTTAAACTGCCGTTTTTCCGATTTGGAGAGTGACTCGATCAACACAAACAAGGCGTCCTTATGGGTATTTGTCATCGTAAAAAATATACTTTAAACATTTGCTATTCAACAACTTAAGGTTATTGAAATACAATTTAACGTTGTAATGGATTTTTGCAATTTACCGTTCTTGCCAAGCACTGGACTATCTTCGTATAGATTAGAATAAACTGGCTTAAATAATGGGTAAAGATAAGGTACAAATTTTTGACACAACCCTTAGGGATGGAGAACAAGTCCCGGGTTGCAAATTGGACACAAAACAAAAGTTGGTCATCGCTGAAAGGCTGGATGAACTAGGGGTCGATATCATCGAAGCCGGCTTTCCTATTTCAAGTCCTGGTGACTTTAACTCAGTTCATGAGATAGCCCAATTGGTAAAAAATGCTACGGTTTGCGGACTTACCAGGGCCGTTAAAAAAGATATAGAAGTGGCAGCAGAGGCCATCAAAGCTGCAAAAAGACCTAGAATCCATACCGGAATAGGTACTTCGGATTCCCATATCCAATTCAAATTCAACTCCACACGTGATAAAATTATTGAGCGCGCGGTGGAAGCCGTTTCCTATGCAAAGTCATTTGTGGAAGACGTGGAATTTTATGCCGAGGATGCCGGTAGGACCGACAATGAATTTTTGGCCCGGGTTTGCGAAGCGGTAATCAAGGCCGGAGCTACTGTTTTGAACATTCCAGACACCACAGGATACTGTCTTCCAGAAGAATATGGAGCCAAAATGAAATACCTCAAAGAAAATGTAAAGGGTATTGACAAAGCGATTCTTTCTTGTCATTGCCATAACGATTTGGGATTGGCCACTGCCAACTCCATAGCAGGGGTAATCAACGGAGCCCGCCAAATAGAATGTACCATTAACGGAATTGGGGAGCGCGCTGGGAACACATCCTTGGAAGAGGTCGTGATGATTTTAAGACAGCACCCTTATCTCAACTTGGATACCGATATCAATAGCCAACTGCTTTTGGATACGAGCCAAATGGTGTCCCAAAAAATGGGAATGCCCGTGCAGCCAAACAAGGCCATTGTAGGTTCGAATGCCTTTGCACACAGTTCGGGAATTCACCAAGATGGGGTAATCAAACAACGGGAGACCTACGAGATCATTGACCCCAAAGATGTCGGTGTGAGTGAATCCTCTATTGTGTTGACAGCCCGAAGTGGTCGTGCCGCGCTAGCTTACCGTGCAAAAAATGTGGGTTACGAGCTTACAAAATTGCAGTTGGATGTTGTATATGAGAACTTCCTGAAGTTTGCCGATCGAAAAAAGGAAATCATGGATGATGATATCCACGAAATTATAGACACCAGCGGAATATCCATCCAAAGCATGGCTTAGGTGCAACACCTTTTATCACCATTGGGATGAACTTGAATATCGCCTTGCTGCCCGGAGATGGTATTGGCCCCGAAGTGTTGGCCCAAGCAGTCAAATGCCTCCAAGCCATTGAGGAAACCTTTAACCACCAGTTCATTTATCGGGAAGCCCAGGTTGGGGCCATTGCCATAGACAGAAAGGGGAAGCCGCTACCAGATAGCACCCTAAAACTTTGCCAAGAAGCCGATGCCGTTTTGTTCGGAGCCATTGGCGATCCAAAATACGACAACAACCCAAACGCTAAAGTTCGTCCCGAGCAAGGTTTACTGGAATTGAGAAAACAACTTGGACTCTTTGCCAATATTAGGCCTGTAAAAGTATTCCCAGCCCTTATCAAGAATTCCCCGTTAAAGCCCGAAATTATTTCCGGAACGGATTTTATGATCTACAGGGAATTGACAGGAGGCATCTATTTTGGTGAAAAGCACCTTAACGAAGAGGGAACAGTTGCCTCCGACCTTTGCGAATATTCCGAAAAGGAAATTAGCCGAATTGCCCATTTGGCTTTCAAGGCGGCCAAAAATAGACGAAACAAACTTACGTTGGTGGATAAGGCCAATGTGCTGGAATCTTCACGCTTATGGCGAAAAGTGGTCACCAAAATTGGGGAGAGCTATCCAGAAGTGAGTTTGGATTATATGTTCGTCGACAATGCCGCCATGCAAATCATTCTTAACCCAAAACAGTTCGATGTTATCCTAACAGAAAACATGTTCGGTGATATAATTTCTGATGAAGGCAGTGTAATCGGTGGATCTATCGGTTTGCTGGCCTCTGCTTCTGTGGGAGAGGAGAGTGCTATGTTTGAGCCCATTCACGGTTCATATCCCCAAGCCAAAGGATTGGATATTGCAAACCCTGTTGCTTCCATCCTTTCAGCAGCGATGCTCTTGGAACACTTTGGGCTTTTCGAAGAAGCGATGGCCGTGCGTGAGGCAGTGGACAAATCGTTGAAAAAGGGTATAGTAACTCCCGATTTGGATGCCAAGAGTCAATATGGCACCCATCAAGTGGGAGATTTTATTGCGGAGAATATTGTGGACATTGAAGATGATTTCAATATGAATGATGAAAACATCGATTTAGGCAAGTCCACAATCATTTAGAAACAGAAGCCTCCGATTCGGTCAGTTCCTGTACAGTTTCCTCAAACTCTTTTTTAAACGCTTCGTATTTCTCGCCAGTGGCGGGCCCATTAAATCCGGTATGGATTTTTTTGACCTCCCCTGCCTTGTCGATATAAATTGTGGTGGGGTATGAAAGTACATGGTTTAACATGGGTAATTTTTCGTTGGCCTTTTGCTTGCTCGATGTACCGTATTGCGCCAACAATACCGGATACTCCACCCCTGCCCTTTCCTTGAGTCGGGAAATCCCCTCCAGCGCCTTTTTTTTGGTTTTGGCATATTCGAAGGCCAGGGCCACGAATTCAATATCCACTTCTGGGTTCTGCTTTAAATAGTCTAC
This sequence comes from Flagellimonas myxillae, assembly GCF_023502235.1. GTDB lineage: Bacteria > Bacteroidota > Bacteroidia > Flavobacteriales > Flavobacteriaceae > Flagellimonas > Flagellimonas myxillae. Next base: position 957,396 of record NZ_JAMFLY010000001.1, on the reverse strand, counting down.
GTAGAATCGGGTTTCATCCAAACAATTTGGACACCAGGTTCCCATAATCTGAACCAAGACCGGTTTATCCAAAAAGCGCTGATCAGATAGGGTCACCATTTTGCCCGTTTCGTCCTCAAAAGAAAAATTGAATTCCTCATACCCTTCCTTTAAATAAGTGAGTGAGTTCGCATCAAGAAGCTCAAATGCATCATTGCGCTTACCTACAAATGGCCTAACAGAATGATTTCCATTGTAGAAAGTACCTTGCATGGTACTATCGGAAACTTCAGCAGTAAAAAGATAAACATGGGCCCCGTCAAAAGCGGAAAGTTTTAAAGAGTTTCCACTGATCACCCCTTCCAAAAAGCGATAATCCCCAGTATTGGTCCGGTAGGTTCCAGTGACCCTATTGCCGGATTGTGAAAAAATCCCCTTTCCTGGATACTCATTGTCCAAGCCAATATTAAAATGGGTTTCCCAAACACCGGAGACATCCACCGTGGCATCTTCCGCAATCTCAAAACGGTCTCGCTTGCCATAAATGGCATGAAAGGGTACAACGCGATTCAAACTCTCTTTAATAAAGCTTCCCTGAATCCCATTTTCATCATAGGTTCCTTCTATATAACCCTCGAAAATGGGCATTTGAATTCTGATCGTTCCGTCCTTCAACTCAATTTCATCAACAATTACTACCTCTTCGGCATTGTACATCTTCATGAGATAATCTCCATTTGCGTCCTTGGAAATGGTGAAATTGAACGGCAGGGTCTCCTCTTGGGAAACATCCATGGCGCCCCACCAGTCACCAAGATGTAATGGCGTTTCGCCACTTTCGCAGGAGAACAACAATAAAAATGATGCGAGGATAAAATACCGGACGCTGTGCATACCAAATCTATTTTGGGGTAAATATCGGAATTCCCTTTCAAAACTTACGGGCAAAGCCCTAAATCCCACGCTATTTTCCGTTGAATGTCTTCACCTATTGTTTTATCTTTGTCCACTTTAAAATTGGGTATGAAGATTTCTTATAACTGGCTTAAGCAGTTTTTGCAGATTGATTGGGAGGCTGAAAAAACCGGGGAATTGTTAACGGATTTGGGTCTTGAGGTTGAAGGAATCTCCAGTTTTGAGTCGGTCAAGGGAGGATTGAACGGCGTGGTTGTTGGCCATGTACTAAGCTGCGACAAACACCCGAATGCCGACCGATTAAAGGTCACCTCGGTAGATATAGGTGGCGAATCTCCAGTACAAATAGTTTGTGGAGCACCCAATGTTGCAGCAGGGCAAAAAGTCCCGGTGGCCACTATTGGAACTACACTTTACGCTAAAGAAGGGGAGTCTTGGCAAATTAAAAAAGGAAAAATACGAGGCGAGGAAAGTCATGGAATGATCTGCGCCGAGGACGAACTGGGCCTTGGGGAGAGTCACGATGGCATCATGGTCCTAAGTGACATCCTAGAACCTGGAACCCCTTGTTCAGAAGTCTTTGACATTGAAAATGACCATGTCTTCGAAATCGGATTGACCCCAAACAGGGCAGATGCCATGAGTCATTTTGGGGTGGCGCGTGACCTAAAGGCAGGTTTGGAGCAACAAGAGATTCAAAAAGGGCTTTTGACCCCATCCACAAGTAATTTTTTAATCGACAACCGTTCGCTTAAAATTGATGTGGAAGTGGAAGACAGTCAATTGGCGCCAAGGTATTGTGGTGTTACCATTAGCAACCTCATTATACAGGAATCCCCAGATTGGCTTAAAAATAGACTTAAGTCCATTGGCCTATCTCCGATCAACAATGTAGTGGATGTAACCAATTACGTGTTGCACGAACTGGGGCAGCCTTTGCACGCTTTTGATGCGGCAAAAATAAAGGGAGGCAAAATCGAGGTGAAAACCCTACCCTCTGGAACCAAGTTTACCACTTTGGATGAGGTGGAACGGGAATTGGATGCGGATGATCTTATGATCTGCGATTCGGATAAGCCCATGTGCATTGCCGGGGTATTTGGAGGAATCGATTCAGGAGTCACAGAGAATACCTCGGCAATTTTCCTGGAAAGCGCCTATTTTGACCCTGTTTCCATTAGGAAATCGGCAAAAAGACACGGATTGAACACCGATGCTTCCTTTAGGTTTGAACGAGGTATTGACATCAACATGACTGAGTATGCCTTAAAACGGGCCGCTTTATTGATCAAGGAGATTGCCGGTGGCGATATCAGTTCTGAGGTTGTAGATCTATATCCCAAAAAGGCGCAGGAAAGACAAGTGTTCCTAACCTTCGATAAAATCAACTCCCTCATTGGGCAGGAAATCCCTAGGGATACCATCAAGTCCATTTTGACCTCTTTGGAGATCAAGGTGAACAATGTAACCGAGTCTGGATTGGGGCTTACCATTCCGCATTACCGGGTAGATGTGGAACGGGAGGTTGATGTTATCGAGGAAATCCTTCGCGTATACGGGTATAATAATATCGATTATAAGGAGAAGTTGACTGCATCGATTGCACAGACGTCCAAATTTGAAAACCATAGGGTCCAGGATGTTGTAGCGGATATGTTGGCCGCCCAAGGATTTTACGAAACCATGACCAATAGTTTGGTCGCTTCGGAAACCCAAACGCTTTTGGATACTGAAAATGAGGCTGTTCGCATGCTCAATCCATTGAGCTCCGATTTGTCCGTGCTTCGGACCAGCATGTTGTTTTCCGGATTGCAGACCATTGCGTATAACCTGAATCGTCAGAAAAACGACTTAAAGCTTTTTGAATACGGGAAAACCTATCATAAAGTTTCGGGGGATAATCTGGAAAGTCAACATTTATGTGTATTTATTACCGGGGATAGAAATCCAAACAGTTGGATATCGGATTCCAAAAGCACCGATTTCTTCCATTTGAAAGGGACGCTCAATTCCATTTTTGAACGTCTTGGTCTAAAGGGAGTACAGACAAAACCTTACTCCGGTAAAATTTTCTCCGAAGGGCTTAGCTGCTATCTAAACGGCCAACATCTGGGTAGCTATGGTTTGGTGTCCAAAGCCCTGCTAAAGGAATTTGACATCAAGCAAGAGGTCTTTTATGCCGACCTCGATTGGGACGCCATCCTTAAATTGGTAAATAAGAACAATGTGGTATTCCAGGATATTCCAAAGTATCCTGAAGTGTCCAGAGACCTTGCCCTTTTGTTGGATGATGGAGTTTCCTTTAAACAAGTATACGACCTCGCTTGGACCACGGAAAAGAAGCTTTTGAAAAAAGTAAATCTATTTGATGTGTACGTGGGCAAAAACCTTCCGGAAGGCAAAAAGTCCTACGCTGTGAGTTTTACACTGTTGGATGAAAATAAAACCTTGACCGACAAGCAGATTGATAAGATCATGTCAAAGTTGGTGACCCGGTACCAGAATGAATTGGGTGCTGAACTAAGGTAAGGAACCCCACATCCGTGTTGGGACGATCACACTGTCTATTTCATGAATAACTCGATTTCCCTGACTTACATCGGCTGTGGTAATTCTTGCCGTGTTGCCCACTGAGTCGGTAAGGATAATGTCGTAGCCCTCCAAATGGGCCACAAGTTTTTTCCCTTGAATGGTGGTAAAACTGGCTTTTCCATTTCCTCTGCACATGGCCCTCAACATTCGTGAAGCTGTCAAATGGCCTGCTACAATATGGTAACCCAAAAGGGTCTTAAGCTCACTTTTATCCTTGGAGTTTAACAATTCCTCAATCCGACCATTGGAAAACCGCTGGAATGCTGCATCTGAAGGGGCAAAAACCGTAAATGGCCCTGAATTCTCCAAAATGACATCCATTTCGGTCGCTTTTACAGCTTCCAATAAAATTTTATGACGTTCCGAATTTACATTTTCACCAACCTCCAATTCTTGAGGAACCGTATCCGTTTCCTGGGCGGAAACCAGTACCGAAAAGGCAAAACATAGGCCAAGTAGGACTTTGGTAAAAAGGGCTTTCATAGTAGTGTTCTAAATCTTTGGGACGATCTAACCGAAGGTAGAAATTGTACGTTTTTACGTTCAAATGCCAAAAACTTCGATAAGATACATTTTTTTGTCAATAACACCCATTAAAATGGACGTCTGACAGGTATTTAACAAAATGTTAACATTTGTTGATTTTTGCAACTAAAGCACCTCCTTTTCAAATGCTTAACTTTGAGTGTGTTGAACCCAGATTGAGCATGATAATCCAGAGGACCAATATCGCGCAGAAACTTCAAAAATTTCGAAAAGGACAAATTTCGGAAGAGGACTTTTTGAAACAAATCCAACAAAGCTTGAAGGGTCACATAACGGCCCAAGATCGTATAAAGGACAAACTAATTTCCTCACATGAGTCGGGTTCCAATACCTTCAATTTTGATCTCTTGGAAACCCACCGGATTTACCATCTAGAACACATCAAGAAAATCTGTATCGATTACCGGCTTCGCTTTTTGGACAGCCGTTTTTTTAAAGGGGAACTTCCGGCCTGTGCGCTTAGTGCCATCCAAGAATTGGATTCCATCCACAATACCGATCTGCAAGGCTTCAAAATCATGGCTCCGTCCAAGCTTTTCAAATTAAAGGATAAGGACGACCCCCTACTTTTTGTTCCCATGGGCAATAACTACTTCTACTTGGTGCACCAGTGGGGAAATGACTTGCACCCTTTGCGGAAATGGTTGGTTTGGCCATTCAAAGGAATGGTGAATTTGGTGTTGTTCACCGTTTTGATGAGTTACTTGGTAACCCTTTTGGTGCCAGATGGATTGTTTTCCAAAAACAACACCACCGCCGAATTTTGGATCATCTTCTTTTTTATGTTCAAATGGATTGCAGCCGTGATCATATTTTACGGCTTCGCCTTGGGGAAAAACTTTAATCCCGCTATTTGGAACAGCAAATACTTTAACCCCTAACCTAAACGCTTTCCACGGCGTACATCTTATCGCGCTGCGCCTTAATGGACTTGTCCGACATATAGTCGTCAAAACTTAAATAACGATCAATGGTTCCCTTTGGGGTAATCTCTATGATTCGGGTGGCCACCGTATGCACAAATTCGTGATCGTGGGTGGTTAACAGTACGGTTCCCTTAAAGTTTTTGAGCGAATTGTTAAAGGCGGTGATACTTTCCAGGTCCAAGTGGTTCGTGGGTTCATCCAGCAACAGTACATTGGCCCGAAGCATCATCATTCTGCTGAGCATGCAACGTACCTTTTCCCCTCCTGAAAGTACTGTGCACTTTTTAAGGGCCTCCTCTCCGCTGAACAACATTTTACCCAAGAATCCGCGAATATAGACCTCTTCGCGCTCCTCTTCGGTCTTGGCCCATTGGCGTAGCCAATCCACCAAATTGATATCCTGTTTGAAAAAAGAGGCGTTATCCGCCGGCAAATAAGACTGAGTCGTGGTCACTCCCCATTGGTACGATCCCTTATCCGCTTTTGCCACACCGTTTACGATATCATAGAAAGCTGTGGTAGCTCTAGAATCCCTTGAGATAATAGCTACCTTATCGCCTTTTGCCAAATTAATGTTCACGTCTTGGAACAGCAAATCGCCATCTTCCGAAGTGGCCGAAAGATTCTCCACGTTCAAAATCTGGTCCCCGGCCTCACGTTCACGATCAAAAATAATGGCAGGGTATCTTCTGCTAGATGGTTTGATGTCTTCAATCTTCAACTTGTCCAACATCTTCTTCCGTGAAGTGGCCTGCTTACTTTTGGCCACATTGGCACTGAACCGTTGGATAAACTCTTGGAGTTCCTTGGCTTTTTCCTCAGCTTTTTTATTCTGTTGGGCACGTTGTCTTGCCGCCAACTGGCTACTTTGGTACCAGAAGGTATAGTTCCCCGAGAACAAATTGATTTTTCCAAAATCGATATCGGCGATACTGGTACAGACAGCATCCAAGAAGTGACGGTCGTGCGATACTACAATTACAGTGTTGTCGTAGTTGGCCAAGAAATTTTCCAACCAATTTATAGTCTCGTAGTCCAAGTCGTTGGTAGGCTCATCCATGATCAGCACATCCGGGTTTCCGAACAATGCCTGGGCCAAAAGAACCCGCACCTTTAACTTGGAATCCATGTCGGCCATGGTTGTATAATGCAGTTCTTCCGTGATTCCCAAATTGGACAAAAGCGCGGCGGCATCGCTATCCGCGTTCCATCCGTTCATTTCCTCAAACTGCACTTGGAGCTCCCCGATTTTCTCAGCATTCTCATCAGTATAATCAGCATAAAGGGCATCTATCTCCTTCTTTATCTTAAAAAGGGGCTTGTTGCCCATTACCACGGATTCCAATACTGGAAATTCGTCGTAAGCATTGTGGTCCTGTTCCAGGATGGACATTCTTTTCCCCGGTTCCAAGTTCACACTTCCTGAGGTGGGATCGTTCTGTCCGGATAAAATCCTTAAAAAGGTAGATTTTCCGGCTCCATTCGCCCCAATGATACCATAGCAATTCCCATGGGTAAAAGTCACATTGACCTCATCAAACAACACCCTTTTTCCAAATTGTACCGATAGATTTGATACTGATAACATGCCGTAAAAAATTTTGCTGCAAAAGTAGCTAAAACCCTCTCGTATTTCCAATTTAAAACGATATTATTAAACTACAGAAAAACAAGCTTTTACAACATTTAACTAGCCATTAACAAGCTATGGGTCGTGCTATCCTTAATTTTGTTGGTCGAATGTGATTGTTCCCATTGTATGATTAGAATTTTACTCGGCCTCTCCCTTTTCTCGATTTTGGCGTGTACTGACAGATCAGGAGAATGCCCTACTGTCTTTTTTGGAGGGGAAATTGTAAATCCTACCAGCGATTATGTCGTCCTTTATAGAAATGACACCTATATTGATTCTGCAAAACTCGATACAGGCAATCGGTTTTCTTTCAAACTACAGGGTATAGAGGAAGGACTCTATCATTTTGACCACAGCCCGGAACTTCAATATTTATACTTACAGGAAGGAGATAGCATTCTCATTCGCTTGAACACCATGGAATTTGACGAGTCTCTTGTGTTTTCAGGCGAGGGAAGCGAAATCAATAATTTTTTGATCGAGATGTTCTTGGCCCATGAGCAGGAAGAACATGAAATCTATGGCTTTTATCACCTTCCACCCATGGACTTTCAGAAAAAGATTGACTCCCTTCAAGAAAAAAAGCTCGCCCATTTGAATGAGCTCATCACGGAAAACCAATTGTCTGAAAAGGCCATAGGTTTGGCCACGGCTTCGGTGAACTACCAAAGCTTTACCCACAGGGAATCCTATCCTTTTTACCACAAGAAAAAAACAGGCAAGGAAACCTTTCCAGAGCTTCCGGAAGAATTCTATTCCTACAGAAAATCGGTGGATTTAAACAACAGGGAACTCGCATATTTTAGGCCCTATTTTGATTATGTGAAATACCATTTTGGAAATATCTCCTATATGGCCTGCATGAAAGGTTGTGGAGGTATGGAGGGCAAAGAGTCTATGGGCAGGCTGCATTACAACAAGCATAAATTGACCATGGTTGATAGTCTTGTAAGCGAAGACGAGCTCAGAAACCTCTTGTTCAGGAACATTGCGATGGATTACCTTCTTAGGGAGCATTCGGCCAGTAAGGAATGCCAAATTTTTATTGAAAAATTCCGAAAGCTATCCTCGAGCGACGACCACAAGCAGGAAATAGATGATCTCTACGAGGGTATCCAAAATCTACAGCCCAATAGTGAGCTTCCAGAGCTTATTGTCACCAATGTGGAAAATCAGGAAGTATCCATCAAGGATATCAGTAAAAAGCAAAAGACCGTTTTTTACTTTTGGACTGGCGCACAGAAAAGACATCTAAAAAATGTGACCCAACATGTGGCCAAGCTTCAAAAAAAGCATCCAGAGTATCGCTTTGTGGGAATTAATGTGAAGACCAGCTACACCCAATGGCAAAACTTGTTGGAAGAATATGGCTTGGATAAGGCCGACCAGTTCCACGGCGACGACTTTGAGGAAATCCAAACCTCCATGATCTTGGACGATCTTTACAAATGCGTTATAGCCAAAGACACCTTAGTGGTGGACGCTTTTGCCAGCCTCTATTATTCTTTCTAAATAAAAAAGCCCCGAACTAATTCAGGGCCTTGTCGATTTTAATCTTCTTTTTACTTAGGAATTTCCTTTGCGGTAGTCCGCCAAGAATTTCTCCAATCCTATATCGGTCAATGGATGTTTCAACAATCCGGTAATGGACGAAAGCGGCCCGGTCATAACATCGGCACCAATTTTTGCGCAATCGATCACGTGCATGGTATGTCGGATGGAAGCCGCTAGGATTTGTGTTTCAAATCCGTAGTTGTCATAGATCTGACGAATCTCGGCGATCAGGTTCAACCCGTCCGTGGAAATATCGTCCAATCTTCCCAAGAAAGGGGAAACATAGGTAGCTCCCGCTTTGGCCGCCAACAAAGCCTGCCCTGGGGAAAACACCAAGGTACAGTTGGTACGTATACCATTATCGGAAAAATATTTTAAGGCCTTTACCCCATCTTTAATCATGGGAACCTTCACCACGATTTGATCGTGCAATTTGGCAAGCTCCTCCCCTTCTTTGACCATATTGTCAAAATCAGTGGCTACCACTTCTGCAGAAACGTCACCGTCCACAATATTGCAGATGTCCACATAGTGTTTTAAAATATTCTCTGTTCCGGTAATGCCCTCTTTGGCCATAAGGGAAGGGTTGGTCGTAACCCCGTCCAATACACCGAGCTGTTGGGCTTCGGCTATTTGGTCTAGATTGGCCGTGTCTATAAAAAATCTCATCCTTCTTAAGCTGTTTTACGTTGTACTAGAATTCATTGCGAATGTACAACAATAAGAAAGTCCGGCTTAACAAATTGTTTAAAATTAATGTTAGGATGATCCTATTCCACTACTTGGATTGTGAATTGTCTTCTGGCTGAATCTGAACAGGTTGGGCTGCCGTCGTAACCGTCGTAATCGTACGATTCCACAAACAGCTCTACCGTAAACCTATAGGTACCCCTTTCTTCTGGCCTTCCAAAAAGTTCCACGGAACGTCGGGTAAAATCAAAAGAAATTCCGGGTGGAAGATCGCCGTATACCTCAAAATCGTAAATGTAATCGTTGTCGTTGACCTCGTTGCTTATCTCCGCGGTCACCTCGTCGTAGTAGCGTTCACCAACAAAACCTATTTCCAAGGGTCTATCATGAAGTTCTGGATTGATGTTGAAAACACACTCGTAAATTTCGTCGCAGCCCTGAAAAAGAAAACTAAAGGCCGCCAATAAAATGATGATTGTAATGTTCTTTGGTTTCATGTTTTCTATGAAATCAAAAAACATGCCATCGTGGTTTACAACTTGTAATGGTTGAGCAAGAGTTTCTCGTAAACCCTATCGGGCAATATCTTTTTTAGCACCAGCGAAAGCCTTTGCGTAAATTCTCCCACAGGATAGTGCACTTTCGGCTTTTTCTTCTGGATGATTTGATACACTTTTTTCGCCACCACCATGGGATCCCCGCCAGCATCCACATGTTCGTTCATAAGATCTAGACTTCTTTGGTATTCCTCCTCATAGGCAGACCCTTTGGTCACGGGAGCATGATAACGCCCTGCCGCAATATTGGTCGCAAAATCCCCTGGAGCAAGATTGGTAATGGAAATCCCAAATTTTTTGGTCTCCATGCGCAAGGCTTCGGTGATAATGTTCAATGCGCCTTTGGTGGCCGAGTAGTAACCCCGGAACGGCAGTCCCATATAGCCTGCTATGGAAGTGGTATTGATGATCAGCCCGCCTCCTTGCTTTCGCATTTGGGGCAGCACGGCTTTCATCATGTGCACGGGGCCATTAAAATTGGTATCGAAAACATTCAGGATTTCCTCGTGTGGGGTTTCTTCCACAGGGCCAGTGATTCCCACTCCGGCATTGTTTATCAAAACATCCAACCTACCGGCCTTGGAAATGACCTCCGACACGGCATTGGATACACTTTCTGGATGTTTTACATCCAACTGGACCAATTCAAAGGAATCAAAATCCGGATAATTATCAGGGTTTCGGGTGGTTCCATAGACCTTAAATCCTTTCTCGGTAAGATAGGTCCCTACAGATTTTCCAATTCCGGAAGAGCCGCCGGTGATCAAAACCACTTTTTTATCCATGTGTTCCGCTTGTATTTGGGTTGGAAAGATACACGATCAGGAGAATTTAGGGCACAAAAAAAGGCAAGCTACCTACATCGCACCGCTACAACCGCATACCCTTGCTGCGTTCCCGCCCTGGGGGATTTTGCAGGAGCTGGTCGTGTAGGACTTGCCAAATGCAAATATACGACCATTTTAAATTTGCCGCAATCCTATTTCATTCTTAATTTCGATATCCAAGTCTAATCGCATGAAAAAAGTACTGAACTCCATGGTCAAGCTATTGTCTGTTTTTGGTTTCCTGCTCTTTTTCCTAGGTTGTGGGGAAACCGACCCCACCAAACTTTTTGCCATCCAATTGGAAGGTAATGGAAACAAATTCCAACAGGGACAGGAAGTTGGGGTCGCCCTTAAGAACAAAAAGGAAATCGAAATCACCGATCTGCAATATTCCCTCGATGGTGAAACCCTTCCGGTGACCAATGGCAAAATAAAACTGGATGCAAAAACCTTGGGCAACAAAATCCTAGTGGCCAAAATCGGATACGGCGATCAATCCATACAAATAGAAAAGAAAATACGGCTCCTAGCCCAATCTGCCCCGCAGGTATATACCTACGAGATCATCAATACCTATCCCCACGATCAAAACGCCTACACCCAAGGACTGGAATTCCATAAAGGAATACTGTATGAAAGCACTGGAAAAAAAGGGGGCTCCACCGTTCGCAAGGTAAACTTTGAAACCGGGGAGGTTTCCGAGAAAATAGAAATGGATGCCGATGTTTTTGGAGAGGGCATTACCCTGCTCAATGATCAATTGTACCACCTAACCTGGCAAAAGCGACTGGGCTATGTCTACGATGCCAACACCCTGGAAAAAAAGAAGGATTTTATGTATGGGAAGAGTCGCGAGGGCTGGGGACTTTGCAACGATGGCACCAAACTGTATAAAAGTGACGGCACCGAAAAAATTTGGTTCCTTGATCCAGAAACCCTGGAGGAAATGGGCTATATAGAAACCGTGACCAACAAATCCATCTTCAATAAGGCCAACGAACTGGAATATGTAAACGGGAAAATCTACGCCAACGTATACCAAAAGGAGAGCATGATGATCATTGATGCCACTACCGGCGCCATAGAGGGCGTGATCAATTTTGGTGGGCTAAAGAACAAAATAAGAAAAGGCGCCAATTGGGACGAGGGCAACTCGGTGCTCAACGGGGTGGCTTATCACCAAGAGCGCGGCACCTTTTTTGTGACCGGCAAAAACTGGGACAAGCTTTTCGAGGTGCAAATCCGTAAAAAAGAATAATGCAGACCTATTCCCATCTTCTTACCGTACAGGACGATGATCTGGACGACAACCAGCATGTCAACAATGTACGTTATGTGGAATGGGTACAGGAAATCTCCAAAAACCATTGGGAAGCCGCTACCCAGGCCACCGAACGGGAAAACATGATATGGGTAGTGAAAAACCATAACATCACTTACGAACGTTCGGCGCTTTTGGGCGACCAACTGGAGGTTAAGACCTATATTAAAGAGACCAAAGGACCACTTTCCATCCGTGTGGTGGAAATCAGTAACAATAAAACCGACCAACTCTTAGTTAAAGCTATTACCCAATGGTGCCTGCTGGACGCGACCACTTTACGGCCCAAACGCGTTCCAGAGGCCATTCAAAAAATATTTGACTAAAGGTGGATCGCTGGTACATAAAAGGATTGTTGACAGGTGTGGTTTTTACCCTCGTCCTGCTGGGAACCTCCTGCCGAAAAGATTTTGATTATGCCCCGAGCACGGGCAACCTTTCCTTTTCCAAGGACACTGTTTTCTTGGATACCATTTTTACCAATATTGGTAGTGCCACTTATACCTTAAAGGTATACAACCGGGGCATCAGCGATGTGCTTATCCCTTACATTGGGTTGGAAACCGGGCCAAGTAGCAGTTACCGCCTAAATGTGGACGGATTGCCCGGCAAGGAGTTCACCGACATTCCCCTCTTGGCCAAAGACAGTTTATTTGTATTTATAGAAACCACTTTTGATGTGGCCCCCACCAACCAGTCAGAGTTTCTATATACCGAAGGCCTGCTGTTTGGCAATGGCGACCATACCCAAAGGGTAGAACTGGTAACCCTGGTAAAGGATGCCGTTTTTCTATATCCCGCTACCTTGTCCAACGGCACCAAGGAGACCCTTACCTTGGGCTTGGATCCAGAGGGCAATGAAATTCGCGTGGAAGGCTTTTATCTAGAATCCGGGCAGTTAGATTTTACCAACGAAAAACCCTATGTGGTCTACGGTTACGCCGCAGTCCCCGATGGCAGTGCGCTTAGCATGCAGGCCGGGACCCGCGTACATTTCCATAACAACTCGGGGCTTATTGTGGAAGATGGAGCTTCGCTCCAGGTAAACGGCGCGCTGAGCGAGGACCAGGATCTGCTGGAAAACGAGGTGATCTTTGAAGGGGACCGTTTGGAACCTGGCTATGCCGACGAGCCCGGGCAATGGGGCACTGTTTGGTTCCGGGAGGGAAGCGTTGGCAACAATCTCGAATTCCTTACCCTTAAAAATGCCACAGTGGGGCTACGGGTAGATGGCGACCCGCTTTCGGGCTCCCCTACTCTTGATCTGGCCAACACCCAGATCTATAACAGCCTGAGCCATAACCTATGGGCCACCTCGGCACGGATAACTGCCGAAAACTCGGTATTGGGCGGTGCAGGGGGATACAGCTTTTTGGGGCAATTGGGCGGGAGCTACCGCTTTGCGCACTGTACCTTGGCCAATTACTGGGGCAATGGCTTTAGAACCGGAACCGCCCTGGCCCTCGACAATTTTGACCAGAATACTACGGTGTCCTTGGAACAGGCCGATTTTATCAACTGTATTATTGGCGGAAACATGGCCGTGGAGTTGGTTTTATTGCAAGATGAGACCGAAACCTTTGAATTTAGTTTTAGGAACTGCCTATTGCAGTTCAATGATACGGACAACAGCCATGCCGGAAATCCTCTTTTTAACTTTGAGGACACAAATCGTTATATTGATGTAATTTTTGATAAAGACTCGGATTTTTTCTTACCTTTTGAAAACCAGTTCCAGATTGGTCCCAATTCGTTTGCGCGAGATGCGGCAGACCCAAATGTTGCCCCTCCCCTTTCGTTGGATATTAGGGGTGTGGACCGGTCCCAAAATCCTGACATTGGGGCCTACGAATTTGTGCCGGGGAATTGAACGTTAACGGTATTTTTAGAAAAAAAACCCCGAAAAAGGCCTTTTTTGAGGGAATCCCCCAGTTTTTTTAAGGGAAAAATGCAACGAGTTTTTTTGAGACGTTATTAACTTGCACCCAGCACTTTACCCATGGATTATACCTATACCATAATCGATTCCAATGCCGCTTCCAAGCTCCAATTGCAGCTTTATATGAGGGAGTATGGGGATTTTAATTGTGTAGGTACCGATACCAATGCCGAAGACGGATTGAACGGCATCCTAAAATTTGCCCCCGATTTGGTCTTGATCAACCTTAACGAAGAGGGCATGGCCTATTTTCATATGGTATCGGAACTCAATCAGTTTTTGAACAATTTGCCGATCATAGTGGGATACTCCACTTCCAAAAAATATGCATACAACGCCATTAAAAGCGGTTTCTTTGATTATTGGATCCTGCCCCATAACGAGTTCGATGTACGAAAGACCATTATGCGGCTCCGCAAACGTTTCCCGAAACATAATGTCCCCTCAACACTTTGCCTAAAATCTTATAACGACTATAGGTACCTCAACACCAGTGAGATCATGTACCTAAAGTCGGACAACAACTCCACCGACTTTTTTATGAGCAATGGCAATGTGGTCAGTGCCTTTAAAACCTTGAAGTCTTTTGAGGAGCAACTGCCACAGAGTTTTATCCGTATCCACCAGAGCTATATCCTAAACAGCCGGTATGTGGGGCGTATCAACTATGGTAAATCCATATGCACCCTGCGCAACAAACGCGAGGACGAGCTGCCCTTCTCCAAGACCTATAGGGAAAAAGTGGATGGCCTAAAGGAAATGCTCTCCAAAACCGCAATAAATACCTATAATTAGTGTAATTCTTACACACTTTGGCAAAATTCTAGCCCAAAAGGGTCGTTTACTAAAACTTTTCGCGCCCATCCTTTCTTTTTCGGATGCTAAGATAACTTGGCTGTATAAACAAATTTTCTAACCAAAAAATAAGAAAGATGATGAGAAAGGTTGTAAGTATTTTTGCTGTTGTTGTAATGACTATGGGATTGTTTTCGTGCGAAGCGGATAATGTAAGTGAAACCGAAGCACTCATGGAAAGCTTGGAGGATCAGGATTCATCCACTGGAGCTGATAAAGGTTCTGATGACAGACAATAACCCATATTTAAATTACATGAAATCGTTGGTGCCTATGTTCCTTATAATTTTCGGATGTGTGCTGTTATTCGGCTGTGTCTCCAAAGAGGGAGACCTGGAAAACAAATCCGCTGATGCCCGCACCGAATTGATATCTAAGGAAATGGAAACCATAAATGAGTATTTGCCAAAAGAATATTCCCAATTACGGTTTATTGCCAACGACGACAGAGAATTATAACGGAATTTAAACGTATTGAAAAGCCTCGAAACCATTATGGTTTGGGGCTTTTTTTTTACCTTGTATAATAGGAAAACTAAATATCCGAGCATTTTAATGCACATATAATTGAGATACAATTACTTCATATTAATTCTGTTGCTTTTTCTTAGTTGTAATAAACAATCCAGGGGGCCCTCAGATACAACAAAAGCACAAACTGATGACATTAGAACCCTAATCGATGCTAGCAGGGATTCCGCGCATCTGGACATAGTCCAACGTACGCAGTTTTTGGTACGTGCAAAAATGGAATTGTCAGAAGTTGCAAATGATACATTACGATTGGACCATCTATCCCGCATTTCCTTGGGTTATAAACGTTTAGGGGATTCCTTGGGTTTTCGCAAAATGAATGCCGAGGTGCTGCAATTGGCATCAAAAGGCAAACTCTATAAGGCCGAAGGGGAATCTTATTGGGATATGGCCGCTTTCCAAAAATCCTACGGAGTAATGGATAGCGCCTATTTTTATTATCAAAAGGCGTATAACAGTTTTCTGCAATTGCCAACAGATTCTACTTCACAATCCCTTCGTGGAAGGATTTTATTCAACATGGGCTCGATAGAAGATTTTTTTAACGATTATCTAGGGGCTGAAAAAAGCGTTACCGAAGCTTTACGGATTTATGATGACCTGGAAGATGAATACAGGGCTTATCTATGCAACAATTTATTGGGGGTTATCTCCAATAATATGGATGATACTGAGATGGCATTAAATTATTATCAAAAAGCAGGAGAAGGAATCAAAAAACTAGATGTTGCAGATAAGAAAGATTTAATCCGTCAAAATAAAAACAATATTGCCCATACTTTATTAAATAGAAATGAGTATGAAAAAGCGGAAAGAGCCTATAGAAAATTGTTGGGAAATAATCTTAAGGAAAACGATGAAGAGCTTTACCCAACTGCTCTTGTAAGCCTCGCATATGCAATTTTCAAAGGCAAAAAGGATTATGGCGAAGCGAGCGCGCACCTGTTAAATGCACTTGAGGCATTTGAACAATTGGAATTTTCTGAAGATCAGGCCAGGGCCAAACAATTTTACGCCGAAGTATTAGTTGCAAAAGGTGATACCCTTAACGCAAAAATCCAGGCTGAAGAAGGTTTGGAATTGGCAAAAGCTTCTTCCAACAACTTCCATCATTTGGAGATTCTTCGCTTGCTCACCCATATCGATTCGGAGAATGCCGTTGCTTATTCCGATACCTACTACCAGCTCAACGAGCAAATTAAAGAGGAAGAGCGCACCACTCGTGATAAGTTTGCCCGCATCCGCCTAGAGACCGACCAAGTAATCCAACGTAACGAGGCCCTATCCCGCGATAAACTTATTTGGGCCCTGATCGCCATTGCCGTATTCTTGGCCTCGGTCGCTATTTTTGTGATCCTGGCACAAAGGGCCAGTAACAACAAGCTCAAATTCCAGCAAAAGCAGCAAGAGGCCAACCAAGAGATCTACAACCTCATGCTCTCGCAACAGGGCAAGTTCGAAGAGGGCAAAAAGTTGGAGAAAAAGCGGATCTCCGAAGAACTGCACGACAGTGTTCTTGGAGACCTGTTGAGCATACGCATGTTCATGGGCGTGCTCAACAACGACAACAACGAGGAGGCCGTATCCAAACGCGCCGATATGATCGAAAAACTGCGGGAAGTGGAGGAGGAAATCCGCACCATCTCCCATGAGTTGAGCAATGCCTCGTACGAAAAATTTTATAACTTTATTGTTTCCCTTGAGGAGCTGATTGGCACGATCAGTAGCTCATCGGGAATCAAATGTTCCTTTACTTTTGACGACCACGTTGAATGGGATGCCCTGGACGGTGATATCAAGATCAACACCTACCGGATTGTGCAGGAATCCCTTAAAAACAGCGTTAAACATGCCCAGTGTAAACAGGCCACCATCTCCTTTACCTTGGAAGATGGTCTGCTTACCCTCACCATCCAGGACGACGGGGTAGGTTTTGAGGTGAACAAGGGCCGGAACGGCATCGGGCTTCGCAACCTAACCTCCAGGGCGGAGAAAATTAATGGTTCGCTGCAGGTAGAGAGTCAAAAGGGAGAGGGTACAACCATAACCGTGCAAATACCGGCCAAATATGTTAGGCCAAAACAATTTTCGAATATCGGGGAACAGAAACAAACATTGAACGCCTAAATCTTAAAACGGAACGTATGAAAACATTAAGGATATTGACCATAGATGATCATGAGATGACCATGCTAGGGTACAAATACATCCTGGAACGCATTGTTTTTGAAGGGTACTCCATTATTGTGGATACCGCCAACTCCTACGAACTTGGCAAAAGATTGATCGAGGAATCCGTGGACTCCTTTAAGTACGATATCCTTTTCTTGGACGTCCAATTGTACCCGCCTAACGAAAAACAACCTAATTCTGGTGAGGACTTGGGAAAGCTGGCCCGTAGGTTGGTGCCCGACACCAAGATTGTTTTTATGTCCTCGTTCAGCGACAACTTTAGGATCAATAGTATTCTTATGTCCGTAGATCCCGATGGTTACCTGATCAAAAACGACATAGACCCGAAAACACTGGAAGATGCGGTGAAGACCGTGGTGCTAAACCCACCCTACTATTCGTCCAAAGCTTTGGCCGCCATCCGTAAAAAACTTAAGAACGATATTAGCCTGGATGAGAAGGACAAGAAAATACTCTACCATTTGTCCATCGGCACCAAGAACAAGGATTTGGAAAAACATATCCGCCTGTCCCCTTCTTCCATCGAGAACAGGAAACGGCATATGAAGACCCTTTTTGGCACCGAAAACGAGAATGATCTGGCATTGATCTTGGCGGCAAAAAACCGTGGATTTATTTAATCTTTTAATAGGCGTAAAACCCAATTTCGCGAAGACCGTTTTTTCCAATTTTCCCAAAAACCGGTAAAAAAGGGGGCAAATTGGAGAAAAACCCCAGAATTTTTAAGGTTTTCCTCCAATCGAATGATAAAGTTTCGTTTTAACTTTGATAGGGAACACGATGAAGAAACGAAATGCCATACCAAAAACGATCCAACCTCATTTTCCCCCTAGCTGGTATCCGGACATTTGTTGCTGCAGAAGGATTAGACGAATTCATTAGAACACTTGAGAAGGATTTTTTTGCAGAGGTGACGGTAAAATGTCGGTACAAAAGAGAAAATGAAGGAACAGAACTGATTTTAGACATTAACTGCAACTTTGGGCTCACAGAGAGCCTGCACCATTTCAACACAGAAGATTGGGGCGGAGTTGCATGCAATTCGAGCGGAAACTCCTCTTTTGACAATGCTTTCGCACGATTAAGGGAAATCAATGACGGTAATGTGGATATTACCGAACTATCCATCCATTTTAGGGACACCTCCCTTGTAATAAGCAAGGTACAGGACTACAGCATTCCAGAGCAACTGGGGGCCATTATCAATAAGATAAGCGAACACTTTGTTTACTTTACCAAAGGCCTTACGGAAATGCCCTATGAAATCTTTGTGCCCGTTTTTGAGGAAGACCCAAAAATTGGGACGACCAAGAACGATCCCAATCAAAGCTTTTTTGACCATTGGGGGCTGTACTTCGAAGATGACCCGCAATTGGATGCGATGGTGTATTCCCTAGAATCCAAGACGATGGAAAAAGAAGATTTTTTCCTTTTGGACTAAAGACAATTGATTCCTTAGGCTTAACCTAAGAACACCCCGCCTAATTAGGCAGAAAACAAAGGTCTTGACTTCATTAGGTCATTGACCTTTTGTTTTATTCCAGCAATATTTTTTTCGTTGGAAGCGTCCATCAGTACTTCATCGATATACCCGACAATGGTCTCCATATCGGCTTCTTTGAGGCCTCTGGTGGTAATGGCCGAAGTCCCAAAACGGATACCCGAAGTAATGAATGGTGATTGGTCATCGAAAGGCACCATGTTCTTATTGGCGGTGATATCTGCCAATTCCAGTGCTTTTTCGGCATCTTTTCCAGTAATGTCCTTGTTTCTTAGGTCGATGAGCATCATGTGGTTATCGGTACCTCCAGAGATTACCTTGTAATCCTTAGCCACGAATGCCTTGGCCATGGCCTCTGCATTTTTCTTCACTTGGATGATATAGTGCAGGAAGTCATCGGTAAGTGCCTCCCCAAAGGCCACTGCCTTGGCGGCAATGGTGTGCTCCAAAGGTCCCCCTTGGTTTCCAGGAAAAACGGCCAAATCCAAAAGTCCGGACATCTTTCTTAGGTTACCGTTCTTTAGACGGATGCCCCATAGGTTTTCAAAGTTTTCCCCCATCAAGATCAGTCCGCCCCTTGGTCCGCGAAGGGTTTTATGGGTGGTGGTTGTCACAATATGGCAATGCGGAATGGGATCGTTCATGATGCCTTTGGCGATCAATCCCGCAGGGTGTGAAATGTCGGCCACCAAAAGGGCGTCCACACTATCCGCTATTTCCCTAAAACGTTTAAAATCCATATCGCGTGAGTAGGCAGATGCCCCAGCGATGATCAGTTTTGGTTTTTCCTTATCGGCAACCTCTTGGATTTTATCGTAGTCCAACATTCCGGTCTCCTCCTCTACCCCATAAAAAACAGGGTTGTATAGCTTTCCGGAAAAGTTTACGGGCGAACCGTGGGTAAGGTGTCCTCCATGGGACAGATCAAATCCTAAAATGGTATCTCCCGGTTGAAGGCAAGCATGGTATACGGATGCATTGGCCTGTGACCCGGAATGGGGTTGCACATTGGCGTATGTGGCCCCAAAGAGCTCCTTGGCACGGTCTATGGCCAATTGCTCGACTTGGTCCACCACCTCGCAGCCACCATAATATCGCTTTCCAGGGTAGCCTTCTGCATATTTATTGGTGAGCACGGAGCCAGCGGCCTCCATGACCTGCGGGCTTACAAAGTTCTCGGAAGCAATGAGTTCCAAGCCTTCGAGCTGTCTTTCCCTTTCGTTTTCAATGAGTTCAAAAATCCGGTGGTCTCTTTCCATTTGCCTTTTGAATTAAGAAGTGCTAAAAGTACAAATAGAAAAGCTAACGGAACGGAAAAAAATTGTGGCAAAAAAGCCAATTTATCAAACGGCAATTAACAATATTGACTACAGTCAATCCAATAAAAAAAGCCTCCCAATTACAGGAGGCTTATCTATATTGTATCGAACGCGTGCTACAGCCCGTCGAAATCGTAGAATTTATAAGCCAATGTTTTCATAGTCGTACATTTTAATTTAAAGTTAGCCATTTATACCCATAACTGCAAAATCCGAATTGATATTTTGAATCATTCCTTTGCCCATTTCAGGCAAAGCTCTTCAAATTTTATCCAAGATCTGCGGTGCTGGACTTGTCGTTCATCTATGTAAAATTTAAACTCCGAATAAATACTTAAAAACAGAGTCTTGAATGCAGATTTTACAATTTTTTCATCTACATGCCCTTTTTCCACCAGTAAACTAATGTGCTCAAAATAATTAAACAATTGAACCATGTTGATGTGAACCTCTTTCTCTTTATCCAAAAATTTCAAAAAGTCTTTGATATTCTTTTTTTCAAGTTACTTCTTTGGACTGTTCCTAATATCCCTTAAATCTCGAAGGGTATTTGCCATTGACGGCTCATGAAATTTTGCTATAACCTCAAAAGAATACTGATTCTTGCGTATGGCAAGATTTTCCTTATGGATATTTTGTGTGATGGTCAGGTTCAAGGCATGGTATACCAAAGTAAGGATTGCCACGCTGCCAGTGCAATATGCCATTACATCAATTAGAGTTGGAAACCAACCGTTTTCGGGGAAAAATTCCAAAAACAGCCATAATCCTAAAAAACAGATGGTCAGTAAGCCCAATACTAGATAACTCAACCTTAGGTTAAGTTGAAATGCAGTTTTCATGGAAATCGATTTGGTGGAACTAAAATAGCAAATAAGCCAAGATTTGCAAATCATTCGACAGCGTCCATCATGGGTACAAATGTTGAAAAAAGTGCATTTCATCGATATTATACTACCCTTTGACCTTTTTCGTTTATAAAGTGAAGCTTTTTGGCACGGCAGTTGAAAAGCCTTCCATAACCAATAAAATCAAAAAGCCATGAAAAAAATATTACTCATTGGTACCCTAGTACTTTTTACCGCCTGCGGCGGGGTAAAGAAAACCCAAGAAGCTTTGAACAGCGGAAATTATGTGTCCGCTATGAACAAGGCCATCAAAAACCTTGCGGAGAACAAAACCAAAAAAGGGCATCAAGCCTACGTGGTGATGCTCGAGGATGCTTTTGCCAAAAATGCCGAGCGCGAGCAAGAGCAAATTGCATTTTTACAACAAGATGGCAATCCAGCAAACTTTGAGATCATCTATAACAAATATCTTTATTTGAAGGAAATACAACAGCGAATCAGGCCCCTATTGCCCCTTTCTGTTTATGATGAAGGCAGGGACGCCCGTTTTAATTTCCAGAATTACGACTCCCAAATATTGGTCACCAAAAACAACCTTTCGGAATATTTGTACAGCAATGCCAACGGCTTGTTGGCCTCCGCAAAGGAAAAGGCCGATTACCGGGTTGTTTATAACGATTTGAAATATCTGCAGGACATCAATCCAGGTTATAAGGAGACCATAGCCAAAATGGATGAGGCCTACACCAAAGGATTGGAATATGTGCGCGTGGATATTGGTAATGATACGCAACAAATTATTCCGGAAAGATTGGAAGAAGAGCTATTGGATTTCAACGCCTATGGTATCAATAATTTTTGGATGGAATACCATGCCAATCCAGTTGCCGATATTGACTATGACTATGCGCTGAACCTTGACTTTAGGGAAATCAATGTTTCACCTGAGCAGATAAACGAAAAGCAGATCATAAAAGAAAAATTGGTCAAAGACGGATTTGAGTACGTATTAGATGACAATGGAAACGTGGCCAAGGACAGTCTTGGAAATGACATCAAAGTGGATAAGTTCAAAAAGGTAAAGTGTAATTTCTATCAGTTTACCCAGTTTAAGGCTGCCCAGATTGGCGCCAGGGTGAGCATTACAGATTTGTCGAACGGACAGGAAATCAACTCCTACCCCTTGGCCAGTGAATTTGTGTTTGAGCACATTTATGCCAATTATCGAGGGGATAAAAGAGCTTTGGATACCGATTTGATTTCTTTATTGAATGTTAGGGCCGTTCCCTTCCCTACCAACGAGCAAATGGTCTACGATGCTGGGGAAGACCTAAAATTGAGGCTAAAGAACATAATTGTCCAGAACCAGTTTGTAGCCGAGAACCATTTTAATGATTAATACTATCGGTCTTAGTACAGCATTGATTCTGTTCCGATAGGAATAGCTTAAAAACCACTTCGAGCGCAGTAGAGAAGACTAAGGCAATTAAATATGCCCTTCTCGGCTGCGCTCGAACTGTTTTCGCGGCCCTAAACGTACTGCGCTAATTCTATATCGGAAATGGCCCCATGGGACGTATGGAAAGTAGCCTCCCCATTTTTAATGATCAAGAGCTGCGGGGATTGGTGTCGTACCCTAAACTTGGATTCTACTGCATTGGACACATTTCGATGCGCATGCAAATCCAAAAAATAGATATCATGTTCATCCCCAAGGGCATAACTTCCAGTAAACATATTCAATACCATACGGCTAATGCCACAAGTGGTGGAATGCTTAAAAATTAGCTGGGTCCGTGTATTGGATCGCTCCTCAATCTCCATCAACTGCTCTAGAGTTTCCAAAGGAATCCATGGCACTTTAGGTGCAGATTTCTCCTGTTGTTCCTTTTTTCCAAATACATTTCCAAATAATCCCATGCTGCAAATTTATAAGTTATGTCGAGCTTGAACAAAAAGCTTACAAACTGACTAAATGTCCTGTTTTTTTGGGCATTTAGCGACATTTTGACCGTTAGGGGTCTCTGGTAAGGTTGTTGACATTTCAAGGGCAAAAGCGATTGAAGATGAACTTTAACAACTTTACGATAAAATCACAGGAGGCCCTTCAGCAAGCCCAACAGCTTGCACAAGAAATGGGGCATCAACAAATAGAAAACGAGCACCTTTTTAAGGCCATAAGTACGGTGGACGAGAATGTGCTTCCCTTCATACTGAAAAAACTGAATGTAAATACCTCCTTGCTCACCCAAATATTGGACAAGGAACTGGAAAGTTTTTCAAAAGTGGATGGAGGGGAGATCATGTTGTCCCGAGAAGCTGGGAAAACCTTGAATGAGGCCAATATTGTGGCCAAAAAACTGGGCGATGAGTTTGTGTCCATAGAGCATTTGCTCCTGGCCATTTTTAAATCCAAAAGCAAGATTGCACAGATTTTAAAGGACCAAGGTGTAAATGAAAAGGACCTTAACGCTGCTATCCAGGAACTTCGAAAAGGTGGGAAGGTTACCTCCCAAAGTGCTGAAGACACCTATAACTCCTTGGACAAATATGCCAAAAACCTAAACCAATTGGCCGATAGCGGCAAATTGGACCCTGTTATTGGCAGGGATGAAGAAATTCGTCGTGTGCTACAGATTCTATCCCGTAGAACCAAGAACAATCCTATGCTGGTCGGTGAACCCGGAGTTGGTAAAACGGCCATTGCCGAAGGTTTGGCGCATCGAATTATACAAGGCGACATTCCAGAAAACCTTAAGGACAAGACCATCTATTCCCTAGACATGGGAGCCCTGATTGCGGGGGCCAAATTTAAGGGCGAATTTGAGGAGCGGTTAAAAGCTGTAATCAAGGAAGTGACATCGTCCGATGGGGATATTGTGCTCTTTATTGATGAAATCCACACCTTGGTTGGGGCCGGTGGCGGTCAGGGCGCCATGGATGCGGCCAATATTTTAAAACCAGCTTTGGCCCGAGGAGAATTAAGGGCCATTGGGGCCACTACCCTTGACGAGTACCAAAAGTATTTTGAAAAGGACAAAGCCTTGGAGCGAAGGTTCCAAAAAGTGATCATTGACGAGCCGGACACGGAAAGTGCAATTTCCATATTAAGGGGAATCAAGGAAAAATACGAGACCCACCACAAGGTTCGCATCAAGGATGAGGCGGTAATTTCTGCGGTGGAGCTATCACAGCGATACATCACCAATAGATTTTTACCGGACAAGGCCATTGATCTAATGGACGAGGCGGCCTCCAAACTTCGAATGGAAATCAACTCCAAACCCGAAGAGTTGGATGTCCTGGATAGAAAGATCATGCAACTGGAGATAGAAATCGAGGCCATTAAAAGAGAAAATGACAAGGCCAAATTGCAGAGCCTCAACTTGGAGCTTGCCAATTTAAAAGAGGAGCGCAACGAAATCTTTGCCCAATGGGAAAGCGAAAAAAGTGTGGTCGACAATATCCAAAAAACCAAACAGGATATTGAAAACTTTAAATTGGAGGCGGAACGTGCGGAACGGAACGGGGACTATGGAAAAGTGGCTGAATTGCGATACGGTAAAATCAAAGAGGCCCAGGAAAGGCTCCAGAAATTACAGGATGAGCTAGCAGCACAGCAAACCGCCGGGACCTTGATCAAAGAGGAAGTGACCAACGAGGACATTGCCGAGGTGGTTGCCAAATGGACCGGCATTCCGGTTACCAAAATGTTGCAGAGCGAACGGGAAAAACTACTGAAGCTTGAAGATGTTTTGCACAAACGCGTTGTGGGTCAGGAAGAGGCCATTACCGCGGTTTCGGATGCCATCCGAAGAAGCCGTGCCGGATTGCAGGATGAGAAAAAACCGATTGGTTCCTTCTTGTTCTTGGGAAGCACCGGTGTGGGTAAGACAGAACTCGCAAAGACCTTGGCCGCCTTTCTTTTTGATGATGAAAATGCCATTACGCGTATCGACATGAGCGAATATCAAGAACGACATGCGGTTAGCCGCTTGGTAGGTGCACCTCCTGGATATGTTGGGTATGACGAAGGGGGACAGTTAACAGAGGCCGTGAGAAGAAAGCCCTACTCCGTGGTATTGCTGGATGAGATTGAAAAAGCACATCCGGACACCTTCAATATTCTTTTACAGGTATTGGACGAGGGCAGGCTGACGGATAACAAAGGCCGTGTTGCCGATTTTAAAAATGCGATCATTATCATGACCAGCAATATGGGAAGTCATATCATCCAAGAGAAATTTGAGGATGTCACGGATATGGACGGCGCTACGGAAGCTGCCCGTGTAGAGGTCATGGGATTGTTGCGTAAGACCATTAGACCCGAATTTCTGAACCGGATAGACGACATTATCATGTTTACACCATTGGATAAATCCAATATCAAGGACATTGTTCGGCTGCAATTGGAACAGTTGAAAAAAATGGTGGCCAAACAGCAGATTACTATGGATGCAACCGAGGAGGCCATTAACTATCTGGCAGCGAAGGGCTACGACCCACAATTTGGCGCGAGACCCGTAAAACGATTGATTCAGAAGGAGGTGTTGAACAATCTTTCAAAAGAGTTGTTGGCGGGAAAAATCAAAGCCGAAAGCATTGTACTCCTGGATTCGTTTGACGATAAATTGGTGTTTAGAAACCAAAGTGAGTTGGTGGAATAATACATCTATACCCAAAAAAGACCCCTATTTCTGATTGACGTAGGGGTTTTTTATTTCCACTCAAATAAGGACTTCACGAAAAAATCGAAAACTCACCGTCCTAAATATCAGGCAAATTTCTATTTTAGAGGTTTTTACATACCACCAACTATGCCAATTGTCATCGCCGTTCTAGGCATTTTACTGCTGTTTGTCCTTATTGCACGAGTTAAATTGAATGCCTTTTTGGCCTTCATCATTGTTTGTCTTTTTGTTGGGATTTTCCAAGGCATGGAGCTTCCGGATATTGTGAAATCGATACAACGGGGCATCGGGAACACCCTTGGCTTTTTAGTGTTGATATTGGGTCTTGGCGCCATGTTGGGCAAGCTTGTTGCCGATAGTGGGGCCGCCCAACGCATTACCACTAGAATGGTGGATGCATTTGGGATAAAGAATGTACAATGGGCCATGGTGGTTACTGGGTTCATCGTTGGAATTCCCATGTTTTATTCCGTGGGCTTTGTAATCTTGATTCCTTTGGTGTTCACTATCGCCATTTCCACAGGTTTGCCCTTGCTATATGTGGGCCTTCCGATGCTGACCTCCCTTTCGGTCACCCACGGCTACCTTCCACCCCATCCAGCACCCACTGCGATTGCAGCCATGTTCAATGCAGATATTGGTAAAACATTGATGTACGGCATCATCATCGCCATTCCAGCTATTTTGGTTGCGGGACCTTTGTTCGCAAGGACTATAAAAAACGTAGAGGCCAAACCCCTCAAGGAATTTTACAATCCGGTATTGATTCCAGAAGATGAATTGCCCTCAACTGCCAACAGTATTTTGACCGCCCTCCTTCCCATTATTCTTATTGGGATAGGAATTGGTGCGGAGAATCTGTTGCCTGCCGGAATCGCACAAGAGATTTTGATGTTCTTGGGTAATCCGGTAATTGCTTTGCTTGTTTCGGTCTTGGTAGCCATTTATACCTTGGGGATTACCCGTGGGAAGGATATGAAATCGGTAATGCAATCCATTTCCACCTCGGTGTCCACCATTACCATGATTCTATTGATCATAGCAGGTGCGGGGGCATTAAAAGAAGTTTTGATAGACAGTAAGGTTAGTGAATACATCGCATCCAGTTTGGAAGGTTCCAGCATTTCCCCCCTGGTTTTGGCTTGGCTGATAGCAACCGCCATTCGGGTAAGTGTAGGGTCGGCAACCGTAGCAGGTTTAACCGCAGCGGGAATTGTACTCCCATTGGCTTCTGGTACTGGTGTAAGTGCAGAACTCATGGTCTTGGCAATAGGTTCTGGAAGCCTAATGCTATCCCATGTGAATGATACTGGCTTCTGGATGTTCAAAGAATACTTCAACCTTACCGTAAAAGAAACACTCTCCACTTGGACCGTAATGGAAACCCTAGTGGGCATAATGGGACTTCTGGGAGTGTTGGTTATGAATATGATACTTTAAGAATATGGCAAAAACACCTTCAGAACGATTAGAAGAACTTGGATTGATCCTACCTCCAGCTCCACCACCTGCCGGGGTTTACAAACCTGTTTTGGTAGTTGACAACTTCCTTTATGTTTCCGGTCAGGGTCCAATGAACACGGATGGTACACTCATGCAAGGTCGCGCCGGGGATGATTTGGACAAGGACGCTGCCAAGCTTGGCGCAAGACAAGTGGGATTGACCATGTTGTCCACAATTACCACCCATTTTGGAAGTCTTGACAAAATAGACCGGGTCGTTAAGGTTTTGGGAATGGTCAATTGTACCCCAGGCTTTGGGAATCAGCCATACGTGATCAATGGTTTTAGCGAACTAATGGCAGATATTTTTGGCCCCGACAAGGGCATTGGAGTACGAAGTGCGGTAGGGATGATGCTTCCCCAGAACATTCCCGTAGAGATAGAAGCTATGTTTCAATTAAAAATATGATTATCAATATATTACCTACTTATATTTCATTCTTTAATTAAACAAAATCATGTTGGTTTTTGATGCCCATTTGGACTTGGCCATGAACGCTTTGGAATGGAACCGGGACCTACGGCTACCAGTATCTCAAATTCGGGATTTCGAAAAAGGAATGAATGACAAACCAGATCGTGGCAAAAACACTGTTTCCCTTGATGCTTTGAGGAAGGGAAATATTGGACTTTGTGTGGCTACGCAGATTGCAAGATATTCCGATGGCAACAATCCATTACCGGGCTGGAACTCACAACATCAAGCTTGGGCCCAGACCCAAGGTCAATTAGCTTGGTACCAGAGCATGGTTGCAGCCGGTGAGATGACCCAAATAACCAATCTCGAAGAGTTGAACACACATTTGGAGCTTTGGCAAAATGAAGATGCCCAAACTCCCATAGGTTTTATCTTGAGTTTGGAGGGGGCAGATTCCATTGTGGACATGAGCTATTTGGAAAAAGCCTATGATTCTGGGCTAAGAGCAGTTGGACCCGCGCATTATGGGCCTGGGGTCTATGCCCATGGAACGGATTCGGTCGGGGGAATTGGAGCCAAAGGCAAAGAGCTTCTAAAAAAGATGGAGGAGCTTAATCTTATTTTGGATGCCACACATTTGTGCGATGTCAGTTTTTGGGAGACCCTGAAAATGTACAATGGCTCTATATGGGCAAGTCACAGCAATTGTAGGGCCTTGGTAGACCACAATCGTCAATTTTCCGATGAACAAGTCAAGGAATTGATTCAGCGAAAAGCCGTAATTGGAATGCCCCTTGACGCCTGGATGATGATCCCCAATTGGGTCAGGGGAAAATCAACACCAAAGGAAATGGGAGTGACTTTGGAGCTGATGGTGGACCATATGGACCATATATGCCAAATAGCCGGTAACACGGAACATGTAGGCTTGGGCACCGACCTGGATGGGGCTTTTGGCAAGGAGCAAAGTCCCAGCGACCTGGACACTATCGCTGATTTACAGCGGGTTCGGGAGCTTTTATCCCAAAGGGGATATACTACTCCTGACATTGAGAATATTATGCATGCCAACTTTCTACGGTTCCTGGAAAGGGTCTGGAGTTGATGTTAAAAAATGGGGTCCAGAGATACCCAACAGTATATTTTTATATATTAGCTAACACCAACTGAACCTAAAATGTCAACCAAAGCCGAACGGACTACCGCCTACATCATTGAGACCGTTGCCCCCATCTTTAATAAGTTTGGCTACGTAGGCACAAGCATGAGCGACCTTACCGAGGCAACAGGTCTGACCAAAGGTGCCATTTACGGGAATTTTGAGAACAAGGAATCTTTGGCGCTTTCTGCCTTTGAATACAACCGCAACCACTTACTCGCTATTATTGACGAAAAACTAGCGGTAGAAGGTAGGGCATTGGTAAAACTTGACTCCCTTATGCGTTTTTACAAGCAATACGATGTGTATACCCTGCCCATGGGAGGTTGTCCCATATTGAATGTTGGTGTGGATGCCCAGAGTAACAATAAATTACTGGCTGCTGCGGTAAAGGAGACCATTAAGGAAATCGAGGGGAAAATCGCTTTGGTATTGGAAAATGGTTCCAATAGTGGGGAAATTCACCTTCCGGTACCGCCACTTCAATTTGCAAAACAGTTGTTTACCATGTTGCAAGGCGCCATTGCCATGTCTACCATGACCCGCGACCGTAAGTATCTGGTCAATACCATTGCTTATTTGGAGCACTTGGTAAAACAGGAAATCAAAAGGTAGTTGAATCCGGACTTAACCCTATCACAATTAAATAGGTTGGGTAAAATAAATATGGGCCGAAAGAGCAATACCAATACGGTAAAAACAAGCGTGGACAATTAAAATTCGATTCAATATGCAATTCAAATTGTTGGTTTTCTGCCTTCTTATAAGTTATGCAGCATTGGGACAGGTTAAAATGTTTGAACCAAATGCCATTTCCGATAATCAGTCTTTTGGTATCAGCATATCTCCTGATGGGAATAATCTATTGTTTGTAAGGGCCTATGGTGGCAGGGATTCTTTACACTTATTCGAATCGAAACAGATCAAAGGTAAATGGCAAAATCCTGGCAAGGCCTTTTTTGCCAAGCCCAACTACAATGAAATAGACCCCTCATTTGCACCGGACGGCTCCTTCATTCTGTACAATTCCTTGGTAAACGAAGACGACGGTTACGATGTTTTTGTTTTGGAAAGAACAGCATCTGGATGGTCCAAGCCTTCCAAACTATCCAAAGCTATAAACACGGAAAAGCATGAGTTTTATGCTACCATGTCCCTTAACAGAAACATCTATTTTACAAGAAGAATGGAAAGCAATGATATTTACGTAAGCAAATGGAACGAAACGAGTGGCTATCAGCAAGCAACCCCGTTGTCTGGCGGGGTAAATACAGATTCCAGCGATTCCAACCCCTACATTTCCGCCGATGAGGATTTTCTGATATTCATCTCCAGCAGGGACGGAGGCTATGGTAAAGCGGATTTATATGTCAGTTTTAAAAAAGGAGATCATTGGAGCCAACCCCAAAATATTGGAAATAAGATAAATACAGAAGATAGCGAGTTTTGCCCCACCATTGATCTTTCAACAAATAGGTTCCTTTTTTCAAGGACCATTCTTGAAGGTGAAAAGCGAATTGAAAACATTTACAGTTTTCCGCTACGCAAGCTTAAGCTCAAAAAACTAAGGAAACTGGCCACTTGGGAAAACTAAACCTCCAACAGCCATTACACCAGAAGAATTCCTCAATCTCCCCGAACCCTAAATATCCATGTTTTATGGGTATACTTTCCATCGAATTTGCTATCCCTTGCCCTACGCGCTTCTTGCATGGTATTGTAGCGCTTCAGGTATACATAATTGAACTTGTTCTGGCTTCTATAAAAGGATTTGGGCTCCAACCCTCTTTTTTTCAAGAGCAACATAAAACTCTCGTAGTATTTTTTGGTTCCAAATACATTGGCAATCAGATAAAATCCAGGTTCCAGCCCTTCTGCGCTGGCCACTTCTTCGTAACGCTCGTTGGGAAGTAGTTCCACTTTTTGTTTTTGGGCCCGAGCGATACTATCCAATCGTTGCTGTTCTGCCAACCTATTGGCCTCTGCTAATGCTGCGGCGGCTATGGAATCTCGTTTTTCCTGCTCCCTTAGGACCAAGCGTTCCTCTTCATTCAACCTTTGCTCTGCTGCCAATCGCTTTTCTTCCTCTTTCCGCCTCTGTTCCTCCTCAGCTTCTATACGTGCATAGGCCAATGCGTCATCCTTCTCCCAGTCGAAGTCCACCACCTTTTTACGATTATCGGTGGTTCCCATATGATAGGACACCACGAGTTCCAAAGTTGATTTTTCATCCCTTAGGGTGTCATCCACACCTAACTCCACAAGTCCGCCAAGAGAAAAATGATTGGCAATGGTAACACCCAATCCCCCAGAAACACCATAAAAACTATTATAGCCCCCTTGAACCCAAAATTTGGAGGTGGACAGCAATCCGTTAACACCCACTTGGGTACTTCCATCAGGGATTGACTTTACATAGACCATAGGCCTCACAAAACTATGTCCCAATCCATTAAACAAAGTGACGGGGAAATCGTTACTTGCCGTTCCGACAATGACAGTCCCCCCATCACCTCTACCTTTTCCGCTATCGGATAAATTGATGTTTCCTACGTTTTCCACAGCCAACCCCAAATTGAAATCATCTACTTGTAATCGGACAGCCGGAGAGAACATGAAGATAAAATCATCGGTACTTTCCAATTCGGGCAATTCAACATCCGGGTCTGGAATAAATCGATCATCCGCCAATTTTTCACGGAAGCCAAAAACATTGGCCCCAATAAATAATCGAATATTGCTTTCTAATTGAAAAGCATGGACATAGTTTAGATTTAGCCCGCTATTGAGGTAGGTTCCCGTATTATGCTGTAAAAACCCAACTCCCGCAGCCGCATTAGCGTTGATGCGTTGCGTATAATTGATAAAAAGGGTGGTAGGGTCCCCATCTATGGTCTGCCACTGCCATCGCGTCCAAACGGACAAGGCATTGGGAAGATTCCAATCCAACGCGTAAGTGGGATTTACCAAACTGGCATTAAACTGGGTCAAATTGTGCTGTCTAAAATCCGTGGGCAAAGTGCGGTCCTGACCATACAACACAACGGTTGTGAATAGTACCAAAAGGCATATCAAATGTCTAAGCATACGATAAAACAAAATTTAAGCGTTACTTTTAAACACAACAAAAGTAAAATTAAGGGGGAATTTATTTCAATTATTATGCGAATGACCAAGCATTTAATCGCCATTGCATTTTGCACCCTTGCAATAGTGGGTTGCAAGGATTCTAATAAAGATATGGAAATTACGGAAGACCCCGTGGTTTCCACATTTTATTTTATTAGACATGCCGAAAAAGACCGGACCAATCCAGAAAATAAAGACCCCGAGCTTAACCAGGATGGTTTAATGCGGGCCATACGGTGGGCCGAGGTTTTTGACCCTATCGAGTTGGATGCGGTCTATTCCACAAATTACGAACGCACCTCCATGACCGCGGCCCCTACTTCTGTAAAAAAGGATATCCCCATTAAGTACTACGATCCAAGATCGGTGGATATTGAAGCTTTCAAAACGTCTAACGAAAGATTAAATGTGCTTGTGGTCGGCCATAGCAATACCACGCCAGATTTTGTAAACAAAATGTTGGGCACATCAAAATATGATTCCATGGACGATACGGACAATAGCAGTCTGTTTATTGTCCGAATCATTGACGGTGAGGCCACCGACATCCGTTTACGTATGGATTAGTTTTTAACTACTTCAATCTCGGATAGCTCAATTTGGGATAGGAGTGCGAGTTCACCCTTTTCAAATAATTTACCTATTTCCAAAAGTTTGGTGCCCTTGTCCTTGGATTTGTAATTGTTGTAATCCACAAAGCGGATTCCGCCCACGTAACGCTCGTTGTACGCTTCCCTAAAACGTTGTCCACCGCCATCGGTATGGTAATCATAAGCCAGGTAGTCCGGCTTAAAAGTAGTTTTGTTGAACCAATACACATAGGTATCGTCAAAATCCTTGCCACCACCTTCCTGATCAAAGGTGATTTTGACCTTGTAATAAGCGACATCTTTAAGGGTTTCTTCCCCCAACAGCTCTTTGTTTACCGCCTTATCATTTAATCCATAAGGCAGGCGTGCAAAGTAATGTACTGAATTGACGGAGTTTGCATATTTGAAAGCAATCGAATCCGGAATTGCTACAATCGTATCGTTAAAATATCTCGTTAACCCCGAGTTGGTTTTAACGTCCTTTATGGTCACCGAATCCAAATAGGTAATACGCTGTAAAACTTTTTTGCCCTCTTTTCTCTGGGAAATATATTTCCTGTCCCGAAACATAAACGAAGTACCATGTGTTTTGTACATAAGCCCTCCACTAGCCTCAATAGCTTTGTCCACAATCTCCTGGACGGTCAATTTTGGCGTGGATTCTTGTTTACAGGAAAGGGTCAGTAGCAAAATCAACCCGAAAAAAGCTCTTTTCATAAAGATTGGTTTCATAGATAATCGTAAAATCCAATGCAACATTACAAAGAGTTTCTATTTTTGCCCCACAATGCAGAAAAACATTAACATAAAAAACAAACGGGCCCGTTTCGATTACGAAATCTTGGACACCTACACCGCTGGGATTGTTTTGGGGGGTACTGAAATTAAGTCCATTCGATTGGGCAAGGCATCCATATCCCAAAGTTTCTGCGAATTTAACGACCGGGGAGAACTGTTTGTAATCAACATGCAGGTTGATGAATATAGCCATGGCGGATATTACAACCATAAACCCAAGGCAGAGCGAAAGTTATTGCTGAACAAACAGGAACTAAAAAAATTGAGGAAGGAGGTCACTACAACCGGGCTCACCATTATCCCTTTAAACTTGTTCATTAACGAAAGAGGATTGGCCAAGGTAAATATTGGGTTGGCCAAAGGGAAGAAACTCTACGATAAGCGGGAGACCATCAAGGACCGTGACAACAAACGGGATTTATCCCGAATCAAAAAGAACTTCAATAATTAAAATCAGTTCTTGTTCTCCAGCAGTGGGACAAACCTGAACGAACCCAACTCCTGTTTTTCAAACTCTTTCTCCGATTTTCTTGTGAACAAGGTCATAATCTGGCTATCCACCCCAACCGGAATTACCAATCTACCCCCAACTTTTAATTGTGATAAAAGGGCTTTAGGGACTTTTGGTGCCCCTGCGGTAACAATAATTCCATCGAAGGGGGCCTGGTCCGGTAAACCTTTGTAGCCATCCCCAAAAACTACTTTTTTGGGTCGGTAACCCATTTTATTAAAGAATAGCTTGGTTTTCTTAAAAAGCTCCCGTTGGCGCTCTATGGTGTACACCTTGGCCTTTAAATGTAGCAGTACAGCAGTTTGGTAACCACTCCCTGTCCCAATTTCCAAAATGGAATCGTTGGGCTTTATTTGCAGTAGTTCCGTCTGAAACGCAACAGTGTAAGGTTGGGAGATAGTCTGTTCCGCACCTATGGGAAAAGCTTTGTCCTGATACGCATGGTCTTCAAAACCACTGTCCAAAAAGAGGTGTCTGGGCACCGTCTTTATGGCCTCCAAAACGCCCTTGTCCTGAATTCCCTTTGAAATTAAAATGTCAACCAGCTGGTTGCGCATTCCCCGATGTTTGAGCGTATCTTTCATTGTATTGGTCTGGCCCACGAATTTAAAAAGTTCCCTCCGAAATTAATAGCAGGTAGACTTCTTATTTTTCATGGAAGAGTGGTGCCATATCCTTATTTTTGACAAAAATAGAAGGTATGCTAAAAGTTGGTGTCCTTGGTGCCGGACATTTGGGTAAAATCCACCTAAGGCTCTTAAACGAATCGAAGAAGTATGATCTTGTTGGCTTTTACGATCCCGATGAAATCAATGCCAAAAAAGTGGCCGACGAGTTTGGGTACTCCTATTTTGAAAACATCAACACTTTGATGGATGCCGTGGATATTGTGGATATTGTAACCCCTACCCTTTCCCATTTCGATTGCGCCAAAAAAGCGATTGAAAAAGGCAAACATATTTTTATTGAAAAGCCCATAACCAATACCCTTGAAGAAGCTGAAGAGCTGTTGAATTTAGTGGGCAAACATAATGTAAAGGGGCAAGTGGGGCATGTGGAGCGATTCAATCCGGCGTTTTTGGCCGTTAAAGACAACATAGACACTCCCATGTTCATTGAAACCCACAGACTGGCAGAATTTAACCCCCGTGGAACCGATGTTCCCGTGGTCTTGGACCTGATGATCCATGACATAGATGCCATTTTAAGTGTTGTGAACTCCAATGTAAAGCAAATCAACGCCAGCGGAGTATCAGTCATCAGTAAATCCCCGGACATTGCCAACGCCCGCATCGAATTTGAAAACGGTTGTGTGGCCAATCTTACCTCGAGCAGAATCTCTTTGAAGAACATGCGGAAATCAAGATTCTTCCAACGCGACGCCTATATCTCTGTAGATTTTCTAGAGAAAAAAGTGGAAGTGGTTAAAATGAAGGATGCTCCGGAAAAACCTGGAGATTTTGATATGATCCTTCAAAATGCGGAGGGCGAAAAGAAGCAAATCTATTTTGAAAACCCAGATATTGAGGCCAATAATGCCATCTTGGATGAGTTGGAAACCTTTGCGGACGCCATCAACAACGATACTCAACCCGTTGTGACGTTGGAACAAGGAACCCAGGCGTTGCGGGTGGCCCTTCAAATTATTGGATCGTTTTAGTAACCATACTATTTCAGATTAGGGCTCCTCGCCTTTGAGCCGCGGCCCAACTGAAATGAAATAAAACCTATCAACATGAAGACAATTGCGGTTATAGGAGCTGGAACCATGGGGAATGGAATAGCCCATGTTTTTGCCCAAAACGGATTTCAGGTCAATTTAATAGAAATCTCCCAAGAATCTTTGGACAAAGGCCTGGCAACTATCACCAAAAACTTGGACCGGATGATTGCCAAGGAGGTCATTTCCGAAAAAGACAAGGAAACAACGTTGGGGAATGTTACCACCTATATCGATTTGGGCAAAGGGGTCTCCAAAACATACCTTGTTGTGGAAGCGGCAACAGAAAATTTGGAAATCAAACTGGGTATTTTCAAAGAATTGGACCAGCTCTGCGATTCTGGTACCATTTTGGCCACCAACACCTCTTCCATTTCCATTACCCAAATAGCATCGGTGACCGGGAGGCCTGATAAGGTGATTGGAATGCACTTCATGAATCCGGTTCCAATCATGAAATTGGTGGAAATTATCCGAGGTTACAGCACTTCGGATGATGTCACCAATACCATCATGGAGCTATCGTCCCAATTGGGCAAAACCCCTACAGAGGTAAATGATTACCCGGGGTTTGTAGCCAACCGAATCCTAATGCCGATGATCAATGAGGCCATAGAAACCTTGTACAATGGCGTAGCTGGAGTACAGGAAATTGATACGGTAATGAAATTGGGAATGGCCCACCCAATGGGCCCACTTCAATTGGCCGACTTTATTGGGCTTGACGTATGCCTATCGATTTTAAAGGTGATGTACGATGGATTTAAAAACCAGAAATATGCGCCATGCCCCCTACTGGTGAATATGGTGATGGCCGGAAAGTTAGGGGTGAAATCCGGCGAAGGCTTCTACGACTATTCTGAGTCAAGAAAAGCTGAAAAGGTAGCAGACCAATTTAGTTAGGAAATGGCGGTCATTAAACCCTTTAAGGCCATTCGCCCTACGGAGGACAAAGCCTCCTTTGTAGCTACCCGCTCGTATGAAGAATATGCCAAGGACGAGCTTAAATCGGTCTTAAAGTACAATCCGTTTTCATTTTTGCACATCATCAACCCGGGATTCAAATTTCACAAGAACATTTCTGGTAAGGAACGGTTTAAGTTGGTGCACAATCGATACCTCGAGTTTTTGGAGGACAATATTTTTCTCAAAGAGGAAAGCCCTTGTTTTTACCTCTACCAAATTTCTAAAGGTGATTTTAGGACCTTGGGATTTTTCTGTGCCTGCAGCGTTGTGGATTATCGTAATGATGTTATAAAGAAACATGAGGATACCATCCAACACCGTGAAAAACTTTTTGCC
Source organism: Flagellimonas myxillae (assembly GCF_023502235.1). Classification (GTDB taxonomy): domain Bacteria; phylum Bacteroidota; class Bacteroidia; order Flavobacteriales; family Flavobacteriaceae; genus Flagellimonas; species Flagellimonas myxillae. The sequence continues at coordinate 920,846 of NZ_JAMFLY010000001.1, read as the reverse complement.
GATTACCTCGATACCGTCGGCTTTAATGCCGAGCCTGTTCTCATGACCTATACAGACGATCAGGCCATAAGTGCCTTGTTGGCCCAAGAAGCTTCCAAAGCCCCGGAATACAACTTTACCACCACCGACAAATACAACCATCAACTCTGGAAAATAGACGAGTTGGAGACCATTGAACAGCTCAAGAAAGCTTTTGCGAACATAGAGGCACTTTACATCGCGGATGGTCACCACAGAAGTGCCTCCTCTAATCTTTTGGCCGACAAGAAAAAAGCCGAAAATAAAGGACACACCGGGAATGAGGCCTATAATTTTTTTATGACCTATCTAATTCCAGAATCGGAAATAAAAATCTATGAATTCAACCGAATGGTGAAGGACCTCAATGGATTGTCCAAGGAAGAATTTTTGATCAAGTTGGATGAACTGTTCCGAATTGAAAAGAAAGAGGATGGGCTTTACAAACCTAGCCAGAAACATCATTTTAGTATGTATTTGGATGGGGAATTCTACTCCTTATACCTTAGAAGAACCTTCTATCAATTTACCGATGCGCTGAGCGAACTTGATACGCAAATTTTGTACAAGACCATTTTGGAACCCATTTTGGGCATTCACGATCTTCGAAAAGACAAGCGCATATCCTATGGATATGGTAAGCACAACATCATTAAAATGAAAGACAGCATCGACCGAGGGGAATTTGCTGTTGGTTTTAGTTTGGTCCCAACCACCATGAATGAGATCAAGGCCATTGCGGATGCAGGTTTGGTGATGCCACCGAAAAGCACTTATATAGAACCGAAATTGCGAAGTGGGTTGACAATTTATGAATTTTAAGTACCATGGCGATAAAGGAAAATCTAGATAAAATAAACAATGCCTTACCCAAGGAAGTCACCTTGGTTGCCGTTTCCAAAACCAAACCCGTGGAAACCATCTTGGAAGCTTATGAGGCTGGGCAAAGGATATTCGGGGAAAACAAAATCCAGGAAATGGCGAACAAATGGGAGGCACTTCCCAAAGATATTGAATGGCATATGATAGGTCACGTACAGCGTAACAAAGTGAAGTACATGGCCGAGTTTGTTTCCTTGATTCATGGAGTTGATAGCCTTCGTTTATTGGCCGAAATAAACAAACAAGCCCAAAAACACAATCGTATTATACCTTGTCTTTTGCAGCTGCATATTGCCGAGGAGTCTACAAAATTTGGACTGGATGAACAGGAGTTGAACGAGCTGTTGGCCTCTGAAACTATTAGCGGATTGGAGCATATTAAAATTGTTGGGGTAATGGGAATGGCCACATTCACCGATAACAAAGACCAAATCCGGAAGGAATTCGCATTCCTTAAATCAGCTTTTGAGCGGTTGAAAATGAAATTGCCCGAAATCAACACCCTTTCCATGGGCATGAGCGGGGATTACACCATAGCATTGGAGGAAGGGAGTACCATGGTGCGTATAGGAAGTAGTATCTTTGGAGCACGCAATTATCATTAATTCCTATTTCCAACCACACTCATGTACGCCGTACTCGATATAGAAAGCACCGGAGGTAAATACAACGAGGAGGGCATTATGGAAATTGCCATCCACAAGTTTGACGGACATGAGGTGGTGGATAAATTCATGAGCCTTGTGAATCCCGAACGGGAAATCCAACCCTTTGTGACCAAACTCACAGGAATCAACAACAAAATGTTGCGTTCCGCTCCCAAGTTCCATGAGGTTGCCAAACGAATCGTTGAAATTACGGAAGGTGCCGTGATCGTTGCCCACAACGCCCAATTCGATTACAGAATCCTTCGTACCGAATTCCGCAGGTTGGGATATGATTTCCAAAGAAAGACGTTGTGCACCGTGGATTTATCGAAAAAGTTGCTCCCGGAGGCAGAATCACACAGTCTAGGAAAATTGGTCCGTTCTTTGGGTATTCCCATGAGTGACCGACACCGGGCCAACGGGGATGCCATTGCCACCCTTAAGCTTTTTAAAATGCTGTTGGACAAGGATTCCAATAAGACCATTGTTAAAGAGGTTATCCGTGAGGAAACCGAAGGCGAACTTTCTCCCACACAGCTGGATATTGTCTCCGAGCTTCCTTCCGAGACCGGGGTGTATTATATGCACGATAAGGAAGGGGAAATTATCTTTTTGGGCAAGACCAAAAACGCCAAAAAAAGAGTCAATCAGCATTTTACCAATGTGGGGCAATTGGCCAGAAAACTTCAAAAAGAAACCAAGAAAGTCTCCTTTGACCGCACGGGGAGTGAACTGGTCGCCATCCTCAAGGAATATCAGGAATTACAGAACAACAGACCCAGACACAATCATATTTCCAGAAAGAAGTTGTTCTCACATGTAGTCAATTTTCATCAAAACGGTACGCCACACATCACTTTGGAAATTGTAAAAAACAAGTTTCGAAAGAAGCAAAATATTGGTTTTAACGGGGTTCCCTCAGCAAAAAATTTCCTTAAAAGGATTAGTGAAGAGTTTGAATTATGCCCAAAATCTTTGGGATTGAATATTGAAGGCGCGCATGTTCAAAACGGCTGCATAGATATTGATGACATACCAGAATACAATCTTAAGGTGAATACAGCATTTGGGAAATACAGTTTGGCGAACAAAAATATTGCCATTCTGGATAAAGGCAGGGAGCTTGGGGAGCAAAGTTTTATCTTAATCAAGGACGGTACCCTTAAAGGGTTTGGCTATGTGGAACTGAACCATCAAATAAATAATATTCATATCTTAGAATCGATTTTAACCCCTATGACCAGTGACGAAAACACTACTTTTATTGTGGAATCGTACTTGAGGAAAAATCGTAAGCTCAAAGTTTTGGAGTTAACACCCACCGCTTGAAAGAACATAAGATACATTCTGGTTGGAAAAACACTATTCATGAAATCATTTATGAGGCGGACACTCCATTGGGCAAGCTTTTTGACATGTTGTTGATCTTCCTAATCGTGTTGAGCGTGGTATTGGTGATGTTGGAAAGTGTGAAAGAAGTCGATATGCACTACCACAAGACCCTGCTAACCCTTGAATGGGTGGTCACCATCTTTTTTTCTTTGGAATACATTGCACGGCTCATAAGCATAAAAAAGCCATGGAAATATGTTTTCAGCTTCTATGGCATTATCGATTTTGTTTCCACCATACCGCTGTACCTGTCTTATATCTTGGCTGGCTCCCAGGTGTTGCTCGCTGTTAGGGCGTTTCGACTGTTACGGATATTCAGAATCTTGAAACTGGTGAAGTTTATGGGGGAAGCTTCGCAATTAAAAGCTGCATTAAGGGCCAGCAGGGCAAAAATTGCCGTTTTTATTTATGTGGTGCTTATCCTGTCGGTGATCATGGGAACCATAATGTACCTTATTGAAAGTGACGAGGCCGGATTTACCAGTATTCCTAGAAGTATTTATTGGACCATAGTCACCCTTACCACGGTTGGTTACGGCGATATCGCGCCCCAAACCAATGTGGGGCAGTTTCTGGCCACGGTAATCATGATTTTGGGTTACGGAATCATTGCCGTACCTACAGGCATTGTGACTGTGGAGTTCTCTAAACATCAAAAAGGCAAAAAAGAAAATCTCGCGGTGCACACCAACACCCAGGCCTGCCCAAGCTGTACTGCAGAAGGCCATCGAGACGATGCTACCAATTGCTATAAGTGCGGAGATTTGCTATGAGTTCCAAGGTTTTGATAGCGGTTGTGGGGCCCACCGCCATCGGTAAGACCAAGTTGGCAATCGAGATCGCGCAACATTTTGGCACCGAAATAATTTCGGCAGACTCCCGTCAATTTTTTAAGGAAATGAGGATAGGGACCGCAGTTCCTTCCGAAAAGGAGCTGAATACGGCAAAACATCATTTCATCCAGCACTTAAGTGTTGAGGACTCCTATTCCGTTGGTGATTTTGAGCGGGATGCATTGAACAAACTCGAAGAACTCTTTGCCTTGAATGATGTCGTGGTCATGGTTGGTGGTAGCGGCCTTTATGTGGATGCTGTCACCAAAGGTTTGGACGAATTTCCAGAGGTTGACCCTTCAATTCGAACTTCCTTGAATGAACGACTGCAAAGCGCTGGTTTAGAAGCTTTACAAAAAGAACTTAAGACCAGAGACCCCATATACTACGAGCAAGTGGATTTGGAAAATCCACATCGTTTGATTCGGGCATTGGAGGTTTGCATAGCTTCTGGAAAACCCTATTCCTCCTTTTTGAACCAAAATAGGAACCCAAGGCCATTCCAATCTGTTTATGTGGGCATAGAAGCGGACAGGGAAATTATTTACGAGCGCATCAACCAAAGGGTGGATATCATGGTGAAGGATGGCTTGTTGGAGGAAGCAAAAAGTCTACATTCCCATAAACACTTGAATGCGCTTCAAACTGTGGGCTATCGAGAACTTTTTGAATATTTTGAAGGGAACTGTGAATTGGAGTTCTCGATAGCAGAAATTAAGAAGAATAGTCGACGGTTTGCCAAGCGACAGCTTACATGGCTAAGAAAGAATGAGCAAATACTCTGGGTCGACTTCGAGGCCAAACCAGCAGCTATCCTTTCCATAATCGAAAACAAGATACAAGCAACAAATGGCAACTAGGAATTCGGTTTTTATTTTGATGGGTGTTTCCGGCACGGGAAAATCCACTATTGGGAATAGGCTCTCCGAAGTATTGGGAATCCCATTTTTTGATGGGGATGATTACCATCCGGAAGCAAATGTGCAAAAAATGACCTCGGGAGTTCCATTGACTGACCAAGATCGTGAGGGCTGGCTCCTCCGTTTGAACGAGTTGGCCCAAGCATACAAGTCCAAAGGGGCCATCATTGCCTGTTCCGCCCTAAAAGAGAGCTATAGACAACTACTGCGACAAGAAATGGAAGAGCAGTTGGAATTTGTTCATTTGGAAGGTTCTTTTGAACTGATTAAATCCAGATTGGAAAATCGCAAGGGGCATTTTATGACCTCCGCCCTGCTCCAATCCCAATTTGACACGTTGGAAACTCCAAAAGATGCCATCACTGTTTCCATTGCCCTAAGTCCTGAGGAAATTGTTACCCAAGTTTTAAATCAAATCAGCAAATAATAACAGTAAAGCATAAAAAAAACCACCGATTAAGGTGGTTTTCAATTTAGCTTTTATTCTGGACTATTGGTTTTCGGCCTTCACCACCAACCTAAATCCTTCACCATGGATGTTTAAGATTTCCACGACGTCATCACGTTTCAGATACTTGCGCAGTTTGGCAATGTATACGTCCATACTTCTGGAGGTAAAATAGTTATCGTCCCTCCATATTTTTGTCAATGCCAATTCCCTTGGCATCAAATCGTTTTCATGTAGGGCCAATAAGCGCAACAATTCGTTTTCCTTTGGAGACAACTTAATGGGCTCTTCTTCCATATAAGTAAGGAAACGCAGTTTTGAATTGAGATGGAAGTTCCCAATTTGAAACTCAAATTGTTTACTGTCGGCCAAGGTACTGGATGCTTTTCGCTGAAGTATCGCTTTAAGTTTCATCAATAGTACCTCAGAATCAAATGGCTTGTTCAGATAATCGTCCGCTCCGGCTTTATACCCTTTCAAAACATCCTCCTTCATGGTCTTGGCCGTTAGAAAAATAATCGGAACATTCTCGTTTTTCTCCCGGATTTCACGGGCAAGTGTGAAGCCGTCCTTATAGGGCATCATCACATCCAAAATACAGACATCGTAATTGTCCTTTTTGAATTTTTCAAAACCTTCCATTCCGTTTTTTGCAAGAACCACATCGAAGTCGTTCATAGACAAGTAATCTTTGAGCACAATCCCAAAATTGGGGTCGTCCTCTACCAAAAGAATCTTCTTTTTCTCTGTCTCCATATTTTTTAAATTAAGGGAAGCTTTATAAAGAAAGTACTGCCTTTTCCTTTTTCACTTTCTGCATAAACCTCACCCTGATGATCTTCAATTATTCGTTTTACATAGGCCAATCCTAAGCCGTGGCCTTTTACATTATGTATATCTCCGGTATGTTCCCGGTAAAATTTCTCAAAAACTTTTTTAAGGACCGCCTTGCTCATTCCAGCTCCGTGATCCTGCACTTTTATTATGATGTTGTTCTTGACCAACTCGGTATAGACATCTATTTTAGGGGATTCAGGTGAATACTTTACGGCATTGTCCAGTATGTTGACGATCACATTGGTAAAATGCGTGTCGTTGGCCAATACATCCGACCGTTCAGCCTCCAAGTGCGAATGCACATACCCACCTCTGTCCGAGACGATTAACTCAATATGGGTAATCGCATCTTCAATAATTTCATGGACATCGACCCGATCCTTGCGGATGTCCAGTTGGTTTTTCTCCAGTTTGGAAATCCGAAGTACATTTTCTACCTGGGCATGCATCCTTTTGTTTTCATCCTTTATCATTCCCAAATAGCGTAGCACCTTGTCCTTGTCCTCAATGGAATTGGGATTGCGAATCGCCTCCACGGCCAAATTGATCGTGGCAATGGGCGTTTTGAACTCATGGGTCATATTGTTGATGAAATCCGTTTTGATCTCAGAAATCTGCTTCTGTTTGATCAACTGGTAGATTGCACTTGAATACGCCACCATAATTACTATGGTGAAAATCAAGGACAACAGCGCCATTCCCATTATCGATTGGAACAAAAATTTGTTCATGGAAGGAAATGTCAGCAACAACGAAAAATTGGTCTGTCCCTCGCTGTCCTTAAAAATCCGTGCCTCATACATTTTGGATTCCGAGAATTTGAATTTTTTGGATTTTATCTTGGTAGGATATCCTTGACTATAGACACCGTATTCGTAATCGACGTCGATATTCCTATCCGCCAATTCCTGGCTCAGAAGTAGTTCCAATTCCTGTTTGGACACTCTTTTATGGATAGGTTCACTTTTTGCCTTTTCCATAAAAACGTCTTCCCAAGCCGCTTTTTCAATGCTGGACAGCCCCCCAATCTTTTCAGCCCTTTGAATGGGCGTGAGGCTATATCTTTTTCCGTCCAAACCAAACTCCTCCTTAAAAACGGCACGGGTCCGTTTGCTAGTAAAGTTGGTAATGGTCGTGGAATCTTCCTCCCCTATTAGATTGTCAAAGAACGTTGATGATATATTGTAATCCTCTTCCAAGATTCCGTGGGAATAGAACAGAATTTCATCGGAGTTTAAATCCCTATCAACAAATAAAAAATTCTTGAACTGAGTGGTCTTCGGTTGCCCTACGCTATCCACCAAAGAGGCCAAACGATCTGAATAATCCTTCATCTCCCTTTTCTCCACCCTGCTTGCGACTCTATCCAGTATGTCGGTGACCGTTCTTGAGAATTGCTCCTCCTTGTCGTTTATCGAGGTTCTTATCCAGTATACTTGAACAAAAATTATCCCGATAAGGGACAAGCTCATTAAAATGACGAGAAGAACAAATAACTTCTTGTTCATTGGGGTAAAATTAGAAATTTAACATTTAGGCCTTTTACCGTTTAACCTAACCTTAACAAAAATGTTAAAATGATAGGTCAATCGGCCTGTTTTACCAGTGTTTCGTGGAGTTTTTGTACGTGTTGCCTGGTATCTTCCAAATCCAAATTGACGATGCTAAAATGAGCCAATTTCTCTTTCAGACCATCTTCCATTTGGTTGTCCATTCGATTCAACACTTCCTGTTCTTCAACTTGATCCCTACGAATCACGCGTTCCAGACGAATTTCCCATGGGGCAGATACTAAAATTACATGGTCGAATTGATCTTGCATCCCATTTTCAAAGATCAGTGCCGTTTCTTGAATTACATAGGGAGCCTCCTGTGCCTTGGCCCAATCCTGAAAATGCTCCCGAACAGCAGGATGCACAATTGCATTGAGGGCCATTAATAGATCTTGGCCCAAAAACACCTTTGAGGCAATGAACGGCCGGTTTAGATTGCCTTCTTTATAGGACTCCGGACCAAGTAGGTCGATAATTGCGTTCCGGAGTTTCTCAGAAGTTACCATCAGTTCTTTGGCCTCCCTATCCGAATCGTATACCGGAACACCCAAGTCCCTAAACATATTGGCAACCGTGCTCTTTCCGCTTCCAATCCCGCCTGTTAACCCAACAATCTTCATTCCTGTTCCAATACAAAGTTAACCTTGTTGACCATCAACCTAAGATCAAACACGTTTTCGGGATTTTCACGGATCTCGAGAAAAAGTTCATTGCTGTCGGTATTTCCCAACTGCCGATAATCCGCCTCAACCACAAAATCGCCCGGCGAAAGGGTTTTAAGTCGTTCTGGAGTAGCCTGGCACAGCACGGAAATTGAATTAGGGAAGGTCTTCACACTGTAACCTTCCGGTAGGTTGGTCACCTTCACCGGAATCTCGAAAACCTCTTCTGAAAACTTTACCACCTTTCCGGATACCTCGACCCGGGTGGTGGAAAAAATACTGTTGACCAGTTTTTTGGGAAACACCAATAGTACACGCTCAGAGAAATCGGAGGAAACATTGGCCATTTCCAGTTTGATGGTATTTATACTTAATATAGTGTCGATTTCATTTTTGGGACCTTTCACGGTAATGGTCGCTGGCTGTACGTTTGGTTTTCCATCCAAGATAAAATTAGGTTCAAACTGAACATCCAATTGGGCCACTACAGGTATTTCCTTTGTGGCCACCTGGTAAAGGTCCACCGTAAGTTGATTACGGTCCAAATCCAATAGGGAAATGTTCTGCGACAATTGTTGCTCCATTTGTTTTTTGAGGTTGTCCTCGGAAAGTATAAATCTCCCATTCTGGTACGCTACATCGGATAGATTTACATTGATTCGTTTGTTCCAAAACCTATAGTACAAAAATTGAAAGCCGCTTGTCCGGATTTTGGCCTCCATGGAATTGACCGCATTGTTGCCCAATAGCAAGGTGTCCGGTAGGTTTCGGTAATTTAAATTGAAGTTGACCCTGGATTCATAAGATTCGGATAGGTTGCTCAGAAACCAGGCAAAGAAGGAACAGGCCAAAAAGAGCAAAAATACTTTTAGCTTTCTCTTGTTCAGTCCTTTCAACAATTTTTTGATCACCCTATTTTACTTTGAAGAACAACTTTGGAAAAAGTTCCTCTGGTTCCTTGTTACTAAAATTAAGCAAGATCGTGGATTTAAGGAAACCGATGCCGTATCCCGTAAATTGAATCAAGGCTGCAAAAATCGATAACTGGGCTACCGCTATATTTTTGGTTTTGAGCAAGGCATCAACAAGCAACAGAAAAAAGTAGCACCCGTAAAGCATCAAAGGCAGATAAATCCCAATAAAGGTCAAGGCAATGGACACAACCAACCCCAACATGAACAGTGTGGGGAACCAATAGGTCAGTTTTGCGGTTCCAGGGTGCCACTGGTTCAGGATGGGCCTAACCATCCCAAATTTGTTTACTTGGGTATAAAACTTGTTCCAATCAATACGGCGCTTGTGGTACACATAGGCATTGGGGAACAAACGGGAATCAAAACCCGCCTTCCAAATGCGAAAACTCAAATCGGGGTCCTCCCCTGGGTGAATACGTCCAAATCCACCTGCTTTCTCAAAGGCCACTCTCGAAATACCCATATTAAAGCTCCGCGGTTGAAATTTGCCCACGGATTTCTTTCCTCCCCTGATACCCCCAGTGGTAAAAATGGAGGTCATCGCATAATTGATGGCCTTTTGGACAGTACTAAAAGATTGGTCCGCGGCATCGGGCCCGCCAAAGCAATGAACAAAATTATTTTGAAGCTCCCTATCCACCTCAACCAGGTACTGAGGAGGTAAAATACAATCCGAATCTAGGATAATAAAATAATTCCCCTTGGCTTTTTGCATGCCAAAGTTCCTGGAATCCCCTGGGCCAGAATTGGCTTTGAAATAATAGGAAATATTCAGGTTTTTACGAAAGCTATCCACAATGTCTTCCGAGCTTTGCGTCGACCCATCTTCCACAATAACCACCTCAAAGTCCCCGGTGAATTCTTGGGCACTTAAGCTTTGCAGCAATTCCCGAACTTCTTCGGGCCGATTGTACACCGGAACTATTATGGAAATTTCTATGTTCATCCCAAAATACAAAAGCCACCCTTGTACAAGGATGGCTCCTGCTATTGATTTTGTGTTTTACTCGCTAAATTCATCGATTACCTCTTGGCTCACTCCCGTATTGGAGAAACCTCCATCGTGAAACAGGTTTTGCATGGTCACTTTTCGGGTAAGGTCAGAGAAAAGACTCACCGTATAGTCCGCACAGTCGGCTGCTGAAGCATTGCCCAAAGGCGACATTTTTTCGGCATAATTGATAAAACCACCAAACCCTTTAACTCCTTGTCCAGCTGTGGTAGGAGTTGGGGATTGCGAAATGGTGTTTACCCTTACTTTCTTTTCTTTTCCGAAGAAGTAGCCGAAACTTCTTGCCACGGATTCCAGATAAGCTTTGTTATCGGCCATATCGTTGTAATCTGGGAAGGTTCGTTGGGCGGCCATATAGGTCAAGGCCACAATACTGCCCCACTCATTCATGGCATCGGCCTTAAAAAGCGTCTGCATTACTTTGTGGAACGAAAGGGCGGAAACATCCCAGCCCTTGGTGGTAAAATCATATTTTTCGTCCGTATAGGCCCTCCCCTTTCTTACGTTAACCGACATTCCAATGGAGTGAAGCACAAAATCCAACTTCCCGCCCAAGATTTCCATGGATTGGGTCACCAAATTTTGCAGATCTTCCTCATTAGTGGCATCAGCCGGAATAATTTCGGAGTTTGTCTTCGCAGCCAATTCATTGATTTGACCCATTCGCATCGCTATGGGAGCGTTGGTCAGTACAAATGTTCCACCTTCCTCGTGAACGCGCTCTGCGGTTTTCCAAGCAATGGAGTTTTCATCCAAAGCTCCAAAAATAATTCCCCGTTTACCTTTTAAAAGATTGTATGCCATTCTTCTTGATTATTGTTGGTTTAGCGGCAAAGATATTTATTCTAATCGATTTTTCTTCCTTTGGAAGAAGTAAGATGGTCGGACCAAAGATTACTGTAGCAATTGCTTGGCATGGGCCAATGCAGATTCCGAAAGTGTCTTTCCTCCCAGCATTTCGGCGAGTTCCCTTACCCGTTCCTCTTGGGTAAGTTTTTTCATTTGGGTGGTGGTGCCCATCACATCTTCTTCTTTGAACACCTTGAACTGTTGGCGGCCCTTAGAGGCTACTTGGGGTAAATGCGTTATGGAAAACACCTGCATGGTCTGTCCCATCTCTTTCATGATCTCCCCCATCCTATTGGAAATTTCACCGGAAACCCCGGTGTCAATCTCGTCGAACATCATAGTGGGTAGTTGCTCGTATTGGGCCAGTATTGCCTTTATCGTAAGCATGATCCTGGAGAGTTCCCCCCCGGAAGCGACCTTTTTTAACTCCCCGTATTCCGAGCCCTTATTGGCCGAAAACAGAAATACCAAATCGTCTTTTCCGTTTACTTTGAAGGAGTCTGAAGGATTTATGGCTATTTTGAAAGTGGCAGAGGGCATGCCCAATGCATATAGATTTTCTTGAAGTGTACTTTTCAATTTGGGTATCACAGCATTTCTAGCATCCCGTATTTTGATTGCCCAGGTTTCCACTTCCTTGGTCTTTTGCTGAAGTTCCTGTTCTTTCTCCCTGATTTTGGATTCAATGTTTTCCACCGCATCCACTTTGCCAGATAACTGGTCTCTCACGGCAATTAACTCCAACACGGTGCCCACCTGATGCTTTTTTTGGAGGTCGTACAGCAACTGGAGTTGTCCGTTGATGGTTTCCAAACGGTTCGGGTTCGCTTCCACCCCATCCCTTAGGGTTTCCAGTTCCCCGGCCACATCATCCATTTCAATAAAGATGGACTGCACCCTTTCATTTAATGATTTGTAATTATCCCCGTAATCGGACAAATGCTGGAAGGCTCTTTTGAGGTCGGCCAATTTTCCCAAGATGCCCATTTGCTCGTCATTCAAGAGCTGGTGCCCAAGGGACAATTGTTCCATGATTTGCTCCACATTGTTCAGCTGCTCATATTCCGTTTCCAAAGACTCCTGCATCCCATCTTTTAAATTGGCAGATTCCAATTCCTTCAACAAAAAACTGTTATAATCGTGCTCTTTGTTGGAGTTGGCCTGAAAATCCAGCAGTTCCTCCAATTCATTTGCTGCCTTTTTATAAGCCGACAAATGAACCCGGTAGCCAACAAGGTTATCCTGATTATCTGCCAGGGCATCCACTACCTTTAACTGAAAATCATTTTCGGTAAGTCGGAGTGTTTGGTGCTGTGAGTGCACATCCACAAGGCGTTCCCCAAGACCTTTCATGACGTCTAAGGTTACGGGAGAATCGTTCACAAAAGCCCGGGATTTTCCACTAGGCAAAATTTCGCGTCGCAAAATGGTGTGATTCTCGTAGTCCAAGTCATGATTGGCAAAAAAATGTTTCAAGCTGTATTTGGAAACATCAAAATCCGCTTCTATGATACATTTCCGCTCCTGATTCTTAAGAGAAGTCAGGTCGGCCCGCTTTCCCAACACCAAAGAGAGTCCGCCCAATAAAATGGATTTACCGGCTCCGGTTTCTCCAGTAATTGTAGTGAATCCTTCCGCGAACGACACGTTCATGTCATCAATCAATGCATAGTTCTGAATGGAAAGATTTGTAAGCAATTTGACGGATTTTCCCCGTAAAGATATGGCTCTTTGGAGAAATGGGCTAGTAATTTATTTCGTTCCAGGTACTGGAATAAAATGGAGCTACGCGATTGAGGGTTTCCTTGAGTTTTACAATGTCCACCTTGGGTCCATCCGAGAAGATATTTCGGATTTCCTCCGATTTGGCATCGAAAAACGTCTGGATCAAAAAGGCATTGGGCCTACGCTTGATCAAAGTTTCAAACAATCGCATACTTCCCGCTACCACTTGCTTTCCGGTGCTGTTGTTGTCTCCAAGTATATCCAGTCCCTTTCTATGGTAGTTGTACATGGCAATACGATACTCCCTAAAAGAGTTGCTCATCAGATTGTCTACCAGTTCAAACCTAGATCGTTCCCCAGTTTCTTGGCTCCATCCAGAAAAATTGGAACCCTGGGCCTGGGTTACAATATTTTGTGCTTTCCGGAACATATCGTCCCCACCCTCCAATGAAAAAGTATCAGCGTCCAAACCTAGAATCACATAAACGTAATAGGAAATTACCCCAACCAAATTGGAGTCAAAAACATTTTCGTTGTACACCAAGGGTTGGAATTCCTGATACTGGAAATTGAAAGCGTTGTCTTTATAATTAAAAATAGGACTCTCGTAAGAGGTGTTGAATACCGGTCGGGATGACTGGATTTGGATATTGGCCTCGAATCGGTCAGACTCGTATTGGGTTACCGTAATGAACATCCGGGCACTCACCCTTTCGTTTTCCTTGTAGGTTCTATCCGTCCATTTGCTCTTGTTCACAAAATCGTTGAGGGAGCGTTCCAGGGTTCTAAAAATTTGCTGGTTGGTCTGCCCCACTTGGTCGGAGTTGACCGTAATGGTACAATTGAGTTCTTGGGCAAAAGTGATTTGCGACAACGAAAGCGCTAAAACAAACAGTACAAAACTACGCATGGATTCTGGAGATAATTTCTTCCCAAATATCCGAAGCCACTTCCGGCTTCGTCTTCAATGCAAACGTTTTTATCTGGGAATTCTTATCAATAAAAGTGATTTTGTTGGTAGACCCCCCAAATCCGGCTCCTTCGTCCTTTAAGGAATTAAGGACAATAGCATCCAAGTTCTTGCGCTCTAGCTTGCCCTTGGCGTTCTCCAATTCGTTTTGGGTTTCCAGGGCAAATCCCACTAAAAACTGTTTGTGCTTCTTTTCACCCAAGGAAAACAGGATATCTGGATTTCGTTCCAATTCAATATGAAGGTCCCCATCCTTCTTTTTCATTTTTTCCTTGGCTATGTGTTTGGGTCGATAATCCGCTACGGCGGCGGCGGCAATGGCCACATCCACCTCCGAAAAATGTTGATGGCAAGCATCGAACATTTCTTGGGCCGAAGTAATTCGTATGACATCCACAGCGTCATGCTCCAGATTTAAATTGGTAGGGCCAGAAACCAAGATTACCTTGGCACCTAGATCTGCAGCACGTTTTGCGAGCTCAAAACCCATGGTACCCGAGGAGCGATTTCCCAAAAATCTAACTGGGTCGATGGCTTCCTGGGTTGGTCCTGCAGTAATCAAAACCTTTTTGCCATGAAGCGGCAGGTCTTGCACCAGATCATTTTGAATAAAGGCCAGAATGTTCTCTGGTTCCGCCATGCGGCCCTCGCCATGCAGCCCACTTGCCAATTCCCCAGACTCTGCTGGAATCATGGTATTTCCGTAGGAAACCAATTTGTCCAAGGAGATTTTGGTGGAAGGGTGCTGGTACATATCCAAATCCATCGCGGGAGCAAAATAAACCGGACACTTGGCCGATAAATAGGTGGCCAACAACAAGTTGTCACAGATTCCCTGCGACATTTTTGACAAGGTGTTTGCTGTGGCCGGGGCAATGATCATCAAATCGGCCCACAGGCCCAACTCCACATGATTGTTCCAGGACAAACTGCCATCCTCTTCGTTCACAAAATCCAATAAAACGGGATTTTTGGACAAGGTGGACAGCGTAAGGGGGGAAACAAAAGAGCCGGCACTCTGGGTCATTACAACTTTGACCTGGGAACCAGCTTTTATCAATAACCTAACAAGAAATGTGGTCTTGTAAGCGGCAATTCCCCCAGTAACTCCCAAAAGGATGTTTTTACCGCTAAGCATTTGTTAGGCGTCTTTCTCTGTGTTTCTGTAGTAGATTTTGTCTTCCAACCACTCCATAACTGCAAGAGCATGTGGTTTTGGAAGTTTTTCATAAAACTTGGAAACCTCAATTTGTTCCTTGTTTTCGAAAACCTCCTCCAAGCTATCGCTATACGTGGCGAACTCTTCCAATTTCTCCAACAACTCCTTCTTTATTTCGGAGTTGATCTGGATGGCACGCTTGGATGCTATGGAAATGGCCTCATAAATATTGTCCGTCTTCTCGTCAAATTCGTTCCTGTTATGGGTAACTGTGGAAACGGGAGCCTTGGTGTTTTTCAAATCTTGCATACACGGATTGTTTAAACTGTTATTTGGAGCTGGTATATACGCTCAGCTCTTTTTGTATTTTCTCGGACAGGTCGTCCGCTTTCTTTTTAAATTGGGATTCCGGAAAGTACCGCATCAAATTGTTATAAGATGACATGGCTTCTTCCAAACGTTCTTGTTTTCTGTTTTCGGTACTGTTAACAGCAAGGTTGGTCGCTGCCTCAATTCTATAGTACAATGCCTCTTCCCTATAAATAGATCCAGGATTATCCGAGATAAAATTGTCCAGGGCGGTTATGGCGGAGATCAATATTGGATAATTAAACTTACCCAGTTTGTTGAACTGTTTTGCAACCTCGATTTGTTTTCTTTCCTTTTTGGAGGTCAGCTCGCGAGCCATGGCATTGGCTTCCTCAAAAAACTCAGATTCAGGATAGGTATTGATAAATGTCTGAAGTTTTGCCAAGGCCTTGTCCGTATCGGTTTGATCCAAAGAATAAGCCGGGGACAATTCGTAGTAACTCTTGGCTCCCAAAAATGAAGCTTCCTGAATTTTGTCACTCCTTGGGTATGACTTCACAAATCTTTCAAACTGATAGCCGGAAAGGTAATAGTCCTTTGTCTTGAAATAAGAATCGGCAAAAAAGAACATGACCCGTTCGCCCTGTGGTTTCCCCACATAACGCGGAGCGATTTGTTCGAACAATCTTTTCGCCCTTTTGTAATCCCCTTCTTCATAGAATTTTTGAGCCATATCATATTTGGCCTTAACATCCTCGTTTTTAAGTACTTTTTGGTACTCATTACAGGAGGTTAACAAAATTAGGGCTGAAAGTAATGGAAGAATCGACCTCATTTTCAAAAACATTTTGCAAAATTAGTGATAATCAACGGATTTAAAAAATAGAAAACCACTTCCAAAAATAAGTCGCTGTACCGCTTCCTGCCAAGGTTTTGGCGAAGTTTTAACTTTGGTTAAGCATGCACCCTGTTAAAGGATTTTAAGAAGTCTGCAATCCTTTTCTTAAGTCCTGGGGTTGCTTCCATCAAAGGGAGCCTGACTCCTGCGGAGCATAAACCAAAAGTTTCGAACACGGTTTTAATACCCGCTGGGTTGCCCTCTTCAAAAATCAGCTGCATGGCAGGAAGCAATGCATGATGGATCTCATAGGCCTCATCTGTATTTCCGTTACTTCCCAATGCAATCATTTTGGAGAATGCCGCTGGAAGCCCTTGGCCCAAAACAGAGATTACCCCTGCCCCGCCTGCCAAAACAGTAGGTAGTGCCGTAAAATCATCACCTGAAATCACCAAAAAGTCCTCCGGCTTTTCTTTCATGATCTTATCTATCTGGATCATGTCCCCACAAGCTTCTTTGATCGCTACAATGTTGGGGATATCATGGGCCAAACGCACCGTGGTCTCGGGCAGCATATTGCTCCCTGTTCTCGCTGGAACGTTATAGAGTACGATGGGTTTGGGCGATGCATTGGCGATAGCCCTAAAGTGTTGGTAAATCCCCTCTTGGGTGGGTTTATTGTAGGCCGGTGAAACCGACAATATGGCCGTGAACTCAGAAAGGTCCAAAGTGGTCAAATCCTCAATTACCGCTGCGGTGTTGTTCCCGCCAACCCCAAGTACCAGCGGAAGTCTGCCGGCATTGGCCCTAATGGCCACATCCATCACCAACTGCTTTTCCGCTTTGGAAAGTGTTACCGATTCGCCTGTGGTTCCTAAAATCACCAAATAGTCCACACCCCCTTGGATGTTGTGCTCCACAATACGTTCCAAAGCACTGGTGTCCACCGTGAGATCATCCTTGAACGGGGTTACCAATGCCACACCCGTTCCCATTAATTGTTCCATTACAATTCGTTTAAAACCTTTAAATACTTTTTTAGTTCACTTTTGAACAATTCAAAATCATTCAAGGACGTATTCAAGATCAAATCGTTTATTTTGGGGTCCAATGTTGCAAATCCCACTTTCAGGCGCGCCTGGGTTTTTACGGATAACAACTTCATCATCAAATTATCCTCCTGGTAGTAGTTGATCAGCATATCGTATTCCCTACCCAAAAACTCCAACACATAACCATTTTCTATGTCGCCTTTCCAGCCTAGGTCCTTGTCGGAAAAAATCTGGATGGCATAAGGTGAATTTTTATCGTATTCACGCTTATATCCAATGATCTTGATAGCATTGGGCCTTAGTTCATATTCGTCGATCAACTCATAAAAAACCTCAGCGTTTCCAAAATTGTCCACATCTACAATACACCCGATGCTGGTAATGCCCTTTCCACGATCAACTTCGGTCGTGGGTTTTTGCATTTCTTCTTGTAAATATTTTTGACCTGATTTTACCTTAAATTTATCCTGGAGCCCTCTTAAAAACATTATTTTTATGCATTTTTACAAAGGTAATTAATCTACCTCGACTCCTTAAACAAAGATACGCTAGTGAGTATTTTAAAAATCAAACAAATTGTTTTATTCTTAACAATTTGTGTTTCAATTTCCTGCAAACAAGGGAACCCAACGCTTTCGAGTATTGATGGAAGTTTACTAAAAGTAGATTCAACTTATAAGGCAGTTGATTCCATTTCAGCTTATGTTGCGCCATTTCGAAACCGGATCAACCAGATATTGGACAGTACCTTGGCCATTGCCCCAAAGGACATTATTTTGGATGATGGCCCTCGCAATACCTCCATGGGCAATCTTATGGCAGATGCGCTTTTGGAGGAAACCCGGCCCCTTTTTCATAAACAAACGGGAAAAGAACTGGATTTTGTGGTGATGAACCGGGGCGGTATACGTGCCGTTATTTCGGCCGGCAATGTTACCGCGCGAAACGCTTTCGAGGTGATGCCCTTCGAAAACTACATTTCTGTGGTAGAGCTGGATGGCACCGCCATGCGAAAATTAATCAGTTTTTTGATTGGATCCTCTCGGATACATGCGATTGCGGGGATGCAGATTATTTTGGACAAAACAGGCCATTTGGAATCCGTGAACATTAACGGCAGCCCTTTTGATGAAAACCGAAACTATTTTGTGGCCACTTCCGATTATCTCGTGCAGGGTGGTCCCAGTATCGGCTTTTTTAGCGATATGGTTTCCGTACACGACACAGGCTACCTGGTTCGCAATGCCATGATCGATCACTTTAAAAAGGTGGATACGCTAACCGCCCAAGTGGATGACCGCTTTATACAACTTCAATAAATGGAACGACGAAAATTTATATCGCGAACAGCAGCGGCCTCGACCTTGGTTGGACTTGGGGGACTAAGCCTCAAATCCTGTGCTGGACTGGGCAGAAAACACATCACTATTTTGCACACCAACGATGTGCACAGCCATATAGATCCTTTTCCGAGTTCCCACTCTCTATATGCCAATTTGGGCGGGGTGGCCCGAAGGGCTAGTTTAGTGGAACAAATTCGCAATGAAAACCCCAATACCCTCTTATTTGATGCGGGTGATATCTTCCAAGGTACCCCCTACTTTAATTTTTATGGCGGGGAATTGGAGTTTAAGCTGATGAGCAAGCTGAAATACGATGCCGCCACCATCGGCAACCACGATTTTGACAATGGTGTGGACGGGCTATTGGCCCAGGTTCCGAACGGCACCTTCGATTTGCTTTCCGCCAACTACGATTTTTCCAATACGGTTTTGGACGGTTTTGTAAAGCCCTATAAGATATACCAACTGGATGGTATTAAAATCGGGGTCTACGGATTGGGTATTGCCCTAGACGGGCTGGTGACCAAGCGCTTGTACAAAGAAACTGTGTACAACGACCCCTTTGAGTTGGCTTTGGACATGGAACGTCAACTAAAAAAAGAAGAGCAATGCGATTTGATTGTTTGTCTTTCCCATTTGGGGTACGAATATGAAAACCCACAGCGACCCTCTGATATTAAGCTTGCACAAAACACCTACCACACCCAATTGATCATTGGCGGGCATACGCATACGTTTTTGGATAAACCCGAGATTCGCACCAACCTAAACGGCGATGCTGTATTGGTAAACCAAGTCGGGGCCTACGGGCTAAACTTGGGCCGTATCGATTTTTATTTTGACTCCAAGAAGAATGTTTCCGCGAATGGGGTGAGTATTTCTGTGTAAACCTTATCTCAGGGTCAGTTCGAGTGTCCCGAATGAAATTCGGGATATATCGAGAACCACTTACCCACGGGCTGTCGTTATTGCCAGTTTCAAATTGATAGCATTAAACGCCACAACCGCAAAATAGCCGTGGCCTTGGTACCAATTCTATCTTTCTATTCTTGTATGCTAATCTACAATCCACTAGTTTTAATCTAGCTGTAGCAGCGTTTTTATAAAAATTGAGAAGCATGTGTTCTTTAGAGTCACAAAAGTTAATCACCTCCGCAATTATCAGTATCGCCGTTAAAAGACCAGCCCTTGGAGTTGATTAAATTATTCCTTGCAGTATCCGCAATCAAGCCGCAATAATCCAAATTAAGGGCCCCAACCGTAATTCCGTTTGGCATGTTCGCCACATTATCATTCCAGCCCATAATGGAGTATGAATACATTTCTGCATCCATGCCAGAATTATCCAACATGGACACCATTCCTGGTGCGACTAACCCACTTAAGTCCCAACTACCCAAATTTTGGTCAAATTGAGATGCATTTCTGAACATGTAAGACATATCGGTTACATTCCCAAAATTCCAATTGCTTAGGTCTTGATTAAATTCCGAAGCTCCCTGAAACATGGCCCTCATATTGGTGACGTTGTCCACAGTCCATCCACTTATATCAGCATTAAACAGAGAAGCGTTTTTGAACATTCCTGCCATATTTTTTACTTGCCCAACCTGCCAATTGTTAATATTTTGATTAAACGACTCAGCAAAGTTGAACATATAGCTCATATCCTCAACACTGCTTACTATCCAATTGGAGATATCGCTCTTGAAATAGTAAGCATAGGCAAACATATTGCTCATATCCTTTACATTATGCACTTCCCAGCTGCTTATATTCCCATTAAATTCAAGAGCGGAACCAAACATTGCAGCCATAGAAGTTACCCCGCTTACCGTCCAATCATTAAGGTTTTGGTTGAACACCAAAGCTGAGTTGAACATATTACTCATATTGGTTACCTTGCTCACCTTCCATGCACCAATGTCCTGATTAAATGACTCCGCATAGTAGAACATTAAACTCATATCGGTTACGTTGTCCACATCCCAAGCTCCAATGTTTTGGTTAAATGCGGATGCCACCTGAAACATAGCTTTCATATTGGTAACATTAATGACATCCCAATTGGTGATATTGCCATTAAACACTGAAGCATATGAAAACATCCCTTCCATGTTCTGAATGTTGGTCACAATCCAATTACTTAGGTCTCCATTGAATTTCTCCGCACTGTTGAACATATAAGACAAATCAGTAACCTGTGAAAGGTTTGGAGCGTCCTTGGCATTGTAGACCATATTTGTGCAACCTGTGAATGCATACGAAAAATCTTGCCATTCGATATCTCCCCATTGCTCAATACTTGAAAGTTTGGGAGCGGAGTCCGTCCCTCCCAACTTCAGCCTTGAGAATGTGCCTCCAACAGCCACAGTATAATCTCCAGGTTCGTCATAGATATGACTTGGTGCGGTGGTGCCAACATAAGTTCCTGTTGTACCATCCCCCCAGTCTATTTCGCAGTTGTACTCCCCATTTTCAATGTCCCCAAAGCTTATCGTTTCATTAGTACTGTCGATAGACCAAGTTGTAATAAACGATGAAGATAACTCTGGAAGGGAATCTGCGACATTTAATAAAACAATGGTAAAATCCGTATCCACTATGTTCTCGCCATCTGATACTCTTACCCTAACGGTATGTGAAGTTGCTGTTTCATAGTCAAATTCCTCCCCGGCTACTTAGGACAATTCGCCGGTTTCCGAAATTTCAATAAGTTCTATTTGAGAAACAACCGAATATTCCAACGTTTGTTCCTCCGGGTCGCTTGCATTTACAATTCCAATGGTTTCAGAGTCCAAAATATCTTCTGAAACCTCAAATTCCAAAACTTCATTGTTCACCGTTGGCGCTTGATTGGTTTCCTCTTCTGCTTCCGTTACATTAATGGTCACAGCCGACTCAGATTCGGCCGTATGCTCATCAGTTACCGTTACGTTTACCGTGTGTTGCGTAGCCGTGGCACGATCAAATTGTTGTCCGGACTTAAGCTGTAGATCGCCATTGGCTGTAATTTGGAACATGGTCTCCGATGCATCAAGCGAAAAGAAAAATTCGTCACCGTCGGGGTCGGTAGCCTCAATAGTTGCAAAAGTCGTCTCTTCGGTAGTGTTTTCAGGTGCATTAACCGAAGTTGAAGTTATTTCCGGGGCTCTGTTACTTTTACCATCGTCATCTTTTCCACAGGAGGAAAGTGCGAAGACAATCGTTAGGGCCCAAAATATAATTTTCTGCTTCATGGTCTATTATTTTATAGTGAACCATAAAAATGCCCTCTATTTTACATTTATATCCGGGCCAATTTATGAATGCCCCTTTTGAATTGATGGATGCCAGCTTTGGGTTGATAGAACACCAAGACTGCCATCCATACACAAATTCCACCTTCTCTTACACCGCCCTGCATTTGCACTAGGAAAATTCTTAACTTCATTGAGTTGCGGTTACAAAATTTCCTAAAAATCAGAGCAATGGCACATTTAGAGAACTCCAAATTTATCATTAAGAACTCCTTAAAAATTACATTTGCAGGTTTTCCTGATGCTAAAATCTTGGAAAATGAGACCTCCAACAAATGGGTACAGCATCTGTTGTTCGGTGACCGCATTGTTATTTTGGACACCGAAATAGTCAACGAACGGGTACGGGTAAGCTGTAGGAATAAAGTCGGATGGATTCCTGTGGACAAAATCCAGCAAAATCAGATCTTGGAAGTGAATTTTGTGGATATTGGCCAAGGCGACGGGTGCCATATGGTCACTCCTGATGATGAACATTACCTTATCGATGCCGGGAAGGGAGACAATATGTTCAGGTATCTCTACTGGCGTTTTAATTTGGATGAAAACGACAACCTCCCCATGCAATTCAAGGCGGTGGTGAGCCATCCGGATAATGACCACTATTTGGGATTTGCCGATATCTTCGATAATCCCGTTATCCAGTTCGACAAAATCTACCACAATGGGATCGTGCATCGGCCGGTGGACCACACCAAGGGATGGAACACCCAATTGGGCAAGGTAGAGGAGCTTTCGGACGGCAAGGAATACCTGTTATCCCTGGAACTCACGGATAATGCAATCAAATCCATATTAAACGACCCCAATAATTCTTCCGGAACGGGATCCCAATATCCGAAGACCATGGCAAAGGTACTCTCGCAACCGAATCAACCGGAATTTGTCGCGCTCAACGATCAAACGGGATTTCTCCTAGGAAATGGAGGGGACAATGAGTTTACATTGGAAATCGTGGCCCCAATTCTGGATCAACAAGACGGAAAAACAGTGCTTCCTTACTTGGATGGTAACAACGGAAAGACCAAAAACGGGCATTCCGTGCTATTGATGGTGAAATATAAAAAGCTCAGGGTTATGCTGGGCGGGGACATTAATGAGGAAGCCGGGGAGTACATCAATGCCAAATTGGGCGCTAATGCAAGCTCAGTGTTACAGGCCGATATCGCCAAGGCGTGCCACCATGGCAGCCATTTGTTCAGTTACGAGTTTTTGGAGAACATCAACGCCTTGGGCACGGTTATCTCTAGCGGGGACGATGAAAACTATAGCCACCCCAGACCCGATACCTTGGGTGCCATTGGACGAACAGGGTTCAGCAAAAAGCCATTGATCTTTAGTACAGAATTGGCGCGGTCCAACAAAGATTTTACTTCGGCCACCATTCCCGAGTTGGTCAAGAAATACCAAAAGTGGGAGGAGGCTGAAAATGCCTATGCGGACTTTCTTGAAAATTTTGTGGATACTTCCGCCAACCAACAGGTTTTGGCTCAACTAAAGGAAGATAAAATCAAAAAATACAAGGAAATCAACTCCTATTTAACGCGTTACGGGATGATCAGTTTGCGCAGTGACGGGGATAAAATGGTGATGGCCCAAAAATTGGAAAGAGATGCCCGAAGCGGAAAGTACGATATCTACAAATTTGAGTTTGATGCAGGAGCGCAGCGGTTTATACGAATGGACTAGCCATGCAAAAGGGATTCCACCATCACTTTTAGCTCCTCCTCCAAACTAACCTCAGGAAAAGGTTCCCCAGCTTGTCGGTACCAATATCCGGCATTCCACCTGTCCCCTTCTTTGCGGTGCAGGTAAGCGTGTATCCAACTGCCCATGGAAGTATGCAGGTCCTGCGCGATATCGTGTGATGCGTTCCAATCCCCCTTGGCATCGTACCAAAGTGCCCTCAAGGCATCGGGCCATGACTCTGGTGGTTGTGGTTTCCCTAAAGTCTCCTGAAAATGTTCGTAATCAAGGGGTGTTTTCATCCTTAATATATTGCGGCCAAGCCCGATAGGCCAAGATACCGCCGCAAACCATGATAAGCAAGTGATAGGGTGTTTCAATTTCGATGGTAAACAATTTTCCCAAGGCGAAGAGCAACACCAACATGGCCAAAAAGGTAAAGAAGCCTGAAATTTCGTGTTGTTTGGTAGTTACTTTTCTGTTGAAGAACACCTTGGACACCAAACCGCCCAATAAAAAATTCAACCAAATAAGAGCGGTACGATCGTTCTTAATCACCTCACTAAAAGTCGGGAACCCCCGATCTTCCAGGCTCACCAAAACAATATCTATCACAATCATGATTCCCAGAAGCGAGGCAATCACAATTTTAATGACCCTTAAGGCCTTTTTATTTTGTTCTGATAACGATTTCATGAGCTATAATTCATGGACCAAAGCAGATGGCCGTATATCAACCCTAAAACAAGTAATAAGCTTAAAAACCAAATTGGCTTTTTAAAATCAACCAAGCGGGCAAAAATATAGGTTGCAATGGCAAGTCCGAAGAGAATAATCACCGGATAAAGTGAACTGGACATTTGAAAAAAGGTGTTGGTGGTTCCCAAAAACAGGTGCCCCAGAATGGCTCCCAAGGCAAAGGGGATAATAAACAGCTTCTTTTGGGATGCTTCTAGTAAGATGATATTGGAAGTATCATCATCAATACCGTTTACGTTCAAGAAAACCTCCAACAGAACGTACAAAGCGGCAAAGACCGCCATGATGGTTGTAACGATTTCATAGGTTGCTTCCATTGCTTCAATTTAAGGAAAAAACTGACAACAATAAAATCAGTTGGTAGCTGCAGGGCGCAACCAAGTATCGGGATTTAAATAGAACATTTTTTTCCATCCCTGTACAGCCTCGCTGTCTTGCAGCCATACATAGGGAACGGGTGTGGTGATGGCATAATGGAGATGTGGGGGTTTGCCGACAGCATTTCCAGTAGTACCCACAGTCCCCAATACCGAACCCTGTTTTACCGGCTTCAAAGGAAAAGTTTGGATCTCCTCCAAGTGGGCATAATAGTGAAACCGCCATTTGGGACCCAATACCATCACGGATTTTCCGCCTTTACCTCCCTCGTGGGTATACACAACAACACCATGGGTTGAAGCTATTACAGGAGTTCCTTTGTCCGCAAAAATATCTATGCCCTTGTGGGTAATGGAACTGCCCCAAGGATAGGCCCAAAACGATTTTTTATCCCAACTCGAGGTAGAAGCATCCTGCACTGGAATTATCATGGAATACGGAAGCAAAAAACCTATCAGTAAAATAAGTAAGGGGACCCAAAACCATTTTTTGATATACCGGTAACGCACCAGAAAGGCGAAGCTGGTCAATAATAAATACCAGAAACGTCTTGTGGTGTTGGTGATCATTCGGCCAGTTTGGACATAAACTCCTGCTCCGAGATAATAGGTACCCCCAAAGTCTCGGCCTTGGTCTTTTTACTGGGTCCCATATTGGCTCCAGCCACCAAAAAACTGGTTTTGGAAGAAATGGAAGAGGCTACCTTCCCACCATTGTCCTCAATCAGTTTTTTAAGCTCGGTCCTGCCGATGGACTCAAAAACACCGGAGACCACAAAGGTTTGCCCTTTAAGTTTTTCCGATTGGTTTTCCAGCTGTTCCTCGGAAAGCGAAAACTGTAATCCGTAGGATTTTAATCGGGATACGATTTCCACATTGTCTGAATTCCCAAAAAACTGCACCACGCTTTCGGCAATACGGCCGCCAATTTCATCCACTGCCACCAGTTCTTCCTCTGAAGCCGCAATCAGCGCATCTATATTTTTATAGGCTTTGGCCAGTTTTTTAGCCACGGTTTCCCCAACATAACGGATTCCTAAAGCGAACAATACACGTTCGAACGGAATTGCTTTGGAAGCTGCAACCCCGTTCACCAAATTCTCGGCCGATTTCTCCGCCATCCGCTCCAAGGGCATCACCTGCTCCTTGGTCAAAACATACAGGTCGGCATAGTTGGCAATCAGGCCTTCCTTAAATAATAGTTCCACGGTCTCACCTCCCAAACCTTCGATGTCCATGGCCTTTCTGGAGATAAAATGCTGGATGCGTCCCGTGATCTGGGTGGGGCAGCCGGTGTCGTTTGGACAAAAGTGTTGCGCTTCGCCCTCCTTTCGCACTAGTGGAGTCTCACATTCTGGGCAATTTTGGATGTATCGGGTCGGCATGGATGAGGCCTGACGCTTGGTAAAATCCACCGCGATAATCTTGGGAATAATCTCTCCACCCTTCTCCACAAAAACAGTGTCCCCTTCGCGGATGTCCAATTTTTCTATTTGGTCGGCATTATGCAACGAAGCCCGTTTAACGGTCGTTCCCGCTAGTAGTACCGGCTCCAAATTCGCCACTGGTGTAATGGCCCCGGTTCGACCTACTTGATAGGTAATCTCGTTTAATACCGTTAATACTTGCTCCGCCTTGAATTTATAAGCCATCGCCCAACGGGGAGCTTTGGCCGTATAGCCCAATTCCTCTTGATGCCGCAGATTATTGACTTTGATGACAACGCCATCGGTTTCATACGGTAGATCGTGCCGTTTTTCATCCCAATATTCCACAAATTGCATTACCTCCTCTGTGGTCTTGCATAATTTGGCCACGGTAGGAACTTTAAAGCCCCAAGCCCGGGCCTTTTCCAATACTTCAAATTGGGAGGTTATCTCCAAGTTGTTACCCACTATGCTATATAGCAAACATTCCAAGGGTCGTTGGGCTACCAAGGCACTGTCTTGCAGTTTTAAACTGCCTGAGGCTGTGTTCCTGGGATTCATATAGGCCTCTTCCCCTGCTTCCACACGATCTTTGTTCATTTGGGCAAAACCCTCCAAGGTGAGGATAATCTCCCCTCGGATATCAAATTTTGGTGGATAGTTGCCTTTTAACTGTAAGGGCACCGATTTTATGGTCTTAATATTGGTGGTGACATTGTCCCCTTGAAATCCATCGCCCCGGGTGACCGCGCGAACCAGTTTACCATCCTCATAGGTTAGGCTGATGGACGCCCCGTCGTACTTCAACTCACAGGTAAATTCCACATCCACATCCCCTAAAATGCGCTGGATACGTTTTTCCCAGTCTTCCAAGTCCTCCTTGGAATACGAATTATCCAAGGAATACATGCGGTGTTCGTGTTTTACGGTCTCAAAATTTTTGGTGACCGTTCCCCCAACCCGCAAGGTCGGCGATGTTGGATCATGGAATTCCGGATGTTCTTCTTCCAGTTTTTGGAGTTCCTTTAGCTTGATGTCAAATTCATAGTCCGAAATCGTCGGCTTGTCCAATACATAGTAATTGTAATTGTGTTGCCGGAGTTCGTCCCGAAGGGTTATTATCTTAGTTTCAATGTTCATCTATGTTTGTTCTTTTTCAATCCATTTGGGAATGGCCAAGGGTTGATATTGCTGCATTTGCCTTAATAGGCCTTCAATGGAGTTATCGACCAGAAGCATGTCGCGGTTTTCCTGTTTTAAAAACCCTTTTAATACCATATTGTCCAACAGTTGGAGCATGGGTTCGAAAAAACCATTGGGGTTCAATATTCCCATGGGCTTTTGGTTTAGGCCCAGTTGTCCCCATGTAATGATCTCAAATAGTTCTTCCAAGGTGCCATAACCGCCAGGTAGGGCAATGAATCCATCAGAGAGTTCATGCATTTTTAACTTGCGCTCGTGCATGGTATCCACGGTGATCAGTTCAGTGATTTTCGGATGAAAAACCTCTTTTCGCTTCAAAAAATGGGGAATCACTCCGATCACCTCGCCATTTTTATCCAAAGTGCCATCCGCCACCTTTCCCATGAGCCCAATTTTGGCGCCTCCATACACCAAGCCAATGCCTTTGGTGCCTAGCACAGTCCCAGTGGTATAGGCCAATTTCACAATTTTTGGGTCGCTGCCCTCACTGCTTCCACAAAATACTGCAATTCGTTTCATTTCCATTGGCCCTTTAGCATTCTTTCGTTTCCAAAAAGGTCTCTTCGGAGTTCAATTTCCAAAAAATTATGCGCTTCTAAAAGTGTTCTTGTTTCCTTTCCCAAATACTGGTTGGTTTCAAAATAAAGTCGCCCCCCTTTATTCAAATGGGTTAGGGCAAATTGCGTAATGGCCTTATAGAACAACAAGGGGTCTTCGTCTTTGACAAAGAGTGCCAGATGGGGTTCAAAGTCCTTTACATTTTTTTTGATTTCCTCTTTCTCCAATTCCCTTACGTAAGGTGGGTTGGATACAATCACATCAAAATCTAGTTCAAGAGCAAGTTCAGGGTTCAGGATATCTTGATGGATAAAAGTGACCTCAACTTCATTTTTTTTAGCATTTTCTTGGGCTACGTTCAATGCTTTTTCAGAGACATCAAGTGCATATACCTTGGCATCCGGTAGATTTTTGGCGAGAGCCACGGCGATACAGCCACTTCCGGTTCCAATGTCCAAAATTCTAATGTTTGATGTTTGATGCCTGATGTCCGATGTCTGCTTTTGAATATCGGAAACGACCCACTCCACCAGCTCTTCCGTCTCTGGTCTGGGAATCAGCACATATTCATTGACCATGAATTCCAAATCCATAAAATGGGCCGAACCAAGAATGTACTGCAGTGGTTTTTCTTGTTTGAGTTCAGCCAGTGCGGCAAAAAGGGGAGCTTCCTCCTTCTTGGTTAGCGTAATGTTTGGCTGAAGCACCAAAACAAACCGTTCCAAATTCAGATAATGCTCTATACAACCGTAAAAAAAGGAATCCACTTCCTCTTTGGGGTAAATATCCTGGAGTTCTTGATAAAAAATGTCCTTGATTTCCCGAAGCTGCACCTATATTTTCTTTAGCATCCAGACCGGACATGAATAGTGGCCCGTGTTACCCATGGGCTCATCAATATACTCAAAGCCATTTTTCTTGTAGAGCTTTTGGGCGGCTTCCATATAGGGCATGGTTTCCAAGTAGCATGCCTCAAACCCAAAAGTCTTGGCCTTTTCCAAGCATACCTCGATCATTTTGGAGCCCAGTCCCCTACCCCTGGCCTCCTCCAAAAAGTACATCTTTTGCAGTTCACAAACATTGCCCTCAAAATTGTCCAATTGGGCAATTCCGGCACAACCAATGATCTCCCCATTTTCTTCGACCACATAGTAGACCGCCCTTGGCACGTTATAGGCTGCATACATATCGTTGAGAGCTTTATCTTCATAAGCCGTTCCAATTTTCGGTGCGCCCATATCCACCAAAACCTTGCGGACCACCTCCGCTACTTGGGCATTGTCCTTGGGCTGTATCTCTCTAATTTCCAGCTGGGCCATATTGCGTTTTATTGTCCTATTTTTGTCCCGTGAATATACACGAAAAATACATGCTGCGGTGCATTGAATTGGGCAAAAAAGGGCTTGGTAGCAGCGCACCCAATCCTATGGTCGGTAGTGTGGTCGTGTACGAGGATAAAATTATTGGGGAGGGGTTCACAAGTCCCTATGGCGGTCCCCACGCAGAGGTTAATGCCATTGGCTCAGTTAGGGATAAACAGCTGCTTAAAAAGTCAACTTTATATGTGACATTGGAGCCTTGCTCCCATTATGGCAAAACTCCTCCTTGCGCAGATTTGATCATTGAATCGAAAATTCCGGAGGTCGTTATTGGAATACAGGACCCACACAAAAAAGTTGCCGGCAAGGGAATCCAAAAGTTGTGGGATGCAGGGTGTAAGGTCACCATTGGGATATTGGAACAGGAATGCAAAAACCACCATAAACGATTTTTGACTTTTCAGGAAAAAAAGAGACCCTATATTGTACTAAAATGGGCTGAAACCTCGGATGGCTTTATCGCTCCGGACAAACGCCTTCGGAACGAAAGTCCAGAACCCTTTTGGATCACCAATCCGTATTCCAAACAAACGGTGCACCAGTGGCGAACAGAGGAACAGGCCATTCTTGTAGGTACTAGCACAGTATTGGAGGACAATCCCAAGCTTACGGTACGACATTGGGCCGGAAAAAATCCGATTAGAATCATATTGGACCGACAGTTAAAAATTCCATCCGACTTCCATGTTTTGGACGGGAGTGTTGAAACCATGGCGTTTACCGAATTTGATGATTCTTCCCAATATGTGGATGGGGTTACCTACAAACTTTTGGATTTTAACCAAAGCTTGCCCGGGCAAATTTGCGATTGGTTGCACAAACTTTCCATATCCAGTGTCCTAATAGAAGGAGGTTCCCAGACGCTTCAGGGATTTATTGATGCCAAACTGTGGGATGAGGCACGTATTTTTACCGGGGACACCACCTTTGGTTCGGGAATCCGGGCTCCCAAAATTTCCGGACATACCCTTACATCAACAAACTTATTATCGGATAACCTAACACTATTGATCAATGATTAAGAACATTATTCTGGATTTTGGTGATATTTTCATCGATCTGGACAAACCTGCCACCGCAAGGGCCATGAAAAAATATGGTTTCACCAAATTGACCCCGGATTTGGAAACCCTGTTCAATGCTTATGAAAAGGGAGAGATGGATTCCCCTTCCTTTCTAAAACAGGTTTCTAAATATTTTCCAGATGCTACGGAGGACTATTTGATAGATGCCTGGAATGCCATCTTAAAGGACTTTCCGAAAAGCCGTTTGGATTTTGTGGAACAGCTGGGCAAAGAAGGGCGCTATCGATTGTTCCTATTGAGCAATACCAATGACCTCCATATAGAATTTGTGAGAAACCGGATTGGAAAGGAGAATTTTGCTCGATTTGAAAATTCGTTTGAGGTATTCTACCTGTCCTATGAAATGGGCATGCGGAAACCCGATGCGGAAATCTTTGAATTTGTTTTGAATACCCACAACTTGGTGCCGGAGGAAACCCTTTTTGTGGACGACACCAAAGAAAACACGGACACTGCGGCTTCCTTGGGCATACAGGTTTGGAACCTACAAGTTGGCAAGGAAGATATTACCGAACTTAAAAGACACCTTTAATGTTAGATCTGCTGTTCAGTGTACTCTGCACCAGTACCATTTTTGTTGTATTCAAATTGTTCGACACCTATAAAGTACAAACTCCCTATGCCATTGTAGTGAATTATGTGGTGGCCTTTACCGTGGGGATTTGTTTGTATGAAGGGACTGTCAATTTTGGGTCAATTTTCAATGCTTCCTGGTTTTGGGGTGCCATGGGCCTGGGCATTTTTTTTATTCTCATCTTTAACTTGATGGCGAGGGCTTCGCAGGTGGCTGGGGTCTCGGTGGCTTCGGTAGCTACCAAAATGTCTTTGGTGATTCCGGTCATGGCCGGGGTCATCCTCTATAACGAAAAACTTTCCGCCCTTCAAGTTGTGGGCATTCTTTTAGCATTGGCAGCGGTTTATTTTACCTCCATTAAGGAGAAATCCATGGTAATTTCCAAAAAAGCCCTTTTGCTTCCCCTATTGGTGTTTCTGGGTTCCGGGATTATCGACACCAGCATCAAATATTTTGAAGAACGGCATGTGGCCCCGCAGGAGGTGGCCATTTTCTCGGCCATGCTCTTTGGTTTTGCCGCACTTTCAGGTTTTGTGTTCATTGGGTACAAGGCCACTCGTGAAACCGTTGGCATCAATATCAGAAATGTTCTCGGAGGAATTTTTCTGGGTGTCCCCAATTATTTTTCCATATTCTTCTTGCTGCGCGCCCTTCAAAATGAAAGTTTGAGCAGTGCCGCAATTTTCACGATCAACAACGTGGCCGTGGTTATGTTGTGCACCCTATTGGGGATTTTAATGTTTAAGGAGCGATTGAGTCCCAAAAATTGGGGTGGAATTGCTTTGGCAGTTTTAAGCATTGTTCTAGTTGCCCTTTTCTGATGGAAGCTGACGTATACAGAACATTGGAAAAACCCTCTGCGGAAATTTTGTTCAAAGACAGAAAAAGCAAATTCTTTGGCTATGCCTTTCCCATCGATTCCGAAGCTCAGGTCAAACCTTTGATAGAAGCTTTACGAAAGCAACACCACACGGCCAATCACGTTTGCTACGCCTGGCAATTGGGTACACAGAAAGTGTTGTACCGGGCCAATGATGACGGAGAACCCAATAATTCGGCAGGAATGCCCATTTACGGGCAAATTCAGTCATTTGAAGTGACCAATGTGTTGGTAGCCGTTGCCCGAATTTTCGGAGGAACCAAGTTGGGGGTTGGCGGCCTTATCCAAGCCTATCGGATGGCTGCACAAATGGCGCTTGAAAATGCAACAATTATCGAAAAAATTGTGACATCCCATTTTCAACTGGATTTTGACTACCCTCAAATGGATCAGGTTATGCGTGCCATCAAGCAAAAGAACCTAGCCATAATTTCCCAAAAAATGGAGATGGGGTGCACCGTGGTAATCTCTGTGAGACAGGGGAGCGCCGACGCGGTTTTTGGAATGTTCCAACAAATGCACCGGATAGCCGTAAAAAAACTGGATTAGGGATTCAGTTTTTCAAGAATATAATCGGGGCATTTCATGGGCTTATTGTTCTTTTGGTCCATGAAGGCCAACACGGTATTGGCCTCAGCCAAGAGTTCCTTGTTTTGGTTAAAGATTTTATAGTCAAATTCTATCTTTACCAAGGGTATTTTTTTAAGGCTGGTTTGCACGGTTAGCAAATCGTCGTACAGCGCAGATTTTTTATAATTGATTTGTAAGGAAATTACAGGTAGTATGATACCATTTTCCTCCATTTCCCTATAAGACACCCCCACTTCCCTTAACCACTCTATCCTTCCCATTTCCAAGTACGGTACATAGCTTGCGTGGTGTACTACGCCCATCTGGTCGGTTTCCGCGTATCGGACGCGAAAAGAAAATGAATTTATCCGCATATATTAACTGAAAAATTATATATTTAGAGGCTCTGTTTACGTTAGTGAAACATGCGAAAAAAAAACAAAATATTCAATGGCAAAATCATTTTTTTTTTCAAAGTTTTGTTCACATATTTGTCGCATCCAACGAGCATCCTGTAACCCTTTGATGCTTTGACCTAGAGCAACAAGGCTAACCATTAAACTAAGGAAAAACTTTTATGAGTGTTACTGCAAATTCCGTGTGGAACAACTGTTTGGCTTTTATCCAAGATAATATCCAACCGCAGGCATTCAAAACATGGTTTGAGCCTATTAAGCCCATCAAGTTAACAGACAGTGCGCTTAGCATTCAAGTTCCCAGTAAATTTTTCTATGAATGGTTGGAAGAGCATTATGTTAAATTGCTCAAAGTTGCGCTTACCAAGGAACTGGGAAACAACGCCAAACTTATCTACATCATAAAGATGGAAAATA
Organism: Flagellimonas myxillae; assembly: GCF_023502235.1. GTDB lineage: Bacteria > Bacteroidota > Bacteroidia > Flavobacteriales > Flavobacteriaceae > Flagellimonas > Flagellimonas myxillae. The sequence goes on along the minus strand of NZ_JAMFLY010000001.1, from coordinate 887,793 downwards.
AGTATGGTAACAAGGAACCTTTTACGGAGCAGATTCCGAGTGCCAATAGGACCGCCGTGGAACCACAGGAACTCGATGTTCCCATTACTTCCAAAAGTCCCGAACTGAAGAATCCTTTTGTGATTCCAGGTATTCGCAATATCAAAATAGAGTCCCAATTAAATCCCAACTACAATTTCGAGAATTTCTTGGAAGGGGATTCCAACCGCTTGGCCCGATCTGCGGGAATGGCTGTCGCCAACAAACCTGGTGGTACCTCTTTTAATCCGCTGTTGGTATTTGGAGGTGTAGGATTGGGAAAAACACACTTGGCCCATGCCATTGGCGTGGAGATCAAGGATAAATACCCCGAAAAGACCGTACTCTATATTTCTGCGGAAAAGTTCACACAGCAGTATATTGAATCTGTAAAAAAGAATACCCGAAACGACTTCATCCACTTTTATCAGCTTATTGATGTGTTGATCATTGATGATGTGCAGTTTCTTTCTGGAAAATCCGGTACGCAAGATGTATTCTTCCATATATTCAACCACTTGCACCAAAACGGCAAGCAAGTGATCCTAACATCGGATAAAGCTCCTGTAGACATGCAGGATATTGAACAACGCTTGCTTTCCCGTTTCAAATGGGGCCTTTCTGCAGAATTGCAGAGCCCGGATTATGAAACTCGGGTTTCTATCCTAAAGAACAAGCTTTACCGAGATGGGGTTGAAATGCCGGAAGATATCATCGATCATGTTGCCAAGAACATCAAAACCAATATTCGCGAATTGGAAGGGGCCATTATTTCCTTGATTGCCCAGTCTTCTTTCAACAAACGGGAGGTTACCTTGGAATTGGCACAACAGGTGGTTGAAAAATTTGTAAAGAATACCAAACGCGAAGTGTCCATAGATTACATCCAAAAAGTAGTATCCGATTACTTTGAAATGGATGTGGCCACCTTGCAATCCAAAACCAGAAAACGCCATATTGTGCAAGCAAGGCAATTGGCCATGTTCTTTGCCAAAAAGTTTACCAAGGCCTCTTTGGCCAGTATCGGTTCCCAAATAGGGAAGCGAGACCATGCCACAGTATTGCACGCCTGCAAAACTGTGGATAATTTGGCCGAAACCGATAAGCAGTTCAGAAAATACATCGAGGATCTGAACAAGAAATTCTCCTAATCCCTATTTCATGAAAACCAAGGTGTTAATGGTTTGCCTAGGCAACATTTGCAGATCACCTTTGGCCGAAGGCATCCTAAAATCCAAAGTGGATGAAAACTTGGTGTTTGTGGATTCCGCCGGGACTGCCGGATATCATGTGGGCAATCGTCCCGACGAACGGTCCATAGCCGTTGCCCAAAATCATGGGATCAACATAAGTCACCAGACCTGCAGAAAATTTGAGGCTAGCGATTTTGATGAATTTGATTTGATCTATGCCATGGACCTTAGCAATTTCTCGAACATCTTAAAACTGGCGAGGCATCCTGAAGATGAAAAAAAGGTGAAATTACTTTTGGACGAAGTGGATCTGGGGTTCAACGAAGTTCCAGACCCCTATTACGGGGGTCCTGACGGTTTTGAAAATGTCTATCAAATGGTTGATTTGGCTTGCGAGTCCATTGCCAAAAAACTAAATTGATCCCATGGAAGAAAGCAAACCTGGCCTAGTTTTGGGCAAAGTCTATCTGATTCCCACAACTTTGGGAGACAACGCCCCTCTGGAAGTTTTGCCTATTTCCATAAAGCGCACCATCGAAAACATAGATTACTATGTGGTGGAAAACGAAAAAACAGCCAGGCGTTTTATCAAAAAGGTAAGTCCGAACAAACCCCAACCGAACTTGCAAATAGAAACTCTGAACAAGTACACCGACCCCGCTGTCATTCCTTCCTATCTTGACCCCTGCATCAGTGGTCATAGTATTGGAGTACTATCCGAAGCGGGTTGCCCGGGTATCGCAGATCCAGGAGCGGCAGTGATCAAGGTTGCCCACGAGCGGCGCATTCAGGTGGTTCCCTTGGTAGGGCCATCGTCCATTTTAATGGCAATGATGAGCAGTGGGATGAATGGTCAAAACTTTGCCTTCAATGGGTATTTGCCCATGGACAAAGCGGAACGCAAAACCAAACTAAAACAGTTGGAACGGCTTTCCAGCGAAAAGGGGCAAACACAAATTTTTATGGAAACCCCTTATAGAAATGAAAAGCTACTTCAAGAATTGACCCGGGTACTCCATAAAAACACCCGCTTGTGCATCGCCACCGATATTACCCTACCAACGGAGTTCATACAAACCAAAAGCATCCATGAGTGGAGCGAATTGGACTTGGATTTAAATAAAAGGCCAACAATTTTTATCATTCAGGCATAAAAAAACCCAAGGTGACACCTTGGGCTTCTTCATACTATTTATACACTATCCAAACTTATATTTTGGCATTCTTTTTTTGTTCAATGGCACAGGTGTCAAATCCTGAGAATTTTCTCATATAGTAGGAAATGCTACTACCATAAGCATCGGCCACATCGTTCTTTCCGTAGGAGCGCAAGTACTTTTTAACGTTACCTGCTCCAGCCAAATGTGCTGCGGCCAACATTCCGGATTCGGTGATTACCGTACCTCTTATTTTTTTACCGTTATACAGTTTAATATACCTTCTAAGAATCCACTTGTTTCTAGCAATATTGGCTTCAAAAACCCTTTCCTGCAATTCCGGATTCTTCAAAAAGCTTTCGGAATTATAAACTCCCAATAACTTAAGCGTTCCAACTCCAAACTGGTATTTTCCCAAATACCCCAAGGTATTTATAACGTCATATCTTCCTTGCGACTCTTTAAATGCCAAGGCTTCTTTAAAACCATTAAAGGCATTCCCCAAAAAGGGAGGAGATACTAGGTCGTCTTCCTGGATTACCACAGGTTCTGGGAACACAGTGGCCTCCACATTGATTCTTGCTATTAACGCGTCCGGTACATTGTACTCCACCTTATTGGAAGTGGTGTACGAAACAAAACTTGTCAAGAGCACAATCATGGCAAGATGCAGTATAAAACCAATCCATCTTTTCATAATTCACATATTTAATTTTTCAAAGCAATTATGCTATGAGATTAAATTTGGCCGGCAAATATAGGGGGAGACTTTATTTTAACAATGATAAAGCTCATAAGAATTTCTTAATTGTGGCCCAAATAACGTTAAAAGGCTGAAAATAAACGGTAAGCAGTACTATCTGCGCACATTTTGTTGGTTGAGCCAACGAATGTATTGCACCTTATTTCGGTTGTGCTGCGCCAAAGTTTCGGCGAAAATGTGGTATCCAAAGTTGGAAACATCGGCCACAAAAAACAGGTAATCGTGTTTTTCGGGATTTAGTACCGCCTTAATGGAAGAAATATCCGGCATGGTAATGGGACCAGGGGGTACACCGGCATTTTTATAGGTGTTATAGGGTGAATCTATCTCCAAGTCCCTATAAAGAACCCTTTTAATTATGGTGTCGTAGTTTCCTGTCTCCTTTTTGATGGCAAAAATCACCGTGGGGTCTGCCTGAAGCAGGATTCCTTTTCTAATTCTATTCAGATAAACGCCTGCAACTCTTGGGCGCTCATCCGACTTTACAGTCTCTTTTTGCACGATGGCAGCCAGGGAAATTACTTGGGCAGGGGTCAAATTTTGTTTTTGGGCCTTGGCCAATCGGTCTTCCGTCCAAAACTTGGTGTATTCCCTGTGCATTCTATCCCGAAATCCCTCAGCACTGGTATTCCAAAAGAATTCGTAAGTATTGGGAAGGTACATGGCCAGTTTGGTGTCGCCATCAAAACCCGCTTCGGTCAAAAATTGGGAATCGTCAAATGCTTGCGCCAAGGAAAGACTATCCGCTTCTATTTGTTCGGAAATCCTACCCGCCAGTGCGGCTACCGACTCTTGGTTGTTGAAGGAAACGCGAACCGGAACATTTCGACTTCGAAGGGAATTAATGATGTCGTTATTGTTCATTCCCTTTTTAATGACATACTTCCCTCCTTTTATATTGCTGGAATATCCTTTACGGTCTGCCACTGCTTCAAAAGTCGACAAATCCTGGACCAAGGGCTCCAAGCTAGCCTTCACCTCCTCCATAGTAGCATCTGAGGCAATATAGACGAAAGCCTCCTCATTATTGAATTGCGTATTGGGACTAAAAATGGCGGTATATATTTGATAGGCTATGAAACTGCAGATCACAAGACCTAGAATGGCAGTTGCCCAGAGCACTCTTTTAAGATGCATTGGTATTGATTTTTTGGAACATCAGTTCGTTTTTGAAACCTTTATTGGTTCTGACCCATTCCTTTTTAATTCCAATGTGGTCAAACCCAAGTTTTACAAACAAATGGATACTTGCTTCATTTTCTTCCAAAATATTGGCATACAACTGGTGCAAATCCAAGGTGGAAAATGCATATTCACAGAGTATCTCGATAGCTTCGGCTCCCCAACCCTTGTTCCTATCGGCCGGATTGGCAATCACGACTCCCATTCCGGCCCGTTTGTTTTTGGGATCAAAATCAAATAAATCGATCAAGCCCACACATTGGTCATCTGGGGCACAAATGCAAAGTCGCAATTGTTTAACATCGTAAATATCCCGATGGGCATTGTCCAAATAAAGTCGAAGTACCTTTTTGGAATACGGTTTAAGGGTTCCACTGATTTCCCAAATGGAAGTGTCGTTTTCCAGTTGGTACAAAAAATCCAAATCCTTGGGTTCCAAAGCCCTTAAATAGATGTTTTTTCCCTTTAATTCTACCATGACACTTTACCGTTAAAGACCATTTTGGCCGGCCCTTGAAGAAAAACATCGGTATAAGCACCATTTTGCTGTTCAAAACTAATGGTCAACTTTCCTCCTGGGGTATCTATATGTACGCGATTGGAAGCCGTCCTACCCGTTTTGTGCATGGCAATGGCCACCGCCGTGACCCCTGTACCACAAGAAAGGGTTTCATCTTCCACTCCACGTTCGTACGTTCTTACATTAAAGGAAGTAGCATCGGATTGCTCCACAAAATTGATATTGCTGCCCGTTTCCCCATACAAGCCATAACGCAATTTGGCGCCTTCCTTCTTTACATCGAAATCTCCCAATCCCTCAATCAATTGCACATGGTGGGGCGACCCGGTATCCAAAAAACTATAGACTTCTTTCTGACGGATCTCGGAAACGTCGTGCATTTTTAAGGTTACAATATCTCCTTGTATGGTCGCGGTGTGGATTCCATCAATGGCATGGAAGGTGGTTTCCTCACCGATCATTCCAAGAAAATGGGCAAATGCCACTGCGCATCTCCCACCATTACCACACATGCTCTGACTTCCATCTGAATTGTAATAATCCATATAGAAGTCCGATTTCGTATCATTTTCCAATAAAATCAAACCGTCTGCTCCCACCCCAAATCTACGATCACAAAGCTGTGTTATAATTTTGGTATCGTTTTTGGGAAAGAGTTGTTGTCGATTATCAATAATTACAAAATCGTTTCCTGTGCCCTGATATTTGAAAAATTCTATCTGCATATTGCTCTGCAAAGGAACAAATATAGCGCATTCTTTAAGGATTTTTTTGTAGTTAAAAACGAGTTAAACCGACAAAGCCATTATTAGATTCATTTAATTTTGTTAAAGCTAAATGTTAAATTATTATTGAATTATGAAGAGAATAGCCAGTTTATTCCTGGTAAGCTTGTTTGCCGGGGCCATTACTTTAGGAGCTTATAAATTATTTTTCGAGGAAGACCATTATAAATGGGTGCAGGCAGATCAAGACACACCTGTGTTAAGCACGAGTAACCTATCCACCTCGGCCAAAGGTGCCGGGATCAATGAAGTGGATTTTACCATAGCAGCAGAAAAGACCGTAAATGCGGTGGTACACGTGAAAAACATGAGCACCAATAAAGGGTCCAACAGCCTTTCTGATTTCTTTTACGGTTTTGAACGGCAACAGACTCCACAGATTGGGACAGGTTCTGGGGTTATTATCTCTCCTGACGGGTACATTGTCACCAATAACCATGTGATTGCCAATGCCACCCAACTGGAGGTAACCCTAAACAATAAAAAAACGTACGAGGCCAAGGTCATTGGCGCGGATTCGGATACCGATATTGCACTGTTAAAAATTGATGTTGACCGTCCCTTGCCCTATTTGGCCTTTGGGGATTCGGACAATTCCCGGGTCGGGGAATGGGTGCTCGCCGTTGGAAACCCGTTTAGCCTTACCTCAACGGTTACGGCAGGTATTGTAAGTGCCAAAGCCCGTTCATTGGGAAGAAACCAAAGTTTTATACAAACAGATGCCGCTGTAAATCCAGGCAATAGTGGTGGCGCCTTGGTGAACACCAATGGGGATTTAATCGGTATCAATACCGCAATTACATCCCAAACAGGGTCTTATGTTGGTTATGCTTTCGCCGTACCTAGTAACATTGCTAAAAAAGTGGTGGAGGACATCATGGAATTTGGGAATGTACAGCGTGGGCTATTGGGAATCTCAGCAGCCAATGTAAATTCCAGGGCCGCCATGGAATTGGGCTTGGACGAAATTGAAGGGGTATATATCTCCCAAGTTTCGGAGGATTCTGGGGCTGCAGAGGCCGGGCTCCAAGAAGGCGATATTATCAAGCAAGTTGACGACATTCTTGTTCGCAAATTCTCTGAGCTTACTGGATATCTTTCTTCCAAGAGACCTGGAGATACCGTTGACGTAATTGTGGACAGGGAGGGGAACAAGTTGACAAAGAAAGTCACCTTGAAAAAACAACAGACCGTTATTTTGCCTACAACAGGATTCATGGTAAAAAACCTTTCGGACGATGATAAAAAGACCTTTGGGGTCAAAAAAGGTGTCAAGATCATTGATGTTCCAGAGGGTTACGAACGATATGACCTCAAAAACAAGGTCATCATTGCGGTTGATGATAATGAAGTAGCGAATATTAATGATGCCCAAGAGCATTTTGGGGAAATCTCAAGATATGGTCGCACAAGCTTCACTATGATCAACGAAAAAGGAGAAAAGGAACGATTAATTTTACAATAATCCATATTCTTTGGAAGACTTTGAAAAGCACCCCGAGTGGGTGCTTTTTTATGGCCCGTTCCTTTTACGAAAACGTTTGAAATCTATACTTTTGCCAAAAAATATTGTAACCGTAATCGACAACCATGAGTGACATCAAGTCCTACGAAAAGGAATTGGCCTTCCAGGCGGACAGAAGAAAGGCAACCACCGAATTCATAAAAATCATTAGTGATCTGTGGTACGATAAAGCTATTGAGGTGGTACTTTTCAAAAACCAAATCATTGACAAAAATGTCAGTGATATTATCAACCTGCACGAGTATGCTGGAGAATTTGTGCAAAAGCCCATTTCCATCTTCGATTCTGTTGAAATTTTAAGGGCCATCAATGATATTAGCCTTCCACCAGCCAAACTGGATATTGGAAAACTCACCTACGAATACCATTCCGAAGACAATACCCATCTCAATGTAAAGGCTTTTGTACTGGAAAAGCTCAAAGATGCCCAAGCAACCAAAGAAATCAAGCCCAAAGATGTGGTCCTTTATGGCTTCGGACGAATTGGCAGATTGGTCGCTCGGGAACTTATGGCGAAAACCGGTAGAGGTAGCCAGTTAAGACTTAGGGCTATAGTAGTGCGCGGAGAGATTTCAGAAGAAATATTGGAAAAACGCGCCGCCTTATTAAAAACGGATTCGGTTCACGGGCAGTTCATGGGAACGGTGGATGTCGATGCTGCAAATCATGCACTGATCGTCAATGGTACCACTGTAAAATTTATAAGTGCGGACAAACCAGAAACCATTGATTATACCCAGCATGGTATTTACAATGCCTTGATTATAGATAACACCGGAGCCTTTCGGGACAAGAAAGCGCTTTCCAGACATTTGGAATCCAAAGGGGCGAGTAGAGTGCTGCTTACCGCACCGGGAAAGGAAGTACCCAACATAGTGCACGGAGTAAACCATACTGAATTTGACCCTGAAAAAACCAAGATCTATTCTGCAGCTTCGTGTACCACCAATGCGATCACTCCTATTTTAAAGGTGGTCGAAGATTCCCTGGGCATTAAAAAAGGGCATTTGGAGACCATTCATGCATATACCAACGACCAGAACTTGGTGGACAATATGCACAAAAAATATCGGAGGGGTCGTGCAGCAGCCCTAAATATGGTTATTACGGAAACAGGAGCAGGCGCAGCGGTGGCCAAGGCGCTACCCTCGTTAAAGGGAAAATTGACCTCCAACGCCATTCGCGTACCAGTACCCAATGGTTCCCTAGCCATTTTAAATCTTGAGGTGAAGCACAAGACCTCCAAGGAAAGTCTGAATACCATTTTAAAAAAATACGCTTTGGAAGGCGATTTGGTGGAGCAAATCAAATATTCGCTGAGCAATGAACTTGTTTCTTCAGACATCGTGGGAGCCTCTGCCCCCTCTATCTATGATAGCCAAGCTACCTTGGTTTCTGCCGATGGAAAAAGTGTGGTCCTATATATATGGTATGACAACGAATATGGATATTCCCACCAAGTGATCCGATTAGCCAAGTACATTGCCAAGGTAAGACGCTATACCTATTATTAGTACTTTTTTGGGGAGGCAGGTTTCGTCTGGTCTGATTTTCTTTTGAATTTTAGTTAATTGGTGTAATTTCGCCCTACCCTTTATCTAAATTTAATAGAACATTGACCATGAAAAGATTACGTTTTATTTTCGTCCTAGCCTTACTGACCCCATTGTTTACGCTTTCGGCACAACAAAACAACCAAGAGGAAGACCCTTCCTTGGTAGGCCAGTTTCAACGATTGGAAAAAAAGTCTGGAAACTACCGAGCCAACGGCATTCGCTATGAGGTGATTCGCCTTGTGGATTTGAACAGGATCAAAGAGAATATTTTTGATTCCATCAATACGGCCAACAAGACCATTAAGGACCTATCTGCGACAATAACCAATAACAAAGCGGAAATAGAGGACCTCAACACCAGGTTGCAGGATACTTCCAACAATCTTAGAACCGTAACCACGGAAAAGGATAGCATGTCTTTTTTTGGAGCGCAGGTGAGCAAGGGCACTTATAAGCTGATCCTGTGGGGGATTATTGTTGGGCTATTATTATTTCTTCTCCTATTCATCTACAAATTCAGGAACAGCAACGTGCTTACCAGTCAGGCCAAAACCGCCTTGGCAGACCTGGAGCAAGAATTCGAGGAACACAGGCGACGTGCCTTGGAAAGAGAGCAAAAAATTAGCAGACAACTACAAGACGAGCTCAACAAAAACAAAAAATAGCATCCCGCTGCTGCCCGCATCATGATCAAACAAGCCACAATAGCGGATATCGACCTCGTTACTCCCCTATTTGATGCTTACCGGGTTTTTTATGGGCAAGAATCTGATATGGAAGCTGCCAAAAATTTCCTTTTAGAACGTTTCAATAATGCGGAAAATGTTGTGTTCCTGGCTTTGGAAAACGAAGTCCCGGTAGGATTTACCCAGCTCTATAGAACCTTCTCATCCGTTTCCATGCAGCCCTTCTATATTTTAAATGATCTGTTCGTGGCACCTGAATTTAGGAAAAAGGGGGTTGGTGAGGCCTTGTTGAACCATGCCAAGACTTTCTGTAAAACCAGAAACTACAAGGGGCTTGCTTTGGAAACCGCTATCGATAATCCTGCGCAGAAGTTGTACGAACGACTGGGTTGGAAAAAGGACGAGAGCTACTTTCACTATTTTTGGAGCAACCCAAAGTAGGGTATCAACCCTGCATACTTTATTTTTGTGCCCATGCGGATAGATATTATCACGGTATTGCCAGAGTTGATGCAGAGTCCATTCAATGCCTCCATCCTTAGCAGGGCCAAGGAAAAAAACCTTGTGGAAGTTCATTTCCACAATCTCCGGGATTATACTGTTGGAAATTATAAGCAGGTCGATGATTATCAGTTTGGAGGTGGTGCCGGAATGGTGCTCATGATAGAACCCATCGATAAATGTATTTCCGGATTAAAGGCAGAACGGGAATATGATGAAATCATTTATATGACCCCGGACGGGGAAACTTTGAGCCAGGGAATCGCCAATGAAATTTCCTTAAAGAAAAATCTGATCATCCTCTGTGGTCACTATAAAGGAGTGGACCAACGGGTCCGGGATATGTTCGTGACCCGCGAGATCTCCATTGGAGATTATGTGCTCTCTGGAGGAGAGTTGGCCGCTGCTGTGCTTTGCGATGCGGTGATACGCCTGCTACCGGGCGTGTTGAACGATGAAACCTCTGCACTTACGGACACTTTCCAGGATAATTTATTGGCACCGCCTGTATACACACGTCCATCTACCTATAAAGGAATGGAAGTTCCCAAGATACTTTTGAGCGGCGATTTTCCTAAAATTGAGAAATGGAGGGAAGATCAAGCCTTGGAACGCACTGAACAAAAAAGACCCGATTTATTGAAATAGTTATGGAAGATTCTAATATGTTGTTTTATGGACTTGGAAGTTTTTTGGGCGCTTTGGCCCAGTTAGCAGTTATTGTAGGTTGTATAGTTTTAGTGGGTAAACGAAAAAATACGGCCACCATTCTTATGTTGGTCGCGAGCATTTTCTCCCTCTTTTTTATGATTGGCAATATGTTATGGTCCGTGATTGCAGGCCAATATGGGACCGAAGCCATTTTAACTTGGTCCAAGCTTGCCGCCGTTTTGGGGCCATTGCCCTACATCCTTTTTGCAATTGGATTGTTGCTGTATGCAGTAAACCACGTTAAAAAACAAGGAAAGGTCTAAGATTGGTTTCAAAAATTGAAAAACCGCTTGTCAATTATAAATAATGCATTACTTTTGCAATCGCAAAATTAACCTCTGACGAAACTCGTGAAAGTTGATCTTGTAAAACGTTAAAAAAACATTCCATGGAATCTCTAATAAAATTTGTTGAAGACGAATTTGTTCCAAAAAAAGACTTCCCAAAATTTTCTTCCGGTGACACCATTACCGTGTACTACGAAATTAAGGAAGGTGAAAAAACACGTACGCAGTACTTCAAGGGTGTAGTGATCCAAAGAAGAGGTACAGGCGCAACAGAAACCTTTACCATCAGAAAAATGTCCGGAACAGTAGGTGTGGAAAGAATTTTCCCAATCAATATGCCTGCGTTACAAAGGATAGAGGTCAACAAAAAAGGTAAAGTACGTAGGTCAAGAATCTTCTACTTTAGAGGCCTTACAGGTAAAAAAGCACGTATCAAGGAAATTAGGGGATAAGCCTCTCCGCCTTGAAAACAAGATAAGCACCCAATTGGGTGCTTTTTTTATGAACAATTGTTAATAACCATGGTTCATAGGTTGTTGATTTTTAATTGCTTGCAAAATTTGGATATCTGGGAGTTTATTATAATTTAGTCAAACAAATATGAAGGAGAGCAATCAAATTTGTATTTGTTTTTAAAGTTGACGTTCTTTAAAAAACTGATGTTTCCCTTTGAAATTGGTAACACTACTGATCACAAAAGGAATTTCGAAAGAGGGGAAGCTTCGGCGGAACCACAAGAGAAATGATGGGCCCTATGTGCGGGCGAGAGAGCAATTTTTCGTTTTGATAGGGTTTAGGAAACTATTAGGATACTTTACAAGATGTTGTTTAGTTGCATAATTAAGAACATAGTGTTGAGTAAACGTCAAAGGAGCAACGGATGCAATCAATGGTTGCAATTTTGCGGCAACGCAGAATAAAATCTTTTAGCTCTTTTCAGAAAGCCATATCAATGTTTCGACATAGGTATGGCTTTTGTTTTTGTAATCCCTCCAATAATCACACTTTTCATCAAATCCCTTGGTATAGCAACAGCCATAAATTGTATATTTGCACCGCTCGAATAAAAACACCTAAATGGCGAAGATTTTTTATACCAAGACAGACGAAGCCCCAGCCTTGGCAACCCAGTCTTTTTTACCCATCGTAAAAGCCTTTACAAAAACTGCAGACATTGAAATTGAGACCAAGGATATCTCCTTGGCCGGTAGAATAGCCGCGGTTTTTCCTGAATTTTTAAACGAAGCCCAACAAATCTCCGACGATTTGAAAATTTTGGGGGATTTGGCCAAAACGCCTGAGGCCAATATCATCAAATTGCCAAACATCAGCGCCTCTATTCCTCAGCTGAAGGAAGCCATTGAAGAATTGCAACAAAAAGGGTACAACCTACCCAACTACCCAGACGAGCCACAGACCGATGCCGAAAAGGACATCAAAGCCCGATACGACAAAATTAAAGGTAGCGCCGTTAACCCAGTGCTCCGCGAAGGAAACTCGGACCGACGTGCACCCAAAGCCATAAAAAATTACGCCAAAAAGAATCCACATACCATGGGAGACTGGTCTTCAGACTCCAAGACCCATGTAGCAACCATGGAGCATGGGGATTTCAGAAGCAATGAAAAATCATTGACCATGCCGCAAGCGGATGACATCCGCATTGAATTGGTCGATGCCAATGGAAATATTACCGTCCTTAAGGAAAAGGTTGCGCTTCAAAAAGGTGAAGTTATAGATGCCACTGTGATGAGCAAAAAGGCTTTGGTAGATTTCCTCGCAAAAGAAATTGCAGATGCCAAAAAAGAGGGACTTCTGCTTTCGTTACACTTTAAGGCAACCATGATGAAGGTTTCCGACCCCATAATCTTTGGTCATGCCCTGGAGGCCTACTTTGCCGATTTGTTCGACCAATATGCCGACACTTTTGAGGAATTGGGAATCAATGCCAACAACGGACTTGAAACCCTATTGGATAAACTTCAAGAGCTTCCTGCGGAGACGCGACAAGAAATTGAAGCGGCCATTGCGAAAAACATTGAAAATGGTCCGGATTTGGCCATGGTCAATTCAGACAAGGGTATTACCAACCTCCATGTTCCCAGCGATGTGATCATTGATGCCTCCATGCCAGCCATGATCAGGACTTCGGGCAAAATGTGGAACAAGGATGGACAATTGCAAGATACCAAAGCCATAATTCCAGATAGCAGCTATTCTGGAGTGTACCAGGCCACTATCGATTTTTGCAAGGAACACGGGGCGTTCGACCCTACTAAAATGGGAACCGTGCCCAATGTGGGTCTAATGGCACAAAAGGCCGAAGAATATGGCTCCCACGATAAAACTTTTGAGATTCCTACCGCCGGAACGGTCCGTGTAGTGAGTACTTCCAGCAATCAATCCTTGATCGAGCATCAGGTAGGAGAAGGAGACATTTGGAGGATGTGCCAAGTGAAGGATGCACCAGTTCAGGATTGGGTAAAACTAGCGGTGTCAAGAGCCAGGGCCACCAATACCCCTGCCGTCTTCTGGTTGAACAAAGATCGTGCCCACGATGCGGAGTTGATTACCAAGGTCAACGAATATCTAAAAGACCACGATACGGAGGGATTGGAAATTCACATCCTCTCACCAATTGAAGCAACAAAATTCACGCTCCAACGTGTAAAAGAGGGCAAGGATACGATTTCGGTTTCCGGAAATGTGCTTCGGGATTACCTAACTGATTTATTCCCCATTTTGGAAGTTGGAACCAGTGCAAAAATGCTGTCCATCGTACCTTTGATGAACGGGGGCGGTTTGTTCGAGACCGGCGCGGGAGGTTCTGCACCCAAGCATGTGGAGCAGTTTTTGGAAGAAGGCCACCTGAGATGGGATTCCCTTGGCGAGTTTTTGGCCCTTGGGGTTTCCTTGGAGTTCTATGGTGAAAAAGACCAAAATAAAAGGGCTACGGTATTGGCCGATACCTTGGACAAGGCCACGGAGAAATTCTTGGACAACGATAAATCCCCTTCCAGAAAGGTAAACGAATTGGATACGCGTGGTAGCCATTTTTATCTGTGCCTGTATTGGGCTGAAGAATTGGCCGGACAAAATGAAGATACGAACCTCAAATCCATTTTCGGCGACATCTACAAACAACTGAGTAGCAATGAAGCGAAAATTGCGCAAGAATTGATTGACGCCCAAGGTGCTTCGGTTGACATAGGTGGATATTATCTTCCAGATGCCGAAAAAGCTTCGAAAGCGATGCGTCCCAGCGAAACGCTAAACAACATTCTAGCAGGCCTCAATTAAAGTAATATCCATTTAAGAATCTGCTTTAAGGGAAAATTTCGAAAGGATAATTGACTATTTTAGACTATAGTTCCTAAATCGCTATAGTTTGAAAAAGAGTTTTCTCCTTCTCCCCATCCTCTTACTTATGTTGGGATGCGAGGAGGTTATTGATCCTGAACTTCCCACCTCACAAACTAGATTGGTAATTGATGCCCTTCTAGGTTACAATGGAGAAAATGGGGATCCCATAACTGTAGGAGAGGTAAAACTAACCCTAACCGCACCCTTTTTGGGCAATACGGTAACTCCGGCCTTAAATGCCCAAGTATTCATTATCGACGAATCCACTGGAGTAGTATCCGAAATATCGGAGGAGCAACCTGGTATTTTTGCTCGAGGATTCCCCAATCTTCGATTCAATAGGGATTATACCCTACAGGTAATCTACAACGGTGAGCTTTATAGTGCAACAGAGCGACTTGTGGAGTCGACTACCATCGACAATTTGGAGCAAGGTGATGGCTTCCTGTTCGACGAGCAATCGGAAACGGAGGTTAAGATTACCATTACCGACTTGCCAGGGAGAAGGGATCAATACCTATTTTCCTTTGGATTCGAAAATTTCCTTGTCATTGAAGATAGATTTTTTGAAGACGAGCAAATAACCTTCTCCTATTTCTATGAGGATATTCTACCAGGAAGATTGTTGGCTGTCTCCGTTTTTGGGGTAGACCAAGAATTTGCCAATTATGTAGAGCAGGTTTTGCAGCAAGCAGGGGAAGACAATGGTGGTGGCGGCCCTTTTACCGTTCCGGCAACAGTTCGAGGGAACATTGTCAATAGTTCCAACCCAGATAATTTTGCATTTGGCTATTTCGCTTTGTCCGAGTTTGACACGGCTTTCCTCACTATTCATTAGATGATAGTATTGCTTGTTTTATTATTCAGAAGTAATAACTACATTTAAGAAACTCAAACGCATGCTAAAAAGAAGATTGCTACTGCTTGCCCTGCTCATTCTACCCTTATGTTTTTTACATGCCCAGCGAAAATACACCCTTAGCGGTACCATTTCCGAAGGAAAAAGTAACGAGACAATGATTGGTGTTACGGTGGCCTTCCCAGAATTAAAGACGGGGGTCACCACCAACGAATATGGATTCTATTCCATTACCTTACCCGCGGGCAATTATGAGGTAGTAGTGAGTTACTTAGGTTTTCAGGACATAAAGCAGACCATTACCCTACGCTCGAATATCCGAAGGGATTTTGAAATGTACGAGAGCTTGGAAGAACTGGAAGAAGTGGTGGTTACCGATGACGCTGAGCGTTTGGACATACGAAAACCCCAAATGAGCGTTAACACCCTGGCGGTGCAGACCATAAAGCAAATCCCTGTCGTTTTGGGAGAGGCGGATGTCATTAAGTCGTTGGTTTTGCTACCGGGGGTTACCAATGCAGGGGAAGCTTCCTCTGGTTTTAATGTACGGGGTGGTGCTGCCGACCAAAATCTAATCCTTTTAGACGAGGCTACCATCTTTAATTCATCCCATTTATTTGGTTTCTTTTCTGTGTTCAATCCGGATGCAATAAAAGATGTAAAGTTGTTTAAGGGAGGCATTCCCGCAAGATATGGTGGCAGGGTTTCCTCCGTGCTCGAAATTTTTCAAAAGGAAGGAAATAGCAAGGACCTAAAAGTCCATGGTGGAATCGGGGCGGTTGCCAGTAGAATATTGGTAGAGGGCCCAATTACTAAGGACAGAACTGCTTTCTTGGCTGGTGGTAGGGCCTCTTATGCCCATTTGCTCTTGCCTCTGTTCGACGTGGACAACAAAGCGTATTTCTACGACCTCAACACCAAAATCAACCATAAAATAAACGAACGGAATAGCATTTATCTTTCCGGCTATTTTGGAAGGGATTTGTTCAGCATCAACGACAGTTTTGTGAATACCTACGGAAATGCCGTGGGCAACTTTAGGTGGAACCATCTGTTTTCGGATAAATTGTTTTCCAACCTTTCCCTTATCTATTCCGATTATTTCTACGGACTTGAGCTTGATTTTGTAGGGTTTGAATGGGACTCCGGCATCCAGAATTTTAACTTAAAGTACGACCTCAAACATTATATCAACGATAAGTTCCAAGTCAACTACGGAATCAATAATATCTATTATGTGTTCAATCCCGGGAAGATTGTTCCCAACAGCCCCGATTCTGGAATTGTTGAGGAGCAACTGACCAAAAAATACGCCAATGAAACGGCTGGTTATGTGGATGTGGAACAAAAGATTTCGGACAAGTTGAGTGTAAACTATGGCCTGCGGGTAAGCCTTTTTAACCGATTGGGCCAAGATGAACTTTTCGTCTATAGGAACAACCAACCTGTAATTTTCGACCCCTTCCAGCTTGTATACCGTGAAGCGGAACCCATAGATACCATTAACCCGGGACGGGGCCAGAATCTGTCATCATTTACAAACCTCGAACCTAGGGTCTCGGCGGCCTATGCCATGAACGAAAACAACTCCATAAAGGCCAGTTATACCCGTTTGGCCCAGTACCTCCATTTGCTTTCCAATACCAGCTCCCCCACTCCACTGGATGTTTGGACCCCCAGTGGCCCCTTTGTGGAACCACAATTACTGGATCAATATGCATTGGGTTATTTCAGAAACATTAAGAATGGCGCCTATACCTTGGAACTTGAAGGGTTTTATAAGGACATTCAAAACCGAATCGACTACATTGATGGGGCGGATTTAATAGCCAACAATGCCATAGAACAGGTGATTTTAAATGGAGAAGCCCGGGCTTATGGGCTCGAACTTTTGCTTCGAAAAAACGAAGGACGCTTTCGCGGATGGCTGGCCTATACCCTGTCCCGTTCAGAACAGCGCACTCCGGGAAGGGAAGCGGTTGTGGACAATGGCCGTTCCAATTTGGAGACTGGAATTAATTTCGGGGAATGGTACAGTACCCCCTTTGATAAAACCCATGATCTTGCCCTCTATGGTAGCTATGATGTGGGTGACCGATGGAATTTTAATGCCAATTTCGTTTTTCAAACGGGCCAACCCACCAATTATCCGGTTGGGCAATTTGAATTCCAAGGATTGGTAGTCCCGTTCTTTGGTTTGCGTAATCAAACCCGCTTACCCGATTATCACAGACTTGATATATCGGCCACGCTTAAAAACAAGCGGAAAAGAAACCGTGACTTTGAGTCTGAGTGGGTTTTTAGCATTTACAATGTCTACAACCGTCAAAATGCGGCATCCATCAATTTTAGACAGAATCAGGATACGGGAAGAAACGAGGCCATCCGGACCTCGATATTTGGGATAATTCCGGCCATAACCTATAACTTCAAGTTTTAATATGCGGTATCTAACATTTGCCATAGGACTATTACTGTTGGTAACGGGCTGCGAAGACGTTATTGATGTTGAAGTGCCAACTACCGAACCTCGCTTGATCGTTAATGGTCTGATAAGGGTAGACCGTAACCAGGAATTTCTTCCTGTGGAAATAAGGGTTTCCGAAACTGATAACTTTTTTGGTGAAACACCGGTTACTGAATTGGAGAATGCCCTGATCATATACGGGCAGCCCAATCCGGATGCTCCCGAACTATTGAACAACATGGGGACTTCCTCATTGGCTGAATCTGCCCCAGGTTCCGGAATTTACGTGCCCGACCCCACATTTGATGCAGACCAACGGATTAGGACCCAATTTGTAGTTCCAAATACGGTGTTCATCTTGCTTATTGGGCATAAAGGAAGGGATTATGCGGCAAGAACACCATATTCGCCGGTAGTGCCCATGGATAATCTGGAACAGGGAGACGAAACCCTTTTTGACGAGGATGATACGGAAGTTAAAATCACGATCACGGATATCGAAGATGTTGAAAACTATTACGTATTTGATTTTGGTTTTGGCGAATTTTTGGCCCTTGATGATCAATTTATAGACGGCCAACAATTCGAGTTTTCCTATTTCTACCAAAAGGATTTAGAACCTGGTGAGGAGGTTGAAATCAGCATCATGGGAGCGGACCAACAATTTTTCAATTATATGGATCTGTTGGTGGAACAGACCTTGGATGATGGTGGGGTTTTTGAAACTCCTGCTGCCACGGTGCGCGGCAACATTTTTGACGTAACGGGCCTTGATAATACCCTAATTTTCGACAATGTTAATCGCCCCGAAGCTTTCCCACTAGGTTACTTTGCCGTGGTGGATGAATTTAAGCAAAGCTTGATTATAGAATAATCAAGTGTGCTCGTTTTTTAACCCATAAACCATTCTTATTCCGATGGGAAGGTTTGCATTTCTCTTGATTGCTGTTTTCGTATGCGCCTGTGAGGACGTTGTGGATGTGGATTTGCCCCAAAATGAGTCTAGACTCATTGTTAATGGTATTGTTCGCGTAGATCCCAGCCAGGAGTTTTTACCCATTAAGATTGCTGTAACCGAAACCAATGGTTTTTTTGAAGAACCCACAATCACTACCTTGGAAAGTGCTGTAATCTTGGTTGGCGAACCCAATCCGGATGCCCCCGATTTGTTTAATTTATCCACAAAAATCTTAAAGGAATTAACTCCAGGAAGTGGAGTTTACGAACCCGATACGGTATATGTGGACGAGCGTATACAAACGAGGTTCCTAACCCCAAACACCGTGTTCTTTCTGATAGTAGAGCATAAAGGGAATAAATATTTGGCCCAAAGCAGTTACACCCGAACGGTTCCCATTGATCAACTTGAATTGGGGACGGAAACCCTATTTGATGAAGATGACACCGAAATAAAATTGACCATAACCGATGTGCCCGAGGAGAAGAATTATTTCGTCTTTGATTTTGGCTTTGGGGAGTTTTTGGCCTTGGACGACCAATTCATAGATGGGCAACAGTTTGAATTTTCCTATTTCTACCAGAAAGATTTGGAGGTAGGCCAAGAGGTTGAAATCAGTGTTCTGGGTGCTGACCAAGAGTTTCATAATTACATGGATCTATTAGTCGAACAAACCCAAAATGATGGTGGTGTTTTTGAGACTCCAGCAGCAACGGTAAGAGGTAATGTTTTTGATATAACCGGACTGGACAATATCAATATTTTTGACAATGTAGGTCGCCCCGAATCATTCGCTTTGGGATATTTTGCCGTGGTGGAAGAGTTCAAACAAACCCTTACCATTCAGTAACTATTTCCTTAATCAAATGGGATTGATCACCGCTTTTTTAGTTGTTACAACCTAACCGAATTAGCAAGCTATTTTTCCATAAAATACTCCGAGTATAATCCAAAGTTGCTACTTTAGCTACCATGCACACCGACAAAAAGCTTTTGGGAAAGGGACTAAAATTTATAGGCTATACCGTGGCTGTAATGTTTTTGGCTCCGTTCACCATCTATCAAGCCTTCAAAAATGAAGGGCACCCGGCCTATATTCCAGTTTTGGTCGTAGGATTGTTACTGGCCATTGTAGCCATTGGGCTAGGGTTCTATACCATTAAGATTTTTATGGATGCGCTTTTTGGAAAGAAGACAAAGGACTAGTCCTTATTTGCCTTGCTATTTTTCCATTTGTTGCTGAGTTGGGCATAATCGTAGTCCAGCACCGACTTTTGACGTTCCAGTCTATTGGACGCAAAGGCGCGTTGTAAAATATCCTCTATCAAATAGTCCTCGTGGATTTTCTCAGGATGAAATTCTTCCTTAATACTGATTTTGAATGCTTTGGCCGTGGTGTTGTACCAAAAGGCCCGCCATCCGTTCCGGAGTTCCTTCACTAAATCGAATGCTGTTTTACCCGTTTGCCTGTAGATCAGCTTGACCAAAATCTGCCCCTCGGTCCTTGTCAGTTTTTTAAGCTCTGTAGAAAACTCTCCCTCAATATACTTTTGAACCTTTTTGGTATACTTCTTCCGATGTCTTTTCTTTTTAATGTTGGCCAGGCTATCGTTCAATTCCACCAAGCGCTCGGCAGCCAATTTTGCGTAGGGATAGACCTTTAAGGTCTTTCTGCGTAAGATATAGTACCGAAGCTTTTCCTTTCGATTGGCAAACTCCAAATTACCAAAAAGATAGACCTCATCAAGGGCTATGGAACTGTACAGAATGGAATCCCCTTCGAACCGTACGTAGTAATCGTTTAGGGAATCCTTTGGGGTTTCTTGCGAAAAACCAAGGGCACACAGCAGTAGAAAAACAACACTTGCACAAAAACGCCTCATTCTAATCATAAGTCAAAAGTCCTGCCAAAATTAAGGATAAAGCTAAGAATTGGCTATTAAATAAAAGTGAATATTGTTATGTTTGTGGACTAAATCACTTTCATGGCAGCATCAAAAATCATCACTGCAAAATCGCTAAAATTCTTTGAAAAATACCTAAACAATGCCTCCCCAACGGGATATGAATGGGAGGGTCAAAAAATTTGGATGGACTATCTTAAACCGTATGTGGACGATTTTATCACGGATACTTACGGCACCGCGGTAGCAGTAATCAATCCAGATGCCAAATACAAAGTGGTCATTGAAGGGCATTCCGATGAGATTTCGTGGTATGTGAACTACATCACGGACAATGGCCTGATCTATGTTATCCGAAATGGGGGGAGTGACCATCAAATTGCGCCATCCAAGTGGGTGAATATCCATACCAAAAAAGGGATTGTGAAAGGCGTTTTCGGATGGCCGGCCATCCACACCCGAAACCGTTCCAAAGAGGAACCTCCCAAACTGGACAACATCTGCATTGATATAGGTGCAAAAGACAAGGAGGAAGTTGAAAAAATGGGGGTTCATGTAGGCTGTGTGATTACTTATCCGGATGAGTTCCAGGTACTCAACAAAAATAAATTTGTGTGCCGGGCCATAGATAACAGAGCAGGTGGATTTATGATTGCAGAAGTAGCCAGGTTGTTGCATGAAAACAAGGTAAAACTCCCATTTGGATTGTACATCACCAACTCGGTACAAGAAGAGATTGGACTTCGCGGTGCCGAAATGATCACCCAAACCATCAAACCCGATGTGGCCATTGTGACGGATGTTTGTCACGATACCACCACACCCATGATCGACAAGAAAAAGGAAGGGGAAACCGCCATAGGTTCCGGACCGGTTATTTCATACGCCCCTGCCGTACAGAACAAATTAAGGGAGCGAATTATTGAAACCGCCGAGGCCAAAAAAATACCCTTCCAAAGATTGGCATCTTCGAGATATACGGGAACAGATACCGATGCATTTGCCTATAGCAATGGTGGTGTGGCTTCTGCCTTGATTTCCCTGCCTCTTCGTTATATGCATACCACGGTGGAAATGGTGCACAAGGATGATGTGGAGAACGTAATCAAGTTGATATACGAGACGCTCCTTACCATCAAAGAAGGGGAGACTTTTAGTTACTTTGACTAAGTTGACATTCCCGCTTTCGCGGTAATCACACTAAGCAGTGATTCATGGATGAATTGGTGGACATTCTGGATGAACACGGAAACCCTACTGGGCGAACTTGTTTAAAATCCGAAGCGCACCGCAATGGGCTGCTCCACCCCACCATTCATGTTTGGTTCTATACTGTCAATGGCCAAATATTGTTTCAAAAAAGAGCCGCCAATAAAGACACTTTCCCATCCCTTTGGGATGTTTCCGTTGCTGGGCACATAGGAGCTGGGGAGGACATTCTGGAGGCCGCAATGAGAGAAGTGCTCGAGGAGATAGGCCTAGCATTGGCGCTGACTGATTTGGAAAAAATCGGAATCTTCAAGTCCTTACATCGGCATTCCGAAGCCTTGATAGACCACGAACTGCACCATACCTTTCTTTCCGAGTTAAAAGTACCCATGTCGCAACTCACAAAACAGGCAAGTGAAGTGGAAGCTCTTGACACTGTTGCCATTACCGAATTTGAATCCAGATTAAATAGGGGGCAATTGGATGGCTTTGTGCCCCACGACACCGCATACTACCAATCGGTAATCGAAGAAATCTCAAAAAGACTATAAGGTTTGGACAAAATCCTCTGGGCTTGACAACTCATACGTTTGTTGTTCCCCATTGGCCATGTTTTTAACCACAAAATCACCTTGGTCCAACTCTTGTTTCCCAATGAGTATCACAAAGGGCACGTTTCTATTGTTGGCGTATTTCATTTGCTTCTGCATTTTAGCGCTGGAAGGATACACCTCGGCTTTAATTCCATGACCCCTTAGTTTCCCAACCAATTGCAGGGAAGCCAAACTTTCTTCGTTTCCAAAATTGATGCACAAAACATCAATGGTCCTGTCAAGACTTTCAGGAAAAAGTCCTAATTCTTCCAAAACAAGATAAATCCGGTCCAAACCAAATGAAATACCGACTCCGCTAATATCTTTTAAACCGAAAATCCCTGTGAGGTCATCATATCGTCCACCACCGCCGATAGAACCCATTTGAACTCCGGCTGGCGCACTGACCTCAAAAATGGCTCCTGTATAATAATTCAATCCACGGGCCAGAGTAACGTCCAATTGCAGCTGGGCGGATTGAAGTCCAAGTGCATTAATTTGGGTGACAATGCCCTCCAGTTCGGCGATTCCCGCCATTCCTATATCGGAATGTACCAATAAGGTCTTCAGTTGCTCCAACTGATCTGCATTGGAACCCGGCATCGAAAATAAGGGCGCAGCTTTGGCAATAGCACCTTCGGAAATTCCTTTTGCCAACATCTCCTTTTTCACGCCCTCCTCGCCTATTTTGTCCAGTTTATCCAAGGCAACGGTAAAATCAATGAGCAAATGCTTGGCTCCGATGACCTCGGCAATTCCAGATAATACTTTTCTATTGTTGATTTTGATTGTGGACCCTTTTAGGCCCAAATCGGTAAAGACCGCATCGTAGAGTTGTACAAATTCTACCTCCTGAAGCAAAGACTTTGCTCCTACCACATCGGCATCACATTGATAAAACTCACGGAAACGTCCTTTCTGTGGCCTATCCGCTCGCCACACAGGCTGGATTTGATAGCGTTTAAAGGGGAAATCAATTTCATTTTGATGCATGACCACATAACGGGCAAAAGGAACCGTAAGGTCATACCTAAGTGCTTTCTCGGAGATTTTCGGTGTCAGCGAAGCTGAGTTCTTGGAACTATAGGTAACATCGTCCACTTTGGAAATAAAGTCCCCGGAATTCAGAATCTTGAAAATAAGCCTGTCTCCTTCGTCGCCATATTTGCCCATCAAGGTTTCGGAATTTTCAAAGGATGGGGTTTCTATGGGTTGGAACCCATATACCTCAAAGTGCTTTTTGATGGTTTGGATGATGTAGTTGCGCTTGGCAACCTCAGCTGGTGAAAAATCGCGCGTTCCCTTGGGAATGGATGGTTTTTGTGGCATGAAAACTGGTAATTCTCGTGCAAATATAAGTGCTTTGTTCGTTTGATAGCTTTAGGGTCCGACACGAATTTCACGAATTGCACCTAAAACCGCTGTTATTGAACGCCTACATTCAACATTAAAAACTAAGAACTGAAAACTATGCATGGTACATCTGGCATCTAGCATCTAGCATCTAGCATCTAGCATCTAGCATTTAACAAATAACGAGATCATCTTTGTGAGCTTGACACGAATTACGCGAATTTGCGCGAAGTTCGTTGGTAGAACTCAAACATTCAACATTATAAGTCAAGAATTGAACATCAATCATCCAACATTATTCCATAATCTGCTCAAACCATTGGAACAATTCTCCCTTGGTTATGGCCGCACCTTGTTGGATCAAGTCAAACTTATCTTTGTTCTTATCGTCGGAATACGCCTTGGAGGCAGTTAGGTACTCCACAAAATCGGACTGGAAGTTGCGCTTGAACCAACCGAATCCTTCCTCTGTTCGCAAATCGATTTCAGGATTGAGCACTTTTACGGAAAAGAGTTTCATCTCCTTTTCGGTTAAATGGAACAGGTGCATATGCATTTCCGATATGTTTTCAAGGTACTCCACTTTGGACAGCACTCCTTCCCAAACCAAATCGCTAAAAACATCTATTTCTTCCTCTGCTACTTCAGGTTTTTCTTCTTTTATACCCGCCCATTCTTCAGCGGTGATGGACTGGGTAGCCAGAAAGTTGATGAATTCAGGATGCAACTCTTCCAATTGTTGTTGCGTCAATCTTGCGTACTTCATTGAATCAGATTCCTTTAATTCTGCAAAAGTAAAAAAGGCCACGCAGTTGCGCAGCCTTTTTAGCTTATAAATTATGTTCTTTTAGTTGAAGATGTACCGTACTCCAAACTGGGCCTGCCATCTGGATAGCAAACTGGTATCTGAACTAAAAGTTTCCGTCAAATTCTCATCAAAACTGTACGTTGGATTATTGTTGTCATCAATGGTTACCCCCAATACCTGCTGGTTGGTCGGAATTTCAACTACACCCCAATCCGAACTGATCAGGTTACCGACGTTCAATACATCCAAACTCAATTGAATGGTGTTCTTATTGGCAATCTTGATATCCTGCAACACCTTCAAGTCCCAACGGCCTCTCCATGGAGCCAAGGCTCCGTATCGTTCCGCGTAGGAACCACGGTTTTCACTCAAATAATCATCTTGCTGAATAAAAGCTTCAAAGGCGGCGGCATCGCCCGCTTCGGCAAAGTTCATCTGGTTGACTTCCGAAGAGGTTGGGATGTACAACAAATCGTTTATGCTTGATCCATCCCTATTGATATCCCCACCATAGATATAATTGAAACGACCACCTTGGGCATATTCAAAAAATGTGGAAATGGTAGTTCCTGTTTTGAATGCCTTGGAAATAACCCCCACAAAACGGTGGGTATCCCCATATCTGGAGTAAGACAATACGTCCGCATTGGCATCACTTACAATGGCATTGGCCGCAAAGGCATCACTGGTGATCTCAGCTTCAATGGAATTTACATCCTTTGAATTCAAGTAGCTATACGCCAAGCTGGCATAAAGCCCATTGTCCCATGTTTTTTGTCCCTTCAAAACTGCATTCCAAATTCTTCCCTCATCTGAATTGGAGAACACATAGGCATTGTTGATCAAATCCGTCGCGGCATATACCGGTCTGTTATCCACCCCTTGCAAAGACTCAGAAGGAGAGGTAAGCCCCCAGTTCTGAACGTGGGGTCCGTTGATATCCTTGGAGTAAGACAAATCAGCAGTCAAAATCCAACCATTTTCCAGGCGCTTGTCTGCGCCCAAACTGGTTCTAAAGACTTGTGGCCATTGGAAATCGGGGTCAACCGCAGTTAGGAAAAATACATTGGGGTTGGCTATCTGGTTGCCCAACCATACAAATGGAAAGCGACCCGTAAATATTCCGGAACCACCCCTGATTTGCAAATTTCCATCGTTATTCACATCCCAATTGAATCCAACTCGGGGTGAAATCAACCAATCATTAGTGGGTAAATTGGTGTTATCTATGAATACCGTTTCACCATTATTTGGGTTTACATAAGGTATGCCAGGAACCACTGCCGGTGCACGCTCTATAACATCTTGGGCTTTATCCGCTGAATCAAAGTAAAGCGGTTTATCCACACGTAGACCGTAAGTAAGCTTAAAGTTTTCGGTAGCGTTCCATTCATCTTGTACATAAAATGCCATTTGACCCACATTGGTCTCGGCCAAAGCCCAGCCTCCGGCATTTCCTTCACCTGCAGCATTTAAGGCATTGTTGGCTGCGATAGCTGCATTAAACTGACCCTGATAAACGCCTACCAAAGCGGCTTCGCCTGCAGCATCCAATCCCCTGAAATCTGCGATGGAACCAGTAGGGAAGAATACACCCTGGGCTCCATATACCCCAAGATTAAAGGAGTTGTCAAATTGGAACTTTTCAAAAGAGAACCCAACCGTGAACGTATGATCTCCTTTAAAGAAATTTAAATTGTTAGTCAGCTGGAACACCTTTTGATCCAAACGATTGTTGATGGAGAAAGGTTCATGACCTGCAATGATGTAGTTCGAAGCTCCGTTTTCATCCAATAAGGTAATGGTCGGAGCTGGAGTTGATTTCGGGTTCCTGAAATCATCAAAATGGGTGTACCCTACTTGCAGCTTATTGATAGCTTCGTCCGAAAGGGTAGAGTTCAATTCGATTTGCACGGATTGAATTTTATTGTTGATCTCATATCCGGCATTTTCAAATTGCAAGGTGGACAGGTTTGGCCCCCTAAAACCCAAAGCCGTCGGGTGCGCCGGTTTTTCCTTGGAAGCGTTCAAGAAATTGTAAATGACAGCCAATCGGTTATTGTCATTAATGTTCCAATCCAATTTGAAGATCCCTTTGGTGGATTCTTGGTCGAAATTGAATCCCTCATATCGTCCAGGGTTATAGAATTCCCCATTTCCGATGGAAACTTGGCTTAGGATATTGGATACCAACTCAAAATCGGATGCCAAAACCCTAGATTCGTTTATGCCACCGCCGCCTCTGTTGGGAACAAAACCATTGGACCCCAAATCGGTACGGTCGTCCTTCTCAAAGTTAGCAAAGAAGAATACCTTGTTCTTAACAATGGGCCCACCAATACTGATACCGTACTGGGATTGGCTCAAATCGGCCTTAAAAACATCATCCCCAGCTACTTTTCCACCCGTTAAACTTTCATTTCTGTAAAATCCATAGACCGTGCCGTAAAATTCGTTGGTACCACTTTTGGTCACCGCGTTAACGGATGCCCCCGTGAAACCGGATTGGGTCACATCGTAAGGTGCAGTCGTTACTTGGATTTGGTCAATAGCATCAATGGAAATCGGGTTGGCATCTGTTTGACCACCAGGTTGGGCGGCATCCAGTCCAAATGGATTGTTGAAAATTGCTCCATCCAATGAAAAATTGTTGAACTGGTCGTTCCTACCCCCAAAAGAGCCTGCACTGGCAGTGGGCTCCAAACGGGTAAAATCGTTGGTAGATCTTGAAATTGTGGGCAATCTGGTCAATTCCCTTCTACCTACACTGGTTTCAGCACCTGTTCTATCGCTACCAAAAGTTCCGGTTTGGTCGGACACAACAACGACTTCATCCAAGGCCTGACTGTCAGATATCAAGGCCACATTATGGTTAAAGGTCTTACCTAAGGATAGGAAAATGTCGTTTTTCACATTGCTGGCAAATCCAACGTAAGAAATGGTTACTTCGTAAGGTCCACCCACCCTAAGGTTGAGCAGGTTGTACCGACCTTCTTCGTTGGTAATGGCACCGTAGCGCGTTCCTGTTGGCGTGTGTACCGCTACTACGTTGGCTCCTAAAAGGGGAGCGTTCTGGTCATCAACAACAGTACCTCTGATGTTGGACGTGGTGACTTGTGCGAAAGCCGAGGTGAATACCATTAGAAACAGTATCCAAATGGGCAGAATTTTCTTCATATAGAGTTAGTTTTGAGTAGCTACAAACATAGCAAAAAAAAAGAGCTATGCATGCATAGCTCTTCTTAAATTATTTGCCGAAAGTTTTGTAGGCTACTTAGCCTCAGCAATCACTTCAAAAGGAAAATCGACGATGACTTCCCTGTGCAACCTAATCTTGGCGTTGTACGGGCCAACACGCTTGATGGTTCCACCATTGATATTGATAAACTTTCTTTCAATTTGATGACCTGATTTATCCAAAGCAGCTGCCAAATCAATATTGCTCACGGAACCGAACAATTTGTCGCCCGCTCCAACCTTGGCAGGAATACGGATTTCCAATTGTTTTAGTGCCTCGGCCAATTTATTGGCTTCATCAATGACTTTCTTTTCTTTATGGGCACGTTGCTTAAGGTTTTCGGCCAAAACTTTTTTGGCAGAAGGAGTAGCCAACGCAGCCAATCCTTGGGGAATAAGGTAATTTCGTCCGTAACCGTTCTTTACCGTAACGATATCGTCCTTAAAACCCAAATCCTGTATATCTTCTTTTAGAATAAGTTCCATTCTTCAGTATTTTTTATTTCAACATATCGCCAACGTACGGCATTAAGGCTAGGTGACGGGCTCTTTTTACGGCCTGTGCCACTTTTCTTTGGTACTTTAGAGAAGTTCCAGTAAGTCTTCTCGGAAGCAATTTTCCTTGCTCGTTTACCAGTTTCATCAAGAAATCCGGGTCTTTGTAATCGATATACTTGATACCGGACTTTTTGAACCTACAGTATTTCTTTTGCTTGTTGGTCTCAATGTTCAATGGGGTCAAATACCTGATTTCCCCATCTTTTTTAGACTTTGCTTGTTGTTCTATAGATGCCATACCCTATGCGTTTGCTTTTAATTTGGTTCTTCTTTTTTCTGCCCAAGCAATTGCATGCTTGTCCAATTTAACGGTCAAAAAACGCATGACACGTTCATCTCTTCTAAATTCCAATTCGTAGGGAGCGATTGCTTCACCAGGAACGGTAAATTCAAACAAGTGGTAAAAGCCACTTTTTTTGTGCTGAATGGGATAGGCCAATTTCTTTAGTCCCCAGTTTTCCTTGGAGACCATTTTGCCACCATTCTTAATCAAGAAATCCTCGAATTTCTTGACTGTTTCCTCTATCTGGGTCTCAGATAGAACGGGATTCAAAATGAAAACAGTTTCGTAATGGTTCATATATTATTATTTTAAAGGAGCGCAAAAGTAGCAATAATTGATCACCTCCGCAAGAAAAGGTAAATTTCTTCGTTTAAGGGTCAAGAGTTATTAACAATAAAGAACCAACTAAACCTTCGTAACGTATATGGTAATATACACAACAAAATAGACCATGTTTACATCTTTTGTTGCAGTTAAACGTCCTTTTTGTGTAATTTGCCGATGATTTAAAACCCTACAAATCACCCCATTCTATGAAATTAAAAAGTATAATTGTAGACGACTCCTCCATGCAGCGGATGGCCGTTGCAAAATTGGTCAACAATCACCCACATCTTGCCCTTGTAGCCGAATATAGCAATGCTATTGAAGCCAAAAATGGGTTGAAGAACCACGACATTGATCTTATCTTCCTAGATGTAGAAATGCCAATCATTAGTGGGTTTGACCTTTTAGAGGCCCTAGAGAACCCACCACAGGTTATTTTGATTACCGGAAAACCTGATTATGCCCTTAAAGCATTCGATTATGATGTAACCGATTACCTTCATAAACCCATCACCCTGGCCCGATTTGAATCCTCCGTAAAAAGAGCGGTGGCCAAATACGAGCAAATGAACCGTGTTGATGAGGATGAGGAACACATCTTTGTAAAAAGTAACCTTAAAAAGCGTAAGGTTATCCTAAACGATATTAAATGGATCGAAGCACTTGGAGATTACATTAAATTGGTCACTGACGAGGCCAATATTGTAATCCTTTCCACCATGAAGGCTTTTGAAAAGCAACTTCCTGCGGAAAAGTTCCTTAGAATCCATAAATCATATATTGTCAATCTAGAAAAGATTGAAAAGTTCAACAGTAAGAATGTAGAAGTAGGGGGAAGACAGATACCGTTGAGCAGAAATAAAAAGACCGAGCTGGCCGAAGCGCTGGCCAACGTATAGAAAAGTTAAATGTGGTCCACGTTGTAGACCAGTCTCACACTTTTATACTTAGAAATAGCATTAAAAGATTTTTCAATTCTTTTAATGCTATTTTTTGTTTGGGAGATTGACAAATTCCTCGGCATCTTCACCAAAATATTTTTTAGGTAATCCCGACGGATTCGAGCCACAGGAGGATACTCCGGCCCCAAAACTTGTTGACCCAGAACATTTCGTAATGAACCGGCAAACCATTCCGCAGCTTCATTGAGTTTGTTATAATCCTTATCCTTGAGGGTAATTTTTATGATACGAACAATGGGAGGATATTTAAATTGCTCCCGTTCGTAGTATTGCTCCGCAAACATTTTATCGTAATCGTTGGTAGTGACCTGCTGCAAAATTTGGTGGTAGGGATTATAGCTCTGGATCAAAACCTTGCCCCGTTTTTTGGTCCTTCCTGCCCTACCCGCTACTTGGGTCAATAATTGAAAGCTTCTTTCGTGCGCCCTATAGTCAGGGAAGTTCAATAAGGTGTCGGCATTCATGATACCCACCAAGCTCACATTTCTAAAGTCCAATCCCTTGGTGACCATTTGGGTCCCGACCAGGATGTCCATATCTTGTTGCTCAAAAGCCGTGATAATTTTTTCATAGGCGTATTTTCCCCGCGTGGTATCCAAATCCATTCTTCCCACTTTGGCCTCGGGAAATAATTCCTTCAACTCCTCTTGTATCTGTTCCGTTCCAAATCCCTTTTTGTCCAAGGTATGACTTCCACAGGCCAAACACGCCTGTTGTAAGGCCATATGATATCCGCAATAATGGCAGCGCAGCTGATTTCTATGCTGATGGTATGTTAAGCTTACATCGCAATTGGGGCATTGGGCTGCATGTCCACAGGTGGTGCATTCCACAATGGGTGCAAAGCCTCGTCGGTTTTGAAACAAAATCACTTGTTCCCCTTCTTCCAAAGCTTCCGCTATCGCATTGTACAGCGTTTCTGAAAAATGCCCCTTCATCCGCTTCTTCCTAGTGGCCTCTTTAATATCCACCAAATTAATTTCAGGCATTAGCACATTGCCATATCTATATGGAATTGAAGCATATCCAAATTTTCCTTTTTGAGCATTGTCCATACTTTCAATACTTGGGGTAGCGGAACCCAATAGGCAATTTGCCCCATGTAGATTGGACAGCACAATGGCGGCATCACGGGCGTGATACCTCGGTGCTGGGTCAAACTGTTTAAAGGAACTCTCGTGCTCCTCGTCCACCACAACCAATCCCAGGTTGGAATAAGGCAAGAACAGGGACGAGCGTGCGCCAATTACTATTTGAGCCTTATCTTCAGTTTTCTGAACGTTGTTCCACACCTCCACCCGTTCATGAATGCTGAATTTGGAATGGTATACGGAAACCTTTGACCCAAAATAATGACGAAGCCTATTTATAAGTTGGGACGTTAGGGCAATTTCCGGAAGGAGATAAAGAACCTGCTTTCCGTTTTCCAAAAAATCCTGGATCAACTTGAAATAGACCTCAGTCTTACCAGCAGAAGTAACCCCATGCAACAATACCGGTTTTGCTTCCGAAAATCCAGACTGGATGGCCTGGAGGGCATCTTGCTGATACGAATTCAAGGTAATATTGGCAACAGAAGCCGATTCTGCCTCCTGCTCCACCCTATCCGTTCTAATAAAATATTCTTTCAGTATCCCTTTATCTATTAGTGCCTTGATCACGGCTCGAGATCCTCCGCTTTCCCGCTCCAAGTCGGTTACGCGTATGGGTTTCTTATGCGCGGCCTGCAACTGAAAAAGGGAAAGCACCACCTGACTTTGTTTGGGAGCCCTGGTCAAATCCTGCAGCAATGCTTCCAACGCATCCTCCGCCTCATATGCCCCTCCCAATTTTACATAACGGACCAGCTTAGGTTTGTACTGTTCGTACAGTTCTTCTTTTTGCAGCACCACTCCCTTTTGCACCAGTCGGTTTACCAAGGGCAACACGTTCTTTTTGTCCACAATGCTACTGACCTCCCCAATCTTCAATGCTGATTGATACCGTAGGGCCTCGAAAACAAGAAACTCATCATCCTTTAATCCCATTTCATCCACCTCTGCTTCCTTATTGGGTAAGATCAGGGTTTCACTTTCCAATAAAAAAGCACTGGGCAAGGCGCTTCGCATTACTTCGCCCAAAGTGCACATATAGTATTTGGCTATCCATTGCCAATGCTGAAGTTGATAGGGATTTACCAAGGGGGTTTCGTCCAGAATTTGATAAATTTCCTTGGCCTCATAGGCCGTTGGGGCTTCTTGGTGCAAGGCATAGGCCAATGCTGTATAAATCTTGGATTTTCCAAAGGGAACGGCCACCCGCATTCCGGGTTTCAGGAAAGTAGCCTCTTCCGAAGTAATTTTGTAGGTAAAAAGTCTTTCCAAAGGAATGGGAAGAACAACATCCAAAAAATACTGCATACCTTTACTCTTCGGTTACTCGATGCCAGGTTTGGGTTCTATACAGGAAAGCCAAATAACCGCGTACCTTTAATTTGTTCACATCATCTGGGTCTAACCAAACTTTTCCCCTAAAGGTCATTGCTTGTTCTGGATCAAAGAGTCTGCTGCCTTTATATTCGCCTTTGCTATTCTTTTTGAAGTCGTCCATGATTTTCATCCCGTTAATGGGTTTGTTTTTGAGTTCTCCCTTGCATTTTATACAAAGTGCATTTTCCTTTCCTTCCTCAACCACTTTAAGAACCTTGGCCTGCAACAGGCCATTTTCTTCATATACCTCAACTATCGCTTTGGTTATACCATTACGATCATCTACAGTTTTCCACTTACCAAATACCGACTGTGACCATGATATTTGGCATATCAGCAAGAAAATAATTAGTAGGTATTTATTGATTTTCCAGCTTTTTTTCATGTTTCTTTTTTAGGGAATTTAAGGTGGCATTGAGTTCAAAACCCAAAAGTAAAATATTGGAATTCAGCCAAATGAAGACCATCAAAATCAACAATCCCCCCAGGGCACCATACAGCTCGTTATATCTTGCAAATTTTTCCACATAGACCCCGAACAGATAGGATGTAAGCACGAACAACAAGGTAGTCATCAAAGCGCCTGCTGAAAAAAATCGGGCCTTTCTTCCCTCTGCAGTTCCGAAATAGTAGAGGATGGCGGTGGTGAGATAGGACAAAATCATGAAAAATAGAATCTTGGTCAACTGAATACCTATGGTATCGCCCTTTTCCACATCGTAGCCCAAGGTTTTTCCGAAATATTCACTGGTGTACTCCACCACATAGAATTCAAAATAAACAAAGGCCACAGCACCCAAAATCAAGAGCGTGGACAATATAAGTCCCACCATAAGCGCATAGGCGTATTGCCTGAAGAAGTTACGGGTAAGTTCTACGTGATAGGAATGTTCAAATCCGCCAAAAATGGAATTCACCCCATTGGCCACCAAAAAAATGGAGACCAAAAAGGCTGAGGAGAGAATTCCACCGCTCTTTTGGTTTTTGATCTGCTGGTATATATCCCCAAAATAATCGCTGGTCGCGGAAGGAAGAAATGATTCCAAGAACAAAAGAAATTGGGCATCAAAATTTTCATTGCCAACACTGGCATAGGGAATGATCCATGGAACTAGGGTCACCAAGAAAATCATTAATGGGAATAAAGCCATGAAAAGACTGAAGGCAATGGCACTTGCCCGAGTTGAAACTGCCCCCTTAAAAATTCCCAATAGGTACATTTCCAGAAGGTCGTAAAACGAAAGCCCTTCAAAAGCCTTAAGCTTAAGGCTTTTGAGCAAGCGTACTAACCAGTTCACCACTGGTATTTTTTCCAACCTTTCTTCTATTGCTATCGACATTAAACTGCTTTTAGGCTCAAATCCATATTGTGAACGGAATGCGTTAAGGCTCCCGAAGAAATATAGTCCACGCCACACTCGGCATAGTGCCGGATGGTTTCTTCATTAATCCCACCGGAAGACTCTGTAAGGCATTGATCGCCGATTAGCGCTACAGCCTTTCGAGTATCAGTATAATCAAAATTATCCAGCAGAATCCTGTATACCCCTCCTACGGCCAATATTTCCTTTACCTCTTCCAAATCCCTAGCTTCCACAATTATTTTTAAATCCTTTTGAACATCTTTTAAATATTGCTGCGTCTTATGGATAGCCTTGGTAATACCACCTGCAAAATCGATGTGGTTATCCTTGAGCATGATCATATCGTATAAGGCAAATCGGTGATTTTCCCCTCCCCCAATCTTCACGGCCCACTTTTCCAAGGCCCGAATACCGGGAGTGGTCTTACGGGTATCCAATATCTTAGTCTGGGTACCTTCCAACAAGGTTACAAAATGTTTGGTCTTTGTGGCAATGGCGCTCATACGCTGCATGGCATTTAACACCAATCGCTCTGCTTTTAAAATGCTCTGGGAACTACCCTCTACATAAAATGCGATATCCCCGTACTTCACGTGGGCACCATCCTCAATGGCCACCTCCATGGTCATATTTGGGTCTACATAATCAAAGACTTCCTTGGCAAATTCCACGCCGGCCAAAACACCTTCGTCCTTTACCAAAAGTTTGGCCTTTCCATGGGCGGAAGCAGGGATACAGGCAAGGGAACTATGATCTCCTTCCCCCACATCCTCGCGAATCGCATTGGAGATTATTAGGGCAATTTCTTTATTGAACTGTTCTTGGGCAATCATCCATATGGGGTTTTGACGAAAATACTAAAAACATTAGTGCCCATACAATTTCGAAGCTTCAAGTTTGACCTGAAAAAACTACTTTTGGATATGCAAATTACCTTGATCGCCATTGGCAAAACAGATAGCCCGGACCTTGGCCGGCTTATGGATATTTATGAAAAGCGACTTGCTCACTATATCAAATTTGAATTGCTGGTATTACCTGATATAAAAAACAGTAAAAACCTTTCCGAGACCCAACAAAAAGAGAAGGAAGGAGCGTTGATTTTGAAGCAGGTCCAGCCCTCGGATGTGGTAGTGCTTTTGGACGAAAAGGGAAAGCAATATTCCTCCATGGAATTTTCCCAGTTCCTTCAGAAAAAGATGAACAGCGGAATCAAAAAGCTTGTTTTGGTCATTGGGGGACCCTACGGTTTTAGCGAGGCGGTATATGCAAGAGGTCGGGAAAAGTTGGGCTTGTCCAAAATGACTTTTTCACATCAAATGGTGCGTTTGTTTATCATCGAACAACTCTATAGGGGGTTCACTATTTTACGGAATGAGCCTTATCATCATCAATAAGAGCCTTTTCCGTTGTCAGTAGGTTATATTTTTCCAAAAAGTCCTCGACTTTTTGTATTACAAGGTGGTGTGGACGTACCTCTTGAGTAGTTTTTTCCAGGGATTCCACCATGTGTTTGGAAACCTTCTTAAGTTCATCCAGTTCTTCACCTATAAACCCATAAATCTCCCGTTGTCTTTCGGGATTCTTTTCTACCTTCAGCACATACTGCAGGTCCGTAATGTTCTTCATATGGGAACTGAAAACATGGGACTGATGCCAGGCAATCTCCGCTAATTTCTTTTTCTGGTTCATAATCCGACTAATGATGGGATTTACGATGAAGAAAATTTCAAAGATCAAGATTACAATGGAAAAAATAGCCAACTCCAACTCTATCACCATCATGGTCTTGATGTCGTTCTCCGACTTGTGCTGAAACAAGTTCACAATCCCATCCATGATAACTACAAACCTGTCTACGT
Organism: Flagellimonas myxillae; assembly: GCF_023502235.1. GTDB lineage: Bacteria > Bacteroidota > Bacteroidia > Flavobacteriales > Flavobacteriaceae > Flagellimonas > Flagellimonas myxillae. The sequence continues at coordinate 852,334 of NZ_JAMFLY010000001.1, read as the reverse complement.
GATACCTTGCATCGTTAAAGGAGATTTCATTAAAGTTCTTGAAATTCTTCAGTTTGTGGTATAACCATTCAATGTGGGTTTCCAATCGGGAAAACTCTTTCTGTATCGCCACATCGTCCAATGGTTCTATTCGCAAGGCCGCATTCCCTTCTTGCAGAAAACGGTTCATTTGGTACAATTTTGTAAGTGCCAGTTTCATCTCGGCATAATCGCAATTGTGGTATCTGCAGGAATAGAGCTCGTTCAACAATTTCTGGCTTAGCATTCGTTGCTTTCCAGATAAATTGACAATCAAGGCGGTGGATCGTTGCTGGCTCAGGGAGTATTGTGTCATAGACTGAATGGTAATCGTCAACACCACAATTGAAATTACGAGCAAATAATAGGCGCGGAAACCTTTTTCAAAAATTACGAATCTTCCAATCTTCATTTAGGCTAACAAGTAAGTATTTGCCTACAATTTAGGTTGAAAAATACAGGAATAGCTAAAAATGTTGTGAAACGGGTGTTTCAGATTGTGAAACCTTAATTTGCCATGTGGCTTCCACTTTTTAGTACAGGACTCTGAACTTAATCGTGTTCTCCACGTTCTTAAGCGCCTTCATCACCTCCTTATTGTAATCCTTGTCCAAATCGGTAATTACATAACCCACTTTGTCATCCGTTGACAAATATTGGCCGGTTATATTCATTTCATATTTTGCCAGAACCTTGTTGATCTTGGCCATAATACCGGGCACGTTGTTGTGGATGTGCAAGAAACGATGTGCATTGGTTTGCTTGGGCAGCCTAATGTTAGGGAAGTTTACCGCATCCACAGTATTTCCAGAGTTAATATAATCCATGATCTTGTTGGGCACAAAGTCTGCTATATCCCTTTGGGCCTCTTCGGTGCTTCCTCCAATATGCGGTGTTAAAATCACATTGGGCAAACCTTGAAGTGCAGTTACAAACTCTCCATTGCTTCGTGGTTCGGATGGGTATACATCCACTGCAGCGCCTCCCAATTTTCCACTCTTCAAGGCGGTCGCCAAAGCTTCAATATCCACTACAAATCCTCGGGATAAGTTGATAAGGATAGCACCATCACGCATTTGGTTTATCTCCCGCTCCCCAATAAAATTCTTGTTGGCCTTGTTGTCGTCCACATGGAGGGTCACCACATCCGAAACGGATAGTAAGTCTTCCAAACTGGTGCATTTGATGGCATTTCCAAGGGCCAGTTTATCCGAAACATCGTAGTAATATACGCGCATGCCCATGGCCTCGGCCAAAACGGACAACTGCTTGCCGATATTTCCATAACCCACGATACCCAAGTTCTTTCCTCGGACCTCCCTGGAGTTAATGGCAGTTTTATTCCATTTTCCTTGGTGGATCTCGGTACTCCGCGTAAAAATGTTCCTTTTGAGCATTACAATCTGGCCTATGGCCAACTCTACCACAGAACGGGTATTACTATAAGGAGCATTGAAGACCACTACCCCTTTCTTTTTGCTGTATTCGAGATCTATCTGTGTGGTTCCAATACAGAAGGCCCCAATGACCAACAGTTTGTTGGCGGCATCGAGAACTTTTTGGGTTACCTGCGTTTTTGAACGGATTCCCAAGACATGGACACCTTTAATTCGCTCTATCAATTCATCCTCAGACAAACTGTGCTTAACCAGTTCCACAGAAAAACCATCTTCCGAAAGGTTATCAAAGGCATCGGGGTGCACATTTTCCAACAATAGGATTTTGATCCTGTTTTTGGGATAGGATATATTACGTGGAAGGTCGTTGACATATAGGAACTCGTCCAGATTGGGTGTTACATGGTCGGCATTGTTGGCCGCTTTTTCACGGTGGACATTTTCGGTATAAGCGAAGAACTTGTCGGCGATACCGGCCTCCCGCATCACATAATCACTGTATCCATCTCCGATTACTTGTACTTCCCCTTCCAAATCCAGATTTTTCAAACACTCGATTTTTCCATTATGGGATGCCAAAACATTGGCCTCATCAAAGCCAATTATGTTTCCTTCCTCGTCAAACTTAAAGGTATTCGCATATACCCGTTCCGACGGAATGTTGTACTCCTCAACAATAGGATCTATAAATTCCTTGAATCCACAGGAAATCACGTAAATATCTTCAGAATATTTTTCGAAAAACTCCTTATTGGATGCAATGGATTTGGAGATTTTCTGACGCAATTCACCAACCAAACCGTCCAAATCGTTTCTATGGGCCTTTAATAATTGGATCCTACGTTCCAGCGATTCCGTAAACGAAATGTCACCATCGATTCCCAGATTGGTAATGTCTTGAATTTCTTGAATGATTTGATCCTTGTTGGAATTTCCCTGCAGTGTCATTTCCGCCAAAACATCCAACGCCTCCACCCTGGTAAGGGTACTATCAAAATCAAAAACGTACTTGCGTCCCACTTCAACCATGAATTAATTCGAAAAAATTAAGCCATAAAATTAAACATTAATTCCATGCATGGAATTGGAACCCTACAAAATCAGTATACAATTGAGGATATATCAAAAAACACCCCTTAAATGTTTCAAATTGACTAAAAAAGTAAGGGCTAGAACCAACGTCTTGTCGCCTTGCAGTAATTTCGGTACGCTGTTCCAAACAGTTCCGATAGCGCTTCTTCTTCCTTTTTTATCTGAAAGTGGTTCATATAGTAGACAAATCCGGCGGCCAGTAAGGTATTGAATGCATTGCCCAGTTTAAGACCAAATCCAAGTAGAATAATGAGCATCCCCAGATACATGGGGTTTCTCGAATATTTAAAAATGCCATTGGTGACCAAACTGCTGGATTTGGTCAAATTGATGGGATTGGTAGTGGTCTTGGCGCGTACAAATTGAAAAAGGGCCATAAAAATGACCAATAGTGCCAACCCAAATAAACCAATGGATAATTCCTTTCTGCCGAAAAATTCAAATTGGCCAACAGGTAAAAATCGATGCAAAACGTACATGAGCAACCCAAAGATGACCATCACCAAAGGCGGTAGGATTTTCATTTTCATGCGGATATTACTTATGGTTCTAAATTACTACTTTTGGCCCTTATTCAGAACCTTTTCCAGCTTTGAAACTTGTTTTTGCCACCCACAATGCCCATAAACTAAAGGAGGTCCAGCAACTTTTACCTTCTGGTATCGAATTACTGTCCTTGGAGGATATTGGCTGTATTGAGGAAATCCCAGAGACTGGGGAGACCTTGGAGGAAAATGCAAAACTGAAAGCAGATTTTGTTACAAAAAAGTACGGTTTCGATTGCTTTTCGGACGACACTGGACTGTTGGTCAATGCCTTGAATGGCGCTCCTGGGGTATATTCCGCCAGGTACGCAGGAGCACATAAAAATGCCAAGGACAATATGGCCAAAGTGCTCTCACAGTTGGCAGGAGTGGCTGAACGAGAAGCACATTTTAAGACGGTGGTCCATCTTAACATAAACGGGGAAAACCATGTTTTTAATGGAATCGTCAAGGGAGTAATCACTGAAGCGGAACAGGGTGATGGCGGTTTCGGTTACGATCCTATTTTCAAACCCAATGGGCATGACCTAACCTTCGGGGAACTATCCGCAGCACGCAAAAATGCTATTAGCCATAGAGGTCGGGCCATCCAAAAATTGGTTTCCTTTTTCAATAACAGGCAATTATAGCCGCCAGCTTGTTAAATTAGCGTACATTTGCGCCTTTATTAACGCCGCCGGTATGGGCAAGGTGTTGCGCGGGGCTTCAATGCGTATCCAAAAATCGCTCTATGCAACACAACATATTTGCGATTTAAGGTATACACCACTATGACAAAATTTGAAACCCTGGGGTTGGACAAACCCCTATTGGACGCTATTTCCGATCTTGGATTTGAGACCCCGTCCGAAGTACAAGAAAAATCAATCCCAATTTTATTGCAGGAAGAGACCGATTTGGTGGCCTTGGCCCAAACCGGAACCGGAAAAACCGCTGCTTTTGGGTTTCCCATGATTCAAAAAATTCATGCTGAGAGCAGAACCACACAAGGTTTGATCCTCTCCCCAACGAGGGAACTCTGTTTACAAATCACCAACGAGCTAAAGTTGTATTCCAAATACATCAAAGGGCTCAACACTGTGGCCATTTACGGAGGAGCAAGCATCACGGAGCAGGCAAGACAAATAAAGCGGGGAGCACAAATTGTTGTGGCCACCCCAGGTAGGATGAAAGACATGATTGGCCGCGGGATGGTGGATATTTCCAAAATAGATTATTGTGTGCTTGATGAAGCCGATGAAATGCTTAACATGGGCTTCTATGAGGACATCAAGGATATTCTTTCCAATACCCCCGAGGAAAAGTTTACTTGGCTTTTTTCGGCAACCATGCCCAAGGAGGTAGCTTCCATTGCGAAAAAATTCATGCACAAACCCAAGGAAATCACCGTGGGGACGAAAAACGCCGGTGCATCCACCGTACAACATGAATATTACACTGTTGGAGGTCGCGATCGCTATGCCGCCCTAAAACGCTTGGCCGATGCCAACCCTGGTATTTTTTCCGTGGTCTTCTGCCGTACAAAAAGAGACACGCAAAGGGTTGCTGAAAAACTCATTGAGGACGGATACAATGCAGGGGCTTTACATGGGGATTTAAGTCAGAACCAGCGGGACCTGGTCATGAATGCCTTTAGAAAAAAGCAGGTGCAAATGTTGGTTGCAACCGATGTTGCTGCACGAGGGATCGATGTGGACGATGTAACCCACGTTATCAATTATCAATTGCCCGATGAAATTGAAACCTATACGCACAGAAGTGGACGTACGGGGCGTGCTGGTAAGTCAGGAATATCCATGGTAATCGTTACCCGATCTGAACTGCGCAAGATCAAGGCCATAGAAAAGAAAATCAAACAAGATTTTATTACCAAAAAAATACCTACAGGAATTGAAATCTGTGAAATACAGCTCTATCATTTGGCGAGTAGGATCAAAGAAACCGAAATCAATCCTGAAATTGACAACTACCTCCCAGCCATACACGATGTGTTGGATGGTCTCGACCGGGAAGAGCTTATTAAAAAAATCGTTTCGGTAGAATTTACCCGTTTCTACAATTACTACAGCAAAACCCGGGACTTGAATTCCAGTGACGGTCGCAATGAAAGAGCCGAAAAAGGCGAAGGAAAAGGTAACAAGCAAAGTGATGGTTCTGTACGCTACTTTATCAATGTTGGGGAACGCGACGGATACGATTGGATGGCACTTAAAGACTTTTTACGGGATACATTGAACCTCGAAAAAGACGACATATTCAATGTGGATACCAAGGATAGTTTCTCTTTTTTCAACACTGACGCGCAACTTACCGACTTTATTTTGCAAACCTTTACCGAATTTAAGGTCAAAGGGCGATTTATAAATGTGGAAGTATCCAAAAACCCAGGAAGTGCGGGTAAAGGAGGTAGAAAAAGGGACAGGAAACGTGGACATCGCAAAGGAGGTGACAACAAATCCTTTAGAGGCGGTCGAAAAGGAGGTTCCGGAAGACGCGGCGGCAAAAGAAGGCCAGGATTTTATTAGTTAATTCTATATTAAATCCTAGAAGACTCCTGTTTATTTTTCTTTGTTTAGTACTTTTATGGCTACAAAGATTGCATGAAAAGAGTTCTACTTACATTTTTTCTCCTTACTGCTTTTATCGGTTTCTCCCAAGACGAAGAGGATTCAGCTGTTGAAGGTGAACTTGAGGCGACCGTGGTCAACGCCCAAAATGGCTTTCCCATGGTGAGCGTGCATGTCATTAACCTCAACAAGGTCGTCGGTACCATTACCGACCAAGAAGGGCGTTTTAAAATTCCCGCTGCGGTCAACGATACCCTATATCTTACTTACTTGGGTTATAAATCGGAAAAAGTTCGAGTAACCAGCGACATGTTCAAGTTTGAGGGAACGGAAATTGCCTTGACCGAGCTGGCCTATGCCTTGGAAGAGGTAATTGTAAGGCCCTATCAGCTCACGGGTTATTTGGAAATTGATGTCAAAAACCTACCCATCAACAATGCATATCAGTACAGCATCTCTGGGCTTTCAAAAAGTTATGAGGGCGGTAGTAAAAGCCCGAGTGCTGTGACCAAAGTATTGGGGGCCATCCTAAACCCTGCGGACCTCCTGCGAAACCTCTTTGGCAAAAAGCCCAAACAGATGCGAAAATTGCAACAAATGAAGCAGGATGACGACATTCGTGATCTGCTTGCCTCCAAATTTGATAGGGAAACCCTTACCGAATTGCTTCAATTAGAAAAGGTAGACATCGAGGACATTCTCAACAACTGTAACTACTCCAGGTCCTTTATCAATACAGCCAATGATTTGCAGATTTTGGATGCCATTTCCAATTGTTATGAGGAATACAGAGTGCTGAATAGAAGATAGACCCACAACCCTTTTTATCCCAAAACCCATCTTTTTCGGAAACAAATAAATTTTCTAGTTCCACAAGCATTTTATAGCTTTAGCTAAAATCCCAAAAGATGAAAAAACTACTTGCTATCATGTCAATCCTATCCCTGATTGCCAGCTGTAAAAAAGCTAAGGAGCCCGAGAAAAAAGCAAATCAAGTAGTAACCGAAATTGCCCAGAAAAAGGATGTACCATTTGTATGGGAAGGGGCCAACATTTACTTCCTCCTTACGGATAGATTCAACATTGGCAACCCGGAAAAAGGAGTCCAATTCGACCAAAACAACGAAACAGCGGTCCTTAGAGGATTTGAAGGTGGGGATATCCAAGGTATCACCCAAAAAATTGAAGAAGGGTATTTTACCGAACTGGGCATCAATGCCATTTGGTTCACCCCAATTGTGGAGCAGGTGCATGGTTCCACCGACGAAGGAACCGGGAACACCTATGCCTATCATGGCTATTGGACCAAGGACTGGACAGCTATAGATCCCAATTTTGGGACTCGTAAAGATTTGGAAAAGTTGGTAAAAACTGCGCATTCCAAAGGCATCCGTATTCTTTTGGATGTGGTTCTCAACCACACAGGGCCTGTAACCGACATGGACCCGGTTTGGCCGGATGAATGGGTACGAACTGGGCCAAAATGTGAGTTTACCACCTATGAAAATACCACCGCCTGTGCGCTCGTTGAGAACCTTCCGGATATACTTACCGAATCGGACGAACCTGTCGAGCTTCCAGATGCGCTCTTGGCCAAATGGAAGGACGAGGGTCGTTTAAGCCAGGAATTGGACGAACTACAGCTCTTTTTTGAACGTACCGGGTACCCGAGGGCACCAAGGTTCTATATTATCAAATGGCTCACCGATTACATCAACGATTTTGGAGTGGACGGCTTTAGGGTAGATACCGTAAAGCATGTCAATGAAAATGCCTGGTCCGATCTGTACAAGGAGGCCAGTTATGCTTTTGAGACTTGGAAGAAAAAGAACCCAAACCAAGTTTTGGATGATAATCCCTTTTACATGGTTGGGGAGGTCTACAACTATGGCATTACAGGTGGACGTGAGTTTGATTTCGGGGACAAAAAAGTGGACTTTTTCGACTATGGATTTAAAAGTCTCATCAACTTTGACCTGAAGACAGATGCCCAAAAAAACTACGAGACAATTTTCAAAAAATACAGCCGTCTGCTTCACACGAAACTAACCGGAAAAAGTGTACTCAATTATCTTACCTCCCATGATGATGGAAATCCATTTGACAAGGAGCGAAAGAATTCCATTTACTCGGCCAATGTGCTCTTGCTTACCCCTGGGGCCTCCCAAGTCTATTACGGGGATGAAACGGCTCGAAGCCTTATCATAGAAGGGACACAAGGAGATGCTACGCTTCGTTCCTTTATGAACTGGGAAGAACTGGACAGCCTACCGGAAACGCAGAAAATCCATAAACACTGGCAAAAACTAGGGCAATTCCGAAGGAACCACCCTGCGGTGGGCGCAGGAAAGCACAAAAGATTGGCAAAAAAGCCCTACGTGTTTTCCAGAACTTACATGAAAGGTGATTACAAGGATAAGGTGGTAGTCGGTTTAGACTTGCCCAAAGGCAAAAAATCCCTTTGGGTAAAAGGTTTTTTTGGTGACGGCACCAAACTATACGATACGTATTCAGAAACAGAGGTCATGGTTACCAAGGGTAAGGTAATCCTCGATAATGATTACGATATTGCCTTGCTGGAATTAGCGGAATAAGGGTCACTTTCTTGAATGCAACGCAATTCTGTTGCCTTCTGAATCGGAAAATACACCCATATACCCCACCTCGGGGCTTATCTGCGTCTTTGGTCTCAATATTTTTCCTCCAGCGTTTTCAATCCTATCCAGTTCGTTTTGAACATCCACACTGGAAAAATAAATCAACACACCTTCCGTAGTACTCGGGTTATAGGCTTCATGCTGAATAAGCGACCCACTAGCACCTGCTTTTCCTTCCGCCCAAGGAAACCATCCCATTAGGGTTCCGGCAAAGTCCTGCACCTGTATTTCTATTTGAAAAACCTCATTGTAAAAGGCTTTGGCCCGATCCATGTCCACAACAGGGATTTCGAACCAGCCCACCATATTTTGTTCCATAATGCAAGAATTATTGCTCCAACAGTGCTTTTAAGCTGGACAATCCATCCTCAAAATCCCCACCTACTGCCTTGTCCATGTTCATAAACAACATCATGATGCTAAAGGGAAACTTGTTTTTCCCAGAAAATCCCCAAGTAACCTTGGTAGCTCCATTGGATGCATCCTCAGTGACCAAATATGCGTCCGAAGTGGATTTCCATGGTTTAAGGAACCGTAATTCGGACTCAATTCGTTCTCCGTCAACAATCTTGGTAAGTTCCTGTTCGCCTTCGCCAACATCCTTGTTTCCATTCCAATAACTGATTGCGCCAACTTCCCCGTCCGTTCCCGTGAACTTCTTTTCCATATTAGGGTCCTTTTTGCCCCAGGGTGACCACTGGTCGTGGTTCTTCAGATAGCGAAGATTGTCAAACACCACCGCTCTGGGTTGTGCTATCTCAATAGATCGTGAAACATTATAATTTTTTGGGGCTATTAGAGCCAGGATAAGAACGAGCAGAACAATCCCGCCCAAAATGTAGAGTGCTGTAGTCATGTGATTTATGCATTTGGTTACCCTACAAAATACAAAAAACTATTGGGTCTGGAACCTTTCAATTATTCCTTCTACGTTCTTGATTGACTTTTTGGTCCAATCCATTCGTTTTTCCACGATTTCATCGGCGGTCAACTTCCACGGCAATTGGGAACGCCGGAGTTTTTGGGCAAGCTCTTGGATGATGATTGCCACGGAAACCGAAATGTTCAGACTTTCTGAAAAACCTACCATGGGCACCTTCAAAAACCCATCGGCCTGTTCCATCACCTCGTTGCTCAATCCTTCTTTCTCAGTTCCAAAAAAAAGAGCAGTGGGCCCGGTAATTTCAAAATCGGATAGTTCATTGGAATCGGTATGGGGAGTAGTGGCAATAATTTGGTACCCCTTTGCTTTCAATGTTGTTATACAGTCCGAGGTATTCCCATATCTGTGCACATCCACCCACTGTTCCGCGCCCATAGCAATATTCTTGTCCAACCGTTGTCCAAATCGGTCTTCCACCACGTGGACCTCCTGAATGCCAAAGGCATCACAGCTTCGAATAACAGCACTGGTGTTGTGCATTTGAAAAACATCCTCGATGGCCACTGTCAGGTATTTGGTCCTATGCTGCAGTACTTCCAAAAAGCGTTGCTTCCTGTCCTCGGTGAGAAAGGTCTCCAAATAAGCAAACAGATCATCATTTACCATAAATGACAAGATAGCGAAAAATGAATTTCATAATTTTAGGGATTATGGGAAACAATCAAAAAGTTGTGGTCCTCACTGGGGCCGGTATGAGTGCAGAAAGCGGACTAAAAACCTTCAGGGATGCCAATGGATTATGGGAGGGACACGATGTAATGGAAGTTGCCACCCCCCAAGGATTTGCCAGTGATCCGAACGTAGTGCTGGAATTTTACAACCAAAGACGAAGGCAACTGTTGGAAGTTTCTCCCAATTTAGGTCATACTGCCCTGGTAGATCTGGAGAAAGATTTCGACGTGAGTATTATCACCCAAAATGTGGACAACCTTCACGAACAGGCCGGTAGTTCGCATGTGGTGCATTTACATGGGGAGCTGTTCAAGGTGCGCAGCACGGTCGATGAAAATTATGTGTTGGAATGGAAGAAAGACCTTGTACTGGGAGATTTGGACCCCAATGGGCATCAATTGCGGCCCCACATTGTTTGGTTTGGTGAGATGGTGCCCATGTTGGAAACTGCCATTGAAATCACCCTAAAAGCGGATATCCTATTGATCATAGGCACCTCCATGCAGGTATATCCAGCCGCCAGTCTGATCAACTACATACCCCGGGACACTCCCATTTACTTTATCGACCCAAAACCCAATGTAAGACCTGCAGATTATCGAAATTTGAGCGTGATTCCCAAAACCGCCACGGAAGGGGTCCCGACTTTGGTAAATCAACTTTTAAACGGATAAACCCCAAACAGATTGACCGAACAACAACTGCATTTGGCATTGAATTCTGGAAGGCTTTCCAAGGTACAGATTTCCGGACTTGTGGAAACCTTGGAGCTGCATCCTGAACTCACCGGAAAGCTGCTTCAAGAGGTATTCGAACAAGATTCCAAGGATACGTTCAACGCAAGTTGGGTTTTCGACCATCTGATGCGTAAAAGATTGGTTTATCTCCTCCCTCATTTGGATTCCTTTACCCATGGCTTGTCAAAATTACGGGACGAATCTGGTATCCGGCCTATGGCCCATGTCTGTGAAATGCTATGTGAAGCCTATTTTAAAAAGAAAGATGAAGCCTTCCTTATGCATATGACCCAAACCCATCTTGAAACGATGATGACGGTCTGTTTTGATTGGTTTATAGGCCCTCATAAAGTGGCTGCCAAGGTGTTTGCCATGAGCAGTCTTTATTACTTGGGAACCCGTTTTGATTGGGTGCACCCGGAGTTGCGGATGATTCTCGAGGAAACCATCTCCAATGGTACCGCCGGCTACAAGAACAGGGCAAAAAAAACCCTGGACAAGCTTGCCCAATTAGGGCACTAAACTCTAAGAGTTTAAGTATCTTTACTCCTTTCTAAAACCACACCATGTCAGTAAACCAACTCAACGCCATCTCTCCTATTGATGGCAGATACCGAAATAAAACCGAAGCCCTAGGTGCCTATTATTCTGAAGAGGCTTTGATCAAATATCGCGTTCTCGTTGAGATAGAATATTTTATCGCCCTTTGTGAAATTCCTTTGCCACAATTGGCAGACTTTGACAACAGCAAGTTTTCGGATTTACAGAAGATCTATACTGATTTTTCTTCGGAAGACGCTACGGCCATCAAGGAAATTGAAAAAACCACCAACCATGATGTAAAGGCCGTGGAATATTTCATCAAAGAAAAATTTGATGCCTTGGGACTCGAAAAGTATAAGGAGTTTATCCACTTTGGTCTCACCTCACAGGACATTAACAATACGGCTATCCCGCTGTCCATCAAGGAAGCCATGAACGATGTATATGTGCCCCTGTATTTTGAGGTGTTCAAGAAATTGCAGGAACTTGCAGCCGAATGGGCAGGGATTCCCATGTTGGCACGCACACATGGGCAACCGGCCTCCCCTACCCGTTTGGGCAAGGAAATCGATGTGTTCGTGGAGCGGTTAAAAGAACAGTTCAATTTATTGAACGACATTCCGAGCGCGGCCAAATTTGGTGGTGCCACCGGAAATTACAATGCGCATAAGGTGGCGTATCCTGATACTGATTGGAAGAGCTTTGGGAAAAGTTTTGTGCAGGAAAAATTAGGTTTGCACCACTCCTTCCCCACTACCCAGATAGAGCATTACGACCACATGGCGGCCCTATTCGACTGCTTGAAACGTATCAACACCATTTATATTGATTTGAACCGGGATATCTGGACCTATATTTCCATGGATTATTTCAAACAGAAAATTAAGAAAGGGGAAGTTGGGTCTTCAGCCATGCCCCATAAGGTAAACCCTATCGATTTTGAAAATTCCGAAGGAAATTTGGGCATTGCCAATGCAATTTTTGAGCATTTGTCGGCAAAATTACCCGTTTCTAGATTGCAGCGAGATCTAACGGACAGTACCGTACTCCGAAACGTCGGTGTTCCCTTTGCCCATACGCAAGTAGCCCTACAATCTACCCTTAAAGGCCTGAACAAACTGGTATTGAATGCCGATAAGTTCGAGCAGGATTTGGAGGATAATTGGGCCGTGGTAGCCGAGGCCATCCAGACGATTTTGCGTAGGGAAGGCTATCCGAATCCGTATGAGGCATTGAAAGGGCTGACCCGAACCAACGAAAAAATTACGCAGAAGTCCATTGCGGATTTTATAGATACCCTGGAGGTTTCAGATGGTATCAAAGGGGAGCTCAAACAAATAACCCCAGCAAATTATACTGGGGTTTAAGTATATCTTGGAATTATCCTTCTTTATGGATTTCGACTTGATGTGGGTAAGGGATTTCTATTCCGGCCTCATCCAGGGCCAATTTGCAATTCTCATAGGTTGAAAAGTAGACATCCCAATAATCTTCGGGTTTACAATAGGGACGAACTGCAAAGTTTACCGAACTATCCGCCAACTCCAGCACATTTACCGACGGTGCCGGGTCTTGCAATACCTGTGGATTGGAGGTAAGGACCTTCAACAAAACCTCCTTACTTTTTTTGATGTCTTCCCCGTATCCAACGCCAACTACCGTATCCACCCTAATTTTACCCTCAGCGGAATAATTGACGATATTCCCATTCGCCATGGCCCCGTTGGGTACAATGGCCAATTTATTCTCTGGGGTTATGAGTTTGGTGGTAAAAATTTCAATTTCCTTGACCACGCCCAATTCACCTTGGGCCTCAATAAGGTCCCCGATGCGATAAGGTTTAAAGATCATCAGCAAAACCCCTCCTGCAAAATTGGAAAGAGAGCCCTGTAGGGCCAGTCCGACCGCCAAACCAGCCGCAGCAATGACAGCCGCAAAAGTGGTGACATCAACCCCCAACCTGGAAATCACAAGGATGATGAGGAATATTTTAAGTGCCCATGAAATCAGGTTCAGCAAGAATTTTTGAAGGGATTCCTCATACTTGCTCTTGGACATGACCTTTCTGGTCGCTGATACGATTCTCTTTATAATCCACGAACCGACAATGTAAATGAGAATTGCGGTCACTAATTTGGGGCCAAACTCTTTGGCCAAGTCTAGGCCATAGTTTATCCATTCTTGTGCTTTTTCCATAGGATTCAATTGATTTTGTTAGTGTTCCATGTGTGAGACACTAAGATAGGAAGAAGGTCACAAATTATTGGAACAACACCAGCACATAAAAAATCCCGATAGCTTTGCTATCGGGATCCGGTTTTTTGATTGATGTTTAGTTTATCCCTTCAAGAATTCGCCTATTTCGCCAAGTCCTGCACCGTCGTAATCCGATTTTTGGATGGCTTGCATAAGTTGTACAATATGGGCGGGGTTCATATCCTTGCCCAACACGCGAACCAATGCAAATCCCTTGTCCTTGCTGTCTCCATATATGATCACTTCGTCTATCGCATCCTCGTCGCCAATGTACTTGATGACGCCTTTACCGTATTGCGAATTGATTTTCATCAGTTCCACAAAGTCTTCCCCCTTCAATATTTCCTTTACCTTGGTTTTTTCAACCTTGTATTCGGCCGCATTATCTGCAGTCTTTTTAAAGGCCAACAGGTTAAACTTGCGCAACGACTCAATAGCTTCCTCCTGGGTCGAAGTCAACTCCACAGCATCCATCTTTAAGATGCTAGCCGGAACATCAATAGCAATAAAATTGGGATTTTCCGAATTGTCCACATAGTATTCCTGTAGACTCTGTTGTGATGAGCATGAGGCGAATAAAACCATTCCTGCCAATACGATGCCCTTAATTATATTTTTCATTGTTCTTATTTTGAAGAATTCTTAAATGCTAAAGGTACGAGACTATTAATTGTTAATGCTCGTCCAATTTGTGCAACCCCTTGTGCAGTTTCATCTTCTTGGTCAAAGACCCTACCTTGTTCAGGTCTATATCCCCGGTCATGGTCAATAATACGGTCTCAAAATGACGTCCGTGCTTTTGACCTTTTTCCTCAATTCCGGTTACAAACATCAACAATTCGGCCACATGGTCGGCATCTTTCCCGTTTCTAATATAGAATCTTACATGGGTATCTCCATCCTTCACCTTCATTAGTTCCTCCAATTTTGAGGAACGGACATATCGCTTCATGGTCGCGGCCATATCTGCCGATGCATCTTCGTCTTCGGACATGAAGATTTTAATGTTGTTGATGCTCTTTGCCATCTCAATGAACTCTTGGGTATCTTCATCCTCATCATGGGCCATCATGGTGGCCGCAATGCCCAACATTCCTTTGTTTATGGTTACCGAACCAATTCTATCCGAATCCTCGAATTTATCAAAAATGGACTGGGAGGCGCCCAAAAATGGCAGTAAAAGGGTTATTAAAATTATACTAAGTTTTTTCATGACTGTTGTTTTTTGATTGATGTTGTTAAGTTGACAGCTTACAGCAATCAGCGAACAGTTTAGAAACTGCCAATTGAAACTGATTGCTGTACACTGATTACCGTATGCTATATACTATTCTTGTTTTCCTGCTTTGTTCAACTCCTTGGGCAAGTTCATTTTATTGGTCAAGGAATTGATCTTGTTCAAATCGATATCCCCGGTCAAGGAAAGCAGCACGGTCTCAAACTTTCGACCATCGGCTTCAACTTCCTTAAGTCCGGTAACGAACATGAGCAGCTCGCTCACATGGTCATCGTCCTTCCCTTGCTTAATGTAGAATTTCACATTGGCATCCTTGTCCTTCACCCGCATCAACTCTTCCATGGTTGAGGATTTTAGGTATTTCTGTACGGATGATTTCATATCGTCCCCAATTTCCTTGTTGTCGGTAGTGAACACCTTCAAACTTTTAAGACTACTGGCAATGTCCATAAAATCTTGGGCTTCCGGGTCGTCTACCTCAACATCTATCTTCGCCAACAAGTTGAACATACTCTTGTTGACTACCACAGAAGTCACCTCGTCCAAGTCTTCAAATCGGTCAAAAAGAGATTGTGAAAAACCGGCCAAAGGCATTATGGCCATCATTAAAATTAAAATATTTCGCTTCATCGTTTTTGTTTTAATCGTTGTTGTAAATTTTTTGTTTTGCGACTTCAAATTCTTGTAGGTAGGCCACTTTCTCCGTGCCCTTGCCAAAATTCTCAGCTAGGAGCGCAAACGCTTCCTTGGTTTGTTGGTAGACCCTTTCCGCCTCCCGTTGTTGCTGATACTCATAATAAATGCCGAAGGTCAAAACAACCACTGCCGCAACGGAAAGCCATTTGTAGTAGTTTCTTCTAGGTTTTAATGGAACCTGCTTGGTGTACCGTTCTTCCTTGGCGCTGGAAAAGTAATTGAACATGGGCCTGTACTGCTCAAGATGAGTAGCAACTTTTTCCTGCGAAAAATAGGCCTGTAGGGTCTGCTCCTCGGCTACCGTGCTGGTTGCCTCAAAGTACTTTTCCAATAATTTTTCTATGTTATCCAATTCCATAGCTATGTTTTTTAATCAATTCTTGTCGTACTGCTTTTCTTGCTCTTGAGAGGGTAACGCGTACTGCGGTGGGTTTCATGTCCATGAGTTCGCATATTTCCTCAAATTCGTATTGCTCCACATCCCGTAATTGCAATACCATTTTTTGTTGTTCCGGCAATTCTTCCATGATGCGCTCCATCCACCTAACACTGTCCTCTGCTTCCAATTGGTTTTGCAATGAGGTGTTTTCATCTTGGTAGTTGCTGTGCACCAATTTTAAATTGCTGGCCTGCTTGGACTTTAAACGGTCCAAACAAAAGTTCTTGGTCATTGTCATCGCAAAAGCTTCCACATTTTTATACTCGCCCATGGATTCGTTCTTTGACCATAGTTTCAGCAAAATTTCCTGGGTGGCGTCTTCCGCTTCCTCCTTAGATACCAACAAGCGCTTTGCCAGTCGGTACAATTTATCCTTAAAGGGCATTACCACATTTAAAAATTCAGCCTGTTTCATTTGGTTTTGATAGTTGTTGTAAGCTTTTTTTTTGCGCCTACATTATCACGACGACGTATATCGAAATTTGTTACAAAAAATTTGTAATCTGCTCGCAAGTAGCTATTTTGTGATGATATTTGCTGTAAGAAATTAGGAATTAATTCTACAAATTCAATATGCCTCAAAGATTATTGTGGAATGATAATTGATGAATTTTACCAAAATTAGCTATGAAAAAAATACTTTATCTATTTGTTGGGCTTGGATTGCTCCTGGTCAGCTGTAAAAGTGATGACAACGGAATTAATAATCCAAACGACCCAAACAACCCCACTAGTGAAAATTTAGATGCCCAAGCCTTTATGTGGAACGCCATGAACCTTTGGTATTTTTGGCAAGCCGATGTGGATGTACTTGCCGATGACCGGTTCGCCAACAACCAGGAGTTCACCGATTTCTTGGAGCAGCATGAAAATCCCGGTGATTTTTTCTTTGACATCCTTCTTTTTAATGAAGACAGATTCAGTTTTTTAAACGAAGACTACTCAGAATTGGTCAATAATCTTTCCGGGGTCTCCAAAAGCAACGGATTGGAATTTGGTTTGGTCCGCTTTTCCGAAGGCGATGGGCTTTTTGGATACGTACAGTACGTTGTTCCCAATTCCAATGCTTCCGAAACCGATATCAAAAGAGGGGATATTTTCACCCGTGTTGATGGTACTGCGCTGACATTGGACAACTACGTGGCCCTCTTGTTTGGCGATAACGACACCTATACTTTGGGGCTGGCGGACATTAATGGCACAAACATTACCGACAACGATACGGAAATTGAACTCACAAAAATTGCCAATCAGGTGGAGGATCCCATTTTAGTGGCAGAAACCTTGGATATCAACGGTACCAAAATTGCTTATTTAATGTACAATCGCTTTTTGAGCAATTTTAACGAGGAACTCAATGCGGCTTTTGCTGATTTTGTGGCTGAGGGCGCTACAGAATTGGTGCTGGACATGCGCTATAATCCGGGTGGGTCGGTAAACACATCCCGTCTCCTGGCCAGCATGGTCTATGGCACCCATACGGACGAACTCTATATCAGACAACGATGGAACAGTAAAATCCAGAGCCAGTTAAGCGCCGCACAATTGGAGGATTATTTTGCTAACAATACAGGTTCTAGTCCGGTCAATTCCTTAAACCTTAGCAAAGTCTATGTTTTGGCAACCAATAGCTCCGCCTCGGCCAGCGAACTGGTCATGAACGGTTTGGCGCCCTACGTGGATGTAGTGCATATTGGTGAAACAACCAGAGGGAAAAACGAGTTTTCCATCACTTTGGTGGATGACCTCGACAATTCTTATATCTATAACAGTGATCGGGAAAACCAAATCAACCCAGATAACAGTTGGGGCATTCAACCTTTGGTTGGACGTAACGAGAATGCAGATGGTTTTTATGATTATACCAGTGGGTTGACCCCAGATATATTCTTAGAAGAGGACTTGGCAAATCTCGGGGTATTAGGTGATCCCAATGAGCCCTTACTGGCAAGGGCCATCGAGGAAATTACGGGGATTACCAGTAAAAAATCGTTTGCCGTACAGATGCCTGCCAAGGCGTTTACAGGATCTCGCATAGAAACACCCTTGCGTGACAATATGTATCTGGACAAACCATTACAATTGAACAAATAATAAAAAAGCGGCTAATTAGCCGCTTTTCTTTTTTCATTCTTTATCTGGGAATTCTTGCATGCTGTAGATCCAACTGCCTAAATTTAGTTGTCAAATGTTCTGGCACTTTTACAGCCTCCGGATGAAACATCCCAGCCAACACTTCAATCCCGTTGACCAAGGTATTGGCCGAAGATTGTGTGAACATATCAAAATCTGCGATAAAGACTTTGTTTTCTTGTACCGCTTTTAAATCGCGCCATCCTTTTTTGGAGGTTAGCATGTGCATTTCCTCGAGGGTTCGCTCCACCGTAAACCCACAAGGCGCAATGACCAAAATCTCGGGGTTATACTTGAGAATCTTTTCCCATGAGGTTACCACACTATCTCCCGAAGGATTGGAGAGCATATCAACACCGCCAGCATATCCAATTTGATGGGGAATCCAATGCCCACAATTAAATATGGGCTCCAACCATTCCATAAGCATAACACGCTTGGGAACGGCCTTTACGCTACGCAAATCATCCACCACTTTGTCAATGCGTTTGTTCAAACTATCCAAATACGTGTAGGCGAGTTCTTCCCGTCCCAAAGCTTTGGCTATGGTAACTGCAGAGGCAAAGACATCCTCCAGGGATTCCGGACTGATAGAAATCAGCTCGGGCTGCTTCTTCAGTTTAGCGACAGCCGCAGCAGTGCATGCGGTGTCTATCTGGCAGATATCACACATATCCTGGGTAAAAATGATATCCGGTTCAATTTGTTCCAAAAGCTGCTCATCCACATAATACAAGTCTTTCCCCTGATTTTTGCTAGCTGAAAAAAGGGTGTCAATCTCCTTACTGGACAAGTTTTTACCTTCCAAAATGCACCGGACCACTGGTTGCTTTTCCTGTAGTGCCCGCTCCGGACACTCAAAAGTTATCCCATATAAATGATCCTCCAGACCCATGTCATAGATCATTTGGGTAACCGCGGGTAAAAAAGAACAGACTTTTAGCATCTGTACAAGATATGGATTATAGGTTCAGTTGAAATCCTGCGCTAATGTTCCTTCCTCTTGTGGTAAATCCAACCACTTCGATGAAATCCTCATTGAGCAGATTTGACCCATTCAAGAAAATCTTCATTTTTTCTGGAATTAGTTGGTGTTCTATATAAAGTCCTACTAGGGAAAATGCATCCAGGGAAACATCGGAAAACGTACTGAAATCCGTATCAACCCTTTGGCCAGTATAGGCATAGGTAAAGGACAGGTTTGTCGATTTACAAACTTCGTAACCCAATGCCAAGTTTATTTTATGCTTGGGTATTCGGATGGCGGCATCCCCTTTACGCTCGGTGAATGTATAATTGGTGTCCAAAGATAACCGCTGGGAAGGGTGCCACGACAGCTCCACCTCCACCCCATTAGCATCAATTTCGTCTGCGACGTTGATACTGGTAAAGTTTTGATCAAAACCAATGGTGTTTTTTTCGTTTCTATCGAAATACAAAGTACTTAGTCTAAGTTTGTCGTTCACGAAGAACTCAACCCCACCCTCCAAGGTTCGGTTTTCCTCTGGTTCCAATTCCGGATTGGCGCCAAAATCCCCAAACAATTGAATCAAATTCGGAGTGATATAGGAAGTTGCATACGACCCGAGCACTTTTACATATCCATTTTCCGTAGGAAACGCAAAGGACGGATTTACATTATATACATAATGATTACCGTACTCCGAATGGGTGTTCAGTCTGGCCCCGGTATTCAGGTTAAAGCCAAAATCAGAAACATAGACCACATTCAAATAAGGGTCTAAAATGGTAAAATCGGCCTCGGATGAGAACACTGCATTATCCTTTATGTAATTTATCCCCAAAATAGTGTGCCATTTATCATCAAAAACATACTTATTATAGGCATCCAAAACCCAATTGCTTCCTTCGGAAGTACTCTCCCCAAAGGTGCTGACATTAAAGGAATCGTAGGTGGAATATGCCGAGTTTACATGAACAGCGCCCTTACCATATTTGATCTCAGTGGACAACCCCACCCTTTCTTGTTCCACCTTGGACCAATTGGATGCCTCCATACGATCTGCATCGAAATCGGTCCTGAACTTCGTCTGGTTCCCATAAACGGATAGTCCAAAGTTTTCGGAAAATTGATATCCAAACTTCACATTGGCGGTAAAATGGGAAGTGATATCTTCCTCATTTTCCGGAGTTATCGCAGCTGAAAGTCCGCTCGAATAGCGGTTCGAGAAATCCACCCCATAGCTGAATTTATTCAGTTGTCCACCTACCGAAGCCCCGTTGGAAATATTTCCCAAGTTTCCATTTCGGTCATTTGAAGTTTGATTGGTTCCCATACTCGACCTAAAACTGCCCGAAATAGGTCGCTCAGAACCCTTTTTAGTGGTAATGTTGATAACCGCCGTTGCTGCGTTGGTCCCGTAAAGGGTACTTGCCGCTCCTTTAATGATCTCAATCGACTCAATGTTGGACGTAGATAGCAGTCTAAGGTCATACTCCTGCGAAAAAGACGAAGGGTCCGACACCCGCACCCCATCAACAATTACCAATACTTGACGGCCGCGGCCACCCCGGGCAAAAACTCCAAATACGGAGCCGTCCCTACCTCGACTACCAGTTATCTCAATCCCACTTTTAGTATTGATCAATTCGGCAACCGTTCTTCCTTGGTTGCGCTCCAATTCCTCCGTAGAGATTTTGATAACGGTCTTACCTGAATTTTCCCTCTTAAGGGCAAAACGTGAGTCGCTCACCACAACCTCATCCAGCTGCGTCGTTTGCAGGGGTTCTTGCTGAACTTCTTGTGCAGCGAGTCCCTGGCCCGCCAAAATAGCGGTGCAAATCCATAAATTACTTTTTTTCATTTCGTTTAAGTGAATAAACGGGAGAATAGTATGCTGTCCCATACGTAAACCTTTATCCCGAAAGTTTAACAATGTTTGTTTGAAATTGGCAGGTCTCCTGACTTATTTTATGTTGTTTTGCCTTCCCATCCCCACTAAAATGAATTTAGCGGAAGCAGTGGCTTTGCAGAAAACAACACCCTTGAGAGCGGTATCGAAAACTTCGACAAAAAATCACAGTTGCGGGAACAGTTCCAGAATTTTCCAAGCCGGAAATCAAAATTGAAATTTTTTAAGTCGCTAGCTAATTTCCAACTTTAGAATCACTGGATTCCCTTTTAATCCTACGGACAACTTGCCCGTAAGAACCAAAATTCAGGGCGAAAGTAATGATTCTGTTTAATCTTTTTTTGAAAATGTTAAATAATCTTACTTTTGACGGCATGGGATTTAAGCACAATTGGCTCATCGGTTTTAGCTTGTTTTTTATGGTTTCACTTTCGGGTTGCCTGGAAATGAAGAAACCTGTATCAACCACCTCCGAAAAAGATGTTTCCACGATTCAGCGAGCCTCAGGTTTTACGGTTCAACCAATGGGCGATTATACCGAAATTGCCGTTAGCTCTGCTTGGCCCGGTTCTGAAACAACCTTTACTTATGCCCTTGTCCCCAAGGAAAAATTACCGATGATCACCCTTCCTGCGGACACCTACGATGCCATTGTAGCCACTCCTGTGGAACGCATGGTCATTACTTCAACAACCCACATCGCTTCCCTGGAGGCTTTGGATGCCCTAGATGCTATAGTTGGTTTTCCAAGCACGGATTTGATTTCATCCCCGGCAGCTAGAAAACGGATTTCCAATGGGAAAATCACGGAATTGGGAACCAATGAGAACATCAATACCGAAATATTACTGGAGCTCAATCCGGAAGTGGTGGTAGGCTTTGGTATCAACAGTACCAACAAGGCCTATGAAACTATAAGAAAATCCGGAGTGCCAATTGTCTACAATGGCGATTGGACGGAACCTACTCCCTTGGGAAAAGCCGAGTGGGTCAAGTTTTTTGCTCCTTTTTTCCACAAGGAAGCAATGGCCGATAGTATTTTTAAACAAATTGAAACTGATTACCGGACAGCAAAGGATTTGGCAAAAAATGCGGAAACAAAACCTTCTGTACTAACTGGGGGATTGTACAAGGATGTATGGTATGTAGCCGGCGGAAACAGTTGGATGGCGAAGTTTCTTCAGGATGCCAATGCCGATTATCTTTGGGCGGAAACCGAAGCCAGTGGCAGTATTGGTCTCAGTCTCGAAGCGGTATTGGAAAAAGGCTCCCAGGCCGATTTTTGGTTCAACCCTTCCCTCCATGCCACTTATGAAGAGTTGGTAGAGGCCAATTCCCATTATCCCCAGTTCAATGCTTTTTCTACCCGAAAGGTTTTTTCGAATGCCATCAAGAAGGGAGAAACTGGAGGATTGTTATTTTATGAATTGGCTCCCCAACGCCCAGATTTGGTGCTCAAAGACCTGATTTCTATTTTGCATCCAGGACTCATATCCAATCATGAACCGGTATTTTTTATGCCTTTACAGTAAATGGGCCAATCGCGATCATATACCTTTTCGTTTTTATTGCTCGGCGTGGCCTTGCTGCTCTCCTTGTTGCTCAATATTAGTTCCGGCTCGGTGACCATTCCCTTTTCCAGCATAATATCCGCACTATCCGGCGGTTCCCTGGAAGTGGAATCATGGAACTATATAATTTGGAATTTTAGAATCCCGAAAGCCCTTACCGCAATTCTGGTCGGTGGTGGGCTCTCATTGAGTGGCTTGTTGATGCAGACCCTCTTTCGAAATCCGTTGGCCGGACCCTTCGTCTTGGGTATTAGTTCAGGGGCCAGTTTGGGGGCAGCCTTGCTGCTCATGGGATTTGCCCTCTTGCCCGGAATGTCCATTCTTGGCTTTGTGAACGATATTTCCGTGGCCATTGCGGCCAGCATTGGTAGTTTTTTGGTGCTCCTTGTTGTCATGTTGGTGGCCAACCGCATTAAGGACACTATGGCCCTTTTGATCATTGGGTTGATGTTCGGAAGTATAACTTCCGCCTTGGTCAGCGTTATGGCATACTTCACCAGTGCCGAAAACTTACAACGGTTTATCTTCTGGTCATTTGGAAGCATTGGAAATCTATCCGGTAACCAGGTGGCCCTGCTTGGTTCAATTGTGGGGATAGGGCTTGTTTTAAGCATTTTAAGCATGAAGCAGCTCAATGCCTTTTTATTAGGTGATAATTATGCCCGTAGCCTTGGCATCTCCATTAAAAAATCCCGATTGCTGATCATCACAGCAACAGGAATTCTAGCCGGGGGGATTACCTCCTTCGCCGGACCCATTGCCTTTGTGGGACTCGCGGTTCCCCACCTCACCCGACAAATTTTTGACACCATGGAACACCGGGTATTGATTCCGGCTGTTTTTCTGTATGGTGCCATTTTAATGCTGCTCTGCGATTTGATTGCCCAATTGCCCAATTCGGCCAGCGTTTTGCCTATCAATGCCATCACCTCTCTTGTGGGAGGTCCCATGGTTATTTGGCTTTTGGTCAGAAAACGAAAAATGTTGTTCTAATGGCACACGACAAAAAACATAGCGTTTGGGTTCAGGGACTATCCATTGGATATGGCACCAAAGTAGTGGCTTCCAAGATTGATTTTTCCTTAGCGGAGGGTGAACTATGTGCCGTAATTGGGGTGAACGGTGCGGGGAAATCAACCTTACTCCGAACCCTTTGCAGGTTGCAGTCCAAAATATCGGGGAACATCTTTATGATGGACCATCCTTTAGAAAGCCCAACAGCCGCTCAATTGGCCAAAATCCTCAGCGTAGTCCTAACGGAACAACCAGCATCCAAAAATCTTCGGGTCCAAGAATTAATCGCCTTGGGAAGGCAACCCTATACCAATTGGGTAGGAAGTTTGACCCCGTCGGACAAAATCCTTGTTCAAGACAGTCTCAAAGCTTTTTTGCTCGAGGAACTGCGTCATCAAAAATGCCACGAACTCAGTGATGGACAGTTGCAACGCGTGTTTATAGCAAGGGCTATGGCACAGGACACTCCGATTATAGTATTGGACGAACCCACTACCCATTTAGATCTTTATCACAAGGTGCAAATTCTTAAAATGATGCAGCAATTGGCCCATCAAAACAAAAAGACCATCCTGTTCACCACCCACGAAATTGATTTGGCCATACAGCTATGCGATAAAATCCTGATTTTGGATGGAAGGGAAAATCCTTTTGGAACTCCAGAAGAACTTATCCAGCAAAAACACTTTGAACACCTCTTCCCATCAGAAATGGTCGAATTTGATGAAAAGACGGGTTCATTTAAGGTGAAAAAGTAGGTTACTTTAACATTCCTCCTGTATCTTTATCCGAAGATTTTTATTCCATGAGCAGCGAATTGGTTTATGTAATTGTTGGGATTTTGACCGCCGGTTTAGGGTTATTCTTGGGGATGTATATCCAAAGATTGAAAACCAAATCCAACGAGGGCGTTTGGCAGGAAAGGGAACAGCAGCTCAATGCCAATCTTCGTTCTATGAACGAGAAATTACTGACGGTGGATGAGGATAAACGACAACTACAACATGAAAAAGAGCAACAGGGCAATCAGATAGTGCGTTACCAGGCAGATTTGGAAAACCTGCAGCGAATCAATACCGAACAAAAGGAGGAAGTTGAAAAGCTTCAAGCAAAATTCACCAAGGAGTTTGAGAATTTGGCCAACAAAATCCTGGATGAAAAAAGCACAAAGTTCACAGAGCAGAATCAAAAAAACATCAAGCAGATATTGCATCCCCTCCAGGAAAAAATCCAGTTGTTCGAAAAAAAGGTAGAGGCTACCCAAAAAGAGAATATCAGCATACATTCTGCTTTAAAGGAACAATTGCTCCATCTTCAAAATCAAAATCTTAAAATCACACAGGAGGCGGAAAACCTGACCAAGGCGCTAAAAGGCGATAGCAAAATGCAGGGCAATTGGGGGGAACTGGTATTGGAACGGGTTTTGGAAAAATCGGGCCTGGAAAAAGATCGGGAATACAGTGTGCAGCAAAGCTTTACCAGGGAAGACGGCTCCCGGGTCATGCCCGATGTGATCATACACCTTCCCGATGGCAAAAAAATGGTGGTGGACTCCAAAGTTTCCCTCACGGATTATGAGCGCTACACCAATGCTGACGAAGCGGACAAGGAGAAGCATTTAAAAGATCACATCAACTCCCTACGAAAACATGTAGAGCAGCTTTCTGCCAAAAAGTATGAAGACCTTTATGAAATGGAAAGCCCGGATTTTGTGTTGTTGTTCGTTCCTATTGAACCTGCCTTTGCAGTGGCCATAAATGAGGATAGTTCCCTGTACAACAAGGCGTTTGAACAAAACATTGTGATTGTCACCCCTTCTACCCTACTGGCTACCTTGAGGACCATCGATACCATGTGGAGCAACGAAAAACAACAGAAAAACGCCATCGAAATTGCCCGGCAGGCCGGGGCGCTTTATGATAAGTTTGAAGGCTTTGTGACCGATCTGACCAAGGTGGGCAAAAAAATGGATGAAGCAAAGAATGAATACCGTGGTGCAATGAACAAACTGGTGGAAGGCCGGGGAAATATCGTGACCAGTATTGAAAAGCTCAAGAAAATGGGGGCCAAAGCCAAAAAATCCATTCCCGAACCCATCTTAAAACGGGCTGAGGAAGATGACTATCAAGAACCAAAACTGGAGCTCTAGGTCAATATCCATGTAACACCTATTGTTATGAAAAAGTACAAAACCGTAAAGGAATCAAGGGTTTCCATCACCGAATTGATGCTACCCTCCCATTCCAATTTTGGAGGCAAGGTTCATGGCGGACATATTCTTAATCTTATGGACCAAATTGCTTTTGCCTGCGCTTCTAAACATTCACAGGCCTATTGTGTCACCGCTTCTGTCAATCGGGTGAACTTCCTTAATCCGATAGAAGTAGGTGAGTTGGTAACCCTCAAGGCTAGTGTAAATTACACAGGCCGAACTTCCATGGTGGTCGGGGTACGGGTAGAAGCTGAAAATGTGAAAAACGGAACAACCAAACATTGCAATTCCTCCTACTTTACCATGGTTGCAAAGGACAACGATGGGAAAAATATTCCAGTTCCAGGCTTAATCGTCGAGGATAAAAATGGATTGCGCCGTTTTGCAAGAAGTATAGAACGGAAATCTTCTGCCTATGACAGGGACACCAAATACAGTCCTAAAAAGTTTGTACCCAAGGAATACCTACACTTATTAGAAGGAGAAAATGTACAAATAGAGATTAGCTAATAAGCGAGGCAGCTTCGTTATCCAAAAACCAGGTCAAACTCCCTGAAATCGGATTGACCAAGGCCGCCGGGTAGGCTTTGAATCCTTCGGATTCTCCAATAATGGTCTGGACTTTTTCCGCCTTTCCTTGACCGGTGACCAAGAAAGCCACTTCCTTAGCGGTGTTGATTACCTTGCCATTGATGGATACCCTTTGTTGCCCAGAATCGGGATGGGTCGCCACTACGCAATGATCTTCCGCATCCCATAGTTCGATTTCATGAGGAAATATGGAAGCTGTGTGTCCATCATCTCCCATACCCAAAATCACCAAATCGAATTGGGGAACTCCTTCCACCCTATCCAAATTGATTTCCAACAAGTTGGCATACCGCATAGCCTCAGGTGTTGGGTCGTTCTCCCCCAAAACCCGATGTATGTTCTCTTGGGGAACCTTTATTTTGGAAAATAGGTGCTCCACAGTCATTTTGTAATTGCTTTGATCATCCGTGGGTGGTACACAGCGTTCGTCCCCCCAATAAAAATGGATGTTGCTCCAGTCGATTTTGTCCCCATAATCGGAAGCCAAAACTTCAAAGACAATTTTGGGTGTACTACCACCTGACAATGCCACATGAACTTCTTTTTTATCCCTCACCAATTCAGCGAAATAGGTTGAAAACTGTTCAGCTACTTCCTGTTTGTCCTTATATATTTTTAACTCCATAATTTTTCAAAAATTCCAAACTCCAAATTCCAAAATGGACTGTTATCTCAAGTCTTTTGTCTCTGTTCTACTATATAGCTTAGTTTGTTGTTGACTGCGCTCGCACAAACAATTGTCAACTGTCAATTATTAATTGTTCATTGTTCATTGACACTAGCAAATCACACAATACCCGGGGTCATCCGCCAAATTCTCTCCTGGATTCCGCCAAAAACCCAATTCGTCAATAAGCTCATCCGAGTTTTCAGGGCCCCAAACGCCAGCCGCATATCCATACATCCGTACATCCTTCCCATTTTTCCAATAATCCAAAATTGGGTCTACAAACTCCCAGGCCGCCTCCACTTCATCAGCTCGTGCATATAAAGTGGCGTCTCCCTGCATGGCATCCAACAAAAGGCGTTCGTATGCTTCCATCACATAGGTTTGAGCCAAACTGGAATAGTAAAAATCCAAGTTGGCACGCTCTACTTTAAAGCCCTGCCCGGGGACTTTAACCCCAAATTTCATCAGAATTCCTTCGTCCGGCTGAATGCGAATAATCAACTTGTTATCCTTACTGTTTACCCCGGAATCCTGAAAAATTTGATGATGTGGCGTTTTAAAGTGTATGACCACTTCTGTTACCTTGGTAGGCATACGTTTGGCGGTCCGCACATAAAAGGGAACCCCCTGCCAACGCCAATTGTCCACATAGAATTTTATCGCAGCATAGGTTTCGGTGGTGGAATCGGGATCAACACCGTCCTCTTCCCGATATCCCTTCACTTTTTCACCATTGATCTCGGAAGCCACATACTGCGCCCTAATGGTATTGTCCCAAAGCGTTTTTTCATCCCGCATAATGCGAAGGGATTTTAACGCCTTTACCTTCTCGTTCCGGATTTCTTCGGGTTGGTCCCCGATAGGAGGTTCCATTACCACCAAGGATACTATCTGCAAAAGATGGTTTTGGAACATATCGCGTAAGGCCCCGGATTTATCATAATAACCCCCTCTCTTTTCCACCCCAACACTTTCTGCATTGGTTATTTCCACATGATGGATATAGTTCCTGTTCCAGAGCGGCTCAAAAATGCTGTTGGAAAATCGGGTGACCAACAAATTCTGTACGGTCTCCTTTCCCAAATAATGGTCAATCCTATAAATCTGTGGTTCGGTAAAATATTGGTGCAACCCTTCGTTCAGTTTTTTGGCGGTTTCCAAGCTGTATCCAAAAGGTTTTTCCACAATCAGTCTTTTCCAACCATTGTTTTGGGTGCTCATTCCGGCTTCCGCCAAACGGTGGGCAATGGTCTCATATAAGGTAGGTGGTGTAGACAGATAATAAATAATATTTCCGGAAGTGTCATATTCGGCCTTCAAGGCCTCTACCCTTTTCCTAAGGTTGGCATAGTCTGTATCGTAGGTGGCACCAAGGTCCTCATAAAAGAAGCGGTTCGCAAACCCTTGAATGTAGTTCTCCTTCAAATCCTCCAATTTCTCCTTTAAATAAGGGCTTTCGTAAACAACCTTTTTTCTAAAATCCTCATCCGACATGTCACTTCTACTAGCCCCTAGGACCACAAAGTTTTTGGGCAATTGTTGGGCGACATATAAATTGAAAAGGGCCGGCACCAGCTTTCTGGCGGTTAGGTCTCCCGAAGCCCCGAAGATCACAAGAATTTGATTTTCTGTCTTTTTCATGGTATCACAAATGTAATCGCCCTTCTTTTTACAATAAAATGGCCGTAAAATAACGATTCCATAAAAATGTTTTAGCTGACCATTTATTTTTGAGCATGACGAATATAACGTTTATTTTAGGTTCGTAATTGGAGAGTCAACTTACTTGCTGTTGACATAACAAAAGACATCAAAAAAGAAAGAAAAAATGGCGGACACATACGATTTTGGCCTCGTGGGGCTTGGAGTGATGGGAAGGAATTTTATCCTGAACGTAGCAGACAATGGTTTTACGGCTTATGGCAATGACCTGGATGAAGAAAAGGTAAACGCCCTAATTTCTGAAGGAGGAGATACTTCCAAAGTAAATGCCAGTACAGATGCCAAAACCTTTGTTGCCGCACTAAGTACCCCTAGAAAAATTATGCTTTTGGTTCCTGCGGGAAAAGTGGTGGACATTGTAATTGAAAGCCTACTGCCCCATTTGGACCAAGGTGACATTATCATTGATGGTGGAAATTCATTTTTTACGGATACGGACAGACGGGAGGCCTATCTCAAAGAAAAAGGCATAAACTTTTTTGGGGCCGGGGTTTCCGGGGGCGCGAAAGGAGCCAGAAAAGGACCTAGCATCATGCCAGGCGGGTCCCGGGAAGCCTATCAATATGTAAAACCTGTTTTTGAAGCGGTCTCTGCAAAATACAAAGGCGAGCCCTGTGTGGCCTATTTAGGACCAAAATCGGCGGGGAATTACGTAAAAATGGTCCACAATGGCATTGAATATGGGTTGATGCAGCTAACTTCAGAAATCTATGACCTTTTGAAAAAAGCCGGAGGCCTGGACAATGAAACCTTGCACCAAACCTTTGCTTCTTGGAATGCAGGACGACTGCAATCTTTTTTGGTAGAAATCACCTCTCAAATTTTTGCGCAAAAGGATGATTTGGGAGACGGGCATTTGGTGGATAAAATACTGGATAAAGCCAAACAAAAAGGAACCGGAAAATGGACCTCACAGAATGCCATGGACTTGGGAATTCCGGTTCCCACCATAGATATTGCGGTAAGTATGCGGGAGATTTCAGCCTTAAAGAACGAACGTTTGGAGGCCGATAAAATCTACGACCGACCCACTCCGGAGTCGGTGGTCAAAGATTCTTTGGTGGGTAAAGCGGAACAAGCGCTCTATTTCTCATTTATTATGACCTACGCGCAAGGAATGCACCAATTGGCCGATGCCTCCAACGAGTACGGCTATGAACTTCAATTGGGTGAAATTGCCAAAATCTGGCGTGCTGGTTGCATCATTCGCGCAGCATTGTTGGCCGATATTACCGAGGCCTTTCAAGCCGATGCCGGGCTTAGGAATCTCCTACTCTCTCCATCATTTGTGCCAAAGGTGAAGGAAACTGTGGGCGCGGCCCGCGAGTTGGTGGCCTACGGAGCTACCAATGGTATTCCACTTCCTGGTCTTTCCAATGCGCTGACTTATTTTGATGCGTATACCAGTGGAAGATTGCCCTTGAACCTTATTCAAGCGCAACGTGACTATTTTGGCTCCCACACCTACGAACGCCTGGACCAAGAGGGAATTTTCCATACGGAATGGGAGGATTAGAATTAAAGTAAAAAACATGCCGGAGGATTTCCTTTTTGTATTCCTATGAACAGACTCACCCGCATTACCTCCATATTGATCAAGCTGCAGTCCAAAAGCACCATAACCGCCCAAGAAATTGCGGACGAGTTTGATGTAAGTCTGCGAACCGTGTACCGAGATGTGAAAACACTTCAGGAGGCAGGGGTTCCCATAGGCTCGGAGGCGGGCATCGGGTACTTTATGGTTGATGGATATCGCCTACCCCCAGTTGCCTTTATAGAAGATGAGGCCAATGCCCTGGTTACCGCGGAAAAATTTGTACTTCAAAACATGGAAACTTCCTTGGTGAAAAATTACCGCTCCGCCCTTACCAAGATCAAAGCTGTGCTCCGAACTTCCGAAAAGGATAAGGCAGCCCTTTTGGAAAGCCGGATAAGTCCGGCACGGCAATTCAATAAAAATGAAAACTCCTCTTATTTGGCGGAGGTACAAAAAGCCATTACCTCTTTTGAGGTGATTGAAATTTCATATCGCAACCTGCAAGGGTTGAGCACCCAGCGAAAAGTTGACCCTTTAGGGCTGTACTTTACTGAAAACCGATGGGTAATGGTGGCTTATTGTCGTTTGCGGAACGACTATAGGGACTTTCGTTTGGATAGGATTTTAGTCTTGAAACCCACCGAGATAAAATCTGGGAAAGCCATTACATTCAACCTGCAGGAGCATTTTAAAAAAAGGGGCGAAAAATATTCTTAAACCCTACTGACATACCCTTGTCATAGTCCAGATTTAATTTTGTTTTCAAATGAAAAACAAGATAAAACATGGACAAAAATCATCACATTTTGGAATGGGCCCCATTCACCATCAAAGAAGGAATCACCGAACAAGAGCTGTTGCAGGCCTCCAAAGCTTTGCAAACCGATTTCTTGGAAAAACAAAGCGGGTTTATCCGTAGAGAGCTTTTGGTTCAATCCGACAGGAACTATATCGATATGGTTCTTTGGGAAAATATGGAAGCAGCGCATGGCGTAATGGAAAAAGTGAAGGATAGCGCGGCCTGTTCAACCTATTTTGCACTGATGGAGGAGGCCGATACCTCCCAACCTGAACAAGGTGTTTCGCACTATCAAACGTACGCTCAGTATTAGGTAAGAAGCCCCTTTTCTGGGGCTTTTTTTATCCTCAAAACCAATTATTAATAAAAAATTCCTGAAGATATTTGCGTAACCGAACGATTACATATATATTTGTAACCAAACGGTTACTCAAAAATGAGAAGAGATGTTTTTCAGGCCATAGCCGACCCTGTACGGAGGGACATCATTCAGCTATTGGCAAAACAGGAACTAACGGTAAACGCGGTCGCTGAGCAATTCGATGTGAGTAGACCGGCTATTTCCAAACACTTGAAGATTCTGGAAGAATGTGGTATTATAACTTTTGACCAACAAGGTCGGGAGCGCTATTGCCTTATTCAGCCTAAAAACCTTATTCCAGCCTTTCTTTGGATAGACCAATACCGCAACCTTTGGGAAGAAAAACTGGATTCCTTTGAAAACTATTTAAATCAACTACAAAACAAAAAGAATGAACGATCCTAAGAACAGAACACTTAGCCTAGAACGAACTTTTGAGGCACCCATAGACCTTGTTTGGGAAGCTTGGACACAACCGGAACATATCGCCAAATGGTGGGGACCCAAAGGAATGGAAACCAAGGTATTGGAACACAATTTTGAAGTAGGCGGACAATGGAAGTATGCCATGACCATGTCCGACGGAAACAAATTTATTGCGGACGGAATTTATAAAGACATTGTTCCAAAGGAAAGCATAATATCCACAGCCAACTTTAAACCCATGACCGAAGGTGTGGAAATCCAGGCCATTTTTAAAGCAGATGGCGACAAAACCCATTTCACCTTTAATTGTGTACACCAGACCGAGGAATACTGCAAACAACAGGAAGAGATGGGATTTTACAATGGTTGGGGCTCCGTGTTTGACCGATTGTCGGAATTTGTAACATCATTATAAAACACTAAAACGGAGCAGCGCAACGCAGCTCTATTTGGTTACTTTTGGTTGGTAATCAACCTATTATCCCCTACCCTCTTTTCAAGAAACATTTGGAATTTCAAAAAAATAATTTACATTTGCAGTGTTCTAGTTATCTAACACACTATAAATGCTAACTGCAAACAACCTTTATTTCAACTACCCAACCAGTCGCCCGGTACTTAAGGCCATTAACCTGGAGCTTAAGCCGGGCAACATTTACGGGCTGTTTGGTAAAAACGGGGAAGGAAAGAGCACGCTGATCAAGATCATGACCGGATTGCTATTTCCAAAGGCAGGTAATTGTACCTTCAAAGGAAAACCTACCCAAAAGCGGGGCCCCGAGTTGTTGCAGGACATATTTTTGATTCCGGAGGAATTTGAGCTTCCATCTGTGTCCATAAAGGCTTTTGAATACATTAATTCAGTTTTCTATCCTAGTTTTTCCAAGGAGCAGTTCTATGGGCTTTTGGAAGAGTTTCAATTACAGCCTCGGCAACTCATTTCCACCTTGTCCTTTGGACAAAAGAAAAAAGTGCTCATCGCCTTTGGAATTGCCACAAATACCCAATTGTTGCTTATGGACGAACCCACCAACGGTTTGGACATTCCTTCCAAAAGTCAGTTTAGAAAGGTAATGGCGTCTTCGGTAGACGAGGGAAAATGCATTGTGGTTTCCACCCATCAGGTTCGGGACTTACACAGTTTGATCAATCATGTGATGATTTTGAACAACGCCCAAGTCATTTTTGATCATTCGCTGGATCAAGTAACCCAAGCCCTTTGGTTTGGAAGGGCCAGCAACCAAGAAGAAGTGATTTACTCGGAAGGTGCTTTTGGTGGTAAATCACTCCTCCAACGAACCGACCAGGACGAATCCGAGGTAGATTTGGAATTGCTCTTTAATGGCGTGTTGCACGAAACGCAAAAAATAAACCAACTCATAGATAAAAAAGGCCATGGTTCAAAGGTTTGATTTTAATAGGGTGAGACAGTTTGTCAAACGGGATTTAATACTCCTGCGTGGTACATTTAGCACAGGAATTTTTGTTGCCATTATCTTGGTTTTTCTGTTTTGCTTGTTCAACATGATGTGGGACAAACAATTGGGCTTGGAAGAGTTTTATGGGATATTTGCGCTTGTCTATTTGCCTTTGGGACTCTTGTTTACGTTCTCCTTGTTCCGGGAATTTGGCAACCCAAAAACCAATGCCTTATATCTGGCATTGCCGGTTTCCAGCTTGGAACGATTAGTGGCCAAGTGGCTTGTGTCAACCTTGGTTTACACCATTGTGTTTTCGGTGGTGGCCTTATTGATCGCCATATTGGCCTTGATTTTCGGCATAGTGTTATTTGGAGCCGATTTTAACGTGCCCACCTTGTTCTCTACATCCTATATCAATATTGTTGCAATATACCTGTTTGTACAACCTGTATTTATGGTTGGGGCAATGAGTTTTTCTAAAAATAAAATCGGAAAAACACTGCTGTCCTTGGGTATTGCCTTGCTGTGTTTTCTCCTTTTGAATTTTTTGTTGTATGCCATGTTCAACCACTCGCTTGGGGTGTTCGCAGAAGACGGGCTTGGTTCTGTTGCCTTTGGAAAGGCCAGCACCCAATTCTCAATTTTTGGCCAATGGTTCTATGGATTGATCTTTGGGCCACTTATGCTGGTAGTGGCCTATTTTAAAATGGTGGAAAAGGAGGTGTAGGATGGATTTTGATAATAGCAAACCTATTTATTTACAAATCGTGGATTTCTTTTATGAAAACATATTGGTCAAAGAATGGCAGGAAGGCACCAGAATCCCTTCCGTGCGGGAGGTGGCCATGATGGTAGAGGTAAATCCGAACACCGCAATAAGGGCGTTCAACCACCTACAGGATCTAGAGGTCATTTACAATAAAAGAGGAATTGGATATTTTGTTTCGGACAACGGCTATACCAAGGTTTTGGAGATTAAACGCCGGGAATTCCTTGAGCAAAATCTCCCAGATGTCTTTAAAAAAATGGGGCTATTGGGCATCAGCTTTGAACAATTGAAAAACGCTTACAACCAACACAAAAATGAAAAAAAGTAAACTACTTCTTGTTGGGGCCATAATCTCCATTTTTATTTTCATCTTGATTTTTCAGTTGGTTGTCCATCAAAATGTGAAAGACGTAAAGGCGAATAAAAAGCCTATGCAAATCCTATCGAAAAAACTGGAGCTTTCCGATTTCACCTCCCTTGCAGTAGCTGGAAGATTTCATATCTATTATGAGCAAAGCGAAGAGCAATCCGTTCAAATAGAAGCACCCGATTACCATTTAGATTCGGTTGTCACCAAGGTATCAAACAAGGTTTTGGAAATACATTCGGGCTTGGGTTTACAGAAAAAGGATAGTGTGGTTATTTATATTTCAGGCAAAGCTTTGGATAGTCTGGCCTTGATGCTCAGTCCTCATTTTGAAACCACCAATCAGATATCTGGTCGACGGCTTTACTTAGATTTTGGGGGCAATAGCTCTGCTAAATTGAATTTGAACTATGACACCTTGATTTATAAGAACACCTCCCTGGGTTCGATACAATTGAAAGGGGAAATCACAAATATTGAACTTATCGAAGACAGATGACCAATCAAAAAACATTTCGCGATTACTGACACCAGCTAATTTGCGGAAATCAATCAGCCATTATTCATCAATCAATCATCATTCATCAATCAAAAAACGAACAATTATGAAATCAAATCAAAAAATTGGAAGAATTGTAGGAATCACATTGCTGTTAATTATGGCATTGGGGATACCTTCGCTAGGCCTCAGGGGGCTTTCGTACTCCCTTTACATGGAACCTGACTTTTTAAAGTTGGTCCATGAAAATGCTGCCAGAACACGTATTGCCATTGTCTTAGATATTTTGGCAAGTGCCCTATGGGTTTTTATTGCTTGTCTCCTTTTTCCCAAAATTAAATCGTTCAAACCTTCCTTGGCTTTGGCTTTTTTTGGCCTTTGGGTCGTAAATTTTGGGGTTAGTATTTATGGTAACATCAGCAATTTATCCTTGCTTTCGTTGGCGGAATCATTTGTAAAAAAGAATGGCATGGCTCAAGAAATGTTAAATACGCTGGGCTTTCTTAAAATTGAGGACTATTATTGGTCCCATTTTATGGCCTTGATCACCTATGCATCAGCAGCTTTTGTCCTGTATTACTTTTTATTTCGGACAAAACTCGTCCCTAGATGGCTTTCCGCTTGGGGAATGACCGCCATTTCCCTAGTATTTTTTGCGTCTTGGGCCAATATTTTTGAAATGGACATTAGCTTTCATTTTTACTCCCAAAACGGCATCCACATGATTGCATTTATGGGATGGCTCATTGCCAAGGGATTTTCTAGTCCAAAAGGCTTGGAGCGCTAGTTTCATCAATTTCAACAATCAAAAAACAAAACATCATGATTACCAATTCAGAGGTGCTTACTTCGGGTAGGCCAAGCAGGCTACGTCCTGGAAAAATTTTGGAAAGAACCGTTCAAATTTGGTTTACAGTTGCCGTCATAGGACAGTGGATTTTTGCCTTTTACGTGGCCCTATTTTATGGTGGAGCTGCAATTGACGGGGATTTTTTGCGATGGAACAGGGTGTTACCGCACGGGTATGCAGAGGGTGAAACCATGGGAAATACCGCGGTGGCCATCCACTTGCTGTTCGCAGTGATCGTCATGGTCGGTGGACCTATGCAGTTTATTCCAAAAATTCGGAAATCCCTGCCGCGTTTCCACCATTGGAACGGTAGATTTTATATTGCCGCTGCCCTTCTCATAAGTTTAAGCGGAATCTACATGGTGATAACCAAGGGAACCATTAGTGGTTTGGTCGGGGATATCAGTGTCAGCTTAAACGGAGTTCTAATTTTGACCTTTGCCTATTTGGCCATTCGGACAGCGGTAAAACGGAATCTTTCCAGCCATCGAAAATGGGCACTGCGCCTCTTTTTGTCCATGGCGGGAGTTTGGTTTTTTAGAATTGGGCTGATGTTTTGGCTTTTCGTTCACGGAAAACCGGTTGGATTTGACCCTGAAACTTTTCGGGGTCCCTTTTTGGTATTTCTTGGTTTTGCCCAGTATTTGATTCCTTTGGCAGTTTTGGAACTCTATTTTTCAGCGGAACGAAGATCATCAACAAATGGTAAAATTGCCATGTCAATAGGGCTGATTCTTCTCACCTTGATTACTGCTTTGGGCACCTTTGCTGCCACCATGGGAATGTGGTTACCAAGGGTAAGTTGAGGGGTTCCTATTCTTTTGGAATAAAATCTATGTCGTTCGTCTAAAAAATCTGCATTTCTGCCCGTAGTATCTCCTTAAATTAAAAGTGATTGCTACTTTTGCCACTCTTAACCCCTTTACCCGAGAAATCCATGAAATTCAGATTTTCCCAAAGGTTTTATATTCTTTTTGTAATCGCCCTTACCCTTGTTGGTTGTGCCAAAGATGGTGTTAATGGCCTAGATGGAAGGGACGGTTCCAATGGTGTTGACGGAAACGATGGATCCGACGGTCTGAACAGTTTGATCAATACCATTATTGAGCAACCTGGTGAGAATTGTGCGAATGGGGGATTTTTGCTTGAAGCCGGTCAGGATGACAACGGAAACGGGGAATTGGATGCCAACGAAGTAGATACTTCGGAGTACTTGTGTAATGGGGACACATCGGGACTTCCTTATTTGACCTATGTATCTCTGATCAGTCAATCCGGAACGGACGACCCTGAAAGTTCAATTTTAGAGAATACCTTGGATTTAAACATCACATGGACCCGGGAAGCACAAGGAATGTATGTTGGC
Source organism: Flagellimonas myxillae (assembly GCF_023502235.1). Lineage (GTDB taxonomy): Bacteria > Bacteroidota > Bacteroidia > Flavobacteriales > Flavobacteriaceae > Flagellimonas > Flagellimonas myxillae. Next base: position 815,354 of record NZ_JAMFLY010000001.1, on the reverse strand, counting down.
GACCTGGACAAGACCATAGACATCTCAAAAACGGTAATTTTCTATACAACTCCCACAACCCACACTGGGGTTAGGGGTGAAATTGTTGGAGACAACCAAGTGCGAATCGAACTGCAAAATGGCATCAATGCTTTTGCGGACAATTTTAGCAATTTGTCCTTTGAGCTGAGGGAATACGAATAAGTAATCCGCTTTTGTTGCCATGCTTTACAATTTTAATTAATAAACACCCTTTGAAGGTAGATAATGAGAAAGACAATTACTTTATTTAGCACAGTTCTAATTTTTCTTTTCACAGCAACAATGCTGGGACAAAACTCATTTCCAGCATCGGGTAACGTTGGTATCGGAACCTTGACTCCAGGCTATAATCTGGAGGTAATGGGCTCTATCAACGCATCGGAGCTATTTCTCAATGGAACACAACTTCAAAGTTCTCCATGGTCCATTGTTACAGATGATATTTTTTACAACATAGGTAATGTGGGCATTGGTACCAACACACCAGGGTATAATTTGGATGTAAGTGGATCTCTAAATGCAACAACAATATTCTTGAATGGCTCACCCTTGGAAAACCCCTTGTGGAATGCCAACGGGAACGACGCCTTTTACAACGCAGGCAATGTCGGGATCGGAACAAACACCCCAGGGTTTAATTTGGATGTAAATGGGTCTTTGAATGCCACAAGTATCTTTTTAAATGGCTCCCCTTTGGAAAATCCCCTTTGGAGTGCCAATGGGAACGACGCGTTTTATAACGCTGGCAATGTAGGTATAGGAACGAATACTCCAGGTTTTAATTTGGACGTAAACGGGTCTTTGAATGCCACAAGTATCTTTTTAAACGGTTCTGCATTGGAACAACCTGTGTGGAGCTTGAATGCCAGTGAGGCATTCTACAATGCAGGAAATGTGGGTATTGGAACCAATGACCCCAACTTTACATTGGATGTAGCAGGTACCTTGAATGCCACAGACATACTTTTAAATGGAGCTGCCTTGCCAAGCCAGGTTTGGAGTTTAAACGCTGATGAGGCCTTCTATACGACTGGCAACGTCGGTATCGGAACCAACGACCCCAACTTTACTTTGGATGTAGCAGGTACTTTCAATGCCACAAATATCCTCCTGAACGGAGCTGCATTACCAAGCCAGGTTTGGAGCTTAAACGCGGATGAGGCCTTTTATAATACCGGAAACGTCGGTATCGGAACAAATGACCCCGATTTCACATTGGATGTTGCGGGAACTTTGAACGCAACAAACATCCTTTTGAATGGATCTGCCTTGCCAAGCCAAATTTGGAGCTTGAACGCGGATGAGGCCTTTTATAATACCGGAAATGTCGGTATCGGAACCAATGACCCCGACTTCACATTGGATGTTGCGGGAACTTTAAATGCTACAAACATCCTTTTGAATGGATCTGCCTTGCCAAGCCAAGTTTGGAGCTTGAACGCGGATGAAGCCTTCTATACCGCAGGAAACGTTGGAATAGGAACCAACGACCCCAACTTTACACTTGACGTGGCCGGAACCATGAACGCAACCAATATTCTACTAAACGGATCCGCCATTGAGAGCTCGCAATGGGTGACTTCAGGAAACGATATTTCTTATACCACTGGGAACGTAAGCATTGGAACTACCAATCCCCAAGGCTATATGTTGGCCGTGGCAGGGAACGTTATCGCCGAAGGAGTTAAGGTGGAACTTGAAGGGGCTTGGCCAGACTTTGTTTTTGGAGAGGAGTTTAATTTGATGTCTTTGGAGGAAGTAGCTGATTATATTGCCAAAAACAGACATCTTCCAAACATTCCCAGTGCTAAGACTGTTGAGGAAAATGGGATAGATCTTGGTATCATGGATGCCAAATTGTTGCAAAAAATTGAAGAATTGACGCTCTACACAATTCAACAGCAAAAAGAAATTGATCGTCTTAAAAGTCTAAACGAAGTTTTGTCTCAGCAGAACAAAACCATCGACCTTTTGATGGAACGATTGGATAAACTAGAGCAAGCGGATAACAAAAATCCGAAATAAACCGCTCCCACATTCAGGTCTGATTTCCCAACAATTGTTGGCGCAATTTTTCAGTTTTAGTCAAGAATTCTTGTGCCAACTGCACTTTTTCATGCGGTTTGGTTTTCGATGAACGGTATACTTTATGCAGACACTATACCGTTATATTCCAGACCATTACCCATACCATGAAGAAGAAAATCCTACTATTCTACATTGCAATGCCGTTATTTTTGTTGGGCTGCTCCGCGGAAATTGAACCCTTCTCAGAGGAAGGCGACAATCAGCAACATGATGAACAAGCCGATCAAAATCAAGACGAATCTGACGAACAAGAAAATGTTTCCGATGAATCCTTTGAACTCTTTGATTTTGAAGGAACAGGTGACTTGGTTGATTTTGTGACCAACAACGAAAGTGCCCTCCCAGATATTGGCCGAAATGAGGGCCGTTACCTAGCGGAACTCACCGATAATGAAGATGATAAAACACTTCATTTTAACAATGAGCAAGGAAGATTGGATGCCAAGGAGGTTTCCTTCCCATTCGAATTTATTGCCCGTAATATTGGCATTGGAACCTTGGAAGATTCACAAACTGCACCAACGCCCTCCGGCTCTCTTTACATTTTCTGCGGTGTCCAGGTTCATGTAGAAGACTTAAACGATGTAAATTCAGCACATGTGGTGGTTGGTCATCGAGGTAATACACATTTTACCATCGAAGGAAAAAACACCCTGAACGGAAATTCCAGTGTAAACGATATCGGCGCTAATACAGTACCCGACGGAAGGGCCGACATTAGAATTGTGGGACTCGAAAATCGGACCATAAAAGTATACTGGCAATTGCCCAATTTGGAGTACGAATCCGTTGCGGATGACTGGATAATGTACAACGAAACAGGGGATTTACCAGGAACGGCACCCTCTTTTGAGAACACCGTATATGTTGGACTGATCACCTATGCCTTTGGCTACAACGGGGTACCTTTTTCAGGTACCTGCGATGCCATTCAAATACAGGATTGATTCCGGAAATTATTTGCTCAGGTACATTTTTCTACGCGAGTATAGGTTGTAGAAATCGTCATCCTTCAAACTATCTATAAACAGGATACTTTCTCCTGTACTTTTCATTTCTGGACCCAAGTTCTTGTTCACATTGGGGAATTTATTGAACGAGAACACCGGTTGTTTGATGGCATAACCGTCCAAATGCGGCTTAAATTCAAAATCTTTTACCTTTTTCTCTCCCAACATCACCTTGGTTGCATAGTTTACGTACGGTTCCCCATAGGCTTTTGCAATAAACGGAACGGTCCGTGACGCTCTTGGGTTTGCCTCGATGATATAAACAATGTCATCTTTAATGGCAAATTGGATATTGATGAGTCCCACAGTATTAAGGGCCAAGGCAATTTTCTTAGTGTGGTCCTTGATCTGCTGCATCACAAACTCACCCAAATTAAAGGGAGGTAAGGTTGCATTGGAATCCCCTGAATGGATACCACATGGCTCAATATGCTCCATAATTCCAATGATATAGACCTCATCCCCATCACAAATGGCATCGGCCTCAGCTTCTATGGCTCCATCCAAATAGTGGTCCAACAAAAGTTTGTTGTTCGGAATGCTTCGGAGCAAATCCACCACATGAGCCTCCAGCTCCTCCTTATTGATGACAATTTTCATCCCCTGGCCCCCAAGAACATAAGACGGCCGGACCAATAAGGGAAAGTTAAGCTCGTCGGCAAGTTCAAGGGCCTCGTCGGCGGTCTCAGCAACGCCAAATCTTGGATAAGGGATATTATTATCCTTTAACAAGGTTGAAAAACTACCCCTATCCTCGGCCAAATCCAAGGACTCAAAACTAGTGCCGATGATGTTGATGCCATAGCGATCCAACTTTTCGGCCAATTTCAGCGCTGTTTGTCCCCCAAGCTGTACGATTACCCCTTCCGGTTTTTCATGAAGGATGATATCATAAATGTGTTCCCAGAAAACGGGCTCAAAATAGAGTTTATCCGCAGTGTCAAAATCCGTGGAAACCGTTTCAGGATTACAATTGATCATTACCGTTTCGTACCCGCATTCCGCGGCGGCCAAAACGCCATGCACACAGCAGTAATCAAACTCGATTCCTTGTCCAATCCGGTTAGGGCCCGAACCCAAAACCACAATTTTCTTTCTATCAGTAACCTCACTGTCATTAGCCACAAAACGTTTTCCATCAGCCGTTTCTATCTCTTCCTCAAAAGTGGAATAATAGTAGGGCGTCATTGCCTTGAATTCTGCGGCACAGGTGTCCACCAACTTGTATACCCTGTTGATGTTCAACGCCATTCTCTTTTTGTGCACCTCGCTTTCATAACAATCCAACATGTGGGCAATCTGCCGGTCGGCAAAACCCTTTTGTTTGGCCTCCAACAACAAAGCCTTTGGGAGACTTTCCACTGTGTACTTGGAAATCTCCATCTCCAAATAGTGCAATTCCTCATATTGTTTTAGGAACCACATATCTATTTTGGTAATATCATGGATGGTCTTTAAGGGAATTCCAAGCTGGATGGCATCATAAAGCACAAAAACCCTATCCCAACTTGGGACTTTTAGTTTTTGGATGATTTTGTCGTAATCTTTGTATCCCTTACCATCGGCGCCAAGCCCATTTCGTTTGATTTCAAGCGATTGGGTGGCTTTATGCAATGCCTCTTGGAAGGAACGACCAATTCCCATCACCTCTCCCACGGATTTCATCTGTAGTCCCAAGGTTCGGTCGGAACCTTCGAACTTATCAAAGTTCCATCGTGGAATTTTTACGATGACGTAATCCAATGTGGGCTCAAATAAGGCTGATGTAGATTTGGTGATTTGATTGTCTAGCTCGTCCAAGGTATACCCAATGGCCAATTTGGTGGCAATTTTTGCAATTGGATATCCTGTTGCTTTGGAAGCCAGAGCGGAAGATCGGGAAACCCTTGGGTTGATCTCGATGGCAATTATATCCTCTTTCTCATCCGGGCTCACCGCAAACTGTACATTACATCCACCGGCAAAATCCCCAATGCTGCGCATCATGTGGATCGCCATGTCCCGCATCCTTTGGAAAGTCCTATCCGAAAGTGTCATTGCAGGGGCCACAGTAATGGAATCTCCTGTGTGGATACCCATGGGGTCCATATTTTCAATGGTACAAATGATGACGACATTGTCATTTTTATCCCGAAGCAACTCCAATTCGTATTCTTTCCATCCCATTAGAGCCTTATCAATCATCACCTCGTGTATGGGGGAAACTTCCAGCCCATGACTTAATTGGGTGTCAAAATCTTCTGGGTCATAAACAATGGATGCCCCTGCCCCACCAAGTGTGAATGATGCCCTTATCACTAATGGAAATCCAAATTCTTGGGCTATTTCCTTTCCTTTTAGAAAGGAGGTTGCTGATGCTTGCGGAGGCATTCCGATGCCTATTTTCAACATCAATTCGCGGAACTTTTCCCTATCTTCAGTGATATTGATCGCATCGATATCCACACCGATGATCTCTACTCCAAAATCTTCCCAAATACCTTTTTCGTCAGCTTCAATACAGAGATTCAAGGCTGTTTGCCCCCCCATGGTCGGTAAAACCGCATCAATATTGGGGTGATTCTTTAAAATCTCAATAATGGATTTCGTGGTCAAGGGTTTCAGGTACACATGGTCCGCCATGGCCGGATCCGTCATGATTGTAGCAGGATTGCTATTGATCAAGATGGTTTCTATACCATCTTCGCGAAGGGATCTTAGGGATTGGGAACCGGAATAATCAAACTCACATGCCTGACCAATAATGATAGGGCCAGAACCAATAATCAAAATCGATTTAAGATCTTTTCTTTTGGGCATTCTAAATAGGGTTACTCGTTATCAAATTTTTCAAAATTAGGTCAAAAAAAAGGTGCTAATCTTGAAAAAGTAGCACCTTTATTAAAAAGTTATTTACAGTCATTATTTCTTATGACGTGGTTCTGATGAAACAGATATTTTCTTTCTTCCCTTCGCTCTTCTTCTAGCAAGAACTTTTCTACCATTGGCAGTCGCCATGCGTTCTCTAAAACCATGTTTGTTTCTTCTCTTCCTCTTTGACGGCTGATACGTTCTTTTCATTTCGGAACTCTTTTAATGGATTTTGTTGATGGGAGATAAAACTACCCGAAAAATTCTGGGCGCAAATATACGAAGAGTTTTTACTTTGACAAGTGCAAAATAAAAATATTTAATTTAGTTTTTAGTACTTTTGCCTGCTCCTAATTTCAGCTAAAACCGCATTTCAAAATGTTCAACAAAAATATAAAACTAGTCATTGCAGCCCTTATCGTGGGATATTCCGGTTATCAGTTCGTTGAAGGCTATATTGGCAATGGTATCTCGCTAATATTGCTTTCCCTGATTTTTATCTTTCTTTATTTCAGGAATGAAATGATCTTGTTGGCATTTTTGAGGATGCGAAAGCAAGATATGGAGGGTACCCAAAAATGGTTGTCCAAAATAAAGAACCCTGAAGCAGCCCTTACTACAAAGCAGCAGGGATATTACAATTACCTACATGGTATTATTTATTCACAAAAGAACCTTACCCAGGCCGAGAAGTATTTTAAGAAGGCCATTAAGCTAGGATTGACCATGGATTATGATCTTGCCATGGCCAAGTTGAGCTTGGCAGGGATTTCCATGCAGAAGCGAAGAAAGCGCGAAGCCACACAATTGCTGCAGGAAGCCAAGAAATTGGACAAAAACAACATGCTTACAGAGCAGATCAAGATGATGCAGCAGCAAATGAAGAAAATCTGATCCGTAAATTTCAAGTTCAAACACAAGCTCGTAAACACCAATTTTCTTTTTTGAAATTTGATTGTTAGAATGGCCCTTTTACTTTCTTCGTACTTTAAAATTTGGGTGATTCAAAGTCATTCGTCAATTCAAAAGGGCAATCCGTCAATTTAGCATTCATTTTCAGATTAAAAGCCAATAACTTGATTTTAGTCGCTTGAAATATTTTTTTGGCTTAATCGTAAGCAGTTATAATGAAATGGGACAATGAATAAAGACGAGTATAAAAAAAAGTTTAAAGAAGATGATGCTGTTGGTTGGTTGAGCATAGATAAACTAACAGAGGAATTATATACAAACCAAGAACCCAAACATTATGGTACTCTTGATAAATATGGGCTTGGAGGCGAAGACCCTTTGGATGGTGTAAGTATATTTGAAAGTAAAAATCAACAAGACCACTACCATTTTGTATCCTATGGAATGTCCAATTTGTACTATGATTTAGAGAACTGTGGACAAGAATTTAGTGGTTGGGGATTTGAATTTACGTTTAGGCTAATCCCATTTGAAGAAGATAAAGAAGAACCTAAATGGGTGATATCCTTAATGCAGAACCTTGCAAAATATGTTTTCAATAGTGAAAAGTGGTTTGAAGATTACCATTTCATTCCTGCAAATGGCCCAATTAGATTAAATACGGAAACTGATATTTCCGCAATTGCATTTATTGAAGATCCTGAAATGGGAATAATTGAGACGCCCAATGGGCATGTTCAGTTTTTACAGATGGTAGGAATTACCACGACAGAATACGAGCAACTAAAACAAAATCCTAAAACGACAGAAGCTAAGATCTTACTAGATAGGTTAACAAAAGAGAATCCACTATTGATTACAGACTTAAAAAGAAAACAGTAACAATCACTAACCATTGTAATTAGCAATTGCTTGTTCAAACACACCATTCGACAAGCTTGGGGCAGGCAGGCTTGCAAAAGTAAGTACTAACTAATGCAACTACTAATAATCGAGACCGACTAGTGTAATCCAAAGTTAGTTTTGGAATTCGGTGCTTGGAATTCAGATTTTTAAACATTTGTCAAAATTCTTCTACTCTTTTTATTATCGTTTCTCAAGAACAGTAACTAAGCAATACACCGATTCGTCAATTCAAAAGGGCCGTCCATCAATTTGGCATAGCTTTCCAATTCAAAAACCCACAACTTCACTTATAGGTCGCTAGAAAATCATTAAAATGATTTTTAACTTAATTGTTAGCGCCTATGCTTCAAAACGACTTGAACGATTTAATTACGGTAGAATGACAGTAAAAACACTTCAAATAATTCTTACAGCAACTTTATTGACCAGCTGTAATTTGTTCTCAAGTGATGACTATGAATTAACGGTTTTGTTTAACGACGCTGACGGACTTACAACAAATTCACAAGTGAAATTAAATGGCATCACAATAGGACAAGTGCGAACAATAAAGCTGGGACAGGACAATAAAGTTGTTACAACCATTTCCATTAATAAAGAGTATGGTCTACCATCTGATTCAAGAGCATATTTAACAAAGGACTTTTTAGGAGTAGCGGCAATTGAGGTATACCCTGGTCTGGATATTGAAATGTTTAAAGACGGACAACAGATTGAAGGTCAAAAGCAGAAGATTGATTTTGACAAAGAGTTAAATATTGACAATGCATTGGAATTTGTTGATAAACTCTTGGACCCTGGTAGAAAGACAACACAAGACTCAATATTATTGGAATTAAAGCGATTAAATAAGAATGTGGAGAGACTTTTAGAGAAGGAGTAAAGCACATGGAGCTAACAAAAGTTATTTACAATGGCTGGAGAAGCGCAAGTATAATGTTTCATTTTCGCTAATATGTGTTAGATAAGTTTTCAAAAGTCTGCCATGTCCAATAGCCATATGTGAAATGTAATGCAATTTTGCTTTGGAAATTGGTGCTTGAAATTTGGGTTTTAGTCTTTTATTCCCCAGCACTCATGTTCCGGTAATACCCTTTGTTCGGAATCTCAATAACATATTTTTTACGGGAAGCATTGTTCAAATGGGGTTCGCGCAACCAGGGATTATGTCTTTTTAGGATTTTGTAGTTGATTTCATAAAGTTTGGCAAAATCTGCCCAGCTTGTGACTGCGGTATCTACTTGAACGGAAAAGGTGGGTACTGTTTTATAAAAATCCTCCTGCCCCACTTCAAATCCATACTTATCAGGGTTGGAAAGGATTTCCTTGAGGGCCAAAATTCGAAAAACATAGCGCCCAGTCTCCTGGCCCAATAAAAGATCATAATAGTTGTCCACTTTTTGGATATTCATGTATTTCTGCACTCCACCTGGACCTGCATTATATGATGCAGCGGTAAGTGTCCAAGTCCCAAAGCGTTTTTTCCATTTGTTGATATATTCACAGGCAGCTTGGGTAGATTTTTCAATATGATAGCGCTCATCAACATTGGCATTGACCTCGAGTCCATATTCCCTTCCGGTGGCCCGCATAAAATGCCACATTCCCGCAGCGCCCTTTGGGGATGCCACATCAATAAGTGCGCTTTCGGCCACGGCCAAATACTTAAAATCATCCGGAATACCATTTTTGGCCAATATGGGTTCTATAATGGGAAAGTACTTGTTGGCTCTTTTCATCAGCAACAAGGCATTGGACTGCCAATAAGTGTTTACTAAAAACTCACGATCTACCCGCTCCATGACTTCAGGGTCATCAAAGGGCACAGGCTCACCCGCAAAGTTGAGGTCTTCCGGTATTTCGATAGCACTGATGCGATACCCATCAGCCACATTTTTATCGTTTTCACTCTCCTGTTCCGTTGATTCCATCTGAACGTAATCCTCAGGTTTGGACTGTACTGCAAAAATTAAGCTTCCCACTACTACCAAAAGTCCGATTACCGCCAATACGTTTTTAATCTGTTTCATAGTACACCTTATTGTTGGATAAAGATACTATATAGAACTTCCTTCTTCTAAAATAATTGCCGGAAGATGCTCCTTGAACCATCTCGCGCGATGGATGATCATGGTATGGGTTCCGTTTTTGACCACCATGCAATCTTTGATATTTGCAATGGGAAATACGGCATCTTTATCCCCGTGGATGTGCACCAGATTAGGAGGTGGGGTATCTTGGTTCCAGTTCACAATGTTATCTATGGACCAGTCGATGTACCTTTTGTCCCGGACGGATAAATATTTTTCATAGAGTTCCAACCGTTTGGTCGCTTTCTCCCCGAAAGCATATCTCGCTAAAAATTCTACGTTGTTTACCAAGCCTGTCGGTAGAAGCTTGTGGGCTTTGGTGTGTTTGGCCAGCCACATTTTTTTGGGAAGTTCGGCCTGGCTCTTAACTGCTGATACCACGATTACTTTTTGAACATCCATTAGCTTTGCCATTTCCTGCACCAACATCCCACCAAAAGAAACGCCGAGCAATACTGGGTTTTTATGTGGTATTTGGGAAACCATTTTCTGGGCATATTGCCTCAGGTCCATTCCCTTATCAGGAACAAACCATTGTAATTTATGGAGCTCAAAGGTCTCTTTTGGTAAATTGATTCCGTCGAAGATGGATGGGTTGGCTGCCATCCCAGGCATTAAATAAAGGTGGATTTTGGAGTGGGGCATTTCTTCCCTAATATCAATTGGGCTAGGAAATTAACAATTTTTTGACTAATTTTGTGTCCCTTTTGCAACAGGCCCCATTGATTTTGAACAAATAGCCAAAAGGAAGATTTTACAATTACCGCTTTGGTAATGTGCTGTGTCAATTTTAAAACAATACTATATGACAGAAATGGAAATTAATGACAATAGTTTCTTACGCCAATTTGAAACTAGGGTTGATGGCCATTTGGCTAAAATTGAGTACTCCTCGCAAGAACGTAAAGTATTTTTGACCAAATTGGTCATCCCCGAGGAAATTACCCAAGAAGGTTTTAAAGAAACATTTATTAAGGCCGTTTTGCATGAAATCCAAGAAAAAAACCTCCGCGTGGTACCCACAAGTCCGCACATTGCAGGTTTTTTAAGAAAGAACAGACAATACAAAGAGATGCTCCCAGTAGGAATACGTATCTAATCCAAAAAATCAAGACTAATTGAAACCTCTCTTTTTGAGAGGTTTTTTTATACCAATACCCTTTCTGGAACAAACTCAAACCGGACCAGGCCATCTTCATCTATCTCAGTAAGTTCCACTTGGTGTAAGGTATTCACCAACCCAGGGTTCCATGGTGCTTTTACTTTCACATAGTTTTCGGTAAACCCGTGGATGTACCCCGATTTGTTTTCGCCTTCAAAAAGAACAGTACGGGTACTACCCAACTGACCCTCGTAGAAAGCACGGCGCTTTTTGGCCGAAAGGCCACGCAACATTTTGCTTCGCTTGCTTCGAACGTTCTTGGGTACTGGATTTTCCATTTCGGAAGCCAAGGTGTTGTCCCTTTCAGAATACGTGAACACATGGAGATAGGAAATATCCAGATCATTTAAAAAATGGTAGGTTTCCAAAAACTGTTCTTCGGTCTCCCCAGGGAAGCCAACGATGACATCTACCCCAATACAGGCATGGGGCATGGTCTGTTTAATTCGATTTACCCTGTCCACATAAAGATTCGACAAATATCTGCGACGCATTTTCTTCAGGATTTCATCACTTCCACTCTGCAATGGAATATGGAAATGCGGCACAAACGACCTACTCTTGGATACAAAATCGATGGTTTCGTTCTTTAGCAGATTTGGTTCTATGGAGGAGATTCGTAATCTGTGAATTCCTTCAACCTTGTCCAAGGCTTGCACCAATTCGAAGAAGGTATGCTGATGCTTCTTATTGCCAAATTCCCCTTTCCCGTAATCACCAATATTTACACCCGTCAACACAATTTCCTTAATGTCCTTGGAGGCAATTTCAATGGCATTTTTAAGCACATTTTCCAAGGTATCGCTTCGCGATATGCCCCTTGCCAATGGAATTGTACAGTAGGTGCATTTATAATCGCACCCATCCTGGACCTTTAAAAAAGCACGGGTTCTGTCACCAATGGCATAGCTCCCCACATAAAAATCCGCATCTTCAATTTCACAGGAATGGACTTCTCCCTGCATATTTTTGGAAAGATCGTTCAGGTAATCGGTAATCTTGAATTTTTCCGTCGCGCCCAAAACAAGGTCCACCCCATCCACGGCAGCCAACTCTTCGGGCTTCAATTGGGCATAGCAACCCACGGCGGCCACAAAGGCATCCGGATTGTTTTTCTGGGCCTGTTTTACAATGGTCTTAAAGCGCTTGTCGGCATTTTCCGTAACCGAGCAAGTATTGATCACGTAGATATCCGCCTTTTCAGCAAAATCCACACGATCAAAGTCCTCCTTTTCAAAACTTCTTGCAATGGTCGAAGTTTCTGAGAAATTTAGCTTGCAGCCCAAAGTGTAAAATGCGACCTTTTTGTTCATTGAACCTTACTGAATTTTGGCCTGCAAAGATAATGATTCATTGGGACTTAGGAAGGTTAGGCAGGTGTTGCGCATGTTGGGTGGTCCCAATAAGTCCTATTAAGGATATCTTACCCACACTTTCTTGGAGAATGCACAAAACTTGGGTTATTTTCGTTGTCGGTTTAGGCAATCCAAAAACAATACAATGAAGAAAATTCTGCTCTTAGCTTTTATAGCCTCCCTTTTTCAGGTATCGGCGCAGGAGAAAGCCAATCTACGTTGGTGGAATCCGGCCGAAAACGAATTCCCGGTCATATCTGGTCAAGCATGGCCTGAAGAGGTAAAGTCCCAATACCACAGACTTCCCGCAAGAGCAGAGAAAAATGTGAGACCTCCGGTTTGGGGCCTTTCAAAACAGGCAGCAGGTCTATCCATTAGATTTTGGAGCAACGCCCCAAGCATCCAAGTAAAATATACACTTAAAGGTGGGATTTCAATGCCACACATGCCTGCAACTGGCGTCAGTGGCTTGGATTTATATGGGAAAACCGAGCATGGAGATTGGCTTCGGTTTTGGGGATTTTATGCTCTTGACAAGGAAAGTACCTATACCTTCACCATTGAATCCAATTCGAAAACTTACAACAAATATGGTCGGGAATACCAACTCTTCTTGCCCCTTTACAATGAAATCGAAAATCTTGAAATTGGGATAGCGGAAACCTCTTTTTTAAAGCCGTTACCCCAAAGAAAAGAAAAGCCCATAGTGGCTTACGGTACCTCCATCTGTCAAGGAGCTTGCGCCTCGAGACCCGGGATGGCGTGGACCAACATACTCGAGCGTCGGCTGGACCGGTCCATTATAAATTTGGGATTCTCCGGCAACGGAAGATTGGAACCTGCCCTCATTGACTTAATGTCGGAAATTGACGCCAAATTATACATCTTGGATTGCTTACCAAATTTGAGTCCAACCCGGCATAACACCTATCTGCTAACTTGGAACGCAGTGAAAAAACTCCGGGAAAAGAGACCAAACACCCCCATAATCCTAACGGCTCATGTGGGTTATGCGGACGATTTTACCAACGAGGAAAACAAAAAGAGGTACGAACCCTTAAACCAGGAATTGACCAAGATTTATGACCAATTGATAGCGGACGGCTATGAAGATATTTACCTTCTGACCAAAGACGCAATTCAGCTAGGGTTTGATTCTTTCGTGGACATTATCCACCCCAACGATTTTGGGATGATCCAATACACCGATGCTTACGAAAAATTGATTCGGGAGGTGCTCAAAGAACCTGTTGGGACAATTTCCACAACGGTACCCACAACCCAAAGCAGGGATATTTCGGTTTACAAGTGGGAGGATAGACATCAGGAAATTTTGGAATCCAATGTGGTAAACCCACCCAAAATCTGTCTTTTTGGAGATTCCATAATCAATTTTTGGGGAGGAACGCCCGCTTCCACCATAGTCAATGGAGCAGATTCTTGGAAATCGGTCATGGTTCCTTTGGGCATACAAAATTTTGGATCTGGTTGGGACCGTATCGAAAATGTACTTTGGCGGGTACATCATGATGAATTGGACGGATTTGAGGCCGAAAAGGTTGTGTTAATGATTGGGACCAATAATTTGCATCTCAACAGCGAATCCGAGATTTTGGAGGGTCTCCAAAATTTGATACAGGCAATCCAAGTACGACAGCCGAAGAGCAAGTTGTTCATCATGGGAATTTTACCCCGAACCGATAAGGAGGAAGACATCAAAAAGCTAAACCTTAAAATTTCGAAAATAGCAGATGGCGAAAATGTGCATTATGCAGATATTGGTACTCCCCTGTTGCTTGAAAATGGAGCGTTGGACGAATCCCTCTTTACGGACGGGCTACATCCGAACAGTAAAGGATATGCGCTTATTGCACAAGAAATGGTGAAAGTTCTCCAAACGGATTAACGGGACGGTTTTGATGATTTCATTTAGTGCACTCTTATAACAGGGTGTAGTGCCCATGAATACATAGCCATTTACCCGATTCTTTCACAAAAATCCTGGTGGACTTACCTCTCGAGTTGAATGGTTCCCCGTTTGTGATGCCATAGTCACGCCAATAATAGGTGATCCAAGCAACATCGCCTTTTACCGTCACCAACGGCTCATCCATTTCGGTATGAATGCCCTCGGAGTCCTTTACCCATGCTGCCACACCCTTGACTTCCGTTTCTTTCCCTACGCTAAGAATGGAATCGGTTTCCCCAAATTGTGTGAAATCTGGATGTACATAGGTAGCATAACGTTCCACATCTCCCTGTTCAATGGCGTCCCACATGGCAACAAGTGTGGATTTAATGGCCTCCTTCTCTGGTTCTGTATTGAGTTGTGTTTTTACTAGATTCTCTGTTTCAGGTTTACAGCCAGAGACAATTAAAATCAAAAGGGCAATGCTTGTGAAAAATCTCATTTTGTTTGATTTGTTGTATTTGAACAAGGTAGTTAATTGTAAATGAAACAAACCAGAGGGCATCTTCAATCCGTCTTAAGGTACTCGATCAAAAACAATTTGGCCATAACTTGGGATTCTTAGGCCACAAACGAATCCAAATGAAAATGCTAGTAGTTTCTCCACTTTTTTGTGAGTTCAAAAACATGCTCCAAAATTCGAGCCTCTTTGTCATCAAACTCCTTTCCTCTTCTGGACATCATAACCTTGGCGGCTTCAAAGGCTCTTTTGGGCATATATGTTGAGAATCCGGAGGCTCCACCCCAACTAAAACTTGGAATAAAGTTTCTCGGGAATCCTGGAACGTAAATGTTGGAGTTTACCCCAATTACCGTCCCTGTATTGAACATGGTGTTGATTGCGGTCTTGCTATGGTCTCCCATCATTAGGCCACAAAACTGAAGTCCCGTATGATCAAAGGTCTCCGTCTCATAATTCCACATACGCACCTTGGCATAATTGTTCTTTAAGTTTGAATTATTGGAATCTGCGCCAATATTGCACCATTCCCCTAACACAGCATTGCCCAAATATCCCTCATGTCCCTTACTGGAATAGCCAAAAATAACAGAGTTGCTTATCTCTCCGCACACCTTTCCATGGGGTCCAACGGTTGTAGGTCCGTAAATTTTGGCTCCCATCTTCACCACGGCACTATCGCAAAGGGCCAATGCACCTCGAATAAGTCCCCCTTCCCAAATCTGGGCATTTTCACCCACATAGATTGGGCCCTCAGAGGCATTCAAAATACTGTGTTCAACGCTTGCACCATCCTCCAAAAAAATGTTGTCCGAAGCGATAAGTTTGTTGGTATTCGAAATAGGGGCACTTTGCCTTCCTTCCGTAAGAAAATCATAATCGGCTTGAAGCGCCTCTCCATTTTTGGAGAAAATATCCCAGGTAAAATCAACTGTGATCAAGTCGCCATGGTACTCTTTTATCTTGTATTTAGAGAAATCGGGTTCGGAACTAGGGGCAGTGGTATGGTAAGCTACAACCCTGTCTCCGTATTGAATGGCCTCATTCCCTACGAGGGATTGAACCATTTCCGATAATCCCTTATCCGGGACAATGGAACCGTCAATGATGATGTTTTCCTTTTCCGAAACCATGGGAAACTTTTCAGAAAGGTATTCCTCGGTTTTAAAACTCACTGGAGTATTGAGGCGTCGTTCCCATTTTTCCTTTATGGTCAATATTCCTATTCGTATCTCCGCAACTGGTCTGGTAAATGTAAAGGGAAGTAGCGCATCCCTTCTTGGGCCGTCGGCAAGGATATAATTCATATTGGTTGTTTCTGGATGTAAAAATAAAAAACGCCCTTGATTAAAAATCAAGGGCGCATTATATATTTATTAAGAAAATTCGACTATTCCGCCTTCTTTTCTTCCTTGCTGAATTTCTTGTATTTATTTTTGAATTTGTCAATTCTACCAGCGGTATCGACCAACTTGGTCTTCCCAGTATAGTAAGGATGGGAAGTTCTTGAGATTTCCAATTTAACCAACGGATACTCTACCCCATCAACGGTAATGGTCTCCTTGGCCTCAGCGGTAGATTTTGTGATAAAAACATCGTCATTTGACATGTCTTTAAATGCTACCAATCTATAATTCTCTGGGTGTATATCTTTTCTCATCGCCTTAAATACTTAATCTCAGAATTTTCGAGGTGCAAATTTAATGATTTCTTTTAGAACAACAACCTAAATCCATTAAAAAAGAAAAAATCTAACTTTAGCTGTAACAAAACCTTAACAACTATCACTAACATACTGCTAACAACCTTTAATTTCGAATAAAATGGAAGAAAATAAACCAAAAGTGGGCCGGTTCTCACTAAATTTTGGTGCTTTGGCAGGAGCTGCGGGAATCGTGTTTTCCCTCATGCTCTATTTTGCCGATATGCATCACGAAAGAAGTATGGGCATCCAAGCTGTTCAGTTTGCCATTCTGGCCATCTTTGTTGTGTTGGCAGTTATGCAATACAAAAAAGCCAACGGGGGTTATCTCAATTTAATTGACGCCCTAAAAATGGGAGCGGGCGTAGCAGCTATCAGCTTTGTAGTGGGCACTATTTATTTTTTAATCTTTTCTAACATCATTGAGCCAAATTTTATGGAGGAGGCCTATGAAGTGGGAAAACAACAGATGATGGAACAGAATCCCAACCTGACCGCAGAACAGGTCAATCAGGGAATTGAAATGCAAAAGCGTTTTTTCTGGGTTATCATGGCGGTTTTTATGATTATTTCGGTGGTTTTTGGATTTGTGGTAAGCCTCATTGCCGGTCTTATCATGAAAAAGGACAAACCCGCTTACTAAGCCAAAAAATGCTACTTTTGAAGGGAATTCCAGAAAGCAACAATGCAAATTTCCATTGTAATCCCCTTACTTAACGAACAGGAATCCCTAATTGAACTCCATGATTGGATTGCATCTGTTATGCAGTCCAATCGTTTTGTATATGAAGTTATTTTTATTGATGATGGAAGCACCGACGATTCCTGGAAAACCATCGAAAAGTTGTCCAGTGCCAACGCTAATGTAAAGGGGATCCGGTTCCTAAAAAATTATGGGAAGTCCCAAGCGTTGCACGCTGGGTTTAAAGCCGCCCTCGGCGAAGTGGTCATAACCATGGATGCCGACTTACAAGACAATCCTGAGGAGATTCCAGAGCTTTACAAAATGGTCAAGGAAGAGGGATTTCATATCGTTTCAGGCTGGAAAAAGAAACGCTACGATTCGGTTATCGCCAAGAATATACCCTCCAAACTTTTCAATTGGGCAGCACGCCGTACTTCGGGAGTCCGCCTCCACGATTTCAATTGCGGCCTAAAGGCTTTTAATCAAGCTGTCGTTAAAAACATTGAGGTCTATGGTGAGATGCACAGATATATACCGGTGTTGGCCAAGAACGCTGGATTTTCGAAAATCACTGAAAAAGTGGTGCAACACCAGGCCAGAAAATATGGCAGCACCAAATTTGGGGCAGAGCGATTTATCAATGGCTTCCTGGATTTGATCACCATCTGGTTTGTATCCAAGTTTGGAAGACGCCCCATGCATCTGTTCGGGGCGCTCGGGGTTATCATGTTTTTAATCGGCTTTGGGTTTTCCATTTATCTCGGCGTTGACAAATTGTTTCTTAACCCAACAGGTCGTTTGATCACCGACCGCCCACAGTTTTATATTGCCCTGACTGCAATGATCATAGGTACCCAACTTTTTTTAGCCGGTTTTTTAGGAGAGATTATGGTGCGTTCAAGAAAAAATGACACCCGTTACAGCATCTCCAATAAAATTAATATTTAGAAGGGGCGCAATTTCAGATTCTTCGTACTTTTAACGGGAAAATACTACATTACAATTCATGGATTCGATTACCACAACCGCACAGACCTGGCTATCCGATTTTTTTGATGCCGATACCAAGAAAGAGATTCAACATTTAATGGAAAACGACACTGAGGAACTCAAGGAACGTTTCTATAAAAATCTCGAGTTTGGCACAGGAGGTATGCGTGGGGTAATGGGCGTGGGAACCAACAGAATCAACAGATATACCCTCGGAAAAAATACGCAGGGGCTAAGCAATTACCTTAAAAAGGTATATGGTGACAAGGAAGTTAAAGTAGTGATTGCATACGACTGTCGCCATAACTCTGACACTTTGTCCAAGACCGTTGCCGAAGTTTTTTCTGCCAATGGCATCAAAGTGTTTCTTTTTTCCGAACTCCGTACCACACCAGAACTTTCGTTTGCGGTAAGGCATTTGGGTTGTGATGCTGGAATTGTACTGACAGCTTCCCACAATCCGCCGGAGTACAATGGTTACAAAGTGTATTGGTCCGATGGTTGTCAGATCGTACCTCCACAAGATGGGGAAATCATTGCAGAAATTGAGGCCCTATCTTTTGAAGACATTAAATTCGATTCCAATCCTTCCCTTATTGAACAGATCGACACAGAAGTGGACGAAGCTTTTTTTGAGGCCTCGGTAAACAATGGCAACTTTAACGCCCCAGGGAAGGAAAATTTTAAGATTGTATTCACCTCGCTGCACGGGACCTCCATCACCGCCATCCCAGAAGTACTAAAGCGGGCAGGATATAACAATGTTACCGTTATCGCGGAACAAGCCGAACCCGACGGAGCATTCCCAACTGTGGAATCGCCCAACCCAGAAGAACCGGCCGCCCTGGCCATGGCCATCGAAAAAGCCGAGGAAATTGGCGCAGATATGGTGGTGGGAACCGACCCTGATAGTGACCGTCTGGGAATCGCCGTTAGAAACTTGGAAGGAAGAATGGAACTGCTCAATGGGAACCAGACGATGGTCTTGATGACCAAATTCCTATTGGACCGCTTCAAGGAAAAAGGATTTAAGGGTAACGAATTTGTGGCCTCAACCATTGTATCCACCCCTATGATGGCCCAAATGGCGAAAGCCTATGGCGTGGAGTGCAAAACCTCATTGACCGGTTTTAAATGGATCGGCAAAATGATCAAGGACTTCCCAGATTCGCAATTTATTGGCGGAGGAGAGGAGAGTTTCGGATATATGGTAGGTGATTTTGTTCGGGACAAAGATGCGGTCACCTCTACCCTACTAGCCTGCGAGATTGCGGCGAGTTCCAAGGCAAACGGAAGCTCTTTCTATGAAGAATTGATCAATAGCTATGTGAGCTTTGGCTTTTACAAGGAAAAACTAATCTCATTAACCAAAAAAGGGATTAGCGGGGCCGTAGAAATCAAACAAATGCTCAAGGATTTTAAAGAAAATCCGGTAGAATCCGTACAAGGTTCCAAGGTGGTTTGGATAGAGGATTACAACACCTCAACTGCCAAAAATGTACAAACTGGAGAGGAAAAGACCATAGACCTGCCAAAATCAAACGTTTTGATCTACGAGACCGAAGATGGCACACGAATTGCCGCAAGACCTAGCGGAACCGAACCAAAAGTCAAGTTTTATATGAGCACCAACGCCAAGTTAGAAAATGCTGCCGATTACAAAACAGTAAGTTCGCAGTTGGATGCTAAATTGGAAGGTATCGTTTCCGAATTGAATTTGTAATGAATGAATTACTTTAAGAAGATTCTCCGTTTTGCGGGTCCTTACCGCAAATATGGCCTGCTGAACATACTTTTCAATATTCTGTATTCGATTTTCAACGTATTATCGATTATCATTTTTATCCCAACTCTGGGCATACTTTTTGGAACCCAGGAAAAAGTGGAAACAGCCCCAGTTTATGAGGGAATGGGAAATCTGAAAGAATATCTTGAAAATTCCCTGAACCATTTTCTTACTGTAAAAGTAGATGATGAAGGACCCTTAGCGGCACTAGTTTTTATTTGCATCACCAGTATCGTGATTTTCTTATTGAAAAATCTTTTCCGCTACGCTGCCATGTATGTTTTGGCCTATCTCCGAACAGGAATGGTGAAGGATATCCAAGATGATCTATACCATAAAACCCTAAACCTGCCCCTAGGCTATTTTTCGGAGGCCCGAAAAGGGGATTTACTGGCTCGGATGACTGCCGACGTAAAAGAAGTGGAAAACTCCATCATCAACTCCTTGGAGGCCTTGGCGCGAGAACCCATTACCATCGTCATCGTACTGATCTCGATGTTGGCCATAAGTGCCCAATTGACCTTGTTCGTCTTTATCTTTTTGCCTATTGCAGGCTTTTTGATTTCAATCGTAGGAAAAAAATTAAAATCTCAATCCTTGGAAGCCCAAAAGGAAACAGGGATATTTTTGTCTTTTGTGGAAGAAACCCTGGGCTCCCTGAAAATAATCAAGGGATTCAACGCAGAAGGTAGGTTCTCTAAAAAATTCACGGATTCCACCCAACGGTTCAAAAAAATCATGACCGCCGTTTTACAGCGCAAAGGGCTAGCCTCTCCGTTCAGTGAATTTTTGGGGGTTACTGTGGTAATAACCGTCCTATGGTATGGAGGAAGCTTGGTTTTTGGAGAGCAAAGTCCCCTCACACCCCAAGAATTTATGGGATACATCGGGCTGTTTTATACCATCATCAATCCGGTTAAGGCCATTACCACAGTCAACTACAATATTAAAAAAGGAAATGCCTCCGCGGAACGTATTTTTGAAGTACTGGAGACCGAAAATCCTATTACCGATGTTCCAAATGCTCAGGTAAAATCCGATTTTAACCAGGATATCGCCATTAATGGGATTTCCTTTAAATATGAGGATGACTATGTCCTGGAGAATTTCAACCTACAGGTTAAAAAAGGGCATACGGTAGCGTTGGTAGGACAATCCGGGAGTGGGAAAAGTACCCTTGCCAACTTGGTGACCCGTTTTTATGATGTGGACAAGGGAGAGATCCTTATTGATGGGACCAATATCAAGGATATTACCAAAAAATCCCTGCGGGAACTCATGGGACTAGTAACCCAAGACTCCATTTTGTTTAACGATTCCGTCAAGAAAAACATTGGTCTGGGCAAGGAAAGTGCCACCGACGAAGAGATTATAGCAGCGGCCAAAGTGGCCAACGCCCATGATTTTATCTTGGACCTTCCAGATGGATATGACACCAATATCGGAGATAGCGGAAACAAACTCAGCGGTGGACAAAAACAACGACTGTCCATTGCCCGAGCGGTCCTAAAAAATCCTCCCATCATGATTTTGGACGAGGCCACTTCCGCTTTGGATACCGAAAGCGAAAAGTTGGTACAGGAAGCCCTGGAAAAAATGATGCAAAATCGAACTTCCATTGTTATTGCCCATAGACTCTCCACCATTCAAAATGCCGATACCATTGTGGTACTTAGCAAAGGGAAGATTATAGAACAAGGAACTCATGAAGAACTCATGAAATCTAAAAAGGGATATAGGAAATTGGTGGAAATGCAGAATTTGGGTTAGGTTCAAGTTCAAGCGCAAGCTCAAATTACCAAATTCCAATAATCCAACAGAGAACACTGGACATCTAACATCCAACATTCAATATCTCACGTCTCACGTCTCACGTCTAAATAAAATTTAAACCTTTTTCCTTTACCTTAGTCATAGCATCAAATCGACAAAAAATTGATTGCTGAGGAGACCTTAGTACAGGAGCTTAAACAAAAGGAAAGTCAAGCCAAAGCCTTTGAAGTGTTGGTCAACACCTATAAGGAAAGGCTGTATTGGCATATACGTCGTATTGTTTTGAATCATGATGACGCCGACGATGTACTCCAAAACACCTTTATCAAAGTCTATAGAAACATTGACGGATTTAAAGGGGATAGTAAATTGTATTCTTGGATGTACCGCATTGCAACCAATGAGTCCTTGACATTTTTAAAACAAAAATCAAGAAAGGCCGGGATCAGTGATGAGGAGCTGAAAATGTCCTTGGTGGAAAATTTGCAGTCCGATGTGTATTTTGAAGGTGATGAAATCCAGTTGAAATTACAAAGGGCCTTGGCCACCCTTCCAGATAAGCAAAAGTTGGTTTTCAACATGAAATACTTTCAGAACATGAAGTATGATGAAATATCGGCTGCACTGGAAACCTCTGTGGGAGCTTTAAAAACCTCCTATCACTTGGCCGTAAAGAAAATTGAAGCGTATCTTAAAGCCGATTAAACCTTTTAAGGTTTTATTGGTCTAACCAGAAAAGATGGGAAAAGACAAAAAAAATAAATTCAAAACCCCCGAGGGCTATTTTGAGAACTTTCATGACCGGTTAATGGATAAAATCCATTCCGAGGAAAATCCTCAGAGCGAATCCCTCATTCCTAAATCTGATGGTTTTGCCGTTCCAGAGGCCTATTTTGAAGACATTACCCCGGCACTGATTGCCAAAATTGAAGCAAAGGACACCAAAGTCATTTCAATAAACTCTTATAAAAAGTATTACTATAGCATTGCAGCCGTAGCCGCCGTTTTGCTGTTATTTTTTGGATTGACGTGGAATTCCAATTCTGAAATAACTTTTGACGATTTGGCCAGCTCGGAAATTGATGCATATCTGGAATCTACAGAATTTAGCTTAAGCTCCTATGAAATAGCAGAAGTGGTGGCTGATGAGAATCTAGAACTATTTGATATGCTCGACAATACCTTAGGGGAAGAAAATATCATGGAATATTTGGATGAGAATGTGGAGGATTTTGAAGACCTAAATTTGGATTATGATGACTATGAATAAAAAACTACTACTATTGTTCGCCTTTGTACTGGCAACATCTTGGAGTTTTGCACAAGGACCGGCTAGGGAACGCATCAGAACCTTAAAAATCGCGTTTATCACCGAACGGGTGAATCTTACGAGCCTGGAAGCCCAAGACTTTTGGCCAATTTATAACGAATACGAAGCCAAACTAGAGGAAATACGAAGAAAAGAGCGTCTGGAATTGCGGTCTCGCGTAGCCTTGGTGCAGGATTTATCAGATAGTGAATCTGCTTCCCTATTGGAACAATATTCGACTATCCAAAAAGCCAAATACGATGCGGAACAGGATTTTATCGCCAGGATAAAAAATGTGATCTCTCCCAAAAAGACCCTCTTGCTCCTAAAAGCGGAGGAGGACTTCAAAAAACGCCTATTACAACAAATGCGCAAACGTAGAATGGGAAGTGGATAACCTCAGATTTCGACCAAATACACAAAAAGGAGCCAATTGGCTCCTTTTTTATTTAAACCATCTCATAAAACAGTGGTCAAAGAACTAAAACCCATAAAAATCTACATTATGAAAGCATTAAAAACAATACTCATAAGCTTGGCACTTTTAGGAACAATGGTAGTTAGTGCCCAAAAAACAGTTGTGCGAGTATATCCCAAACACGGAACCATTGTTACTACTATTAAAAAACCCAAAGTTGTAGTACACAAGAAAACCAACTTCTATTTTGCCGATGGCGTTTGGTACAAGGCCCGTGGACCAAAATATGTGGTCTGCGCCGCCCCTAGGGGAATCCGTGTAAAGCGATTGCCCAGCGCCCGAAGGGTTGTTGTGGTAAATGGAAGAAAATTATATAAATACAGAGGAATCTGGTATAAAAAATCAGGACGCCACTTTGTGGTGGTCAACGTTTAGTTAGGTTGGTTTTTAGTTAGCAAAGGAAGCGGCGGTTTCAATCGTCGCTTCTTTTATTTAAACACCAATTGGGCAATGCGGTTTTTGCCCGAGGCGTAGGCAATGGTGTCGTTCAAAAAACGAAGGGAATAGAACCCTTCATCACTAAGTTTATTCCAGTTTACCCCACCGTCATGGGAATAGGAAATTCCTGTAAATCCCGTGGCAACCAAACCTTTTCCTCCGGTATTTGGCACAAACTGCACACAACTTTTATAGTTTGGCTCTGCGCCATCTGCCGCCAATTGCCATGACAAACCCCCATCTTGGGTAACTATCTTATTCGCTTTGTTTGATTCGGGCTGGGTATAGTCCCCACCAATGGCAAAGCCAATTTTACCATTGTAAAAGTCGATGGAATAGATTCCCTCAGTAGGTTTCTCCTGTACTATGGGAGTTGAAGTCTTGGTCCAGTTTTTTCCCCTATCCCCTGAAGAATAGACATTTCCCCCTGTGGTGGCAATCCATACCTTGTCCCCTATTATGGCAAGATTGGTATTACTGGCGGCAAATGCGCCTTCCGCTTCATCAGCTGGTGGTAATCGCGAACAGGGTAACTTTTGCCAATGCTTCC
Source organism: Flagellimonas myxillae (assembly GCF_023502235.1). Classification (GTDB taxonomy): domain Bacteria; phylum Bacteroidota; class Bacteroidia; order Flavobacteriales; family Flavobacteriaceae; genus Flagellimonas; species Flagellimonas myxillae. Next base: position 790,820 of record NZ_JAMFLY010000001.1, on the reverse strand, counting down.
CTCCATCCTCGGTCAAGATTATGGACAGGCACCCTTGCATGGTATCTCCAATGGCTATCCCCTCCTTGTCATCCCAAAACTTCATGGAATCGTAAAAAACACCTTCCCCTTCTTCTTTATAGACCAACTCCATCTTACCAAACTCGCCTGTTTTGTAAACCAACGCCGGGTTCCCAGCTGAGAGCATAAAAAAATCCTTGGAAGTCTTCGCTACGGCCCTAAATTCCGGAAACAGGGAATCGTGTTGCTGTGTATTGCTGCGTACATTTTGCGTTTTAACATCCACGGTTCCAAACATTCCATTGCTTCCTGCAAAAGCAAGGGTATTCCTATCCAAAAATTCGATGGCCCGTATACTTACCGAGTCCTCCAAAACAGGTTGTATATGGACGGAAGTAAATGGCTTTCGCTTTTCTCCCGTTGAGCAGGCTGTGCCAACAATTAGCAATAAAACCAATACCGAATATTTCATGCAAAATGGGTTTTCCCAAATGTAATTGGAATCTTCCTAGAAACCATACCTTTGCATTTCTTAATTTTTAAGATGCGATTACACCGAAACTTGGTATTTGCCGTTATAGACGCCCTCAACCTGATCTTCAATGAAAATGAATATGCCGACAAGGTTATAGAGAAAGTGCTGAGGTACGATAAGCGATGGGGTGCAAGGGATAGAGGATTCATTGCAGAAACCACTTATGATATTGTCCGCTGGAAGCGACTATATGCCGAAATAGCTGAGGTCCACGAACCGTATTCCAGGCCACATTTATTTCGAATGTTCGCTGTTTGGTGCGTGCTTAGAGGTATTCGAATCCCGGATTGGAAACAGCTGGAAGGAACCCCTGAACGCAGGATAAAAGGCAGGTTTGACGAACTTTCAAAAATCAGAAAGTTTAGGGAATCCGTGCCGGATTGGATAGACCAACTTGGGGAAAAGTCCTTGGGAAAAAAACTTTGGACCCAAGAAATTGCTGCCTTAAACAAGCAAGCAGAAGTAATTCTCCGAACCAACACCCTGAAAACCAAAAAAGAGGCATTGCAGGCCGCTCTGCAAGACCAGGGCATTGATACTGAAGCAATACCTGGGTATGGGGATGCCCTAAAACTCACGGAGCGGAAAAACGTCTTTACTACTGAGTCTTTCAAAGATGGACTATTTGAAGTCCAAGATGCCTCCTCCCAACTGATCGCTCCCTTTCTGGAAGTGGAACCCGGCCATCGCGTTATCGATGCTTGTGCAGGAGCCGGTGGAAAAACGCTACACTTAGCGTCTCAAATGCAGAACAAGGGCCAACTGATTGCCTTGGATATTTATGAAAGTAAGCTCAAAAAGTTAAAGGTCCGAGCAAGGCGAAACGGTGTCCACAATGTAGAAACCCGGGTCATCGACTCCACCAAGGTTATAAAAAAACTCCATAACAGTGCGGACCGGCTGCTTTTGGATGCTCCCTGTTCCGGATTAGGGGTTATCCGAAGAAATCCAGACTCCAAGTGGAAACTGCAACCGGAGTTCTTGGAGCGAATCATGGGAGTACAACAGGATATTCTCCAAAACTATAGTAAGATGCTCAAAAAGGGGGGGCAAATGGTCTACGCCACCTGTTCAATTCTGCCACAAGAAAACACGGCACAGGTAAAAGCTTTCATGGAATCGGAAGCTGGCAAGGGATTCGAGCTTGTCAAGGAGGAAAATGTATATGCATCCAAAAAAGGCTTTGACGGATTTTACATGGCATTGCTTAAAAAACAGTGAACAATATTCAATGAGCAATAAACAGTTTTCAATTATCAATTGCAATTGGGTAATGCTTTATTACTGATTATTGGTTATTGATTATTGGTTATTGGTTATTGATAATTGTTAATTGATAATTGAAGAACGAATCTATTAACAAACAAAGGTTGAAAACTGTTTGGGACCTTGATACGGAATCGCATTTAAAAATGTAAATTTGCACTTTCTTGAACCGCTCAATTGATACGCTGATATGATTCATTTCTTCGGGGACGAGGCAGAAAAAGTTTTTGCCGTCCAGACTGCACAAGAAATTACTTCAAAGGACATTCAAAAACTGACATGGTTGTTCGGCAACCAACCTAAGATAAACTCGGCGTCTCTTGACGCCTTTTTTGTTGGCCCACGTGCTGCAATGATTACCCCATGGAGTACCAATGCCACGGAAATAACCCAAAATATGGGAGTGACCGGAATCCTTCGGATTGAAGAATTCAGCGCAGTCGAAGAGGATTATCAGGATTATGACCCCATGCTGTTCCAAAAATATGGGAAGTTGGACCAGGGCCTTTATACCATAAATATTACTCCCGAGCCCATTTTGGAAATCGATGATATTTCGGCCTACAACCAACAAGAAGGTTTGGCCTTGAGCGATGAGGAGGTAAAATATTTGGAAGGGCTTTCAGAAAAAATTGGAAGAAAACTGACAGATTCAGAAGTGTTTGGTTTTAGCCAAGTAAACTCCGAACACTGTCGCCACAAAATTTTTAATGGGACTTTTGTAATCGACGGAGAAGAAAAACCAAGTTCCCTTTTCAAACTGATCAAGAAGACCTCCCAAGAAAATCCCAACGACATTGTTTCGGCCTATAAAGACAATGTGGCCTTTATAAAGGGACCCAAAGCGGTTCAGTTTGCACCTAAAAGTGCTGACAAACCTGACTATTATGAAGAAACGGAATTTGATTCAGTGCTATCGTTAAAAGCCGAGACCCACAACTTTCCAACGACCGTGGAACCTTTCAATGGCGCTGCAACAGGTTCCGGGGGCGAAATACGGGATCGTTTGGCAGGAGGTAAAGGGTCACTACCGCTAGCTGGTACTGCTGTATATATGACATCCTATTCCAGGCTGGAAGAAAATCGACCTTGGGAAAAAGGAATGCAAGAGCGGAATTGGTTATACCAAACCCCAATGGATATCTTGATCAAGGCATCCAATGGAGCATCCGATTTTGGTAACAAATTTGGGCAACCCTTGATTGCAGGTTCCGTACTTACCTTTGAGCATAAAGAGGACGCTCGAAAACTAGGGTTTGACAAAGTGATAATGCTAGCTGGAGGAGTCGGATATGGCAAGAGTGAGCAAGCCTTAAAGGATACTCCAAAAAAGGCAGACAGAATAGTCATTCTGGGTGGTGACAATTATCGTATTGGAATGGGAGGTGCAGCTGTATCTAGTGCTGACACCGGGGAATTCAGTTCTGCCATTGAGCTTAATGCCGTGCAACGCTCCAATCCTGAAATGCAAAAAAGAGCTTCCAACGCCATCCGAGGATTGGTGGAAAGTCATGATAATCCTATTGTGTCCATTCACGATCATGGTGCGGGCGGACACCTCAACTGCCTCTCTGAGCTGGTAGAGGAAACAGGGGGTACTATCAACACGGACAAACTTCCAGTAGGGGATCCCACCCTATCGGCCAAAGAACTTATTGGCAACGAATCCCAAGAGCGTATGGGCTTGGTGATTGGTCAAAAGGACATGGATCTATTGGACCGAATCGCTGCCAGGGAACGTTCGCCCATGTACAATGTAGGCGAGGTAACAGGCGATCATCGATTTACCTTTGCTTCCCAAAAAACAGGTGATAAACCAATGGATTTGGAGCTATCCGACATGTTCGGAAGTTCACCAAAGACTATTATGCAGGATGCAACCATTCCGCGAAATTACCCGGGACTTTCCTATGCTTTGGAGTATTTCCATGATTATCTGGAACAAGTACTCCAACTAGAAGCCGTGGCCTGTAAAGATTGGTTGACCAACAAAGTGGACCGCTGTGTGGGTGGTAAGGTTGCGAAGCAGCAGTGTACGGGTCCCCTACAACTTCCATTGAACAATTGTGGTGTCATGGCCCTTGACTTTAAAGGAAAAGAAGGTATAGCCACTAGCATTGGCCACTCCCCTATTTCTGGTTTGGTCGACCCAGTGGCAGGGAGTCGAAACAGTATTACTGAAGCCTTGACCAATATTATTTGGGCTCCTCTTAAGGATGGATTAAAATCAGTCTCCCTTTCTGCGAACTGGATGTGGCCCTGTAAAAATGAAGGGGAGGATGCACGATTGTATGAAGCTGTTGAAGCGGTTTCGGAATTTGCCATTGCATTGGGTATCAATGTTCCAACCGGGAAGGATTCCCTTTCCATGAAACAAAAGTATAAGGATGGAGAGGTAATTTCACCCGGAACCGTAATCATATCCGCTGGTGCAAATTGTGATGATATCAATAAAATTGTGGAACCCGTTCTACAAAAAAATGGGGGGGATATTTATTATATCAACCTTTCCAAAGACACCTATAAACTAGGCGGTTCCTCCTTTGCACAAATTCTTAACGAAATTGGGAACGAGGCTCCGACAGTTGCTGATGCAGATTATGTGCAAAAAGTCTTCAATACCATCCAGGACCTTATCAGGGCCGGTAAAATTCTAGCCGGCCACGATGTGGCATCCGGAGGTTTGATTACCACTTTGTTGGAGATGTGCTTTGCAGATGTGGATTTGGGAGCCAATTTGGATTTATCGAGTATTGGGGAAGAAGATGCCGTAAAATTGCTGTTCTCAGAGAATGCGGGAATAGTTTTCCAAGCCAAAGACGCATCGGTTGAAACCATTCTTTCCGAAGCAGGGATTGCTTGCCATAAACTAGGGACCGTTACTTCCGAAGACACTCTATCCATCAAAAATAATGGGATTGAAATTGGATTGAACGTGAGCTCGCTTCGCGATACTTGGTATAAAACATCTTATCTCCTGGACAACCAGCAGACAGCGAATGGACTTGCCAAAGACCGATATGAAAATTACAAAAACCAACCGTTGGTTTACCAATTCCCTGAAGGCTTCGCTTCGAGTGTCCCGGTGAAATCGGGAAGTATCGAGAAGCCAAAAGCCGCCATCCTCCGGGAAAAAGGAAGTAATTCTGAACGTGAGATGGCCAACGCTATGTACTTGGCCGGGTTCGATGTAAAGGATGTACACATGACGGACCTGATCTCAGGCAGGGAAACCTTGGAGGATATCCAATTCTTGGGCGCCGTTGGTGGCTTTTCCAATTCTGATGTGTTGGGCAGTGCCAAAGGCTGGGCCGGGGCCATTAAATACAATGAAAAGGCCAATAAGGTAATCAAGGACTTTTTTGCCCGACCAGATACCTTGTCCATTGGTATTTGCAACGGATGCCAATTGTTCATGGAATTGGATTTGATCAATCCTGAACACGAAACACATGGCAAAATGACCTATAACGACTCCGGAAAGCACGAAAGTAGTTTCACCTCTGTGAAAATCCAGGAAAACAATTCGGTTATGTTGGGCTCTATGGCAGGCACCACCCTTGGTGTTTGGATTTCCCATGGGGAGGGAAAATTTAGTTTGCCAAATTCCGAACAAGACTATGATATTGTTGCCAAATACGGATATGAAGACTATCCTTCCAATCCCAACGGAAGTGATTTCAATACCGCCATGCTCTGTGATAAAACCGGAAGACACTTGGTTACCATGCCGCACATAGAACGTTCTACCTTCCCTTGGAACTGGGCGCACTATCCAACGGATAGAAATGACACAGTTTCACCTTGGTTGCAAGCTTTTGTAAATGCCAGGGAGTGGGTGGAAGAAAATAGCTAAAAATAGACTTTAGACTGTAGACTGTAGACTGTAGACTGTAGACTGTAGACTGTAGACAAAAAACATACAATAGTGCCCAATACCATACGGCAAGCTAAAATTGAAGACCTTCCCGCAATCATTGAAATGCTGGCGAATGATACCTTGGGAAAACTCCGAGAAGATTACAAGTTACCCTTGCCGGAAAAATATTATGAAGCTTTTGAGAATATCGAGAATGATCCCAATCAAGAATTGGTGGTATTGGAACATGAAACTGGAAAAATAATTGGCACCTTGCAGCTTAGTTTTATCCAATATTTAACCTATCAAGGTGGTGTTCGCGCCCAGATTGAGGCTGTTCGTATCCATGTGGATCATCAAGGGAAGGGGCTTGGGAAACAATTGTTCTTTTGGGCCATTGAACGAGCAAAGGCCAAAGAAGCGCATGTGGTTCAACTCACCACCGATAAAAAACGTCCTGATGCCTTGGAGTTTTATCATTCCCTGGGATTTAAATCCTCCCATGAAGGAATGAAATTGCATCTGCGTTAACCCCGTTTAGGCTATTATTTTATAGAGTTGGTTGTTGTCCGAAACCGATGGTGTTGAAATTACGAATCTGACAATCCAGCAATCGAATTATCTAGAAATCCATTTTAAAATCCGACATCCTTTCCCTATTTTGCAATTACTTTACAGAAACTTACTATGCAAACAGTTACCAGATTATTTGATTTTCCTTACTACCAATTGGAAAACTCCCCCCTTGAAAAATCGCTGGTTACCAAACAAAACGGTCAATGGGTAGCAACATCTACCGAAGACTACCTTAGCCAAGCCAATGCCATAAGCAGGGGGTTATTACGGTTGGGGGTAAAACCCAATGAGAAAGTAGCCATTATTTCCATGACCAATAGAACGGAATGGAACATTATGGATATTGGAGTATTGCAATTGGGAGCGCAGACCGTCCCAATTTATCCAACCATATCCCAAGAAGATTACGAATACGTACTGAACCACTCGGAAGCCAAGTATTGCTTTGTATCCTGTGAAGAAGTGCTCGAAAAGGTACTTGCCATTAGCAGCAACCTTAAGAATTTGAAAGATGTGTACTCCTTTGACCAATTGGAAAATTGCAACCACTGGTCACAGGTTTTGGAAAAGGGCAAGGACACGTCCAATCAAGATGAAGTTGACAAACGAAAAGAGGCTGTAGAACCTGGCAACTTGGCCACTTTAATATACACCTCTGGTACAACTGGGAGGCCCAAAGGGGTTATGTTATCCCATAATAATATTGTATCCAATGTGCTTAGCAGTCAACCACGGGTACCTTTCCAAACAGGAGGGGTTGCCATGAGCTTTCTACCTGTATGCCACATTTTTGAGCGAATGATCCTCTACCTCTATTGTTATTGCGGGATAGAAATCCACTTTGCGGAAGGGCTCGACAAAATCAGCGACAATGTCAAGGAGGTAAAGCCCGATGTGATGACCGTGGTTCCCCGTCTACTGGAAAAGGTATATGATGCCATTATCGCTAAAGGGACTGCACTTACCGGGGTCAAGAAGAAATTGTTTTTCTGGGCTGTGGAATTAGGATTGAAATACGAACCATACGGTAAAAATGGGTGGTTGTACGAAAAGAAACTTGGCATTGCCCGTAAGCTTATTTTTAGCAAGTGGCAAGAGGCTCTCGGTGGCAACCTCAGCACTATGGTTTCTGGAAGTGCAGCCCTGCAAGCTAGATTGGCCCGAGTATTCGCGGCTGCAGATATGCCCGTGATGGAAGGTTATGGCCTTACAGAGACCTCGCCTGTGATTTCCGTGAACGATGAAAGGAACCGAGGCTGGAAAATTGGTTCAGTGGGGAAGATCATTGAAGGGGTTGAGGTGAAGATTGCCGATGATGGGGAAATTCTCTGCAAAGGGCCCAACGTTATGATGGGCTATTATAAAGACCCTGAAAAGACGGCCGAAGTGCTAAAAAATGGTTATTTCCATACCGGGGACATCGGCGAAATTGATGCAGCAGGATTCTTAAAAATCACGGACCGTAAAAAGGAAATGTTCAAGACTTCTGGTGGAAAATATGTGGCTCCGCAATTGTTGGAGAACCGTTTCAAACAATCCCGATTTATAGAACAGATCATGGTTGTGGGCGAAGGGGAGAAAATGCCAGCTGCACTCATTCAGCCTAATTTTGAGTTTCTTCACGAATGGGCCAAACGGCATGAGATTACCATAGGGGCCAATTCCGATATTACCGTAAACGAAAAGGTCATTTCCCGTTTCCAGGAAGAAGTGGATATGGCCAATGAGGATTTTGCCAAATGGGAAAAAGTAAAACAGTTTAGATTAACACCCGATGTTTGGAGTATTGACGATGGTCACTTGACTCCTACTATGAAACTCCGCCGGAAAATTGTCAAAGAAAAATATCTAGACCTGTATAATAGTATTTACGGGTATTAATTCAGTGAAATTTACTTCATATTTTGAGCCCGGATACCTTCGGGCTTTTTCATTTTTACATTTTATCAATATATTATGCATGCATAATATATTTTTGTATATTTGAGCACACCAATCTTGTTCTATGAAAGAATTGACCATAGATTATGCTTTAAGGGCCACTTGGCAAGCCGTTAGTAAAATGTACAATGAGGAGGCCAAAAACTACGGACTTACGATGGCCATAGGTTTTACCCTGCTTAGCATAGATCCCAAAAAAGGTACCCCTAGCACTGCTTTGGGTCCCAAAATGGGCATGGAGGCCACTAGTCTATCCAGAATTCTGAAGAGCATAGAGGAAAAGGGATACATCCAGCGTAAACCCAACCCAAAAGATGGAAGGGGCGTACTAATACACCTAACCGCGTTGGGTTTGGAAAAACGTAAAGACTCAAAGGATGTCGTTCTAAGGTTTAACGAGGTGGTGAAAGAAAATGTTTCGGAAGAGGATTTGGCCAGTTTCTTTAAAACTGCAACGGTCATCAATAAACTCATCGTAGATAAAAAAATCTATATAAAATCAACAAATTAATTCAAAAGCTTAATGAAAAGGCATATCAATAAAGTTGCCGTTATCGGGTCTGGAATCATGGGTAGCGGCATCGCCTGTCACTTTGCCAATATCGGGGTCGAAGTAGTATTACTGGACATCGTTCCCCGGGAACTCAACGAAAAAGAAAAGTCCAAAGGACTCACCTTGGAGGACAAGGCAGTGCGCAACCGCTTGGTCAACGACTCTTTGGCTGCGGCCCTAAAATCAAAGCCCTCTCCCATTTACCATAAAAAGTTTGCTTCGCGAATTACTACAGGGAATTTGGAGGACGACATTTCCAAAGTTGGTGGCGTGGATTGGATCATAGAAGTAGTGGTGGAGCGCCTCGATATCAAAAAGCAGGTTTTTGAAAATCTGGAAAAGCACCGAACACCCGGAACGCTGATTACTTCCAACACCTCTGGGATTCCCATCAAATTTATGAGCGAGGGAAGAAGTGACGATTTTCAAAAGCACTTTTGCGGCACACACTTCTTTAACCCTGCCAGATATCTAAAGCTTTTTGAGATCATTCCGGGTCCGAAAACTTCAAAGGACGTTTTGGACTTCTTAAATGGTTATGGAGAGCAATTTTTAGGAAAAACCTCAGTGGTTGCCAAGGACACCCCTGCATTTATCGGTAACCGAATCGGGATTTTTAGCATTCAGAGTTTGTTTCATGCCGTGAAGGAATTGGGAATGACCGTGGAAGAAGTGGACAAGCTTACCGGACCTGTAATAGGTCGACCTAAATCAGCAACTTTCCGTACTGTTGATGTAGTTGGGTTGGACACCTTGGTCCATGTGGCCAACGGAATCCACGAAAATTGTAAGGAGGATGAGCGCTTGGAGCTGTTCCAACTTCCAGATTTCATCGGCACCATGGTGGAGAACAAATGGTTGGGAAGCAAAACCGGACAAGGGTTCTATAAAAAAGTAAAGGACGATAAAGGAAAAAGCGAAATTCTAACGCTGGACTTGGATTCGATGGACTATCGGGCCAAGAAAAGTGCCAAGTTCGCCACACTGGAACTGACCAAGACCATCGACAAGGTAGTGGACCGTTTTGCAGTGCTAGCCGGTGGAAAGGACAAAGCGGGGGAATTCTACAGAAAAAGTTTTGGGGCTCTGTTTGCCTACGTTTCCCACAGAATACCAGAGATAACGGACGAGCTTTATAAGATTGACGACGCCATGAAGGCCGGATTTGGATGGGAACATGGACCCTTTCAAATTTGGGATGCTGTTGGATTGGAAAAAGGATTGGAGTTTGTCAAGGCCGAAGGGCTGGAAGTTGCCGCCTGGGTCACCGAATTGAAGGCTTCAGGAATAGACTCTTTTTATTCCGTAAAAGATGGGGCAACCTATTTCTACGACATTCCGAAAAAAGCCATGGAAAAAGTTCCAGGTCAGGATGCCTTCATCATTTTGGATAACATTAGAAAATCCAATGAAGTCTTTAAAAATAGTGGGGTTGTAATCGAGGATTTGGGCGATGGCATTTTAAATGTAGAGTTCCAATCCAAGATGAACACCATAGGTGGCGATGTACTGGCCGGACTGAATAAGGCCGTCGATTTGGCCGAGAAAGACTTCCAAGGACTGGTGATAGGGAACCAAGGAGCCAATTTCTCAGTTGGGGCCAACATTGGAATGATCTTTATGATGGCCGTTGAACAAGAGTACGACGAATTGAGCATGTCGGTGAAGTATTTTCAAGATACCATGATGCGGATGCGCTATTCATCCATTCCAACAATTGCAGCACCGCACGGGATGTGTTTGGGCGGTGGATGTGAGCTTTCACTACATGCCGACAAAGTCGTTGCCGCTGCGGAAACCTATATCGGACTTGTGGAATTTGGAGTAGGTGTGATACCTGGAGGTGGTGGCTCTAAAGAGATGGCTCTTCGTGCCTCCGACACCTTCCGAAAAAACGATGTGGAACTCAACGTATTGCAGGAGTATTTCCTCACCATTGGAATGGCCAAAGTATCCACTTCCGCCTATGAAGCGTTCGATTTGGGCATCCTTCAAAAAGGAAAGGATGTAGTGGTTGTCAATAAAGACCGACAAATAGCTACGGCCAAGGCTTATGCCAAACTAATGGCCGAGGCGGGTTATACCCGACCTGTAAAACGAAAGGATGTAAAAGTCCTGGGTAAGCAGGCACTCGGGATGTTCCTTGTGGGTACGGATTCGATGGAGGCCGGACATTATATCTCCGAGCATGATAAAAAGATTGCAGATAAGTTGGCCTATGTTATGGCCGGCGGGGATTTATCAGAAGCTAGCTATGTATCCGAGCAATACTTACTGGACATTGAGCGGGAAGCCTTCCTATCCCTTTGCACAGAAAGAAAGACCTTGGAACGCATACAGCATATGTTGAAGACTGGGAAACCGCTTCGAAATTAGATGTGAGACATTAGACTTGAGATTATAGACTATGCATAATTTTCAGGAGTTGATAATTTGGAAAAAAGCGATGGATATTGTTGAAGATATTTATCGACTTAGTTCGAAATTTCCTAAAGAGGAAATTTATGGCTTAACTAGTCAAATTAGAAGGAGTGCGGTATCAATTCCCTCAAATATAGCAGAAGGTGCAGGACGAAATACAGATGGGGAGTTTAAGAATTTTCTCGGGATTGCTAGTGGCTCTTCCAATGAATTATTTTCTCAATTGATTTTGTCACAAAGATTGGGTTTGATTCCAGAGATAGAGCTAAAGCCCATTTTAGATAACTTGATTGAAGTACAAAAAATTAATTACTCATTGATCAAAAAATTTACCAGGTGAGAGGTCTAAAATCTCACATCTAAATTCTAACATCTAGAATAAAATGAAAACAGCATACATCGTAAAAGCATACAGAACCGCAGTGGGAAAGGCCCCCAGAGGTTTGTTTCGATTTAAAAGACCGGATGAATTGGCAGCCGAGACCATAGAACACATGATGAAGGAGTTGCCAAATCTGGATAAAAAACGCATTGATGATGTGATCGTCGGCAATGCAATGCCCGAAGCCGAACAGGGCCTGAACATGGCTCGGTTAATTTCGTTAATGGGGTTGAATGTGGATGATGTGCCGGGGGTTACCGTTAACCGTTATTGTGCTTCTGGGTTGGAAACCATAGGAATCGCTACAGCTAAAATCCAATCGGGAATGGCAGATTGTATTATTGCAGGTGGCTCGGAAAGCATGAGCTATATTCCCATGGGTGGTTACAAACCTACGCCGGATTATGCAACCGCCAAGGAAGGCAACGAGGATTATTATTGGGGCATGGGGCTTACAGCAGAGGCTGTTGCGCAACAATTTAAGGTGTCCCGTGAAGATCAGGATGTGTTTGCCTATAATTCCCACATGAAAGCGCTAAAGGCCCAAGAGGAAAATCGCTTCCAGGATCAAATTGTACCGATTGAAGTTGAGCATACCTTTATTAACGGAGCTGGAAAAAAGGAAACGACGAGTTATACGGTCAATAAGGATGAAGGCCCCAGAAAAGGTACCAACATTCCAACCTTGAACAAACTGCGTCCGGTTTTTGCTGCTGGAGGCAGCGTTACTGCAGGAAATTCTTCCCAGATGAGTGATGGTGCGGCATTTGTAATGGTTATGAGCGAAGAAATGGTGAAAGAATTGAATCTGGAGCCCATTGCCCGATTGGTCAATTATGCGGCAGCCGGAGTGGAACCCAGAATCATGGGAATAGGCCCGGTAAAAGCTATCCCAAAGGCCTTAAAACAAGCGGGATTGAAACAGGATGATGTGGAATTGATTGAGTTAAACGAAGCTTTTGCTTCTCAATCCCTTGCCGTAATCCGGGAGTTGGATTTGAACCAGGAAATTGTGAATGTCAATGGTGGAGCGATTGCATTGGGGCATCCATTAGGCTGCACTGGTGCCAAACTATCGGTTCAACTTTTTGATGAAATGCGCAAGCGCAATATGAAAGGAAAATACGGTATGGTCACCATGTGTGTAGGAACCGGGCAAGGAGCTGCGGGGATATATGAGTTTCTTAATTAGATAAAAGACGTTAAGAACCAAGAAACAAGACTATGGGAAGGCATAATTTCAAAAAACTGAAAATATGGGAAGAAGGAATGAGGATAGTTGATGAAACCTACAACTTTATTCGAAACTTCCCTGATATTGAAAAATACAATCTAGCCTCCCAACTAGTTCGATGCGCTGTGTCAATTCCGAGCAACATTGCCGAAGGAACAAGTAAATCTTCGCAGAGACACTTGAAAAGTTATTTAGAAACAAGTCTAGGCTCCACATTTGAATGGGAGACCCAACTTACAATAGCATATAGAAGAAATTACATAGAGAAAAATCAATTTCTCCATTTAACAAATAAAATTGAACAATTACCAAAAATGATTTCAGGCTTCCAAAATGGATTGGACAGCAAGTCTTGATTCTTGGTTCTTGAATCTTAAATCTTATAATAATGAGTACGGAAACTATAAATAAAGACATCCTACGAGGTGGGCAATTTTTGGTCAAGGAAACCAAATGCGAAGATGTGTTTACCCTTGAGGACCTGAATGAGGAGCAAAAAATGATGCGGGAAAGCACCAAAGAATTCGTTGATAGGGAACTTTGGGGCCACTGGGAACGTTTTGAGCAGAAAGATTATGCTTACACTGAAGAAACCATGCGCAAAGCTGGAGAATTGGGATTGTTGAGCATTGCTGTTCCGGAAGCTTACGGGGGTATGGGAATGGGATTTGTTTCCACCATGTTGGTATGCGATTATATTTCCGGAGCAACAGGATCCTTTAGTACTGCATTTGGTGCGCATACTGGAATAGGAACCATGCCCATCACGCTTTATGGAACCGAAGAGCAAAAACAAAAATATGTTCCCAAATTGGCAACGGGCGAATGGTTTGGTGCTTATTGCCTAACGGAGCCTGGCGCTGGATCGGACGCCAATTCTGGTAAAACCAAAGCCGTTTTATCCAAAGATGGGAAGTCCTATAGCATCACGGGACAAAAAATGTGGATTTCCAATGCAGGATTCTGTAATGTGTTTATCGTTTTTGCAAGAATCGAGGACGATAAGAATATTACAGGATTCATAGTAGAAAATGACCCTGAAAATGGAATCACGCTAGGAGATGAGGAAAAGAAACTAGGTATCCACTCCTCCTCTACCCGCCAGGTTTTCTTTAATGAAACCAAGGTTCCCGTTGAAAACATGCTTTCTGAGAGAGGCAACGGGTTTAAAATTGCCATGAATGCCCTAAATGTGGGGCGAATTAAGTTGGCAGCAGCCTGTTTGGAAGCACAACGTCGGGTGACCACTGAGGCTGTTAAGTATGCAAACGAACGAATTCAGTTCAAAACCCCAATCATAAACTTTGGGGCTATTAAGGCCAAGGTGGCAGACATGGCTACCAACGTCTATGCGGATGAGTCTGCTTGTTATAGGGCTGCTAAAAATATTCAAGATAGAATCGCTTTGCGTGAAGCTGATGGTAATAGTCACCAAGAAGCAGAACTAAAGGGCGTTGAGGAATATGCCATTGAATGTTCCATCTTAAAAGTGGCGGTTTCAGAACACGTACAGCACACTACGGATGAGGGCATCCAAATTTTTGGTGGGATGGGCTTTAGCGCAGATACTCCTATGGAATCTGCCTGGAGAGATGCCAGAATTTCCAGAATATACGAAGGCACCAACGAGATTAACAGAATGTTGGCCGTGGGTATGTTGGTCAAAAAGGCAATGAAAGGCCATGTGGATTTATTGGGTCCGGCTACAGCAGTTGGCGAAGAGTTAATGGGTATTCCATCCTTTGATACTCCTGATTTTTCCGAACTTTTTTCTGAAGAAAAAGATTTAGTGACCCGCTTGAAAAAAGTGTTTCTAATGATAGCTGGAAGCGCAGTCCAAAAGTACGGACCAGCCCTGGAAGAGCACCAAATGCTGCTAATGTCGGCCGCAGATATCTTAATACAGATTTATTTGGCAGAATCCACTATCTTGCGCACCGAGAAAAATGCCAAAAGGTTTGGAGAAGAGGCACAAGCGGCCCAAATTGCAATGAGCAAGTTGTATTTATACCGAGCCGTGGATATTATCACACAAAAAGGAAAAGAAGCGATAGTTTCCTTTGCTGAAGGCGACGAACAACGTATGATGCTTATGGGACTTAAACGTTTTACGAAATATACGAATCAACCCAATGTCGTGGCACTCCGCACCCTAGTGGCGGATAAAGTAGCTGCGGATAACGGGTATACCTTTGACTAATTCAAATGATGCTGAAACAAAGCTTAATTTGGAAACCGCCCTTCTAGGGCGGTTTTTTTATGCAATATTTTGAAGCCAAGAGCAATCCACATACCTTTATTCCATGGATAAAAAATTGCTCGATTCCGTTTATGATGCATCAACTTTTAAGAACCATGGGGACCAACTTGTTCAACTACTTGCCCATCATTTAAACAATGCTTCAAGGGGTTCCTCCAAAACCATCGATTGGAATCTTCCCGAAGATGAACTGGCCTTTTGGAACAGTTTTTTGGAAACGGGAAAAATGGACGATTTTTTTCCAGAAATCCTAAAGCGAACCACTCATGTCCATAACCCGAAGTATGTGGGACATCAGGTTGCCGTGCCGGCACCAATTACTGCATTGACAGGATTAATTGCATCCATGCTCAACAACGGTATGGCCGTATATGAAATGGGAATGTCTCCCACCGCCATGGAGCGTATCGTTTGCGACTTGCTTGGCCAAAACATTGGATATTCGGAAAACTCAAGAGGTATCTTGACCTCTGGAGGCACACTGGCCAATCTCACTGCCCTTTTGGCGGCAAGAAAAGCCAAGGTAGAGAGCAATGTTTGGAACAACGGACATACAGGACCTTTGGCTATCATGGTAAGTGAAGAAGCGCATTATTGTGTAGATAGGGCGGCCAAAATCATGGGCCTGGGAGATGCTGGAATCATTAAAGTGCCTGTGACCGAGGATTTCACCATGGATGTATCCCAACTGGAAACCCGCTATCAACAGGCAATAGCAAATGGAGTCCAAGTTTTTGCCATTGTCGGCAGTGCCCCATCCACCGCAACGGGCATCTATGACAATTTAGTAGCTATTGGGCAATTCGCGGGCAAACACAACCTGTGGTTCCACGTGGACGGCGCCCATGGTGGAGCCGCTATATTTTCCAAAAAATACAAACACTTGCTTCAGGGAATAGAACATTCCGATTCTGTGGTTATCGATGGGCATAAAATGCTGATGATGCCCACCATCACTACGGCCTTGATTTTTAAGGAGGGACAACATTCCCACACTACTTTTAGCCAAAAGGCGGATTACCTGCTAACGGATACGGATGAAGAAGATTGGTACAATGGCGGGAAACGGACGTTTGAGTGCACCAAATCCATGATGAGCCTGCATTGGTACATCCTCCTAAAAATGTATGGTGAGGAAGTTTTTGATCAGAATGTGACCCAATTGTACGATTTGGCCGAAGCTTTTGCCCAACTTATACAAAACGACCTACATTTTGAGTTGGCCATTCAACCCATGTCCAATATACTTTGTTTCCGCTATGTGGACGAAAACCTGAACCTTGAGGAGTTGAATCAACTTAATCAAACCATTCGCCAAATTCTTTTGGAAGATGGGGAATATTATTTGGTTCAAACCAAACTACGGGGAATCCACTATCTGCGGACCACCTTGATGAATCCATTTACGACCATGGAACATTTGGGCCAACTCATCCACAAAATTAAACAAGAGGCTCATAAACTACTGACCAACAATCCTAGCTGATGGATTCGAGGATTTTCTCCTCGCTCTTCTTTCTAGAAAAATTGATCGCACATTCAATCAAGGCCAAATGGGAATAAGCCTGAGGGAAATTCCCCAGCAATCGCTTGGTCTTAAAGTCTATGTCTTCACTGAATAGCCCCAAATGGTTACTATAACTCAACAAACGCTCAAAGTGTGCCAAGGCCTTTTCTTCCTCCCCAATCTTGAACAAACTGTTGATAAACCAGAAGGTGCAAATGGTAAAGGAAGATGAAGGCAATCCAAAATCGTCCTTGTTTTTATAGCGGTACAGCAGCCCATCGTTGCTCAAATCCTCTTCAATGGCCCTAACAGTGCTCACAAATTTGGGGTCCCTGGCATGAATAAAGCCATAGGACTCCATCAGAAGCACTGAAGCATCCAAATGATCCGAACCATACGACTGTACAAAGGCATTGACGTTGCTGTTCCAAGCATTTTCATGGATATCTTCCTTGATTTCCTGCTCCAAGGCCGTCCATTTTTCAATTTTTCTGTGCTTTCCAAAGATCCGCGCAACCTTTATGGCACGGTCCAAAGCTACCCAGCAAAGGACTTTGGAGAAGGTAAAATGCCGGTCTTCCCCACGGAACTCCCAGATACCTTTATCCGGTTCGCGCCAGTGTTTGTTCACGATCCAGACAATTCCTTTGGTAATGCTCCAGAGTTCTTCCCCGTTCTCAATATCGTTGCTGAACTTAACCAGCTGCTCGTAGATAACATCCATCAATATTCCATAGATGTCATTCTGCTTTTGCTTGTACGCGGCATTTCCAATTCTAACCGGTTTGGACCCCTTGTAGCCATCCAAATGCTCCAAGGTCTTTTCCGTCAAGGTCTTTTGTTTGTTGATGCCATACATGATCTGGAGTTTTTCATCCTTTTCCGGCATCAGGTCAATGATAAATTGCAAATACCGCTTGGCTGAGTTCTTGTGACCCAACTCCGATACCACCTTGATCACCATGGAAGCATCCCTGATCCAACAAAATCGGTAATCCCAATTCCTCACTTCCCCGATGGTCTCGGGTAGCGATGTAGTGGCAGCCGCCAAAACAGCACCGGTCTTATCATACGTCAGCATTTTCAATGTAATCGCACTTCTCATGATCTCATCGTTGAACTGCTTGTAGGTCGGAGTGCGATCTACCCAGTCTAACCAATAAATCTTGGTGCGCTCCAATTCCAAGGACATCTTTTCGGTAGAGGGCTTCAAGATTTTTTCGTTATAACAGATTAGAAAATAGCCGTCTTCCTTAAGGACAATTTCATCCCCGTCCAATACCCGATTTTTGTTGAAGGAGGTATACAGAAATAGGGTGTCAAATTTTTGTTTGTTGGTCAAACTCACAATAAAGTTGGCCTTTACATGATTCGTGGTCTGCCCCTGGGCATAGGCCAATCTTGGATTGTATAATACTTTGAAACGGGGGGTTCCAGAAATGTGCTTTATATATCGGACAATCTCTGGCCGGGCATTGTATTTACCGTTGAGTTTGTAATACCTGGGCATAAAATCGTGCACCTCGAAGGTATTTTCCCCATCCGAGTATCGAGTGACCAATATGGCCGTATTTTTATGGTATTCCTGATGGATTTCGTAGTTGTATTTCGCCTGGATCTCAAAACTACCCCCGTTTTGTTCATCCAAAAGTTTGGCGAAAACAGAAGTTGAGTCAAATTGGGGCAAACAGCACCAGTCCAGAGAGCCTGTATCGGAAATCAAAGCGGCGCTTCGACAGTTACCAATTATTCCGTAATTTAGGTTATCCATAGTGGGGATTTAAAATTCTGTTGGTTATTGTTGGTTTTTTTACCTTCTATTAAATCGAAAAAATAGGAATTTTATTACATTTTAGTCCTAAAATCACCTTTCATGAGTAAAACTATAATTATTTCCAATAGGCTACCAGTACAATTACAAATAAGTGATGGCGGCCTTACTGCCATTCCCAGTGTTGGGGGCCTGGCTACGGGAATGAAGTCGGTTCATAGCGGTGGGGAAAGTCTATGGATAGGTTGGTCGGGGCTCACTGAAGAAGATACACCTGAAGCGCTAGAAGGCGAGATTGACAAAGCGCTTGCCGAGCATGGATGTGCCAAGGTAAATCTTACAGCCAACGAAATGGAAGGGTTCTATTTTGGGTTCAGCAATAGGACTATATGGCCCCTCTTTCATTACTTTTTGGAGTACACCGAATTTGAGCTGGACTTTTGGAACACCTACAAGGCGGTCAACCAAAAATTTGCAGATGCGATCATTGAGCAATCCAACGAAGATGATACCATTTGGGTACACGATTACCAACTCATGCTTGTTCCCCAAATGGTCAGGGAGAAAAGACCCAACACCTCGATTGGATTCTTTTTGCATATTCCCTTCCCCTCCTATGAGATTTTTAGGACCATGCCTTGGCGGGAAGAAGTGTTGCGAGGGCTATTGGGTTCGGACCTCATCGGTTTTCACACTTACGATTATGAACGTCATTTCCTAAGCTCGGTACGAAGGCTTTTGGGGTTGGATGTGAGTTTTAATGATGTGTACCTCGACCACAGGGTCATCAAAGTGGATTCGTTCCCCATGGGAATAGATTATAAGAAGTTTAGGGATGCGGCTATTGACCATAAAAAAAACACCAAGGGCAAACGCACGGATTTTCAGATACGATTGGATAACCACAAGGCTTCTGCCCCAGATACAAAATTGATCCTTTCCATTGATCGGTTGGATTACAGCAAGGGTATAGCGAAGCGTATAAACGCTTTCGAGTATTTTTTGAACAAATATCCCGAATACAAGGAGAAGGTCCGACTGATTATTCTAGCCGTGCCTTCCCGTTCCAATGTTCCCCAATATCAATTGCTCAAAAAAGAGGTTGATGAGCTGGTGGGGCGAATCAACGGGGAATTGTCCACGGTAAACTGGACGCCTATTTGGTATTTCTATCGTTCCCTCCCTTTTGAAAATCTAATTGACCTTTATACCAGCAGTGACATTGCGTGGCTTACCCCTTTACGGGATGGAATGAACTTGGTGGCCAAGGAATACATTGCTACCCGAATTGATAAAACTGGGGTGCTAATCTTGAGCGAAATGGCCGGTTCCGCTTATGAGATGAATGAATCCCTTTTAATCAATCCCAATAACTTTGAACAGCAGGCGGATACGCTTAAACAGGCGATCACCATGCCCAAAGAAGAACAAATGGCTCGGAACATGTTCCTTCAAAACCGGTTGGAACGATACAATGTGGAAGTATGGGCGAATGAATTCATGAACTCCCTCAATCAAAAAAGTGATGATGCAGATACCTTTGTTTCCCAAAAATTAACCAATGCCATTCTTAACAAGATCAGCAAACAATACAACACCGCTAAAAAACGATTGTTGTTCCTCGACTACGATGGCACCCTGACAGGTTTCCATAAGGACCCCCAAAAGGCAACCCCCGATGCAGAGTTGTACGGTCTATTGGATAAATTGCACAACGATGAAAATACCACCCTCTTTCTAATTAGCGGAAGGGACAAACAGACCTTTACCAAATGGTTCTTGGACAAAAAATACAACATGATCGTAGAGCACGGGGTTTGGATCTCTACAGGAGGGGAACCTTTTAAAATGCTGGAAAATGTAAAAGGGGAATGGATGGAAAAAATAAAACCAGTCTTGGAATCCTTTGTGGATAGAACCCCTGGCTCGTTTATAGAGGAAAAGAACTATTCCATGGCCTGGCATTATAGAAACACGGATCCCGATTTTGGTACAAAACGGGCTACGGAACTCAACACGGTGCTTACCAGTCTTATCGGTAATGATGATATCAGCGTGCTCAACGGCAATAAGGTGATGGAAGTTAAAAGTAGCAATGTCAACAAGGGCCGAGCCTCTGTGCGTATCCTTGGCGAGGATGACTACGATTTTGTTTTTGCCATTGGTGATGATTGGACAGACGAATTTATGTTCCAAGAACTACCGGAATCAGCAATAACCGTTAAAGTTGGATTAAAGAAGACCCAAGCCAAGTATTTTGTGGAAAACACGAAGCGAGTGCGCGATTTACTCCATCAACTTGTACTGGCATGATCAGCAGACTGCTCCCCCTTATTTTGCTCCTAACCTCATTACAACTGCTCGGGCAGGCCAATACCGAAGTATATCTTTTTGACCTTGATCTTGAAAATGGAAGTCCGGTACTTACCAATCCCAAGAACATCTCCAATAACCATGGCTACGACAACCAACCCTCCTTTTGGGACGACAATACGCTCTTGTTTGCCTCCACCCGGTCGGACCAAACAGATATCATAAAATTCAATATTGAAGCTGGTAGCACAAGTTCATGGATTACCAACACCCCAACCGGAAGCGAATATTCTCCTTTGAAAATTCCGGGAAAAGATGCCGTTTCTTCCATTCGCTTGGATTTGGACGGGCTGCAATTGTTGTATAATTACAATGTTTCCTCTGGGAAATCCAAAGCCATATTACCTAACCAAAAAGTGGGTTACCATGTTTGGTTCAATGCCGATATTTTGGTCACCTCAGTATTGGTCAACAACCGTATGGACCTTGTGGTTAATAATGTTAAAGATGGTTCGCGACAGACCATTGCCAGAAGCGTGGGTCGTTCTTTTCATAAAATTCCAAATACCCAATTGGTAAGTTATATCAGTAAAGCCGGTGAAAATTGGGAAATACTGTCACTAGACCCCAAGACGGGACAGACGAAAAAAATTGCAGAGGTACTCCATCAAAGTGAGGACCTTTGTTGGTTGGACCAAACAACCATCCTCACCGGAATTGGAAAATCCTTATTCAAATTGAATACTAGCGAGAATAAAGGATGGGAGGAAGTAATCCAATTCGATTTGGATGAAATCAACAATATTAGTCGCATCGCTGTTAACCCTGGAAGAAATAGACTTGCATTCGTTGCAGAGGTTTCGCCGCTTCAAATCATTAATCGACAAGTGGAAACCTTCAACAACCGAGATTTGTTCGGCTTTGTTTCCTGCTATACGGAAGATGTTGTTGTAGAGCGCTTTCCTGATCAGCCGATGTATACCGGCCGGGAAAAAATGACGGATAACTACGACCGGTTCTATCAGAATACCAAGGATGCCAAAGTTGAAGTGGTCAACCGAATTCGACTCGGGAATACGGTCATAGATGAGGAAATTAGCATGGTGGACGGGAGAAAGGGGCATCAAGTGGCCATTTATGAGGTGGAAAACGGATTTATAGCTTCCATGCGCTTTATTTTTCCCGAACGGGAGACCGTTGATTCGGAATCCATTGTACAGACCCAATTGGATGCCTACAACGCACGAAATATTGATGCCTTTATGGCCACCTACTCTGACGATGTGCAGCTCTACAACTTCCCCAATAAGTTAAGCCAGGGGAATCGGAGCAAAATGAAGGAAGCATACCAAAACTTCTTTAAGGCCAACCCAAACCTACATTGCGAAATAAAAAATAGAATCGTAATCGGGAACAAAGTAATTGATGAGGAATTGGTGACCCTTAAGGATTCCCAAATTAGGGCTGTCGCGGTATACGAGGTCGAAGATGGGAAAATTTCCAGGGTAACCTTTATCCGTTAAACCCGACCAACAAACTCCTATTTAAATAATTGACACGCTTTTGTTACATTCACAGAAAACTTTACTAAACTAATTCGATGAAAATGAAACATAAACTTCTTTTTGGACTAGTGGCATTTTTTGCCCTGAACTTGGGCATCGCCCAATCGGAATTTGACAAGTCCTCCATATCAATTGGGGTCATCGTGACCGACTTGGACGCTTCTTTGGATTTTTACACCAATATTATTGGAATGAAGAAAAGCAGGGAATTTAGTATTGATGAAGCTTTCGGGAAAAAATCCGGTTTATCCGGAGGAGCACCCTTCACCGTTAGGATATTAAAACTTGAAGAAGATGAATACGCCACCGAATTTAAGATTGTACATTTTGACAATGACAAGACACCAGGTGGAAACTACATTCAAGACGGCAACCGCATGCGATACATCACGCTCTTTTACAAAAACTTGGACGCCGTGATTCAAAGACTCAAAGCAAAGAACATTAAATTCCTAAGCGAAGAACCCACCCACATCGGAGATGGCAGACGTTTTGTTTTAGTACAAGATCCAGATGGGGTTTTTGTAGAATTGATAGGAAAATAACACCGCAATGAAAAAGGGTTTTACGCTAATTGGCGCGTTGTTCTGTATCGCTTCACTTTGTTCGCAAACAGACACCCGTCTTTACACTATTATAAATGCTGTCTCTGCGGAGCGCATCGAAAAAGATATAACCACACTTGCCAATTTTGGCACACGCCATACCTTGAGTGATACGGTATCGCAAACTCGGGGAATTGGAGCTGCCCGGAGATGGATAAAATCAGAATTTGAAAACACCTCCAAGGCCTGCAATGGGTGTTTGGATGTTTTTTATCAGAAGGATTTAGTAAAAAAAGGTGAAGGTTCTCGTATTGTAAAAGATGTTTGGGTGGTCAACGTAGTGGCTGTTCAGCGGGGAACCAAGTACCCCAATCGCTTTATCATTATGAGTGGGGATATAGATTCCCGGGTCAGCGACCCCAATAACTTTACATCGGATTCGCCTGGTGCCAATGATAATGCCAGCGGAATGGCTGGTGCCTTGGAAGCTGCGCGGGTGCTGTCCAAGTATCAATTCGAAAACAGTATCATTTACGTTGGGCTTTCCGGGGAGGAACAAGGGCTGTTTGGAGGCAAGGGCTTGGCGGCCCATGCAAAGCGTGAAGGCTGGGAAATCATCGGAATTTTGAACAACGACATGATTGGTAACATTACTGGAGTTGACGGCGTGGTCAGCAACAGGGATTTCAGGATTTTTTCCGAACCTGTACCGCCAACGGAAACAGAAGAACAACGTAGGGCCCGTCGTTTTTACGGTGGCGAGGTGGATGGCATTTCCCGACAGCTGGCACGTTATGTCCATAAAACGACCCAAACTTATATGCCCGAAATGAATCCCATCATGGTTTATCGGCTGGACCGGTTTGGTCGCGGTGGGCATCACAGACCTTTTAACGATGCAGGCTATGCGGGAATCCGAATTATGGAGGCCCATGAGAACTATACCCAACAACACCAAGATATTCGGGTTGAAAATGGTATCGCCTACGGCGATGTATTGGAGCATGTCAACTTTGATTACGCCAAAAAACTGACCGCTGTAAATGCCATTAATTTAGCCTCCATTGCCTGGGCGCCACCCGCGCCAAAAATCGTGGAGATTGGAGGAATTGTGGAACCTTCCGCCAAACTTAAATGGAGCAAGGTAGATGGAGCTGTCGGCTATAAAATATATTGGAGGGATACCACTTCCCCCACTTGGGACCATCATCAATATGTGGGTGATGTATCTGAATTTACCCTGGATGGCATTGTTATTGACAATTTCTTTTTTGGAGTTGCGGCCATTGGTAAAAATGGTCATGAAAGCCAGGTGGTCTTTCCCAATAAAGTTTTTAGATAGTAGCCATTCCTAAACAGTAGTATAACAAATACAAAAAAATGAAGCATTACCTTGTTTTAGGCCTTATGTTGGGGGTTTTCACTAGCTCCCTTGGTCAGCATTTTACCAAGCTGGACACCCTTAGAGGAAGTATAACCCCCGAACGTGAATGGTGGGACCTTACTTATTACGACCTCAACCTTCAAGTGAAACCACAAGAGGAATTTATTTCTGGGTACAATGTGATCCAATATAAAGTCCTGAAGGCTTCAGATATCATTCAAATTGATCTCCAGGAGCCCCTAAAAATTGATGCTGTTTCTCAAGATGGGCAACCCTTGGAGGTGAGCTCCATTGGACCTGCCCATTTTATCAAGCTTAAAAAAAGGCAGATTCCCGGTTCGATCAATAAACTAAAAGTGGAATACTCCGGTAAACCTAGAAAAGCCATAAGGGCGCCTTGGGATGGTGGCTTTTCGTGGGAAAGGGACAACAACGGGAACCCCTTTGCGGCGACTTCTTGCCAAGGATTGGGCGCCAGTATTTGGTGGCCCAATAAAGATCATATGTACGACGAGGTGGACAGCATGAGAATCAGCGTGGATGTTCCCAAAAACCTAATGAATGTCTCCAATGGCCGTTTGGTTTCGACCAAGGAAAATGAAACTTCAACAAACTTTACATGGTTTGTTTCCAACCCCATCAACAACTACTGTGTAAACGTGAACATTGGCGACTATGTGCATTTTGGGGAGAAGTTTGAAGGTGAGAAGGGAGCACTGGATGTGGACTATTATGTACTTAGGGACAATTTGGTAAAGGCGCGGGAGCAATTCAAGCAAACAGGGATGATGCTGAAAGCCTTCGAGCATTGGTTTGGCCCCTACCCTTTTTATGAGGATAGTTTTAAATTGGTGGAAGTTCCTTATTTGGGCATGGAACATCAAAGTTCTGTGACCTATGGAAATCATTACCAAAATGGATATCTCGGCAGAGATTTATCCGGTTCGGGATGGGGTTTAAAATTCGATTTTATTATTATACATGAGGGCGGACACGAATGGTTCGCTAATAATATTACCTACAAGGACATTGCGGACATGTGGATTCATGAAGCCTTTACAGCCTATTCCGAAAATCTATATTTAGATTATCATTTTGGCAAAAAAGCTTCGGCCGAATATGTAATCGGCACAAGAATGAACATCCGTAACGACAAACCAATCATTGGCCCGTACGATGTAAACCAACGAGGTTCAGGGGATATGTACTATAAAGGAGCCAATATGCTGCACACGCTAAGACAACTGCTTGAAGACGATGAGCTGTGGAGGCAGATTTTGAGGGGCCTGAACGAAGAATTCTATCATCAAACGGTCACAACCCAACAAATAGAGAATTACATCAGCGAAAAAACCAAAATAGACCTCACGGCCTTCTTTAACCAATACCTTCGCACGACCATGATTCCGAAATTGGAGTACAAACGGGAAGGTTCCCAATTAACCTTTAGGTACGTGGATATTGTAACGGATTTTGATATGCCTATTCGGGTTTTTGTAGAGGGCAAGGAGCAGTGGATTTATCCAAAATCTGAGTGGAAATCCGAAACCTTAGCTGGTGATAATCTTGTTTTTGATGAGAACTTCTATGTCAATCACGAGCCTATTCAACCTTAAGACAACTGTTTTAGATGATGCGCTTCCTTGCTTTTAGTGTAATGCTGCTGTCCCTTGTTGCAGGTTGTCAAGAAAAGTCCAAGGAACGGATTGTTGATATGGTCATCGGCGATGCCCAAGTGATTCATTTGGAGACCGGGGAGATTAAGAATCAGGATGTTTATTTAGCAGACGGTAGAATCACGGCCATTTTGGACAAGGGGACCAAAACCGATTTCAAGGCGACTTCTGAGTTCAATGCCCATGGAAAGTATTTGCTGCCTGGGTTTTGGGATAACCATATCCATCTTAGGGGCGGGGATTCCCTGGTCAAGAACAACAAAAACTTCCTAAAACTTTTTATCGCCAATGGGATTACTTCGGTACGTGATGCCGGAGGGGACCTGACCCCTTCCGTTTTATCATGGAAAAAAGAAATCACATCAGGAAATTTAATTGGTCCGACCCTATTCACATCGGGCCCCAAAATTGATGGACCCAATGCGACTTGGGCGGGCTCTTTGGCTGTGGAAAAGGAAAGGGACATTAAAACAGCACTGGACTCCCTTGAAAAACTTCCGGTTGATTTTGTAAAACTGTACGATAGCCGTATTTCTGGAGAAAACTATTTAAAAATTCTTTTCGAAGCTGAAAAACGAAACTTGATAACTTCAGGCCACATGCCTTTTTCTGTGACCGTGGAAGAAACTGTGAATGCTGGCATGGATGCCATAGAGCATCTCTATTTTGTTTTAAAGGGATGTGCCTCCAATGAAGCAGAAATAACCCAAAAAATTAAAGAAAAGGAATTTGGTTTTTGGCAGGCTATACCCTCACTTTTAGAACACTATTCCGATAGTACGGCACAAACTACTTTTAAAAAGCTAAAGGATAACAATGTCTTTGTCGTTCCTACGCTTCATATTGGCAAAACCCTTAGCTATCTGGACGAGATAGATCACAGTAAGGATGCCTACCTAGACTATATGGGCAATGGTGTAATCAAAACCTATCAAGGTCGTATTGATCGGGCCATGAATGCCACGGAAGAAAATCGGGAAGAAAGAAAAGCGTTGGATGCCTTTTTCGGGAAACTGGCAAAATCGCTTAACGATGCTGGTGTGAAATTATTGGCGGGTTCGGACAGTGGGGCCTATAATTCGTATACCTATCCTGGCATCTCCCTGCACCAGGAGCTCGAACTTATGGTGGAAAATGGAATTTCTCCCTTGGATGCCTTGAAAACCTCCGCCTACAACGGAGCCAAGTTTTTGCATCAAGAAAGCGATTATGGGACAGTCCAGGAGGGGAAAGTAGCCGATTTGGTTTTGTTGGAAGGAAATCCACTTGAAGATATCCGCGTAACCCGAAAGATTTTTGCCGTATGTAAAGGAGGCAGTTTGTTCGAAAAATCAGCACTTAAACAGTTATTGGAGAAATCCAGAATTGATTAAACCACCATGAAAGATTTAGAGGAGCATTATTTTAAAAACGATATTGAATGGCGAAAGTGGCTGCACGATAACCATAGTAATTCCAAGGGCATCCATCTTATTCTTTACAAAGTAGACCATCCCATGGAAAGCATGCGATGGGAAGAAGCCGTTCGGGTAGCTCTTTGTTATGGTTGGATAGACAGCACAGTTAAAAGTCTTGGAGATGGTAAAAGACGGCAATACTTCTGCCCCAGAAAACCCAAAAGTGTATGGAGCAAGGTGAACAAGGACCACATCAATGATCTAATGGCCAAAAACTTGATGCACGAAAGCGGGTTGGAGTCCATTCAAATAGCCAAGACCAATGGGTCCTGGGTCGCTTTGGACGCTGTGGAAAACGGAGTGGTCCCTCCCGACTTGCAAAAGGCCTTTAACCGAAATAAAAAGGCTTTTTCCAATTTTCAGGGTTTTTCCCGGTCACAAAAAAAGAGTTACCTCTACTGGTTAAATCAAGCTAAACGGGAAGAAACACGGCAAAAAAGAATTGCAGAAATCGTGGATGGCTGTAATAAGAACATTAAATCCAGAGGAGGTTGGCAGGTTTAGGTTCTGCCGTACATCCTATGGTAAATCACTGCAGCAACACCGCCAACAAAAGAAAACGCCGTTAACATCCAGAACACATTTTGGTGGCCTAATTCCTCACCCTTATGGGCATCCAATAGCATCCCAAAGGCAGGACTGGCAAAGATATCCGGAGTATATCCTACCAAGGAAATCAGACCCACCGCTGTTCCTGTAAGCATCAATGGTATTTTTCCTTTTTTCATTACCCCAAAATAAAGCGCCCGTGCCGCATACACCCCTGCAGCCACAATAACCACGGAAACAAAAAACAAGGCCGTGGTCGAGGGATCAATGATTCCCGAGCCAAACAGGATACCGCCCAAAATACAGGCTCCAAAACTATACACCAACCAAAGTGTTATTCGGAAACGATCCACCAAGAGTCCAACCAAAATTCCTGTGGTGGGTCTTAAAAACTGGAAAAAGGTACCGGTTTGGGCAGCTTTTACCTCATCGTACAACATCACCTCATTGGCATATTGCGAAATGACATCCGTAATCTTGTACCCCACATAAGCACAAAGAATGATGATCATCAACAGCCATACCGAGGGAATCCGCAGTACTTGCCCAATTTCCTTTTTGGAAATACGTTCTACCAAGATTTTACTTTCATCCATCCCCGATTTCATAAACAACCATACCAGTAATCCTACCAAACCGATGATTATGCACGAGGTATACACCACGTACTGAAAGGCTTCCCTGCGTTTTTCTAGCGAGCTAGCATCCACTTCTTCGCCCAGAAAAAAAGAAAATATCAGAACCCCCATCAATCCAAAGAGCGCACCTACCAGTCCACGGCCCCCATCCAACATCCCAAAGGCCCTTCCCTGGGAAGTATCGCCACCCCATACCCGGGTTGCCTTGATCATCGGGGCCCAAAACAAAAAGATGGTGGTAAATCCCCAGAATCCATATAGGACCCGCAATTGTTCAAAACTGGGGTAGGTTACAAAGAACACACCTCCTAAAGCAGTCATCCAAAGTGCGATGGCGATTAGTTTTCGCGGTGGAAATTTATCGGCTAAGGGCCCTCCAAATGGATAGGAAATCAATGCTATAATTCCGTACAAGGAAGTACAAAGCCCCCAAGTGTAATTATCCAGTTCAAATACATCAAGGACGGTACTTCGAAAAATTCGGGGCAATACAAAAGGAAGAATAAATACGGCTTCCCCGGCCAAAATCAACAGAGCAAGATAATACCAAGGGGATTTTTTTTCCATGCCCGCTAAAAATACACAAAATTAAATCGCCGAAATCCCTTAACACCTTTTTAAGAAATGCACTAAGCCTTTTTGGTATCTTTAGCTGACTAATTGAACCTATAATGAAATACTTCTACCTTGCCCTGATGTTGCTTGCATCAGTATTCCTGCCTGCCCAAGAAAAAGATAAAAAAGAGGATCCCAAATGGGATGTGTCCAACCCCAAAGGGGATTTCAATTACGAAGACCATCAATTTACCACCAACGAAGGTACCTGGATGAATCTGGATGTAAGTCCAGACGGCTCCCAGATTGTTTTTGATTTGTTGGGCGACATTTATTCAATGCCTATTTCTGGCGGAAAGGCTAAGGCATTAAGAACAGGAATTCCTTTTGAGATTCAACCACGATTTAGCCCTGATGGTTCCAAAATTTCCTTTACGAGTGATGCCGGTGGCGGGGACAATATTTGGGTGATGGATGCAGATGGTTCCAATGCCAAACAGATTACCAAGGAAAAGTTTAGGTTGCTGAATAATTCCTATTGGATGCCCAATGGCCATTATCTAGTGGCCCGAAAGCACTTTACCTCGCAACGTTCCCTAGGTGCTGGTGAAATTTGGCAATACCACATCACCGGTGGGTCGGGTTTACAGCTGACCAAACGGAAAAATGATCAGCAGGATGTAAACGAACCCTGTGTTTCCAGAGATGGCAAGTACCTATACTACAGCGAAGATGTGTATCCTGGAGGTTTTTTCCAATACAACAAGGATCCCAATAAGCAGATTTATGTTATAAAACGGTACGATTTTGAAACGGGTAAAACCATTACCGTAACCGGGGGTCCCGGTGGAGCCGCCAGGCCACAAGTGTCCCCAGATGGGAAATTGCTTGCCTTTGTAAAACGTGTCCGCACCAAAAGTGTATTGTTTCTTCACGATCTGGAAACTGGGGAGGAATGGCCTATTCTGGATTCCTTGAACAAAGATCAACAGGAAGCCTGGGCCATTTTTGGGGTATACCCCAACTTTAGCTGGTTGCCCAATAACAAAGAGCTGGTTTTTTGGAACAAGGGCAAAATCCATAAAATCAATATTGAGAGCCAAGAGGTAACCAACATCCCATTTACAGTAGATGCCAACATCAAGATTGCAGAAACGCTCCGGGTAGATTCACAAGTGGCTCCAGACCAATTTACGGCAAAGGTGATTCGCCATACGGTTACCTCTCCGGATGAAAAAACCTTGGTTTTCAACGCACTTGGCCATTTATGGACCAAGAAGCTACCCAATGGCAAACCCAAACGGTTGACCAAGGGCACTGATTTTGAGTTTGAACCCGCTTTTTCTCCAGACGGAAAAACCGTCACCTATGTCACATGGAATGATGAAAATCTAGGGGCATTATACAAGATTTCTGCCTCCGGGGGAACACCCATAAAGCTTAGTTCGGAAAAGGGAATTTACCGCACGCCATCGTTCAGTCAGGATGGCAATAGGATTACCTACCGGAAGGAGCCTGGGAACAATGATCAAGGGAGAAGCTTTGCCAAAAAAACAGGCGTGTACACGATCAATGCGAATGGTTCCAACCCAAAATGGGTGGTTAATGAGGGGGAATACCCCATTTTCAGTAAAGATGGGAAACGTATTTTCTACCAATCGGGCGGAATGTTCTTTGGAAGTCTTACCAAGGAACTAAAATCTGTGGACTTAAGCGGGCAAGACAAAAAAACACATGTAAAATCCAAATACGCCAACCGTCTGGTACCGAGTCCGGACAACAAGTGGATTGCCTTTACCAATCTTCATAAAGCCTATGTTGCACCCTTGGTGCTCAATGGAAAGGAAATCGATTTGGACAACAACTCCAAGTCAGTACCTGTTTCCCAAATCTCCAAGGACGCGGGAATCAATCTACATTGGTCAAAGGATAGCAAAAAAGTCTTTTGGACCCTTGGGGACGAATATTTTGCCAATGAGATCAAGGATCGATATACGTTTTTACCAGGTTCTCCTGAAAAAGCAGCAAAGATGGACAGCATCGGAACCAAAATCGGTTTGGTTTCCAAAACCCATAAACCTTCGGGTAGAATCGCATTTACCAATGCGCGAATCTTGACCATGGAAGGCGATGAAGTCATTGAAAATGGGACCATCGTTATCAACGAGAATAAAATTGAATATTTGGGCAAATCCGATGAAATTAACGTGCCCTCAAATGCCAAGGTCTTTGATGTTTCAGGAAAAACCATCATGCCCGGCATTGTGGATGCCCATGCCCATATAGGTGGTTTCCGCTATGGATTAACAACACAAAAGCATTGGCAATTGTATGCTAATTTGGCTTTTGGAGTGACCACTTCCCACGATCCTTCGGCAAATACAGAATCCATCTTCGCCATGTCCGAATTAATAAAAAATGGAAACATGGTAGGGCCTCGACTGTATTCCACAGGTATTATCCTGTATGGTGCAGATGGGGATTTTAAGGCCGTTATCAACAATTTGGATGATGCGCGTTCCGCCATTCGTAGAACCAAGGCCTTTGGTGCCAAATCTGTGAAGAGTTATAACCAACCCAGAAGGGACCAACGCCAACAAGTGATGCAGGCCGCTAGGGAATTGGGAATTAATGTGGTACCCGAAGGAGGTTCTACTTTCTACCACAACATGTCCATGATCATGGATGGCCACACGGGAATTGAGCACAACATTCCAGTGGCACCTGTTTATAAGGATGTGGTTGAACTTTGGAAAACCAGTGGTTCGGGCTATACTCCTACTCTTGTGGTCAACTATGGGGGAATCAATGGTGAGTACTATTTCTATCAGAAAGACAAGATATGGGAGAATGAAAGGCTGCTCAAATATACCCCAAGGGGCCTAGTAGATTCCCGATCAAGATATAGAACCATGATTCCGGATGAAGAATATGAAAACGGGCATATTCTTGTATCAAAAACGGCAACGGCCCTGACCAATGAGGGCGTAAAGGTTAATCTGGGTGCCCACGGACAATTGCAAGGTCTTGGAGCACATTGGGAACTCTGGTTGCTACATCAAGGTGGGTTGACCAATATGCAGGCATTGCAGGCGGCAACCATTAACGGGGCACGATACATTGGCGCAGGAAACGATATTGGCTCTTTAAAAGTCGGCAAACTTGCGGATTTGATCGTGCTGGACAAAAATCCCTTGGAGGATATCCGGAATACGGAAACCGTGAAATATACTATGGTCAACGGTCGGCTTTTTGACACGGCGACCATGGATGAAATCGGGAATACCGAGCAAAGTCGAAGCCAGTTTTGGTGGGAAAACAACAAGTACAATGCTGCTTTCCCCTGGCATGAAGAAGCCCAAAGCTTTACGCGTCCGGGCTGTGGCTGCCATATAGGGCACAACTAATCGCCCTTTCAACTTGTAGGGCAAAAACAAATTACGATGAAAAAAATAGCACTGCTCTCAGTCATGATTGCTCTAACGGCATGCAATCAAGCCCAGGAAATAGCAATTACCGGCGATCTTTTACTTAGTGATGTCAATGTGATCGACGTTCGGGAAGGAACCGTTTTGGCCCATCAAAATATTGTGATTGATTCTGGGAAAATAAAACATATTCTTGCAGCCGAACAGGACCCCAAAAACTTTGACCAACAAATTGATGGAGCGGGAAAGTTTGTCATTCCTGGGCTAGCGGAAATGCATGCCCACATCCCCCCACCCTCCACTTCTCAAGAACGGCTGGAGGAAACCTTGTTTCTATACCTTTCCAATGGTGTCACTACCATTCGGGGCATGTTAGGAGCATCGAGTCATTTGGAATTGCGGGAACAGGTAAAAAAAGGAGAGATTTTGGGACCTCGGATTTTTACCTCTAGTCCTTCCCTGAATGGCAATTCGGTTACTTCAGAAGAAGAGGCCATTACAAAGGTCACCGCGTATCAGAAAGACGGATACGACTTTCTGAAAATACATCCGGGTATTCAACGAAATGTCTTTGATGCCCTGGTCAAAACAGCTGATGAAGTGGGTATTTCCTTTGCTGGCCATGTACCCGTTGATGTTGGAATTAGGCATGCACTGGAGAGCAATTTCGCCTCTATTGACCATATTGATGGTTTTTTGGAAGGATTGGTACCTGCTTCAGAAAATGTTGAGCCTACGGCCAACGGATTCTTCGGATACAATTTTACCCCTATGGCAGATGCTTCCCTCATTGATGATTTGGTTGCACTTTCCAAGGAACATCAGGTTTGGATTGTTCCCACCCAAAGTCTTTTTGAACGATGGTTTGCCCCTATTTCCGCGGAAACCCTTTTGGCGCAACCTGAAATGAAGTACATGCCAGTGTCAACTCTGGAAAACTGGGAGAGGGTCAAGCTGAACTCCACAGGCCCGGATTCCGGGTTTGATGCAGCCCAATGGGAAGATTTTATTGCAATCCGCAGGCAATTGCTCAAGGCTTTGCAGGACAAGGGACAGGGAATCTTATTGGGTTCCGATGCACCCCAGCTTTTCAACGTTCCCGGGTTTTCAATCCATCACGAGATCGAGGGTATGGAACGTGCGGGCATGACCCCTTTGGAAATCCTTCAATCGGGCACAATCAATCCGGCCAAATTCTTTGACATGGAGGACGATTTTGGTGAGGTTAAGGAAGGTTTGGCCGCAGACCTTATACTTTTAGAGGCCAATCCATTGGAGGACCTTAAATCCCTAAAAAAAATTAATGGAGTATTCGTACAAGGAAAATGGTTATCCAAAGAACAAATAGTCCTTAAACTTGAGAAAATTGCCGAGAACGCCTTGAAAAACTAGGGCGCATTCATACAAATCAACCTGAACACACGTGTTAACTTTCAAAAAATGATCAAAAAATTACTATTCCTATTGATGCTAATCGCATCCCCGTTTGTTATTGCCCAAGAATTTTCAATGGACTTGGTACAGGATATGAAACCAAGAAATATAGGTCCAGCAGGAATGAGCGGGCGGGTAACGGCCATTGATGTGGTCCATGCCAATCCCGACATCATGTATGTGGGCACCGCATCCGGTGGACTCTGGAAATCCACTTCAGGAGGAATCAAATGGAAACCCATTTTCGACAAGGAGGTTACCGGCTCCATAGGGGCGGTTGCCATCCAACAGTCCAACCCTTCCGTAATTTGGGCAGGTACCGGGGAAGGAAATCCGCGAAACAGCCTTAACGGTGGATATGGCATTTTCAAATCCTTGGATGGAGGAAAGACATGGACGGCTATGGGACTTGAAAAAACAAGACACATCCATAGAATTATCATTGACCCCACGAATCCTGATATTGTTTATGTTGGTGCCATTGGCTCTCCTTGGGGGGTACATCCCGAACGCGGCGTGTACAAAACCACGGATGGAGGAAAAACTTGGAGCAAAATCTTATACGTGAACAACAAGACAGGAGTTGCGGACATGGTTATGGACCCCTCCAACCCCAATAAGCTGATAGTTGCCATGTGGGAGCACAAGCGGGATCCCTGGTTCTTTAAGTCTGGTGGGGAAGGAAGCGGACTTTATACCACCCACGATGGGGGTGCAAACTGGAAAAAAGTATCGGATGAGGATGGACTCCCCAAAGGTGATTTGGGAAGAATTGGAATAGCCATCGCCAAAAACAAGCCCAATGTGGCGTACGCCCTGGTGGAAGCCAAGAAAAATGCACTATATAAATCCGAGGATGGCGGTTCCAAATGGAAAAAAATCAACGATAAGAACGATATCGGCAATCGTCCGTTCTACTATTCGGAAATCTATGTAGATCCTGGGAACGAGAACAGGGTATATTCTATTTTCACTTATGTGAACGTTTCGGAAGATGGTGGAAAAAACTTCAAGCAGTTAATGCCCGCTTACCAGGTGGACAATGGGGTACATCCGGACCACCACGCTTGGTGGATCCATCCTGAAAATGGCCAATTTATGATCGATGGGAACGATGGAGGGATGAATATCACCAAAGATGGGGGAAAAACCTGGCGTTTTGTGGGTAACCTACCTCTAGCCCAGTTCTATCATATTAGTGTGGACAATGAATATCCGTACAATGTATATGGGGGAATGCAGGATAATGGCTCCTGGAGAGGGCCTGCCTATACCTGGCGCCATCAAGGGATACGAAACGACTATTGGCAGGAAATCGCCTTTGGGGACGGATTTGATGTAGTTCCCGATTTGGATGACAACCAGTTTGGCTATGCCATGAGTCAGCAGGGCTTTGTTTCCCGATACGATTGGAAAACAGGGAACAACTACATTGTTCGTCCAACTCCGCCAGATGCCACAACAAAACTTCGATTTAACTGGAACGCTGGAATCGGGCAAGACCCTTTTGACAATAGTACCGTTTACTTCGGAAGTCAGTTCGTCCATAAATCCACGAACAAGGGATTGACCTGGGAAGTTATTTCCCCAGACTTGACCACTAATGATAAAGAAAAACAAAAACAAAGCGAGAGTGGCGGACTTACCATGGATGCCACCGGGGCCGAAAACTATTGTACCATCATCGTCATAGAACCTTCACCTGTAGAGCAAAATATGCTTTGGGTCGGGACCGACGACGGTCGTGTGCATGTAACCCAGAATGGGGGTGGAACCTGGACTGAGGTGACCCAAAATATTAAGGGACTGCCAAGAGGTAGCTGGATTCCACAGATAAAAGCCTCCAAAACCAAGCAGGGCGAAGCCCTTTTGGTCGCCAATGATTATAGACGATTTAACTACTCGCCCTATGTCTATCGAACCAAGGATTATGGAAAAACATGGACCCGTATTGTGGACGGCAGTGATGTGGAAAGTTATGCCCTTGCCATAGTGGAGGACCCAGAAAATCCGAATTTGCTGTTTTTAGGGACTGACGATGGTCTATATCTATCCTTCAATGCGGGTGGAAAATGGCAAAAATGGACAGAGGGATATCCTACCGTTTCAACCAAGGATTTGGTTATCCATCCCAGGGAGCAGGATTTGGTCATTGGAACTTTCGGGAGGGCTGCTTGGGTGCTTGATGATATACGCCCTCTAAGAGCTGTGGCCAACAATTCAACTGTTCTAAACAAGGAAATAAGCTTATTTAAAAGCCCTGATGCCTATTTAGCGGCATACCAACAAGCCACTGGAAGTCGTTTTGGTGGCGACGCTATTTACAATGGGGAAAACCGTAAACGGGGAGCCATGTTGACCTATTATCTTAAAGAAGGAAAGAAACCGGAAGTAAAACAGGATAAAAAGGAGGAGGATGAAGCCAAATCCGAAACGGATACACAAGATGAAAAGTCCAAAAAAGATTCTGTTTTTATCAAAATTTATGACGGGGATAGATTGATCAGGACCCTTTCCCACAAAACTCCCAAAAAGGCCGGATTTCATAGGGTTTATTGGGGGCTGGATGAAAAAGGACCGGATACGCCTGCACGGAAAATCAGTAAGAGCAAAAGAGAAAATGGAGGCATTTCGGTGAAACCAGGAACCTATACGATAAAAATCCATTATGGAACCAACATGGATTCTACCCAGGTAACGGTAAAAACAGACCCCCGATTAAACACCTCCCTTGCAGCTATCAACGAAGTGTATGAAATGGGGAAAAAGCTTGAAACTTATACCCAAACCTCGGCCGATGCGGTTAAGCAATTGGTGCAGAGCAAGAATTTGGTCAAGAAGTTTGAAAAAGAAATGAAGGAACTGGACAAGGAAAAATACAAGGATCAGATCAAGGCCTCCGGGGATATTGCAAAGCAAATTGATACTATTGTCGCTCTTTATCTTGGAAAAGAGGATAAAAGACAAGGAATCACCCGCAACCCGGAAATAACGGTGATGCAGCGTATAAACACAGCCTCTTTTTATGTGGGAACACGAAAAAACGGTATTACAGAAACCGAAAAACAATTGGTTCAATTTGCTGCCGATGAGCTCAGTTCGGCATTGGAAAAAACGAATTCCTTTTTCACAAATGATTGGAAACCTTATCAGAAATCCATAGAAGCCTTAAATTTGTCCCCTTTTAAGGAAACTCAAATTTTTGAACTAGAATAAAATAAGATGATAAAGAGAATTGCACTAGGCATTTTAATGCTTGGGCTTACGGTCCAATTAAACGCCCAAAACAATGGTGAGAATGAGTTGGGAGCTTGGTACATGTATTTTGGCACCAACAAAATAGCTGATAGGTTTAGCATCCATACCGAGGCCCAATTCCGATTCTATGAAGCCGCTTCCAATTTTAACCAAATGTTGCTACGTACGGGGCTCAATTATCATATTTCCAAGGAGGCCATCGCTACCATGGGTTACGGATATATCACCACAGATGGTACTTTTGAGGAGTTTCCCAACGAAACCAACAGCAAGGAGCATCGTATTTTCCAACAGTTCATTTTGAAAAACAAAGTTTGGGAATTTCTCTTTGAACACCGTTATCGTTTGGAGCAAAGGTTCCTGGATTTTGGGAATCGCACAGATACCCAGCACAGAGGCCGGTATAGAATTCAAATGACCTTGCCTTTGACAGAGACATTCTTCCTTAATTTCTACGATGAACTGTTCATTAATTTACAAGATGACCTTTTTGGGCAAAACCGTTTGTACGGGGCGTTGGGAATCCACGTAACCGAAAACAGCAGCGTGCAGTTCGGTTATCTTAGAAATCAATTTGCCAATGCGGTCTATAATCGGGTACAGATAGGAATCTTCTATAATCCCGACTTAAGGAAGGTATTCAAGAAGAAAACGCCGAAGGATTGATGAGATAGGTCCATAGTTTTCGACTTGGATACTAGGATTAACTTAGTAGCAGTCAACTATGGCCCTTCAAAAAATTTCTTTTAAGAACTCGGATGGACACACTCTGGCTGGTCGCCTAGAGCTTCCGGTAGATCAACATCCCCACAATTTTGCAATTTTTGCGCATTGCTTTACCTGCAACAAAAACCTGTTGGCAGTAAAAAACATTGGTAAGGCACTTACCTCCCATGGTTTTGGTGTTTTGCGATTTGATTTTACCGGTCTGGGAGAAAGTGACGGGGATTTTGCGGACACCAATTTTTCCGGCAATGTGGAAGATTTGGTGGCGGCAGCCGAATACTTGAAAAGCAATTACGAGGCCCCAACCCTGATAATTGGGCATTCCCTAGGTGGTGCCGCATCCATTTTTGCCGCAGCTGAAATCCCAAGCATAAAAGCAGTGGCCACTATCGGTGCTCCTTCGAATCCTGTGCATGTAAAGCATTTGTTGCGAAGCGGAGTCGACGAAATCCTGGCTACAGGAAAGGCCGTGATCAATTTGAGCGGTAGGGATTTTACCATCAAAAAGCAATTTTTGGACGATTTGGAGACCAAATCACTTCCAGAAACCGCAAAAGCGCTTCGAAAGCCATTATTGATCCTGCATTCGCCGCAGGACGATACCGTGGGCGTAAACAATGCAGAAGAAATCTACAAGGCAGCGCATCATCCCAAAAGTTTTGTCTCCTTGGATGGAGCCGACCATTTGCTCAGTAAAAAAGAGGATTCCATGTATGTGGGCGAGGTCATAGCCGGATGGGCCAAGAGGTATGTGGGTAATTTGGATTTGGCCGGCGGAAAACTGAAAACCAAACATCAGGTTTTGGCCAGTCTTGATGGGGCGGATGGTTTTACTACCCAAATGAAAGTGGGAAATCACTACATGGTTGCCGATGAACCTACTAGTTATGGCGGAAACGATTTTGGCCCTTCACCCTATGAGTTGGTCTCCGCGGGACTGTCGGCCTGCACCGCCATGACCATCCAAATGTATGCCAAGCGCAAGGGGTGGCCTATTGACAATGTGGAAGTACACACTTCGTATAGCAAGACCCACGCCCAAGATTGTGAAAATTGTGAGGCGGACAATACCAAAATAGATACGTTCCACAGGGAAATTAAACTAACGGCCAATTTGGATGAAAAACAAAAAGCGAGAATCATGCAAATTGCGGATAAATGCCCTGTACACAAGACTTTGCACAGTGAAACACAGGTTATAAGTACCTTATTGGAATAGCCTTGTCCTAGTAGCGGCGCATGTGTAGGATATCAAAATAATCCAACTCCAGCTCAATGGCCTCCCGGTGTAACTTTCTTAGGGATCTTACATAATCAGCATACCCAATATCACCTTTATACAGGAGCTTTTTGAGACGATGATATCCCTTACAAAAAGATCGCCTCTTTTTGCAGTACATCAGAAAATCGATATAATGTGATGGTTGTTGCACCAACATAACTTCAATTTTTATGACGCCCATCGGGGGGTTGGGTCCTATATAAATAACGTCTTAAACAAAAGATCATTACTTTGATGGTGGACCTAGCCCAAATTTATATTTCAATCACATGACCAAATCTTGACCGGATTGATGTATTTTATATGCTCATTAGTACTAAATAATCATGAAGAGTCCCATTTTTGAGGCTACCCTACACGGAATGCACAGTTTTTCCGTTCCTGAAGAGATTTGCGCTCCCTTCGAGAAAAAAGGTCATAAAAGGGTCCGGGTACGGATTGTTTTTGAGGACCGGTCCGTTGCGTATAATGCCGCCCTTCAAAAAAGACAGGACCAGCGCTTTATCATGCTGAACAAGAAAAATCAACAAGCCCTTGGGATTTTCCCCAATGATTACTTTCAAGTACAGCTCTTTGAGGACAATTCCAAATACGGCGTTGAAATGCCGGAAGAATTCAATGCGGTGCTTACCAGTGACGGGGAAGCCCAGCAAATCTTTGAAGCGCTAACGGATGGAAAAAAGAGAGGAATCATCTATGCCATATCCCGTTATAAAACCTCCCAGACCCGAATAGACAAATCGCTAATAATTTGTGAGAATTTGAAAAGGGGAATCCGGGATACCAAGGAGCTTCTGAAACAATTTTAAATCAAATCAGAATAAAATAATCTGTAACTTAGGCCAAACCTAAAAACCCTTACGATGAAAAAAATACAACTAGTGACTATAGGACTTCTTGTGCTTGTGGCTTTCAGCTGTAAACAGGCCAAGAAGGAAGCAACTGAAAAAGAAGCTGTTCAAGCTTATAGCATAGTAGAAGATTCAACAAATATTCGTTTCACTGCTTATAAAACAACTGAAAAAAAACCAGTTGGGGGCACTTTCACCAAAGTGAATTATTCCTACACTTCTTCTGATACTCCATTGGAAACATTGAATGGACTTAATTTTTCCATTCCTGTGAGCAGTCTTTTCACAAACGATACTACAAATACAAGAGATCCCAAGATTTTACATTTCTTTTTTGGCGTAATGGACCAAACAGAATTCCTCAAAGGTTCCCTTGCCTTTGATGCAGACAAAAATTGTACGGCAACACTTAGTATGAATGGTGTGCCTGTCGAACTTCCCTTGGAATATGAAGTGGTTGGGGACACCCATTTTAATTTTTCCGGTACAATGGACCTAAAAAAGTGGAACGCCCTAGACGCCTTGGCATCGCTTAACAAAGCGTGTGAACAATTACACACAGGCCCAGATGGGGTTAGCAAGACTTGGGAGGATGTGGCCGTAAAAGCCTCCATTCTTCTGGAAAAAAGTAGCGACTAAACATCCACTATCCGGATTTTAGCATTCTCCATTAGACCTTACCACATCAACGGGTAGGAAACTTTACTTATTGCACTCTAGGAACTGGGGTTGTTACAAATATTAACTATATTTACGTAACCAGTTACATAAATATGGGGCAAGATTTTCTTCAGACCTTGGGGCACTTGGGATTTACGGCTCGAATCAAGCGCTTAAACGAAAGTATCGTTTCCAGTACCCTATCCCACTATGCCAACATCAGCATGAACATAGAACCAAATTGGCATGTTATCTTTTTGTTGTTGAAAGAGAAGGAATCGCTTACCGTAACCGAAATAGCCCAAATACTGGGTTTCTCCCACCCTGCGATGATCAAGATTACCCGAAAAATGCAGGATAGAGGTTATTTGGATATGGTAAAACATCCTTTGGATGGTCGCAAAACCCTGATCCAGCTCTCGGCCGATGGAAAAGAAGCCCTTCCTAGGTACGAAAAGGAATGGTATCGCATCAAGGAAGTACTGCAAGAGTTTGTGGACGATGATTTTCTAGGCAAATTGAATGACCTGGAGGACAAGCTGCATAAAAAGAGCTTTCACGAACGTTACCAATCCAAGTTCGCTAGCGACCAAGAAAACCAACCATTTACTATTCGCAATGCAGACCCATCCGAGTTTAAAGAGATCGGTCAGCTGATGGTTTTGGTGTATTCCGGATTGCAGGGATTCCCTAAAGCCGACGAACAACCGGAATATTATCAATCTTTGGCAAACATTGGGGATTTCACCAAAAACAAGGGAACGGAATTGTTGGCTGCAGTTACACCCAATGGAAAAATATTGGGCGGAGTCCTTTACTTCAGGGATTTGAAGCATTACGGCTCGGGAGGTGTTATCACGGAACAAAAAAACGCTTCTGGATTCCGTTTATTGGCGGTTGACCCATCGACTCGAGGCCTCGGCATTGGAAAAGCACTGAGCGTTGCGTGCATAGCCAAAGCAAGGGAACACGGACATTCTCAAATCCTGATCCACTCCACCGAATTTATGGCACCTGCCCAAAAGATGTACAAAAAGTTGGGTTTTCGTCGATATCCCAAATTGGATTTTGAATTAAATGGCCTCAAGGTCTATGGATTTCAGTTAAAACTGGAGTAACTTGGGGTTCAAACCAAAGTTTTGCCTCTCCATGAGTCATTTCCCAGAACACTCGAGTAAAGAACTTACCTCCCACTTTTTTAGAAGTGAATACGGAAAATTGGTCGCGGTCATCACACGGTATCTAGGAAACAACAATGTGCAAACGGCGGAAGACATTGTACAAGAAACGCTTCTGAAAGCTACTGAACATTGGGAAATCAAGGGAGTTCCAGAAAATCCAAAGGCCTGGTTATATACCACAGCAAAGAACCTATCCCTTAATATCCTGAAGCGTCAAAAGTACCAACGGGACTATGCATCCAGCATGCCTGACAAACAGCTAAGTGAGCAGGTAATTCCTTTTTCTGAAGAGCTGATTGCGGACAGTCAACTAAAAATGATGTTCGCTTGTTGCCATGAATCCATTCCAGAGAACTCCCAGATTGCCTTGGTCCTGAAAATTTTATCGGGCTTTAGCATTGGTGAGATTGCCGATGCCTTCTTTTCCAACAGGGAGACTATTAACAAACGTTTGGTTCGCGGCAGAAAGCAGCTTAGGCAATTAAATCTGGAGATTCACGATAAAGCTGTTCTAAACCAACGATTGGACGCCGTATTAAAAATCATCTATCTATTGTTCAACGAGGGATATCTCCCATCCAGTAAAAACCAAGTGATTCGCTTCGACCTGTGCCTAGAGGCTATCCGATTGGCCCAGCTCCTTGAACATAGTGACATCATTTCACAAAAAACAGAAGTTTACGCGCTTCTGTCCCTTATGTATTTTAACGTGTCCCGATTTCAATCCAGAGTTTCAGAGAAGGGCGAAATCATTGACCTAAAAGAACAAGATCGCACTTTATGGGACATGGAATCCATTCAAACGGGCTCCCAATACCTGCAGTTGGCAACGGAAAGTGCAGTGGTTTCAAAATATATTATTATGGCGACCATCTCCGCTAATCATTGTGTTTCCACTTCTTACCAAACCACCAATTGGATTCAAATTCTAACCCTGTATGATCAATTGTTGAAATTGGAAGCTTCCCCGATCATCCATCTGAATCGAGCCGTTGCACTTGCCGAAGTGGAAGGATATCAATCTGCGCTGGAAAGCCTTCAGCAATTAGGGGAGTCAACAGACATCAACAACTATTTCCTTTATTATTTTACCTTGGCCGAGCTTTACAAAAAGAACCGTCAACTGGGACGGGCACAGGAAGCCTATCATAAGGCATTGCAATTGGCCAATAATCCAAGGGACAAAGAACTACTGCAAAAAAAACTGGATTTTCTTGTCCCTGATTTGTAATCCCGATTGTCTTAGGGTCAAAATAAATCCAAAACAAAAAGATTATGAGAGAATTTCTATTGTTGATCAGGAGTGAAGAAGCGCCGAAGGCGGATTTGTCCCCTGAACAATTACAGCAACACATTGAAAAAGTAGGTGGTTATCTAAAACGACTAACAGAAGAAGGTAGAATGAAGTCGGCCCAACCCTTGGAGATGGAAGGAACCATATTGTCGTACAAAAACGGTCAAATTATTGACGGGCCATACAATGAGACCAAGGAAATCATTTCAGGATACTATCACCTATTAGCGGAAAATTTGGATGAAGCCATTGCCATTGCCAAGGAAGACCCTCGATTTGAGGAAGGCATCTGGCGCGTGGAAGTCAGGCCCATTAAACAGGTGGAAGGAATCAATTAAAAAAGAGAGCGGCTTGCTAACACAAGCCGCTCTCACCATCAAAATAAACCTAAAAACCAATACTGGTTCTTATAACTTCACCCCTACTCCAAAGCCAATTATCCAGGGGTTGATATCCACATCGGCGCCTACGGTGGCACCCAGAGCGGTGGTTGCATTTACGGTTGCATCCGTACTTAAAAAGAGTTTTTTTACATCCAGGTTCAAAAACCAGTTATCACTGATCATTACATCAAAACCTCCTTGTAGTGCATATCCCACGGCGGTATCATAATCCACATTATCCGCTACCGGTCCTTCGTCAACACCGTAAAATAGCGTCAGGTTCAGTCCTGCTCCCACGTAAGGAACAAAATCCCCTCCGGTAAAGTGATATTGCCCGGTCAAGGTTGGTGGAAGTAACCATACGTGTCCCAGGTCCAAATCCCCTGCGGCCGTACCTACAGCCTCCACATCGTGTTTGGTAGTGGCCAGTATAAGTTCCATGGACCAGTTTTCATCAAAAAAATAAGTGATGTCGAACTCAGGAACCACTGCTGTTGATATGGACGCGTCCCCTCCAATTGTTTCTATTTCCGCACTTTCATCGGGGGTAACCACAATTCCCCTTAACCGAAACTGCCACTTGCCTGTATCATCGTTACTGGCTGAATCTTGGGCCAAAACACCATTTACCATTGCTAGTAACATAACCAAAACAAAAAATACTCTTTTTCCCATGTTGTTGTGTTTAAAATTTCACCAAAACTACCTTGGGAATACTTCTAGGAATATGACCTTTATCATTGAACATGAAACTCCCAATAAAACCAAGGCTTAGGTAGGAAAAGTATTTTTCACACTACCAAAAATTGTTGGTAAACATAAATCGATGGGGTTTTAAGTATCATAATTTGCTTTATTTTGGTACGAAAATCTTAGCCTGATGAACCCTTCTGCTTCCGGATGGATCAATAAGTTTGGACATCTAGTCAAAAGTGAGCTGCCCCACTTTCCCGACTTTGAGAGCCTATACGAGGAACTCAAAAAAAACGGGTTTATTTATGGCATCCATTTAGGGATTTCCAACTTCATCCCTGTGCAGCATGAACTTACGGAAGATGAAATAGCCAAAATAAACCTACTTACCGCCCTATACTTTACGTTCAGGTTTGAAAAAGGGGAGACGGACTTTGAGGAATTTGTAAGCACTGTCTTCAACTACTATCAGTCCTTGGATGTGGGCAAAATCACCTTTCTGAACAAGATTCTAATCGGAAACCGGACCGAGAACCAACTGGAGAAGCTATTGGATTCCAGAATTTATTTAGGTGGAAATGCGTTTAACAGGGCATTAGGAAATAGCATCACCAACTCCCTGCTGTATGTTGATGTCCTGATCTTCAAAGTATACTTAAAAGGATATCCATCTATTATGGAACATGCCCAAAAATTGGAATATGCCACCATGAACATCGCTTTACA
The DNA here is from genome assembly GCF_023502235.1 of Flagellimonas myxillae. Classification (GTDB taxonomy): domain Bacteria; phylum Bacteroidota; class Bacteroidia; order Flavobacteriales; family Flavobacteriaceae; genus Flagellimonas; species Flagellimonas myxillae. Next base: position 745,917 of record NZ_JAMFLY010000001.1, on the reverse strand, counting down.
AACCTTGAATTCGAAGGGAGCGGACAAAAAGGAGGACAAATTGGTGCAACTTTTGGCTTCTTCCCTTACTTATGTGGATTTTGACCAAGCCAATTTTAGGGATGGGCAACAGGAACTTTTGGACGATAATTTTACCGAGGAAGAAAAGAATTATTTTCTGGATATGGCATGTTTGACCATTTGGGAAGACCAAGCTTTGAACCGTTCAGAATACGATTATATTTTTAGCTTGGCATCTCATCTAGGAAAGGTCAAAAACGACGTAAAATCGGCCTTGGATAGTGTGGTGATTTTTTTTGATAAAAACAGGGATAAAGTTTCTTATTTGAATGACAAAAATCTGGCCTCACAATTCTATGATGGGATGTCCAAAAATGTGAGTAAATTAATTTTGCGAAATAGCAAGCGGCTCAAAAAAGAGCTGACTGAAAGTAAAGAATTGGTAACCCTTTTATCCAAATCAACCGTCAAGGAATTAAGTGCCGAGGAAAAGAAAAAAGTACAAAACCAGCTCTTGGATATTTTCAAAAGCGTACCTTCGTTGGCGATATTTATGCTGCCTGGGGGAGCAGTACTTTTACCCATTTTCATCAAGCTGATACCAAAACTTCTTCCTTCTGCTTTTGATGACAACCGTATTGAAGAAAATTAGTGGAAAAAGGACTAAAAAAAGCACTATAAAGAAAACTTATAGTAGTTTTATACGTAGTATATAATTTTGTATTCCAGAATTTTACGGTCAACTATTCCAACCATAACTTAAAGTCCTTCACACGTTCCCTACTTACAATGATTTCTTGCTCATTATAGCGATTTAGTTTGATCTGAAGCCTAGAATTGGTATAGGAAATGATATCTTTGATGTGGTTTACGTTCACGTAAAACTTTCGGCTGACCCTAAAAAATAACTTGGGAGAAAGCTCATCTTCCAAATGTTCCAATGTGGTGTCCAACAAATAATTTCGACCTTCGGTGGTAGCGGCATAAGTTCCCTTGTTCTCACTATAAAAACATTCGACCTCATCCGCATTTATTATTTTAAGATGTTGCCCCACTTTCACCGTGAACCTTTTTTTGTATTCCCGTTCCAAGGGATTTCCCAACAGCTTTTTTATGTCGTCAAAATCCATCGAAATTTTTTGTTCACTGGGCATAAAATTCCGGTACTTTTTCACCGCACTTTCCAGCTCTTCTTCGTCTATTGGTTTTAACAAATAATCAATGCTATTTAGCTTAAAAGCTTGAAGGACATATTCATCGTAAGCGGTGGTAAAAATGATGGCACTTTTTACCTCGATGTCGTCGAAAATTTCAAAGGACAGACCATCCGACAATTGGATGTCCAGAAATATTAAATCGGGGTGTGGATTGTTCCGAAACCATTCGATGGACTCCTCAACGGAATGCAACATGGTAGAAACGCTAACATTTAGGTTGGATAGCAATCTGCTCAGTCTTCGTGCTGCCGGTTTTTCATCTTCAATTATGATTACGTTCATGTGATGTTAAATCTTGTGCGGTTAATTGGATTGAAAGTCTTGATCCTCCTTATCCATGAGTTCTTTAATTTTTCGTTGTTCCCATTTGGCAATAAGGGGCCGACCAAATAGTTGCAATCCTTGAACCAGCAAAATAATGACCCAACTAAGTGTTATGGTCCAAAATTGCCAGTGCAAATAGTTGACAAAGCCTATTTCGTGTATGCCGGTTTCCTCGATGATCAGCGCCATTGTATCTGCCTTTACTAGATACAAAATGATGTTGACCACGAGAAATATTGCAAGATGGGTATAAAACCTTCGGATTTTCCGTATCCTTTGCTGCGCTTTTTCCAGTCGAACTTGGGTTGGTTCCATTATCGGTATTTATCCATTTCCTTTTTATCCTTCTCAATGTACTTCTGAATCTGTCGTTCTTCCCAGTCCTTGCCAAAAAATAGAATAAACCCGAAAGTTTTACCCGCATGGATCAACAGCCCTACACCCCAGCCGAAAAAGGCGACAAAGTGTGGCCATTGCCAAAAGTTATCCGAATTCAGGTAGATGTTTACCAAAATGAAGGTGTTGATGACCACAAAAATCAAAAGGTGAATGTAAAAGCCCTTGATTTCCTCGATTTTCTTTTTGGCCCTATTGTATTTTTCTTGATCCAAGTGTTCCATGATCATGTCCATTTATTAGTGTTCTCATCCTCTTCCATTATCTCCTTTATTTTGCGTTCCTCCCAGCTTTTTCCAAAGAAAGGATTCAAGTTAAATGTCCTCAAAGCGTGGAAGAAAAGTCCAATCCCCCACCCAAATGCGGCCCATAAAAACCACATATACCTAAATTCATTGGTTAAATAATTGATTACTGCCAGCGCCGAGATAACGACTATATATGACCAAAGATTCCCGTAGAATTTTTTAAGCTCCTCTACACGCTCCTTGGCTCTTATATACTTACTTTCCTTAGTTGGATTTTCCATTTTAGTTGGTGTTAAGACAGGTATTTAAAGATACGGATTCGTTAGTATTCGTTCTTGTTCATATACTCCCGGATTTTACGTTCTTCCCAGTCCTTTCCCAAAAAAGGATGGTTGCCGGTTGCATTGATCCAGTGCAATGTTAGCCCTATCCCCCAGCCTATGGCAGGAAAAACGACCCACAGAAAACTGGTGGTCATATAATTGATATAGGCCAGAAAGGGAATGACCAAACAATAGGCCAATAAATTGGAATAAAAGCTCTTAAGGCATTCCACCTTTTCCTTTGCCCTTTGGTATTTGATATCGTTGGTGATTTCCATTTTCTTTATTTTTTAGTTTGACTTGTTTCTAATTACAATTCAAATTTCGGTATCAAACGGGGGTAATAAAAAAGAGGTGGATCCAATTGTAGTTTTTATGGGATGAGTTGTTGGGCGATAGATGTTAGACTTAAGACATTAGACCCAAGACTGATAACTGCGTGGTACGCCGTGAACTGTGCTCCACAAAACCTAAAAATCTTCCTTGTCCATAAGTTCCTGGATTTTTCGCTCCTCCCATCGTTTGCCCCAAAGTGGGTTGTATCCGTGGGCTTCCATACCATGGACCAATACCCCAATCCCCCAACCGAAGGTGGGAAAGAAGGCCCATAGGAAATCCGTGGTCCTAAAATTGAGCCACCATAGAAAAGGAATAACAATACAATAGGCTGTAAGGTTGGAATAAAAGTCTTTAATCGCCTTTACGCGCTCTTTGGCCTTTAGATATCGTTTCTCGGCAATATAACTTTGCTGCGTTTCTACCACGCTCACTTGTTGGGTCAAAATGGGCAATGTCACGCTAAATTGGGAATGGTTTTTTTCAATTTCCACAGCTCTATCCGTCAAAATCCCATAGCGTTGTTTAATGTTCTGTAGACCGACCCCACTACTTTTTTTGACCACTTGCTTCTCCTGAAGGTTATTGCGGACCACAAGCATTCCGTTCTTTTCTTCCACATGTATATGTAGGGGTTTGGCAGCGGTGACCACGTTGTGCTTCACTGCATTTTCCAATAACAATTGAAGGGACAGCGGAACAATTTTGGCGTCAGGAACACTGCTTTTTTCAGGAATCTCAAAGACAATGCTATCCTCAAACCGCATTTTCAACAAACGTACATAGGTCCGGGCGAAGTTGAGCTCCTCATCCACAGTAACCAAATCCTTGTTCTTCTGTTCCAGCACATAGCGATAGACTTTTGAAAGTGAGGTCGTAAACCGTTGCGCCTGGTCGGGGTCTTCCTCGATCAAACTCGTCAAAACATTTAGACTGTTGAACAAGAAATGGGGATCAAGTTGATTCTTCAGGGCGTCAAAACGCGCGGATGCCGTTCCTGCAATGATCTTCTGTTCCTTGACCTTTTTTTCCTGCCAACTCCTATAAAAGTAAAATGCATGGAAAAACACGGAAATAACCAAGGTAATAAGCAGAGCAACCGCATAGTAAATCGCCCTTTCCCCTGCTATGAATTCCTCCCAAGACTCTCCTTCAAAACCCAGATTGATTACGATCCGTATCCAAAAAATCCCCAACATGGTAAGCGCCACACTCCCAAGACCGCCTATTAGCAGACGATACTTTCCGTATCGTTTCCAAACCACTTTGTGATTTAAATAATCGTAAAAAATCCCATTGATCAGCCCTAAGACGATAGAATAGAAAACATTATATCCTATTTCTCGTAGAAGGTCAATATCAAAAGATACCGATCTTCCAGAAAGTGCTCTAAGTCCAATAAATATACCTGCGATCAGGATTCCGATCAAAATCGATACAGCCAATAATCTGCCGATATATTTTGAGGTAAATTTCATTCACTGCGTTGCTTTAATAATGCTTCTGCCCTATCCTTTCCCCAAGATGGGTGAAAAGGGGTGTCGTTGCTAAAATTAGCAAAAAGTTCCAAGGAGCGTTCAATATCTTTATAGTAGGGAGAAACGTCCTTACCAAAATACCTGGCACTTCCCATTTCCCATTCCGCCTTGGCCAACACTACCCTTGGATTTTCGGGTGACATGGCCATCGCTTGTTCATACAACTGAAAATTCTTTCCTGAAAGTGTCATTCCATAGGTGGCACCGTCATAGGCAATCCATGCTGTGTTTATCAAAGCTTCGAGCACCATTAACTCTGGATTGTTTTCTGAAATTGCCTTGGCCAAATCCAAAAACTCCTTCGCCTTTTCCAATTGTTTGGACAGCTTTTCAAAATCCTTTTCGCCAAAGGAAGAAATGGCATTCACATGTGCCACGTAGTAATGGGGAATCCAGTTGTCCTGTTCTGCCATGGCGATTCGTTCAAATAGATTGGAGGCCTCTGTAGGCTTTTGTTCACCCCACAGTTGAAATGCTTTCTCCATCCCTTTGGAATATTTGTCCTGGGCATGGGTTAAACCGGAAATACAAAAAATAACAAGTACGATAATTTTTTTCATGATGATTAGAGTTTTATGAGTTGCTGATTCGTTTTTTGATTGATGATAAATTTGGCATCCTTCCATTCCGGAGGGCCATATTTTGCAGGCGCCTGATTGCTACAAGCGTAGTCTTCCTTCGGAAAAAAGCCCAAGTATTTGTCCATTTTTCCATTGTTGTTTTCGTCGTGATACACGGAGATGCCATAGGTCCCAAAGGGCAGGTTTTCAAACACAACCTCACATTGGCCATCTTTGATGTCGGAGCTTTCGCCCATATAGACCTCTTCCAACCATTTCTCGGCGGAATTGTAGAGGCCAACCTTTAAGGTTCCCTCATCACTTGCGATGTCTTGGATTTGCACCCTTAGCGTTGCCTTTGATTGCGCTGTGGCGAATACGGATGTACAGAGGACAAACCCCAGACTCAAGATTATTGCTTTCATCACTTTTCGTTTTAATGATTCTCAGCCCAAATTTGGGCCTAAGTCCGGTTGAAGTGTAAAAACAATGACTCAATTGTATGAATCTGGGGATGGACTGTAACTTTTGGGCAAAAAAATACCCGATAGCCAAAAAACTACCGGGTATCCCAATTGAAATATAAAAACTAACGCTTGCTATAATCTTTGTGAATGGCCTCATCAAAAGCCTCCCAATGGGCATCTGTCATTCTTCCAGGGGTAAACAGACATATCCCTGTGGCGCCATTTTCCATGGAAGTGGCTATGGCAGTTCCTATTTCTTCCGGAAGCAGACCGTGGTTTTCAGGATCTTTTTCACTCCCCTTCTTTTCCGGGTTTGGACAAATGAACAACCCGCTGTAAACCGGGGCGCCGTTTTTGGCAGCAGCTACTTCCTCGGTGATCATCTCGCCAACCCATTCCGGACCCTCTAGGTAAAAATCATTGTAGTTCATGGGATATACTGCATCCAGATTCCAATTGTTCCATTCCTGTCTAACCAGTTTTTTGGAGATGGAAGGGCCTGGGAAAACCGCAGCATTTATTTTTTTGTTCTTCGAATGGACAACTTCTGTAAGTCGGTTGACCATACTGGTGATTAAATCATATCTATACTGCTTCCATTCAGCTACTTGGGATGGGTCTTCCGCCGCTTTGATGTCTATCCCAGTTTTACTTTGGAAATCCGAAGTACATTGGTCGCAATAACAGTAATCGAATTGTGGAAATTCCCGATCCATGACCAGGCCATATTTATCCCAAAGCCCTCGGGCCAAGATAACATCTGGAAAACGAATGTAGTCCAAATGAATTCCGTCCACTTCTTCTACTTCGGCCACGCTACCGTAGAGTTCTGCCAAAAAATTGTAGACTCCATCCTTATTGGGGCAGAGAAAGGTATAATGAGAAACATAGGCCGGTTTGTCAAAAGCAGATTCCCCGTTACCATTAATGGCGTACCACTCCTTTTTTAACTTTGGATTTTTGCCCTGTACCATAGTAGGAATCCAAGTATGGAATTCCAATCCAGCTTGCTTTGCCAATTTCCCCACGCGTTTGTAGGTAGCTGGGTCATGTCCCCCATTGTACATCAACCCGTCTATACCCTTGGCTTTAAAATCTTCAAATTTCGAAGAAATCTCGGCATCGGTTTCTTCCCCAGGACCACCTGTCCAAGCATAAACCGGAATCTTATGTTTTTCAGTACATGAAACCAAGGCCATCGCCATAAGCATTATCAGGAAAATTCGCTTCATTTTTGAGTTTTTGTGTTTTTCGGATTTGAATTTAGCCAAACTTTTTCGGTAATCGTTTGATTCTTAGCTAAACGACATGGCTCACGATACGAACACCAAATCATATTGAAAAAAAGAAACCGTCCAGCCAAAAGTAGGATTCGTAAACCCAAAATACCCATCCGTCAAATGGTAGGGTCTTTTTTGAAAATTTACTTCTAATATTCCCTTTTAATCTAAATCATCCATCCAATGAAAAAACTATCAATAATTGTATTAATGCTATCTCTAGGATTGGGAAGTATTCAAAACGTTCATGCCCAATTGGGAAAATTGGGAAAAAAGGTGTCAAACAAGGTAAAAATGGAAGAAAGAAAAATAAAAAAAACCATAAACAATGCAGAAAAAACTGGAAAACTGCCTAAAACAAAAACTGATAAAATTTCAAACATTTCCAAAAATTCAAACATGGGTACTACAAAAACAGCAACCTCATCCATTGGCATAGGTGGTGAAGAAAATTGCAAGAGCACCGAATATTTTTTTAAAAATGCCCGCAAAGATTTGAAGAAAATACAAGACGACAAAGATGGACTTGTAGACACTTCACCTTTTGATATGGAAACAATTTTGGAGCGCGTAAACAACTACTTGGAGAAGATTCGAGCAAGAGATCCCAATTGTGACACTTCGAAACTCGAGGGTGAAATCAGCGATGCCAAGAATTACATCAACGAGAAAAAAGGAAGTGGAACCTTCATGGAAGTTGGGACATATGTGACCACGGGTATTTGGAAAAAATTTACAATTGACGGTGCCGTTGAATTTAGCTGGGACAAAAACAAGCAACCTTTTACACTTGAAGAAGTTGATGTTGCACTTAAGGGGGAGCTGAGTTTTCCCTCCAATGAAACAAAACCAGAATATTTCACTTTTGAAATAAAGGGACTTGGCAACGGAGTTATTATCCCTGTTCCAACGGAAACCGGGTCAGGAAAAATATATCAATGGGCACTTCTCAACGGAGAAGAAATTTTGGCCATTATGTATTTAGGTAATAATATGTCCGAAGAAGAATTAAAAGAGGTCGTGGCAGAAAGAACCTCAGAAGGCATTGAACAAGCCAATCTATCTACATTTACTAAAAACAACTTGGGCAAAATATTGGTTTCAACAGAAGGTCCAATCTATGCCAATGGTAAAAGGGATGGTCATTCTAGTGGCACAGATATTACCTTAACCGATTCATTTACCTTAGGTGATCCTTTGTGGACACGCACCTTTGTTGAAGACCATAGAACCCCAATAGAGCTACTAAAGCTAACGGGGTATCCTCCAGCCGGAAAAATAGGAGCGGCTATCAGAACCAGGGTAATTTTTGATGGGAAAGAAGTAGGTCAAGATTTTCTTCGATGCACCAAACCGGACGATGTGAAAATAACCAACGAAGCTACGAATTATAGAGAGGCCATGTTTAAACCGAATGGCAATGCCCAAGATCCATATAGAGAAGGTTTTGAAGGAATTTTTGCACTAAATCCAGGTTATGGAGAGCACACTCTAGAAATTCAAAAATGGGTTGTAAATTACAACGTGGCGGATACGAATGCGGGAGAAGGCGAAAACAAGTTTCCTTTAGAAGTATTAATGGCTACGTCCGGTGAGCTTAAAGTCCAGATTACTCGAGACAGCTGGAAACCCTTTTGTAATAGTGGTGGAAAAAATTATGGTGCAATCAAAGGAGCAAAAAACCATTTAGCCAGTCAATTGTTGGCAGCGGTCAAAAGAGAGGCCTCAAAATCTGGGTGGAAGGAGAAACCACAATCCGCAGTTTATACGGAAACAATTAATGTGTATCATGAGATAACAGGCGTTTTTATGTATTCCATAATCCAGGGATATATTACTTCCTTAATGCCAAATGGTTCAAGATTGGAACAAGGTTTTCAAATGGTAGATGGCGCTTATCACGGAACTATTCACGGTACACAACGCTACCTCCCACCAACCTGCAAATGACCAATTGGCTCAAAAATTTCACCAGGTCCCTTCGAGGGGCCTTTTTTTGTTTACATCCTTAAGTGTCCGTCATAAACTTCAACAAGGCGATTCTTCCCAATTGATTACCAATCAACACAATACGTTTTGCGATAAAAATAAAGAATCCCAATTCCAACATTTAACATTTCTTTGATGCAACCTTTTCCTATATGCTTCTGTCCTTTAGGCAAACAAATCCTAAAACAGGAATTTGTCTAATTCATTAAATCAAAAAACATGAAACAAAAAAGAAAAAGGCGAAGCCTGCCCTGGATATGGACGGGCCTATGTCTTTTATTGGGAGCAACGGCACTCCAAGCACAACAAAATTTCACCATTAGTGGTAAGGTTGCCGACAAAATCAATGGAGAAACGCTATTTGGCGCCACCATTTTCCTCAAAGGCACCACCATTGGGGCAGTCACCAACGAATACGGCTTTTATTCCCTGAGCGCTCCAGCCGGAACCTATACCATTGTATTCTCCTATATGGGCTACAAAGAAGTTTCCAGGGAAATTAATTTGGAACAAAATCAAAAGCTGGACATGGAAATTGAGGAGTTTTCAACCCTCCTCGATGAAGTGGAAGTCACGGCTGAAGAACCCGAAAGGGCGATTCTCAGAAAACCGGAAATGAGCGTGTCCAAACTCAATATCAAAACCGTAAAGCAAATGCCAGTGGTCTTGGGCGAGGTGGATGTTATAAAATCCCTTCAGGTCCTCCCCGGGGTAACAAGCAATGGCGAAGGTTCAAGTGGGTTTCATGTTCGCGGGGGAGCCGTGGACCAAAATCTGGTTCTGTTGGACGAAGCCATCATCTACAACACCTCCCATATGCTTGGTTTTTTCTCCGTATTTAACGCCGATGCCGTTAAGGACCTAAAACTGTACAAGGGAGGAATCCCGGCAAAGTTCGGGGGAAGGGTGTCCTCTGTACTCGATGTGCGGCAAAAAGATGGCAACAGTAAAAACTTTGCCTTGACTGGTGGAATCGGTGTAATATCAAGCAGATTAGCGGCCGAAGGTCCCATGTTTAATGATCGTGGTTCCTTTTTAGTGGCCGGAAGAGGCTCTTATGCCCACCTACTAATGAAACTTGCAGGAGAGAAGAACAGTGTCAGTTTTTACGACCTAAACCTAAAGACCAACTACACAATCGACAAAAACAACAAGTTGTATCTCTCCGGTTATTTTGGAAGGGATGTGTTCGATTTTGACGGTTCGTTCAGCAGTAGTTATGGGAATGCTTCTGGAAACTTGAGGTGGAACCATATTTTCAATGACAGATTGTTTTCCAACCTTTCCTTGATCTACAGCAGGTACGATTATGAATTGGGAATAACGGATTTTGAATTCGACTGGATTTCCTCTATCAATAATTACAACGCCAAATACGATCTTAAATACTATTTCAGCGATGCCTTTAAATTGGATTTTGGGGTGAGCACCATAAAATACGAGTTTGATCCTGGACAAATAAAGCCCACTGGTCCCACCTCAGCCATCAATGAATTACAATTGGACCAGAAAAGGGCCTTGGAAAGTGCAGCATATATCAATGCCGAGCATAAACTAACGGACCGATTAACGGCACAGTATGGTATCCGTTTTAGTCACTTCAACAGAATGGGTGGGCAACCTTTGTCCATTTATGCCAACGATCAGCCCTTGGTCTACAATCCCACGCTCCGATTTTACGAACGAACAGATCCCGTGGACGAGGTGACCTTCAGTAAAAGTGAAAGCATTAAAAAGTTTTCCAATTTTGAACCTCGACTGTCCTTGGCCTATCAGCTAAATGACAATTCATCCCTCAAGGCTGGGTATTCCAGAGCTGCCCAGTACATTCATTTATTGTCCAACACTTCCTCGGTTACCCCTTTGGATGTATGGACCCCAAGTGGAAAATACATCAAACCGCAGCTCTCCGACCAATATGCCCTCGGCTATTTCAGGAATTTCACTGACAAAATGTACTCCTTGGAAGCCGAGCTGTATTATAAGACTGTAGACAATCGAATCGACTATATTGATGGTTCGGACCTTATAGGAAACAACACTATTGAAACGGAAATCCTAAATGGGGAATCCCGTGCCTATGGGCTTGAGTTATTACTTCGAAAAAACGAAGGGGATTTTACGGGATGGATTGCCTATACCTTATCCAAATCGGAACAGCGAACCACGGACAGCAAAGCTGGCGGCCCGGGTATCAATAACGGAAATTGGTACAGTACTCCATACGACAGAACCCACGATATTTCGGTAACTGGGGCCTATCAGTTGAACAAAAAATGGAGTTTTGGGGCCAATGCCATTTACCAAACCGGTAGACCCGTAACCTATCCAAATGGGCAATACCAATACGAAGGCGTTTCCGTGGCCAATTTCTCCGAACGCAATGCAGACCGCCTGCCTAATTACTATAGGCTGGATGTTTCAGCGACCTACAAACCCAACAAAAAGCCTCATAAAAAATGGAAAGGCGAATGGGTCTTGAGTGTTTACAATGTTTTTAACCGGAAAAATGCCGCCTCAATCTCCTTTGGACAGAATTTTGAAACCGGAGCCAATGAGGCAACCAGAACAGCAATTTTCGGTATCGTGCCATCGCTTACCTATAACTTTAAATTCTAACAGCATGAAAATCATATATAAAATAATACTTGGCGCATTGGTTTTGACCTCAACTTCATGCACGGATGTCATCGAAGTAGATGTTCCGGAAGGTCCAATAAGATTGACCATAGAGGCGTCCTTGGATTGGGAAAAGGGAACGCTCGGGAACAACCAAACCATTCTTTTAAGTACCTCTACGCCATTTTTTGACAATCAAAACCCAAACCCCGTCAACGGAGCAACCGTTCAAGTGACAAATGTGGATTCAGGTGCTGTGTTTGCATTCACAGATCAGCAAGACGGCAGATACACCACGGACGCTTTTGTCCCTGTGATTGGTGACACCTACACTTTGGATATCAATTATGAAGGAGAACACTACACAGGTTCGGAAACTTTGTATAGTGTAAGTGACATTTCGGAAGTTACTCAATCCACAGAGGATGGAGAGGACGACGAAGCCTTGGAAGTAAACGTTTCTTTTGAAGATCCAGAAGGGATTGAAAATTACTATTTCCTGCGGTTCCAAAGCCAAAATGACCTGCTCCCTGAGCTTTTCGATATCAAGGACGAATTCATTGATGGTAATGAGGCCACCTTCTATTACGAAAAGATTGAGGACGAACAGGACAATATCTCGGAATTTCAACCTGGAGATGTGGTGGACATCAAACTTCTTGGTATCTCCAGAAACTATTATAACTACATGCAACTGCTTATAGAACAGTTTGAAAGTTCAGGAGATCCTTTTAGTGCTACCCCGGTGCCCTTGGTAGGAAACTGCATTAATTTGGACAATACGGACAATACCCCATATGGCTACTTTAGGGTGACCCAAATGGTGCAAGAGACATATATATTTCAGTAGTTTTTTGGTTGGTGCAGACCCCGAGGTTCAGTTTTGCTGTCCTTGGGGTTTACTTGTTAGAACCTTTTTAAATATTGAATTGATATTAATTACCACAGGGAAAAATATCCTATTGTGATACTATAGATTTCCAGCTGTAGGAAAAAGCGTCATATTCTAGTCATTTTATTAACATTTATTAGAATGTTAGAGCATTAATACATTCATTACCAGTTTTTTACTATATTAAAGGGTTGGGAATTTAACATTTTACACTTCTTCATTCCCTATCCGTTCCCCTAAGAAGTAGGCCCTTTACTTGCAAAAGGCAGGCGGATACATGTTGGTTGAGATTAAGCAAGTTGTAGCTTATCCATTTTGTGACTAATTCAACATAATAGCAACATTTAATTTCAACCTTATGAAACAACTATCAGCAAAGCTGTTGGTGACTATTTTCGCCGCAGCAATCTCCTGTTCGGTATTCGCCCAGGAAAAAACTACGCAAGCCTTTTGGGTCCATGAAGACCGGGTAATGCCCTCCATGGTCGCAGAGTACGAAAAAGCAACGAAGGAACTCTCAGATCAATGCAAAAAGCACAATATCCAAACCTTGGCCTGGATTGCTGCACAAACAGATGACTTTAGATATCTGTTTATTTCCCCAATCGATTCGCTATCGGACATTTCCAAGGCAAACAAAGGTTTTAGCACCCTACGGGAGAAAATGGGAGAAGATACATTTGACAAATTGTTCGATGACATGGACGATTGTTATACGGCCCATGGCGACTATGTAATTGTTCTCGACAAAAGTTTGTCCTATATGCCAGGTGGTATAACCCAGACACCCGAAGGCCAAGATTACAGACGTTTCTTTTACCTACACACCACCCCAGCACAAATGGCAGGAATGAAAGAAGGAATGAAAGCCGTTAAAAAAATGTTTGAGGAAAAGGGTTCCAAAACCCATTATCGCGTTTACCGAAGTGCATTTGGCACTATGGGAAGTTTTTACATGGTTGCAGTTGCCGCCAAGGATGGGACTACTTTTGAAATGAACAGTGAGGCCAACGATAAACTCCTTGGGCCAGAGGCACAAGCTGTGTTCGGAAAGGTGCTGAAACATGTGACCAAAATGGAAGAAATTACCGGTGAAATGAGATCAGACCTTGCCTATACACCACAATAATTTTTAATCCCGCATCCATTTTGGTGCGGTTTTTTTAATCAAAAAAATCAACAAACAATGAAAAAATTATATGTATTGGGTTTAGTGGTTGCACTTTTTGCAGCCTGCAACCAAGGCCCCACGAGATATACCCAAAACTCTCCAGAAATCGACACCGTAAAAAAACTGCTGGCCAACTACGATAGCAAGAGCTACGATACCAGTATGTATGCCGACACCTCTAAAACCAACTATAACAGTTCGAAGAGCATGTCACCTTCCGAGACTATGGAATACCACAAACAAACCGATGCCAATTATTCCAGCAGGGGATTCAATCCAGAAGATCAAGATTTTGAAATGGTGGTCACCGATAAGGGAGAAACCTGGGTTAATTGCTGGGTGGAGTGGAAAGGGACCCTTGCGGCCAATGGTAAGGAAGTTAAAGTTCCACTACATCTCACCTACCGTTTTGTGGATGGAAAAATAGTACGGGAATACGGTTATTGGGATCCCACGGAAATCGTGCTGACACTTAGGGAGCTGGAAGAAGCTGCTAAAATGGCTAAGGAAGAGTCCCAAGAAGAATAAAAGTAAGTATCACTATAAACCAACACACAATGAAAAAATTATTTTTAGTAGCACTGCTGATACCTTTAATGATATCAGCTCAAGAGGTACAGGAGTACGGGATGTTCACCAATCTTATGCTAACGGCACATCCAGAAAAAATTTCAGAATTTGAGGCGGGATTGGCGGCACACAACAAAAAATTCCATTCCGAAGGACCTTTTCAAGCGAATGTATTCTTTGTAATGAGTGGAAAGAACTTTGGTAAATATATTTGGAGCATGGGACCAAATCCATGGAGCGCCATGGACAATGCCCCACAGGGAGAAAACGGACACAACGACGATTGGAACAAGAATGTGGCTGCCAACGCCCTGGCCGAATCCGATGTTACCTATTGGAAACTAGATACAAGGCGTTCCAATTTCACCCAGGATTTTACCCTTAAAAATTTGGCGGTGTTTATGCTGGATATTAAAAGATTTAAGGGGCCTGAGTTTTCGGGAGTATTGGATAAGGTAACCGAGGTTTTCAAGGCTAAGGACGGCAACGAGCAATGGGGCGTGTATTTTAACGAACTCGCCAATGCTGATGGAAGGGATATGGCCTGGGTCAACTTCTATGATAAAAGTTCGTGGATGTCTCGGGAAGACAAATTTCCGCAATGGTACGAAGAGGTCCACGGAGAAGGGTCCTTTAAGGATTTTCTTTCGGCCTTTGATGACACCACCCATCAGAGCATACAAGAACTTTGGGTATTTAGACCGGATCTAAGCGGGTCGGACGGTTCCGTAGAGTCTGCGAATCGGCAATAGTATAAAACCAACCTAGAATTGGGGCGTTCATCGCCCCTTTTTTATGTTTTCACCTTTAACAACCAAAATATGACCACTTCAAACCAAAATTTTAAACCAATCCAAAAGAAAGACCGCATCAATTCCCTGGATGTTATCCGCGGCATTGCCCTTTTAGGTATACTATTAATGAACATAAATGGCATGGGCCTCCCATTTGCCTATGGAGACCCCTCGGTTGCGGGTGGCTCCGATGGGGCCAATCTTTATGTTTGGGTAGTGAACAACATGCTTTTCGAGGGCACCATGAGAGGTTTGTTCACCTTGCTCTTTGGTGCTGGGGTGATACTTCTTACTTCTCGACTTCAAAATAAGGGAGCTGGAATTATTACCGCAGATATCTATTATCGAAGATTACTTTGGCTACTCCTTTTCGGAATCATCAACGTTTACATTTTCTTATGGGAAGGTGACATTCTATATCCCTATGCCATCTTTGGTTTGATGTTGTTTCCATTTAGAAATTCAACTCCAAAGAAACTAATTGGTTATGGCCTAGTTCTCTTACTATTGGGCATGCTTTGGGACTCCTCGGATTACCAAAATTCCTTGGTGACACAAGAAGAAGGATTGGCTGCTATTGCAATTCAGAAAACTGGGGATTCGCTTACCAAAAAGCAACAAACTGCCTTGGATAAATGGGAAAAGAAGAGAAAAAAGAAAACCCCAGAAGAAGTCCAGGAAGAAATTGATAAACGACAAAAAGGTTATTGGTCCAATGTAAAAAGCAAAGTCAAGACCAATCAACTTTTTCAAACTTGGTTCGTTTACAGATATTGGCCATGGGACCTTATGAGCTTTATGCTGATAGGAATGGCATTTTTTAAGTTGCGAATTTTCCATGGCGAAAGAACCACCAAGTATTATCTCCTAATGGCAGTGATAGGCTACCTAATTGGTCTTTCTGTCAACTATTATGAAACCTGCCTGCTGGTCGGCGCAAATTTTGACGTTATGGCAAATTCACAAGCTGGACTGACCTATCAGCTTGGTCGGATGTTCACAACGCTAGGTCATGTTGGGCTGTTTATGTTATTTATTAAATCTGGGATGCTAAGATTTCTGCAAAACGCATTGGCAGCGGTTGGAAAAATGGCGTTGACGAATTATCTCGTGCATAGCATAATTGCAGCATTTTTGTTTTATGGCTTCGGCTTTTCACTGTTCGGTCAACTAGAGAGACATGAACTCTATTATATTGTTGGCGGTATATGGATTGTGCAGTTGATCTATAGTCCAATTTGGTTCAAATATTTCCAATTTGGACCTGCGGAATGGCTTTGGCGTTCCTTGACATATAAGAAAAGACAGCCTTTCAAAAATACTTAAGGTATTACATTGTCCAGCTGGTTGTAAGAATAGGATTAAAAACTACGGTAGTTCATCGAATAATTCGTGGAATTTTATGATTATTGGGTAGCTCTTGGCATCTTTGACCTACCCCTACCCCTTAATTTTCAGTAGGTTATAAAAAATTAACTAAACCCCATAGTTATGAACACTAAGTTTTGCACCCTAATACTGTTATCGCTAACTTTTCTAATGGCAAGCTGCACCGGGGAACCCAATGCAGATGCAGATAAAATGGGTAGATTGACAGTCCAGTTAACCGATGCTCCCTTTCCATTTGAGCTTGTGGCAGAAGCTAATGTCACAATATTTAAAGTGGAGGCACGAAAGAGCGATGATCACGAAGATGAAGACAGCGAAGCAGGAGATGAAAATGATGATGACATGGAAAATGGTAACGATTCCCCATTTGTTGTCCTTATGGAAGATGAAATCGATGTGAATCTACTAGAACTTACCAACGGAACAACTGAGATGCTTGCCGATATTGAAGTTCCGGTGGGAACTTACGATTTGGTGCGAGTTTATGTTAGAGGTGTAAATGTGGTCCTAACGGATGGTAGGGTTTTCGATTTAAAAGTTCCTAGTGGAGAACAAACTGGAATCAAGATATTTATTAAACCCGGGATTACTGTAGCGGGAGGCCTGTCTGCAGATTTGTTGTTGGATTTTGACGTTAGTCGTTCCTTTATCGCAAAAGGAAATACAAAATCCGTAAATGGAATCCACGGTTTCAATTTCAAACCAGTAATTAAGGCATGCAACATATCCACAGCAGGAAGTCTAACCGGATTGGTATCCACATGGGAAGACGAAAACGAAGTACCGCTGGAGGGAGCACAAATTTCGGTCTGGGCAGCTGATACCCTCAACACCTCGGGTTTCACCGATGCTGATGGAAAGTATACCATTATGGGATTGGAAGCTGGGACTTATAAGGTTTTTTCGGCTTTGGAGGGTTACATAAACAGCGACACCCTTGATGTGGAAATTGTGGTTGCGAACAAGACCATACAGGATTTTCAATTGGAAAAGGAAGTAATCGAAGATCCCGAGAATTGAAAAGTTTATGGCAATCAATATATAAAAGCGGACTCAGGTCCGCTTTTTTTATTTTAAATCCCATTGTAACTTCGAAGGGCAGTTGCTCTTGATCTGTTAGTCAATTCGACTTAATCTCCAACATCACAACTGAACCAAAAAACCTGAAGAAGAAGTATTATGTACATTCCCCATATTTATAAAAACGAGAACCTTGAGGAAATCAAGGAATTTTTAAAACACAACAGTTTCGGTATACTAATTAACCAACTGGAGGGCAAACCCTGGGCCACGCACCTTCCCCTAGAGCTTTGGACCGACGACAACGGCGCCCATCTACTAGAGGGCCATCTTGCCAAAGCCAATCCGCAATGGAAGGCATTCCAAGACGAGGCCGAGGTGTTGTGCATATTTAACGGACCCCACGCCTATGTTTCTTCTTCTTGGTACCAAGAGGAAGAGGTAACTACCTGGAACTATATAGCAGTTCACATTTACGGTAGGTTGAAAATTCTGGATGAATCGGGCACTATGGCGTCCTTGCACAGGTTGGTGGACAAGTATGAAAAAGATTCAAAAAAACCCTTGTCCCTAAACGATTTATCTCCCAAGACTTTAAGGCAGGTCAAGGGAGTTGTCGGCTTTCAAATTAAGATCATTGATATCCAGGCGGCATACAAGCTGTCCCAGGGCAGACCTGAAGATCATGCAGAAATCATACAGGAGCTCGGGCAAAGGGAAGATGCCGGCAGTAAAGCCATTTCTAAAAAAATGAAGAAGCTAAACCCTTAGCACCAATTATTCGTTGTCCTGGAACTTGGTATCCGCCCAATTGGAATATCGCGGATTATCCACATGCATTATCCACAGCTCACCTTTGTATTCGCCCTCCATTTGCGAACGATAGGCCGCATAGGCGAGTTCGTTCTCCTCATATTTGGCCAGGTAAACGTAGTTGAGCCCGTTGTCTGGATTTTTAAAATACTTCGCTTCCAAACCGCGCTTTTTAAGGTCCGCCATGAAGTTTTTTAAATAAGTTTCGTTCTTGAACACATTGGCAACGATATAGTGGCCCTTCCCTACCCCATCCAAGTTGATGAATTTTTCGATAGGTTTATAGGCTCCCCCAGTAAAGGTTCCCTTAGGTTTGGCCGCTTTCTCGGGCTTGGGGGAATTTGCTGCCACGCTAGTATTGTTCATTGCGCTTGCCAAAGAATCCAAATCCGTGCTTTGCGCCAAATAAAGCTTTTGCGCTTGTTGTTCTATATCAGGTCTCTTGTTATCGGTCTGTCTCTTGACCATGCGCATCACCATCTCAAAGCGTTTTTCCAAATCCCTTTGTCGATTCTGCTCTAAGGAGTCCATTTTAAAGATCAGTTCATTGATCACGGCGTAGTTATCTTCCTGTTGCGCCTTTAACTCTTTGACTTGCGCCTCCCAGAATGCCAAATCCTCTTTGTTGGTAGGTCTTAAAGTGGTTTTTGCGTTCAGTTTGTTTTTCTTTTCCTTTTTACTCTCCTTGATATCGGCTATAAAAGTTCCCTCGATAGGCTTGCGCTCTGGTGTTTCATTAGAGGCCAAAATGTTGCGGGACATGCTGGGCACGAATGAAAATGCAATGGACACCTCATGGGTGACCCCTAGATAGGAAAGGTTTCTGTTGATGTTCTTTTCAAAGTTGTATCCAAAGGAAAGTCTCCGGTTTAGATTGAACCCAGTACCGGCAGAGGCTCCGTAGAATTGATCATATCCGCCTTGAATCCAACCCAGTTTGGGAAGATCCAGAATCAGTCCTCCTCCAAAAATGGGGTCTTGTTCAGCTTCAAACCTGGCCCTCGCCAAAGGTAACAAGCGTCCGTCTTCAAATATCCCGGCAGCGTTTTCAAAATCATGGGCAAACTGGATATGTCCGGAAAACGTCTTTTCATTGAATTCGCTTAAGGATTTTCCCGTCTTGATGTTATAATCCACTAAATTTTGGGCGAATACCCCAAAATCAAATTTGCCCAAAGAAAGGTTTAATCCGGGCTGAAAGGAAATAATCGAATTCTGCGTGGAGGAGTTCAAGATGGGGTCATCATCCAAGGCAACCGCCCTGTCGGGATCAAAACTGCTCACATAATAAGGTATGTTCACCCCAAAACTCAATTTACTTTTTTGTCCCAATTGGATGCCATGTGCATAGTTGGCCATGATCCCCAAGTTGGAGATAACGCCTTCTTGCTGGTTATAAAGGCTTACGCCCAGACCGACCCGATCATTTAGTCGGCCGCTATAACTCAAAAAGTAGTTTTGGTTATTGTCATTAAAATCAGCTCCCTGACTTCGGTGGAACAAGTTCACATAAGACTTGTCTTCACGAACCGAAGAAAATGTGGGATTGATCAGGAAGCGATTAAATTTCAGCAAATTTTGAAAGGGTACATCATAACTCACGTACGGATTGCTTTCCTGCGCGCTCAATTTGGGAACAAGCAAACAGAATAAAAGTACATAAACGACGTACTTAAAGGGTGCTGAATTTTTGCTTTGGGAGAATAGGGGTAGTTGTACTTCCATAGCCAAATGGTGTTAGTAGGTTAAAGGGCCTGTTTGGTACAGGTTTGTGTGTTTTGTTGGTTCTCATTAGCAAGATTTGGGATTCTTGTAAGAGTTTTACTATTAACTTAATTGTAATATTACATATATTATCGGTAAAAAACCAATTTTATCGTTCAACTGCATACTTTAAGCGACAATTTACAAGTCAACACTTTAAAAACGAGCTTATTAGCTAATTATTTTGCAAAAATAAGGGTCGCCCCACCTTCGGAAATTTTGGCAATTCATAGTACTTTTATTGTTCAATCAATTTTAGCATTTTTCATAGCATAATGAGCAATACCGTACAAATAGTTCCCTTCTCCAATGCTTATTCAGATGCGTTTAGATCGCTCAATGAAGAATGGATCAGGAAATATTTCAAGATGGAGGAAATGGATAGAATTTCACTCAACCATCCCAGAGAATACATTATTGATAAAGGGGGGTACATAGGGGTAGCCCTCCTAAATGGTGAAGCCGTAGGGGTATGCGCCCTAATTCCAAGCGATCGTGACGGTTTCGATTTTGAGCTGGCCAAAATGGGTGTATCCCCACATACCCAGGGAAAGGGAATTGGAAAATTATTGGGGCAACACATTATTGCAAAGGCCAAATCGTTGGGAGCCAAACGGCTGTATTTGGAGAGCAATCGCATTCTCCTTCCTGCCTTGAATTTATATCGAAAACTTGGTTTTGTCGAAATCGTTGGGGCAAGTTCCCCATACGAACGCAGCGATATTCAAATGGAGCTGGATCTGTCTAAATCTTAGTTTCAACCACAAAAAATATCCTTGATGATATGCTCCCTCTGATTTTTACATCCCGTTAAAAATGAGTAACTTATAAGAGTCATCTTAAAAGTTAAAGCCATGGGAACCGTTAAAAGATTGAACAAATGGGCCAATGCCCATACCTATTATCCCCTTGATCTTGTCCGTATTGCTTTGGGCGTTTTTCTATTTATGAAAGGCGTGGAATTTATGACCAACCATGAGCAAATGGCAGAGGTGGTTAGGCCCTTCCAGGATATGCCTGGAGGTATGATTCTGCTACATTACATTGCCCCCGCCCATTTTGTTGGTGGATTTTTGATTGTTGTAGGATTGCTTACCCGTTGGGCCGCCTTGGCACAACTGCCCATTCTTGTGGGTGCCGTGTTAACCAATTTCCTTGGGGTGATGAATACGACCAACCTTATTTTGGCAACCATCACCTTGTTGGTCTGTATTTTCTTTGTGGTGTATGGTTCTGGAAAGCATTCAGCAGATTATTATCTAAAGATGCAGCAATGATCCACCACTAAAGGTTGTCCAATTGGTTGCTTCGGCCATCGGTACTGATGGTCCAAAAGAACCCCACAAAAAAGAACCTGTCCGCCGCGGGCGTAATGGCCCGTCTATCAAATATACCATCTACATTGGGGGTGTCCGAGTATTGATAATTGTTGACATTTCTAAACCCAAGCACATTGTTCACAGAAAAGTAGAGAATCTTCTGTTGATCAATGAGGTAGGCCCAATTGAAACTTAAATTGTTATAGGCCTTAGTTTTTTCAGCCAAGAAATCCGGAGTATTGGGATTATCATAGGGCCTTCCAGAACCATACGAATACGACATCCCTATTTGGGACCTCAATTTGGTCACAAAATATTTCGTAACTACAGATAGACTGTGTTCCGGGGCAAAGTTTGGGGTTGCCCTTTCCGAAAAATTTCGATAATCCCTTTCTGTGTTCAAATAGGAGTATGAAATCCAGTAATCCAGTTGGCTAATGCTTTGGTTATCCCTCCAGAAAACATCCAACCCAGTGGCATATCCACTTCCAGCGTTATTAAAATTGGAGTTGAACTGAGGCAGCTCGGTGTCATATTTAACGAGGTTGTCATAGTCTTTGTAATACGCTTCGGCCCTAAAGGTCTTCCCATCTCCTGTTCGTTGATAGTTTAAGATGTAATGGGAGGTTTTTTCGGACCCTAGGGCCTGTCCAAATTTAGCCACCTCGGCTAGCGGGTTCTGATAAAAATCGCCATAAGCAAGAGAGAACTGCCCCTTGTCACCAGGTTTGTATGCCAAGGAAACCCTGGGCATCAGCTCAAATTGATTTAAGAGCGAACTGTGTTCCACCCTAGCCCCCAATTTCATGGCAAAGGCGTTGCTCAAGAAAATGTCCGCTTCCGAAAATCCGGCCCATAAGCGGTCTTTGATCTTATTTTCGAAAGAGAAGTTTTCTGGAGTCGAAAACGTCTCATCATAATTGGTAGTAAAGAATTCAGCGCCCAAATTCAGGTTAAACCTGCTGCTGAAGTTCTTACGGGCCTTTACTTTAAAATGCGATGCAGTTTCCTTGTTTTCAATTGCATTCCCTTGCAGACCAATAGTATTGGTGTCCCAAGAAATGGCACCTCCGGTGCTAAGGCTCCAATCATTGTCGAAATAATATTTGTAGGAAGAATTGAAATATAGGTTGTTGTTGGTCAACCCAAAGCGAACAAAGTCCTCAAAGTTGATGTCTTCTTGTTCAATATCCAATTTCGCATGGTTAAAACCCGTGTACAGCTTAAATATACTTTTGTCCCGCTTACTCCGAAAGACCGCTTCGCCGGAAACGGACTCGTAAGGACTATTCCATCGCACCCCTTGGGTAGATGGAATCAACGATTCATAGGGGGACAGGTTGATGTAGTTGGTATTGATGCTCAAGGATTCATTGCCCCAAATTTTGGTGTGCCCCAAGCCTCCACCAACGGACATGACAGAAATATCCGTTTTATCCTGGACGGGAACGTCCGTGGTGTTCAAGAGCAGCACGCTGGACAAGGCCTGCCCGTATTCCGCGGAATACCCCCCGGTGCTAAAGGTTATTCCCTTGAACAAAAATGGGGAAAACCTACCCCGGGTTGGAATATTATTGGCCGTGGCGTTAAAGGGTTGGAAAACGCGAAGGCCATCTATAAATACCTGGGTCTCTCCGGCCTCCCCGCCCCTAACAAACAGGCGACCATCTTCATTTACGGTGGTGGTTCCTGGCAAGGTTTGTAAAGCGGCCACAAAATCCCCTGCGGCTCCTGCCGTCGTCACGATGTCCAAAGGCTTCAAAACGGATACTTTGGAATTGTCCCCAGCTTCGAAGGTCCCAGCAGTAAGGGTTACTCCGGTTAAGGCGTTTATCGATTCCTGTAATGCAATGGTCAGGTCTTTAAAATAGGACACGTCCCCAACCTCATAATGTGGGTCATAGGAAAGTATTGAAATGACCAAGGTTTGGGTTCCGGTTTCAGTAGTCTCAAATTCAAAAGTGCCATCCTCTCCAGTGGATCCTCCATCATAAGTTCCCTCCAAATACACATTGGCGCCTGCTATAGGGACATTTTTATGATCCGTAACGGTTCCAGACACTGTGGTCTGCCCCATCAAAGCAGTTAGATGGATAACAAAAAGGAAAAATAGGATTCGGTTTTTCATGACTGTTCGTTGTTTGATGGTCCAAAAATGCCATCAAAACCCAGCCAACACCAATCCTATATACCCAGTTGTGGATTTTTGGTGATGAATTGCCGAAATATGGAAAGTTATTGAATGGATTGATAAATCACGGGGAATACATTGTTCAGGAAGTTGTTTGATTGTTGGGTATTCTGACTATACGTTACCAAATGTTCCTGGGCAGCAATAATCATCATGTTTTCATCAGGAATAAGCATCAGATATTGTCCTCCATAACCTTGACCAAAAACAACTTTTTTGTCCAAATTATCGGCCACGTACCAATGTAGACTGTAACCAGAGCTTGATTGGGGAATTTGCAATTGTACTGTGGAAGATTGTTCTATCCATTCTTGTGAAACAAGTTGTTCCCCGTCCCAACGACCTTTATCAAGAAACAATTGCCCAAATTTTGCTAAGTCTTCCATGGTTAGTTGCAATCCTGTTCCTCCCCAAACATTGCCTTCCAAATCTTTTTCCCATTCAAATGAACCAATATCAAGAGGTATAAACAACTTGGAATTTGCATAATCTGCCATCGAACTGTTTGATTTTCTGCCAATGATTTCACCTGTAAGATGAGTAAGTAATGTATTGTAATTAAATGTACTGCCTGGTTCGGATTCAAGTGCTCTTGAAAGAAGATTTTCAATTGGATTTGACATTCTTCCCTCAATCAAATCCAGCACTTCGGTTTGTTCGTCCCAGGGCAGTCCAGCAGTCATATTCAATAGATTCCTAATGGTCAATGATTCCTTTTCTCCAATCAATAAATCCTGATACAGTTCCTTGATACCATAATCCAATCCATCCAACACCCCATCCTCAATTGCTATTCCAACCAAAACTGAGGTTATGTTCTTTGTAATTGAACGAAGGTGAAATTTTGTATCCGATGCATTCCCATTAAAGTATTCTTCAACCATAACCTCACCATTTTTAACAATGTACAAGGCTTGAAAATTTTCGGCTTTGGAGGCGTTTTGCGCAGCAATATCCAATAAGGACGTATCCAATCCATTTTTTATGGAATTTTCCGGGTTATCAGGAAGGTTATTATCGCCGTCGGGATTGTTTTTACTACATCCGATGATAATCAAACATAAAACAGATAGTCGAAAAAGGGATTGAAACATGGTTTGATACATTTAAGTAAGCAACGTAAAACACTGAATGACAGCTTTCAAAAAACATGCCAACTCTATAATATGCAAAAGCGCACTATCGTAAGCTATAGCTTAATTTGAAGTTTGAAGTGATGGTTTTTGGAACATTAACTTTTAAAACGCTACATTTAATTACCTGTTTATCAACCATCAAAACCACATCCATCAAAAAAAAACTATACATACTAATAGTATTATGCCTTGCGGCCGCACAACTGGGCGCACAGAACAGCGTACTGGATAGTCTTCAAAAACACTATAAGACCGTAAAAGAGGACTCATCGCGAATCAAGGTTTTAAAAAACATTTCTTGGCAGTATCTGAACAACAGCCGGAACCTGGAGCTGGCCGAAAAGCATATTGATAGCTTCCATACTATTAGCCAACGCATTAATTCCAATGGGGGAATCCAATTGGCCCATTATCAATATGCTGTTCTTGAAAGACAGCGGGGCAACTATGGGGAGGCCTTGAACCATATCCAAAATTATCTGGATTATTATGAGTCCAGAAACCAACCTTTTACAATGGCCAATGGCCTGTATCAAAAAGCATTGACCCTGGATGATCTTGGGGACTTTGAAAAAAGTTTGGAAATCTACTACGACATCCTAAAAATCTATGAGGATGAGGGTGATCGTTTTGGAGAGGCATCCACCTTGAACGCCATTGGCGAGGTCCTAAAAAAAACAGGAAAAAAAGAAAAGGCCATGGAGACCTATACCAAGGCCATGACCATTTTCACCCAGTTGGGCGATAAAGGAGAAATTGCCAATTGTCTGTACAATATTGGAGACGCACATTTACAAATGGAAGCCTACGACATGGCCCTCGGCCATTTTCAAAGGGCATTGGAACTTGATCTGGAAACCCAAAACGAATGGGGTCTTGCCTACGATTATGCAGCCATTGGTAAAGTATATGCCTTCCAAAAGAATTTCGGTGAATCCCTGAATTATCAAAAACAAGCATTGGAGCTTAGGGAAAAATTAGGTTTACAACGCGAGCTTTCCATGAGCCATACCGAAATAGGAAAGGTCCATTTGGAATCGGGCAACTACGGTCAGGCCGAAAAAAGTTTGATTACTGCCATAGAGATTTCAAGGAAAATTGGAGCAAAATCCGAACTGCAAACGAATTATGGTCTCCTTTCCAATCTCTATGAAAAAAAAGGGGACTTTCAGAAGGCCCTCACCTTCAAAAACCAATCTGTAAGCCTAAAGGACAGCCTATACAATGAGGCAAAATCCCAACAAATTGAGGAGCTGCAAGTACGTTTCGACACCCAAAAAAAACAAGATGCCATAACTGCATTGGAGAAAGATGCTGAAATAATTGAATTGCAGCTGAAACAACAGGCCACCCTTCGAAACATTATTATAGGAGTAGCCGTTGCCATTGTCCTTTTTCTATTGTTTGCCTTTAACCGATACCGACACGCCCAAAGGGTAAAACGGGAAGACGAGGAAAAAAAGCGTGCCATCTTGGAGGAGCGTGAGCGAACAGAAATTGAAAAACAAAGGGTTAGCGAGCTTCAGAAAATTGACCAATTAAAGGATGAATTTTTGGCCAATACCTCCCATGAACTGCGAACCCCGCTTGTGGGTATTATCGGTTTAACCGAATCCTTAAAGGATGGAATTGCAGGGGCCTTGCCGCCAAAGGCCATTGAAAATTTGGATATGATCGCCAACAGCGGAAAACGATTGTCCCATTTGGTCAATGACATTCTTGATTTTTCCAAATTGAAGAACAAGGACCTGATACTTTCCAAAAGACCGGTGGATATCTATGCCGTGGCCAACATCGTACTGCAGTTGTCCAAGCCACTGTTGCAGGGCAAGCAGGTGAAATTGATCAACTCCATTCCAAAGGAAGTGGTCTTAGTGGATGCCGATGAAAACCGACTCCAACAGATTATGTACAACCTCCTCGGTAATGCCATAAAATTTACTCCCAAGGGGTATATTACCTTGCTGGCCGAACCCAAAAACGATATGTTGTCGGTTGTGGTTTCCGATACAGGAATCGGTATTCCCAAGGACAAGCTCGAGACCATCTTCAATTCCTTCGAACAGGTCGATGGCTCCACCCAACGGGAATATGGTGGAACCGGCCTGGGGCTTTCTGTAACCAAAAAACTTGTAGAATTGCATGGGGGAACCATTCAGGCGACTTCGGAGGAAGGTAAGGGTTCCATTTTCACCTTCACCCTTCCCATAAGCGCTGAAAAACGCAAAAAAACGAAGGCTAAATTTGATGCTTCCATGGATTTTGTACAAAATTTGAACACCTACAAAGAAGAGCTACTGGCCGAAGATAAACCCAAGCTGGATACGCAGGGCATCAATATTTTGATCGTAGACGATGAACCTGTGAACCGACGGGTTTTGGAAAACCATCTCACCGTGGCCGGCTACAGCATATTTGAGGCAAGTTCTGGTAAAGAAGCCCTGAAAATCTTGGATTCCGGGACCAACTTTAGCTTAATTCTCCTGGATGTAATGATGCCCGGCCTTTCTGGATACGAGGTCTGCAAAAAAATTAGAGAAGATATACCGGCAAGCGAACTGCCCATTATTTTGTTGACCGCCAAAAATCGGATAAATGAATTGGTGGCAGGTTTTGATGCCGGCGCAAATGACTACTTGACCAAACCCTTTTCCAAAAACGAATTGTTGAGCCGTATCCGCACCCATGTAAACCTCAACACCATACATAGGGCCACTTCCAAGTTTGTGCCTCTAGAGTTTGTGCAATCTGTTGGAAAAGAATCCATTACCGACGTACGATTGGGTGATCACGTAGAAAAAAATGTGACTGTACTTTTTAGCGATATACGGGATTACACCACTTTGGCCGAGAGCATGACCCCAACCCAGAACTTCAAGTTTGTAAATGCCTACGTAGGTCGAATGGGTCCCATTATCAAGGAAAATAAAGGTTTTGTAAACCAATATTTGGGAGATGGAATCATGGCATTGTTTACCGATGAACCCGAAAATGCCCTCGATGCAGCCATTGAGATGCAACGTACCTTGGCCCTCTACAACAAAAGAAGAATTGAGGAAAAGGGATATAAACCCATAACAGTAGGTATGGGTCTACACTCCGGCCCCCTGGTCATGGGAATCATCGGAGATACCAAAAGAAATGATCCTGCGGTTATCGCCGATACTGTAAACAGCGGCGCACGGGTGGAGGGGGTAACCAAGCATTATGGCGCCAACATCATTATTAGTGAGAGTTGTTTGACCTCTATGAAGGATTCCAGTGGGTTTAACTTTAGGTACCTGGGTAAGGTCAAGGTCAAGGGCAAACAGAAAGTGATGGGAATCTATGAATGTATCGATGGGGATTCGGTGGAAAGCATTTCCTTGAAACTAAAGACCAAAAAAGATTACGACGAAGGAGTAAAGCTGTTCTTTGATCAGCAGTTTGAGGAAGCCGCCAAGCTTTTTGAAAAAGTGCTTGCCCAAAATCCAGAAGATACGGTCGCCGTTTATTTTCAAAATAAAGCGAATATTTATGCCATTTCAGGTGCTCCCGGCAACTGGCAGTCCGTCACGGTAATGCACGAGAAGTAATGGGCTAATTCAATTGTGCGATTTCAAAGACTTCCGAAGCATTTAGCCTTGAGCTTTTGACCTTGTACGCGCGATACTTTTCATCGATAGTCTGCTGCGCTTTTTGAATCAATTCGGCATAATGCAAGGGATGCTGATCAAACAAATTTTCAAACCGTTTTTCCATTCTCAAATAATCCTGGATGGGAAGAAAGGGTTCTTGGGAATCCAATTCCAGGGCCTTTATGCTTTTAGGGTCTCTCCGATAGAGCATCCATTGACCGGAATCGACCGCGGCTTTATGGTACTGTGATGGATTCTTCATATCTATTCCATGTGCCGGACTGTGGCAATATGCAATGATGATTGAAGGGCCATCGTGTTGTTCGGCTTCGACAAAAGCTTTTAAGGTCTGTTCTTGATCAGCTCCAATGGCTACAGAGGCCACGTAAACATCAGGATAACCCATCGCTAAAAGTCCCATGTCTTTCTTTTGTTTTTGCTTTCCTTTTGCGGCAAATTTTGCTTTGGCTGCGAAGGGCGTTGCTTTGGACATTTGTCCCCCGGTATTTGAATATACCTCGTTGTCCAAAACTAAAATGTTCACATTTTTGCCAGATGCCAAGACATGGTCTAATCCCCCATAACCAATATCATAGGCCCAGCCGTCGCCCCCCACAATCCAAATGCTTTTTTTGATCAAATGATCCGAAACCTCCAAGAGTTTTTCGGCATCGTTGTTATTTAGGTTGTTTAGTTGTTTATTTAGTTGCTCCACACGCACTCGTTGTTCTGAAATCTCCTGATCTGTTCGCTGTGAAGCATGTAGTATTTTATCTGCCAAACCAACCTCCAATTGGTCCGACAATTTTGATAGTAGGTTTTTAGCCCTATTTTCCTTGTGATCAAGGGACAGTCTAAATCCTAAACCAAATTCTGCGTTGTCCTCAAATAAGGAATTGGACCAAGCCGGACCTCTACCCGCACCATTCTTTGACCATGGCGTGGTGGGCAATGCCCCACCAAAAATGGAACTGGCACCCGTAGCATTTGCCACTAACATCCGATCTCCAAAAAGTTGCGATAACACTTTCAAATAGGGCGCTTCCCCGCACCCATCGACCCCCATGGCATAGGTAAATAAGGGCTCTTGAAGCTGCTGTTGCGCCACTTTGTTATTATCAATCTTTGTGCGGTCGAACTCGGGAATCGAAGTGAAAAATTCCCAGTTCTTCTTTTCAATTTCTTGTTTAAAGGTTGATTTTTTCATGGTCAATGCCTTGGCAGGACATGCATCCACGCAATTGTTACAACCTGTACACTGATCAGGGTTCACCTGAACCGTGTAATTGAGCAAATCAAAGCCCTCGATACCTTCTAGAAAAAGTGTTGATTTGAATTGCGTCGGAGCGCCATTTAGTATTTCCCGCGGATAAGCTTTGACTCGAATTGCCCCTTGTGGACAAGCCATACTGCAAACCCCGCATTGAATACACAGATCTTTGTCCCAAACAGGGATTTCGTGATCTGCATCCCGCTTGTTGAATTTGGAAGTGCCCGTTTCAAAAGTACCATCAACAGGAAGCATACTAACAGGAACTTGATCGCCCTTCCCCGCAAGTAATCTGCCCAAAAGAGTGTCTGCAAATTCAGCATCCATCTCCAAAGGCTGTTCTTCTTGATGGATCTTATCGGTTTCTACCTTTCTGATCCTTCCCATTACCTCATCGGAAAATAGATGGCTAGGCAAATGGTCGGTCATTGCAAAATAGCAAGCGTGCAAGGCTGAAACTGCAAGGCCGTTGACGCTGATTGTTTCTGGAAGCGTTTCCAAATCCACGAGATAAACCGCTATGTTCTTTTTCTGGATATTTTTCCGGATTGCATCCGAAAGGCCTATCCAAAATTCGTCAGGTCCTAAGTTCGAATTAACCAACAGGGCACCCGCTTCAACAAGTTTTGCAATGGCAGAATCCTGTTCCACAAATTTGCTGGACCCACAAACCACAAAATCTGCTTTATCAACCATATACGGTGCTTTTATAGGGCTGTTGGCAATACGCAAGTTTCCGACACTTCTGGAATTTGATTTTTTATAGTCACATTCCATATACCCTTGAACAAAATGATCCGTGTTGTTCCCTACCAATTTTAAGATGGAATTGAAATGGTGTTGGGTGCCCACCTCCTTGGTTTCGTAAAACAAAGCCTGATGGCTACCCTGGGAAAATGTAAAATCGGAATCAAATTCCAAGCTTAATTGGGTTACATCATCTGTAATTCCAATGGTGAAATTGTTTTTGGGCTGCTTTCTTTTTAGGTTGTTCACTACAGCTTTGACCATGGCAGGTGTTAGCTCTTTAGAAGAAAGACCGTAGCGCCCTCCAACAAGTTTGGGGGTGCTTTTAAATTTAGAATGCCCCTTATGCACCACGGATTGCAATACATCCAAATAAAGTGGCTCCCCGGTTCCCCCAGGTTCTTTGGTACGATCCAATACGGCTATGGATTTGCAGGTCTTTGGAATGCTATTTAATAAATGATCCGTGCTAAAAGGTCGGAACAATCGAACCTTTATCAGTCCAATTTTTTCGCCTTTCGAATTTAAATGAAGTATAGTTTCCTCCACGGTCTCGGTGGCCGAAGCCATGGCGATGACCACCTGTTCCGCTTTTGGATGTCCAACATAATCGAATAAATGGTATTGCCTTCCGGTAAGTTGGGCAAATTTGTCCATTTGTTCCTGGACTATATTGGGGCAGACATTGTAAAATGGATTTACGGCCTCCCTACTTTGAAAGAACACATCCGGTCCTTGTGAAGTTCCCCGAATTACAGGGGTGTTTGGGTTTAGCGCCCGATTGGCATGGGCAGCTACAATATCTTGTGGGATCATGGCACTTATGACCTGATCCGTTACTTTTTCAATTTTTGAGGTCTCATGTGAAGTTCGAAAGCCGTCAAAAAAGTGTACAAAGGGTATTCTGGAAAGCAAGGTTGCTGTTTGTGATATCAGTGCAAAATCCATGGCTTCTTGTACCGATGCCGCCCCTAAGAATGCATATCCGGTGTTCCTTACCGCCATAATATCACTATGGTCTCCAAAAACCGATAAGGCATGGGTCGCAACCGACCTAGTGGCCACGTGGATTACATTAGAGGTAAGTTCCCCGGCAATTTTGTACATGTTCGGCATCATCAGCAAAAGACCCTGGGATGCTGTAAAGGTGGTGGACAGGGCACCAGTTTGTAACGATCCGTGCATGGCCCCGGCCACCCCTCCTTCTCCCTGCATTTCAAATACAGAAGGAACATCACCAAAAATATTTTCTTGCCCATCTGCACTCCATGCCTCGACCAATTCGGACATTTCGGAGGATGGGGTAATAGGATAAATGGCACAGACCTCGTTAACACGATAGGCTACATGGGCCACTGCCTGATTTCCATTTACGGTGATGTATTGCTGACTTTTCATTTTGGGAGGGATTGTCACTTTTACAAAAATGAAGTGAACAAGCCGCCTAAACGGCGGCTTGTTTCATTCTTACTTTTCAAACTCAATAGATACTGGAGTTGGATTACTGATAATGTCAAAGACAGGAGAGAATTGCGCCAAGGCTCTCAATTGCTCCTCAGAAGCATCAGACTTCACTTTGAACTTTACAGTTATACCATCGTATCCTTTTCTGATTTCAGGATCCAATCCCAAAAATCCCTGCAAATCGATACCACCTTCCAAGGTAGATTCCATACCCTCGATGTCGATACCGTGGGCGGCAGCATGGTAAGTCATTGCAGCAGTAAGGCAAGATCCCAATGCATGAAGAACAACTTCAACTGGGGTTGCAGCTTTATCTTCACCCAAAAGAACACTTGGATGATCACACTCCATGGTAAAAGTTTCTTGTCTTGTGGTGTCTTCTTGTCCAACACCGTAGAATCCTTTAGCACTGGTTACACAATGTCCTCCAGTGATCCAATTGTTCTTGGCCCTAAATTCGAATTTGGCCAATTCTGGGTTTCCTTGTACTGCATTGATAGTATCTACCAATTGATCTACGTTTACTCCGTTTTTAATGTTTGCTGTTGTAATCATTTTTTTTGTTTTTAAGATTAATTATTTCGCATTTGCCATAAAGGATGCATTTGGCGTGCCAAAACTTATAATCAAATGAATTTCAGCTTATTACATCAAAATCAGAAGCATGGAATGCTAACGATATTTCGCTAATTAACGAAATATCGTTAGTAGATTTATGAAATCTCGTGAATTTAGACGGGCCGAGAGATACCCATGGCCTTTATTTTGGAAGTGAGGGTTGTAGGCTTTAATCCTAATAGTGCAGCTGCTCCTTTTTCCCCGGAAATTTTCCAGTTGGTTCGCTTCAGGGCCCTCAAAATATTGGACTTCTCCAGTTCCATCCATTCTTGGGCGGTAAAGATTTGCTCGGTTTGCGTTTCCTGCATTGGGTTTTGGGTTCGATTGGGATTTGGAATGATGCTGGACCAATCCACCCCGCCACTTTGAGATACTATGATGGCACGCTCTACGAGGTTCTGCAGTTCCCTTACATTCCCAGGCCAATCGTAGTCAAGGAAAAGGTTTTCCTGTTGTTCGGTCAATGGCCCTACCTCTTTATTAAGCTTTTTACCATACTGCAGTACCATTTGGTTGGCGATTAAACAGACATCGGTTCCCCGGTCCCTTAGGGCGGGAACTTGAATAGGAAAAACGTTCAACCGATAAAACAGGTCTTCCCTGAATTTACCTTCTTTGGAAAATTCGAACAAATCGCGATGCGTGGCGGCGATGATGCGCACATCCACCTTTACCGTTGTGGAACTTCCCACAGGATCAAACTCCCCCTCCTGGATAACCCTGAGCAGTTTGGGCTGAAGGGCCAATGGCAATTCTCCAATCTCATCAAGAAATATGGTTCCTTTGTCTGCTAAGAGAAACCTTCCCTTTCGGCTAGCCGTGGCCCCGGTAAAGGCGCCTTTTTCGTGTCCGAATAGTTCACTTTCTATAAGATTTTCCGGAATAGCCCCACAATTTATTCGGATCAAGGGTTTTTCACTGCGTTCACTTGCCAAGTGAATGGCCCTTGCCACCAATTCCTTTCCGGTTCCTGTCTCCCCCTGAATCAATACGGTCGCCCTGGTCTGGGCTACTTGCTCAATAAGGTTAAGCACTTTTATCATGGATTTATCTTGACCAATTATCCCATAGCCACTGGTCAACTCCTTAATTTCCTCTTGTAAGTACTTGGTCTGGTTGGTAAGGGAAGTGATCTTGGATTCAGCCTGCAAGCGTTCTTCAATATTCCTAAGAATCAAAGTGTAAAAAGTACTCTGATCGTTCCCATAACGGCTAATCGTTCCTTCATTTAAGGTTTCCCTTTCATCTGAGCCAATAACCTTCACCACTTTGGGCAGATAGGTATTCATCCCTTTTCCATTCCCGGACAAATCCGCGGAGACCAAAGATTCCAATAGGTCGGCTCCCGCCTCGTCCAAAAAGAACAGAATGTTTCTTTGGATAACATCTTCGTTCTCCAGGACTTCCTTGGCCGAATCGTTGGCCACTAGTATTCTGAAGTTACTATCGAACATGATTATGGCATCCATGGCCCCATTTATCAAGCCCATCATTTTGGAATTGGCCAATTCCAACTCCCGTTTAGAAACAGTCAAACGTTCCTGTATGATATCCAATTCGCGGTGCCTTTTGATAAGTACGGACAAAATCCCTTGCGCAAAACCTCTATCCGTGGTAATCAATTCCACAAAATGCTTGGTCTCAATCTTTAGCAAGCTGGTATCCTCAACCGCGGTTACTGATGCAGAGCGGGGTTCGTCATCAATAAGGGCATATTCCCCAAAACAATCGGTCTGGGAAAGCATAATGTATAAGTGGTCCTTATCATGGACCTTCACTTCCCCCTCCAATATCACATACATGGCATCCCCCACATCGCCCTTTTGGATAATGGTGTCCTTTTTTCCGTAATGTTCCTGCTTTAGATTTTTGCATAATTGCAACAATGAAGGTTTGGATACTTCCGAAAAGAAGGTAACCCCGGTAAGGAAATCTACAAGTTGGTCGGGTGTGGATGTGGTCATTGTTCCCCTATGAAGGTTAGGAATAAAATAAATATACAGATTTGAAATTTAAATTTTCCCTTGGTCCATTAAGATTGCGGGGGAAAAAGGCCAGTTTTATCTTTCTTTCCACTATAGATTTTATTGATGGTTTTTTATATTTTTATTTTACAAATTTATATTGATGACGATAACACAATTGCAGTATGTTCTAGCAGTCGCCGAACATCGAAACTTCACCTTGGCTGCGGAAAAGAGTTATGTTACCCAGCCCACATTGAGCATGCAGGTGCAAAAATTGGAGGACGAACTGGATGTTTTGATTTTTGATCGCGGAAAAAAACCCATCATGATTACCGAGGTGGGAAAGAAAATTGTGGCCCAAGCCAAGAACATAGTCGCCGAAGCAGAACGCATTAAGGATATTGTGGATCAAGACAAGGGATTTATTGGCGGGGATTTTACCATTGGAATCATCCCTACCGTTATGCCCACTTTGCTGCCCATGTTCCTCAATACTTTTATAAAGAAATATCCCAAGGTCAACCTTATTATAAAGGAACAGCCCACAGAAGCCCTGATTCGCAATATTCTGGATGGGCATTTGGACGCCGGAATTGCGGCCACACCTCTTGAAATTGAATTTATAAAGGAACGTCCGCTGTATTATGAGCCGTTCGTGGGTTACGTGCCAATAAACCACCGGCTATCCCAGCATAAAGAGTTGGGAATTGAGGACCTAGATGTCAATGACATCCTATTACTCCAGGATGGCCATTGTTTTCGGGATGGGGTCATTAATCTTTGCAAGACCCCCAAAAATATGAAGGACGAGCAATTTAAAATTGAAAGTGGAAGTTTTGAAACCTTGGTCAGTCTTTCTGACGAAGGTATGGGCATGACCCTTCTCCCCTATCTGAATACCTTGGAACTGGACAAAGCCAAAACACAACAATTGAGGCCTTTTAAAAACCCGTCACCTGCCCGTGAAATCAGCCTTATTTATCACAAGAGCGAACTGAAGATACAGATTACGGAAGCCTTAAAGGAAGTGATATCAAGTATTGTGAAGGGTGCAATCGCGTTTCAGGATGTGAAGATTATCAGTCCCTTGTCAAAGAATTAAGGGCACTAGGAATAAAAAAAAAAAAGGCCGCTTTCGCGGCCTTCTTTAATTTGCTTCCACTAATAATAAAGTGGGTCGTAATTCCGGTTTATCCAAAATAAAGAATTGCAACCAGATTTTAAGTTCTTCAATTTCACTTGGTAGTAGCCTTGATACGGCTTTTTTCAGTTCTTTAGCGAATAGTTTAGCATCAAAACTCACCTTTTGTAAGACGGTTTTGGTGTAATCTAACATTGCTCTAGGCATAGAAATTTTGATTTGGATTAAAAGGTTGTCCTCCTAAAATATAAAAAAACAACACGCTATGCATGGACTCAGAGTTAAAAATTAAATAATTTCGTGTTAAAATCGATGAACCGCAAAATGTACCGTTCATACAATCAAGTAGTTAACTATCTGGCAGTCATGCCGTTCGTAGTCCTTTTCCTGCTATCCGGGTGCTCTTCATCCCGCTTCGCCCATTTTAAATCCAAGGTAAATTCCGAGCCACTCAACAGTTCTTTTCATGGATTGGTCGTCCTCAATGCAGAGACCCAAAAGGAGATTTACAACCACAACGGACACCGCTATTTTACCCCGGCCAGTAATGTCAAAATCGTTACCCTTTATACCGGGATTCAGTTATTGCCTGAGCAAGTACCGGCCCTAAAGTACGTTTCGCAAAACGACACCCTATATTTTGAGGGAACAGGTGACCCTACATTTTTACATCCCTTTTTCAAGGATAGTACTGCTCTTGGGTTGATACAAAAACACAACGTTCTTTATTGGCATCCCAATAATGCCACCGAAGACCGTTATGGTCCAGGATGGGCATGGGAAGATTTCGACACTTACTTTTCCCCTGAAAAAAGTACGCTACCTCTCTTTGGCAATGTAGTGACCCTATCCAGTTCCCCTGAAATTTTGGTGTCTCCCAAATTTTTCAAGGATGATGTTGAAATTGTCAAGCAAAAATTCCGGAGAGCTGAATTTGAAAATCGGTTTTATCTACCACCCAATATTGCGGACACCTTGGAGGTGCCTTTTGTGATCAACGACCAGGTCGTAACGAATTTGTTGTCGGAGGTTACCGGAAAAGATGTGCACACTGTTCCACAATTCCCTGAGGCTGAGAAAAAGGTACTTTATGGAGCGCAGATGGATTCCATTTATAAAAGGATGATGCACCGAAGTGATAACTTTTTGGCAGAACAAATCCTACTGCTGGCCTCGTCTACCTTATCGGACACCCTTGGCACCAAAAAAGCAATCTCCCATATGTTGGATGGAGACTTAAAAGATTTGCACCTACCTCCACGATGGGTGGATGGTTCCGGACTTTCCCGTTACAACCTTTTCACTCCTAATTCCTTGGTACAGATTCTTCAAAAACTTCACCGCCAAGTTCCCGAAGAACGACTGTTTCAACTTTTCCCCATGTGGGATGCTACCGGAACCGTTGCGGAATGGAATCATACGGATGTCCCTCCTTTTATTTTTGCCAAATCCGGTTCGTTTGGTAACCACTACAACCTTAGTGGCTATCTTAAAACCAAATCGGGGAAGTTGCTGATTTTTAGTTTTATGAACAATCACTTTAGAGTTCCCTCACAGGAAATCCGGAGGCAAATATTTGAAACCCTTAAGACAATTCATGGGACTTATTGATTTTCCCATGGTCTACGAGTTTGCCAAAGTTTTGCATTAGCACTTGCAATTTTGGAGAGATATAAGTTTCACAAAACGGCTTCTCAGGATTGTTGAAATAATAATCGTGAAATTGGACCTCGGAGGACTTAAACTTTCCAAAACGAAAAACTTGGGTTACCAACTTGGCCTCAAAACCCTTCTGCAAATCCCTTAAATGGATTTCAGATTGCTGAAGGTCCATTTCATTAAAAGCATAGATGGCAGAACGGTATTTTTTTCGAAAGGAATGATTACTAGTACTCTTATGGGTATGCAAGTGCACTTCGATCAAATCCTGTAATGTAATCAAGCTGGGGCTAAAGTGAACAATTACGGCTTCGGAATAGGCATCCAATTCCTTTTGCGTGGAAACAAAACCCTGCTCCACTTTATCCACACCTACCAACGATTGAAAAACGGCTTCGGTACACCAGTGGCATCCTCCACCCAAGGCAATTTTCTTGAGTTCCATATGGTATTGGTCGTAAAACCCCTAACCGAATAACTTATGTATTTGGGCATACTGTAACAGCATGATGGTCTTGGCGTCCCTAATTTCACCGGCGCCCATCATTTGAAGTGCCTGTTCAAACGACATTTCGAGTACTTCAATATTTTCCGTTTCGTCGTCGGCCCCACCCCCCTCGCTAACTTTCATGTCCTTGTGATATTCTCCGATAAAAAAGTACAATATCTCTGTAACCGAACCTGGGGACATGTAGGATTCAAAAACCTTTTCCACCTTGTCGATTTTATACCCTGTTTCTTCCTCGACTTCCATTCGAATGGTCTGTTCAGCATTTCCTTTTTCCAGTATACCGGCACAGGCTTCGATCATCATGCCATCCGTATTGCCATTCAAATAGGTAGGCATTCTAAATTGCCGGGTCAATACAATGGACTTATTTTCCTTATTGTACAATAGAATCACAGCCCCATTACCCCGGTCGTAGGCTTCCCTAACCTGGGTTTCCCATTCGCCATCTTCCCGGTGGTATTCAAATGTAACCTTATTAAGGGTATACCAATTATCGGAGAGCAATTCTTGTTTTATGTTCTTGACTTTTCCATTTTTCATGGGCTATTGGTTGTTGGTTAGTGGTTAGTGGTTAGAGGTTAGTGGTTAGTGGTTAGTGGTTAGCGGGAGGCAATGTACTATTTTATACAGAAGCAGCATTGTTTAAATAGCGCCGAAAGGGGAGCATCTCCATATAGACCGTTTTAATTTTTTTATCAAAATTCTTACTCAATACTTCTTTGGGGTCCAATTCATGGACGACAGCAAAGGTTTTGTTCCTAAGTAGATGAATATGCGGATGATCATTGACAAATCCTTTTGGGGCATTTGTCAGTTTTTCATCTTCATAGAGGGTTCCAAAGGTTTTCCTGAAGGAGGGTTTATCAAGAATTTCCTGTAGTTCCTCCCCATTATAGTCTATCCCTTCCCGAATACTCCGCAGCGTCATTGGGTCCGGGCGCCAAAATCCCCCTGCCAACAAGCATTGCTTTACCCCTATTTCAATATAAAAATCCGCCGAATGGGGTGCCTTGTCCAGGCCTGCTCCAAAATGATCCTTATAAATAGGTTTATGGGGATGGAACATCAAATTATTATTGATTCGATTAATCCCTTTTTTACCTGGCGTTGGGTAATAATCATCGTCCACTTGTGCCATGGCCATATCCAATCCATCCAACCAAAGGATAAAATCCTCGCGAAGGGACTTATACCATTTTCGGTTAGCATCCATCCATTCTTTGGAGTTGTTTTTTTGGAGATTGCCAAGGAAGTCGAATAAAGCTGAAAAGTCCATGTGCAGATATTAAGAGACTAAAATAAAACTATTTTCCCCTCATCTAATATCTATCGTCTTGAGTCTTGGGTCTTGGGTCTTGAATCTAATCTCTAGAATCTATTATCCCCCATCACAATATCACCCAGTCCGCCGAGGATACTGCCCTCTCCTTTGTCCTTGCCCCCTCTTGGAATGGATGCAAGAACCCTTCCTGCCAATCTACTGAATGGCAATGACTGGACATACACTGTTCCAGGTCCTCGTAGGGTTGCGAAAAATAGGCCTTCTCCGCCAAAAACGGTATTCTTGATTCCGCCGACAAACTCAATATTATAATCCACCGTGTGGGAGAAACCGACGATACAACCTGTATCCACCTTAAGGACTTCTCCAGGAGCCAGTTCTTTTTTGGCCATGGTTCCTCCCGCATGTACAAAAGCAAGGCCGTCCCCCTCCAGTTTTTGCATAATAAAGCCTTCGCCACCAAAAAGTCCGCGCCCAAGACGTTTAGAGAATTCAATCCCCACGGAAACTCCTTTGGCCGCACATAAAAAGGCATCTTTTTGGCAAATGAACTTGCCTCCCTTCTCCGATAGGTCTATTGGGACAATTTTACCTGGATATGGTGAAGCGAAACTTACTTGCTTTTTACCTTGACCTATATTTAAAAAAGCAGTCATAAAAAGGCTTTCGCCTGTCAATAACCTTTTACCAGCAGAAAATAATTTCCCCAGCACCCCGGAATCCTGACCGGACCCATCACCAAAAATGGTGTCCATTTTTATATCGGTATCCATCATCATAAAGCTTCCCGCTTCGGCAACAACGGCCTCTTGCGGATCCAGCTCTATTTCCACATATTGCATTTCCTCTCCGTAAATCTGATAATCTATTTCGTGTGCGTTCATTGCTCCTTTGTTTTTTGTTGACACCTATAAGTTGGGCGTTTCTAGTTTTTGTTACAATGGAAAGGTAACATCTCGCCAGCAAACTTTCAATTGAAACCTACTTTTCCGCAATACAAATAAGATGTTTTAAGGTTCTATGGTACAATCGGCCCTGGGCAAAGGATGGGGTGTTCACAGACCACGTATTTCCCTGGGGACCAAGGTCGTTGAGGCTGATAAAGGCGGTTTCGTCAAAAACATCCGTTGTGGCATCTATACAATATACAACCCCCAGCATGGTTGTGAAAAAAATCTTTCCGTTCACAGCGATGGGGTTTCCGTTAAAATTCCAGTGCCATCCATCCCTTCGGGATCTTTTGTCATTGGATACATCCAATCCCCTAGCATTAATGGTTTGGGTAGACATTTCCTTGTTCCAGATATAAGATTTATCATTACCAGCGTATGCCACCTGAACCGGAAGCTGCAAGTATTCTGCCTTTCCGGTGTTCAGGTCTACACGGGCGATGGAGTATTCAGGCCCGATGTCCTTGCGATAGTTCCCAGATTTAAAACAGAGGAAAAAGAGTTTGTCCTCCACAACGATGTTGGTAAACCAAGCCGGGAACACATTAATTCCCATGTCTTTTTGGATATCTACATTTTTTTGGACCATATAGGAATCAGTTTCGGTATCGTAGCTCCGGATATCGGCATTTGCCGTCAAGGAAACCTTTCTTTGCAATTTCCCGGTTTTGGAATCCACAAGATGAACCACACATTCCTTTTCGGTATACCAGACCGCATAATCCTCGTTCCAGGTTGCATTGTATAGGGCCAAACCTTCGTCCGCATCGTATTTCCAAATCCTTTTCCCATTTTCCAAGTCGATCAAGGAATATCCCACTGGAGTTTCGGGAACATCGTGATGTCCCCCCCTACCTATCATCATAGCGGGTTTTCCATCGGAGGTCGTGGACAAAAAGGGCGTATTGTAATGTGTTAGCCCGTCCTGGGATATCCAGCGTACTTTTCCGGTAGCCTTGTCAATTCCATACAAATAGTTCCATCCATAAACGCGGTCACCATCCTTTTCCCAATAGGTTTCCATATTGATGATCAGCGCTCCCACAACCACAGGTTCAAATTGCTTGTTGAATGGAAAATGGACCCCATCCAATTCCTCAACCGGGTTCCAGGTGCGTTCCCAAACTCGGTTCCCATCAAAATCAAAACAGCTTAGGTTTCCACTTGCATTGTAAAACCACACATGCTTCCCATCGGTCACTGGCCCAGGGGTGGACGAATCGCTGAATCCATACATATACTCGCTATCCGCGCTTCCTTTCAATTCTTTCTGCCATAGGATGCGGCCATCCTTGGCATCGATGTGCAAGGCCAATACATCCGCTCCCTTGATTGGCTGGCCTTCCTCAATTTTTTGTACGGGTTTCATGACGGTAAGAAAGATGGCATCCTCCCAAATTGTAATGCCACTTTGCCCTCCTTCTGGCAACTCCGCTTTCCAAAGAATGTTCTTTCCCGTGGTCACGCTGAATTCAACTGGAACCTTATCATCAGTTTTTATAGTCCAATCGCCAATTGGGCCCGAGGGTTGAGGCCAATTATTTCCTGTTTGGGCCTGTGCGGCCAATCCAACAAGCAACGAAAGTGCAAGGGTTAGGTTTTTAAGCATTCTAATAATTTATTTTGATTTTTATTTTACGACGAAAGTTTCCTTCCAAGATACTGGGTCTCCCTGTTCAGTGAATCCTTCCAGATACACCTCATACGTTCCGGCTACATCTGAGGTATAGAACTCTATTTTGGTGGTTTCTTCTTCCAACGTCACCTCTGGTAACCAAAGAAGTTGTTCCCTGAAATCTGGGATTTGGGCTGATTTTGATGTGTTGCGAGCTGTATACTGCTGATTGAAATACCTTTTGGAAGGTAAAGGAGAAAACAGTTCAGTTTCGAGAATAAAATCCC
Source organism: Flagellimonas myxillae (assembly GCF_023502235.1). Taxonomy (GTDB): domain Bacteria; phylum Bacteroidota; class Bacteroidia; order Flavobacteriales; family Flavobacteriaceae; genus Flagellimonas; species Flagellimonas myxillae. The sequence goes on along the minus strand of NZ_JAMFLY010000001.1, from coordinate 704,433 downwards.
TACTAAATTCCTGGTGAAAGTTTCCATCTATGGTTTCCATTGCAATTATTCCTTTGTAAACAATGGAATTGATAACGCAATCTTCCCGGGAGAGATTTACTTTTTTAATTCGCTTGGCATCAAAATCGATAATATCACTGTGTCGCTGGATCAGCAATCCGTCCATCAACACCAAGGGAATGGAATTGGGATCGATCTCGTCTTCCGCTCCCCTGATTTTCAATTGTTCCCCATCCTTGTTTCCCCGATGTATCCATACATGTTCCAAAACTTCTGAGGCTGTTTCCCTAATGGTGGAAAATCGGGTATAATCGTCCAAATCATACACTTTGGAAAAATTGCGGTACACGGGTAGGATTTGTTGAATGGGTTGCACGGTATCCCGCTTCATCTCAATAAAAGCATTCTCTACTTGATTGTGCACACTACGTTTTAGGATCAAATCGGTCATTTGGGGCGTTATGACCAATTGGTCAAACTTCAAATCTGCGTAGTTTATGGAAGATTGCTCGTCCAGTTCAATAGCAAATGCATCCTTGTTCTCTCCTAAAATCTGGACAAAGGCCCCGTTGTTTTGGTATTCTTGGTTAAGGTTAAAATAAAACTCGCCATTGCCGTTGGTCCGAGTCAGTTTAAGAACGAATTGCTCTCCTGGAAGGGATAGAGCAACCACTTCCTCCTCCAATTTAAGATTGGGGTCTTTTGGAATTATTCTTCCGGACACCAGTTCGCCCCTAAGCTCTGGTAGGTTATCGGGATTTGTTGAGCCGATTATTTTTTGACCATCTGCTGCACGTTGTTGCAACATATACCCTTGGGCAGACAACAGCGGTGTTTTTCCAATGGTGTCAAGCTTACTAATGGATAGGGAATAACTTCCCGAGTTTTTTTGAAGTGCCTTAATTGTCAAAATCCCTTGGTCACGGAAAGTGAAAGTCTTTTTGTTGAGGGCAAAAGTGAAGATTCTGTTTTGGGTATTTTCCGTTTCATAGTTTCCAGGATCGGTATCAGGAGACGGGCTATTTGACTCATCGAGATTTTGTGCAATGGATGTTTGATTATTTTGGAACGGGTTGATCAATCCGATGTCACTTTTAAAAAAGTGGTCCATGTCAGAATTCTTCATCCATTGGGTGTATCCAATAAGCTTGTAGTTCCCTGAAGGCACCGTCACCGGGATGAAGAACTCCCCTTGCCCAATACCATTATTCAACCGTATCTTGTGACGAAACACCACATTGGAATCCTCTCCCACCAATTCCACATACCCTATTTTACTAAAGTTACTCATAGCCTTGGTCCCGGATTGCAAAACATACATCTTATAATACAGCTGCTCACCGGCAAATACTAGGGCCTTGTTATGGTGCAGGTACACTATTTCCTGATAGGCGCTTCGCGGTGTATTGGTACTTCCAACTTGTCCCATCAAGTTAAGCGAAAGCAAAAACGCGAAACTCGCGACCCAAAAACCAAAATTCTTTTTTATCATCTCCATTTGCTCCACACTAGTTATTCTTCCCAAAATTCAGGTAAAGTTGTATCCCACATCACAGAACAATCTGCACAAACGGTTGTAACCACAGCAATATCTCCTGTTGGGGTTGAACTGTGGTACCTCACAGCATCAGATGCCAATAGATCAAAAATATCTGGAGTACCATCGTTGGTTTCCAAAGGAGGAACAAATGGCAAACAGGCATCTACATAAGGAGGTAACTCCTCATCAGGAAAAAAGTCTGTATAATTGAAGAATATCCTCTGGGATGTTACCGATGCCACATGAAAGAACCCAAGTACTTTTTCGTTTGAATTGCTTGTTGATCTAACGTTCCCTCTAAAAAAACCCGGTTGACTGGGTGAAAATAAATCGTCTTCCGCTGTTGATTCACCCAAGGTCTGCAAATAACTATATGATTCCTGTGAGATAACAAGTTGTTTGACCAATATGCTGTAACGATGTGATATAATGAAATTACTTCTATCAATAAAACGTATGGGAAATCTTTGAAGGTTACCTGAGTTTGATTCCTGTGGCCTGTTCAAGATGATATCATTGGATAAATCGGTATTGTAACATGTTCGTCCCACGCTACCATATATGGGCCAAGGCACAAGCTCACCACCTAGCAGTCTTAAAGTTTGACCGCTCCAAGAAGGAGCAATTATCTTATAGGTCTCCTCATATTTATAACGAAAGTGCTTTGAGAGCTGCGAATTGTCGTAGTTCACTGTTATTTCCAGGCCTTCGGTTTCATCAATGGTTGTTCTGGTAACCGTTAAGTCATTCATCGGCGTAGGGTCCAATCCCAGGACAGCGTCAGATTCGTATGCCCGACCGTCGTTGGTCCTCACCAAAAGTTGATATCTCCTCCCTGATTCTATTCCAAAATCTATTGCTGACCCATAAACACCTGGATTCATTTCCTGAAAAACATATTCATTATCAAGATCATCAACAATGGTGACATTGGCATTGGTCTCCGGTGTTGGAACCAATTCTTCCAAGGGAAAGGCCCTGCTTAAAATTACTTGCTGTTGCTTCACTTCGTCAGTTATAGTTGCTTCGATAACCAACGCATCTTCAAAGGTTTCCGTTTCGGGCACAAAAGACTCGATGCAACTGTTGAGCCCAAATCCCATCAGCAGTAATACTGCAGTTCGAAGCATGCCCAATTGCGTCCTATGTAACATCTTTTCTTGCATCAAAACTTAAAATTATAGGTAATGGTTGGGATTGGAATGGAAAATATTGAGCTTTTATATGCTTTTATCTGCCCCTCTTCGGTCACAAAGAAGACGGAAAAAGGGTTGTTCCTTCCCAACACATTATATATAGAAATATTCCAAAAACTGTGGGCGAACTTCTTGATCTTATGGTTTCCTTCGATATTGAAACTAACATCCAGACGGTAGTAGTCCGGTATCCTAAATTTATTTCTGTCACTATAAAAAGTGTATTCCTTGCCCTCGTACACATAGTTGCCAACAGGATAGGTGACCGGCCTCCCTGTTTGGTAGGCAAAGTTGGCCGAAAGACTGTAACGCCTATTGAATTTAAAGTTGGTCACTAGGCTCAGGTCATGTGGCTTATCGTAATTTGAAGCAAAATAGGATCCGCCATTTATACGTTCCTCCTCCAAGGCCCCATCAAACTTTATCAGGGAACGGGAGTACGTATAGCCCAGCCATCCATTCAATTTCCCCTGGTTCTTTTTTATCAGCAATTCAACTCCATACGATTTTCCCTCTCCTTGCAGAACGTTGGTCTCCACCGCTTCATTGAGCAGCAAGTTGGCCCCGGTCTTGTAATCTAAAATGTTATCAAACTTTTTGAAGTAGCTTTCTATGCTCAACTCGTATTCGCTATCATTGATGTTCCTATGAATCCCTAAGGCAAATTGATCGGCCCGTTGGGGCGCTATATTGATGTCCGATAGTTTCCAGGTGTCCGTAGGGGATGCAGTGGTGTTGTTGCTCAAGGTATGGACGTATTGGTAGGTATTGTTGAAACTAGCCTTTACTGATAAACTTGGGTTTAAAAAATATCGTGCTGAAATCCTGGCTTCCGCACCACCATAGGTTTTGATTACCTCATTCTTATCAAAGGTTTGTGTTTCAACAAGGGTTTCCTCGCTTAGGGGTTGCCCGGGCTCGTAAATGCGTTGCGACGAGGCCCCCAAGGCGGCATATAAGGAATATCTCAACCCTGCATGGATCGACAATTTCTCGTTGATCTTAAAATCATCCGAAATAAACACCGCTGTTTCCAAGCCCCTTTCCTTGGGAAGAAATATGGGGTTGATCACCGATTCTCCAGATAATGGCTCAATACTTCCGGGGTTAACGCGATAAAGCTTCCCGGAAAATCCGTAATCAAAATTATGGTCGGAATTGTGCAAATACTTCATTTTCAATTTCAACAAAGTCTCTTCGATATTGTATTTTAAATCGAAGTCGTTCACTGAATTGGCATCGAAGTTTATGTCAAATTTGTATTGGCTATTGGTAAAAATCAGTGCCCCTTTGCTTCGTTCGCTAAACTTATGGTTCCACTGTACCGATGCAGCACGGTTACTATAGGACTGCACCGAATCCCTGGTAATGTTAAAGGCATCATCACTGTAATAGCCCATCACCTTAACATCGTTGTTCTCGTTGATTTTATGATTGTATTTGGCTATTACGTCAAAAAAAGAAGCCTCGCTGTTCTTTAAGGTCTCATCATCCAAAGACCGTAAAATCCAGTTGGAATAAGTGGCTCTTCCTCCGATCAGGAGCGAAGATTTATCCTTGACCACCGGTGTTTCCAACATTAAGTTACTGGTAACTGGGCCAATGGAGGCCTCCCCAGTAAACTTTTGATCATTACCATCCTTGGTCTGGATATCGAAAACGGATGACAGTCGTCCACCAAACTCTGCGGGAACATTGCCTTTGTAGATTTCCACATTGCTGGTCGTAAAAGGGTTGATTGCGGAAAATAGTCCAAAAAAGTGCGCAGGGTTGTAAATAACCGCATGATCCAGTAGAATCAAGTTCTGGTCTGTTTTTCCACCCCTCACGTTGAAACCTGCAGCCCCCTCTCCAGCGGTTGTCACCCCAGGTAAGGCCGTGGCCACCTTAAAAATATCCCGTTCGCCCAATACTAAGGGAATGTTCTTGATCTCTTTCATCTCAAGTTGCAGCACCCCGCCAATGGTCTGTTCTATATTCCTGTTTCGATTGCCTTCAACGACCACTTCATCCAGCACTTCAAAACTCTCAGTAAGTTCAAAATTCAATTGGCCATCCCCGTAAACCATAAGCTCTTTTTGTTCCCCTCGATACCCCAAGCCACTTACGGTTATCTGATTCCTTCCCAAGGGTACCTCAATGGAATAATAACCTTGGGCGTTGGTGGTTGTACCACTCCCCGTCTGTTTTACCACAACGGCCAAATCCAAAATGGGCCTTTGGGTAGCTCTATTCATGGCACGGCCTTGTAGGGTTGCAGACCGTCTTGAGCTATTTCTATCCTCTCTTCCAATTTTAATGATCGCATTGCTTTTTCGGATCGCTTCTTGACTGGTGCCCTGAAGAATGGGCAACATATCATCGGCAGCTATGTTTTCCACTACAAGGGATTGCGTACTATCAATTACCGTGGATGGAAAGAAATTATCTGGAAGTTGATCATAAATTACGCTGCCCTTGGTCAAGATCACCCGTCTACCTTCCATGATATGGTAGTTAAGGTCAGTTTCTGCGAAAAGATGATCCAATACCTCACCAATAGACGCTCGTTCAAAGTTTCCGGAAACACGTTTGGAGCCCATCCAATCATCAATATAATAAAAGGTATAGGTCGTGGACGTTTGAAGCTTAACAATGGCTTCCTTAAGTGGCAAATTATCAAATTGCACGCTTATCCGGTTCTCCTGATTTTGTGCCAAGCCCAAATAAAAACTGAATAAAATACAAATGCTCAATACAGCTTTCATGTTATCACAGTGTTTTTTGGGATAGGAATTGATGAACAACCTCTATCATTTTTATCAGGTAGGTATCCATATCCTTTTTTCGGAGGGATTCAAAGGATTGCTTGTTTAGCTTACCCCGGAGTTGGGGGAAAATCTTGAGGATATCCTTTTTGTTTTTGATTTTAAAGAGCTCGCCGGTATGATCAACATAGTATTCGCTTTTGTCCACAAACCTATAGCGGACGTAATTCTTTTTATAATTGGCAAAGCCAACCTTTTTATGCTTTTTAAGCAGCGACAACAACGAAGTTTGTTTTAAGACTTCATAAAAACCATAGACCTGTCCATTTTCATGGTCTTCATTGCTTACCCCAATAAATCTATGTCCGCCAATTTGAAATTCGGCAATTCGCTCCTTTACCAATTTCAGCATCATTGCCCTGGAGTCGCTCCGTAGCGGCAGCAGCAGTTCATCTTCATAGATGTCGTACCTTAATTTTACGTCAAAATAGGTTGCGCCATCAAAGACGATATGGCCGGTTAGATAATCGTTGGAATCGTAATATTTATGGTTTCCGTCCAAAGTACCATACTTCTCCGTGGTCAAGGTGCCTTCAAACAAATTGGAACTTTCCCAACCTGTGGCAGTATCGAACCAGCGGTAATACTCCTGTTCCGGAACCGAAGTTTGACCAAACCCGATTCCCAAAAAAGTAAAGGACAATATATAAGGGATAAAAGAAGTGCTAGTTTTTACCACGACCGCTATTTAAAAGATTGTCTTGGTTACAGGAGAATCTATCAGAAGGGCGAACCCATTTGTGGAAAATCATAGTGGTAATTCAGTTACCCTAATGTACCTTTTTAAATATGGTAAGGAAAATTGTTTAGACGAATGACGTTAAATCCCACAAAATCGGCAAATCCCAGGCTATCTAGAACACTATTGGCCCTCACCCTTTAATCTTCACCGTCCACTCGAAGTTGAAGGTGGAAACTTCAACCCCATCCCGATTTACTCCTACAGACTTCATCCAGAAGGTTTGCCCCTGTCCTGTGGCAATCGTTTTTTCGATGGCCTCCCCGATTAAATGACCATCCTCACACGTAAACGTAATTTTACCCGTAGCCTTTTTGGTAAATGTTGCCTTGTTATTGGCAACCAACATGGAGATTTTCTTACCACTTTTCTGAATTTGACTAATGACCATGGCCCCGGTACTTAGTTCCGCGGCCATGCCCTGAACCGCCCAAAACATGGATTTAAATGGGTTCTGATTGAACCATCGGTGTTTCACTGTGGTTACGGCTTTTTGTTCATCGATGTACCGAAGTCGAACACCACACCACCATGCAGACGGTAAATTAAAAAAAGTGAATGTATTGAATTTACTGGGTTTAAGAGCCATATCTTGAGTTTTGAACCCTTAAAAATAGGCAAAAATATTTCCATGGATATTTGTTAAATAAATGTTAATATTTAGTACTTTGTTTTGCATAGTACCATCTTTTGGATATATATTTGCATCGTAAGCTAATAGGCAAACTATTGTTACTATCAAAAATCATCAATTAAAAATGGCGACAACATTAACCAAACACGAACGAAATTTATCCGCGATCATACACGCGTCTACCTTTTCCAAATACTTTATTCCCTTTGGAAATTTTATCCTTCCACTAATTCTGTGGACGGCCAACAAAAAGGATTACGATTTTGTGGATTACAATGGGAAGCAGGCCCTGAATTTTCAGATTAGCATGTTCTTGTATTCCATTTTGGTAGGATTGGTAAGCATTCCCTTCTTTATCGGGTTTTTACCAGATATTTTCGATTGGAACTGGTTCGGATTTCATCGCCTGAACGATTTTAATAACCTGAACATCCATATAAACAGTGATGATTTCAGGCTTGGACGCCTCTTTTGGCCGGCAGGAATCACAGGACTGTTACAATTGGCCCTCGTAGTGATCAATGTGGTCTATACCATCTTGGCAACTATCAAGACCAACGAGGGGGAAGTGTTCAAATATCCCATAACCATAAAATTCATCAAATAGCATAAGGAGTTTAATCAACAATCAAAAAACAAAACATCAATCAAAACAATCATCAATCAAAAAACGTTTCCGTACCCGCTTCTCATCAAAGCGGGACGGTACGGAAACAAGGTCGAATTAAAGTCGACAAAAAACGAGCAGTTAATCGGACACCGAACCTGGTTCGGCAAAATTAGAATCATGAAATTATGAACATAGAAAACACAAAAGCACAAATGCGCAAGGGGGTTCTGGAGTATTGCATTCTCTCTATCCTGAGTGATAAGGACAAGTATGCCTCAGAGATACTCGGTGCCCTAAAAGACGCAAAGATGCTAGTGGTGGAAGGCACGATTTATCCGCTTCTCACGAGGTTAAAAAATGCCGGTTTGCTCAACTATCGTTGGGAAGAATCCACATCGGGACCGCCAAGAAAATATTATGCCCTTACCGAAACTGGCCGCCTGTTCCTAAACGAACTCAATGGCACCTGGGACGAACTTAGAAATGCAGTCAATCTGGTAACCAACACAAAATAAATCACGCAATGAACAAGACAGTAAATATAAATCTAGCAAATACCCTGTTTCACATCGATGATGAGGCGTATAACAGGCTTAGGCGATACCTGGAATCCATAAAACGGTCCTTTTCCGGGACGGCGGGTAGCGACGAGATCATAGCCGACATTGAAGCCCGGGTGGCCGAGCTTTTCCTCGAAAAAATGGAAAATGAGCGACAGGTCATTACCCAAAAGGAAGTGGATGAAGTCATTAATATAATGGGACAACCCGAGGATTATATGGTGGACGAGGACATCTTTGAAGATGAACCACGAAAATCGCAGGAACAAGGCACTCGCAGAACTAAAAAATTGTACAGGGATATTGACCAAAAGTACATTGGTGGAGTTTGTGCCGGTTTGGAGCACTACCTCGGTATAGATGCCCTTTGGGTTAGATTGCTCTTCATCATTTTGACCATTTTCAGCGGTTTTGGATTGGTGGCCTACATTCTACTTTGGATTTTGGTTCCCGAAGCGACTACAACCTCCCAAAAACTGGATATGTCGGGAGAGCCCATCAACATCAGCAATATAGAACGCAAAGTTAAAGAGGGGTTTGATGATGTTGCAGACAAAGTAAAAAATGTTGACTACGAAAAAGTGGGCAACAAGGTCAAGAGCGGCTCCAAGACCTTTTTTGATACAATAGGGGACATTATTATGTTCTTCTTTAAAATCATTGGCAAATTCATTGGGATTTTATTGATCATCATTGGGGCATCTGCCATGATCAGTTTATTCATTGCCATGTTTACCGTAGGTATTTCCAATGCAGTACATATTCCCGGCGTAGACTTTTATGAAATTGTCGGTACAACAGGAACTCCTGTTTGGGTCATGTCCATCCTTATATTTTTCACGATTGGCATCCCCTTCTTCTTCCTTATGTACTTGGGATTGAAAATCTTGGTGAACAACCTGAAATCCATTGGTAATATTGCCAAGTTCTCCTTATTGGGATTATGGCTAATTTCCATCGGTACGTTGTTTGCTTTGGGTATCCGTCAGGCTGCTGAGTTTACCAACGTGGGAAGTGTAAATGTTCGGGAGCAACTAGTGGCGGATAACACTTCAGATACCTTGGTCATAAAAATGCGTGACTCCGAATTGGAATTTAATATGGAAGAAGTACACTTTGGAAGAATGCGCTTTACCTATGATGAAAACGATACCCGTATCCTAATCTCGGACGAAGTGGACATTAGATTGAGAAAGGCCGAAGACAGCATCGTTTCCCTAAATGTTAGGAAAGATTCGCACGGAAGAACCACTTTGGCGGCAAGGGAGAGGGCCAAACAAATCAGTTATGGGTATGAGTTGTCCGACAATCAGATCATCCTGGACGATTATTTGACTACTCCAACATCGAGCAAGGCCAGAAACCAAGAAGTTACCTCGACAATCTACCTGCCGGAGGGCAAATTTGTCCAATTCCAAGAATCCACAAGGGGGCATGTAGGCAGAGGAATCAAAAATGATAGGGATTACTATCGAAGTGACATTATAGGCCATACCTGGGTAATGGGCGAAGATGGGGAACTAAAATGTTTGGATTGCCCCGAAGAACCCGAATTGGAAGAGACCGAGGAAGGTGGTAAGATCATTATCGATGAAGATGGGGTGAACATAAACATCAAAGACAGGAACGAACAGTTCCAAATGAAACTGGACGAGGACGGCCTGGAGATAAAAGCAGGGGAAAACAACAATTGAATCCAATTTTTTGACAATTGGGAATGCTTTAATAGAAAACAACAATCATAAACACGAATTTTAATCAATCAAAAAGAACAATCATGACAACTTTAGCAAGAATCGCAATCGCAGTTTTAATGGCACTTTTTGCCTCCTCCTGTGTGATGGACATCAACTTTGGGAGCGGTAAAAAAGGTAATGGACAAGTAGTGGAGGAAACCCGCAAGGTAACAGGAGATTTCACCGTGGTTTCCGCCTCGGAAGGTTTGGACGTATTTGTAACCCAAGACCAAGATTTCAGTATTTCGGTGGAAGCGGACGAGAACATCATCGACCTTATTGGCACCGATATCAGAGATGGAAAACTAAGAATACACGCCATTGAAAACATTGGCAGGGCCACTAAGAAAGTATATGTTTCCCTCCCTGTGGTAACTGGTTTAAAAAGTTCAAGTGGAGCCGACCTTATCGCGCAGAACGTCATCGAGTCCGAAAAATTGGAGTTGGACGCCAGCAGTGGTTCCGACCTGCTTATTGAGCTTGTTGCTTCCGAAGTGTCGGCAGACGCAAGTAGTGGTGCGGACATTAAAATATCCGGTTCGGTGGAGGCGCTTTACGCAGACGCCAGCAGCGGAGCTGATATCCGTGCCCGGGAACTTTTGGCAAAAACCTGCAACGCAGACGCTAGCAGCGGTTCTGGAATCTCGGTAAATGTGTCAGAAAAGCTCACCGCAGATGCAAGTAGCGGAGCGGATATATCCTATACCGGGGATGCCAAGGTACATACAAAGAAATCAGTTTCTGGCAGTGTCCATAAATATTGATTTAATCTATATACAGAAATTCCGAAGTTTTCGGTTGTTTTAGCAGACAAATCAAGTTATCCAAAACTTGGAAAACCCGTTGAAATATCAGCGGGTTTTTTGTTTTTCCAATACTTGTTGTGGTTATCTTAGTAGGTTCAAAACCATCATACGCATGCGCATTGAAATTAGGAAGTACGCGTTGCAATTGCAGCACCCTTTCAGTATCTCTAGGGAGACCCATATAACCCAAGACACTATGATAGTCTGCTTGTCCCACAACGAAAAAACGGGATATGGTGAATCCACTTCCAATCCGTACTACGACATTACGGTAGAAAGCATGAGGGCAGAAATAGGGGCGGTCCAAAACCAAATCGAAGCCTATGATTTTGACACTCCAGAGCGCTTTTACAGCTATCTGGAAAAGTTGGGACTTCAAAATTTTACCCTTTGTGCCTTGGATTTGGCAGCCCATGACCTTTACGGTAAACTATTGGATAAACCGCTGTATGAAATTTGGGGGACCGAATCTTCAAAATATCCCATCACCAACTACACCATTGGCATTGATACGATTTCAAAAATGGTTGAAAAACTGAACGAAAAACCGTGGCCGGTCTATAAAATAAAACTGGGCACACCCGATGATGTGGCCATTGTGAGGGAACTCCGAAAACATACCGATAGTGTTTTCCGCATTGATGCCAATTGTGCCTGGACCGCAGCACAAACTATCGCAAATGCACCTTTGTTAAAAGAATTAGGGGTGGAATTTTTGGAACAACCGTTAAAAGCCGATGATTGGGTAGGCATGGAAAAGGTAAAAAAAGAAAGCGTGCTTCCCGTGATTGCGGATGAAAGCTGTATCGAGGAAGGTGATGTCGAAAAGTGTAGCGGTTTCTTCGACGGCATCAACATAAAATTGACCAAGTGTGGAGGGCTTACCCCTGCCCTACGTATGATCAAGAAGGGAAGGGACTTGGGCCTTAAAATCATGGTGGGCTGTATGACGGAATCCTCAGTGGGTATTTCCGCTATTGCCCAATTACTTCCCCAATTGGATTACGTGGACATGGATGGGGCCATGTTGCTCAAGGAAGACATTGCCAATGGGGTAATCATTAAAAACAACGGAGAAATTACATTCCCCACCATAGCCGGTAGTGGCGTAACTTTATAATAATGGCAATCACCATTGATTCTTTCCCAGGGCGTACGATTCATAAAAACGGCAAAGAATACCTCTATTTTGGGGGAACAAGCTATTTAGGACTTCAATTGGACAAAGAGTTTCAAGACCTATACATCAAAAATCTAAAACGCTATGGCACCAATTATGGCGCTTCGCGAAAATCCAACATTCAGCTAAGCATCTTTGAAAAAGCGGAGGCCCATTTGGCCAACATGGTGGGTAGCCAAGCCTGTATAACGCTTTCCTCAGGATATTTGGCCGCGCAGTTGGTGGTACAGACCCTTGTACAGCAGGGGCACCCTACAATTGCAGTACCCAATGCGCATATAGCGCTATCAACGGATAATGTGATCAACACGTCCAGCCCAGAAGAATTTCATGCAAAGCTGAACGAAATGTTGAACTTGGGAAAGGATGCTGTCCCAGCTATCCTTTTTGACACCATCGACTTTTCCAAAGGACAATATCCAGATTTCGCGATGTTACGGCAATTGCCATTAGACAAAGTTATCCTGGTGGGAGATGATTCGCATGGTATCGGATTGGTAGGAGCCAATGGCAACGGCTGCTATAGCACATTAAAGGAACTACAACCCGCTCAACTCATTGTCTGCTGCTCCCTTGGAAAAGGTTTGGGTATACAGGCCGGGGCCATTTTTGGCACCAAAAGTACGGTGGATGTACTCCGGGATACAGCTTTTTTTGGGGGAGCAAGCCCGGCAGCCCCAGCTTTCCTTAGCACACTTTTATATGCTGGGGATATTTACAAGGAAAGAAGGGCTCGCCTGTTCGAACATCTGGATTATTTGGAAAGTCTGCCCGATATTTTGCAACTTTTCACCCATATCAACGGACATCCAACTTTTGAATTCCGTAATCTGGAATTGGCCAACTACTTGGAAGGGAAGGGGTTTATTTTTACCAATTTCAATTATCCTGACCATAAGGGTCCCATTGTCAGTAGAATTGTTCTGAGCGCCTATCACAAAAAACAGGATGTACAAGATCTAGTGGATTGTCTGAATAATTTTATCCTTTAAAATTGAGTTGCGTCAATTGTGTACCTTGTACGTGTCCAATGAAGTAAAATACAAACTGAACCTATGAAGTATCCATTTTTCCGAAAAGAAATACCACTACTAATTGGTCTCACCCTGTTTTTCGCCTCCTGTAATACGAATTCGTCTTCACAACACCAAGCCATTGAGACTGCTATTTCCACGGTAGCTAAGGCCCATGTGCCTGATAAGCGAATCGCCATTTTTGAAATTGGGGCCGAACCGAACAATGATGGCTATATTTTGAAAGGCTCCACCAACCTTCCCGAAGCCCTAAAGGCGCTTCAATTAGAATTGGAAAAACACCAAATTAGCTATGTTGATAGTGTTGAAGTTCTTCCGTCCCAAGCGCTCGAGGGCAACATACATGGCGTTATCAAGGTTTCAGTCGCCAACCTGCGTGGACGACCTGCGCATTCTGCCGAAATGGTCACCCAAGCGATTATGGGAACCCCGGTAAAAATCTTTCAAAAAAATAAAAGCTGGTACCGTATACAAACGCCGGACCATTACTTGGGTTGGGTGGACAGCGGTGGTGTCGCTTTAATGGACAAAAGTCAGTTTGAAGATTGGCAGGGTTCGGATAAATTGATCTATACGAAAACATTTGGAAATTCCTTTGAGAAAGCGGATAGGACTTCCCAAGTTGTGTCCGATTTGGTTTTCGGCAACATTTTGCAATTGAACGGGGAGCAAGGGGACTTTTTTGAGGCTACCTACGCCGATGGCAAAAAAGCCTATATCTCCAAAGCCGAGGCAGCTCCATACCAAGATTGGAAAACACAACTTCCATTCAGCAACGAAGCCTTGGTAGCAACCTCAAAGAAAATGCTTGGTGTTCCCTACCTCTGGGGAGGAACCTCGGCCAAAGGGGTCGATTGTAGCGGCTTTACCAAAACCGTTTTTTTTATGAACGGAATGATTATTCCCAGAGATGCTTCCCAACAAGTCCATGAAGGGGTATTGGTTGATGCTGATGGGGATTTCAGTAAACTGCTTCCTGGAGATTTACTCTTTTTTGGACGAAAGGCCACGGATTCCACCTTGGAAAAAGCGACCCATGTGGGCATGTGGATCGGCAACAATGAATTTATACACGCGGCAGGCGATGTACACATCAGTAGCATGGAGCAGAATGCTGAACATTTTGATGAATTCAACCACAACCGTTACCTCAAGACCAAACGTCTCCTAAATCAAAAAGATGAGGGAATTCTGTATTTGACAGAGCGCAAGGTGTTCTAATTATTGACTTCGTCCAACACCCAAGTAAAAGCCTGATTAAGTTTCTTTCAAGGTTTTAAGAAGCCTCGTTTTCATATTGTCAATTCTGAAGGGTATTTATTGATTATTTGTTAAAAAAATCATACCTTATATGTGAAAACGGAATTCTAACACTAAACACACTTCCATGAAAAAATTATTCGGATTGGCCTTGTTAATGTTCTTTCTGATGTCGGCGACGGAAATAGCTTCTCCCAAGCCTGCCGCCATGCATTCCATTGAAGGAACCTGGGAGCTTCAGAGTTTTTACAATTATGATGATGGCATCAACATATCAGATACAGTTCCAACTGCGGAGGGATACCGCCAAGTTAAAATGTACTATAACGGCAAAATAATGTGGACCCGGCATTCACCTCAAGATCCGCGAGAGTGGTTTGGGTATGGTACCTACAAAATCACCGCGGATTCCCTGATAGAGACATTGGAATATGGTTCTGCTCCCATGATGTCAGCACTAGACACACTTCGGGTTTTTAGGTTTGAATTGAAAATGACCGATGACACTTATAGTCAAATAAGTTTTGACGAGGAGGGTCACAGAACCTTCTCCGAAAATTACAAACGCATAGATTAATTGAATTAGCATTCCACAAAAAAAGGGGCAACGCTTTGCGTTGCCCCTTTTTGTTATTGTAATTCTTCCAACTTATGAAGCCACAGTTTCCTTGCTCTCCACAGAGGCCAAATAGCGTTCTGCATCCAGAGCCGCCATACAGCCGGTTCCCGCAGCGGTAACAGCCTGTCTGTATTCTTTATCCTGCACATCCCCACTGGCAAAGACACCTGGCTTGTTGGTCTTGGTGGATTTCCCTTCGGTAATGATATATCCCGTATCGTCCATGTCCAACTGCCCCTTAAAAATGTCAGTATTGGGTTTATGTCCTATCGCTATGAAAAGTCCTGTTATGGCGATTTCCTCTTTTTCTCCTGTTTGGTTGTTCACCATGCGGAGTCCTTCAACCACCTGATCACCCAAAACCTCATCAACTTCGGTGTTATATTTTATCTCGATATTTTCCAGGCTGTTCACCCGATGTTGCATGGCTTTGGAAGCCCGCATATAATCTTTACGTACCAACATGGTTACCTTTTCACAGATGTTGGCCAAATAGGAAGCCTCTTCTGCGGCAGTATCCCCAGCACCTACAATGGCAACTTCCTGCCCTTTATAAAAGAACCCATCACAGACCGCACAGGCAGATACTCCTCCGCCACGCAAACGCTGTTCACTCGGCAATCCAAGGTATTTGGCGGTAGCGCCTGTGGAAATAATCACGGATTCTGCTTCAATTTGCTTGCTATCATCCACCGTAATTTTATGAATGCCTCCTGGTTCGTCGCTAAATTCCACTTCAGTAACCATCCCAATTCTCACCTCAGTTCCAAAACGCTCGGCCTGTTGCTGTAACTGCACCATCATTGTTGGGCCATCTACCCCTTCCGGATATCCTGGAAAGTTGTCCACCTCGGTTGTAGTGGTCAATTGTCCCCCAGGTTCCATTCCTGTATAAAGTACAGGTTTCAAATCTGCCCTAGAGGCATAAATGGCAGCAGTATATCCTGCCGGCCCGGAACCAATAATAAGCGTCTTTATTCTTTCAATCTGTTCTGACATAACAAAGTTTCTACTAAAATTCGTTTTACAAAAGTAGGTTTTTTGAGCAGAAACTTACACGGGGGCATACTCGAATTGCAAGTAGTTTTACACAATTATAGATGGATGGTAATCCAACAGGGGGGATAAGACAAAAAAGGAAAAGAGTCCGGGTCTCGACTCTTTGTCCAAACATGCAGGTTAAGTGAATGAAGATATGTTATAATGTTATCAAAAACCGCCGGCCAAGGGGCTCAACCTCAAAACCCCTTAGCACAACGGAAACCTCTCAGGTACCAGATTTAGGTAAGGAACGCTTAAAAGTGTTCTCAGAATACTTTGTATCTGGCCTGTCGAGGTTTGTTTCTTGATTTCAATGATCGTTCATTATTTCTTCCACAAACATAGTGTGCCCGTCAATCAAAATGTGCCCCCAATGGATCAATGGCCCTTTTGCATTGACGAATGATGCTTCTGGATCAATGGTTGCAAAAATGATCGTAGTATCTTTAGGTGAAAATTTTAAAATTGTCGTCCAATTTGATTGGCTTAACCCAAAAATTGGAAAATCATTAAAAGCAGAGATGAATTAGAGGGCGCCTTTTTCTTTATTATTGTGGCGTTCCATCCCATAAATAGACAACCTTAATGAAGGAACACAATTACCAAATTGACCTTAAGTGGACCGGAAGCCTCGGGGTGGGCACCAAAGATTACCGCTCCTATAGTCGGGATTTTGAAGTATTGGGCATGGGTAAAAGCCATAATATCCAAGGTTCATCCGACCCAAGTTTTAGGGGAGATAAGACAAGGTACAATCCGGAAGATGTTTTTGTTTCTTCCATTGCCTCATGCCACATGTTGTGGTTTTTACATTTGTGCAGCACCCATAAAATTGTGGTAATGGGTTACCACGACCGAGCCACAGGCACCATGCTGGAAGCCAAGGATGGCAGTGGAAAGTTCAAGGAGGTTACCTTGCATCCGGAAATCACCGTTGCTGAACCCGTTGACCAAGAACTACTCGAACAAATCCATAAAAAAGCGAATGAAATGTGTTTTATTGCCAACTCCTGCAATTTCCCCATTCACCATAAACCTACCATGAAAGTACAGAGTAACCGTTAGGTTTGTTTTACCAATCCGTTAAAATTTTCGTGCTTTTCTGCCCCTTAGCTTATTTGCTTCGGAATCCCCTTTGAATTTTTCCTTTACTGGGTTCCATTCCAAAGGTCTGTTCAACTGGTAACCGATATTGGCCAAATGGCAGACAGAGGCAGATCTATGGCCCGTTTCCACATCGCAGATAGGCTGTTTTCTGGTTTTAATGGCCGATAGCCAATCTTGGTAATGGTCCCCATTGGTATCGTAAAGCCTCACATCGGTAGGCTTCAACGCCGCCGTGGTCAAATTTTCTGGATCCGTTTCAAAATAGCTGCGGCTTATATCCATTATTCCTTCAGTCCCAATAAATCGAACACCCCATCCCCTACCAAAGTCTTTATGTATCATTTCAATGCCATTGTCATAGTAGAATTTCATACCACGAACTGCAGAAGCATCAGATGGAGGAACCAATCTAACAGGGCCGGTCTTGTCCATACCCAAGGCCCATTGTGCAATATCGAACATATGGGCACCCCAATCGGACAGTATCCCTCCTCCTACTTCCTTAAAGAGCCTCCAATCTGGCCAGAAGTCCACGTTGTTCCTAGAAGGTGCTAATCTGTGGTTATAAGCCAGTAAGGGCGCTGGTCCGCACCATTGGTTCCAGTTTACCTCAGCAGGCATGGGTTCTTCTTGCATATTATACGTAATAGCCGGATCGCCAACATTGACCAAAACCTGTTTGATCTCTCCCAAATATCCGTTCCGAACCAGCTCGCAGGCCTTTAGGAAATTCTTGCCCGACCGCTGCATACTTCCGGTTTGCAATATCTTACCTGTTTTTTGGGCGGTCTTGGCCATGGCCCGACCTTCCTTTATATTATGTGCCAACGGTTTTTCACAATACACATCCTTTCCAGATTTCATCGCATCTATGGACTGTGCAGCATGCCAATGGTCTGGAGAAACCACGACCACAGCATCAATGTCGCTACGCTCCAATAACTCCTTGTAATCCAAATAGGTTCGGGTTCCTTTATAGGAGTTACTTCCCTTGGTGGTAGCGTATTCCGATTGCACCATTTGTTTAAACCACTCGTTTTTGGTTGTCCAAACGTCACAGCCCGCAACCACCTGGCAATTCTCATTTCTGATAAAAGCCTTGGCCAAACCATGCGATTGCTTGCCCAGGCCAATTACCCCAATATTAATCTTGTCACTTGGGGCCACGAATCCTTTCCCCAAAACGTGCCGGGGTATCAAGCTAAATGCCCCAACGGCCAAACCTGTTTGTTTTATAAATTTTCTCCTATTGGTTTCGTTGCTCTTCTGTGATGTTTTGGCCATGATATTTAGTTTGTTCTGAAGCTACTCAATATTTGGGAAATAACCTGATATTTAGTTGGTAATCCCTCAAAATTGCCGCTGGCTCAACACTTTGTTTAAAATTGAAACATATGGCCAAGGCGTTGTTAAATCCCGAACATCTTGAAGAACAACTTTTATAAATGTCCAGCATGGGAAAATAGCCCGTTGTTTTTTGTAATTTGGAATCCAACCGAATAAACAACCTTTCCTTTTATGAAAAAGAGCCTTTGTACCTTCTTTGGTCTAGCGCTTGTTCTCCTGTTGGTTGGATGTACGCCAAAAAATGAACCTGAATTTGTATTACGTGCCAGTCATTTGGTAGGAGAAGACCATACTTGGTACAAGGCATTTCTATACTTTGGGGAAATCCTGGAGGAGCGTTCCAACGGAAGGATCGTGCTTCAAAACTACCATTCGGAACAGTTGGCAAAAGAGGTAGAGGCAATCCGTATGATTCAGGCCGGAGTTATTGATATGACGGTAACCAGTTCCTTACTGAGCAGTTGGGTGGAGGTAATGGTTTTCTGTGAAATGCCCTTCCTTATCCAGAACCCAAATAATGTCGACAAATTGGTCAATGGTCCCTTGGGGGAACGTATCTCCCAAGAAATGATATCCAAGGCCGGACTACGTCCGGTGGGGTACTTCCAAATGGGAACCCGGTACCTTACCTCCAACAGACCTATTAAACATCCTGATGATTTAAACGGGCTAATTATTAGGGTACCCAATGTACCGGCTTTTGTCAAAGCCTGGGAAGCTTTGGGGGCCAAGGCCACCCCGATGGCATTTTCCGAAGTGTTTACCTCTTTGCAACAGGGAACCATAGAAGCGCAGGAAAATCCCTTGGCGCAAATAAAGGTCTCTGGATTTTATGAGGTACAGGATTATGTGAACCTTACGGGGCACGTGGTCAGTTGGGTCTACCCGCTTATTGGGGAAAAGCAGTTCCAAAAATTCCCCAATGATCTTAAGGAGGTATTTCTTCAGGCCGCAGCAGATATGCAAGTTTACGAGCGAAAGCTCTTCCGGGAGTATGAAGAAAGTGCACGACAAGAACTTGAGGCATTGGGAATGACCTTTGTAGAAGTGGACAAGCAAGCCTTTATGGACAAATGTGGGGATGCCATTTACGATACCCTTTCTCCAGAAATGCAGGAAATTTATACCAAAATTAGAAACGATTTAAAAGAATGAAAGCAGTACATCGTAGGATTGGAAAATTGTTGAAGCTGGGCACCCTGTTCAGTACCTTCGGTTTTGTGGCCTCCACCCTAATTCAGATCTATGCCCGCTTTTTTATGGAACAAGCACCTTCATGGACCGAAGAAGCGGCCCGCCTGTTCTTTATTTTTGCAGTTGGCTTCGCATCGGGATTGGCCATGAGGGGCAACTATTATGTGCATTTCGACTTCTTGCATGAAAAACTTCCCCAAAAATTGCAATTGATGATCATGAAGGTAATTTACCTACTGATTCTGGTGCTATTTGTCATTTTTATGTATCACAGCTTTCAATTTGTTTCGGACGGATGGGTCGAGAAATCCCCAAGTTTGCGATTCCCCATGGCCATAGCATTTGTGGGAGTTACCATTATGGGATTGGGAATCTCTTACTATGCCGTAGTTAAGTTGCTTTCACTTTTTAAAAATAGATAAGTCGATATGATCTGGATTTTGATTACCGTTTTTATTCTATGTCTATTGCTGAGGTTTCCCATCGCTTTCTGCCTTGGACTTTCCTGTTTGGTTTTTTTGATTGTAAAAGGGGTGCCGTTGATCATTATGCCCATGAAAATGTACTCCGGTATCGATGTTTTTGTCCTACTGAGCATACCAGGCTTTATCATAGCAGGAAATTTGATGAATCATGGCGGATTGACGGAAAAAATCATAAGCTTCTGTAATCACCTTATAGGACACGTAAGGGGTGGACTTGCCTTGGGGAACATTGGCGCATCCATGCTATTTGCTGGAATTTCTGGAACGGCAATTTCCGATACGGCCAGTATAGGTTCAGTTATGATTCCAGCTATGAAAAAAGAGGGATATGATGCCGATTTTTCCTGTGCCATTACCGCATCTTCGTCCACTGTAGGGCCGATTATACCACCAAGCGTTCCTATGATCATTGCCGCTACCCTTAGTGGGCTTTCTGTTGGAAAACTCTTTTTGGCCGGGGCGCTTCCTGGATTTTTATTGGGTTTTAGTTTGATGGTCTTGACCTATTTCATCGCCAAAAAAAGGAAATACCCCAAGTTGGAGCGCAGTAAGCCCAAGGAAATCCTTAAAGGATTTATAGATACGTTTTGGTCCCTTTTAATGACCTTCATCATCCTATTTGGAATCATAGGCGGGGTGTTTACCCCTACCGAAGCGTCCATCATCGCGGTTATTTATGCCCTATTGGTGGGAAGCTTGGTCTATAAAAAGCTCAATTTCAAAAATGTTATGGTGGTGGTTCTGGATTCCATGAAAACTTCCGCCTCGTTAATGGTCCTGATCGGATTCGCCAATCTTTTTGGTTGGATTTTGATCACCGAACAACTACCGCAATTGATTTCCACCGAGATCATTAATTTTTCAGAAAACAAATATGTGGTGCTGCTGTTGATCAATTTACTCCTGATTTTTGTGGGCACGTTCATGGAAACCATAGCAGCACTCCTAATCCTATTTCCCATCCTTTTAAAAGTGGCAGTGGCGGTAGAAGTTGATCCCATCCATTTTGCGGTGATCGCCCTGTTAAACCTCATGATAGGGCTGACCACCCCACCTTTGGGAGTATGCCTATTTGTATCTTCCAGTATTGGAAAGGTTTCCATAGGAAAAGTGAGTAAGGCAGGACTTCCCTTCTTGCTCGTAAGCATTTTTATTTTGATTTTGGTAACCCTATTACCAGACCTATCGCTTTATCTGCCTCGTTTATTTATGGACTAAGCTCAGTTCAATTCCTATAGAAAATAGATTTTGGATAGTGCCCATCCAAGATTTCCTCTTATTTTGGCTACTTTATAATTCAGTGTAAAATCGTCTTTTATCAATCACTATTTACTTGCCAATTCATTCAATTCCTTCTTGGCATCATTTAGCATCTGTTCCAAGTTTTCCGGTTTCTCCGTGATATTGAAAGCCTCCACAATCTTGTTCAACTTGTCCAGCTCACCTTCCAAGTTTCTTTTTGTGAAATCTTCCCTGAGAACCCGAATTTTCTCAGCATCCTGGATTCCTTCCCTTAGAGTCTCAAAACGAATCGAAGTCCGGTTATCGGGATAAACCAGGTAGGTATCTCCGGCAGGCCAAGCCCTAAATCGGGAATCCTGTAATGGGTTTTCTACCCAACTGTTGTAAGACCAATGCAAGAATCCATCAAACTCGGCAGCTATGCTGTACCATCCAATAAAAACACCTTCGGAAGGGTCCGAAAAAGTAAATACATTCGGGAATTTATCCGCACAACATACGTAGTGGGTACTTATGTAACCCCTTTCTTTTCTCAGGTCCAAATCCTCTGCATCCACCGTAGCCCCAAAAGCCACGGACAGATCTTTCATTTGGTTCGGATAGAGCTTATAGCTTTTATGATTGTCCGCAAGTGAAAACCCAAGTTCCGGGGCATGCGCTTCCAGTAGTCCCAACATCGCCTTCATTTCTTCAGGTCCGCGTTCATCCATCGCCATTCTAGTAATGGTATACCATCCCTTTTCTGCTAAGTGGGTTTTGAATTGCTTTAAGAAAGGTACCCACAAGGCTTCATATTCCTCACTTCCCGGAGCAGCTTTTACTTTGATCTCCTTGTTCTCCTTTTCATCGAAATAGTAAATCTCATTGCCCCATGGCACCATGGAATAGCAATTGATCTGGTTTTTCACCCCAAGGTCCATCATAAACTGCACCCAATTGTCAAAATGGGTAAAATCGTAGTTCCAAGTTCCATCCTTCTGTTTTTTCCATTCGATCATCCCTTCAAATTGATCAAAGGTCTGTCCGCCCCAAGGTCTTTTGTTCAAAGACACCGTAATCACTTTTTGTCCGGCATCCGCCAAACGCTTCATCCCTGGTTTTACCAACTCCCAATGTTCTGGTGACCATGGTTCCACATTGTAATACCTCGCGATGGCATAGGGGTTTTGCCATAGATCCAGATGAAACGCCCACTCGGACGGAGGTGGCAGTACTTTATCCAAGACCTTCAACGCCAATTCAAAGTTTTGTTTTTTTTGTCCTTCGATTTCCATAGCCACAGTCCCTTTGTAAAGGCCGGGTTTGGCATCACTGGGCACATCAAAAGTGAGCCAAAGTGGTCTGGTTTCCTTAGACCTTACGGTATAGCTCGAAACCGTATCCAGCGCATCTGCGGCCAAGGAGGCTGCAAAATCTTCGGGTTTTCTATAGCCACAGCCATCTGCAAATTCATCCGTGATCACATATTTTACAAAACGGGCCTGGGCAATTCCGCTACCCAATATATCGCCGGATTCAGATTCGAAATCCGATACCGTGGCCCTAACGTTCACCAAGGAATCTTTCGTCCATGCCACCATTTGGGCAGAAACCCGCTCCCCTTTCCATGCTTCCATCTTCCAGCTTGTCTTTGGTTGGATATTGGGTTTGACACTTTTTACAAACCGTACCCCAGTGGACACAAAACTGGCATTGAGTCCCTCGGCCGTAGCGTCCCAATCGGAATTTTGGTCCGGCGATGGATCCGCAGGTTCTTCATAGGTGGCCGAAACCAGAATTTTTTCTTGTTTTTGGCATGATGAAAAAATCGTAAGGAACAGTAAAAATAGGGTTGGTTTTAAAAGTCTCATTTTAAGGATGTTATAATTTGTGTTAACGTTACCACCAAATATCAGAATTTACTTTGAAATCTCCAATTTAGAATCCAAAAACATCCAAACTCTTAACAAAATCCAAGAATTATAACACTTTCCTACGATTGCAGCTGCCTCGTACAACCTTCGGTCAGGCATCACCTATTTGTTATAATTTCATAACCTTTGCAGCATGAAAATTTTAGACGTCGGAGCAGATGTATATGCTATTCAAAGAATAGACCCAGCCGAAGAATTAATAAAATTCCCAAGTAGCCAATTGTGGGAACGGGCACAAGTTCTTCAACATTTTTCCCAACCTTGGGGGGATGCGGATTGCCCCAAAATCTCATTTAGGGCTCTTCACAACTACGAGTATCTCTTTCTGAGATATCAGGTAACCAATCCCAAGGTGCTCATTTTTGAGGGTCAAGGTGGAAAAATGGACGTGGTGCAATCTGAAAGAGTGGAAATCTTCCTAGCCCAGGATCCAAAATTGCAAACCTACTATTGTTTGGAAATTGACCCTTCGGAGAGAATCTTGGACTATACGGCATCCTTCCACAGGGATTTTGATTACAACTGGAGTTGGCCGAAAGGACATCTTTTTGCAACTGCACAAATTAGACCTGAGGATTATCAAGTCGATGTAAGAATCAGTAAGGAATCCTTGGAACAGCTGGGCCTGATTCATCAAAACCGAATCTTGGCGGGAATTTATCTGGGACACTGTGAAGCCTTGCCCGATGAAAATTGTGGTCAATCCACCCTAAATTGGCTTACCTGGATAGATCCTAAGCGAAAAACGCCAGATTTCCATGTTCCCGCTACCTTCGGCACTCTGGAATTGATGGGGTAATCCTGTAATCAAGCTACAGGTAACTTTTTACGTTTTCCGAATTTATGATGTCGATAGGCAAAAGTTCGACCTTCGCCAATTCTTTGTTGAACAGTAGTTTTTCCACAAGACTACGCAAACCGAGATAAGCCTGCTTTTTTGGGGCCTGATGTATCAAGAACTGAATCTGATTTTTTTGAAGACAGCTGACATTGTTTGGTATAAGGTCATATCCAATCACGGCTTTCCGAATTCCCAATTGGGTCAACGCATTGGCTACCTCATAGGTTTTTGAGGTGGTCACAAAATACGCCTCTATTTCGGGGTGTGTTTGTACGACTTTGTCAAATTGTTCCCTAATTTCCTTGGTCTTCAAGGTCAAAGTTTTGATATCGTAGCCAGTTTCCTCCTCCTGAAAATAAGACCGGAACCCATTTTCCTTTTCTTGCATATGGGCCGCATTGTTATAAGCTTCTTCCACATGGATTATGGCTAGTTGCGAGGGTGCCTTTACAAGACCCGACACCAGTTTGGCCCCTACCCGTCCACTCAAGAACAAATCTTGGCCCACGTGATGGTGAAAATGGTCTTTAATAGGACTATTGAAGGTAATAGATACAATATCGCGTTTAAAAAGTTGCTTTTGCAGTTGGGTACTTTCTTTCCCGAACAAAGGAACAAACATGATGGCATCCGGACCTAGTTCCAACAATTTATTCCCCATATTGGAAAAAGACTGCGGTTTGGAAGGATCAAAGGTGTGGACCGCAAAATTGAGGTGAAACGCAGCAAATTCCTCTATAAGTTCCGTTACCCCTTGCATACATGGCAACCAATACGGGTCTTTCTTTGGGTCCGGGATAAGTATTTGGACCGTATAGACCACATTGTTTCTCAACGATCTAGCTATCGGATTAGGCGTGTATTCAAGTTCCTTTAGGGCTTGGTTCACCTTTTCCAATGCCTTTTTTGAAACTCTGCCCCTATTGTGCAAAACCCGGTCTACAGTGCCAATGGACACACCTGCCAACTTAGCTATGTCCTTAATTGTGGTGTTTTTTTTCATGCGTTTACACAAATATATCCAAAATTGGAAGTCGTGGTTTGTGTACCTTAACACAAATTTTGTGTTAACGTACACATTTTTTTATATCTTGCTCTCATATTTGGTTGATAGACCTTATTTTTGTCCCAAAATTGAGCTTTCATCAACCTACATCTGACCTACCAAAAAATGAAGGAAAAAATTGTCGCAATAGCGCCTGGAAGAACATGTCTGTTCGGAGACCATCAAGATTATCTAGGTCTTCCAGTTATTGCCTGTGCATTTGACCGTCACATTCAATTGTCCGCAACAAAAAACACAACTGAAAAATTGGTGATCAATATGCCAGATATTGACGGACAAAGGGTGATTGACCTAAATGCCATGCCGTCCAAAGTCAAAAAAGGTGATCACCTTATGGCAGCCCTACAGATTCTTGAACGTTTTGATTGTTTTCCGGAAGGGGGCTACGACCTTACCATCTCGGGAAATGTGGCCATCAATTCCGGTACATCTAGTTCCAGTGCCCTATTGATTACATGGACGCTATTTTTGGTTACCGCCTACGGATGTAACGTCCCGGTCACTAAAGAATTTGTTTCCCAGGTAGCCTACGAGGCCGAAGTAACCTTTCACGGTGCACCTGGTGGCAAAATGGACCAGTACAGCATTGGTCTAGGAGGCATCATCTATTTGGAAACAGGTGAAAATCTAAATTTTGAGGTATTCCACAAACCGCTAACCGGCCTAATTGTGGCCGAATCTGGTATTCCGAAGGATACGACCGGAGTACTTGGCGAACTAAAGGAAAAGGCACTTTTGGCCATAAACAAGGTAAAGGAAAAACTTCCCAATTTTGAAATAAGTGAAGTTACCAAAGCCGATCTGCCCAAGTATCGGAACTACGTATCCGATGAGCTCAAAATATTTCTGGATGCGGCGGTACTCAACCATGATGTAACCCAAAAAGCACTTAAGGAATTTAAAAGGAATGAATTGGATCCTGTTGAAATTGGGAACCTTATGAACCAACACCATAATGTTCTTAAAAACTACCTGAACATCACGGTTCCACGCATCGATGCCATGGTGGACGGCGCACTGGGCGCAGGGGCGCTTGGTGCCAAAATTGTGGGATCCGGAAGAGGAGGAAGCATTGTGGTATTGGCCAGGGACGGGGAACAGGACAAGGTAATCCAAGCACTTATAAAGGCAGGTGCCAAAGATGCATATGCGGTACAAGTAGATAAAGGAGCACAAATTTTAGAACCCAAACTAAAAACACTGATATAAATGAACGGACACCCAAACTTGGTAATATTGGCCGGGGGAGCATCCTCGAGGATGAAAAAAACTGCGAAACCCGAAGCAGGGCTCAGTAATGAAGACATTAAACAAGCCAACGAACGAAGCAAGGGACTTATTTCCGTGGGTCAGGAAGGTCGACCTATGATGGATTACGTGCTCTACAACGCCAAGCGCGCTGGCTACGAGAACATCTATATTGTGATTGGCGAACAAGGAAATCTGTTTCGCGAATATTACGGCAGCAAGGACAAAGACAATCCATGGAATGGATTAAAGATTTCCTTCGCCATCCAATTTATCCCCGAGGGAAGGGTAAAGCCTTTTGGTACGGCGGATGCGCTGTTTCAGGCTGTGGAGCAATTCCCAGAATTGAACAGTGTCCCATACTCTGTTTGCAACAGCGATAACCTATACTCTGTTGAAGCTTTGGCTGCCCTAAGAACCACAGAGAGCCCCAATGCCTTTATTGGCTACGATAGGGACGCCATGCTCTTTCCGATGGAACGCATCTCAAGATTTGCATTGGCCAAACTTGATGGTGATGGACATCTTTTGGAAATCGTTGAAAAGCCCTCCGAAGATATGGTGGAACAATTTAGGGACGCCTCTGGCAAACTTAGAGTAAGCATGAACGCCTTCAAATTTCAAGGCGAAATGCTTTATCCCTATCTCAAAAATTGTCCAGTTAATGAGGAAAGGAACGAAAAGGAACTCCCAACTGCCTTCCTAAACATGCTCAAAGACCATCCGCTCACAGCTATAGGAATCCCATTTTCTGAGCATGTGCCAGATCTTACCGCAAAAGAAGATATCGTCGCCGTAAAGGAATTTTTAAAAACAAACTATCAGCAGTTGGATTGGGATTCAGCTTAAGGTGTAGGGGTTTGGAAACACAAAAAATCAACAAGCTTATAAATTGAAAGCATGCAAAGTATCATCAACAATAAAACGACCGATCCAACAATCACCCCTCTCAACGCCAACTTAAGGGATTTGGCCAAAATTTCCGGGTTTTCCATCTCCACAGTTTCCAAAGCCTTGAACGACAGTAGCGAGATAAGCGAACTGACCAAGGAGAAACTAAGAAAACTGGCCAATACCCATAACTATACACCCAACAAGGCTGCTTGTGCACTTCGAAAACAGAAATCAGACACAATTCTGATTTGCCTGCCCAAACACGGCTTACTTACTTATCATGCGATTGTGGAGGGCATTTTGGAAGAGTCACAGGCAAAGGGATTCCAAATTCTGGTACACCAATTTGAGCATGACACCTTGCCCCAAACCCTTAAAAAACTGGAGTGTAAAAAGGGCTTTGATGGACTTGTCTTCCTTTGTCCAAAAGCCGATGTGGCAACGGAAAAACTACTGGAACACCACTCCAAAAAAGGACTGCACTTGGTAAAATGCATTGGAACTTGCCTTAGTGCCGAAAATGAAAAGGAACAACGGAAGTTAGGAAGAAAGATATGCAAGAATTTAATGAAGGTCATTGACTGGAAAATCAATGTACCCTTGCAATACTCGAATATCTAAAAAGGTATCCTAACCTCTCCTTCCCAAGGAATCAAGCCGGTAGGTTTATTGCCCTGTGGCATACTTGAGCAATTCCAATTGTCCATTTTCCCATTTTAGGGAATCGTTCAAGGATTTTATTTTTTCCGCGTCCTGATCATAAAGGGCCAACAAAAGCGCAACCGTTTTACTCTCCTTTGACTTACTTCTAAGCTTGGAAACCATTTGATCCACCTTCTGAGATCTACCCAACTTTTTAAGCGCTAAAAGTTTGAACAATTCGTTTTTTCCAAGTTTGTCGCCGTTTTCCTTGGTGTAGTTCGCCGTCTTTTCATAATGGGTTTTTGCCATTTCCTGATTCCCGGTTTTTTCAAAACAGAGTCCCAGAAGATAATCTGACTGTCGGTTATCTGGATTAAATGGAGATCCAATCCCCAAATTCTCCGGCCATTCCTTGGTTGCTTCCAACAGGGGAATAGCCTTTGCAAATTGCCCCTTGTCCAAGTTTTGTTTTGCCAGATTGAAATGGGCGCGATCAAAGACCCTTTTACTTTCCGAAGCATGTTCAAAAGGTAAAATATTCAAATTGCGCAAAACCTTGATGGCTTGGGAATAATTACTATTAGTTACCAATGCTTTCGCATAGCTAAGACCTATATTATAGTTGTCTGGGAACTTACGATATCCTTTTTTAGCCAATTCCAAAGCCTTGGCGTTCTCTTTGTTCTCCAAGTGGAACAGCACAAAATCGTCCCAGTTTTTCCAATGGTTCTTGTCCAAATTCAACGCGGTGGTAAAATCTGCTAGATTGTTCTGATAGGTATCATCTGCAAGCACCTTGGCCCTAAAAATGTAAAACGAATCATTGTCCGGGGCATTGCCACAATCCCTTAGCAGGGCAATGGCTTTCTCCTTTTGACCCACGGCCAAAAAGTTTTGGGCCAAGAAATACTTGAATTTCCAATCGCTATTGGTCATCACAGCCCATTCCAACACAGGTATGGTCTCCCGTCTGTATGGAAAAACAAAGTCCGGGGATTCGTTTGCCAATTCGAGAAGCAAGGCATTGCTTTTCTCTGAATTTTTCAAAGCATACGCCAAAAACAACTTGGATTTACTGTCCGTTCCATTCAGTTCAAGTAATTCAACCGCAGTTTTATCCTGTCCTAAATTCAGGTATTCCAAGGCCAACTCCAAGAGGGTTTCGTTGGGAAATTCATTCTGAACCCCCTCTTTGATTGCAGCCATACCACCTTTTTGAAAGAGGATTTCCTCGAAAGTTGCAAAATGGTTTATGGGGCTGATCTTAAATACTTTTTTGAGCTGCTTGTTAAAAGCTTCGGTATTGTTCTGTTTTCGGTAGACCACTAATAAAACCTGTCTAGCATTAAGGTTATAGGCGTTGAACGCCAAAGCTTTCTTTGCATACTCCGCTGCTTTTCCCAAATCGTTTCTGTTTAGATGTATCTCCGCCATTTGGGCGAATGAAACGGAACGAAATTGGATTGATCTGGCCGCCCAACCCAAATACTCCAATGCATTCAGTGCATCTTTCTGGGCCCAATACGAAATACCGGCTAGATAATTGGCCTGTGGATTGTAGGTGTCCAACTGAAGCGCAGTATTGGCAAAATCCAGGGCTTTGTCATATCTCGTTTTCCGATATTCGCCTTCGCCTGCCAGCAATAATGCATTTGGATGTGTCGCATCCAAAGCGAACAAATCAGCTAATTTTTCATCGGCCAATGCATATTCCCTGAATTTCATGGCTTCCGAGGCTTCATGATATAACTGTTCTATAGCGGAAGGCTTAATTTCAGGATTGTATACAAAATCTCTCTTGAGCAGGGTTTTGCTTACCGATGTATACTCCAATTTATCAGCGCCCAGATATATTTCCAGTGTATCGGTATCCTTGCATTCAAATGTTTTCTCAAAAACCTCCATCGGCGCCATTTCCAGGTTTTCCAAAGAGGCTTCCTCCCCGTTTATGAAAATTTGCAGAGGTTGGTTAAATGCT
Source organism: Flagellimonas myxillae (assembly GCF_023502235.1). GTDB lineage: Bacteria > Bacteroidota > Bacteroidia > Flavobacteriales > Flavobacteriaceae > Flagellimonas > Flagellimonas myxillae. Next base: position 674,714 of record NZ_JAMFLY010000001.1, on the reverse strand, counting down.
TGAAGTGCATTGATTCCCATTGTGGCACTGTCGCCATTGCGTTCCATGTTCAAGACCCCATATTCGGATGCAGCTTCCATCCCACCAATCTCCTTGATCGGAAACCAAAGTTCCTGCCAGGAATCCATAACATAGGGGTCAAAGTTTGCTTGGGTCACTGGATTTTCAGCACCCGGAAAATATTGATTGAACAGTCGGCCCGCTTGGAACTCAATATATTGCCCATCAGTATCGGTCAAAAGATCTTCCCAAATACCCCCTGCGCGGGAAAGTGCCCAGAGCCATAACTTTTGGCCTGGCATCTCCTCGTAGGGAGACAGGTGTCCAAACCCGATCTTGCTGTCGTGGTAATAGCCTCCAAAATAGTTCTTGTAATCCCCAACAATATGGTAGGATTTTGCGGGACCAAAATCGTTGTTGCGATATAGGGCCAAATTTCTTCCTTGATCGTCGATAGGCCATTTTTGCCAAGTCCCGTTGTGTTCCAAATATCCATTTCCTGGAATAAAAAACTCCAAATCGTTGGTGGCGGGTGCCGCCCCGGTCATCCAATTGTAATAGGACTGGTTTAGGGGTGTTCCGTTGTACCAAGAGGCGTTCGTCTCGAAATAGGCCTTATCGCCCTCCAATCTAATTTCTACTTGCCAATACGTCCGTGAAGGCAGGTCCAAATTGCCCACAATACAGCTTACACTGCCATCATCATTGGTTTTCATCTTGTAATCCACTGGGGTTGCAGTTCCCGGGTGATGTCCAATTATCCCAAAGTTAAATTCAATTCCCCCCGAGGTCCAAGGCCCCCGCATTGCTATATTTCTGAATTTAACCACCTCGTTCCGGTACAAAAACTCATTCCCTGTACTTTTCTCAATCGCTCCCCAAACTTTGCCGCCAACTTCGGGCAACACATAAACTTCAATGTACTGGTTTTCCAGTTTTACTACTTTCCAACCCTGTTTCTGGGGTGCATGGGCATATTCCTCAAACTTAAAATAGGGGAATATTTTGGGGTTCTCGGTTAAAATCGGTACCGGGTTTGGTGCGCTAAACCCGTAGGTATCCAATTGTCTGATCTCTTCGCTAATGGTGGCATTTTGCGCCACAGCGCTCAGAGAAATGATCCATAAAAGGGAGGTTATTCTTTTCAAAGCTTTTGATTTAATCGGTGGTTTCGGTTTTTGTGCTGTATAATTGAACGGAGCTGTTGTTTCTTGCAAATAACAGGAGTGGGTTTTCGGAATCCTTGTTGATTAAGACCAAATCCCGAACCTCGCCATCTACATCCAGTCCGCTTTCCATATCCCCAACTGCTTGAAATCCTCCTTGACCATTTCCGAGGAGCAAAAGTCCTTTGTTGGCATCATAGCGGCCATATTTAACTCGCGTTCCATAAAAGTTTCCAGCCAGAACAAGATCCAAATTTCCATCATGGTCTATATCTTCTGCCAGCACTGCATAGATTGGTGAAAATTGCGCTTGGGTGGTCAGTGGACTAAGGGTAAACTGTCCATTTCCCAAATTTTCCACGTAACTCGTAGCAAAATTATTGGCTTCCAGCACATAGGCTCCCTCCAGCTCTTCTGGAGTAAAAATGTCGGTTATTTTTTGGGTTGCATAATCGGAATAGTTGACATATTTGGGTTTGAGTCCATTCAATTGTTCCACTAAATCGTCTTTGGAAAATACAGGGTAGCTCTCTCCCATAAGGTAGGAACAAAGAATAGGGTCGATTGCTCCATTATCGTCAAAATCCTTGGCATACAATTGCACGGGTTCGGTGGTTGAAGCCTTTAATTGGGAGTTCCAACCAAAATTTCCAATCACATAATCCAAATCACCATCATTGTCAAAATCCCCTTCCACAATTTTGTTCCACCATCCTTTGGAGTTCTTGGCAGGAACGGCATTGGTCTCTTCAATTAATTTTCCATTATCGTTCCTAAAAAAACGAACGGCCATAAATTCCCCTACTAAAATCAAATCCTTAACGGAATCCCCGTTAAAATCCGTCCACAAGGCATCGGAAACCATTCCAATTTCTCCTAAATCTTGGTTGACACTTTGGGTACTATCACTAAAATTGCCTTTACCATCGTTTTCAAGGATATAACTTCTTGAAGCCGTTGGGTATTTTCCAGGAACAGATCTCCCACCTACGAAAAGGTCCTGGTCACCATCTTGGTCAAAATCATAGGCCCGTACGCAAGATCCGTTGGCAAGCATGGTGGGTAAGGCAGATTCCTTTTTCCTAAAGTTTCCATTATTGTTAATGTACAGTCTATCCTGCAGCTCGGGAGCGTCCTCCTCAAACTCGTGACTTCCACTCACAACATAAAGGTCCATATCGTTGTCATTATCAGCATCAAAAAATAGGGCTCCTGTATCTTCCGATGCTGTATCACTTCCCAATGAACTTGTGTTCGTTTCGACAAAATCACCGGACCTTCTTTGCAACAATAGTATACCCGGAGCACCTTTGGCACCCCCGATATAAATATCTTCTAATCCGTCGTTGTTAACATCGGCCTTGGCCACTTTTGGTCCTTGGGTAGAGAGTTGGTGTGGGATTAACGACTCTCTTTTAAAGTCCACAAACCTATTTTCCACATGGTAAAAAACAAGCAAACTATCGGCTGTGACGTCAGAAAAATATTGGCTTTCTGTTGTTTCTTCAGAGGTTTGGGCCACCGTAGCCTCCTCTTGTTTGAATTGCAGTGTTTGGTTTACCGCTACATTATTTTGTGTGCTGACCATGCCATCGGGCCAAATAATCTTGAGCTCCTCGACAGTTTGGTGGCTCCCCAAACCAAATATGAGAGAGGGATCCACAGAGGACTGAAATCCCCTTGCTGGGTACAGCTCCTGATGAAGTAACAGGGTATCCGATTTTAAAATCACTTTGGCTCCTACGGCCAAGGTATTCCCATCCTTACCCTTTAATTGTATTTTTAAATAATTGTTCTCTTTCCTAAGGTCGCTGTTATTGCGATAAATAAAGGCTTCCTGATCGGTATTGTTCACTATGAGATCATAGTCCCCATCGTTGTCCAAATCGGCGTATGCTGCCCCATTGGACAGGGATTTTCCACCCAAACCCCAATCGTTGGTGGTCTTACCAAAGGTCAAATCTCCTTTATTTCGGTAAGCGTAATTCTCTTCAATGGTAGAGGGAATATTTTCCAGCAAGTCCTTAATCACAGTTTCAACCCCGGAATCCATTTCCTCCAACCGTTTTTGAACGGCGAAGTTCATGAAGTCCATATTGGTATAGTCCCGTTTTACCCCGTTGGTTACAAACAGATCTTTGAAGCCGTCATTGTCAAAATCTGCAAAAAGGGGTGCCCAACTCCAATCTGTGGCGTGAATACCCGCCAATTGTCCAATCTCAGCAAAGGAATTTCCTTTGTTCAAATGCAGCATGTTCCGCATATATTGATGATGGAAATCGGAGTCTACAAGAAATTGGTGCTTATCGTAGTTATCGGGTCCCGAGACCATTTTTTGTCTAAAATTCCCTTCTGGGAGCATATCCAGGGTAACAATGTCCGGCATTCCATCATTATTGATGTCCGAAATGTCCGAGCCCATGGAAAAGTGGGAGGTATGGCCAATAAATTCCTTTAAACTCTCGGTAAAGGTGCCATCCCCATTGTTCAGGTATAAAAAATCATGTTCATGAAAATCGTTGGAAATGTAAATGTCCGGCCAATTATCGTCGTTTACGTCACTTACCGAAACACTAAGTCCGAATCCCAGCACGCTAGACATTATTCCAGCTTCAGCACTAACATCGACAAATTTGCCATTATCATTTCGGTACAAACGATCTGCATAGTCGGGATACTGTTTCTTCCTTAAGTTCTTGGAGGCATTTTTTAGGCTTGAATAAGGTTGAACAGAATGATTGAGCACAAAAACGTCCAAATCCCCGTCCTTATCATAATCAAAAAAATTCCCTTGGGTTGAATACCCAAAGTCATCCAAGCCGTAAGCCGCGCCCTTTTCAGTAAAGGTAAGGTCGCCGTTATTGATGAAGAGCAGATTTCTTCTTTTTTCTTTGGCTTTGGCCGCTGATCGGCAAACATAGATATCCAAGAGCCCATCACCATTTACATCGGCCATGGACGTTCCCGTATTCCAAAGCCCTTCTGCAAAAACGCCTGCCTTTTGGGCAATTTCCTCAAATTTAAAGTTCCCCTTGTTCACATACAGACGACTACCGACCATACTACCTGTGAAGTATATATCCTGGAGACCATCGTTGTTGATGTCCCCGACGGCCACTCCTCCCCCATTGTAAATATTACCGTAGGTAAGGATATTGAACTCATCGGTTTCCGTGACAAGGTTTTTGAATTTTATGCCCGTATGACTGGAGGGCATTTTTGAAAATAATTTGCTGGAATCTATTTTATTGCATGAAGCAACGATACAAAACAGTAGCAACAACGCTTTGTGGTGGGAACGCATAAATATTAGGTTTGGATTGAATTTTGAAAAGATAGAAAATTAAAAAACCTGTGGGGTTAGCCACAGGTTTTTTTTTTGCCCCTTTAGAAATTCGGTCCTCCGGTATCCCACCAGAGTCGTGTTCCTATTTCATCGGGGCCACCTAACTTCGCAGTTGCATCAGCGACACCTGTAGGATTATTTTCCCGTTCGCTGTTTATGAAGGTCATTCTTCTCAAGAAGTCATCGGCAGCGATAACCCCCCAATCGGAATTACTATCATTTTGGTAATTGAATGGAAGTTTTGGATAGTCCGTTCTACGATGGTCTACCCATGGTTCCATGGAATCAGTATACGCAGCAATCCATTTTTGAGTAATGATTTTCTCCAATTTGATCTCGTTGTCCGCTGCCTCGTCCCAAGCCACCGTGTTGGTGATTCGGTTAACAAAGTCATTGACATCTCCTGTCGCTTTTGGATCATCATAATCCCATGGAATACTAGTATCGTCGGCCAAGTAATCGTCAACACCACCTGCGCCCCACAATTCGAAGGAAGTTCTAACTCCCATCTCGTAGTTGGCACCTGCGTCTCCTGCTCCAGCCCAGCCACGTAGGGCAGCTTCGGCCATTAGGAAATACACCTCATCTGCACTCAACATCTTACGCTCAGTAACCACTGCTGGATCGTTAAACGAAAGGTCGATGGTAGAGTAGCTCAAACGATCATCCTTTGCCACCAAGTTCGCACCATTACGGATTCCCTTGTACGGAAAGTCAGGGTGGTCGGCCACAACCGCAGGATCTGTTGCCTCATCAAAAAAGGCACTAACCCTTGGGTCACCATATCCACCTAGGATGGATTCCATCGAAGCACTCATACGGGTGTCGTTCCACTCGAAGCAGATTACTGCTGGGTGGTACTTTCTACCGTAGTTGGAAATGTTGAAGTTTTCAGCATTGGTAAGAATAAGTCCAGCGGAATCCGCTAGGGCCTTTTCCCCTTCAGTTTGCGCTTTGGCAGGATCTACTTTGGAAATCCTGATGGCAAGACGAAGCCTCAATGAGTTGGCCATCTTGGCCCACATGGCAATATCTCCACCATAGGAAGCATCAAAAGCTTTAAATCCTTCAAAATCGGAATTGGCTTTCAACTCAGTAATGATTCGATCCAAATCGGAGAAGAAAGCATTGTACAGTACTTGTTCGCTATCGTACTCCCCAGATTTTCCAAGACCAAATTCTGTGTAAATAATGGGTCCTTGGTACACCGTTAATCGGTGCATGGAAAGAATCTTGATCAAATTGGCCAATTCAATAAACACTTCATTTCCCTCTTCTTGGGAGGCAATGTCGATTACCTGGTTGGCAGGGGCCATTACGTTGTTGTACTGGACATTCCAATACCTGTTCCAACGCAAGTAGTACGTGGTGTTGTTCACACCTCCCACGAACGGCGTTGGCGTAGCCAAGTGCCGGGCATAGGAATCATTGGTCAAATTGTGGTCAATCTGAATACCGTAAAGGTTTGACAACAATCCGGGGAAGAAAGCACCAATATTATTAAAATCCTGCTTTAATGATTCATCTGAAATCTCATAAGGATTGGTATTGGTCTCTTCAAAGTCGCTGGTACATGCACCTAGTACAAATACCATAGCTAATACATAATAAATATACTTTTTCATATTCATTTTTTAAAAAGTTACTTTAAGATTCAGTCCGTAATTCCTTGTAGATGGTAGATTAAAGTTATCTAGACCTACTGAATTTCTGTTGGTACTCATAGCCAGTTCAGGATCAAAGGGTGCATCTTTTTTGAAAAAGAATAGGTTGTTTCCGATAAAGGATATGGAAGCTGCTTTAATAAATGGCATATTAAGCTTAGCTAGATCAATGTCATATCCCAAAGACAATTGTGCCAAACGGATATTGGTTCTATCGTAAACATATGCCTCACCAACACCGTTACGATCTCCGATAAAACGGAACCACTGCTCTGGGTCTACGCTGGTTACAGCTGCACCAGAGGACTCTACAACCCCGTTCACGGCAACGCTTCCTGCGTCACGTGCATCGGCTGTTCTTTGGGAAACCCCTGCACCATCCAACATGGATTCGGTCTGGCTAAATACCTTCCCACCAAACACACCATTGATCAAGGCACTTGCACTCCATCTTCCAAAAGAGACGGTGTTATTCCAACCTAAGGTGAAATCTGGATCAAGGTTACCAATCAATTCACGCTCAGGCGTTCTTAATGGGTTACCATTGTCATCAAAAAGGATTCTTCCTTGATCATCCCTACGGAATTTCAATACATACAAGTCATTGAAACGTCCACCTTCAACCAATCTGGAACTATAACCTTCGGAAGATCCAAGGTTAATGATTCTTTCATCGTCCGGTCCTATATCTACAATCTCACTTCTATTTCTAGTGATGTTAAATGCTGTATTCCACTCGAAACCATCATTTCTAACTGGAGTACCGTTAAGGGAAATCTCCACCCCTCTGTTCACAATCTCACCAGCGTTGATGAATTTCTGGGTATATCTACCTTCTGATTCTGGATCAGAGGCATCCAAAGGAACTGTAATAAACTGATCTTCACTCTTTATGTGATAATAAGTGAAATCGATTCCCAATCTATTTCCGAAGAAACGCCAGTCAGCACCAATCTCTGTACTAGTGATGATTTCAGGCTCTGCATCCGTAAATGGTTTTGTCGTATTTCTCGTCAAACTTCCCACTGGGTCAGAAATGCTGTTTTGAGGGTTGATCCTGTTAAAAGGCACCTCATTGGCCACTTGCGTTTGCGAAACTCTGAATTTTGCAAAACTAATGGCTTCCGGCATTTCAAACATTTCGCTCACAATGGCAGTAATACCCACAGATGGATAGAAGTAGGAATCATTTCCTGTTAGTGCCAAAGTAGAGGCCCAGTCATTTCTACCACCAAGATCTAAGAAAAGCATTTCCTTATATCCCAAAGTGGCGTTTGCAAATAGACCTTGCTTCTTGATCACCCCGTTGGTAACCGAGCGAACAGGAGTTTGGGTCAATGCCAAGTTCTGGAAGTTGAACTCGTTTGGATAAATCAATCCATTACCACTACTTGGGGTTACCCTTACACCATCACCGTAATCGGTCTCCGTGTAGCTACCCCCTACCAAGGCAGTAAGACTAAAGTCTTCCGACAAATCATTATCATACGTCAAAATCGCATCGGTATAGATCAAACGATCTTCGTACTTGTGGTAATCCCAAGTACCGTTGATATTAACGTTTGTTGGGTTGGATGTCGCCGCGTGTCTTTGCTCCCTAGTTACGTTTGCGTAATCATAGTTACCCCTAACCTGAAGGTTAAGTTGGTCCATGAGCTGGTAGTTCAAAGTTAAGTTGGCAATAACCCTTCTATTGTTCTGCTCCCTAGGCTGTCTGTGAATGATCCAATATGGATTGGATTGGTGGTGGTCATTTACAAACCAGTTCTGAGCCATTAAGTTACGAGCCGGGTCAAAAATTTCAAAATTAGCCTGTGTATCGGCAAAATCCCTGTTACGAGGGAAGAAATAAAGACCGGTCAACGGGTTCAAATAATATCCTGACGGTAATCTGTTCTCAGAATTCTCTATCGATAGGATAATGTTAGAACTTACGGTCAACTTATCATCCAATAACTTGGTAGACTGCTTGAAGGATACGTTATTTCTGGAATATGTATTCTCTGGCGTAATTCCTGTGGCGGTTGTATTGGAATACGAGAAATAAGCTGTAGTCCTGTCATTACCTCCACTTACAGAAATAGAGTTGATCCAGTTGGCACCTGTAGAAAAGAAATCATCCACATATCCGCTAGCATAGTTACCTGGAGTAGTATCCCAGCTTTCTTTTGCTTCTCCGATGGCTCCATACTTAAATTGTAGGTCTGGAGTTTCAATGATACTTTCAAAAGTAACACCAGAATTCAAAGAAACAGTGGTTTTACCAGCTTCACCTTCTTTAGTGGTAATAAGTACCACCCCGTTGGCACCAGCACTACCATAAAGAAGTGCCGCGTTCGCACCTCTCAGTATACTGATACTGGCAATATCATCCGGGTTCAGGGCCGAAATACCGTCACCGGAATCCGTTCCACCCCACATACCAGGCTGACCACCTCTGTTGTTCGCCAATGGAATACCATCGATTACGAACAATGGAGTACTGTCCCCAGTCAAGGATTTGTTACCTCTAAGTACAATTTTGGTAGAACCACCTGCACCCGAGCTACTTTTCTTGATCTCAACACCAGCAGTTTTACCATTGATACTATTAAGGAAGTTAACATCCCTTGTTTTAGTGATCTCATCGGCACTAACCGTTTGCTGGGCGTAAGTAAGGGTTTTTTCCTCCCTCTTGATACCCAAAGCGGTTACAACCACTTCTCCTAATTGTTGGGCATCTTCACCAAGCGTAACATTAATAGTTGATTGTCCACCTACGGCTACTTCTTGAGCAGTAAAACCTAAGGAAGAGAATACCAGTACAGCACCATTAGACACGGAAATGCTATAATTTCCGTCAAAATCGGTGGAAGTACCATTGGAAGTTCCCTTTTCCAATACGTTCACCCCAGGTAGTGGAGTACCCGCATCGTCGGTCACGTTCCCTGTAACCGTCTGCTGAACAACTTTCTCAGTAATCTCTGGCACTTCTTTTTCAGGCCTTGGAGTTACTGCAATAGTGTTGTTCATCCTTTTAAAGTTTAAAGGGGCGACTTTACCTATTTTTTCCAAAAGAACATATACAGAATGAGAACCGCGTGAAATACGTAATTCCGTTTGTCTGTTTACATCTTTCTCATCATAGTTGAATTTAAAAGCCGTTTGGTTCTCGATTTCCTCAAAGATCTCAAGCACCTCAACTTGCTTAGCGGAATCCCACTCCAAGTAGATGTCCTTGATACTCTGGGTGTACCCCTCATTAGCCATTGCGAAACAGCAAAAAACAAGCTGTACAATGAAAACCTTAAGGAGCATGTAAATTGTCTTAAGTTGCTTTGACTTCATACTTCTGAATTTAGTTTAGTTGTTAATGAATAAGTTTTTTGTTGAATAGTCATCTTTGCTTTTTAGTTTGAATAAGTTTTAGTTTTTAGTTGTTAATATTGAATGTTTATCTCGTTGGTTATTGCTCTAAATCAAAAATATATGGCTATTGCCCTTTCATCCTCTTTATCTATACGATAGGTGAACTTCTCTACATAGGATATGCGCTTCAGCACATTCTCAAGACTTTCACTCGGAAATTCCCCAGTGTAGGAAACACGTCTATTTAAATTGTGTACGGTAATGTCCACATCGTACCAGTTTTCAAGAGTTTCCTCTATTTCGTTAAAACCAGCAGCCTTAAAGACCAAGGTACGTTCGGTCCATTTATAAAAATCCATATCCGCATAGGCGGACAGGCTCAATTCTCCTTCTTCCGAAACATAAGTTGCCTTTCCTCCCGGCTTATCGATGATTCCCACATTCTGGTCCTCAAATACCGCGCCTACGGAAATTTTCCCTTCAACCAATCCTACCTCAACCTGCTCTCCTTTGTGCGCCTTAATATTGAAGGCTGTACCCAATGCTTTTGTTACCAATCCATTGGACTTTACCAAAAAAGGTTTGGAAGCATCCTTTTCTACTTCAAAATAGGCTTCCCCTTCCAAAAAGATTTGACGGTCCTTGACAAACCTGGAGGCATATTTGATCTTACTGTTGTTATTTAAGAAAACCGTGGATCCATCCGGTAGGGTAATCCTGGATTTTTTTCCCCTTAAATTCTCTTTAACTATATAGGTAATGGATTGTGAGGTTGAAGCCAAAGCCGTGGTGGCAAATGTCCGCATGCCCACTACCAATCCAAACAGTAAAAGCCCACAGGCTGCCAACGGCAGCATATAGGACATTAAATTGTTTTTGTTATTGGAAGTGAACCTATTCTTGCCCAATATGGAAGTTAAAAGCTCCTCCCTTGCCTTTGAATCAATTTCAGCATCGGGATAATAGCTCAAGGATAAGAGAATCTCTTTGGCCGCCAAGACCATCTCCTTCTTCGAAGGGTTGGCAGTAAGCCAATTTTTCCAGAAAAAATGTGAAGATCTATTTGGTTTTATTACCCAATCCCTGAATTCCGGGTCGGCTAAAAAATCTTCCAGCTCGTAATCGTGATAATCCATTCAGTGTTCTCCTATATTATATAGACTTAAGAAATTGTTAAATGACATCAAAAAAAATTGCCTTTTTTACAAAAATTTAAGAATTACATTGATTATTTATATCGCACCGTTTGTTTCTAGCTGATTTTGAGGCAACTAGCAAGTGACATTTCTTTTAAAAAAAATTAAGAATTAATTGGAATTTGGGGCTTGATCTCTACTTATCGGCAACCTTTTCATACGCCCCCAATATTTCAACCTGTTTTTTCAACTCGGTGAGGGATCGATAAATAAGGTTCCTGGCGGCCCGAATGCTGGCAAAACCCATAACATCTTTGATCTGCGCATAGGTAAGCCCATTATAATACAAATAGTAGATGGCCTCCCTTTGCCTACGGGTCAGTTTATTGAGGGATTCCTGGATCAATTTGATCTGATCGTCCTCGAATCGCCTGTTGATCAAGACGCTCTCATGCGAGGGAGTTAAATGAAACGCAAAGGGTGCCAGAGCAAAATTTAGGGTCATGTCCTTCTTGCGCTTCTTTTGTTCGGTAATAATATTGTTCCGATAACATTTGATAAGGAAAGCTTTGGCCGAAACAACTTTGTGTAATTTGCTCCGCTTCTCCCTAATTTTTATGAAGGTTTCCTGCAAGGTATCCTTCAACAACTCATTGTCCCCAGAAAATTGTCTTCCCAGGTTATAGAGCATTTGAAAATAGTGGTTGTAGATTTTAACAAAGGCCGCCTCACTGCCATCACAAAACAATTTCCATTCCTTTGCAGCATCAAAATCGTAGGTACCAGAGTTCCTTTCGGAATTATCCTCTAGCCCACGTACTTGTGCGGTTGACAAGACTTTTGGTGATGGCATGGTTATGTAGTTAGGTGTTGCAGTTCAGGCAGTTCGCTAAGTTCCTAGAAACACATATTATCGACAAAAACTTAACGTTGACGACCTGTTTACAGTAAACAAGGTACTCAATTATCTCTCAAATTCCTTGTTTTGTTTCAAAATTTATATTCTCCATTGGAGTTTTTGCTCCAATTTCATCTTTTATTCGCTCTAATTCAACAGACATTTCCTGAAGTTTTTCTGGAAATTTTTCAGCCAGATCGTTCAACTCCCCAATGTCATCTTTTAAGTTATATAGTTCCAATCTGTCCTCTTCGTAAAATTGGATCAATTTCCAATCCCCTTTTCGAATTGCACATCCAGGAGTCCATCCACTGCCATGGTAATGTGGAAAATCCCAAAAAAGAGTACCATGGGGCTGCTCTTTGGAGCCATCCCATAAGGGATTAAGGTTTGCCCCGTCTACATGTTGCTCAGGCCTCGCTTCCATCCCTAAAATGTCCAGAATGGTTGGATAAAGGTCCATACTGGTAACAGGAGCATCCACAACCAGACTTTGGTTATTTCCGGGTTTTTTGATGAGCAAGGGAACGCGAATCCCCCCTTCATAGGCCCATCCTTTCCCCCCTCTCAACGGAAGCACGCTGGTTGGTGCATTCCAGGTTGGATTTTGTAAGGTGGAAAGCCCACCATTATCCGATGTAAACACAATCAAAGTGTTGTCCATTAGGGACAGTTCTTCCAGTGCCTCAAGAATCCGTCCCACATTCTCGTCCATGGCGTACACCATGGATGCATAATCGGCATTGCTTTGGTTTTGGACCGTGTAGCCCAAACCTTCTGTTATCGTTCTCGGTAGACTATCCTGCAAACTTGCGCGTTTTGCCTCAAACTTCTCTATATGTTTTTTACTTGCCTGAATCGGGGTATGCACGGTGTAGAAAGAAAGATAAAGGAGAAAAGGGTTTTGCTGGTTTGCTTGAATAAACTGCAAGGATTCATCCACTAACCTATCGGTCAGGTATTCCCCCTCTGGCCCATCCGAAAGATTGGGATTTTTATAGGGCGAATAATATCCACCAGGGGGCGAACCTCTATGGTGCCCACCCATATTGATATCAAATCCATGATTTTCTGGGAAAAACCCATCGTTACCCAAATGCCATTTTCCTGCAAAAAAGGTCATATACCCATCTTCCTTCAGTGTTTCGGCCAAGGTTGTTTCCTCCAAAGGCAACTGGTGCATATCCTCGGGCCCAAGGAGTGGCCTATTTTTAGGGTCGTTTCCGGGTATCCAATCCGTAATCCCTACCCGTGTCGGATGCTTTCCTGTTAAAATAGCGGCCCGGGTTGGAGAACAAACGGGACTAGCGGCATACGCATTGGTGAACCGTGCACTTTGGCCGGCCAATCTATCCAAGTTGGGGGTTTCGTAAAACGAGCTTCCGTAGCATCCCAAATCCATCCATCCCAGATCATCCACCAAAATAAAAATAACATTGGTCTTGGATACCTCCTCCTGTTGCTTGGATTTACATCCCGCAAGCAACACCAAGGAAAAAACCGCAATTTTAATGGATTTCCAGACCATAGTTCATTAATCTATAAGCTCAAGGGTTACCAAATAGGCGCAGTGGTCGGAAGCGTACGTGTCCACGATCACTTCCTTATTAAGCACCCTCCATTTGTTATTGGGATGATACATTATATAGTCAATCTTGGAACGGGGTCCACTTGAAGGATAGGTTGGTTCGGGATTCTTTGGATCGTAGGTGGAGGTCCAGAACTCCTCCAAAATATTTATGGTATCGCTTCCCGGTCTTGCGTTGAGGTCGCCTGCCAATAGGGTCGGATATTTGTTTTCTGTGAAAACCTGGTTAACCATTTTGGCCTGAAGCTGCCTACCAGCTGCCCTTTCATGGGCAAAATGGGTACCCACAAAGGCGATGGTATCTTTGGATGGAAGCTCAACGACCACTTCCAAAGCCGAACGGGGCTCCTCCCCTTCCATATACGGTAGTGGGACATTCCTAGTGCTTACGAACGAATATCGGGAAAGGATTCCTTCCCCATACTCCCCACCATCGTAGTACATCGCGCGGGCAAAGATGGGCACCATATTGGTCCTATATCCCAACTCAGTAACCAGATCTACTTTTCTAGATCGATTAACCTTAAAATCCACTTCCTGAATGGCCACCAAATCAGGGTCGATATCTCGAATTACCTTGGCCACCACCTCAAAATTCAAATCACCCTTGGTCGTTCTTCCCCCAAGCACATTGAATGAGAGCACCTTCACAATTTTTGAATCTTTAGCCTCGGATTGTGCGGACACAGGCACCGCAATTAACATTAGCAACAAGGCAATTAAGGTTCGATGTAGTGGTTTTTTCATATTTGTTAGGATTGTGCCCACTGTTTTCAGTAGTTCCCAGTGTAGTGTAAAATCTAGGTAGATGTAAACTTAGGAACAGGCATTACAAATCCCGGACATTCTGGCACAGGGTTCCTATCTTGGTTGGTTGGTTATTTAGTTCAAAAAGGTTGTGCCAGAAAACCGGGTTACGTATGCAATATAGTAAAAAATGTGTACGTTAACACATTTTAAATGTTAAAGGAATCATGTCCACCATACGTCATCGGTCAGGAACGCAGAAAGCATGGGGTTTTCGAGAAAAATAACACCCGAATGTTAAATTGTTTGATTTCCAAAAAACCGGCTTTTTAGTAGGACAATTCCTAAAGCCTCGATCGTTGCGCCCCTCCTAACTTGGACAAACCCTTCGTTCTGAATAATCCGTAACATTTTGTAACAAGTTCGAAACCAGCGCTGTTAAATCGAGCATGGTTCGGAGAAATGGAAAAAGTATTTTCTTAACTTGTATTCCAATTGCTCCCCAACACTATTTTGTTCCAAGTAGTTGGAATGTTATTCAAATCAATTATGAAAAAAGGCCTGGTTTATTTATTGGTATTGTTTGCCCTCCCCGTTTGTGCACAAACAGCTGAAAACGCTGTTTCGGGAAAAGTAACTGATGTATGGGAAACCCCTATTCGGGATGTAAACATTTTGGTAAAAGGCAGCACCCAAGGTACGCAAACGGACGCCATGGGTCAATTTGAGCTACAGGCCATAAGCGGTGAGGTTTTGGTGTTCTCCGCTATCGGGTATGGCACCCTGGAGCTCACCGTTCCAGAAAACCCATCATCTTTAAATGTGGTTCTTTCTCCTCAGACCACACGGTTAAGTGGAGTCACCGTTAAAAAAAGAAAGCGGAAAAGACAACAGGATTTACTGGCGGATTATGATGAAAATCCAAGACTCATAAAAACATCATTTGGGATATTGGACAAAGATCGTTCGTCTGGGTCCATGCAAATTATTGACGGTGAGAGACTACTAACCATCGGACCCGACTTTTTAACATCCCTGAAAAACCACGTTCCCGGAATGCGGGTGGTTAGGCCACCGGTAACTCCTCAGGTGGAAGTATATATGAATAGAATGTCCTATTCCCAAGATTCCTCTGGAACGCAGAACACAGCTCCGAGAGCCCTTTTTGACGTGGATGGGATTATTCTGGAAACAGCACCCACCTATCTCATTTCCCATAATATAGATCGTGTTGCGGTACTCCAACGGAATTCTGCCATATCTAGATATGGCCCTAGGGGAATTGGTGGGGTAATCATTATCAATACCAAAGGGCAAAACCAGATGGATGGCAGGGGAATTGTCAGAAATTATGATAATTCCACGATGCAAGATAGCCTCTCTAATCTCTTCACCGAGAAAAAAAGCTATGTGCCCAATACCCCGTATTATATGGAGGCTTTTGGGAGTGCTACGTCTTTACCAAAAGCACGGGAGCTTCTAAATGAATCCAAGGAACATTTTACGGATGAGCCCCATTTCTTTCTAGATCTTGCCTACTATTTTAGGGGACGTTGGAACGATGATAAAAATGCTGATATGCTCCTTGCCGAGGTGCTCCAGAAGTTCCCGAACAATGTTCCTGCGCTAAGGTCTCTGGCGTATAGATACGAATCTTTAAGCAGGCATGATCAAGCCTTGGAGGTATTTCAAAAGGTCTTAAAACAGGATTCCCTGACACCACAATCCTACGGAGACGTGGCCAATGCCTTTGCTGCTTTGGGAAATCGGGAAAAGGCCGCGGAACTCTACACGAATTATGAAAAAATAAGGAATCAACTTAAGGCTTCAGAAAGTCCACGGGCCAATACCTTTATGCTCATAGAATCGGAAAATACCAAAAGACCTTTAAACGTGCCCTTGGATGTGGAAAATCTGGGAAATACTACAGGCAATAAAATCACACCCACCCGCATTGTGGCCTCATGGAGCAATCCCAATACCCAATTGGGAATGCAAATCGTAAGTCCAGAATCGCTTTTGCAAATTTGGGAAGCTTCGGAATCCCAGAAGAACGATGGTGTGGTCAAATTCAATACGTCACAATTCTTTGTCGAAGAAGAACCCAAAGGAGAATGGCAACTGAATCTGCGCCATTTTGAGGGAGATCCCACCTACCTGCGAATTATGGTGTATTTCGATTACGGGCTTCCCTCACAAAAAACCAAGATTCGGCTATTTAAATTAACCCCGAACTATCGGGGCAATCATCTTCTGGCGCTCGATACACAAAAAAGAACCATTGGAGAGTAAAACCTAAACTATCAATGGTTCAGGGTAAAATTATCGACACCCAGTCTGGATTTTATCCTGCTGTTCCATTTCAGCATTTCCTGATGATCCAAGCCCCTGCCGGTCTCCCTTTCCATGTTTTTAACTTCAATGGCGGCTCCTTGGAAAATCTCATCATAGACCGCTTTGATCTCATCAAAGGTCATTTCGGGTGTAATCCGGGTAGCGGCCAAACGCCTATAGACCTCATAGATATCAAATACCATGTTGATATGGGCCAATTTGTGTCTGGTCCCATCCTCAGCAAACTGGGGGCCGCTGATATCCATTAAGGTTCGACTAACACTCTTTGTAGCTCCGTCCCCATCCCTATAACTGTCCACCATATAACTAACGTTCATCTCTTTTGAAGGTGCTACCCGGGTACTTTTCGTATGGGCCTCCAGCGGAGAATCATAGGCTTTGCCCCTGGTCACATCCCTCCTACCGGTTTTTGAGGTGGTCATGATCTTTTCGTTTCCTTCATCGTTTCGGTACAACTCCAGATGTTCCCATTGCAAGCGGTAATTTTTACGCCACGATAGCACGGACGGTTTTGCATATACGAGATCTTCCAACGGAATATCGTTGTTGTAATTGATCAGGAATCCATGTTTTTTCATGAAATCCAAAGACCGTTCGTCCTTAAAACTTTTCGGAAATTGGTAATTCGATTCCCAAAACTCGTTGGATGCCTGTAGGGCAATGATCTTGTCGTAGTCGTTGTTAAAAGTAACCTCCTTGGTGAAATAAGGGGTTTCAAAAGTGGAGTCGTAATCATAGAAATACATAAACGTTCGGGACTTGATCAGTTCCGACACATTTTCCATTTTGAAATCCATTCGGAAATCGAGGTTTAGGTATTGTATTTTTTCAAAATCCATAGGGTCAAAAGCAATATCCAACATGATCTCCCGTGGGGTCAGTTCCACATTTTCATTAATGGAGGTCAAGGTATTTGTGCTTGGGTCCTTTACTCCAAGCTCAATTTTTTTGACTAATAATTGCTGAAAGTCCAACAGCATTTTGCCGTAAAAAAATCGTCCGTTCGGCTTCTTGGGAAAGAAAGACAAAGAGACTTCCTGATCATTGCAAGTGGAACATTCATCAATTCGAACATTATACCTACGCACAATGGCATCATAGCTCATATTGCCCGGATATTGGGGCAGTATTTGGCCCGAGGTCCCGAACAACCTAAAATCGCTGAGTACTTTGGTGTTGTCCAAACTATAAAAGGCAAATTTTTTGTTCTGCCCAAACCGTCCACTTTTAACCTGAAGGTCCAAAATACCGCCAGACAAACTTTGTTTGCTACTATAAAAACCTTCCAGTTGTTCTATGGGAATATTTCTTGCCGAGGAGGTCAGTTTCAGAAACGCCTTGCTGTTGGTCTCCTTATTTTTTTCGCGATATTTTTCCACCGCACTAAACAATAATCTATAGGGATATTCCTTGTCCTCCCCTGCCGTGAGCACCACCTCATCCAAAGAGGAGACATCGGTATCCAAATAGAGTTTATCGTTGTTCTCGAAATAGGAAAAGGCTTCTTTTTTGGGCAAAAACCCAATATGTCTAACTTCCAGCGAATCTTTTCCGAATCCTATATCCACGCCAAACTTGCCATCTTCATTGGTGATGGTATAATCTTCCTGGGAGCCATAGATTCGGATGGAACAAAATGGCAAGGGTTCATCGTTGGTCTTATCGTAGATAAAACCTTCGATTTTGGACTGCGCCCAGCCCGACGAGCAGGCCACAAAGGCCAATAAAAGGACAATTTTTCTCATCGTATACGCCTAAATCTTGATCATTCCTGTCTTATAATCAAAAAGTTAGCACCTCTAAGATAAGCCACATTTTGGTTGATGCGATAAAAACTCCAACGTTTTATTTGGAGCAAAGTGAAAGTTTTGCCTTACAGGCAACCAAATTGGAGCGAAATCCAAGGCGGATAAAAAAAGACTTCTTATCCCGATGATAGTTGTTTTACATTATCCACAAATAACAGGATCAACCCCAATACAATTACGCCACTAGCAAGGGCCAACAGCATTGAGTGGTTCGGTACTACTGAAAAATCCAACCAGGCAGCAATTCCCCGATAAAAAATCAAAACCTCAGTGAGCAAAAAACCCATGGTATATACTAGGAATGCGGCCTTTGAAACCTTTAAGTAGCCCATTGCTTCGCACAGCATAAAAATACCTAAGGTAACTACCCCCAAAAACGTAAGGTGCAGATAGCCGATAGTAAAATCCAATTGGGATGCGGCAAGCTGGGCAAAATAGGGATGGGAACTTATCAGCTGTAAGCCAAATTTTAGGATGATCAATATCCCAAGAAAAAGCGCGTTGGGACCCAGGGCATAACCATTTTTTGACTGCCTTAAAATCCAGCGAAGCAAGAGTACCAAAGCCCCTATCTGAAAAAGAGCACCTAATCCCCCAACTATATGGAACAATACAGGAGGTTTTATCCACAACACAGACAAAAAGAAGCTTAACACAATGCCTGCGTTTGCACTCCAAAAAATGGCCTTAAAACTTTGCTTTGACATCTGGAATCCGCGTTGGTCCATAACAACTAGGAAAAGCCCCAGCAGGGCCATCATCATCCAGCCGTTGTATTGAAAATGGAGATAAAAGTAAATGGCCATCCGATACCACATGGAGGTTGGCCCAAGGGTGTTCATAATCATGCCCAAGGCCCAAGGCCCCAAACTAGAAATAACCATATACCACAGGGCGGCACGAATACATAGATAGGCCGGGGTGCCTTTTAAAGCAGGTTGGGAACGACGCAGAAAAAAGCCAAAAAACCAATAGGAGGCCACCAAAAAAAGCGTGGAGAAAATAATGGAAAACAGGGCATACCCTTGCAAGGGAAAGGTCACCAACATGCCCACAAGGGTGAATTGGGTGAACCAGAAAATCCGTTTGTATTTTTTAACGTGCAAAGTCCCTCTCAAAAATATGGAATAGATCAAGGTGGTAAGGGCGACGTACACCCAGCCCAAAAGGGCGATATGGGAGTGTGTATGTACAAGGAATTTATAAGGCACCTCCAACGGAAAAATCACAAAAAGACGAAGAAGCAATCCGATAAAAGCCGCTAGCACAAAGTATAAAAGCGCTACTAAGAGTTGTTTTTGAGTCAACATTGATAAAAGCAATCCAAATTAAAACACCTTTTTCTTCTTTTCCAATCGGAATTGGCACAATAACTAAATAAATTCATTAAACTTACTTATAATCAAGTTGTTATGTTGTGAAAGATAAGCAACGATGTATTCGTGTTTTCCAGAACGATTTCAAAATCATGACAAATGTCATAGAATCGTAAGGGTAATAAGATGGATTTTTACAATGGATTTAAATTTCTAAAAATGTCAGGTATGAAAAGTAAATCATTTCTATTACTTCTATTTGCGTATACCATTTCGATGGTTGACCTAAATGCCCAATTTGTGGTTGATGCCGATTTAAGGTCAAGGTTTGAATACCGCCATGGATTTAACAACCTTTTTCCCAACGATGCCGACCCCGCGGCTTTCGTTGCGCAAAGATCACGCTTGAACATTGGATATAACAATGAGATGTTCAAGATCTTTATTAGCGTACAGGATGTGAGTACCTGGGGTGACACTAGGCAGATTTTGCCGATTGATGGAAATGACTCCTTTTCACTTTTTCAAGCCTGGGGACAGGTTTACCTGAATGAGCATTGGTCACTTAAGGCCGGTAGGCAAGTACTTTCATACGATGATCAACGCATTTTTGGTGGACTGGATTGGGCGATGCAGGGTCGGTTTCACGATGCAGCCCTTATTAAATATTCCAAAAACGGATTTAGCACTGATCTAGGTTTTGCGTTTAGCCAGGAAGGACAGTCCAACGAGGGAACCGTGTACAACATTCAAGGATTTTTTACGTATAAGGCGATGCAATATGCGCACTTTAACAAGTCCTGGGAAAACAATTCGGTTAGCTTTCTGCTTTTGAACACAGGGTTCCAGAAATTCACTGGACCGAATTCGGATATTCCAGATGGGGTGTATTATAGACATACTGCTGGTTCCTATTTCAAATTTCCCTGGAACAATATCAATCTGGCCGGTAGTGCCTACTACCAGTTCGGCAAAGCAAATGCCACTACAGATTTAAGCGCTTACCAAGCATCCCTTGAAGCAGGTTATAAACCTAACAAAACCTTGTATGCCATAGGAATTGAAGTTCTGAGCGGAACCAATCAAGATGGAGAAAGTAAAAACAAATCCTTTTTCCCCCTATATGGTACGAATCACAAATTCAATGGGTTCATGGATTACTTTTATGTGGGCAACCACGCCAATAATATTGGACTCAACGACCTGTACGCGAAGATGGTTTGCAGCACCGGTGAAAAATCTACCTTATTGGTCAAGGCCCACTATTTCGCCGCCAATGCCAATTTGACGAACAATTCAGACAAATATTTAGGAACGGAATTGGATTTGGTATACACCCAGAATGTTGGTAAGGGCATAAAATTCAACCTTGGATATTCCCATATGTTCGCAGCAGAGAGTATGAGTTTCATAAAGGGAGGAAGACCCCATGACAACACCAATAATTGGGCATGGGCCCAACTTATTATCAACCCTCGGCTATTACAAATGGACTTGAAGAATCCAGAAAAAATATAATGATTCTAAATTAGGACTTTTCTGTCTTTTATATGGAATAAACCAATATCTTAAAGGTAGTTTAGGAATTAACTTTCCTATCAGACCAAGATGTGATCGTAAACCTTAAAACCAACTGGCAAAATGCCTATTACTAGCTACTTGGCACATCCACACGAGGGGAAGCAACAGGAGCTTCTAGAGGAGCTTTCGGCCATCGAGGCCTGTGATGCAGTGCCTGCCCAGAACCGGGATGTAATCGCCTTGGTCACTGCCACTGAAAGCAAAGAAGAGGAAGCCCAATTAAAAATCCAATTGGAAACAATCAAGAGTTTAAAGTTATTAGCCATGGTTTCTGGCTTCAATACTCCCAAAAACGCATAAATATGTATCAATCCGTGCAAACCAACAGGCGAGATTTTATTAAAAAAATGGCCATGTTGTCGGCAATGACAGCTGCAGCCGGGATGTTCCCGGGAATCATTTTTGCCGAAGAACAAGAAAGAGGGATTCCTACAGGTGCCCAGTTGGATTGGAAGAAAGCACCTTGCCGATTCTGCGGTGTGGGATGTGGGGTGCTCATAGGAACTGAAAATGGCAAGGCGGTTGCGGTAAAAGGAGATCCAAAATCCCCTGTGAACAAAGGATTGTGTTGTGTAAAAGGTTACCATTCCATCATGGCCATGTATGGCAAGGACCGATTGACTAAACCCTTGGTCAAAAAGAATGGAAGATATGTGGAAACCTCCATGCAGGAAGCTCTGGATTTAGTGGCTTCCAAAATGCAGGAAACCATTGAAGAACATGGTAAAGATGCAGTATCTATTTACGGCTCGGGACAATGGACGATTCCCGATGGATATGTCGCTTCCAAACTATTCAAGGGTTGTATAGGAACAAATAATGTAGAGGCCAATGCGCGTTTGTGTATGGCAAGCGCGGTGACAGGTTTTTTAACCTCCTTCGGAATTGATGAGCCCATGGGATGTTATGAAGACATAGACCACGCAGACACCTTTGTGCTCTGGGGCAATAATATGGCGGAAATGCATCCTGTGCTGTTCTCTCGTCTGCTGGATCAGCGGTTAAAGAGAGGTGTGAAAATCATAGATTTTGCCACGCGCACTACAAGAACCAGCATGGCTGCCGATAAGTCCATCATCTTTAATCCACAAACCGATTTGGCTGTTGCCAACGCCATCTGCCACGAAATCATCAATAATGGTTGGATGAACAATGCATTTGTTCAGGAACATTGCAATTTTAGAAAAGGGCTGACCAATATGGGGTACGGTCTGGAAGACAACTATAAATTCACAGACAAGCCGGAACCGGTCTCCTTAAAAGAATACAAGAAATTTTTGGAAGATTATACCCCAGAGAAAGTTTCCAAGCTGTCTGGGGTTTCCGTGAAGGACATTAAATATTTGGCAGCCCATTATGGAGACCCCAATAAAAAGGTGATGTCCCTTTGGTGCATGGGAATGAACCAGCACACCAGGGGAACCTGGATAAACAATTTAGTGTACAATATCCATTTGCTCACAGGAAAAATTTCAAGTCCTGGAAACAGCCCTTTCTCTTTAACCGGTCAACCCAGTGCGTGCGGAACCGTTCGCGAAGTAGGTACCTTGACCCATAAATTACCGCATGGGGTGGTCATGAATAAAGAACATCGGGAGTTTGCTGCGAAAATTTGGGATGTTCCTGCTGAAAACATTGCTCCAAAACCCACCTATCATACCGTGGAAATGTTCAGGGCCTTGGATAGGGGTGATATCCGCTTTATGTGGATTCAGGTCACCAATCCCATGGTCACTATGCCAAAACTCAAAAGATACCGCGACGGTGCCAAAAAGGAAGGCCGTTTTATCGTGGTTTCGGACATTTACCCTACCCCCACAACCGACATAGCGGATGTGATTCTGCCCTCTGCCATGTGGGTGGAACGTGAGGGAATGTATGGAAATTCCGAGCGTCGCACCCAATATTTTGAACAAATGGTGGAGCCGCCCGGGGAGGCCATGAGTGATACAATGCAACTGATTGAGGTGGCAAAACGCATGGGATTTGAAAAGCAGTTCTACTATAAGGACGAAACCCATATCGAAGAGATTTACAACGAATACCGAAGACATCACGATAATAAAAAACACAATATGGCGCCCCTCGAGGTGCTAAAAACCCAACCCGGAGCCATGTGGCCCTATGTGGATGGCAAGGAGACCAAATGGCGCTTTAACGCTAAATATGACCCAGCTTGTTCCAATGGAAAGGACTTTCACTTTTATGGAAAGAAAGACGGAAAGGCCATCATTTGGCAGCGCCCCTACGAGCCAGCCGCGGAAGAACCAGATGCGGAATTCCCATTTTGGTTGGGAACCGGAAGGGTTGTGGAACATTGGCATACGGGGTCTATGACAAGGAGGATACCTGTATTGCACCAAGCGATGCCACATGCCTACGTGGAATTACATCCGGAGGACGCCAAACGAATGCAGATACGTACCGGTGATTCCGTAAAACTCACTACGCGAAGGGGCGAGATAACCCTTCCTGCATCAGTCAATGAAAGAGGTGTACCGGCTCCCATGCAAGTATTTGTGCCCTTTTTCGATGAGAACATGCTCATCAATGACATCACTTTAGATTCCTTCTGTCCGATTTCCAAAGAACCGGATTATAAAAAATGTGCTGTAAAAGTGGAAAAAGCCTAAGATGAAAAAAAGAGTCGGAATCTTGTTGGTTTTTGCCCTTTTATTCATTGGGTTTTTGGCGAATTGGACCTATAGCTATTACCAGGGTCTTGAGGAAGCCTACATCCCTATTCATGAGGCCAGTGAAATTCCTGTAATTCCGTCCGAGAAAAAGGTTTTCGAACGTTCCCAGTACGCCATTGACTATCTTAACATGCCTGTTGATGAAAACCATCAGCGAACCTTGGATACGTATTATAGCAACAGAGCCTATACCGGAGCTCCCCCTAGCATCCCCCACCCCGTCAAAGAAAAACTTGGTATGGGGGGCAATGTTTGCTTGCAGTGTCACCAAAACGGGGGGTTTGTGGACAAGTTCAATGCCTACGCACCAGTAACACCGCACCCGGAAATGATCAATTGCAAGCAATGTCATCTAGAGCAACAAACAACATCGACCTTTGTCACCACCAACTTTTATAAGAAACCGGCACCAGAGGTGGGAGTGAACAATGCTTTACCCGGTAGTCCCCCAACAATCCCGCATCAATTGCAGATGAGGGAAAACTGCCTTTCTTGCCATGCAGGACCGGCAGCCGTAAAAGAACTAAGGTTCGACCATCCAGAGCGGGTCAACTGTAGACAATGCCATGTCCCCAAAGTGCAAGAAGTAAAAAATGTTGAACTGTTCGTAAGGGCCAATACCAATATAGAATGAAAAAGCTCGGAATAGTTTTTAGCATCATAATGTTGTGCGGTTTGTTTTCCTGCAAGCATAAAGAAGGTGAGTACCATAGCTTGAAAGAAAAAATCGAAGAGGAGGGCAAACACTATCAAGACCCGGGAATTTCTTCAGAAGCATATATTGGTGACATCAATACCATCGAAATAACAGAGGGAGGACACACCTTCTTGATTCCAGAACGAAAGGGACAGATAAAATCATTTGCCTGCACCGAATGTCATTCAAAATCTTTGGCCCAGCTGCAAAAAGGTCCTAAAGAACCAAAGGCACATTGGGATATCAAACTAAACCATGCCAACGCCAATGCGATGAACTGTGCCACTTGTCACAATGGAACCAATATGGACAATCTGCATAGCTTAACAGGAAATACGATTGATTTTAACCAGAGCTATCAATTGTGTGCGCAATGCCATAGTGCCCAATTTGAAGATTGGAAAGGAGGCGCCCATGGGAAGAATATTGGCGGATGGGCAGAACCCAGGGCCGCAATGACCTGTATAAATTGCCATAACCCCCATAGGCCCCAAATAGGCTCAAAATGGCCCGTACGGTTCAATACCGAAAAAGAGAACGAAAGAAAATAGCCAGTCAACACGTGTAAGATGGGAGATAAAAAGAAATGGTTTCAATTGGATTTAGGCCTTGGCCAAAAACAGGCTGTTGCTGGCAGCTGCGGATGTGGCAAACCAAGTGGCGGTTGTGGTTCGCATGCAACTGAACCTCCCAAAAACGACCTCACTATTTCTGCTGAGGAATTCGATGCAGCTGTGGAACAAGAGCTTATGGAAGATTCTATGGTTGCGCAAACACGTAAGGACGGTTTTCAACAGGTGTTCGATAGGAAAATGGACCGAAGAACCGCCTTTCGTAAGCTCACCGCGAGCCTCTTGGTAGGGGCTGGGGCCGTACACACCTCGTGTAGCGTGACCTCTGGGGAGGAAGCCAAGGAAAAAGCACAGATTGACTGGGAAGAACAGTTTAAGGGCAACTACAAACTAATGACCCAGGAAGAAAAGCAAGCCACCGTAGATCGCTTGGTGCGGTCTTATCAATTGCGAAAAAAGGAAAACATCAAAATGTCCGCTGCCGATGCCTCTAAAGATGTGTTGTTCGGTTACGCTTTCAACATTTCCAAGTGCCAGGGATACATGGATTGTGTAAGTGCTTGTGTAAAGGAGAACAACCAGGACCGCAATTCACAAATGCAGTATATCCGCATCCATGAGATGAAAGATGGCGAGGGTTTTAAATTTAACGAGGCGGATGACAATTACTACCACGAAGTACCCGCAGAGGGGCATTTTTATATGGGAACCCAGTGTTTCCATTGCGACAATCCCCCTTGTGTGAATGTCTGTCCGGTACAGGCCACCTGGAGAGAAGAAGATGGTCTTGTGGTGGTCGATTATGATTGGTGCATCGGGTGTCGCTATTGTATGGCCGCCTGTCCCTATGATGGAAGACGGTTTAATTGGAGCAAACCTGAAGTACCTGAGGACGAAATCAATAAAAACCAACATTACCTTGGGAATCGATTGCGCAAAAAAGGGGTTATGGAAAAATGTACGTTCTGCGTGCAGCGGTCAAGGGCCGGGAAAGATCCTGCCTGTGTAGAGGCTTGTCCCACAGGTGCCAGAATCTTTGGTAATCTGCTGGACCCCAATAGCACTATTCGTTGGGTATTGGAGAACAAGCAGGTTTTTCGCTTAAAAGAAGACCTGGGAACCGAACCTAAGTTCTGGTATTTTATGGATTAAGAATGCAATCGGTCAAGATTAAAAACAAAATGAATGGGAACATTTAGGGCATTTCGACATATGGTGAAGGACAGTTTGGACTACATCACCCATGGGTCCAAAACCTACCATATCTGGATGATATTTTTAACCGTGATCATGCTCATCGGTATGTACTGTTATTCCATTCAGTTGGATGAAGGACTAAGTGTTACCGGAATGACCGACCGTGTGAGCTGGGGATTGTACATCTCCAACTTTACCTTTTTGGTCGGAGTTGCAGCAGCGGCCGTTATGCTAGTGATGCCCACTTATGTATTAAAGGACATCGACTTTAAACAGGCTGTCTTGATCGGGGAAGGTCTTGCGGTAGCCGCCCTTGTGATGTGCCTGGCCTTTGTGGTGGCCGATATGGGAGGTCCATCCGTTTTATGGCATATGATTCCTGGGATTGGCGTCTTTAACTTCCCCAATTCAATGCTGGCCTGGGATGTGATCGTGCTCAATGGCTACCTCTTTATCAATATTACCATTCCGCTGTACATCCTTTTTCGACACTATCAAGGAAAAGAGGCAAAATCCAAGGTGTACATTCCGGGGTCCATCATATCGGTACTTTGGGCCGTGGCCATCCATTTGGTCACCGCATTCCTATACGAAGGTCTCCAAGCGCGTCCGTTTTGGAACAACGCCCTTTTGGGA
This sequence comes from Flagellimonas myxillae, assembly GCF_023502235.1. Taxonomy (GTDB): domain Bacteria; phylum Bacteroidota; class Bacteroidia; order Flavobacteriales; family Flavobacteriaceae; genus Flagellimonas; species Flagellimonas myxillae. Next base: position 647,963 of record NZ_JAMFLY010000001.1, on the reverse strand, counting down.
CCACGGTTTTTGGCATCGGCATTTGCCGCAGGCCCAGCTTTGATCATTTTGGTATTGGCGGCCATCCGAAAGTTTTCGGAATTTAAAATTGAGGATAAGACGATCAGCAAAATAGCCATGATCGTAACCGTGGCGGCCCAGATCAATCTGATCATGCTCATATCCGAGCTTTTTAAAGAGTTTTATGCCCCAACACACCATAGCGAAAGTGCCTATTATCTGTTTTTTGGATTGGAAGGAAAAACGGCATTGCTACCATGGATTTGGACCGCAATTCCGCTAAATGTTTTGGCAACCGTGTTATTGACATTCCATAAACTCCGTAACAACACCAAGGTTTTATACTTCTGTTGTTTTATCCTCTTTGTGGCCATTTGGATTGAAAAAGGATTTGGACTTATCGTTCCCGGGTTTATCCCAGGACCCTATGGAAAAATAGCCGAATATACCCCTACTTGGATTGAAATCTGGGTCACCCTGGGCATTTGGGCCATGGGAGCCTTTGTTTTTACAATGCTGGCCAAAACCTCGATTGGTATAGAATTGGGTAAATTGAGATATAAAAAGAAGAAAATACTGAAATCAGAAACAGTTTAATCGGTACAACAAAATGAAAATTAGAATCAAAGGAAATTCAATTCGGTTCAGACTTACCAAATCTGAGGTGGAAACCTTTTCAAGAACTGGAAGTTTTACGGAAAAAACAGCGTTCGGGCACATTTCTTTCGACTATGGCGTACAAGCTCTTGACAACATAAAAGAATTAAAAGCAGATTTCAAGGAGAATACCATTACACTGTATGTTCCAAAAAGTGATAGCCAAGTGTGGTTTGAGAACGATCTGGTGGGTTTCCAAAACTATATGAAGTTGGAGAATGGACAAGAGCTGTTCCTCCTACTAGAAAAAGATTTTGCCTGTTTGGACAATACCTTGGAGGATCAATCGGACAACTACCCTAACCCAATGGCAGAATGTTAGGTTCGCTATAAAACAGTTGCACGCACTATCAATCCCAGATTATTTTACCCCGAATAGCTTTGTTGCAAACACCTTATTGTTTCCGATCCTTAAATTCTATTTTTTTCAATTGAATTGAAAAATTGTTTTGGGCTGGATGGTAGATGGTTGGATTTTTAGAGTTTTGGATTTTGGAATTTGGCCATGTGGTTAGTGAATAGTTGGGAATTGGGAATACAACGGTAATTTTTTCTAAATTCGACCATGGTCAAATGAACGTTATGAAATCAATTAGAACACTAATTCCAATCCTAGTAGTGACATTGGGCTTTATGTCCGCGAATGCATCAACCAAAATCGAAGAAATGGCAAGTAACAACGAACAAATTGCGGGGAATACTATGCCACAAGATAGTGTACTTCGGCATGTGGTGCTGTTTAAGTTCAAATCGGAAACTACTGCGGAACAACTAAAGCAAATTGAGGACACTTTTGGGGACCTATCGTCCAAAATAAAGGAAATAGTGGATTATGAGTGGGGATTGAACAACAGTCCGGAGGGGTTGGATAAAGGGTTTACCCATTGTTTTTTTATCACCTTCAAAAACGAAAAAGACAGGGACGCCTACCTCCCCCATCCAGACCATAAAGCTTTTGTGGAACTGGCTTCGCCGCATATTGAAGATGTGCTGGTCATGGACTATTGGACACGCTCACCCTAGATTTAGACCCCGCCCTATTGCAAGATTGCATCTTGTGGCAAACATTCATTGTTCCGATATAAATCTTGGTCTAAAAAAATCCTCTAACAAAAAGACTGGCTGTTGGTTGTTTCTTTGACAACTAGTTGGAAACTAGCGGTAGCTGTGCTATTAAGCTTCCCTCAAACTTTTTAAGCAAAAAAGTATGAATAAAAGCAAAATTAAAACTGTTGTTAGTTGAGCAATGTCATCGAAAATATAGTTTTTAGTATCGTTGGAACTTCTATTTAGATTAACAAAGACAAAGTTTAACACCTGATAATACATAGCAAAACAGCCCAAGGTCACACCTATAATGTTCAAAACTTTTTTCATAAAGTAAGATTAACTTCGTCCCAATTCCTAAAAATGTATGCATTTACTCATACTCCCTTTACACAAATTAAATAGATTCTTTTTACTCAAAAACCTCACGATAAATTAAGATTAAACCAACAACGCAAATCGCAACGGTGGCAAATAATATTTTAATATCAAAGGAAAATAGAATTGGCCTATAGTTCTCATCTTTCAACATACTTCGTAAAGTGTAGACAAAATACGCCAAAGACAATAGCACCAAGAATATTCCGATTACTAGTTTTCCTATATTCATTTTACATTGGTTTGGAAGTTTAACTAGACATTGCCCATCACTGCCGCAAGATTGCATCTTGTTGCAATCAACCCATATTCTAATATCAAACTTAATCCAAAAAAAATAGTCCCTTATGATGAGACTGGCTGTTGGTTGTTTCCGTAACTACTAGTTATAATCTAGCGGCAGCTCAGTAGCATTTAATACACCGAGTTTACAATGTTCGTTTAATTTAATTTAACAACTAAGTAGTTTCAAATTATTATCTTATATCTTGAAAACGTGTTAAATAATCCTATCAGGTGGGACGAAAAAATCCATATAACCTAAAGCCGATACTCTTTCTTTGGGCTGTTTTATGCTGCCCATCTGGTTATAGTCAGGAAGCAATACGGATACATGGTCATGTTACGCATCTCAGCAAACCTGTTTCCCACGCAAATGTCACTGTAAAGGGCACTTCTAAAGGCACCAAGACCAATAAAAAAGGGCGATATTCCATCGTGGTTCAGACCACAGATGTTTTGATGTTTTCCTATGTGGGAATGAAAACTGTCGAGGTAACTGTTGACGAAATTTTGGATAACCCCAATGTTCGGTTGGACACGAAAACAGAAAAATTGGATGAGGTCGTAATCAAAAGAGGCCTGCGACGGTCACAAAAGGAATTGATGGCGGATTATCCCTACGATAAAAATCTTATAAAAACTTCCCGCGGCATTTTGGATAAAGATAAATCTTCGTCATCCATGAGAATCATAGACAAGGAAGATTTAAGGGCCATCGGCATCGATTTTCTCGAAGCCCTAAGAGTGTATTATCCCACCATGAGAATCAGTGAAACAAGGGATTCAGTTTTTTTAAGGGATTTTAGCATATGGGGGGAAACACCGGCCATATATGAGGTAGATGGCATATATTATGAAAGACCACCCACCTATCTTTCCGTGGATGAAATTGATAGAATTGCTGTAATGATTGGGAACGGGGCCATAGGACGTTATGGACCAAAAGGTGTTGGAGGCGTAATCATCATCAATACCAAGCAGGCCAATCGTATTGATGAACTAGGAGTAACCAGGGTTTACGACAACGGTGCGCTTATGGACAGTTTAAGCCATAAGGCGCTTGCACCTGCCCCTTATGTTCCAAATATTGCTTCCCATCTTAAAGCATTTGAAAAAGCCGCAACGGAAAAAGAGGTTTTTAGATTGCTCAAAAAGCAAGTGGAATCCAACAACGAACCTTCCCCTTCGGATTTTCTGGAAATAGCCAATTTTGTCAAAGACAGATTTAAGAATACCAAAACGTCTAAAGAAATCCTGGATCTGGCCAATTCCGAACTTTCGGATAATGCAGAATTTCTAAAAGCCCTTGCCTTCCATTACGAGGAACTGGGTCAATGGGATATTGCATTGGAATTATATTTAAAAGCACTTAAACTTAAAACGAGAGATGCGCAATCGCATCGAAACCTGGCTAACGCTTATGCGCAAACAGGGAATTACAACAAAGCCCTATTGGTGTATACGCAATATGAAAGAGCAGTTTCCATCTTGGATACAATTCCCTATGATAAATATGGAAGCGATTTGCTGATGGCAACAGAGTCGGACAATTTGATTCGCTTGGTTGGCAAAGACGCTTCTCTTGATAACAATGGTATCTTAAAGAAACTGGACAACCATGACACCCGCTTGGTCTTGGAATGGAATCGCAGTGATGCCGATTTTGAACTTCAAGTGGTAGATCCTTTGAGTTATTTTGATAGTTGGAGCAACCATGCATCCCATGAAGAAACCGGCCAAAACACAGCAAAAATAAAAGGGTATAGCAGTAAGCAGTTCTTTTTGGACGACAACACCAAAGGGGATTGGAAAATAAACATCAACTATTTAGGAGACCTTGATGTTACCCCTACCTACCTAAAGGCAACAGTGTACTTTGACTACGGTAAGCCGTCAGAAAAAAAGGAAATACGGGTTTTTAAACTTAGCCAACCCAACCTAAAGTTTCAGTTGTTCGCCATTAACAACCAAAAAGAAACCCTTGTTCCCTAGATAAGCAGTATTCACTGTGGGTTGCCCCTATCCTAGAAATAACTCGTCAATGCCAATATGCCATTGTAAGATATGATCAACGAAAAAAACAGGGCAGCGATAAGTCCCAAATTAACAGCAATTCCAGTCTTATGACCCTGCATCAATTTTTTATTGTTGATCAGCAAGAGGATGCCAACAATCACTAAGGGAAGTACAAACACATTGAAAATCTGGGAGACGATCTGCATTTCCACCGGATTGGCCCCAAATATGGGAACTATGAGGGCAAACAAGCACGCAAAGGCGGTTATGGTCTTAAATTGTCGGGAGCTGGTGTCCAACTCCCCGGATTGGTAATCCGCAATTAAGATGGGAGCGATCAGTAAAATGGGAAAAATGGAGGACAGTCCAGCGCTCAAGGTTCCAAAAAAGAATAGGGTAAGCGCAAATTTTCCTGCGACCGGTTCAAGGGTGTAAACCATATCCAAAACCTTGGTTACTGGCTTGCCTTCATGAAAAAGGGCTCCGCAGGCCACCGCCATCACGGCTGCGCTTATCATGAACACCAATATTGCGGCTACAATCGAATCCTTTTTTTGTTCGTTCAAATTTTTTATGGTCCATCCCTTTCCTTTTACGAAAAGGGGGCGTGATAAAAATGTGGCTGCAGCCATGGTGGTCCCTACAAAAGCGGCAACCATCATCTGTCCGCCTTCCACTTTTGGAACCGAGGGCACAAGTCCGCCCAGCACCTCTGATGGCAAGGGATACACCAAAAAGAGTGATATAAGAAAGGACAGCCCCATAATGGTAACAAAAATGACAAGAATCTTCTCGAAAAAGCTGTACTTGCCCACTAAGAGTAAAGCATACATTATTATTGTTACCAGGATGGCTATAAGAAGAACGGTTTCATATTGGTAAGGTGCAATTCCTGGAAAGTAAATGGCCAGAATTTCATAAATAATATTGGCGGAAAGCCCCATGATTCCCATTAAGGAATTCCACTGGCCCAGGGCGACCCCGACGATGATCATAATCGCCATGACCTTGCCCCATTTTAGATGTTTTTTAAAGGCAAATAGGGCCGTTTCCCCCGTAATCAAAGTGTAATTGCCGTAGACGAACATCAAAATGCCCGAGAACACGCAGCTCAACAACAATACCCACAGCAATTGCATTCCGTAGGTACTGCCAGCAACTATCATCGAAGTAACGCTTCCCGTACCTATGGTATATCCAATGGCAAAAATGCCGGGACCAAATGCCAAAATAAGGGCAAGGAGTTTTTTGACAAAAGAGTTTTTGGTTGACGGATGATTATCCATTTGTTTAGTTTGGTTAGGTTCTTGTGATGACCAAGCGGATTGTCATCTAAAGCAATATAAGCAACTAAATCGGCAATTGCGTAATGACAATTCTTTGCTAAACCATTTTTCACAACCACCACAATAGTCCATAACTTCTACCACCTAGGTGATCAGCCTAATTTGGGAATGAACATTACCTATTTCAAAATATTGAAATTCAATTGATCGTATTAAAAAAAAAGCACCGATAAAATCGGTGCTTTTTTTTTGGATGAATGAATCATCACTCCTATATCTTGCTATTTATCAACATTAAGCCAAACATTTCTTGCCAAATGGGCCAATACAATTTGCTATGCTTCGCAACTGGTGCATTCTTTCTTCTGTTTGAACTTTTGTGCCGCGTTCATGCTATGTTGGTAGTAGAGGGATTTTAGGCCCAATTTCCACGCAGTAACGTGTATTTTGTTGATATCCTTTGTGGGCATATCGGGATGCACAATAATATTTACCGATTGGCCTTGATCTATATGGTTTTGCCTTGCTGCAGCCTGATAAATAACATCCAATTGATCAAGCTCCGAATACGTTTTAAAAACTGCCTTTTCCTCATCGGTCAAAAAGTCTAAATGTTGTACGGACCCATCCCGATCCCGGATACTTTTCCAAACTTCGTCTGTATTCTGCCCTTTTTCCTCTAGCATATCCATTAAAAAAGGGTTTTTAATGGTAACCTTGATCTTGGCTATATCCTTCACATAGATGTTGGACCAAATGGGCTCTATACCTTGGGATACCTGACCTAAAATAAAAGCCGAGGAGGTCGTGGGTGCAATGGCGTTAAGGGTTGCATTTCGTCTACCGTATCCCTTAAGCACTTTAGGCTCCCCAAAACGTTCCGCCAAAGCTTCAGAGGCCTTGTACGATCGCTCCTTAATGGCTTTGAATATTTCGTTGTTCAAATTATATGCTTCTTGGCTATTAAATGCGACTCGTTTGGATTGCAATAAGGAGTGCCAACCCAGTGCGCCCAAGCCCAGGGCCCTGTTTTCCTTGGCAAAGTTGTAGGCCCGCTCCATAAACAAAAAGGTCTGGCGATCCTCCCTATTGGCGGAATCCCGATAAACTTCCAGTTTTTCAATAAATTCTGTGATCACGGCATCCAAGAAGAACACCATGGTCTCCACGGCATCGGTATCCTTCCATTTGTCATAATGCAATACGTTGATACTGGAAAGCACACAAACAAACGACCAGTTGTCGTTGGACGGCAGCATGATTTCCGTACATAGGTTGCTTGCATAGATTTTGTGTTCTTTGTCTTGATAGACATCGGCGCTGCCATTGTTGGCATTGTCCGTAAAAAAGACATAGGGATATCCCATTTCTCCCCTGCACTGCAACACCTTGGCCCAAATGGTACGCTTGTCCACATCTCCATCAATCATTTCCTGCATCCATTGGTTGGTAACGGTGACCCCATGCGTAAGTTGCTGAATAGGATTTCCTTCTGTTCCAATTTCCAAAAACTCCTTGATGTCTGGATGTTCTATCGGTAGATAGGGAGAAAAACGCCCTCGTCTTACCGAACCTTGGCTAACCACATCGACCATGGATTCGAACAATTGCATAATATGCACCGCACCAGAAGCCTCCCCATTATTTTTCACCGGAGCCCCGCGATGTCTTATTTTACCAAAATACCCTGAGGTACCACCTCCTAATTTGGACATCATCCCAACCTCAGATTGGGTATAGAGAATGTTGCCCATATCATCATCAATATGGGAACCAAAACAGCTAATGGGCAATCCACGTTCCTTTCCAAAGTTGGACCAAACGGGCGACGCCAAGGAAAAATACCCTTCGGACATATAGTTGTAGAACTTATCCGAATAGCCTGGAATCTGCAAAATTTGTTCCGCCCTATCCGCAATTTCCCGGATACGACTCTCCGGGGTCGCTCCTTCTGTTAGGTAGCCGGAGCCCAAAAACTTTCTACTGTGTTCATTGAGCCATTTAAATCCCTCGTTGTCCTTTGAAGTTTTAAGATCTGTGAGACCCTTTTTTCTGGCATCGACCAGTTTTTGGGTTGTGGTGGTTTCGTTTTGGATGCTTGGTTTTTCGAAGGTTTTGTTTTCCATATTTTAAAAAAGGTCGTCGCTGGTTATACTTTGTGTTCTTTTGCTGTAGTTAATGGATCTTTTTACGAAGAAGTCCCCATGTTTTGTGCCGATAATCTCATCATCGAACCATTCGGTTTGCTTTATCAATGCTTGATCGATTTCGAACATTTTTTGGATGCCAATGCTCTCCAGTGAATTGTTGAAACGGTTTTTGATAAACTCATTTACGACGTCCTTTGGCAAGAAATCAAGTTCGCCCTCCTCAAAGATCCAGTCTACAATTTTGCTCTCCGCGACATAGGCTTTATCGCACAACTCCTGAATCGTTTGCTGATACTCGGCATCGAACCAAGTTGGGTTTTCCTTTTTGATGATGTTGATTACATCAATACCAAAATCCCCATGGATCTGTTCTTCCTTTGAAGTCGCTTCCACCACATTGGAAATACCCTTGAACATGTTTTTGTGCTTATTGAAAGCCATGATGATCAAGAACTGTGAAAACAGGGAAACGTGTTCGATGAACAGGGAAAAGAGCAAAATGGACTCCGCATATTCCTTATTGTCCTCGCTTTTGGCGTTTTTAAGGGCCGTTTCCAAATACTGGACCCTCTTCATGATCACAGGTTTTTTCTTGAGGGTTTCGAACTCCTTGTTCAATCCCAATATTTCCAACAAATGGGAATAGGCATCGTGGTGACGTACCTCACTTTCCGCGAAAGTGGCTCCTACCGAGCCAATTTCCGGTTTGGGCATTCGGTGATAGATATCGCCCCAAAAAGTCTTAACGGCCACCTCAATTTGTGAAATGGCCAACATAGTATTTTTGATGGCACTACGCTCAACTTCGGTCAATCTGGATTTAAAATCTTGGATGTCGCTGGTGAAATTGAACTCTGTGTGAATCCAATAAGAATGACGTATGGCGGGCACGTATTCGTATAACTGAGGGTATTCATATGGTTTAAGGTTGATGCGCTTCTCAAAAATGTTGGATTGCCTGCTCAAAGCCTGTTGGTTCCTGTAAATAATGTAGGCCTTGGCTACATCTTGGAATTCACTGGCCATTAATTTGTGCTCTACAATATCTTGCACTTCCTCCACCGTGGGAACGTAGTTTTCGTCTTGTCCCCTGCGTTCCAAAAGAGCTTCATAAACGCCTTGTGCTATGCTTTGGGCATCCGACATTTGACCGTGCTCCACAGCCGTCATTGCCTTCAAAATTGCATTGGTAATTTTGTATAATTCAAAGGGTTTTGTGCTAAAATCCCTTTTAGTGATATGCGAAATCTCCATAAAAAAATTGATTTAGACTGGAACGGTTTAAAATAACCTATGTGTAAAATTCACATTTTCTTTACTTTAATTTTATGATAAGTGCACGAGGTTCTCCACAATCTTATCAACAGACATCCCTAGAAGGACAAAAATTGGCACTTAAATCCTTAAATTATTAAAAATCAACGCTTTAAAACAAAACACAGAAAACCCAATAAAGGAAGGAATAAAATTGGTTCTAAATGAAAATGTTCCCATAAGAAAGTAAACTTCCTACGAGAACCTTGTTGTTATTTTTTCGAGATAACTGGATTCACTGTGGGCATCCAGAACGGGTTTGTAGCAAATTAAAGCAGACTTTAATTTACTCTAAACGCAAAAAGCTCTCTTAAGAAAGTAAACTTTCTACGAGAGCTTTTCTGCTTTAGCTTGTCGGGATGACTGGATTCATATAGCCATCGCAAATGATTGTATATCAATATTTTACACTAATCTTCTGAACTGATTCACCGAACTCTGAACTTGGTTCAAATCAGTACATTCTGATGCAAAATTTATGGGTGTTTTGCTATTCCCAAATTTAACCTAATTGTAAAAAACTTCAAAATGTATTCTAAACATAGCTCTATCTATATTATTCTTAACTACTATTTCGCGTATTCTATAACTTCCATTTCAACTTTTTATGAATGCTGCCGATTTTGCAATTTTCCGATAATCACACACTATGAAAAAGCCATCTTTGCTTCAAAAAGACCATAAATATCCACTTGTTTTCCTCAACTTGAATGATCGGTGATAATAAACCAACTTCCCTTCTCCTTTTTTATAATGACCGAAAACCAACTTCGTAATAGTTATTCGCGACCTTTGAATTTTTAGTTAAAGCGACATGTTACGAAATATAGCTTTTTTGATTGTCTTCAAAGGTTGAACTCATCAAATTGGAGGTTTCCCATTTTTCCTTTGGGGAAGTATTTTTTGTAATTGGAAATGGTATTTTCATACCCAAAAGTTACCCTACCTGAGGAGATATAGTCTGAATTTTATCCGAAGTGGAACATGCTTGCCTATAGAACTCAATATCTTGGTCGTTCCAGCAAGTTTCTTGTTTCTTAAAATTTGCTAGGATGAGTTCTTCATCTTTGTTAAGGGATGCCTTTTGAGCATGTACGTTTATCATGCAAAAACTGAGTAGAATAATGTATCCATCAAATACTTAAAATATTTACACTGCCCCACAATAGCTCCCCATCCAATTGCTGAGTTGTAAAGTAAATCTGAAGTGTTTATTTGGGGAATGTCTGACCATGCAACAAATCGGTCTACCTCCACCTCATCGATATCCTTTGACATAGACGGTCCTACTTGTAGTTGTTATTCCACCCAAAACACCCTCCCTAGTGGTTTCAACAATCAAACGAGGTTCCCATGGCGTTTGTTCCGCCGGTTGCAGCCACATGGTCAGTATGCTCTTCCCTTGCATCCAATTCCCTGTCATTAGGTCTTGAAATGGATAAGAGGTAGTAATAACCAATCTATCCCCTTCCCATTTTGTTGTGGATGTAGGCACAATATCCGATCGGCCCACGTCCACTTTAATCTGTGTCTTGGATCCATCAAGGGCATACTTGTATTTTACCAAAGGTTGTATCTCCCTAGGTATGAAGACCACCCTTTCCACTTCCATGATTTTAGGCGTTTGGTATATCGAAATTTGGTCTCCCCACCCACTACCCAAATCGGGAATTTTCGGTTTCTCTTTGCGATTGATGACCGATACCGTGTGCAGCACCTTTGTGGACCATGTGCCTGAAAAATTTGGATTTTTCATGGCAGGAGAACGCTTCGCGAGCACCTCTCTGTCAGTTCGCCAATAAGTCTGTACTTTTTTCCCTGAACCTTTTGCCGCAGGCATATAAGGTTCTGCCTCATTGGCACTTTCAGGTATTCTGGGATGTTGCACCAACGAATTTTCATAATCCCTTACTATGCTGTCCATGATTCCCACCACCCATGGATAATAATCCTTGACATCGTTCTCTTCCTTTGGGTCGACCCTTAGGTCGAACAATCGTACCAGGTTATCGGGGTTTGGATCCGGTATTTCTGTCTTAAAGTTGTACCACAGCTTCCAATCATGCCATTTAACGGCCATGACATTTCCGAAACCGTTCATAAAAATGCTGCTCTGCCTATTGGACTGTTTTTGTTTTCCCTCTAAAAACGGAAGCTGGTCAACCCCATCAATGATGCGGTCCGTTGGGACTATATCGGCGGCATTGACCGCAGCTGCTATGGTGGTGAACAAATCCACTTGGTGGAACATTTCGTTGGATACCTGGCCCGGCTTAATCCTACCCGGCCATCTGACCACACACGGTGTCCTTATTCCGCCTTCCATGGCCGAATTGTAAAATCCCCTCCAAGGGCCTGGAGAACCACGCCAAGGCCTGCGCATCTCAGCTCCATTGTCCGTACACCAGATGACCAAGGTGTTTTTCTCAATGCCCAATCGCTTCAATTCAGAAAGGAGAAGACCTACATTGTGGTCCACATCAGCCATGGAATCCCCCATGTCCCCAGCCCCTGTTGAGCCTTCCTTATCGGGATGTGGAAGCGCCGGAAAGTGCAATTGGGTCATGGGATAATATATAAAGAACGGTTTTTCCTGTGCCACGCTTCGCTGCATAAAACGGATACCCCTTTCTGCGGCCTCACGATCAAGAGTTCGCCTGGTTTCAGGATTGAACGGTTTAACTTTTTTGGATACTTCTCCCACCTTTCCTTCCCAGATATATGGAATCGGATGCAAGTTTTGATTAAATCCCTCCATGGATGGAAATTGGGCCACATGGCTGGTTCCCGGAATACCGTACCATTCATCAAAGCCTTGGTCGGTGGGCGCGCGGACTCCTTCCCAATTGGGACCCCCTACGTCCCATTTACCAAAGAGACCTGTGGAGTACCCAACAGATTTCAGGCCTTCTGCAATTGTTTTCTCCCATAAGGGTATTCCCTTAAAATAATTTTCCCCTGTCCTTGTGGCATACCTACCCGTAAGTATCGCTATTCTTGAGGGAACACAGGTATACTCCACATTAAAATTGGTCAAACGGATCCCTTCTTCCCCTATCTTGTCTATATTGGGGGTAGGCACACCCCTGACGCCTCCATATGCCCCAACCTCGCCAATTCCAAGGTTATCTGGAAAAATCAATACAATGTTTGGTCTTTCCTGTGCCGAAAGGAATATGCAGGTTGAAAGAAAAAGTAAGGACAGAACTGAAAATCTAATTTTCATCCCACTGTAGTTTAAGGGGTTACTTACAGAAGGAAAAGTATAAAATTTCTATGAGACAATAATACAAAACAAAGAATCCCGATCAGACAAAAAAGAAGAGCATCAAAGGTTTTGGCAACTTTTCACGAATTCGTTTTAATGCCCTGACTATGTGGCTTTCCACGGTATTTACCGAAACCCCAAGTATTTGTGCTATTTCAGAGTGGGTAAGCCCTCTCTTTTTGTGCATTATAAATATTTCCTTGGATTTTTTCGGAAGCTGTTCAATTTGTGTGTTGATCCATTCCAATTTTTCTTTAATTGATTGTTCCTCTTCCTGTATAGAAGCTTGAAGCACTTCGACATGAACTTGGTCAAGATCGTTCGTTTTTCTACTATTCCTTTTTCTTTCGTTCAAGAAAGTGTGGTAAACTGCCCTATAGAGATAGTTTTTAAGGGAAGATTCTATATGCAACCTATCTTTCTTTGCCCACAGTTTTATAAATACTTCCTGCACAATATCCTCCGCGCTGGACCTATCAAGAGTAAGACTGGTGGCGTAAAGGCACAAGATTGTATAATAGGTATCGAACAAAAACCGATATATCTTTCTATCGCCCTTTTTCAACCCCTTTACCACTACATCTTCATCATAAACCATATCATCATTTTCCACTTGCATCCCGAAAAATAAAAAAAAACATCAAATAAATGCATGGTATTCCATTTATTGGTTGTCATAACATAAAATAGTTCAGCACGTGGAGCAAAAAATAAAATATATAATAAAGGACTATCTAGAGAATAAAATCTCTGCCAAGGACTTAAAGATTTTACAAGAATGGGTGTCCGTGCCTGAAAACAAAAAAATGTTCAAAGAACACCTGGCCGAACATTACAAAAGCCCTTTGTTCGATGTTGACAAAGCCTACGATGTCTTTGAACGAAGAACCGGACAGGATAAAAATACCAAATCAAAAGTTATAAGGATACAGCCATATTTGAGGTATGCGGCAATGCTTATAATAACTATATCAATGGGTTATTTGGTATACCACCTTAACCAACAACCTACTGCCGACCTGCCCATAAATGAGGTCACTTTGGAAACTGATGGCGGTACATACATTTTGGATGTATCCGGCCAAAGATCAATAACTTCCAAAAACAATGAAGAAGTGGTGGCAACTCAAAATGGCGAAACACTAAGTTATAATGGAAATCTAGAATCTGGTGAAATAGTATATAACATCCTTAATGTACCCTATGGCAGAACCTTTGAAGTTGAGTTGTCGGACAAAACATATGTCTATCTCAATGCTGGGTCAAGACTAAAATATCCTGCCCACTTTGCGCCAAACGTACCGCGTGAGGTATTTTTGGAGGGAGAAGCCTATTTTAAGGTAACGAAGAATGATGAATCTCCTTTCATAGTCAGGGCAAATGGGGCCAGCACAGAAGTATTCGGAACCGAGTTCAATGTAACATCTTATTCGGAGGACAATGAAACATCAATTGTATTGGTGGAGGGCAGTATAGGAGTTTTTGAAGAAGAAACCAGATTTGATCCAGAAAAGCACACCAAATTGGTACCAAACCAAATGGCCTCAATAAGCGGAAAAGCTCCAATTACTATAACACAAGTAGACGTATCTGGTTACATCGCTTGGGTCGATGGCCAATTGATATTCAAAAACGAAAAATTTGAAAATATTGCCCGTAAGCTACAACGCCATTACAATGTAATTATCACCAACAATAACTTGGCGCTGAATGAAAAAAGATTTACAGGAAGGTTTGACATTGAAACGGTCGAGCAAATTTTGAACACTTTTCAAAGGACAAACCCCTTCAATTATAGGATTTCTAACCGCCAAATTATAATTAACCCTTAAAAAACAACTCTATGAACTAAAAACAACCAAAACAAAAATCGGGAAATGGTACCAGCACTTCCCGATGTCTAAATTGAATTTAAAAAGCTAAATAACCTTTAAATCATTCCAAAAATATGAAAAATACACGAGGGCATAGTGTTTGCGCTACGCATTCGCTCAAATTTGATTTGAAAATGAAACTAACTACCGCATTTCTTTTTTTATGCCTGTTTCAAATCAACGCCAGTACTTATTCACAGAACGCAAGGATTACCTTGGACGTTGAGAACACAACAATCGAGTCCGTACTGTTTGACAACATAGAAAAAGAGACCGACTTTAAGTTTTTTTACGAAAACTCAACTATTGACCTAAACCAAAAAGTAACGGTAAAGGTCAACAAAGCACGTATTCATACCTTACTTAATCTGTTGCTTCGAAACACCGGAATACAATACGATATTTTGGACAAACAGATTATTTTGACCCGAAAAGGGAACATGCAAATAAGCAAGATGGTAACCCCAACGCTGACTCCCAAAGAAAAACCAAAAGTTCAAAGTACGGTCGAGGGAACCATTTTAGACCAAAATGGGCAGCCTCTTCCAGGAGCAAGTGTTGTGGAAAAAGGAACCTCAAATGGAACACAATCCGATTTTGATGGTAAATTCTCACTCAGGTTGTTGAATGATGATGCTACACTTTTGATTTCCTATATTGGATTCACAACACAAGAAATCCAAGTAAACGGGCAATCATTACTCAACATTACCCTATTGGAAGATACTTCCAACTTGGAAGAGGTTGTAGTGGTAGGCTATGGCACGCAGAAAATCACCAGTCTTACCTCTGCAGTCTCATCCGTGGATGTCGAAGAACTTGGTAATGTGACTACACAGAATATAGCAGCTGCTCTACAGGGTCGTACACCAGGATTGTTCATCAGAGACTCAGGATATAACCAAAATTTATCTTTTTTTGTTAGGGGAGCCACAACCATTGGCAACAATTCACCATTGTTTATTGTAGATGGTGTTCCGCAAGATTTGTTGACAGTGGATCCAAATGATATTGAAGCAATTTCTGTTTTAAAGGATGGTGCTGCCTCCGCTATTTATGGTTCAAGGGCTGCTGCCGGCGTTATTATTGTGACCACCAAAACAGGAAAAAACCAAAAAGCTTCATTCAATTTTGAAAGTTTCATCAGTTTTGGCGAATTGACAACAGTGCAAGAAGCTGCCAACTCGCTTCAATCAGCAAGGATAATGAACGAGGCTTCCATTAATTCTGGCGGAGACCCTTTGTTCTCACCAGAGGATATATCCCTATTTGAAACAGGGAATGATCCCAGCTATCCCAATACAGATTGGAAAAAAGAGTTTTTGAAAACAGAAATTACCAACAGATATTTTCTAAGTGCTTCGGCGGGCAATGAAAGGTCCTCCTATTATTTCTCACTTGGCTACAGAAATTCTGATGGAATTGTTCAATCGGGAATCGATAGGAAACAGTTCAACCTGCGAACAAACCTAAAAACCAAACTGAGGGACAATATTGATTTTGATGTTAACCTAAACTATGTGTTACAGAACAATACCGCTCCAAATGTAAATGGAGGAATAGACAACATCTATTTGCACATGAACAGTACAGCTCCATTTTTGCCAGTACGAAATGAAGATGGGAATTTTCAGTTTTTCAATGAAGCTGGTTCTTATGGAAGAGGGTTTTGGAACGTAATGTGGGAGTTGGAAGCAGGCACCGCAAATACAAAGCAGAAGACCTTTACGGCCAACACAAACCTCACTTGGGAATTAATAGAGGGACTCAAGTTCATCGGACGTTATTCCTTGATCTCGAGCACTACTAAAGGCGTTTCAAGTATATACAAACGTTCCACGACAGGTGGTCCACCTTGGTTTGCTGATGTAAATAGCCTATCGCAAACTTGGAGGGATGACAACCAATACAATGCGCAGACCTTCCTTAGCTATGACAAAAGTATTGGCAAGCATACGTTGGGTGTTTTGGCAGGTTGGGATATTCAGTTCAATGAAGATTCTGGCTTGGGCGCGTCAAGAAGAAATTTCCAGTTTGATAACCTTTTGACCGAATTCAGCGCCCCGAATTCAGGTGACAATGACGATATTACCGGATTAGGGAGCAACACCGTTGAAAATGTGTTGCAATCCGCTGTGGGAAGAATAAACTATAACTATGATGAAAAATATTTGGTTGAACTTGCCGGAAGGTATGACGGCGCCTCAATTTTTGCTCCTGAAAACAGATACGGCTTTTTTCCTTCGGCTTCCTTTGGTTGGGTAATCAACAAGGAGAATTTTTTCAATATGGAGTCCGTTGACCTCCTTAAATTGAGAGCCTCTTATGGGGTAAGCGGTAACAATAGGGTGAATGGAAGCTATTTCTCAAATATTGCCTTTGGCACATATGTTTTTGGTGCAAATGGTGAAATTGTTGTTCCCACTTCGGCAGAAGGAGGAATTCCTTTTAGGGATTTAAAATGGGAGACCACCAGCACGACTAACGTAGGTGTTGATTTTTCCTTGAAAAGTGGCCTATTTTCAGGCTCGTTGGATTATTATGTAAAGAACACTGATGATATTTTACTGCCAAGTCCAGTACCTGGAACAGTGGGAACGGGAAGAGGAGGTCCTGCCATTAATGCAGGAAGCGTGAAAAATTCCGGGTTTGAGTTGGTACTGAACCATAGCAACACACTTGCAAATGATTTTTCATACGGAATATCCGTAAATGGGACTTATAACACTAATGAGATTACCGAGCTAACGGATTCCTTTTCAGAATTTGACACCTCTTACAGGGTTGGAGACGCTTTGGGCACGGTGTACGGTTATATTGCTGATGGTATTTTGTCATCTCAAGCAGAGGTCGATGCCTATAATGCAGCCATTACCTCGGGCATCAGTCCAAACACCACCATGGGGGACATTCGTTATGTAGATGTAAATGGTGACGGTGCACTGAATTTTGAAGATAATGTCGCCATAGCCGAGACCATTCCAAAAATCACATATGGGGTCAATTTAAATGCTGAATGGAAAAATTTTGATTTACAATTGTTTTTCCAAGGAACCGGTAAATCCAAGGAACATAAGAGCAATGACCTCTTTGGAAACTTTTCATGGATCCCCGAAGAGGCAAATGACGCTTGGAGCGATTCAAACCCAGACGGTACCTATCCGCGATTGTTACTTTTTGCACAGCAAACCTACTTCCAGAATTTTTATCAAAGATCCAGTTTCTGGACATTTAACTCAAACTATTTAAGGTTGAAGAACCTACAATTGGGTTATACACTGCCTATAGGTGATAATAAATACATTAATAAGGCCAGAATCTATTTTGCAGGTACAAATGTATTTACCGTATCAGATTTTAGACCTGGTTTTGATCCCGAATCCAATGGTTTGGTTATTCCGCCATTGAAAACTTTTTCATTGGGAGTAAACATTAATTTCTAAAAAAAATCAGCATGAAAAAATATATCAATAGTAAGATAAAGCCATTGCTAGTTCTTGTTTTCCTGATTATGCAAGGCTGTTCAGAGGAAGACGTAACAAAGCTCCCCGTAACCGCATTGTCAGAAGATGCATTTTGGAGCAGTGAGGAAGAAGTGGCACAGGCAACCAGTGCCTTATATTTCTCCCTTCCCAATGTAGGCGAAATACAATGGGATGCCCTGACTGAAATCATGTATAGTCAGGATGGAGCCACCCTTGAGATTTCATCGGGTGGGATAAACCCAGGATCAGGTCTGGTAAATAGTTTGTGGACTGGTCAGTATGCAACCATCAGGGATGCCAATTGGTTCTTGGACAACGTGGAAAAAGCACCGCTTACTGAAAACCAATTGGCCAAATACAAAGGTCAAGTACGCTTTTTCAGGGCTTGGGCACATTATAGATTACTATATCAGTTTGGGGACGTGCCCTTGGTTACGACCCTGCTTGCCGTAAACGAGGGTCAAGTTGAACCTAGCCCAAGGGCTACCGTTCTGGATTTTGTACTTACCGAACTGGATGCTGTAATGAGTGAGCTTTCTGTGTCTGATTACTCCCCGGAATACGGCAGAGTTACAACATGGGCGGCCATGGCTTTGAAATCAAGGATTTTGTTGTATGAAGGTACGCTTTCCCAAGATAACGGAATGTTGACAGAAAGTGCCAATCTTGCAGATCAGATCATGACGTCTGGCAGTTTTGATCTCCACGATAATTATACTGAACTGTTCCGCCCCGAAGGAGAGGGAAGCAGTGAAATTATTTTGGCAAGGGTAAATGCAGATCTTCCTGGTCGCTATCATTCACTTGGCCAGTGGCTCGGACCTATTAGCTTCCATGCTTCATGGTCCATATACACCCCAACCATGGCACTTGTGGAAACCTATCCCGATATCAACGGGGAGGATATCGCAACCAGTCCCTTGTATAATCCCGATATGCCTTTTGAAAATAGAGATCCACGTATGGCGCAATCCATATTTAATTGGAGCGAAGACGTGGATTATGAAGGCTCTTCTTTTGTGAACAATGGTACATGGCTCAATTTCAGGAAATGGATAAATCCAGCTGAAACCGCGGAACAACAAAGCCATAACGATTTTATCGTTTTCAGGTTGGGAGAGATGTACCTAACCTATGTTGAAGCCATGAACGAGGTCAATGGTCCTACCCAAGAACAGGTGGACTTAATCAATGAACTTAGAACCAGAGGTGGACAAGGAGCTGCAGACGATGGTACAGATATTGCAGTGCCGCCTATACAGCTAGCAGGTCTTACAAAAGATAGTTTTAGGGACATTATAAGAAGGGAACGAATCATTGAAATGGCAGCGGAAGGCCTGCTCTATTTTGATTACCATAGATGGAGGTCATTGGAAACAACAATGAATATGCCAGCTGTTGGGGTAGTATCACTGGAAGACAGGCTTTTCACAGCACCAAGGGACTATACCTGGCCTATACCTGAATTTGAATTGATCAACAACCCTAATTTAAAGCAAAATACAGGGTATTAAATTTTGAAATAAGAGAGGTCCCCGCTACAAAGAGTTGGTTTGAGTTAGTTTTTTGTTTGCGGGGGCTCTTTATATACACTCATAGGACATATCACGCCTTTTTTATAAATTACCTTACTGAGTCTAGTAAAAATATAGGTGCTGTTCAATGATATACCAACATTCTTAAAAGATATTCTTTTCAACCAAAACTCCATTAATGAGGCACATCATCCATTTATCTTTATTTCTATTTTTTTTATCTGGCTGCGAACAAGAAAACAAGAAATTGTCATTAGGAGAAGATGCGACCAAAAACGTACTTGCCAGAACACTTGGAGAAGAGCATGCATCAAAATTTGAACTAGTGCTTGCTGAGCAAGATGGTCTGGACACCTATACAATTTCGGCCAATGACAATGGGGTGACCATAACTGCAAATACGCCCAACGCTTTGACACGTGGAGCCTATGACTACCTGCGCAATGGTACACATTCTATAATCAGTTGGTCGGGTAACCGAATTAATTTCCCAGAAAAGCTTCCAAAATATGAGAAGACGGTACGTTCCCCTTTCAAATATCGTTATTATATGAATTCGGTGACCCATGGCTACACAACTCCATATTGGGATTGGAACCGTTGGGAAAAAGAAATTGATTGGATGGCCATGCACGGCATGAACATGCCTTTGATAGCAGGAGCTCACGAAGCTATTTTATTGAGAACATTTAAAAGATTGGGGCTGACAGAAGAAGAAGCTCTCGATTATTTTTCCGGCCCTGCCCACTTTCCATGGAACAGAATGGGAAATATAGGCAGTTGGGACGGCCCTCCCCCAATCTCTTTTTTCAACAAACAAATTACATTGACCCATAAGATGCTCGATCGTATGAACGAACTCAAAATGCAACCCATTGTTCATGCTTTTGCAGGTTTTGTGCCAGAGGCCATTCAACGTTTATACCCCAATGAAGAGCTTCGTGAGTTGGGCTGGGGAGGATTTGACAAAAAAGTGCATATTCTCTCTCCCAAAAGTGATCTCTTTACCAAAATAGGTAAGTTATTTATAGAAGAATGGGAAAAAGAATTTGGAAAGGGTAAATTTTATTTGGCCGATAGTTTTAACGAAATGGATGTTCCCCTTTCCCACAATCCCGAAATAGCCAAACAAGAATTGGCCGATTATGGGGAGATTGTCTACAAGCCTATAGCAGAAGCCAATCCAGATGCGATATGGGTGATGCAAGGCTGGACGTTTCCTTACCATAGGGATAAAGAGGGTAAACTATTTTGGACTCCTGAGCGATTAAAAGCCATGATGTCCAAAATCCCTGATGATAAGCTCTTGATCCTCGATATGGCAAACGAATACAATGCGATCCATTGGAAAATTGATTACTCGTGGGATATGTACAAAGGGTTCTTTGGCAAACAATGGATTTATTCCTTTATACCAAACATGGGTGGGAAAGTGCCCTTAAATGGCGTTTTGGATTTTTATGCAAGAGCACCAAAAGAAGCACTGGATTATAAGAACAAAGGTAATTTAGCAGGTTTTGGTTTTGCACCCGAGGGCATCGAAAATAATGAAATTATTTATGAGCTCTTATCCGATTGGGGGTGGAGAGACACTCCCATAGATTTAGATACTTGGATAGAAAGCTACTGTTTGGCACGTTACGGTGCTTATCCAAATGAAATAAATGAAGCCTATAACTTATTGAGAAAATCGGCTTTGGGAACATTTACCGACCATCCTAGGTTCAAATATCAATTCAGACCCGGTACTGGCAGAGCTACAGTGCACAAATCAGAAAATTTTGAAAAAGCAGTAAAGTTGTTCTTGGAAGCCTCAAGCCAGATGGGAGAGAATCATTTGTATAGGGCAGACGCCATTGAATTGGGAGCACAGTTGATGGGCTTAAAGATTGACAAACTACTAATGGCTGCAGAAAAGCATACGGACTCGAAAAAAGTATTCGAGACCTATCAAACGGCTATAGACCTTATGCATATTTTGGATAAAGTATTGGCATCCCATCCCAATCATAAATTGGGTAATTGGGTTGAGTTGGCAAGAGGGTTTGGCGATACGGAAGAGGAGAAACTGTATTACGAAAGCAATGCAAAAAGATTGAATACCACTTGGGGTGGGGGTGTCAATGAATATGCTGCACGGACCTGGAACGGACTCATCGGGGATTACTATGCGAAACGTTGGCAATTATGGCTCGATGCAAAAGGACAAGAAAATGAATTTGATATGCTGCAATGGGAAGAAGATTGGATAACATCAGCATGGAAAAACAATCCCTCAACTTTTGACGATCCTATTAAAAAAATACAAGAAATACTGTTTCCAGAAGAATGAAAAAAAACATATTGATTTGCTTATTATTTACAAACCTTTTTGGCTTTGGCCAAGCCACTATCAAATATGGCACTCCATCTTCCCCTTGGAATGCTGGATTAGGTAATCACAGGGCTATTATTGAAGTTTCTAAAAATGCTGATGCAGTAAAACTCGACTTTAATTGGAGGCGGCATGATAAAAATCCTGATGAACGTAGGTTTTTAATAGTAAATGCCCAAACAGGAGATACCATTCCCAATATTCATAGATTATCCGTAAATAACGAAACCTGTAAATTGGTTTTTGGCCCCGTTGAAAAGGGAACCTATCACTTCTATTATTTACCCTTTAAACCCGACAATGAATGGGGATTTTACCGTTACGGCTATCTTAAAAAAGAAGACGCTCCGAGCAAGCATTGGATGGACGAGAACCAATTGGAACAGCCCAAAAAGCTGAAAAAATTACCAAAGGCCATCTGTGCTGAAGTTCAAGCCAGAACAGATTTCGACTCGTTTTACCCCATGGAGGTAACGGCCAAGCGAGCTGAACAAAAACAGTTGGTAAGCCGCACGAATTCAGATTACATCGCCATTGCCGAAGATAGGCGTTATCCAATTAAAATGCGGCATCATCTGCCATTAAAATGGATTAAAGAAGGCATCACCGATCAATTTGAAGGAACAGCCCAAAAAAACGAATACTATGCCTTCCAAATAGGCATTTATGCATCCAAAACAAATCTTGAAAATATAACGCTACAATTTCACGATTTAAAATCCTCAACTAACAATAGTATTACAGCAAGTGCCTTTACCTGTTTCAACACCCATGGTATAGACCCGTACGGAACACCGTTCACCAAACAAGTAGACGTTGCCAAAGGTAAAGTGCAACCCTTATGGATAGGAACGGACATCCCCGTGCACATGCAACCAGGTACGTACAAAGGGCATGTTACCATTAAGGCTAATAATCAACCCGATAAAACCATTGACATCACCTTACATGTTTCCGAAGAAACCATTGCCGATAGAGGCGATAACGAACCATGGAGACACTCCCGTTTACGTTGGTTAAACTCTACTATTGGATTGGATAACGAACCTACAAAACCTTACACGCCTATTAGCTTAAAAGAGGAAAATCAACTCGATTTATACGGAAAACAGGTTACATTAAACGAATTTGGTTTACCCGCTGCCATTACGGTTTGGGATACCGAAATTTTGAAGGGCCCCATACAATATGTTTTGGAAGGCGAAACCATAGTAGCTTCAAGTGTTCACAAAACAAATCTAGATTCAGGTATTTTTGCACGAACGGTTTCGGCCCAATCGGAAAATTTTGAGATTCAAACCATCAATACAACCGAGTTTGACGGTTATATAAATTACCAGATAAAACTTGTTGCCAAAAACGACAATGAACTCAAGGATTTTAAACTAGAAATCCCATTTCAGTCCAGCATAGCAGAATATATGATGGGTATGGGCTTACCAGGCACCTTTGTCGCTCAAAGTCACACAGCCAAATGGAAAGGATCCCAAGATAGTTTTTGGGTTGGAAATACCTATGGCGGACTGCACGTCGAGTTAAGAGGAGGTGATTATCACGGGCCGTTACTTAATCTATACAAGCCCGAGCCGCCCGAAAGTTGGCATAACGGAAGAAAAGGAGGCTTTACAATAGAAAAAAAAGCTAATGAAACCACAGCAACTGTCTATTCTGGAAAACGAACCTTTAAAAAAGGGGAAGCTTTGGTGTTTGAAGTATCGTTCTTAATCACGCCGGTAAGACAGATAGATACCAAAGGACAATTCACCAACAGGTACTATCACGACGGATTGGATCCTAAACCAGAAGAAAACGAAATTACCGACGGCGTAAAAATTGTAAACCTGCATCATGCTAGCACGTATAACCCGTATATCAACTATCCTTTTATAGCCACAAAAGAGATGAAAGGCTTTGTTAATGACATGCATGCCAAAAGCCTAAAGACGAAAATTTACTACACCATCCGTGAACTATCCAATTATACCACAGAAATTTGGGCTTTGCGCAGTTTGGGAAATGAAATCTTGGGTACGGGCAATGGTGGTGGCTATCCATGGTTGCAAGAACATTTGGTAGACGATTACCGTTGGCAATGGTATTCACCGCTAGAAAATGGTATCGATGCATCCATAGTTAACGCACCTGGTGATTCCCGTTGGTACAACTATTATTTAGAAGGTTTGGCGTGGTTGGTAAAGCACATCGATATAGACGGCTTGTACTTGGATGACGTGTCTTACGATAGACGTATTTTAAAACGAATGCGCAAAATATTGGATAGGACAAAACCGGGCTGTATGATGGATTTACACTCCAATACCGGATTTTCAAAAGGCCCTGCAACCCAATACACTGAGTTTTTCCCGTATTTGGATAAATTGTGGTTTGGAGAAAGTTTTGTATATGATAACATGCCAGCAGAAAATTGGTTGGTAGAAGTTTCGGGCATTCCATTTGGACACATGGGTGATATGCTACATGCCGGTGGAAACCCTTGGCGGGGGATGGTATATGGGATGACCGTACGCTACCCGTGGTTTACAGATGGCGTTACCTGCGACCCCAGACAGATTTGGAAAGTATGGGACAGTTTTGGTATTGCTGAAGCCAAAATGATAGGTTATTGGGATAAACACCCTGTGGCAAGTACCAATCATCCGGATGTTAAGGCTACGGCTTATGTTAAGGAAGGAAAACTTTTGGTTTCAGTAGCGAGTTGGGCAAAAGAAACGGTAACGGTAAAACTGAATATCGATTGGGATGCTGTTGGTTTAAATAGGAATCAGATAAAAATAAAAGCCCCTAAGATTGAAAATTTTCAACCAGAGAAACACTCTTCAGTAAATGATGAGATTAGTATAGAACCCACAAAAGGCTGGTTGTTCATTATAGAATAAAACGTAAAACTTGATGGCACTAATGAGAAACAGAATAAGAATCATACTACTTTATCCCCTAATGGCATTGTTGCTGGTTTCCTGTAACAAAAAATCGCAAACCCATAAAGAAACTCAACAAAAAACACATGAACTCGTATTCGAAGAATTGGCCCAAAGCTGGGACGAAGGCATACCATTGGGAAATGCCACCTTAGGAGCATTGGTGTGGAAAAATGGGGACAAACTTCGTATTTCTTTGGATAGGGCAGACCTTTGGGATTTAAGACCAATGGCAAACCTAGATTTTGAAAACTACGATTTCAATTGGGTATGGGAACAATGGAAAAAGGACACTTATGAAAAAGTGCAACAAAAATACGACGTACCCTATGATAATCTGCCAGCACCGTCTAAAATCCCTGGCGGAGCTATGGAGTTTAACATACAAGAACTAGGACCAGTTGAGTACGTAAAACTAATATTAAAGGATGCCGTTTGTGAAGTCAAATGGAGAAACGGAGCCATGCTTCATATCTTTGTTCATGCTACAGAGCCAATTGCTTGGTACAGGTTTAAAAATATAACAGGTACTATAAAACCGACCATTGTACCTCCACCTTATTATTCAGACAAGGTATCATCATTGAACGACCCTGTTTCCGGCCAGGACCTTAGAAGGCTGGGCTACCCAAAAGGAGAGCTCACAAGCACAGAAAACTCCATTACGTATAATCAAAAAGGGTGGTCCGATTTTAAATTTCAGATACACACCCAATGGAATCAGAAGGATGATGATCTAATGGGAAGTTGGAGTATATCTTCTCAAAAAGATACTACCGATATATCTAAAAATGCACAGCAAACAGTAAATGATTTCAATGAAATAGGATGGCAAAATGCCTTTAACGATCATAAAAATTGGTGGAAACAATTTTGGGAGCGTTCCAACATCACCGTTCCCGATTCCATTTTGCAACATCAGTGGTATATGGAAAAGTACAAATTAGGTGCAGCTGCAAGAAAAGGGGCACCACCCATTTCACTTCAAAGTGTATGGACAGCCGACAACGGTAAATTGCCACCATGGAAGGGAGATTATCATCACGACCTTAATACACAGCTGAGTTATTGGCCTACATATTCAGGCAATCATTTAAATCTTGAAGAAGGCTTTTTGGACTGGTTAGATACTCATAAAAGCACGTTTAAAAAGTTTACCAAGGATTTTTATGGCACAGATGGCCTTAACGTTCCTGGAGTGACAACATTGACCGGGGAACCTATGGGGGGCTGGATACAATATGCCTTTGGGCCCACGGCTGGGGCATGGTTAGGACATCATTTCTATCTACACTGGCGCTACAGCATGGATAGGAACTTTCTGGAACAACGAGCTTACCCTTGGATTAAAGACGTTGCAATTCATTTCAATAATTTATCCATTGTAGGAGAAGATGGGAAACGAAAACTGCCCTTGTCCTCAAGCCCTGAAATACACAACAATTCAAGGGATGCTTGGTTCGATAAAACCACAAACTATGACCTTGCATTGGTTCGATGGACTTACGAAAAAGCATCAGAACTGGCACAGGAGCTTGGCAAAAAAGATGAAATAATAAAGTGGCAACAAAAATTGAAAGAATGGCCTTATTTTGCTTTTGATGAAACGGGGTTGATGTTTTCCCCTAATTTGCCCTATCAAGAATCGCATCGCCATTTTTCACATTTGATGGCCTATCATCCATTAGGACTCATAGATTTCTCACAAGGTGAAAATGATCGCTCAACAATCGAAAATACTTTAAAAAATCTCGAAGAGGTAGGCACTGCCGGTTGGACGGGCTATTCCTTTAGTTGGCTAGGAAATTTAAAAGCACGTGCGTTTGATGGTAAGGGAGCTGCCGAAGCATTGAAAATCTTCGCTACAAGCTTTTGCTTGCCCAATAGCTTTCATGTCAATGGTGATCAAAGTGGAAAGGGTTATTCTAACTTCACTTATCGTCCATTTACATTAGAAGGGAATTTCGCCTTCATGACTGGCATACAGGAGATGTTACTACAAAGCCATACTGGCACCGTACATTTATTTCCTGCCATACCACAAGATTGGAAAAATGTTTCTTTTGAAAGTCTTCGCACCGAAGGTGCATTTCTGATATCAGCTTTCATGAAAGATGGCAATATGCAACAGGTTACAATTACTTCGGAAAAAGGAGGAACAATAAAATTAAAAAATCCTTTTAAGGACAAAAACATCAGTATTGATGGAAATTTGAAGGCTGTTTGGGAGGGTGATATAGTATCATTTACGTTGAACCCTGGTCAATCTGTTGTATTACTACAAAACTGATACACAAATCACAATTAATGTTTTTATGCCTCCCATTATTTGTAATTTTCATGGGTATAAAAACGTGACAAAATGTTGAGAACCATCATTATACTGACTTTCATTTTGCTTTCAAATATAGGCGGTGCACAAAAAGCCACTATAAAAGAAGAAAAGCTGAACATGAAAACCTATATGTTTTCAGACCCTAGTCCCATTCCCCAAATTGGTAGACTCTATCCCTATTTTAGGTTTGACGGCTATACAGACCAAGCAAAAGAGAAAGTGTGGAATATGGTTCTTTTAGAAAACGACTATATAAAAGTATTTGTGTGTCCCGATATTGGCGGTAAAATATGGGGTGCTATCGAAAAATCAACTGGAAAGGAATTCATGTATTTCAATCATGTGGTCAAGTTTAGGGACGTAGCCATGCGTGGTGCTTGGACCTCGGGCGGATTGGAATATAATTTTGGAGATATAGGCCATATTCCAACCTGTGCTACTCCTGTAGATTATCACATTAAAGAAAATGAAGACGGCAGCGTGTCTTGTATTGTTGGTGCTTTGGACTTGCCATCCAGAACCAATTGGAATGTAGAAATACGATTGCCCAAAGACAAGGCCTATTTTGAAACCAAAGCCACATGGTTTAACAATTCAGATGTGCCGGTAACCTATTACCATTGGATGAATGCCGCAGCAAAATCCGAAGGTAATTTAGAATTTCTCTACCCAGGTAACAAACGTATTGGTCATGGGGGCGAAATAGGCGAATGGCCGATGGATGATGGACGGGAAATCAATTTTTATAAGCAGAATGATTTTGGAATTTACAAGTCTTATCACGTTATTAATTCCTATTCCGATTATTTTGGAGGCTATTACCACGATGACGATTTTGGTTTCGGACACTATAGCCTTTACGACGATAAGCCCGGAAAAAAAATATGGATTTGGGGCCTTTCCGACCAAGGGATGATTTGGGAAGACCTATTAACAGATTCCGACGGACAATATATTGAATACCAATCGGGTAAGCTGTTCAACCAAGCCGCAGCGAGTAGCACCAACACCCCCTTTAAGCATCGTGAATTTACGCCCCACGATACCGATGTGATGCACGAATATTGGTTTCCTCTAAAAGAAACAAATGGGATGGTAGCCGCTTCAAAATATGGTGTTTTAAACGTTGAGCAATCTGGGAATGAAGTCACCCTATTTTTAAGTGCCTTGCAGCATTTAAATGACGATTTGGTAGTGACCTCACAAGGAAAAATCATTTTAAATAAAAAGACAAAAGCGACCCCGTTGCAATTGATTACAGAAACAGTAACCATAGAGAATGGCAGTGATTTTGAAATTAATTTCGGAAATAAAAAACTGTATTACAGTTCCAAAAACCCAAATAATAGCGTTGATAGGCCCATTAAACCCAATACCTATTTTAATTGGGAAACCTCTTATGGTCTATATGTTGAAGGCTTGGAATTGGAGAAACAACGCCGTTATCCCGAAGCGCTGCAAGCCTATGAAAAAAGTTACCAAAAAGAACCAGGGTTTGCGCCTGCACTAAACCGATTGGCACTGGGTCATTATCGCATCATGCAATACAAAAGTGCTTTGGCATACACTAAAAAAGCATTGGCAATCGATACCTACGACGGATTGGCAAACTACAACTTCGGTTTAATCCATACCGTTTTAGGGAATACCAACGAAGCCAAAAGCGGCTTTTCAATCGCCAGTCAGGACATTGCCTATAGGTCGGCCGCTTACACCGAATTAGCCAAGCTTTTCTTTAATGAAAATCAATTCAGTAAAGCCAAAACATATATAGAAAAAGCTCTAAATTTTAATGCATTCAACATAAAAGCCTATGAGCTTCAGGTGCTTATCCATAGAAAAGAGAACAAAAAAGCAGCAGCTTTAAAATCAATACAAAACATCACAAACTTAGATGCCACCAGCGTGTTTACCGCTTCAGAATTGATGTTTATCGGAGAACTTAACAGTACTGAATTCAAAAGCAATATCACCAACGAATTACCCTATGAAACCTACTTGGAACTCGCTTTGCACTACTTGGCCTTAAACCATCGGGATGAAGCCATGACCATATTAAAATTAGCACCAGAATATCCCATTGCAGCATTATGGCTGGCCTATTTGGACGCTAAGCATACTGAAGAGCATTTACAAGAAGCCCTAGAAATGCCCATAGATTTGGTGTTTCCGCATAGGGTGGAAACCGTATCGATGCTAAATGAATTCATCAGTAAAAATCCACATTGGAAATTAAAATATTATTTGGGGCTTATTTATTGGAACAAAGGATTGGTGGAAGCTGCCAAAAACTTGTTTACCGAATGTGGCAATGAACCTGATAGTCCTGTTTTTTATCTGTCAAAAATTAAATTATTTTCAGATGAAGCCAATACTATCGCGCATGCCTTGGAAAAAGCATACGCTCTGAATAACAAAGATTGGCGGGTAAATATGGCACGCATAGAACAGCACTTGGCCAACAACGAGTTTGAAGCCGCAGCCCATAAAGCCAAAATCTATTTAGGGCTATATCCTGAAAAATCACAATTCGGGATGCACTATGCCAAAGCATTGATGGTCATGAAACGCTATGACGAATGCATCAGCTTTTTAAAACACTTTAATGTACTGCCCTATGAGGGTGCAACCATAGGACGGACAATGTACCATGATGCCTGCATCAATGCCGCATACGATGCCCTTCAGAAAAACAATTATAAAAAAGCCATAGCCTATGCAGAACAGGCCAAACTTTGGCCACAGAATTTAGGTGTGGGCAAGCATTACGATGTGGATGAGCGCTTGGATAATTTCATAATCGCCTATAGCTTAGATCAAATGGGCAAAAAATCCAAAGCTGGACAGGTCTATAAAATGATTGCAGAGCATAGCACGCCCAAGTATCTGAACGAAAGCACCAAATTTTGTTTGCAACTTATGGCGTTAGAAAAACTAGGCAAAACCCAAGAAGCCAACAACCTGCTAAAAGAAGCATTGCAACATGAACCCAATAACCAATATCTAAAATGGGTAGAAGCAAAATATAAAAACAACAATCCAGAAAAAATAAAAAAGGACATTTTGGCGGCAGGCAATGAAGTACAGGTCTACGACACCAAGTTTGTGGATACCGAATTTGAGCTGCTTTTAGGCTTTCTTAAAGTTTTATAGAACAACATGAAAATCAAAGTATGCACCCTGGTTTCATTTATCTCAATGATATTTGTGACAAACGCCCAAACAACACATAGGGAAAGACCTGCGGAATGGAATAGTTTAAGTGAGGGTGGAAGATTTATGGATCTGTTCAGGCCCATTCCCGTTTTAGATTCCCTCACGTCCCAAGTTTGGGGAGGAAAAAACGTGGTTCCCAGATATAAAAACAATGGTATTGAAGACAAAGCTTGGTCTTATTGGGGTGGAAATATTTTAATGGGAAACGATGGTAAATACCATATGTTTGTTTGCAGATGGCGTGAAGATTCTTCAAAAGGACATATGGAGTGGCCCAATTCGGAAGTTGTCCATGCTGTTTCCAAAAATCCGATAGGACCTTTTAAGGTTGTGGAAACCATAGGGGAAGGACACAACCCTGAAGCATTTCAATTACAGGACGGTAGGTACGCAATTTACGTAATAAACGGTTATTATCTATCAAACAATATTAATGGACCGTGGACATACGGCAAGTTTGATTTTGATCCTAGGGACAGACCAATCATTGAAGGGCTCTCCAATCTGTCATTCGCAAAAAGAGAAAATGGATCTTATCTTATGGTGTGCAGGGGAGGTAGCATATGGTTGAGCAAGGACGGTGTGGCTCCGTATAACCAAACAACCGATAAAAGTGTTTACCCGCCTGTTGAAGGAGAATTTGAAGACCCTGTTGTATGGAGGGACCATGTGCAGTATCACATGATCGTAAACGATTGGTTGGGTCGCATAGCTTTTTACCTACGGTCAAAAAACGGTATTAAATGGAAAATAGAACCCGGCGAGGCTTATCTGCCAGGCATTGCCAAGTATGAAGATGGCACCATGGAAGATTGGTTCAAATACGAACGGATAAAAATATTGCAAGACAGTTTGGGAAGGGCAGTTCAAGCCAATTTTGCCGTGATAGACACCCTAAAGTTCCAAGACAAGCCCCTGGACGGGCATAGTTCAAAAAATATCGGTATTCCTCTTGCTGTCCCAAAACAGTTAGAACTACTTCACAAGCGAAAAATTTCATCGAAAACCAAAACTATTTCTGTGCGCATAAAGCATGAAAAGGATTTTAACCCAATTACCGACCTTGATTTGAGTTCGTTACGATTCGGAGCACCCGAGAAAGTAAATTTTGGAAAAGGATGCAAGGCAGTGAGAACGGAAAAGCACGGGGCAGACCTTATCGTACACTTTGATGCTACGGACAATGGTATCGGCAATGACAATTTTACGGTAAAATTATTGGGGAAAACTAAGCAAGGTGAGTTGGTTTTTGGTTATGCCCGCTTGCCATGGATAAACTATATCGAGCCCATTTTATCGGCACGTGATCCAAAGCTTCAAACTAATGGATTAATGGTAAGGGTCGATAATTTTGGCCAAGTAAAGTCAAGATCATCTAAAATGATTGTGGAAGAAATGAAAAATGGCAATTGGACAATCATGGGAAAAGCCACCATTCCAAAATTGGATCCTTTCGGATACTCGGATGTGCTTATTAAAATAAAGGCCAACCGGGAAGATTTGATTGACAGGAGAATTAGAATTACAATTTTACACCCCAATAAGCCTAAAAATCTCCATGAAGGAAAGGTCATCAAATAAAAAATATCAGATTCAGGGGTCAATTCTTACCTAGCAAGGACCGAGTTTTCTTTTTTTACAGATGATTTTGGATTTGGCCATTGTACATCAACGAATCATCATTGAGGAAGTTCCACTTTCCCAAAATTTCTTTTGAAATATTTATTGCGTCTCCGGATGGTACTACATTATATGATTGCTCGTCCCATGTTTGTTCCATCCAACTGCGCTCAAGTGAATAAAAATCAATTTCCTTGGCCGTTTGTCCTTTAAGACGATTTTTCATTTCTTCAATAAACATTTCCCATCTAGGCTTATAATAGGTTTTCAGCAAGCTGTTCCATTCCCACCAAGCATAATCCCTGAGTATACTTTCACCTTCGGTTAATGTGGTAACCTGCATACGTGCGTTTTTTTCATCTATGGCGGCTTGCTGTTTGTTTGTGCCAACATTCTGGCATCATTAATCCATTTGCCCAACAAAAAGTCGGATTCCATTATATAGAAGGTCAAACTAATTAAACGAGCGAAATCAAATTTCGCGCTGCAAGCCCCAAATCCTTACCAGGGACTAATACTACTGAGCGAGGTAACTGCTCAAAAGCCATCTTTGAATCTCTTTTTTAGAATGTGCAGTTCCCCTGCGTCCGTGTCCACTCTGTAATAGGGAGAACCGAACCTGGGTTTTACCCATTCCACCCTGTCCAGAAAATGCAATGCTGTTCTAGTTGCTGTTTTATAATCCTGTTCCAAAAACTCATATTTAACCTTCGGCACCGTTTTTTCCAATTTGTTCCATTCCTCCCTGGTCAATTTCTTGAACATCGTTTCTTCCCGAATCGGTTCCTTTTTCTTTTTAACAATTTCATGATGTCCAAAAAGGGCCAATAGCATTTCATTCGTTGGCAATGTCTGGGTCTTTTCTATATCCTTTACAATAGCGATAAGAGCATTTATTCTTTTGCGGGTCTTCTCCCCATCTTCATCAACCCGCTTCGGAAATCGACTTGAAGGGGTAATTCCATGCCATTCAAAGAAATCCATGACTACTTCCAAAGTTTCAGAATAGGACTTGGTGATTTTCCTTGAAAATCGCCTGAACCTTTTTATGGTTCTATGGTGCAGCCGTATGGTTCCGAATTGATCCATTTTCTTATTTTTCCCATTCAATTGTGACAATCTAAAGCCCAATTTATAAAGGTTTTAGGGTGAATTGTTACAATTTAATTTTTCAAGCTCCTTTTTAATCTATTTTTAAATAATTGATTTTCAGTATTTTAAAATCAATTATCATAACGTAACGTCGCTCTAGCGCGTTACCCTCTTGCTTTTCCGAATTTGACCGTTCCACTATCAAATCCTGAAAACATGAAATGCCTTTTCATCTTTTCTGATATCGTACTTTCTCAATATTATTTTTGGTTTCAATTTTTGCAATAAGGTTTTGCATGTCCTCTCCCACTTTCCTTTCAAGTACCCTAGCATAGATTTGGGTAGTGGTGAGTTTGGTATGACCCAACATTTTGGAAACGGTTTCAATCGGTACTCCGTTGGATAAAGTCACTGTAGTAGCAAAAGTGTGTCTTGCCGTATGGAAAGTTATATGTTTATGGATACCACAGGCTTTGGCTATTACCTTTAGATATGAATTCGTCTTTTGATTGCTATAAACGGGAAGAAGTTTTCCCAAGACATCAGGTCTTGCATCTTTTCTGTACTTCTCAATAATCTTTTTTGCCTTGGGCAATAATGGAATCTTTACTGTCTCATTGGTCTTTTCCCTTTTGGTATGTATCCAAAGGTTGCCGTCGATTCCCAGAACCAACTGTTGGGGTTTCAATTCTTTGACATCTATATAGGAAAGCCCCGTATAGCATGAAAAAAGAAATACATCCTTTACCTTTTCATAGCCGGCTCCACTGAAAGTTGTTTCCTCAATAAGATGAAGTTCCCTTTCGGAAAGGTAGCTTCGTTCTGTTTTGTGAAAGTTGAGCTTGTAATTACGAAACGGGTCTTTTGCCAACCATTCAAGTCTTACCGCAAGGTTTACCATCTTCATGAGCCTTTCCAGATGTTTCATGGCCCCATTGTTTGAACAGGTCTTTCTCGCTTTTTTGGGTTGATAAGTCCTGAGGTATTGTTCAAAATCTAAAATAAACCTATAGCTCAATTGTTTCAAATAGATGTCGGGGAGCTTCAATTTTTCGTCTAAGAACTTATCCAGATATCTTTCCGTTGAATAGTAGTTCTTCATGGTACCCGGTCGAAGTACCAATACCTGTGTCTTGTTATGGTATTCTACAAGTTCCTTTAAAGTTTTGTTTTGGTCGTCCTGCCCAAGAAAACGGGCCTTGATGGCCTGTGCGGTAATAACTTTTCCCTCACCCAACAATTGTTTATGTGAGTCCATGATCTGCACATAGACTTCGTCCAGATAACTGTTCAGGAGTCGTGCTTTCTGAGAGAAGCCAATGACCCTACCTCGTATTTCGTCCCAATCACTCACCGAAACGTAGCGTTTCAAACTGATTTCCGCCCGTCTTCCATCCACGGTTATCCGTGCATAAATGGTTAGTCTTTCTGGATTGTTTGTGTGGTCTCTGGTAAAGATGAGCACCTTTAATGTACTGTTGTTCCGCATGATACAGGTCTTTTAAATGAAACATTGGTTGTTTGCAAAGACGACCCTAAATAGCCTTATATGCTATCAAAATTATGCACAAGGAACGTACCAATTCATTCACCGAACTCTACACCTTTTATATGATTTTAGATGATATCAGATGAATGCAATAAAAATGAAAAGCACTGTCAATCAGTCAGTTGACAGTGCTTTGATACCCACTGAAAAGTGGTTCGTCGGGATGACTGGATTCGAACCAGCGACCACACGCACCCCATGCGTGTACGCTACCAGACTGCGCCACATCCCGTAATTGACCTTCGGTCAACAATTTTCAATAAACAATACCCAATTTCCAATGCGCCCACTGCAATAAAGCAGTCTGGGTACCAGACGGAGTTTATCCCGAGTATGACCGAGGGGCCACATCCCGTAATTGACCTTCGGTCAACAATTTTCAATAAACAATACCCAATTTCCTAGCAATGCATTGCAAATTGGGAGTGCAAATATACAATTTGGAAAGATTTATCAAACTATTCA
Source organism: Flagellimonas myxillae (assembly GCF_023502235.1). Classification (GTDB taxonomy): domain Bacteria; phylum Bacteroidota; class Bacteroidia; order Flavobacteriales; family Flavobacteriaceae; genus Flagellimonas; species Flagellimonas myxillae. The sequence goes on along the minus strand of NZ_JAMFLY010000001.1, from coordinate 613,081 downwards.
TTTCACCCTATTTTTTGGTTCACCCAACCATTTTAATCCGTGCTTTTACAGTTACTAATGTGGAATTGCTATCTTTAGTTCGATAGCAACTCATTTTCAAGGTTTTACCTAAGACAACATTGTCTAATTGCCCATGAAGAGAACACTTTTGACCATTATGGCAATTTGGACCGGTTTGGTATGCGCCCAAGACCGGGAAGCGGCGGTTTGGCAATTTGGGCAATATGCGGGACTAGATTTTAATAGCCTTACACCACGTTCCCTAGCCATTGGTGCCAGCGATACATTCGAAGGAACCTCAGCGATATCCACCGATGAAGGCCGCTTGATTTTTTATGCTGATGGGGAAAGCGCCCATAATAGTTCCCATAGATTAGTCTCGGGAAGCCGATTTCTTATCGGAAGTACAAACAGTACCCAGTCGGCACTTATCGTTCCAGACCCTTCCAACCCTAATAACTATTTCCTATTTGTAACGGACACTTACGAAACTGCGGACACTGTAGTCTGGACTGGATCCGGGCTCAATTATTATACCGTGGGAATGGCAGGCCCAGGCTCAATTAGAGACGACGTGGCACATTTGGTTACCTACGACGCCTCCAACCGGTTTGAAAGAGCATTGAAATGCTCGGAAAAACTTACCGCAATAAAAGATTCCTGCCACGAAATATATTGGCTCATCACTCATTTTAAAGATGCGTTTTACGCATTCAGAATAGATGAAAATGGGGTAAGCGACCTTCCAGTTATTTCCCAAATTGGCCCTTCTGTTGAGTTAGGCAAACCTTTCCTAAATTTTAAAGGGCAAATCAAGGTGTCACCCGATGGCACCAAATTGGCCATGGCCAATTTTCAAAATGGGGTCGACAAAGAAAGTCACGCCCCTGGTAGCCTTTACCTCTTTGATTTTGATGTACATACTGGAATGGTATCCAATGAGCAAAGGCTCATGAACGATGATTTAGTCTTTGCCTACGGGGTGGAGTTCTCTCCCGATTCCAAAAAACTATACGCCACTGTAAGCAGTTTCAACAACGGAAATGTCCCTCCCAGCGGTTTTTTCAATACGGGCAGTATGTTGGTTCAAGTGGACCTAGAGGACAACAACAATTATCGGAAAATTGCTGATTCCCCATACGACCCAACCGCTCTTCAATTGGCTATTGATGGTAAGATTTATCACGCTCAGGTGCAAAGAAGATATCTAGGGGTAATCAATAATCCCAAGGAAATTGGTGCTTCCTGTAACTATGTTGAAGACGGACAACCCACTGGCCAAACCAGCCAAAAAGGCCTCCCTGGATTTGTACAGTCCTTTTTTCAAGTTCGGGTGGAGTATGAAGAAGCCTGTGTGGGCGACCAAACCAAGCTTTCGACAAACTATCTCCCCGACCCCGATAACATTGCTTGGGATTTTGGGGATGGTTCTCCGGTTCTAAACGGCTTGGACAAGTCCCCCGAGCATGTGTATACGAGTCCCGGAACCTATATCGTTTCCGCCACCATAACCAAAGGAGCCGATGTGGAGACGTATACCAAAGAAGTGGAGGTAACCTCCTTACCTGTTGCCAATCCGGCCGAACTGGTGCAGTGTGATCCAGATGGGGATGGCTTCTCGGAATTCAATTTGCTTGAAGCCGCTACCTTGATCAATGCTTCAGATGGGCTTACCTTTAGTTTCCACGATACAGAACGTGGAGCACGTGGCAATTCAAGTCCTGTTGGGAATCCGGAAACTTATTCCAATGCGTTGGGGGCCCAACTCTTTGTTCGGGTGGAGAACGATTTAGGATGTTTTGATGTCACTACCTTGGACCTAAGGGTGGTCAGTACGGCAATTCCAAGCGGATTTTCTTTGGAAGTCAGGGCATGCGACGATGGAGTGGACAACGATTATGGGGATGGTATTGGAACTTTCGATTTTAGTGGGGCTACTAGTTCGATAATGGCCCTATTTCCTGCAAACAACAACTTTCAGGTAAGTTATTATACCTCCTCCGAAGATGCGCTATCGGAAACCGACCCTCTCGACCCTACCCAATACAGAAATGAGGATTCACCTGGCAGGCAGGATATTTGGGTACGGGTGGACGGCACTGATAGAAATGCTTGTATCGGTCTTGGGCAACATGTTACCTTGGTCATTGATGAAGGGCCCATTTTTGATTTGGAACCCTCTCTGGAAGTTTGCCTCAATCAACTGCCCTATCCCATTAGTGCCAGAAACCCTCTAGACAACTATACCTATGAATGGATGGATTCGGATGGAACTGTCTTGGGTACAAACCAAAGTTTTAATCTTCCAGCAGCAGGTACATATACCCTTAGAGCAACAATGACCGATGGAACGGGATGCGAGGCCTATAGTTCCATCGAAGTAACCACTATTGACCCCCCTGAAATATTGGGTGTTAAAGTAGACGGTCTGGTCAGCTTGCAGACCACCGCAACCGTGGAATTAGTTAGCTACGAAAACTTCGAATTTTCGCTGGATGATCCTCTTGGCCCTTTCCAAAAAAGTAATGTGTTTCAAAATGTACCTCCTGGAGTGCATAAGGCCTATGCTAGGGATATTAACGGTTGTGAGGTTGTGGAATCCCAGTTTTCCGTGATTGGGCATCCGGCATTTTTTACACCCAACAACGACAATGTCAACGACTTTTGGCAAATTCAGGGCATCAGCGCCGATATCCAAAGCCAATCCATAGTCTATATCTATGATCGCTATGGCAATGTGCTTGCCCAAGTCGATGCCGCATCTCCGGGATGGGATGGGAGTTGGAATGGTCAACCCTTACCCGCTTCGGACTACTGGTTTACAGTTTCCTTGGAAGATGGCAGGTCATTCAAAGGGCATTTTACCTTGAAGCGATAAATTCATTTGTCCTGTCGTTTCTGTTTATCCAATATTCTTGAGGAACAACCCATTTTATCCACTCCTTAATGGCTAAAATCATGAATTCACTATATTTAGAGTTGATAGCTATTAACTTTCATCGTTTTAGGAAAGAAATAATACTCCGATTTTGCTATGAAGAGAGCACTTACATTGCTAATGGCATGTTGGTTTGGAATGGCGTGCGCCCAAGACAGAGAGGCGGGAATATGGCATTTTGGACAGTACGCAGGGCTTGATTTCAATAGTCTCGTCCCGCAATCTTTGGTAGGTAGCGACATGGATACCTATGAGGGTAGCGCCACCATTTCTACAGAGGAAGGGAGATTACTTTTTTATACAGATTCAGAAATTGCTTATAATCGGTTACACCGCCGAATGCCTGGTAGTAGGGCTTTATCCGGAAGCAATTTTAGCACACAATCTTCAATTATTGTTCCCAAACCAGGGTTCCCCAATTTCTACTATCTGTTTATAACGGATGACTATGAGACCGTCGATACCATCGTTTGGAACGGGGATGGCCTCAACTTTTTTGAAGTGAACATGACGGGGCCTGGAACCATCAGCAGTCGGGGTGCACATCTTATTACGTACGATCCTGACAATAGATTTGAAAGGGCCTTGAAATGCTCTCAAAAACTAACTGCCATCAAAGATCCCTGTGAAGAAATTTACTGGGTCGTAGCCCATTTCAATGATTCGTTTTATGCTTTCAAGGTAGACGAAAATGGAGTAGATGAAAACCCAGTGGTTTCCCAAGTGGGGCCTTCGATACATTTGGGAGCCTATTCTGGCAACGCCAAAGGGCAGATAAAAATGTCTCCCGATGGCACCAAATTGGCGATGGCCAATTTCATGAACAATGTTGATCCCAGCGGACATTCCCCTGGAAGTCTCTATCTATTTGATTTTGACATTTTGACTGGCGCGATTTCCAATGCGCAACAATTGATGGACGATGATTTTGTGTTTGCATACGGGGTGGAGTTTTCACCCGATTCCAAAATGCTGTATGCCACGGTAAGCAGCTATAACAATGGGGATGTTCCACCAAGTGGTCATGATAATGACGGAAGTATACTGGTGCAAATAGATTTAGAAAACAACAATAGGTATCAAAAAATAGCTGAATCCTTGGTCGACCCTACCGCCTTACAATTGGCCATAGATGGAAAAATATATCAGGCCCATGTGCAACGCCGGCATTTGGGAGTAATCAACAATCCCAAGGAACTTGGTGCGGCCTGTAACTATGTAGAAGATGGCCTTCCCATGAGTCGTAGTAGCCACAAGGGGCTTCCCTCATTTGTACAATCCTATTTTCAAGTTCGGGTAGAATATGAAGAAGCTTGCGTGGATGACTCCACCAAGCTCTCAACCAATTATCTCCCCGACCCAGATAATATTGCATGGGATTTTGGAGATGGTTCCCCGGTTCTGAATACGGTGGACAAATCCCCAGAACATGTGTATAACAGACCAGGGACCTACATAGTTACCGCCACCATCACCAAAGGTGCCGAAGTTGAAACCTATACCAAGGAAGTTGAAGTTACCGCTCTACCCTTTGCCAATGCTGCGGAGTTGGTGCAATGTGACCTAGATGGGGACGGCTTCTCCAATTTTAATCTATTCGAGTCTGCTTCCCTGATCAACGCTGCCGAAGGGCTTACCTTTAGCTTTCACGATTCTGAACGTGGGGCAAGGGGTGGTTCAAGTCCCATTCCCAATCCTGAGTCTTATTCCAACGCTTCTGGTTCCCAATTGTATGTTCGGGTCGAAAACGAACTGGGCTGTTTTGATATTACTACGCTGGACCTAAGGGTGGTGAGCACTGCCATTCCCAGTAATTTTAACTTGGAGGTCCGGGCCTGTGACGATGGTATTGATAATAACTACGCCGACGGTATTGGAACCTTTGAGTTTAGCGATGCTACCAATTCAATTCTTGCGCTATTCCCATCGAACAGCAATTTTACCGTTGGGTTCTACGCTTCAGAATCAGACGCTTTATCGGAACTCAATCCCATTGATCCATCCCGGTACCGGAATGCAAGTTCCCCGGGACAACAGCGTATTTGGGTCCGGGTAGATGGCGCGGACCAGAATGCCTGTGTTGGGCTAGGCGAACATATCACCTTGGCTGTGGATGAGGGCCCACTTTTTGATTTGGAACCGACCCTGGAAATTTGCCAGAACCAATTGCCCTATTCCATAGGTGCGCGAAATCCACAAGGCAATTATGCCTATGAATGGACCGATGCTGAAGGCAATGTGGTAGGTACTGGACAGAATTTTGATATTCCCGGAGCGGGGATTTTCACAGTAAATGCCATGCAAACGGATGGAACGGGTTGTGAAGCTTTCAAAACTATAGAAGTTACGACGATAGACCCTCCAGAAATTGTCGATGTGCAGGTGGATGGCCTGATCAGTTCACAGAGTACGGCAACAGTCCAACTGGTGGAAAACGGCAATTTTGAGTTTTCACTTGATGACCCACTTGGGCCTTTTCAGCCGGGCAATATTTTTCAGAATGTAACTCCAGGAATCCACAAGGCCTATGCCAGGGATGCTAATGGTTGTGAAGTGGTGGAATTTCAATTTTCCGTGATCGGTCATCCGGCGTTCTTTACACCCAACAACGATAACGTAAACGACTTTTGGCAGATCCAAGGGATTAGCGGGGATATCCAGTCCCAGTCCATCGTCTACATTTTTGACCGATATGGCAATGTGCTTGCCCAAGTCGACCCAGCCTCCCCGGGATGGGACGGCAGTTGGAATGGTCAACCTTTACCGGCGTCTGATTATTGGTTTAGCGTTTCTTTGGAAGATGGGAGATCCTTCAAAGGACACTTTACGTTAAAACGATGAGAAGTACCCTTATGGGAATCTATGAGTGCGAACGATGTGGTAAGGTATATTTTTAAAATTAGGCGACTTGTTCCTCCTGCGGTACCGAAAATACTTTCAATATCCATTCTTCTTATCAACATCTACTTCCTATGGTGCACCTTTGTGATATTAAAAGATTGGGGAGGGCCGATGGGTTTTGGGATAATGATCCTACCGATTACCCTTTCAATAAATTTGTTGTTGATTCCTGCGATCAAAGACCTTAGAAAGAATCGTAAAGATGACTTTTCGACAATAATCAATTCATTAGGTTTGATTTGGGCGATATTCTGGTTACTTTTCTTTTTACAATCTAATTAGTGTAAATACTGGATTAGTTAGTGGTTCAACTTATAAAATTATGAAGATGAAACAATTAGGATTGTTAGGAATTCTTCTTTTATTCCTTTGCGCATGTCAAAAAGAAAAAAAGGAATTGTTCAATGGTAAGAATTTAGAAGGTTGGCATATGGACGTTCCTAAGTTGGACAGTTTGCCAAATTCCCCAAAACCATTTGTCGTTAGGGAAGGTATTTTAGTGAGCTTAGGCGAACCTAGAGGTCACCTTATTACTGATTCAACCTTTAAGGATTATCGCCTTGAAGTTGAATATCGATTTCCTGGTGAACCCGGCAATTGTGGAGTATTGGTACATGCTTCTACACCCAAGTCATTATATCAAATGTTTCCAAAGTCATTAGAAGTTCAAATGAAACATGAAAATGCTGGGGATTTTTGGGTAATTGTAGAAGATATCACCGTAGATAATATGGAGGAGCGAAGAGGGCCAAAGAATGAATGGGGAACCACGGAAGGAACCAAACGTAGAATTTTGAACCTTACCGATGGTTCCGAAAAACCGCTTGGAGATTGGAACAATATGGTAATTGAATGCTATCGCGATAAGATCAAAGTCTGGCTCAATGGAGAACTGGTAAACTACGGTTATCATGCTACGGTAAGTAGCGGACAGATTGCCATTCAGGCCGAAGGTGCAGAGGTTGAATTCAGAAAATTGGACCTACAAAATATCAATGGATTGACAGAATAAGATTTTAGGGGCCAACATTAAGATTAGCTCGTAAGGTTTCCAAAATTCACAGCATACAATCTAGTTAAGTTTCAGTTCAAATAAACGATAGTAAAATCAATTACCTATACAGGGTAAAATGCCCTACGTATTGTTGCTTTTCGCGATCGTTGGCATAAACTACATACCAATAATCCCCCGTAGGAAGCGGGTGTCCTTCATAGGCCCCATCCCACTTTTTAACCTGATCCAATCTAGCCACTACCCTACCGTAACGGTCATAGATAATAACATCGATGTTTGGAAAATACTCCCGGTTTCTTGGGTACCAGTTGTCATTCATTCCATCCCCGTCCGGGGTAAAGAACGGCGGCATTTCAGGCATGCCTTCAAAATTGAAGGGCATTACTAAACTGGCAACACATCCATACTGGTCGCGGACCATCACATTTACATTGGCATCAAAGGTAATATTGAAGGTGTTGGTATCGCCATACGAATCGCCCTGGAAGAAATACTCATAGCCACCAAAACCACCAGAAGCTATGGCCTTTATTTCTGTTGGACCGGTTTTAAGCACCTCCAAAGTCAATGGTTCATACGCCTCAATTTCAAACTCAACAAAAGTCACACAACCATTTTGGTGATAGATGTACACCGTATGTTCCCCTTCCGGAAGGTCACCAAACGTACGCTGCTCCGTAGCTAAATTGACATCATCCACATCCAAGGAAAATAACAACTCATCCAACATGGATTCATCCGCTATGGATACAGTTGCCGTGCTATAAGGGAAAATCCCCTCACAACCATATTCCACTATGGGTTCGGCCATCAGCTCAATTCCAACTCCAATTTCGGCGGTAACATCTGTTTGACATCCATTGGAATCGCGCACAAATATCACATAGGTTTCACCCCCTTGAAGATTATCAAAGAACAGGGTATCATTTTGCACAAAATCTGCATCGTCAGCGGAGTTTACACTGGTGAAGTAGGGTGCTGTACCTCCCGTTACCTCCAAGGTCAAGGTTCCATCCATATCGCCTAAACATACTTCTGGGGTTGTAGAGGCCACACCGGCCAAAAGTTCCATGGGTTGGGTAATCTCTACAGTTCGGGTGATGGTACATCCCAGGTCGTCTTGAATGATTACATCATAGGTTCTTGGTGAAAGGTCGTCAAAGGTTTTTCTATTTGGATTGGCCGGGTCATCCCCTTCAAAGAATTCGCTCAAGGTATCTGAAATTGAGTATCGAATTGCACCGGTTCCCCCGCTGGCCTCAATAATAATTTGTCCATCTGTATCGCCCCAACAAGAAACGGGTACGGCTTCCAAGTACTCGAGTACCAAAGGTGGTTTTGGCTCAATGATGATGGGGTCGGAAATGGCTTCACAACCGCCACTCTGGGCATAGACATAATACGTTCCCGGAGGAAGGTCTCTAAAAATTCCTGAGCTTTGAGCTGCCCTCACGGTTGTTGATGGCGTTGGAACTGGTGGTACATTGGAATTCAGAAGGGTATAAACATAACTGCCGATTCCTCCAAATGCTTCAGATCGGATAATTCCGGTTGCCTCACCCGCACAGTTTATGGTAGCATTGGTCAAATCCAGTGCTATAACCAAAGGTGCAGCGGGATCCAAGGAAATTTGATTGGAAAGCTCAAATGGACAACCGTTAGAATTTTGCACATCGTATTGGAAAGGTCCTGGATCGAGCGTGATGTCTGCCGTTATCTCTATACTGGACAATCCCGGACCAAATGGAGTAAAGGGGTCACTTGTCCCGGATCTGCGGTAAAAGTAATCCACCCCAACTTCTGGGTTGGTCACGGTTAATTCCATTCTACCCAAATCCCCACAACCTGGAGGTTGAAGCTCTACCAGTTCCGCAATCACGATTTCAGGGTCCTGAACGGTAATCGGCAAAGTGGTGAAACTACAGTTCCATCCATCAAAAATGGTAATGGTGTAGTCCCCTGCCGACAAATTGGCAAAGGTTGGGGTTGTTTGCAGTCCACTGTTCGTACCATCCGTAATCCGGTTCAATTGATACAAATAATTACCCGGTCCTTGACCACCGGCCATATTATAGGCCTCGATGATTCCGTCGTTATCATTATTACATCTTAGCGGTTGAACCACCTGAATATCCGCAGAAATCGGTGTTGGTAGTGGCAAATTAATGGTGGTACTTTCTTCACATCCCCTAAAATCCCGGACATTAATTGTATAGGTTCCCGTAGATAAATCTGGGAAAACAGGATTGGTATTTGGGTAATCCACAAGTATCGTGGTTCCGTCAGGAGCGATCAATTGGTATTCATACGTACCCCAACCCCCATCGCCGGTAGCGGTAATCTCACCAAATCCGGGAACATTACAGGTGACTTCGGAAGTCTGTATGGCCACAACGGAAAGGGGACGGTCGGGTGAGCGAACCGTGGTTACATTGCTAATTACATCGCAAAATGGGGAATCCATTGCTTCAACATGTACTACGAGATTACCAGCTGGCAAGCCTGTAATAATTTCAGGACTATTAATGGGCACATTGGTATCGAAACTACCCGTTACTCCAGTAGTGGTTTCCACACCCGAATTATCCCGAGAAAAGACCTCATAATTGTACGATCCACTGTAATTGTTGATTTCAATGCTGATTTCCCCGTCATTACCATTAAAACAGGTAACCGGTTGTACCTCAGCGATGATGGCTTCGATATTGTTGTACTCCGGCATATTGATGGTAGCAGTGAGGTAGGAACATCCACCACTTCCAATATCCGTTACCGCAAAAATGTAGTCTCCCGGGGTTGAGATATCCCAAGTAACGCGATCTGTTCCAGAGGAGTTTCTTGCAGGCTCGGACCCAAGGGGTAAAATTTCGACCTCGTAATTGCCAGGACCTTCGTTTACTATAATCTCTATAAATCCTGGATTCACGCCAACCCCTGAAGCATCGCAGGTTATTTGTCCCACATTATAACTAAAGGTGATGTCCGTTGGGGTATTAATATTAACCGTGGTGGTTTCCTCACAGCCATTTTGGTCCCTTGCGGTTAGGATAAATGTCTGGTTCGTACCATTGTCGATAACCTCAAAAACATTGCTCGTCTGAAAATTGGTGCCATCAAACTGTGGGGTTCCATCATTCAAGCTGTAGGTATAAGGTCCGGTACCGGTAGCTGTTCCAGTCCCATCCCCATTGGTATCCGTAAAAATGGTAATGGTTGCAGTACTAAATTGGTTGCTGGATGGATTACAGCTAAACTCAGTGTTCGTCGCTGCCACTTGTAGCAAGGTAGGCTCAGCAATTACTATATCTCCAGAGCGATCTGTACAGCCCCTATCTGATACCACCTCGACCTGATAGGTATCTGGAGCTAGCCCATCAAATATTGGGGACGCTTGGGGGCCTGCGATTATGGTGGAACTTCCTCCATCGTATAGGATGTAGTTAATGGGAGTATCCGTGTCACTACCGGGCTGCAATTCCACAGCAATGGTTGCATTGTCAGCTCCATTACAGGTGATTTCGGTAGTTGGGGTAGCTGTAATCACAGGTGTATTCACTGTGGAAACATTTACAATGGCCTCATCGGAGCACAAGGGAGTGGTATTAGAACTAAGGTCCGTCACCAAAATGTTGTAATCGCCTGGCATTACGCTCGTAAACACATTGGAACTTTGGGGTGGGCCAATATTGGCCAGGGTTCCCGCATCGCGAAGTTGAAACTCAAAGTTTCCACTTCCCCCTGTCGTGTTAACTGTAATCCCACCGTCCCCGGCGTTACAGGTTGGGAAGGAAGTTGCATCGGCGGTGATGGCAAAGAAATCAAACACCTCAGCTGTGACCGTGTTAATACATCCATTCCCATCACGTACGGTAATTACATAGCTTCCTGGGTTCGGAACCACGAAGTTGACACTGGTCTGGAATCCACTTCCAATATCATACATAAATGTATCCTCTGGCAAACCAGAACCGGTTGTCAAGGGCGAAGTCACTTCAATCTGATACCCGCTAGTGGCGGTACACTGGTTAGTCACATCAATGGTTGGATTGGGCACGCCTGCCTCCTGACTCACCGTGGCGGTAGTCATTGCAGTACATCCATTCGCATCTTGGACATAGAAATCGTAGTCAGTGGGATATGGTCCAGCAATCTCAAAAGTAGTGTCGGTATTGAATACTGTGGGAGCTGGGTCTCCTGTAGGTACGTAGGCATATGCAAAAGGAGTGGCTGCACCAATTCCCCTAACGGTTACAAACGCCCCAGCGTTACAGGTGGCTTGTACATTGCTGTCAATTACTATGGAAGGTGAACTAAATCCAATAAAGACCAAGGTACTTCCGGTACAACCCGTATTGTTATCGGTGACCAATATCTGGTAATTTCCCGGAGCCAGACCTGTAAAGGTATCATTGAAAGGAATGGTCACATTGTTATGATTTGTTGGACCAGAGATTGTTGCGCCTGTATCCGTGTTTTCGAGGGTAATCGTTAAATCCGCCGGGCTTGCTATTCCGGTTACATCATAATCTATCGCCCCACTTCCGGCCACATTACAGGATGCAGTCGTTGCGGTAGCGGTAACTGTCACTGGACTTGGAGCAGCAATGGGGTCAATTTCTTCAATATAAATACAGCCCAAGGCATCCCTGACTTCCACAAAATATGTTGTACCAAAGGTGACCACAGCAGAAAAATCATGAATATCTACACCATTTACATTGGCCGGAACAAAGGCAGGGTCGCCCACCAATCTAAATTCATATGGTGCAGTTCCCCCAGTGGCTTGCACCCGATAAGAAATAAATGCATCCGTACAAAGGGCTGGAGGTGGGTCCAATGGAATTAAATCCAATATGTTCTGATCGATAATTACGTCATCCCTGTCCTCGCATCCTTGAGCATCTGTAGTGACCACTGTATAGTTACCAACAGGAAGATTCGGGAAGTTTACCGTGGTACTTGCCGTACCCATGGATGACGCTACTAGGTTTCCTGCAACATCCAATAAAACATAATCGAAAGGTGCTACTCCATTGTTGATTGTAGTAGAAACAGAGCCTAATACCGAACCGGCCGAACAGACCGCTGGTGTTGGCGTTGCAGTGGCATCCAAGGCGGCGCTTGCTCCAATGGTGACCGAATACGCTGGACTGACACACCCTCTACTATCCCTGATTACAAAACCTCCATGGGTACCAGGTCCGTAACCGGAGAAAATGTTACCCGCCACAAAGGTTGCACCATTGTCGTTACTGAACTCATAGGGTGGTACACCTTGTGTGGTATCGGGGACAAGTTCCACGATTCCGCTAGTTGCATCCCCACATTGGGTATCCGTACCTACCACAGACCCTGCAATGGTTTCAGGCGGGGTAATAGTCACGACGTTGGATTCGGTAGTACAACCTTCGCTATCAGTAATCATGAATTGGTAAGTGGTATCCGAAACTATGGAACCATCATTGGGAATGCTGTAAATGAATGAGTTTCCAGTAATGTTGTTGTTGTCCGAAGTATATGGAGCACCATTGATGCTCACCTCGTAAATGTCGTAGTCTCCCCCAGAAGTATATCCGTTGGAAATATTAACCTGAATCTGGGCAGGTGGCCCGGCACAATCCAATTCTTGGATGGTTGTAGCGGTAGCCATAACCTGAGGTTCGATGGTAGCAGTGACGGTATCCCGACAATCATTGGCGTCCACCACTTCAATGGTATAGGTGCCCGGGGTTAGTCCCGTAAAGGTATTACTGGCGCCTAAAGCACCGCCATTAACCCGATATTGATAAGGTGCTGTTCCCAAGGTTGCATTGACCACCAAAGTAGCAGCCGTGAAATTGTCATAACAAAAGTCCGATGCTCCAGTATCCAAAGTAAGTGTGGGCGCCTGAAGGGCTGTTAGGGTGAAACTATCGGTAACGGTACAACCATTGGCATCGGTAACACTTACCTGATATAAGCCTTCTTGGGATAAATTGGAGAATACACGGCTGTTCTGCGGTCCCCTTGTCGAGCTGTCCGGCTGGGTCAAGGTATAGCGGTTACCTCCCCATCCTCCAACGGTATTTACGCGGACTGCCCCAATGTTTCCATTTTGACAGTTCATGTCGGTAACATCCAAACTTGAAATAGCAAATGCTGTTGATGGTTCCTCAATAGTCAAGGTAGCCGTATCGGTACAATTGGTGTCTTCATCCGTAACGGAAATCACATAGTTCCCTGCGGTCAATCCAGTAAGGGGTATAATCCCACTGTTCTGACCCGTGAATAGCGACCCTCCATCAATGCTATAGCTGTATGTGGTGTTGAATCCGTCCACCAAATAACGACCTTCCCCATCGGCATCGCCAACACAGGTAACCACCCTGGTTTGCTGCGCTTGCACCCCAATTGAACTAATATCGGTTATTGCATAGTTCTCATCGTAAGAGCAACCCTCATTATCAGTAACCCTAAAGGTGTAGGTTCCAAGGCCCAATCCGGTGAAAGTATCATTGTTTCCATTGTTGATAGCACTTGCGGCCGGCGCAATGATCTCGTAAGTATAAGGACCGGTTCCGCCTGTGACAACCAATCCCACGGAAGCCGTGGTGGAAATACAATCCAAACTTGAAATGGTAAATGCCAAGTCAGTAGGTTTGTCCAAAGTATTAAAAACAACATCCGGCAATGGCTGCACACAACCATTTGCATCCCTAACCAATGGGGTATAAGTTCCCACTCCTAGATTGGTAAACACCGTGCCGGGTCCAAACCCTGCACCAATACTATATTCATAAGGAGGGGTTCCGCCAGAAACTCCGGAAATGGTGATCTGACCTCCTGTTTCATTTAAGCAGGTTGGTGCAGAATCAGGAGTGGCTGTAGCGCTGATGGTGGATGGGGTACCAATTGTTGCAGTTTGTGGTGTTGTGGTACAGGTAAAAGAATCCTGCTCATATCTCAATACCACATCATAGGTTCCCGGTGCTAAATTGGAGAACACATTGCTCACTTGATAGCTGGCCCCATTGTTAATACTATACTCGATTTCGTATCCAAATCCATTGGTCACGTTTATCGTTATTCTACCATCGTTGGCACCCCCGCAATTGGCATCCTCTTCGGTAAAATTGAATAAAGGTGGTGGAATGTCGGGTACGTCCACGGAAGCGCCCCGCTGGCATCCGTTGGCATCCTCGACCAAAATATTGTAGGTACCTGCTGTTGATACCGTGAAAGATGTGGACCCGGTATATGTGGAGCCAAAGGGACCACCGTCCACGCTAAAGCGATAGGGAGCCGTTCCCCCGGAAGTCGTTAAGTCCACATCGACTGAAGTTGCCCCGCAGCCAAAACTGGCTGAAGCTGTTGCTGAAACATCCAAGGGACTAATCCCATTACCAATCTCAATGGGACCACCTCCTGTAACCGTCGTAACCGTCTCGGAACAATCATTGGTGTCAACTCTGATGCTGTAGGTTCCTGGACTAACATTGGCAAAAGTGTACGAATCTGCCCCATTTGGACCAAAAGTGTCCACAGTCACTCCATTTTTGATGAGTCTATAGGTATAAAATCCCGGGACTCCAGCAACCTGGACGTCCACACTTCCGAGCTCTCCACTACAAAGAATGTCGTTGGCGGTTACGTCAACTGTAATGTCCAAGTCCTGCACATTTACCGTGTTTGAAGGGAACACACAGGCACTGGCAGAAACGTTTTTCAAACGTACCCAAACCCTATAATTACCAGCCGTGGTAACATCAAAAAATGGATCGTCTTGATACGGTCCTGCGGCTCCGCTTATGCTGTATTCGTAGCCTGCAGGAACATTGGTCACTTCCACCCTGCCCGGATTTCCGCAGATAATGTCCTCTTTAATCAATTGGGGGTCCAACGGGTTCAAGGTGGATTTGAAATAGAAGTATTGACCGGAATCCACACGCACCCTAAACTCCCCGGCAGTGGATAAGCTATAGGTTGCACTGGTGCCTACCGTGTTCCAGGTACAAGCCGCGTTTATGGTCGGACAATCGTCAACCACTGTAGGGGCACAGGTATTGGTATCCAATTGCTGCCATTCGTAGCTACTACCGGATTGACTAAGGGTCAAAGTTCGGATATCGCTGGTACCACATAGGAAGAATTTGGCCAGCGTACTACCATCGTTGGGGCATACCACCTCTTCGTCGGCCCCTTGTAAAATGGTCATGAACATGGGGCTAGCGACGGCTAGGGAACTTTCATCGTGCGTAATGGAAATGTCAACATCCAGTTTCTGGGTCTTTTCTTCCCGGTCAGGATTGGATACTGCACTCACTACCTTGGCAAATACCCTGTTGACCTCTGTTTTTGCAAGTACCGTGGAACAAAATATTGATATAAACACCAACAACACGGCATACAGCAAATGCCTTGTTTTCTGTGGGAGCATAGGTTAAGTCTTGTTATGGTAGAATACTTCAGATTTGGGGTCTTAATATTCTAGATTGTAATTGTCTAAACTTATATAATTCTCTTTATCTTTCGACTTCAAAAAGCCGTCGTTCGTCTATAAAATCTATAATTTCAACGTCAAATTATGAAAAAAAGTACCATATTACCTATTTTTTTCGTTGTAATGCTTACTACATCTTGTGCCCAAAATTCTGACAAGGGCATAAATCTTCCCAAAAGCATTGATTTTACTGTAAATTCCGTAATTCCAGTCATTCAAAACCCATGGGGTATGGCTTTTTTGCCCGATGGCGCCATCTTGGTCACGGAAAAATCAGGTAAACTGCTACACTTTAAGAGCGGAAAAACGACAGAAATCTCTAATCTTCCAGCAATTTATGTTAGAGGCCAAGGAGGCTTATTGGACATTGAATTGCATCCGAATTATGCCCAAAACGGATGGATTTACTTTTCATATTCTTCTGAAGAGGGTGATGGTAAAGGCGGAAACACGGCAATTTCAAGGGCAAAGCTGTCTGGGACGCAATTAACGGACCATCAACTCCTCTATAAAGCAGGACCGAATACCACCAAAGGACAGCATTTTGGTTCCCGATTGGAATTTGATCAGCAGGGTTACCTCTACTTTTCGGTCGGAGATCGCGGAAATAGGGACGAAAACCCCCAGAGTATCCAGAGGGATGGTGGAAAAATTTACCGCATCCATGATGACGGAAAAATTCCGGCCGACAACCCATTTGTGGACAAATCCGGAGCTAAAACAGCCATTTACAGCTATGGCCACAGAAATCCACAAGGCCTTACACTACATCCCGTAACAGGAATACTATGGGAACATGAACACGGACCTAGGGGCGGGGACGAAATCAATAAGGTACAAAAAGGTAAAAACTACGGCTGGCCAGTAATCACTTATGGCATCAATTATAGTGGTACAAAAATTACAGACGAAACTTCAAAACCAGGCATGGAACAACCTGTGTATCAGTGGACCCCTTCCATAGGGCCTAGCGGAATGGCCTTTGTTTCCTCGGATAAATACCCAAAGTGGAATGGAAATCTACTGGTAGGATCCCTAGCCTTCCAATACTTGGAACGATTGGTAATTGAGAACAACAAGGTTACCTACCGGGAAAAGCTTTTGGATGGTATGGGTAGAGTCCGCAATGTGCGGCAGGCCCCCGATGGGTTTATCTATGTTGGGATTGAAGGAAAAGGGATTTATCGACTAGATCCAAAATAGGATTCCTACTGTAAAGCCTCAATTGCTTTCTTAACCGAACCGTATTTTTTTAGGGCTTTTTGTGCATCGTCATAGCCTAGGCCAAGTGCTTCCACCAAATATCGGGTTCCCCTGTCCACGAGCTTGTTGTTGCTCAATTGCATATTCACCATTTTGTTTCCTTTAACCCTTCCGGTTCTGATCATCAAAGCGGTGGAAATCATGTTCAAGGCCAACTTTTGGCTTGTGCCACTTTTCATTCGGGTACTCCCGGTCAAAAATTCTGGTCCTACATTGATTTCGATGGCAACATCCGCCAATTTAGCCAAGGGTGAACCGGGATTGTTGGTTATCCCTCCAGTTAAAATCCCATGTTTTTTGGCATCTTCAAGCCCCCCCAACACATACGGAGTGGTTCCCGATGCGGCAATTCCCACCAGGACATCATTGGCATCCACATTGTATTCCAAAAGATCTTTCCAAGCCTGTTGGGTGTCATCCTCCGCATGCTCTACGGATTTGCGAATGGCAACATCCCCACCAGCCATAAGACCTATGACCCGGTCGTGGGGCATCCCAAAAGTGGGTGGTATTTCTGAAGCATCCAATATGCCCAAGCGACCACTGGTACCAGCACCTATATAGAACAAACGCCCCCCTTTCTCGAAACGTTCAACAATGCCATCAATCAGTTTTGCCAATTGGGGCAAGACTTGCTCCACAGCTTCTGCTACTTGCTTGTCCTCTTGGTTGATCCCTTCCAAAATTTCGTTGGTGGACATCTTTTCCAGATGATCATGATTGGATGGACGCTCGGTAATTTTGATGTAATCCGTCATATTATAATAGGTATAGGTCTTGATTTTTAAAACTTTCAAGCAGCGGATGCTCTGGTTCCAATTCGGTGATCATGGTATCTATCATATTAAGATCACAGGTTTTGAAACGGTGCTGTGAATTCAATTTTTCGGAAATACACAGCAATACGGTCTTTTTGGAAGCATGGATAACCGCTTTTTTGGTTTGGACAATGTCCCAATCAAACTCGGTCAATCCAAAGCCTGCATCCACATATCCAGTCCCAATAAAACTGTAGTCAACCTTTATTTGGGATAAGTTATGGATAGCATTGGAACCTATGGCAATCTGGGAATCCTTGGAAAGCATCCCTCCAATAAAGATTGTTTCCACATTGGGTTTGCCCAATAATTCCATAGCCACGGGAAGACTCAACGTAAAGCAAGTGAGGTTGATGTTTGTGGGCAACAAGCGGGCCAACTCTTGGCATGTGGTTCCACCATCAATTAAGATTACACTGTTCTCCTTTAAAAAGGAGGTAGCCTTTTTGGCAATGGTAATCTTCTCGTCCAAGGCATAGACATTGTTCCGCTTTGGGCTATGATTTGCAAAACCCAGGGATACTGCCCCACCGTGAACCTTCACCAACCGATTTTCCCCGTCCAATTCCTTAACATCCCTCCTAACGGTGTCAATGGACACGTCCAATCTTTCCGCTAAATCGGTAAGCAGAACCCGATTATGCAGCTCCACTTCGTTCAAGATGGTATGCTGTCGCTCCTCCTTAAGCATGAACTTTGAAATTGAATTTAAGGCCAAATGTAAAGAAAACTATCCCATTTTATGCTGTTTAATTCAAATAAATTGTTACGAAATCATTAAAAAAAGCAAAAGATTGCAAAAAGATTGCAAAAAACAGCAAAATTCAATTTTAATTCCTATTTTTGCCATTCCAAATTTTGATTTAGGATTTTAAAACCAACTATTAGTAAAACACCGTATTGAAAATTAGTGCTTCATGGAAACAGCAACAGTAAAAAATGGAAGAGTGGACATATCGTTCAAACCTGCGGGGCAATTTGAGGAAACCCGTTTTGAAAAGGTTCACAACATCATCTTTGAAAACTCCGGAGATGGTTCAGCTACCGTGGCCAAGGAAATTGCAGACTTGATCAAGGAAAAACAGGCAAAAGGCCAAAACTGTGTTCTTGGATTGGCTACAGGGTCATCCCCGATTCGCGTATATAGGGAATTGGTCCGGATGCACCAAGATGAAGGTTTGAGCTTCTCCAATGTTATTTCCTTCAATCTGGATGAGTATCTACCTATGGAAAAGGACAATCGCCAGAGCTACCATTACTTTATGCATGAACACTTGTTCAACCATATCGACATCGAACCTAAAAACGTCCACATTCCCAATGGCACTGTTTCAGGGGAGGAAATCATTGCACACTGTCTGGATTATGAAAAGAAAATAAAGAAGGCCGGCGGATTGGATTTTCAACTCTTGGGTATTGGTCGAACTGGTCATATTGGATTCAACGAACCAGGGTCTCACCATAATTCTGCAACCAGGGTAATCACCTTGGATCACATTACCCGTGTAGATGCCGCTCCTGCTTTCTTGGGTATCGATAATGTTCCAAGAAGGGCCATTACCATGGGAATTTCAACGGTAATGAGCGCCAAAAGAATTGTCCTATTGGGATGGGGACCCAACAAGGCAGAAATCATTAAAAAGACCATTGAAGGAGAAATTTCTTCCCATGTTCCTGCCACCTATCTTCAAGAGCACAACAACTGCTCCTTTATCTTGGATACGGCCGCAGCCAGCGAACTTACCAGACATAAAACCCCATGGTTGGTGGATGAATCCCTTGCCTGGAACGAGCAACTGACCGCCAAGGCCATCGTATGGCTTTGTGGACAAACCGGAAAGTCCATTTTGAGCCTAACGGACAAGGATTACAACGACAATGGAATGTCCGGCTTGCTGACACAACATGATTCCTACGACTTGAACATTAAAATGTTCAACAGGCTGCAGCACACCATTACAGGTTGGCCAGGTGGAAAACCTAATGCGGATGATACCAACAGACCGGAACGTGCTTTGCCCGTTAGTAAACGAGTTATCATTTTTAGCCCTCACCCGGATGACGATGTAATCTCCATGGGTGGAACTTTCGACCGTTTGGTTCAGCAAGGTCACGATGTACACATAGCCTACCAAACTTCAGGGAACATTGCGGTCTCTGATACCGAAGCACTAAAATTTGCCGAAATTGCCAAGTCCATTAATCCATCCGAAGAGGCCCAGACCATTATCGACGCCATAAAATCGAAAAAAGAGGCGGATTTTGACCCTGTTGAAGTTAGAAAGCTCAAAGGAAACATTAGACGTGGCGAGTCTTTCGCGGCAACGCGATATTTTGGGGTTGATGACTCCAATGTGCACTTTTTGGACCTTCCTTTTTACGAAACCGGAGCCATCAAGAAAAACGACCTTTCCGATGCCGATGTGGCCATTATGGTTGACCTGATTAAAGATGTCAAGCCCCATCAAATATATGCTGCCGGAGATCTTGCCGACCCCCACGGCACCCACAAAACCTGCTTGGATGCCTTGTTCGCCGCCTTGGAGGAACTAAAAGACGAATCGTACATGGACGATTGCTGGGTTTGGTTGTACAGAGGAGCATGGCACGAATGGGACACCCACGAAATTGAAATGGCAGTGCCCATGAGCCCGGATCAAGTACTCCGTAAGCGTTTGGCCATTTTCTGTCACCAATCGCAAAAAGATGGAGTAATGTTCCAAGGGGATGATTCCAGGGAATTCTGGATGAGAGCCGAAGAACGAAATAAGGATACCGCAAGAAAATACAACCAACTGGGAATGGCGGAGTACGAAGCCATGGAAGGATTTGTACGGTACAAATTCAAATAATCCGTACAAAAAGGCCTACTTT
The DNA here is from genome assembly GCF_023502235.1 of Flagellimonas myxillae. Taxonomy (GTDB): domain Bacteria; phylum Bacteroidota; class Bacteroidia; order Flavobacteriales; family Flavobacteriaceae; genus Flagellimonas; species Flagellimonas myxillae. The sequence goes on along the minus strand of NZ_JAMFLY010000001.1, from coordinate 592,793 downwards.
TATTCAGGAGTAGGCCTTTTTCTTTTTCAATGCGCACGATTGCTTTTTTAATCTTCCCGTTACTTTTTATTTCCTGTTCTGTTTTCAGAGCCCCATCAATAACCCCAAAAACAGAATTTAGAGGAATCTGGATAGCCACTGTGGCGAATATTGACTGGCCTAAAAATGCAAACGACCTTACGGATAAGAAAAAAGCGGATTTTATCCGCATTTTGGATTTCTACCAAAACCTCAACTTCAATGCAGCCATTGTTCAAATTAGAACCGCAGGTGATGCATTGTATCCATCACAACGCTCTCCATGGTCTAAGTATCTAACAGGAAAGCAAGGAGAACCTCCTTCCGATTTTGAAAGTCCGCTGCAATGGATGATCCAGGAAACGCATAAAAGAGGTATGGAATTTCATGCTTGGTTGAATCCCTATAGGGCCACGGTAGATTTAGATACCCTCTCGCTTTCCAAACAACACGATTTTTATCAGCATCCCGAATGGATGGTCAAATACGGTAAGAAATATTACTACAATCCCGGGTTACCAGAAGTTCGAAAAAAGTTTGATTCGATTATTGCGGAACTGGTTCAAAACTATGAGATAGATGCCATTCATTTTGATGATTATTTCTATCCCTATAAAATCAAAGATGAAGTATTTAATGATTCCTTGACTTTTGAGCAATTTGGCCTTCCCGATCAAACCTTGGGAGATTGGCGACGCAGCAATGTGGACTCTCTTGTAAAAAATGTCCATCAAACCATCAAACGCCACAAACCTTGGGTACAGTTTGGGATTAGCCCTTTTGGGGTTTGGAAAAATAAGGGTACCGACCCCAAAGGCTCGGATACCAAAGCAGGGCAAACCACTTTTGAAGATCTTTATGCCGACCCCTTACTATGGACAGAACAGGGTTGGTTGGACTATTTAGCTCCCCAAGTGTATTGGAGCATGGATTATGCTCCGGCCTCCCATCGGATTATCACCGAATGGTGGGAAACCAACGCCAAAGGTGGCAATCTTTACATTGGAAATGGCACCTACAAAATCAAAAACAATGCGGACAAGGCTTGGAACCGAAGAAATGAAATTCCAAAACAGCTACGTTTAGCTAGAGGTTTGGGGAAAATTGACGGGAACATTTTCTTTAGCGCAAAATCATTGATGGGGCAGCATGAGCGGGTCACCAACACCCTAAAGCGAAAATTTTATCGATTTCCAGCGCATAATCCGGTGGGACTTGTAGTATCCAAAAGGGAAATCGCACTACCTGGCATTGCCTCGTACAGAAAACATAACAAAACCTTGGAACTTTGTGTTTCCCATAGCGATACGGTACCAAGATTCCTCAACCTATATCGCTCAAAGAGTAATTTTAAAAGTGGGGATGCCGTAATGGTGGAGAAAAAGTATTTACCGGAAGGCGAACAGGATATGTGCTTGGAAATAAACAGTCTTAGGGTTCCGGCCGGAATAACCATATCCGATGCTTTCGGAAATGAGAGTGAGGTGCTAGTTGTGGAAACCCAAGGAAATAACTGAATAAGCATGCAACGAAATAGATTTAAATGAGTGGTGTAGCAAAAGACAAAGGAGCCTGGGTGTGGGTGCCCATCCTCTATTTTACCCAAGGGATACCCTATATCCTAATTGTAACCGTTTCGGTGATCATGTACAAACGCTTGGGGGTGGGTAATGCGGAAATTGGTCTGTATACCAGCTGGCTTTATTTGCCATGGGTGCTGAAACCGCTTTGGAGTCCCCTTGTGGATTTGAATGGCACCAAAAGAAAATGGTTTCTGGCGATGCAACTGATTGTTTCCCTGGCCTTTTTGGGAATAGGACTTTCATTACCCACCAACGCCTTTTTCTTGGTCTCTCTTGCTTTTTTCTGGATGGCCGCCTTTGCTTCTGCCACCAACGATATTGCTTCAGATGGCTATTATATGATTGGTCTCACCCAAAAAAAACAGTCCTTTTTCATCGGGATGAGGAGTACGTTTTACCGTCTGGCCATGGTAACGGGTCAAGGCCTTTTGGTCATCTTTGCTGGGTATTTGGAAAACCAATATGGGGATAATACCAAGGCTTGGTCCCTCACTATGATCTGTGCTGCAGTCCTCATGTTGATGCTAACGATTTCCAATTTTTTTGCTGCGCCAAAATTTGAGCAGGCGCTGGATCAAAAAACTGACAAACCGGGTAATTTTTGGGAAGTATTTGCCACCTTTTTTAGAAAAAAACAGATTGGGGTCGCCCTTTTGTTTATTCTCACTTATCGGTTGGGGGAATCACAATTGGTGAAAATGGCCTCACCATTTTTACTGGATACAAAGGAAGTCGGAGGTCTTGCCTATTCCACAGAGGCAGTTGGAACAATATACGGTACGGTTGGGGTGATCATGCTTTCGCTGGGTGGTATCATCGGGGGAATTTTAATCTCACGGGATGGCCTAAAAAAATGGATGCTCCCCATGTTGCTGTCACTTAATTTACCCAATATTCTCTATGCCTTATTGGCCTTTACCAAAACCTCCAGCCTCGTTGCTGTCGTGGGCACTGTGGTCGTGGAACAATTTGGTTATGGTTTTGGTTTCGCCGCCTTTCTGATTTACTTGATCTATATAGCCGAGGGAGCCTCCAAAACCTCACATTATGCTATTGCCACCGGCTTTATGGCCTTGGGGATGATGCTTCCAGGAATGTTGAGTGGTTATATCCAGGAATGGTTGGGCTATGACGGTTTCTTTCTTTGGGTTGTTATCGCGGCCCTACCCGCCTTTCTACTCCTCAAATTCTTGAAATACCCTGCCGATTACGGGAAGAAAAATGCCAATTCCAATGAATAATTCATTGCCGAGGTACACAGAAGCCAAAAATAGTTTGTCTTTAAAGCAAAAAGTGGGGCAGCTGTTTATGCCCGCTGCGTTCATCAACGATAGTGAAGAGGAAGTCCAAAAAATGGAGCACCTGATTCGCACCTTGGACATCGGTTCCCTATGTTTCTTCCACAGTAGGGCAAGTGCCGCTACAAATTTTGAAGGCAAAAAAGAGGTGGTCCACAACGAGAAAAGTTATGATCGCCTGGTACAACTTATTGAGCGGTATCAAAAGGCTGCAAAAATCCCATTGCTCATTGCCATTGATGCGGAATGGGGGTTGGCCATGCGGATTGAGAACACCCCGCATTACCCCTACGCCATTACCCTTGGGGCCATACAAGAACAAGATGACCTACTTGTAGAAGTAGGTAAACGAATAGGGTTGGATTGCTTAAAAGCGGGTATGCATTGGAATCTTTCTCCCGTAGTTGACGTAAACAACAATCCGGAAAACCCGGTAATCGGCTATCGTTCATTCGGGGACGATGCAGAAAAAGTGAGCACTAAATCCGAAGCCTTTATCAAAGGAATGTCGAGTGTTGGGGTGCTTAATTCGTTAAAGCACTTTCCAGGTCATGGGGACACGGCCACGGATTCCCACTTAGGGCTTCCGGTAATTGACAAATCAAAGGAGGAGTTGTTGGCCAATGAACTATTCCCATTTAGAAGGTTAGTTGAACAAGGCGTGGATTCGGTAATGGTGGGGCATCTTTCGGTACCATCCTTAGATCCATCTGGAAACCCTGCCACCACCTCCAATCCCATTATCACCAACCTCCTACGCGAAGAACTTGGTTTTAAAGGGGTAATAATTTCGGACGCATTGAACATGCACGCCGTTTCTAAAAAATATTCGATTAAGGGAACGTTGGAAGTAACTGCACTCCAGGCGGGGATGGATATGATGTGCTTTTCCGAATACCCAAAAGAAGGGATTGATGAAATATTAAACGCAGCTTCCGAAACTCGGATCGAAGAGAGTTTTAAAAGGGTCTGGGGATTGAAGGAAAAGGCATTTTTAGGTAAAACCACGGAGACACAAATCATCACCGGGGACGCAGATGCATTAAATAGAAGTTTGGCACAATGCTCCCTTACGGAATATTATGGAAACCCGAATGCCCTTGCCCCTTTGAAAAAAAACGGATTTCTCAACCTCGTCATGGGCAAAAATGACGAAAACAGCTTTTCCCAAGCCATCGAACAAAATACAGGTGAACCCTATCGGCATGTCGGGACAGGTAATCTGGATGAAATCAAAAAAGCGGTTACGGCTGCAGATAATGTTGTGCTCGCCTTGTTCCCACCCGCTGTAAAACCAAAAGGGCTATTCGGGTTTGAACCCTCTATCGTCGAATTCGTGGGGAATCTATTATCCAACAAGAACGTTTTGGTCTATCTTTTCGGAAACCCATACGTGGCCGATGTTTTGGGAGCAGACACCAACTCTAATCTTGTATTTGTCTACCAGGATTTTAGGGCATTTCAAGAAATCGCCTTTGAGCACTTCCAGGGTAAATTGAAAGCCCAGGGGAAACTCCCCATTCAACTCAAATGTCTACAAAACAAAAATTAGCCTATGCAAATGTTTAAAGTATTGGGGTTAATGTCTGGTACTTCCTTGGATGGATTGGATTTGGCCTACTGTCATTTGTGGGAAGAGGGTCAAAACTGGAAATTTTCCATTGAAAAAACCAAGGAGATTGGCTATGGCAGCAAGATGCGAAACCGGCTAAAAAATGCCATCCATCTTACAGATGAAGCACATCGGCAATTGCATGATGAGTATGGGGTATGGTTGGGCGAACAAGTCAAGAGTTTTTTGAAGGAAGCCCATTTGGAAGTTGATTTTGTGGCCAGTCATGGACACACCTCCCACCATAGACCAGAAGATGGTTTTACCTTTCAATTGGGTAATGGGCAATTGTTGGCGGACAACTGTGGCAAAAAAGTGGTCTGCGACTTCCGAACCAAGGATGTTTCCTTAGGGGGTCAAGGTGCTCCTTTGGTTCCTATTGGGGACAGCCTATTGTTCCATCAATATGATTTTTGTTTGAACTTGGGAGGAATCAGCAATATCTCCCTGGAAAAGGATGGAAAACGTATTGCTTACGATATTGGGATGGCCAATATGCCCTTGAATTTTGTTACTGAAAAAATAGGCCTCGCTTACGATGAAAATGGAAATCTCGCGCGTTCAGGAAGCCAAAACTCCGAGTTATTGAACCAACTGAATGCTCTCGAATATTACCAACTGCCCCATCCAAAATCAACGGGGTATGAATGGTTTTCCGAAAAAGTTGTCCCTTTAATTGAAGACACAAAGGCTTCCCATCGCGATTTGCTGCATACCTTGATCCATCACAATTGTGAGCAGATCGCCAAGGAGGTACACCAACATGCTACAGGAAAATTCCAAGAAATCCTGGTCACCGGAGGCGGGGCCCTTAACGCATTTTTTATTGAGGTTCTACAAGAAAAATTGGGACCGAAAATAAAGGTCACCACTCCATCCAGGACACTGATTGCCTATAAGGAAGCGCTGGTGTTTGCCTTGATGGGCGTTTTAAGGGTCCAAGATAAAACCAATGTACTGAGTTCCGTAACGGGATCAAGCGAAGACTCATGTAGTGGGATTATCTTTTACCCACAACATTAGTTGGAAGCACCACTTGCTTGCGCTTTCTTGTGGCTAAAACAATGATCAAAGAAACTATTCCACAAAGGGCCAATCCTGCGAACAGCGGCCAAACACTTTCAGCAATAAAATCTCCAATAAAGGTTGCGATGGGGATGGCCAGTAGGGTGGACACGAAACCATTAATTGCGGCCCCAATACCCGCTATATGCCCTATGGGTTCCATGGCTATGGAGCGATAATTCCCCCACATAAACCCCAGGCAAAAGAACTGAAGGGACAGGAATCCAACCAAAATATAGATATTAGGGTTGGGGGTTCCCCAAAACAGGAAGACATAGACAATTGCTATTATCGAAAAAAAGGAAAGAGCCAGTAAAGACAACTTCCGCATACCAAATCGCATCACCAAGGTCCCGTTCATGAATGTAGACAGTCCAATGGAAATGGCCAAGCCGGCAAAAATGTATGGAAATGCCTCTTTGAGGTCGTATTGGTTCTCAAAAATATGCTGGGACGAACTTAAATAAACCAAAAAGGCCCCAGTGACCAACCCTGAAATAAAGGTAAACACTACAGTATCCCGATACTTGAAGAATTCCCGGACCCCATCCACAAACACATGTCGCGTGAAAGGAATTTTATATTCAGGTTTCAAGGTTTCGGGTTGTCTTCTCCAGAACCAAAGTGCCACTACAAGGGCAAAAAATAGCTGGATATAGAAAATGGCCTCCCATCCAAAAGCATCCAAAACAAGCTTACCAAATGCCGGTGCCACCACAGGAATCAAAATAAAGAAGGCAACCACAAAAGACATCACCTTGGCCATATAGTCTCCCTTGTAGGTATCCCTGATAATGGAAATAGCCAAAGTTCTGGGAGCTGAAAGTCCGATGCCCTGCAGAATCCTACCCACCACCATAACTTCCAAGGAGGGGGCCCAAACGCAAATGACGCTTGCAATAGCGAACAATACGAATCCAAGATAAACCACCGGTTTTCTTCCATAGCAATCGGAAAGGGGGCCAAACACCAATTGGCCTACCCCAAGTCCCAAAAAAATCATAGTGACCAACAACTGATTGTCGGTAGAATTGTAACTCTTGATGGCATCACCAATATTGGAAATTGCAGGAAGAAGTGCATCTATCGCCAATGCAGCAATGGACATCAATGCAGCCATTAAGGCTATAAATTCGAAATTGGGTTTTTGGGCTTCTTTTTGCATGGGGCAAAATTAGGCATCCCCGATGGACCTGTGAAGCTTTTATGATAGTATTAATAGTATCATTTATAGTCAAAGTTTATAGTTTCACAAACCCGGCTTTATCTAGACATAATGTAACACAATTACCAATCTCCCAGATAACCAAAACAGCAACTGAATGCCTATATTTGATTGTATTCTAAAGGATTATGAAAACACTAAAAACACTGGTCGTCGGCTGCGGAAATATGGGAACCTCCCATGCCCGTGCCTATCATAAATTGGACGGATTTGAGATTGTGGGCCTTGTAAGTAGAGGGGCAAAAAGCCGGGAACGTCTGTCCATAGAACTCAATGGGCTTCCAACGTTTGCAGATTATGAAGAGGCCCTTGAAACAATTCAACCGGATGTGGTTTCCATCAACACCTATCCAGATACCCACTTCCACTATGTAAAAAAAGCGTTGGAAGCCAATGCCCATGTGTTCGTGGAAAAACCCCTTGCACTAACCGTGGAAGAGGCACAAACACTGGTGGAATTGTCCCAGAAAAAGAGAAAAAAGATGGTAGTCGGGTATATCTTAAGAGTACATCCCACTTGGACCAAATTTACCGAAATGGCACAACATTTGGGCAAACCCTTGGTCATGCGCATGAACCTGAACCAACAAAGTTCGGGGGATCAATGGTTTACCCATAAACAACTTATGCAATCCATGTCACCCATTGTAGATTGTGGGGTACATTATGTGGACATTATGTGTTCCATGGTGCAATCCAACCCGGTAAGTGTTTCGGCCATTGGGGCGCGATTGTCCCATGAGGTTGATGCCGATATGTACAATTATGGTCAACTTCAAGTGCGCTTTGAAGACGGTTCTGTTGGTTGGTACGAAGCTGGTTGGGGACCCATGATGAGCGAAAATGCCTTTTTTATCAAGGACGTGATTGGCCCCAAGGGCTGCGTTTCCATCAGTGATGCGGATAAAGGTGCCTCCGAGGATATCGAAGGGCATACTAAAACAGGAAGTCTGAAATTACACCACAGTATCCTTGATTCGGAAGGTAACTTTGCGAAAAGTGATGAATTTATCAATACGGCGGATGAGCCTGATCATGACGGGCTTTGTCTCTTGGAGCAGGAATATCTTTTGGACTGTATTGTGTACGACCGGGACCTCACCCATCATCTAAATGATGCGGTAAACAGCCTAAAGGTTGTTCTCGCCGCGGATGAATCCGTAAAAACAGGAAAAACCGTTTTTTTGAGGTAACTCCAAATTTTCCATTTTCTGGTCGAGCGCTGTCAAATCACACTACATCAAAAAAAGAATATTTTTTGAACACCCATTGCTACGTCAACGATTTATAGGGGAATGTTCCCATGTTTTTTTCTAGGGCTCACCACTTCCTTTTTCTCTAACATGGCGAAGGCTTTCAGCAACTTTCGTCTGGTATCTTTCGGAAGAATCACCTCATCGATAAAACCACGTCTAGCAGCGCGGTACGGATTGGCGAACTTATCGGCATATTCTGTTTCTTTCTCTTTAAGCTTGGCGGCCGGGTCATCTGCAGCCGCTATTTCCCTTCTGAAAATTATCTCACTGGCACCTTTGGCCCCCATTACAGCAATTTCCGCGCTGGGCCAGGCAAAGTTGAAATCAGCCCCAATATGCTTGGAATTCATCACGTCATACGCTCCACCATAGGCCTTTCTAGTAATAACTGTCACCCGAGGTACTGTCGCTTCACTAAGGGCATAAAGTAGTTTGGCGCCGTGCATTATAATTCCTGACCATTCTTGGTCGGTACCAGGCAGGAATCCGGGCACATCCACCAAGACCAATAATGGAATATTAAAAGCATCGCAAAAACGGGTAAACCGGGCAGCCTTTCTGGAACTTTTCACCCCCAATACCCCGGCTAGGAACATGGGCTGATTGGCAATAATACCAACACTCCTACCCCCTAACCTAGCAAAGCCTACAATAATATTTTCTGCATAATCCTTATGGATCTCATAAAAAGAATCGTCATCAATAATGCCATTGATCACATCGTGCATGTCATAGGGTTTGTTGGGATTATCGGGAACAATATTGGAAAGGACTTCCCTGACCTCATCACCCAATTGAAATTCCAACTTTTTAGGGGTTTCCTTGTTGTTTTGGGGTAGATATTCCAACAAGGCGCGGATATCATCCAAGCAAGCTGCATCGTTGGCCGAAATTTTATGGGCCACTCCGGATTTACTGGCATGGGTATTCGCGCCTCCGAGTTCTTCCGAGGTAACTTCCTCGTTAGTAACTGTTTTTACAACGTTTGGGCCTGTTACAAACATATAACTTGTCTCTTCCACCATCACAATAAAATCGGTCATGGCGGGTGAGTATACAGCCCCTCCTGCACAAGGACCCATCACTGCTGAAATCTGCGGAATAACCCCGGAGGCCTGTACATTTCTATAAAATATGTCCGCATAACCCCCCAAAGACTTTACTCCTTCCTGTATCCGGGCACCCCCTGAATCGTTTAGGCCGATTATGGGCGCACCCACCTTCATGGCCAAATCCATCACCTTACAAATCTTTTCTGCATGGGTTTCGGACAAAGCCCCTCCAAAAACGGTAAAATCCTGGGCGTAAATATATACCAACCTGCCGTTGATGGTTCCATAGCCGGTAACCACGCCATCTCCATAATACACTTCTTTGTCCATGCCAAAATCGGTGGTTCGGTGCGTGACCAAAATTCCCATTTCCTCAAAAGATCCTTCATCTAAAAGATAATGGACACGCTCCCGTGCTGTGAGTTTTTTCTTTTGATGCTGTTTTTCTATCCGTTTTTCGCCGCCTCCTAAACGGGCCTCGGCCAATTTTTCATTTAAGGTTTTTATCTTGGAATCCATGCGTTTAGTTTGTGGGTAGCTTAATTATTTTTTGATCCTCTAAATATTGGTACAGGGCCATAAGGGCAGCAATTTCTGCTTCAGCCTTGTTTTTCTCCATAATCTTTTCAGGGGAATAATAATTTTTTACAAAGTGCGTATCAAAATTCCCTGAGCGGAAAGCCTCGTGCTCCATCACAAAAGCTCCAAAAGGTAAGGTGGTACGTACTCCTTTTATTTTGTAATCCCGAATGGCCACCAACATCAACCCGATCGCTTCTTCCCTGGTTTTACCATAGGTAATTAGCTTGGACAACATCGGGTCGTAATAAATGGGGACATTCATCCCTTCCTCGAAGCCGTTATCGACCCGAATTCCGTCCCCGACAGGTAACTGATATGTTTCCAAATTTCCGACACTAGGTAGAAAATCGTTCATAGGGTCTTCGGCATACACCCTTAGTTCCATGGCATGTCCATTGATTTGCAGGTCCTCCTGCTTCATGGGAAGTATTTCACCCCGAGCTACTTTTATTTGGAGTTCCACAAGATCGACCCCAGTTATCATCTCGGTTACAGGATGCTCCACTTGTAATCTAGTATTCATTTCAAGGAAGTAAAAATTGAGGTCGGCATCCATTAAAAACTCCACGGTTCCCGCTCCCACATAGTCGCAGGCTCTGGCCACTTTGGTCGCGGCCACCCCCATGGCTTCTCGAAGGGCCGGGGTTAATATGGACGATGGTGCCTCTTCCACTACTTTTTGATGCCGTCTTTGCACACTACACTCCCGTTCAAAAAAGTGAAGGACATTACCATGGGTATCGGCCATCACCTGAATTTCTATATGTCTTGGGGAGGTCACATATTTTTCAACAAAAACGGAACCGTCCCCAAATGCGGATGTGGCCTCGCTGATGGCTCTTTCCATCCCCGATTCCAGGTCTTCCTTTTTCTCAACAATCCGCATCCCTTTTCCACCTCCTCCTGCGGAGGCCTTGATCAAAACGGGGTAGCCTATTTCATCTGCAATTTTATGGGCGGTCGCCACATCGGTAATGGCTTCATCGATTCCGGGTACCATGGGAATGTCATAGGCCTTCACCGCCTCTTTTGCAGCAAGCTTGCTACCCATGACCCTAATGGCCTTGGATTTGGGGCCAATAAAGGTGATCCCCTTCTTCTCCACCGCATCGGCAAAGTCGGCATTCTCGCTTAAAAACCCGTAACCTGGATGGATTCCATCCACCTGTAGTTCTTTTGCTACATCAATAATTTTGTCACCGAGCAGGTACGATTGATTAGAAGGAGCTTCACCAATACAAACCGCTTCATCCGCAAATTGGACATGGGGAGCGTTTCTGTCCGCTTCAGAAAAGACCGCCACAGTGCGTATCCCCATTTTCTTTGCCGTCCGCATGACCCTAATGGCAATTTCTCCACGATTGGCAACCAGTATTTTTTTCATAGTACGTTTATTCAAATTCGATAAGCAATTGACTTTTATCTACTGCATCACCTTGCTTTACTGCAATTTTTTTGATGGTCCCTGCGCGTGGGGAAGAGATAATGTTCTCCATTTTCATGGCTTCAAGAATGACCAAAGCATCGTCTTCCTCAACCTCCTGCCCCTCCTTTACCGAGATGTCCAGAATCAATCCGGGCATTGGGGCCACAATGGTATTGATGTTCTTTGTTCCCTCGGTGGCAAAGCCCATCTTTTGGATAAGTGCATCCAAGGGAGTGTTTATTTTAGTTTGGTATTCACTTCCATTGACCATAAGCGTATAGGTCCGGTCATTAATATTGGAACTTGCCACTTGTATATGGTATGAAGTCCCATCCTTCAGCAAATGATAATGACCTCCATGGGTTTTAAGGAGGTCAAGGGCAGTTATATCGTCCTCGGATAAGTGAAAATCCGGTTGTCCATCAACCTTAATGGTAAAGGATTTTTCCATAAAGAAAGTACTCATTTGTTAGCTATATAAATATAAGGTTAAAGCTGTGTTCCAGAACAAAACTATACCTATTTCCTTTCAGGATTCATGACAATGGTCATTCGTTTTTACGCCAAAGTCAACTAACTATGCAATGGGAACGGAACATAGAAAATCTTATCAATTGCTTACTTTTGACATTAAAATTATTATTTATGCTAATCTTGGGTATCGCCGGTGGTACTGGTTGCGGTAAGACTACCGTAGTTAATCAAATAGTTGAGGAACTGCCTGAAAATGAAGTTGGTGTCATTTCCCAAGATTCCTATTACAACGACCTTTCCCATCTCACCAAAGAAGAGCGGGGAAAAGTGAATTTTGACCACCCTAATTCCATTGATTTTGAACTGCTCATCTCCCATTTGCAACAGTTAAAGGAAGGGAAGTCGATACAAAAACCCATGTATTCCTTTGTGGAAGAAACCCGATTGGAAGACACTATTCTAACCCCACCCAGGAAGGTGATGATAGTTGAAGGTATTTTGGTGCTAAGCAATCCCTTGCTTCGAGATATGTTCGATATCAAAATCTACGTGCATGCCGATTCTGATGAACGTCTTATCAGAAGGTTGCAAAGGGATATCAAAGAACGGGGACATGATTTGGAAAAGGTTTTGACCCGGTATCAAACTGCGGTAAAACCGATGCACGAGCAATTTATCGAACCCTCCAAGGAATTCGCTGACATCATCATCCCCAATAACCATTACAATACCGTGGCCGTGGATATGGTCCGAACCATTATTAACGAAAGGCTGGGCTGATATGGGGCTAAAAGATATATACAACAAACGGTGGTTCAAGTTTATGCGGAACATCTATGTTCTGGTACTGACCGTTTTTGTAATCTGGATGATTTTCTTTGATGCCAATTCCCTGCTCATTCATAGGGAGTTGAACCAGGAAATAAAAAAACTTGAAAAGCAAAAGGAGTTTCTCGAGGGGGAGATCGACAAGGACAAATCGATTTTGGACAAATTGTCGGACAAGGAGGAATTGGAAAAATTTGCCCGGGAAAAGTACTATATGAAGAAGGAAAAGGAAGAAATCTTCCTGATTGAATATGAAGACAGTCTTAAGACAAAAAAAGATGGATAGCCCAAATTTGTTTGATGAATTCCCTTCAGTTTCTTCTAAGCAATGGAAACATAAGATCCAATTTGATCTAAAGGGAGCGGATTATAACGAATCTTTGGTTTGGGAATCATTGGAAGGTATCAAGGTCAAGCCCTTTTACCATCCCGATGACCTTCAAAATCTAAAAACATTCCAACTGTCCCGCACCCAAGGCTGGAAAATTGCACAAACCATCTATGCTGGCGATGCAAAAAAGGCCAATGTACGAATGCACGACCTTCTTCAAAGGGGGGCGGAGAGCCTCATATTGACTATTCCTCAAGGGGATTTGGATTTTTCCCTTTTGTTTCAAGGCATTGATATAGCGAAAACGCCTCTTCACTTTAACTTTAAACCCATTGATGGAGTTACCACAAAACAATTATTTGAATTCTTAAAGAGCAAAGGGGGTTCCCGGTTTTTTCATATAGATCTCATTGGAAATCTGGCCCGAACTGGGAATTGGTACCAGAATTTGGAAAAAGACCATGGGTTGCTTGAGAAAATATTCAGTTGGTCCGTGGAACAAGAGGTCGGAATTGTACTTGGGGTTGATGTATCCTTATACCAAAATGCAGGAGCCAATATGGTACAGCAACTGGCTTACGGCCTTGCGCACGCCAACGAATATTTGAATCTTTTTAGCAAGCAAACCACCGTAGCTGCGCTAAAATCCACGACCCTTGCCTTTAAAGTAGCTGTGGGGGGAAACTATTTCTTTGAAATAGCCAAATTAAGGGCATTGCGATGGCTCTGGAAATCCATTGCCCCAGCTTACGGACTTGAGTCGGATTGCCACATTTTGGCGCTTCCGTCGAAAAGGAACAAAACACTTTACGATTACAACGTGAACCTACTCCGAACAACCTCCGAGTGCATGTCTGCTATTTTGGGGGGAGCAGATACTTTGTGCAATCTACCCTACGATGCCATATACCACAAGGACAATAAATTTGCCGATAGAATCGCGAGAAATCAAGCCGTGCTCCTAAAGGAGGAAAGCTATTTTGAACACGGGGACAAAGTGGCTGAGGGCAATTATTATATAGAATCCCTCACCCAACAATTGGCTGAAAAAAGCCTTGATTTGTTTAAGCAAATTGAACAATCTGGAGGATTTCTAGGAGAACTGAAAAAGGGCAATATTCAACGGAAGATCAAGGAAAGTGCGGCCAAAGAGCAATTGCTGTTCGATGAAGGTGAAATTACGCTTTTGGGTACCAACAAATACCAAAACCCAATGGACCGCATGAAGGATGAAATGGAGCTCTATCCGTTTACAAAGACCCATCCGAGAAAAACGATTCTGGAACCGATTATAGAAAAGCGACTGGCGGAAAAAGTGGAACAAAAAAGATTGGACAATGAGTAGGAAAGATGTAAGCAAGCTCCAATTGGTATCCGGTTCTTCATCCAGCGAAGTTGGAACCACCAAACCCGATTTTGCCGATTTTGCTGCGGGCATCCCTCCCTTTCTGCGCGGACCCTATTCCACCATGTATGTGCGACGGCCTTGGACCATAAGGCAATACGCAGGATTTTCCACCGCCGAGGAAAGCAATGCCTTTTACCGGAGAAATCTGGAAGCGGGCCAAAAAGGGCTCTCCGTAGCGTTTGACCTTCCTACCCACAGAGGTTACGACAGCGATAACGAACGTGTGGTCGGGGATGTTGGGAAGGCAGGTGTGGCCATCGATTCCGTTGAGGACATGAAGGTGCTTTTCGATGGGATTCCGTTGGATAAAATGTCGGTTTCCATGACCATGAACGGGGCGGTTATCCCCATTATGGCGTTTTATATTGTTGCCGCCTTGGAGCAAGGCGTATCCATGAAGCAACTTTCAGGCACCATCCAGAACGACATTCTGAAGGAATTTATGGTGCGAAACACCTACATCTATCCACCAGCACCTTCCATGCAGTTGGTCGCGGACATCTTCGAATTTACAAGTCGAAATATGCACCGTTTCAACAGCATTAGCATCTCGGGGTATCACATGCACGAGGCCGGGGCACCTGCCGCAATGGAATTGGCCTATACCCTTTCTGATGGAGTTGAATACATTCGGACCGGAATAAAAGCTGGGCTCAAAATAGATGATTTTGCTCCGCGATTGTCCTTTTTCTGGGGAATTGGAATGAACCATTTTACGGAGATTGCCAAAATGAGGGCCGGACGTATGCTTTGGGCCAAATTGGTAAAAGCCTTCGAACCCCAAAATGAAAAATCGTTGATGCTTCGAACCCATAGCCAGACCAGTGGCTGGAGTTTAACGGAGCAAGACCCCTTTAACAATGTGGCCCGGACAACCATCGAAGCCATGGCGGCAGCATTTGGGGGCACCCAAAGTCTGCATACCAATGCCTTGGATGAGGCCATTGCCCTCCCAACGGATTTTTCAGCCAGGATTGCCAGAAACACACAAATCTATCTGCAACAGGAAACCCATATTACAAAAACCGTGGACCCCTGGGCCGGAAGCCATGTCGTGGAACAATTGACCCAAGATATAGCTGAGGAAGCATGGGAGCTTATCCAGGAAGTTGAGAAATTGGGCGGAATGACCAAGGCCATTGAAGCTGGTATTCCCAAAATGCGAATCGAAGAAGCTGCGGCCAAAAAACAAGCTCGGATTGATAGCGGACAAGACGCCATTGTTGGGGTCAACAAATACCAACTTGAGGATGAGGACGAGCTGCAAATTCTGGAAGTGGACAATGATAAGGTAAGAAAACAACAGGTTGCACAGCTGCAAAAAATTCGAGCTTCTAGGGATGAGGAAGCAGTGGGCCAGGCATTGCAAAACATTACCGAAGCATCCCAAAAGGCCATGGAAAACGATGCTGATCGTGGAAATTTGCTAGCTTTAGCCGTGGAGGCCGCCAAGGAAAGGGCTTCCTTAGGTGAAATCAGTGATGCCATGGAAAAGGCCTTTGGCCGTTACCAAGCAAAAATTCAATCGTTTACCGGAGTGTATTCCAAAGAAATCAAAAATGACCAAAGTTTCGAGAAGGCCAGAAAGATGGCAGACGAATTTGCTTTGGACGAAGGACGAAGACCCAGGATAATGGTGGCCAAAATGGGGCAGGATGGTCATGATCGCGGGGCCAAAGTTGTTGCCACAGGATATGCCGATCTTGGGTTTGATGTGGACATCGGGCCTTTGTTCCAAACTCCAGCCGAAGTGGCCAAGCAAGCCATCGAAAACGATGTGCACGTACTTGGTATATCCTCCTTGGCCGGCGGACATAAAACCCTCGTTCCGGAAGTGGTAAAAGAACTCAAAAGCCACGGAAGGGAAGACATCATGGTCATTGTTGGGGGAGTTATTCCAAAACAGGATTACAACCACTTGATGGAACATGGTGCAGTTGCGGTCTTTGGCCCTGGTACCAAAATCAGTGAAGCAGCTATCGAAATCTTAAAGATTTTGATGGATTAGGGCTTCATAATACCCTCGCATATACAACTTTAACTTTCTTTAACTCCACATGTTAAGGTTATTCACCTTCTGTTAACAAAATACATTTTTTAGCGTCTTAAATAATCGTATTTTTAGCCCCTAACTTACTATGAAATGGGCAAAATTATTGCTATTGCAAATCAAAAGGGCGGTGTTGGAAAAACAACGACTACAGTAAATCTAGCTGCCTCTCTTGGCGTGCTGGAAAAAAAGGTGTTGTTGATCGATGCAGACCCCCAGGCCAACGCTACTTCTGGATTGGGAATTGATGTTGATGGGGTAGAAAAGGGAACCTACCAATTGCTGGAGCATACCCAAGGTGTGGATGATGTGATCATACCAACGGATTCCCCTAATGTGGACCTTATTCCGGCCCATATTGACCTTGTGGCCATTGAAATTGAATTGGTGGACAAGGACAATAGGGAGTATATGCTCAAGGAAGCCCTTAAAGCTTTGGGTGACCGTTATGATTTTGTGCTGATCGACTGTGCACCTTCACTAGGTTTATTGACACTAAACGCCCTAACCGCTGCAGACTCTGTAATGATTCCGATTCAATGTGAGTACTTTGCCTTGGAAGGACTTGGAAAACTGCTGAATACGGTAAAAAGCGTACAGAAAATACACAACAACGACCTCGATATTGAGGGTATGTTGCTCACGATGTACGATTCAAGACTACGACTTTCCAATCAAGTAGTGGAAGAAGTAAAAAAACACTTTGCGGATATGGTTTTCGATACCATTATCCAAAGGAACGTTAGGCTTAGCGAGGCGCCAAGTTATGGGGAAAGCATTATTAAGTATGATGCCAGTAGCAAAGGAGCTACCAATTACCTCAACCTGGCCAATGAAATATTGAAGAAAAACAAGGAGAAAGTTTAAATGGCGAAAGCAACCAAAAAACAGGCTTTGGGAAGAGGTCTGTCCGCACTATTAAAAGATCCGGAGAACGATATCCAATCTGTTTCGGATAAAAATGCGGATAAGGTCATAGGAAATGTAGTTGAACTGGATATTGAATCCATCGAGGTCAATCCCTTTCAGCCGCGTTCCAACTTCAATGACGACACGCTTAAGGAATTGGCAAGTTCCATAAGGGAATTGGGTATAATTCAGCCGATTACCGTTAGAAAGCTGGATTTCAACAAATTCCAATTGGTTTCCGGGGAACGTCGTTTTAGGGCCTCCAAAATGGTAGGGCTGGAAACCATCCCGGCCTATATAAGAATTGCCAATGATCAAGAATCCTTGGAAATGGCCTTGGTGGAGAACATCCAGCGCCAAGACCTAGATCCCATCGAAATAGCCTTGTCCTACCAACGCCTGATTGATGAAATACAGGTGACCCAAGAAAAATTGAGTGACCGGGTGGGCAAAAAGCGTTCCACCATCACCAATTACCTTAGACTTTTAAAGTTGCATCCCATAATTCAAACGGGAATGCGTGACGGTTTTGTTAGCATGGGGCACGGTAGGGCGCTCATCAACATCGATAAAAAGAAGGATCAAATCAACATTTACGAAAAAATTGTTTCCGAAGGATTGTCCGTGAGGGAAACAGAACGATTGGTCCAATCCTACAAGACATCCAAAGGAGATGGCGTTAAGAGCAAAAAGTCAACGACCTCAAAAGAGGTTCCCAATTTTGTAACCAAAGGAATCGATACGTTAAAATCGCATCTTTCCACCAAGGTAGATATAACCACCTCCTCCAATGGGAAAGGTAAAATCGTTATTCCTTTTCACTCCAAGGAAGAATTCCAGCGTCTAAAAAAATTACTTACAGGTGAGTAAAAACCTTCTTTTTTGGGGCTTTTTCGTTTTTCTGTTGAACTTCTCCTTTGCCCAAGAGGATGAAATCCAACCGCCCCCACCCGAAATTGACTCTTTGGCACAAGATCTCGAAGGTAAAGGCATTACCATTGAGGAAGTGACCTATGAAAAAAAGAAAATCAACCCGCTGGCGCCAAGTAAGGCCGCGTTTTATTCCGCCATATTTCCGGGTCTTGGGCAAATCTATAACAAACGGTACTGGAAGGCCCCTTTAGTTTGGGGAGCCATCGGAACGGGGATTTACGCCTATTCCTTTAACAACACGGAGTACAATAGGGCCCGAGACGCATTTAAAAGAAGGCGGGTAGGTCTGGAAGATGAGTTTTTTGATATCACCGGCGATGGAGAAGGACCTGATATTTCCTTGGAAGCTTTACAAGATGCACAGGAAAGCACACAACGGGACCGGGATTTGGCGCTGTTGATCACCATCGCGCTCTATGCGCTGAACATCATTGATGCCAATGTGGATTCCCACTTAAAACAATACAATGTAGATGACGACTTGGTCATCGACTTTCAACCATATTTAGACCTTAATCCCCTGACCAATAAACCCAATTATGGACTGGCCTTGGTCATAAAATATTGATATATGAATATTGGACTGTTCGGCTATGGCAAAATGGGAAAAATGATTGAGCAAATAGCCCAAGAAAGAGGTCACAACATAATTGCCCGGGTAGATGTGGACACTACTGAAATTCCGTATGGGAGTATGGATGTAGCCATAGATTTTAGCACCCCGGATGCGGCCTTTGCCAATATCACAAACTGTTTTAGAAATGGTGTTCCTGTGATTTCAGGAACCACGGGGTGGTTGGATAAATTCAACGAGGCCAAGTCTATTTGCAAGGCGGAAAAAAGTGCTTTCATATATGCCTCAAACTTTAGTTTGGGGGTGAATGTGTTCTTTGAACTGAACGCCTATTTGGCCAAAATGATGAAAGGATTGGATCAGTACAAGGTTGCTATGGAGGAAATTCACCATACCCAAAAACTGGATGCACCAAGCGGAACTGCGATTACCCTCGCCGAAGGTATTATTTCAAATTCGGGTTATGACAATTGGAAATTGGATGAAGCAGATGCATATACGATTCCAATTCATTCTAAACGAGAAGGAACCGTGCCCGGAACCCATACCATTTCCTATGGAAGCAAGGTAGATGACATTGAAATAAAGCACACTGCCCATAACCGCGAAGGATTCGCACTGGGGGCAGTAATCGCAGCAGAATGGATTCGGGAAAAAAAGGGCATTTTTTCAATGAAAGATGTGTTAAATCTCACTTAACTAAGTAACAACAAGCTGGACTTTAAGTCTCACAAATAAACTTTTTATGGACGGTACACAGTGGATCATTTTTATCTTGATCATTCAGGTCATACACTTTTTGGGTACTTGGAAACTCTATGTAAAAGCAGGTCGAAAGGCTTGGGAAGCCGCAATTCCCGTTTATAACGGCATTGTACTTATGAAAATCATCAACAGACCTTGGTGGTGGGTGCTGTTACTGTTCATTCCCATAATTAATTTATTGATGTTCCCTGTGGTCTGGGTAGAGACCATCAGAAGTTTTGGCAAGAACAAATTGGTGGACACCTGGGCGGTTATCCTCACCCTAGGATTTTACATCTATTACGTCAACTACGCCGAGGATGTTACCTATATAGAAGATAGAAGCCTAAAACCTAGAACTGGTTTGGGAGAATGGGTTAGTTCCATTGTATTTGCCATTGTGGCCGCTACCTTCGTACATACCTACTTTATTCAGCCCTATGTGATTCCGACGGGATCCTTGGAAAGAACCCTTCGCATTGGGGATTTTCTGTTTGTGAGCAAATTCCATTATGGGGCACGTGTCCCCATGACCACTTTGGCGGCACCCATGGTTCACGATACCCTACCGGTTATAAAAAAGAGATCCTACCTTGCCGACGTAGACCCAGAAACCTACAAGACATCGTGGATCAACAAACTGCAGTTGCCCTATATGCGATTGCCTGGATTTAATACGGTTAAGAAGAACGACATTGTGGTTTTCAGTCTGCCTTCCGACACCCTATACCAGTTTTTTAGGGCGGATAAAGCAGTAAAAAAACCCATAGATAAGAAATCAAATTATGTAAAACGCTGCGTGGGCACCCCAGGTGATTCCCTAGCGGTAATCGACGGTTTTGTGCACATAAATGGAGAAAGGTTAAAATTGTCCGATCGTGCCAAAGTCATGTATTTCTATACTATTTTTTCCAAAAAAGGGGTTTCTAGCAAGGCTTTGGCAGAAGTTGATGCGGCAGACTATTCCAGAAAATACTTTGCCAATTCCCTGAACGATGCCCAAGCGAATGGCCTTTCCCCGTATATCCAAGGGGCCTATAAAAATCCAAAGGGACAAATTGAGATCATTACCGGTATTAAAGGCATCCCTACAGAGGTTATCAGGCAATTGCGCTTATCCCTTTCCGAAGAAAGACCTTTGTCCCGTTTGGCCAATATGACCGATGAAATGGTTGCCCAATTGAGGGCCAATCCCGAAATAGATTCCGTGGTGCGTACCAACGAAGAGAAAGGTGACTATGGTGGGGCATTTCCGCAAAAGCCAAATCTCTACCCATGGAACAATGATAACTTTGGCCCAATTTACCTTCCAGAAGCGGGTGCAACAGTGGAAATAAACCATAGGACCATCCCTTTGTACAAAAAGATTATCCGGGATTATGAAAACAACGATGTAAAAGTTACAGGACAGAAGATTTTCATCAATGGTGAGGATACCAATTCCTACACCTTTAAACAAGACTATTACTGGATGATGGGAGATAACCGGGACAGTTCTGA
The DNA here is from genome assembly GCF_023502235.1 of Flagellimonas myxillae. Lineage (GTDB taxonomy): Bacteria > Bacteroidota > Bacteroidia > Flavobacteriales > Flavobacteriaceae > Flagellimonas > Flagellimonas myxillae. The sequence continues at coordinate 571,925 of NZ_JAMFLY010000001.1, read as the reverse complement.
AGACAGTCGTGCATGGGGTTATGTTCCTGCCAACCACATTGTTGGTAAACCCGTGTTTTTATGGATGAGTTTTGACAACTTCAAAGATGGTCTTTTTAGCTGGCGCCCAAGATGGGAAAGGGTGTTTACCACCGTTGGAGGAAGTGGAGAGCCCGTTTCCTATCGTTGGTATTTTGTTGCCGTAATTTTGGGCTGGTTTGTATACGACTTTTTCAGAAAGCGACGAAATAAAAAAACAGATTAACGACCATAGACTGTAGACCATAGACTGTAGACTGTAGACTGTAGACTGTAGACTGTAGACTGTAGACTGTAGACTGTAGACTGTAGAAATTAACAAATTACTTAGGGACAAAGCACTTAAAATATGTCCAAGATTCTGCTACATCCAACCTATTTTCCAAGCATTGCCACTTTTGCCGTAATGGTCCAAAAGGAGATAATCTGGGAGGCGCAGGACAATTTTCAAAAACAAACCTATCGCAATCGATGCTATATATGCACAGACCAAGGTAGGCACATGCTCAACATTCCCATTAAACATGTAGGCGGGAAAGAAGGAAGGCAAAAATACAGGGATGTGGTGCCGGATAGTTCAACAAATTGGACGAAACTGCACTGGCGTACCTTGGAAACTGCGTACCGCACATCTCCCTTTTTTGAATTTTATGAAGATGACCTTAGACCTTTGTTCGAAGGCACCATATCCTCCCTTTTTCAGTTCAATTTAAAAACCATTCAAACCCTGGGTGACTGTCTTGGATTGGACTTTAATGCGGAGCGGACCACTAGCTACAAAGTGTCGCCAGATAATTTACTGGATGCTCGATTTTTGGTGGAAGCCAAAAGGCCATTATCCTTCGGTGCTCCGGAATATGTGCAAGTGTTTGGGGAACGCCATGATTTTTTGCCCAATCTTAGCATTTTGGATTTACTTTTTAACGAAGGACCCAATACTGTTTCGTATTTACAGAACCTTCAATTGGATTTTTTGAATGCTTAGGTTTATCCTCCATTATGGCATTCACTTTTTGGTTCCCATCGCAATTGGCTTTTTATGTTTTCCGAACCATCGGGTGCGGATTAGTCTTTTGTTAATGGCCGGAATCCTTATTGATATCGACCATCTTTGGGCCAACCCCATATTTGACCCGCAACGGTGCAGCATCAATTTTCATCCTTTGCATAGCTATTGGGCCATTTTGGTGTATTGTATTTTACCCTTCTTTAGACCTACACGTATAATTGGATTGGCCTTGATCATTCACATCATAGCCGACTTGGTGGACTGCTTAATGATCTTCCTTGATGCGTAAGATGGCCATGACCGGATAGTGATCAGACAACTTCTCATTAAAATTCTTATGGGAAACTACTTCAATGCTGGGATCTGCTAGGATATAATCGATTCGCATTGGAAAACCCAACAAATTATAGGTTCGTCCAAAACTGCTTCCCTTTTCTAAAAAAGTATCGGTCATTTCACCCTTAATAGTCTGATACACATTGGAGTATTGGGTGTTGTTAAAATCCCCAACCACGATTTTTTTATAGGGATTTTGACGCATACTTTCCTTTACCAAATTCACTTGCTCATGCTGTTTGAGCATAACTTGTTTGGATCTAGCCAACAATTTGGATGATTTTTGGTTGGTAATGGCATCAAACTCCGGAATAATGCTAAACGATTGCAAATGCACATTATAGATTCTTAAGGTATCATTCCCGTATTGGATATCAGCATAAATGGCACTATTGGAACTTTTGGGAAACAAAATGGAATCTTTTTTAATGATCGGGTATTTGGAATATATGGCCTGAATAACCCTCTTTGCAGGTTTTCCCCATTCGTAGTCCACATAGCGGTATTTATATTGCCCCAAGGCCCCATTTCGCTTCATCAGATAATAGCACTCTTGGAAACACAGAATATCCGGGTCTTTTTCGGTAACAAAGTCCAAAATCAAACTATCCACATTGTCCCGATCCAACTGCCTATGTTCATTAAAGCGCCGAGAATTAAACGACATCACGGACAGGCTCTTCTCGGAATCGGCATCGGCATTACTTGGACCAGAAAATCGATAGAAAGTCCCAAGTAACATATACCATATGACCACTAATGCGCCGGATAGCAACATGTACCTTTTCTTCCTTACAAACCAAAATAGCACAAAGGCCACATGAATACTTATTAGTGCTGGCACCAAAAAACTAATGGCGGACAATGCGGGTAAATAGGTAACAGGAATAAAAGCCACAATCAAGGCAACAAGCGTTATCAACCCAAACAATAAGTTGATTCCATACATGACCTTATTAAAACCCCTGGAACGTTTCTTCAAAACTCAGTCTTCTTTTCCTGCTTTGAACAAAAAATCCTTTTCAGCTTTAGAGAGGCTCTCGTAACCCGATTTGCTTATTTTGTCCAAGATATCGTCTATTTTTTTCTGATGTGCAGCCTTATCGTAATCCGCTTTGCTTTTGGCCTTGGATTCTTTCTTTTTATAGACTGTCTTAAGTGGAGCTTTCTTTTCCTGGGGTTTAAAAATTTGTGCAAAACCCTTCCAGAATTTGGCAAAACCTGAACCAATATCATTTCCTTTCAACAGTTGCCTGGCATATACATAACCCAGCAGGGCACCTCCCAAATGGGCCAATCTGCCTCCTACATTTCCACCACCCGGTATCTGGATCAAATCCACTAATACAAAAAAGGCCCCTATATACCATAGCTTCACATTGAAGAAGATCAGGCGTACTTCCTGATTGGGAATATAGGCGCAAATAAAAATCAAAACAGCGGTTACCCCAGCCGAGGCACCGATCAATACCGTATTGCTGGACAGTAAGGTGGGAAAGAAGTTGTAACTAAGCAAAAACACCAATCCCCCAACAAGGACTCCCAAGAAGTAAACATTCAGGAATCTCTGGTTATCAAAAAGATTTAGAAAGATACGCCCCGAGAAATATAGCATGATCATATTCCAAAAGATATGTCCCAAACTTGCATGGAAAAAGGAATAGGTGATCAAGGACCAGGGTTGTCCAAAAAACTCCAAATAATCCTTGGGCAACTGAAACCAATTGGAAAGGGGTATATCGTACAAAGCCAATGCAAGTCCTTCAACAATAAAAACCAGGACATTGATAGCGATCAACTTTTCAGCTATGCTTAGTCGCGCAAAATAATATTTGATCCCTCCGCTAGCCATTGCTCAATCCCATCGGTTTTGGTTAAACTGATTCTTTTTCCAATACCACATCATGATGAATCCAATAAGCGCTCCACCAATATGGGCGAAATGGGCCACCCCTGTGTTTACATTACCAATGCCAAAAATTAAATCCCCCAACAACAATAGAGGAACAAAGTACTTGGCCTTAATTGGAACCGGAAGGAAAATCAACATAAGTCGTGCCTCCGAGTACATAAAGGCAAAGGCGACCAAAATCCCGTAAATGGCACCTGAAGCCCCAACGGCCGGGGTATTGTAAGCGGTTAAGAAATTATCTATGGTGCTTCGGGAGGCCAGGTTATACCAGTCTGGACTGTATTGCCCCCTAGATAGAATCTCCAAAACTTGATTTTTGGTCATGCCTGCATCAATCAAGGCAGTCAACCCTTCATTAAACAGATAAAAGTTTACTGCGGAGTGCAGCATTGCCGAACCCAGACCAGCGGAGAAATAAAAGAACAAAAACTTATTTCTGCCCCAGACTTGCTCCAAAGGGGTTCCAAAAGCCCATAACGCATACATGTTAAAGACAATATGCATAAGTCCGCCATGCATGAACATGTGGGAGACTACCTGCCACCATCGAAAGTTGTTGTTCTCGGGAAACCAAAGTGATAACCACTGGTACATTTGGTCCCCATATATTTGGGTGGCAAAAAACAAAATGACATTGATTATCAATAAGTGCTTTACTGCCTCTGTCAATCTACCCATTTAGTTCAATTTTTTATCGATATCCCCTTCGGAGATAATGGTGTACGTTTGTTTTTGGGAAGGGCTTAATGCGGGTTCCTTGCATCCGAACAGATCATTTACCAGAGCCAGCTGGGACTCGGTATCCAAAAGCTCACCCGTCTTCACGGCCAAATTTCGCGATAAAGCCTGTGCCAGCAGTTCAGCCTGCGAAATTGAACCGCCTTGATAGCCTTCCTTATAGTCTGCAATCAACCGATCCAATACCGTGCCAATCCCACTTTCGGAGACCAATACCGGCACCCCTGTCACTTTTACAGTTTCCTGGTCCAGGTTTTCAAAGGCGAATCCAACATTGTACAAACTCTCCCTTACCTCTTTCAATACCTCCACATCCTGTTTGGTAAAAGATAGCTCCAATGGAAATAACAACTGTTGGCTTATCCCTTCCTTTACCGTGATCTCGCCCAAGAACTTTTCAAAGAGAATGCGTTCGTGCGCCCTATTTTGGTGCACTACCAACATGCCCGACTTGATGGTGCTGACCACATATTTTCTTTGAAGCTGAAAGGTCGTACCCGTCTGCGCTTCCATTTCATTTTCAGCGTAAATGGTCCCTTGCACTACAGTTTCCGTCTCAATTTCCACGCTGCTAAAACCGCCTGATTCATCCAAATCCAGCCCTTGGTATAGGTTTTCCCATCCCTTGGCACTTTCCTTTTTGAACGTGCTTGTTCGGCCACCAACATTTTTCGTTGTCTCCTGAAAAGGATTAAAACTGGCATCGACCGTAACCTTTGGCAATACGACCCCCTTTTCCTTATAGGCATAGGGTGTATCCAGATTGGGGTCGTGCTCAAAATCCAGGACCGGCGCTATATTAAATTGACCCAAACTGTGCTTTACCGTAGACCGTAACATCGCATAAAGAGTATGCTCATCATCAAACTTTACTTCGGTTTTGGTCGGGTGGATGTTGATATCTATGGACTTGGGGTCCACTTCTAAATAGATAAAATAGCCCGGAAATGCATCAGGTTTTATGAGTCCCTCAAAAGCCGATACGACTGCATGATGCAAGTAAGGACTTTTAATGAATCTATTGTTGGCGAAGAAAAACTGCTCTCCCCTACTCTTTTTGGCAAATTCTGCTTTACAGATAAATCCGGTAATATTGACAACCTCGGTTTCTTCTTCCACCGGGACCAGACGCTCTGTCATTTTGCTTCCAAAAACATGGCTTATGCGCTGACGATGACTGGCTCTTGGTAGATTAAATATCTCCGAACCATTGTTATAAAAGTGAAATTCGACATTGGGATGCACTAGTGCTACACGATGAAATTCATCCGTGATATGCCGTAGCTCAACCTGGTTGGATTTTAAAAAGTTACGCCTTGCCGGAATATTGAAAAAGAGGTTTTTCACGGAAATTGAAGTGCCCTTGGGCGTAGCCACCACTTCTTGTGATACTACCTTGCTCCCTTCAATCTTAATGTGGGTTCCCACATCCATAGCTGCAACCCGGGTAAGCATATCTACGTGGGCAATCGCCGCAATGGAGGCCAATGCCTCACCACGGAAACCTTTGGTTTGTAGGTTAAACAAATCCTGCGCATTGGAAATCTTGGAGGTGGCGTGGCGTTCAAAGGAAAGCCGAGCATCTGTTTCGCTCATCCCCTGACCATTGTCCACAACCTGGATTAGCGTCTTACCCCCGTCCTTAACAATCAGTTTGATCAAGGTGGCCCCTGCATCAATGGCATTCTCCAACAATTCCTTTACCACCGAAGCTGGGCGCTGAACCACTTCCCCTGCTGCAATTTGGTTGGCAACATGGTCTGGTAAAAGTTTAATGATGTCCGCCATTAGGGGTTTAGGAATATGGATAAATCAAAGTCGATGATGAAGAGAAACAACAGTATCAAAACAGCCACAATGATGAGAAATCGGAGTCTAAGATTTTTATCCCCTTCGTTCTTTAAATCGTCCATGGCGGAAGATACCTTGCTCTTTATTCCCCTTTGCGTATGGGCCGTACTTCTGAATTTATCAAGTTTATGTTCAATTTTATAAGGATTGCCCTCTCCCTTGTAATAGCGCGGCGAGTAGTCAAACGTCCTGTTTTTTCTAAGTTTTAGAAAATTTCGCATGGCATCCTTTTCAGTGTAACCTCAAAGGTACTTAAAATCAAAAAACATGGCTCGGGAGGCTTGCCAAAAAATGTTAACAAGGAAAAAGTTCAAATTTAAGTTCAAACTCAAATTCAAGTTCAAACTCAATTGCAAGCTCAAGTTCAAGTTCAAACTCAATTGCAAGCTCAAGTTCAAGTTCAAACTCAAAAATCAAGTTTAAGGGTTAAGGGATTGTTGGATTTTGGGATTTGGTGCTCGATGCTTAATCTAAAATGGAAATTTGAAAATGAAAAATTGAAAATTGTTGATTGCTAATTGTAGTTTGGGATTTGGGATTTGGAATTTGGTGCTTGATGTTTGATGGTCGATGCTGGATGCTCGATGCTTATGCTAAATGGAAAGTTGAAAATGGAAAATTGTTTATTGTTGATTGTTGATTGTAGTTTGGGATTTGGGATTTGGGATTTGGTGCTTGATGTTTGATGCTGGAAGTTCTGGTCTCTTGATTCTTGGCTCTTTATTCAAAATCAAGCATTAAAAACTAAACATTGACCAACATTCAAAAGTATGCCCTACTTCCCCAACACCGCCATTTGAATAGCGGCTATAGCGGCTTCAGTACCTTTGTTACCATGCCTTCCCCCACTGCGGTCTTGGGCTTGTTGCAAGGTATCATCGGTAAGTACACAGAAAATGACCGGCACGTCGTATGCAATATTCAGGTCTTTGATTCCCTGGGCGGCCCCGCTGCACACAAAATCGAAATGACTGGTTTCCCCTCGAATCACGCTACCAATGGCTATGACAGCATCAACCTTTTCGGTTTGCAGCATTTTTTTGCAGCCAAAAGTCAATTCAAAACTCCCAGGAACGTCCCAGCGCACAATGTTTTCTTCAAGTGCCCCGCAATCCAAAAGCGCTTCTTGCGCTCCTTGAAAAAGTGCTTCCGTAATGGTAGTGTTCCATTCAGAAACAACAATCCCAAACCGAAGTGACTTCGCATTTGGGATTTTGGATTTATCGTAAACTGAAAGGTTTTTATTTTCAGTGGCCATGCGCTTAGTTTTGGGCTAGCCCAATAAGTACATCAATATCATTGGCTTCTTGTGACCCATCAAACTCATCTTTGATACGCTCAAAAAAGCCTAAAGCTTTATCTTTTTGACCAAGGTTCATGGCCAAAACACCTGCTTTGTATAAAAATCGTGGAGCGGTGTACTCATTGTTGCTATGTGAAATGGCCTTTTCATAGTAATCCAAGGCATCGTCATTCTGGTTCAATTGTGAAAAAGCATCTCCGATTCCTCCCTTTGCCATTGCACCTAGAACATCATCCTCCGAGGAAAAATCCTCGAGTTGACTAATGGCCTCGTCGTACTGCTGAAGGTTCAAATAAGTCATACCAGCAGAATATTTAGCCAAATTGGCCGCTTTGGTACCCTTGTATTCTTCAATAATATCCAAAAATCCAAATTTACCTTCAGCACCGTTCAATGCCAAGGTGAACAAAGAATCTTTAGCGGACTCGGTGATCAAGGCCTGATCGAAATATTGCTGTGGATAGAACAATTCGTTGGCAGCGGAAGCTTCCTTGGGCTTCTGGATAAACTCGTTGTATCCCAAGAATCCAAGTACACCAATCGCAATCACTCCAATGGCTCCCAAGATAAAGTTTTGGTTCTTCTGTACCCAAGCCTCCGTTTTCGAAGCACTCTCATCCAGGGTGCTAAACACCTCTGCCGTTGTACTGTTTTCGTCGATAGATACTTCTTCAACCTTGTTCTTCGGTTTAAAGCCTCGCTTCTTGTATGTTGCCATTCTTCATTAAATTAATCGCGCAAAAATAAAGTTTTTATCCAAAACCAAAAGGCAATTTATTCGTTATTTTTGGAATCTTTAATGGATCTCAAAATCACATCAAAACCATTACTCCTCTAGCTTTTCATGTTTTTAAAGCATTTATCCTTAGTGAATTACAAAAATTTTGATTCCAAAATCATGGAATTCGACCCTGTAATCAATTGTTTGGTTGGGGACAATGGGGTGGGAAAGACCAACATTTTGGACGCCATTTACCATCTGGCTTTTGGAAAAAGCTATTTCAATCCGGTGTCCACCCAGAATATTAAACACGGTACAGATTTTTTTGTGATCGAAGGAGAATTTGAAAAGGAAGAACGCGAAGAAAAAATCATCTGTAGTTTTAAACGGGGTATGAAAAAGGTCATCAAACGTAATGGCAAAGCGTATGAGAAATTCTCGGAACACATTGGCTTCTTGCCCCTGGTTATCATCTCACCATCGGACAGGGATTTGATCATTGAGGGAAGTGATACCCGCCGGAAGTTTATGGACGGGGTTATTTCACAATCTGACAAGCAATACCTTCAGGGCCTGATCAAATACAACAAGGTTCTGGTACAGCGGAATTCCCTGCTCAAGTACTTCGTGGCCAATACTACTTTTGACCCGGACACCTTGTCTATTTACAACGATCAGCTTCACACCCTTGGAACGGAAATCCATTCCAAAAGGTTGGCATTTATTGCTGCGTTTCTTCCCATTTTCCAAGAGCAATACGCCCATATTTCGGAAAAGGATGAGCAAATTTTGTTGTCCTACGAAAGTCAGCTGAAGGACAAGGATTTAATAGCGTTATTGGAGGGGGCCATAGATAAGGACAGGGCCTTGCAGTATACCAGTGTGGGTATCCATAAAGACGACCTGCATTTTACGATTGCCGGGCATCCCATCAAAAAATTTGGGAGTCAGGGACAGCAGAAGTCGTTCCTTATTGCCCTGAAACTTGCACAATTCCATTTTATAAAGAAGCAGGCCAAAACTACGCCTATTCTACTTTTGGATGATATTTTTGACAAACTGGATGAACATCGGGTTTCCCAGATTGTATCGCTGGTGGACAACGACAGTTTTGGTCAGTTGTTTATAAGCGACACCCATGCCGAGCGCACTGAAAATGTGGTAAAAAGCATACGCCAGAGCTATAAAATATTTAACTTGTAGCATGGCCCGATTTCTGTTGTTTATTATGTGCTTTACCCTCCTCGCTTGTGGAAATTCCACGGTTGGGCAGGAAGATTTACCCTATCTGAATGGCTATTGGGAAATTAATGAGGTGGTTTTTCCGGATGGGAGCCAAAAAAACTACGGTATCAACCCGGTTATAGATTTTATCCAGTTGGAAGGGGAGCAAGGGTTCAGGAAAAAGATGCAACCAAAGTTTGACGGCAGTTATCACACCTCCAACCAAACAGAATCCTTCAAACTGCAGCAAAGTCATGAAACTTACATCCTCAGTTATCAGAACAATTTAAACCAATGGGAAGAGACCTTGATTCAATTGGATTCGTTGTCCTTTACCATTCGGAACGAGGAAGGAGTTCAATATTCGTATAAGCGTTTTCAACCCATAACCATACCCAAATAATGGCCAAACGACAAAATTCCCATTTAAACCTAAGGGATGCCCTGGGTGAGTTTATCAAGGAAAATAAGCTCCAAAAAGGCATGGACAAGGTTGATGCACGGGAAGCTTGGGTTAAACTCATGGGAAATGGGGTGAACAATTATACCACGGCTGTGGAACTAAGAAACGAAACCCTTTATGTTTCCCTTTCCTCATCGGTGCTTAGGGAAGAGCTGAGCTTGGGAAAGAGTAAGATTATAACCATGCTCAATGAGGAGTTGGGAAAGGAGTTGATCAAAATGTTGGTGCTCCGCTAGACTCAAATGGGAAATATTGCAACAACAGAGCGATTGGTCATTCGGGAAGCAAACCCCAAGGATTACCAATTTATTATCGAACTTCTAAACAGTCCCAATTGGATTACTTTCATAGGGGATAGAGGTGTTAAAACCGAAAAACAAGCCCTTGGCTATATCAAAAACAGCCTGGTCAGTTCTTACACAAAACATGGGTTTGGGCTTTATATCATGGTCCTTAAGGAATCCAAGACTCCCATTGGGCTATGCGGATTTTTGCAGCGGGATTACCTGGATTATCCGGATATTGGCTTTGCAACCCTTCCCGGCTTTGAGGGGCACGGGTACACCTTTGAGGCATGTAAAACGCTAATGATGCATGCCAATGAGAATTTGAATCTGGAATGTATTTTGGGTATCACCACCCCGGCAAACATCAAATCGCGGAATCTTCTTTCCAAAATTGGACTGCAAGAAATTGGAACGATTAAACCTCCAGGAAAGCGGGAGGAGCTGTTACTTTTTTCCAACAAAAAAGCCACTTAAAAAGTGGCTTCCATTTCCTTAGAAATGTATTTTTTAGAATACTTCCCTACCTGAAAAGTGGAAAGCACCTTCAATACCGGCGTTTTCATCGCTATCTGAACCATGAACCGCATTTTCACCAATGCTGGTGGCATACAATTTACGGATGGTTCCCTCAGCAGCCTCCTCTGGATTGGTAGCTCCAATCAAAGCACGAAAATCGTCTACGGCATTGTCCTTTTCCAAAATGGCAGCAACGATGGGCCCACGGGTCATAAATTCAACCAACTCGCCGAAGAAAGGACGCTCTTTGTGAATTGCGTAAAATTCTTGCGCATCTCTTCTGCTCAATTGGGTATATTTCATGGCCACAATCTTGAAGCCAGCACCTGTTATCTTTTCCAATATAGCGCCAATATGACCGTTTTCAACAGCATCTGGCTTGATCATGGTAAACGTTCTATTTCCCATTATTTAAAAAAATTTTGCGCAAACTTACGGTTTTTCAATCAACGGACAAGTTTAATAGGCTTGTTTTAATTCTTGATGGATCAACCCATTCTCTCCATGGATTTTGAAGTGGACTTCCTCGGTCCTGAAATTCAATTCTATCAATCCGAAACTTGTGGTAGAAACAACCTCTCCTACCCTGAAGGCATTGGGTTCCTCCTTGAAATCCGCATAGGAATGGGTAAGTCCGCTACTGGTAAAATCCACGATGGGATAGGACATCCCTTCCAACACGGTTTTGGAAAATTCCGAAATATGCCTGTCCCCCGATAGCATGATGACCCCTTTAGCTTTGGAATTGGTGATAAGCTGGTTCATTTTTTCGATTTCCTTCGGAAAATTTCCCCATGACTCGAATCCGTGTTCCCTGGACAAAAATTGAATACTGGTCACGATCAAATTGAAATCGGCCTTTGACGCGTTCAATTCGGTTTGAAGCCATTCCCATTGGGCATTGCCCAAAATTGTGGCATTAGCAGTCGTATTCACCTTATACCTTCTTGATGGGTCAGGATCTTTTTCAAGGGGACTCCTAAAATATCGAGTATCCAAGACCAAGAACTTTACATTTCCTTCAGGGGTTTCAAAATCGTGGGAGGCATAGACCCCTTTTCGGGTTCTACGCTCGCTCTCGGGAGTCACTCCAAGGAAATCCAAAAATTCCTGCTGGCTACCCGCTTTCATTGTAAATTCCTCCCCACCATCGTTAAGACCGTAATCGTGATCGTCCCAAGTACCAATCACTGGAACCTGGGATTTTAGTAGGGCATAACCTTCAACCTTGTTTTGTTGGGCATACAGGGATTTTAGGAGTTCCATGTCGTCTGTATCGGCATAGATATTGTCCCCTCCCCAAATCCATACTTGGGGATCCAATTTCAATATATCGTCCCAATAAAGATTGTCCAAATCCTGTTTGTTGCAAGATCCAAAGGCGATCCGAAAGATGGGATTTGAAATTTCACCATTCGCAGCTATCGACGGCAATGTTTTAGGGTTGGGCCTGCAGGACAATACTAGGATTGTAGTTATAAAAAGTAACAGAACACGTATCATACTTCTATTTTGAGTTAAGACAAAAATAGAACATCAAGCCATACCTCTATATTATATTATTGTATCTTTGGGCGCATGAATTTAGAGGATATCACGACGGTAAAGTCGATTCTTTCCCAGCCCCAAAACATCGTAATCATACCCCATAAAAATCCAGATGGAGATGCTATTGGCTCCAGTTTGGCGCTACATGAATTTCTTGCGGGAAGTGGGCATAAAGCTTCGGTAATATCACCCAATGATTTCCCAAAATTCTTAAAATGGATGCCTGGCTGCAATACTATTCTAAATTATGAAAGGGAAAATAGTCAAGCCAAAAGGGCCCTGGAAGAAGCTTCCGTAGTCTTCACTCTCGATTTTAATGATCTGTCCCGCACTGGTCAATTGGAAACGCCTTTAAAGGAAAAGGTAGCTGATTTCATCATGATCGACCATCACCAGCAACCTCAGGATTATGCCAAGGTCACCTATTCTGACATAAGCATGAGTTCTACCTGTGAAATGGTATATAATTTTATAGAATACTTGGGTGCCGTGGACCAAATAACCCCGGAAATCGCCACCAATTTGTATACCGGGATCATGACGGATACCGGGTCTTTCAAATATCGGTCAACTTCAAGCAGAACACATCGCGTAGTGGCCGACCTAATCGACAAGGGTGCCCAAAACATGGACATCCATCAGAATGTTTTTGATACCAACTCCCCATCCCGCCTACACCTATTGGGGGTGGCGTTGAGCAATATGGTCATTTTGCCTGAATACAAAACGGCCTACATAACCCTTTCCCAAGAGGAATTGGACAACAACGATTTTAAAAAGGGGGATACCGAGGGCTTCGTGAATTACGGATTGACGCTCGAAGACGTTAATTTTGCTGTCATTTTTATTGAAAACAGGGAAGAAGGCATCATCAAAATCTCTTTCCGCTCGGTTGGGGATTTCTCTGTAAACCAATTTGCGCGGGAACACTTTAATGGAGGGGGTCATGACAATGCCGCTGGGGGAAGAAGCGAGCTAAGTCTGGAGGCAACCTTGGAAAAATTTAATACGGTACTAGAATCCTATAAAAACGCATTGAACGTATGAAGGCGGTTTTAATGATATTGATGGGTATGTTCTTGATAGGTTGTGGTGGTCCAGAGCCCAGAAGGCCCGTCAAAATAAATTCCGGTAGCTTTTTTAAAGAATCCGTGGAACGTAACAAGGCCTTATTGGCCCAAGAGGAAGCCCTTATACAAAACATCATTGATGCGGATAGTTTGCACGACTATGTCGCCAGCCCCAATGGTTTCTGGTATTATCTGGAGAAAAAGAACGAAACTGCAACCTACCTGCCGAAACCCAATGACCAAATTCTGTTTTCCTATAATTTGGTCACTTTGCAAAACGATACCATCTATACGGCCCAGGAACTCGGCCCAACCTCCTATGTGGTTGACAAGGAACAATTGTTCACAGGTCTTCAAAATGCGGTAAAGCTGCTCAAGATCAATGAACGAGCAACCTTTTTGTTCCCCTCCCTCCAGGCTTTCGGCTATCACGGGGATGGAAATCAAATAGGCCCAAGAACCCCGTTAAAATCCACGGTGGAACTACATACGATCATCATTAATCAAGATAGTCTAAATCTAAAACCATAATATAATGACACGACCCTTAGTACTTATTGCGCTTTTTTCCATGGTCTTGTTGGCATGCAAATCAAGCAAGTATGCCGATTTGGGAGATGGCATCTTTGCCGATATCCAGACCAATAAAGGCGATATTATCGTTAAACTGGAACACGAAAAAACCCCAGTGACCGTGGCCAGTTTTGTATCCCTTGCCGAAGGCAATAGCCCCTTCGTAGCGGATAGCTTAAAAAACAAGAATTTCTATGATGGCCTTATTTTCCATAGGGTCATGAAGGATTTTATGATCCAAGGTGGTGATCCAATGGGAACCGGACGCGGGAATCCTGGATACAAGTTTAAGGATGAGTTCAACGATTCCCTAACACACTCCAGAAAAGGAATTCTGTCCATGGCAAATTCCGGACCCAAGACCAATGGTAGCCAGTTCTTCATTACCCATAAAGAAACGCCTTGGCTCAATGGTAGGCATACCGTTTTTGGCGAAGTGGTAAGTGGGTTGGAAGTTGTGGACACCATTGCAAGTGTGGAGGTTGATGTGCCATCGAACAAGCCAAAGGAAGATGTGGTGATGAACAAAGTGGAAATTGTCCGCAATGGCAAGGAAGCCAAAAAGTTTGATGCTGTACAGATCATAACCGACTATTTTGCCGAAGAGGAAGCGGCCGTGGCTGCCTTCAAAAAAATGGTGGAAGATTTCGCTGCGGAGCTTGCTACCCAAAAGGAGCAGGCGGAGGAACTACCTTCCGGTCTTAAAATACTATCCCTAAAAAAGGGAGATGGGGAGCAACCAAAAATTGGCCAAAAAGTGCTGGTAATGTATGCCGGTTGGCTGGCCAACGGAACGCTATTTGATAGTAATTACGAGGAAATAGAAACCAAATTCAACAAATTTAATATTCAAAAAAAGCAAAGGGGCCTATACTTCCCAACTCCAATGGATTATAGCCCAGATGCCCGTTTGATTCCTGGTTTCAAGGAAGGTTTGCAGACCATGAAGGTTGGGGACAAGGTACGCTTGTTCATTCCGCCGCATTTGGGGTATGGCCCACAAGGAGGTGGCCCCATTCCCCCGAATTCCGATTTGGTCTTTGATTTGGAAATCACCGGAATCCAAGAATAAGAATTTCAAAATATGGATAAAGGGCCGGACACGATGTCCGGCCTTTTTTATTTTGCACAAAGCTTTGTTAAGACCCAGCCTTATGGGCTAAAAATTGAAAATTAAAAAGTAGTTTAGAAGTCACTATTCCATTATTGCCCGATTCATTTACATGCGACCCAAAGTAAAAACAATTATCGCTGTTGCTCTTCCTGTCCAAATTGTTTTGGTGAAATGGATTGGAAGCTACCCGGCCTTTGTGGAACAGTATTACAGTGAAGGCCTGTATCCCATTATTTCAAGAATGCTTCGGATTCTTTTCGGTTGGATACCCTTTTCAATGGGCGATATTATTTATTTGGCCTTATTTGTTCTGGCCGGAAGATACGTGTACCGCAATTGGAAAAAAATCAAGGAAAAACCTTTGGGATTCTTAAAAGATATTGCGGTGGTTTTGTCCATTGTTTATTTCGCCTTTCATTTTTTATGGGGAATGAACTACTACCGGCAGCCCATAACCTGGAAATTGGGCATTGAAAAGGAATACACCAAGGAGCAGTTGGTAAGTTTCTCGAGGTATTTGATCCAACTATCCAATCAGTATCAAGTTCAACTTACCGGGGATAGCACCAAAGCCGTAAAACTTCCCTATAATCGCAAGGAGGTATTTCAATTGACCAAAACCGGATATGGGCAGCTAAAGGAGGACTATCCGTACTTGGAGTATAAGAACCAAAGTCTAAAATCGTCCTTGTTCAGCATACCGTTAAGCTATATGGGTTATGGGGGCTATTTAAACCCCTTCTCCAACGAGGCCCAGATAAACGGTATCACCCCAATATATCGAATGCCTACGGTAAGTGGACACGAAGTGGGGCATCAGCTGGGATATTCGGCAGAGGACGCCACCAATTTTATTGGTTTTTTGGTCACTTCAAAAAATGATGACCCCTATTTCAAGTACACGGCCTATTCCCATGCCTTGGGTTATTGCCTGTCGGATTTGGCCCGAAAAGACGAGCCCACCTTCAAAAAACTGGTGGAAGAACTTAATCCGGGAGTCAAAAAGAACTATCAAGAAGTGACCCAATTTTGGGAACGTTACCAAAACCCCATGGAGCCCCTTTTCAAATCCATCTTCAATACGTTTCTAAAGGCCAACAACCAGGAAGAAGGCATCAAAAGCTATAACTCCGTGGTTGGCCTGCTCATCGGCTACCACCACAAATACGGATTCTAGAAGCTGTCATTTTGGACTAGTGCAGTATTCAAGGGTTTACCCCTTATTTTTAGGTTCCACAACAACTGCCTTTTCAGGTTTTGCATAGAATTCACCCGACTTGGCATCCTTGCTCAGCGCCACGTTTTCGAAGTTCACCGTACTTCTTGCATCCAAGATTTTTGGACCCTCATAATTATACCAAGTAATGGACTTTGGAAGCACCAAATCTTCCACCGTTTGCCAGTTATCGTATCTGATCCATTTAACGTTATCCGATGATTCACCGGTACGATAGGTTACCGTGTAACCCAACCAGGCCATTTTGCCCGTTTCTGGATCTACATGTATAAAGTACTCGTCCTTCGGGGAAGTTCCCACTCCTGTTTCATACGCAATTCGGATACCGGGATAGCTCTTTTCCGCATACACCAAATTCTCCGTCTCATGGTACACAATCCCATCATCCGCGAGCACAAAGGGCATTGCGTAGAAGTAGAACATCAAATTATGGTAAAAAACGGCGTCCCCCTTGTACTGTCCCTCAGTATCCATTAGCCATACAGCTTTGCCATCGGACCCCATGGAAATTTGCTCGGTGTCCACTCTATCTTTTCTAGACCGAAGGTCAATCGTATGTTTCTCCTTAGCATCTTCCATGGGAAGCTCAAAGGTCAACGTACGTTGGGATTTCCAAGCATCCAGCCCCCCGTGGGCGGTAAATATATCGGCAAGTAATTTTGGGTAGTTCCTAACCTGCCGGGTCTCAACAGTGGGTTCAATTGTTTTGGATTCTTCTTTTTTGGACTCTGGTTTACAGGAAGCAATGATTAAAATCAGTGCTAGGATAGTTGTTTTTTTCATGATTCTTTGATTCACAAAAGCCTTTGTCGAAAACTGAATTGGGAGATTACAAGAATATGTATTTTTGTGGGGTGAAGGAGCACAAATTCATTAGCAGTACGCAAAATCCATTGATCAAGAAAGTGTTACTGCTCAAGGAAAAATCCCGGGAGCGAAAAAAAGCAGGGCTTTTTGTTGTTGAAGGAAAACGGGAAATTGAATTGGTCCAAAAAGGGGGTTATTCCATTGACACCTTGCTTTGCTGCCCAGAAATCCTTTCAGATTTTGATACAAACCCACTTGTCAAAAATTCAACTCCCGACCAAATCCAGTTGACCAGAGCGGTTTACGAAAAATTGGCCCACCGAGGAACCACCGAGGGAGTGTTGGCCTTGGTGAAAAGCAAAGAACATGCTTTGGCCCATCTTCAATTTATAAATGACAATCCGTTAATTTTAGTAGCCGAAGCGCCGGAAAAACCAGGGAATATTGGTGCACTATTACGTACGGCCGATGCCGCTGCACTCGATGCCGTCTTAATTGCCAATCCACGCTCCGATCTGTACAACCCAAACATTGTTCGGTCCAGTGTGGGCTGTGTGTTTACCACCCAAATAGGAATGGGAAGTACGGACGAGATCATCCAATTTTTAAATTCGAACAACATTCAAATCAACTGTGCGGCCCTAACAGCTTCCAAAAATTATGTGGAATGTGATTTTAAAGGTGCAAATGCCATTGTCGTGGGGACGGAAGCCACTGGGCTAACGGACAGTTGGCTCCAAAATTCCGACCAAAACATCATTATTCCGATGCAAGGTGAAATTGACTCCATGAACGTTTCGGTGTCGGCTGCAATACTTATATTTGAAGCCAAGCGGCAACGCGGATTCTAGCCTATGGAAAAGACTACCCTGTTCTATGTCATCATTTTTATTTTAGTGGTGCAATACGTGGCTCATCAAGTATTGGAGTACTTGAATGCCAAGCGTTTTGCCTCCCAAGTCCCTAATGAGCTCAAAGATGTTTTTGACGCTGAAGAATATCAAAAATCGCAGGAGTACAAGCAGACCAATTACCGGTTTGGTTCTATTTCGGAAGGAGCTTCTTTAGTGGCTACCCTGGCATTTTTGTTGCTGGGCGGATTTGAATGGGTAGACCAAACGACCCGTAGTCTTACGGACAATCCCATCTTGATGGCCCTAATCTTTTTTGGAATCATCATGGTGGCAAGCAGTATTGCCGGAATGCCCTTTTCCTACTACCAAACCTTTGTGATCGAAGAAAAATATGGGTTCAACAAAACCACCAAAAGTTTGTTCGTTTTGGACAAAATCAAGGCAGGAATATTGGCGATGGTTTTCGGAGGTGGAATTTTATCGCTGTTCATCCTCTTTTACCAATGGACAGGTCCTATTTTTTGGATTTATACCTGGATTTTGACCGCAGCGGTAATTCTGTTCATGAACCTTTTTTACAGTCGATTGATCGTTCCCTTGTTCAACAAGCAGACTCCGTTAAACGACGGAAGTTTAAAAAATGCCATTGAGGGGTATGCCCATAAAGTTGGTTTTGAACTGAAAAACATCTTTGTGATCGACGGTTCCAAACGATCCACCAAGGCAAATGCCTATTTCTCCGGATTTGGAAGGGAAAAGCGAATTACCCTTTTCGATACCTTAATCGATGATCTAAGCGAAGAGGAAATCGTTGCGGTTCTGGCGCATGAGGTGGGACATTACAAACGGAAGCATATTATCTTTAACCTTGTGGTCTCGCTCTTGCTCACAGGGTTTACCCTGTATATCCTATCGCTATTCATCAATACCCCGGAAATTTCCCTGGCCATTGGGGTATCGACTCCCAGTTTTCACGCTGGGCTAATCGGTTTTGTACTCTTGTACAGTCCAATATCGGAAATCACCGGACTGGCCATGAACTTTCTGTCACGAAAGTTTGAGTTTCAGGCAGATAACTATGCCAAAACGACATTTGCCGCCGACCCTTTGGTAACTTCCCTAAAAAAGCTTTCCAAGAATAATCTGAGCAACCTTACGCCCCATCCGGCCTACGTGTTTGTTCACTATTCGCACCCTCCTTTAATTGAGCGCATACGAAACTTAAAGGCATAATTTTTGTTGGTTTGCTTTAAAGATTGTGCTAATTTTAATATACTATGACGGAGGCTGCTATCGAAAAGGAGAATAAGGAGATTGCCAAGCAGTACAAGGAATTGCTTCGCATCAGCTATCAAACTTTGTCCAATGACGACAAGAAATTGATACGTTCCGCCTTTGACGTAGCCGTAGATGCCCACAAGGACCAGCGCCGTAAATCTGGAGAGGCCTATATCTTCCATCCTATTGCCGTTGCCAAAATTGTAGCTTCAAAAATTGGGCTCGATGCGGTTTCCATTGCGTCTGCACTGTTGCATGATGTTGTCGAGGACACCCCCTATACCTTGGACGATATTGAGCGTATGTTCGGGGAGACCGTTGCCCGTATTGTGGATGGGCTTACCAAGATCGCACACCTAAAAAAGGACAAGGACATTAGTCAACAAGCAGAGAATTTTAGAAAAATGCTGTTGACCCTTCATGACGATGTTCGGGTGATCATCATTAAAATTGCAGATCGTTACCATAACATGCTCACTATGGATTCCATGCCGGAGCACAAACAGGTAAAGATTGCTTCGGAAACATTGTATATCTATGCGCCCCTTGCCCATAGGATAGGACTTTACAACATTAAAACGCATCTGGAAGACCTCAGTTTAAAGTATACTGAACCCGAGGTCTATAACGATATCCAGGCCAAAATCGAGGATACGGAGGAAGAGCAATTGGCCTATATCGAGGATTTTTCGAATATCATACGAAACTCCTTAGATAAAGAGGGGCTCAATTATGACATCAAGGGTCGGATGAAATCCATATTTTCCATCCGAAGGAAAATGAAGGCCCAAAATGTTGCCTTCGATGAGGTCTACGACAAATTTGCCATTCGGATCATGTATAAATCCGATCGGAAAAACGAAAAATTCCTGGCTTGGAAGATCTATTCCATCGTTACGGACCACTTTACCCCCAACCCAATCCGATTGCGGGATTGGATCACCTCGCCAAAATCCACCGGTTATGAGGCCCTGCATATTACCGTAATGGGCCCTAAGGGCAAATGGGTGGAAGTACAGATCCGTAGCGAACGCATGCACGAAATTGCCGAAAAAGGTTATGCGGCCCACTTTAAATACAAGCATGGGGATCAAAAGGAACAAGGTATTGAGGGATGGTTGAACCGCCTGCAGGAAGCCCTTGAAAATTCCAATGGAAATGCGGTGGACTTTGTAGAGGAATTTAAACTGAACCTATACTCCAAGGAGATATTTGTTTTCACGCCCCAAGGAGACCTTAAATCCATGCCCAAAGGGGCCACAGCCCTGGATTTTGCATTTCACATACACACGGAAATCGGAATAAAGACTCGGGGAGCCCGGGTAAACGGGAAACTTGTACCGCTTGGCTCAGTACTTCAAAGCGGGGACCAAGTGGAGATCATTACCTCGGAAAGTGCCAAGCCATCCCAAAACTGGTTGGACTATGCGCAGACAGCCCGGGCACGATCCAAGATAAAATCTTCGCTCAGTGAGGAGAAAAAGAGCATTGCCGCGGATGGCAAGGAGATCTTGCGACGAAAGCTAAAGTCGCAAAAAATAACCTTGAACGAGGATACCATAAACAAGCTGGTGAACTTCTTCAAGTTAAAAACGAGTTTGGACCTCTTCTATCGGGTTGGAATTGGGGTAATCGATAATGAGCGTATCAAAGATTTTGCGTCCTCCTATCACAACGCCTTCCTTAATTTCTTTAAAAACAAAATCCGAAGAAACCCCACGCCAAAAGATGTGGACAAGGAGGAAATCACCACCAAATACGACATGCTCGTCTTTGGGAAGGAAGAGGAAAAACTCCCCTATAAACTATCGCAATGTTGCAATCCCATTCCCGGGGACGAAGTTTTCGGGTTTTTAAGTGTGAACGAAGGGATAAAGGTGCATACCAAAAGCTGCCCCAATGCCATTCAATTGCAGTCCAGCTACGCCTATAGAATCATGTCGGCCAAATGGATAGATTCCACCCAAGAGGAATTTGCCGCAGATATCCGAATTACCGGGATTGACAACCTTGGACTTGTGAACGAGATCACCAATATAATCTCGGACAATATGCATGTGAACATGCGTAACCTCAACTTTAGTGCCGACGGGGGTACCTTTACCGGTACGATCACCTTGGTGGTAAAAAACAACAATATCCTTAAAAAGTTGGTGAACAACCTAAAGCAGGTGGAGGGGATCGACAAAGTCTCCCGAATTTAATTTTTAAGATGTACCTTTGTCCTTTAGCATTGGTGAGACGCTATGGGTAACTCTAAAAATCAGGAAATTGTAAAGAATGTGTTCACTTCCTTTTTGGAAGAAAAAGGGCATAGGAAAACTCCGGAACGCTACGCTATTCTTCAGGAAATCTACGAAAGTGACGACCATTTCGATGTGGAATCACTCTACATCAAGATGAAGACCAAGAACTACCGCGTTAGCCGGGCCACGCTTTACAATACTATTGAGCTCCTTTTGGAATGCAAGTTGGTACGCAAGCACCAGTTTGGAAAAAACCAGGCCCAATACGAAAAATCCTATTTTGACCGTCAGCACGACCATGTAATTTTAACGGATACGGGCGAAGTTGTTGAATTTTGCGATCCGCGTATCCAATCCATCAAAAAAACCATCGAGGAGGTTTTTGACATCAAGATCAGCAACCACTCACTTTATTTCTACGGAACCCGTAACAAAGAAGAAGAAAACCTAACCGAATAACCAGCACACTTCATGGTAGATTTATTGCTTGGACTCCAATGGGGAGACGAGGGAAAAGGAAAGATTGTTGATGTTCTTACCAAGGATTATGATATTATAGCGCGTTTTCAAGGCGGCCCAAATGCAGGGCACACCTTGGAGTTTGATGGCATAAAACATGTGCTTCATACCATTCCATCTGGAATTTTCCATAAAAACGCACTGAACATAGTAGGCAATGGAGTGGTCATAGATCCCGTAATCTTTAAAAAGGAGCTGGACAACTTGAATAAGTTCAATATTGATATTGTCTCCAAGCTTTTAATCTCTAGAAAGGCCCATTTGATTTTACCTACCCATCGTTTGTTGGATGCAGCTTCTGAAACAGCCAAAGGGAAGGCCAAAATTGGTTCTACCCTTAAGGGTATTGGCCCTACCTATATGGACAAGACAGGACGTAACGGAATGCGGGTTGGAGATTTGGAGTTTGATGCTTGGAAAAAGAAATACCGTACCCTGGCAGATAAGCATGAGGCCATGATCGGTTTTTACAATGTGGACATCCAATACGATCTGGCTGAGTTGGAATCCGAGTTTTTTGAGGCGGTGGAAACACTCAAAAAGCTCACTTTTATTGATAGCGAAGAGTTTATCTTCAAAGCACAGGCCGAAGGAAAGAAAATATTGGCTGAAGGCGCCCAAGGTTCCCTTTTGGACATTGATTTTGGAACCTATCCATTTGTTACTTCAAGTAACACTACTGCAGCAGGCGCTTGCACCGGATTGGGTGTTGCTCCCAATAAGATTGGCCGCGTACTGGGAATTTTTAAGGCTTACACCACTCGTGTTGGCAGTGGCCCCTTCCCTACCGAACTTTTTGATGCGGATGGTGAAACCATGGGCCGTGTGGGCAATGAATTTGGTGCCACTACTGGAAGAGCCAGACGTTGCGGTTGGCTGGATTTGGTAGCTTTGAAATATGCGGTTCAAATTAACGGGGTAACCGAGCTGATGATGATGAAAGCTGATGTCCTTAGTGGTTTTAAAACCCTGAAAGTTTGTACGGCCTATAAGTACAATGGTGAAGAAATTCAGCACCTGCCCTACAATATTGAAAGTGAGAACGTAACTCCTGTTTATACCGAAATGAAAGGTTGGGCCAAAGACTTGACCCAATTGACCAAGGCCGAGGAGCTTCCACCTGCCCTAAATGAGTATATCTCCTTTTTGGAAAAAGAATTGAACGTTCCCATCAAAATTGTTTCCGTGGGGCCAGACCGCGTGCAGACGATTCATAGGTAGCACTTTTACTTTATTTTTTTACAAAACCATTCTTTTCTATCATTACTTGATGGTTTTTACCAACATTAAATACTTTTTTAAGCATTAATGATGGTATTAACTAACATTATTATTTTAATATTCATAAAATTATGCATATATTTGTTGGTAAATCCACACATTAATATTAATTTAATCAGATAATGATGGTTAATACCAACATCAATTGGAATCACATGACAGATGCTGCCATAGTGGAACAATTAGGGCGTTACATAAAGCGTTTGCGTTTGCAACAAGATACCTCGCAGGCCCAATTGGCAGAAAAAGCAGGTTTAAACCGATGGACCATCAGCAAAATAGAGAATGGTGAGCCCGTTACCTTAATGAGCCTAATCCAAATTCTTAGGGCTCTAAATAGTCTTTATGTTCTGGATACCTTCCAAGTTTCCGAAGAAATAAGCCCTCTGGCGTATGCCAAACTCAAAAAACAGCAAAGACAAAGGGCCAGTGGCAAATCCAATCCTAAACCCAACAAAGAAGATTTAGGATGGTAGATGTAGCCGAGGTAAAAATATGGGGGGAACTGGTTGGCGCCATTCGCTGGGATGAATCGCAACAACTGGGCTATTTCCAGTACGACCCCAAATTTGCCCAAAATGGCTGGGACCTGTCCCCTATTAAAATGCCCTTGGACCAAGGCTCCCGTATCTATAGCTTTCCCGAATTGCGCAAAGCAAGGGGCGAGACCGAAGATGCTTTCAAAGGTTTGTCCGGTCTATTATCCGATGCCCTACCGGACAAATACGGAAACAAGCTGATCAATATCTGGTTAACCCAACAAGGACGACCCGAGAACAGCATGAACCCCGTGGAGAAGCTATGTTTTATCGGCTCTAGGGGTATGGGCGCACTGGAATTTGAACCCGCCCGGATAAAAACAGCGGCCTATACCTACGCCCTGGAACTGGACGGTCTAGTGGAAGTAGCCCAGAAAATGCTGAACGAGCGCGAAACCTTCCTGACCCAATTGAACAAGGATGACGAAAAGGCCATGATGGACATCCTTAAAATTGGAACCTCAGCCGGAGGTGCCCGCCCCAAGGCGGTAATTGCCTATAACCCAAAGACCAAGGAAGTACGCTCCGGACAGGGCAATGTGCCCAAAGGGTTTGAGCATTGGCTGCTTAAACTGGATGGGGTCAGTGGGGACCAGTTTGGGGAAAGCTCGGGATGGGGGCGCGTAGAATATGCCTATTATCTTATGGCTCAGGATTGCGGAATTGACATGAGCGAATGCCAATTGTTGGAAGAAAACGGAAGGGCCCATTTTATGACCCAGCGTTTTGATCGTGAGGAAAATACCCGTCACCATATTCAATCGCTTTGCGGGATACAGCACTACGATTTTAATGATATGTACGGCTACAGCTATGAACAGCTGTTCCAAACGATGCGCATACTGCGGTTGACCTACCCCGAGGCGGAGCAAATGTTCCGAAGGATGGCCCTTAACGTACTGGCCACCAACTATGACGACCACACCAAGAATTTTTCCTTTATCCTAAAAAAAGATGGCGACTGGCGACTGGCCCCTGCCTATGACCTCTGCTTTTCCCATGACCCCACCAACCATTGGGTAAACAAACAGACCTTGAGCGTGAATGGGAAACGACTAAACATCGGCAAGGAGGATTTGATGACCATTGCCAAGGACAACAATCTTAAAAAAGGCAAGAACATCCTAGAGGAAATCAATGCAGTGGTAAAAACCTGGAAAACCTATGCCAAACAGGCGCAAGTACGAAAAGATTTGACGGAGAGAATCCACAACAACCTGAACACCTTTTGAAGCAGCTTGGTAACAAAATGCGTGGTGATCAGTCTTAGATAAAAACTGGACGACATGACCACTACAACTACCACCGAAAATACACTTACTTTGGGCAAAGCCGCCTTAATTGCCGGATTGGGCCTTTTGCTTATGACCCTTACCGTTCCTTTTGCGGAATTCTATATTTTTCCCAAGCTTATTGCGAGTGATGCCATGACCACCGCTAAAAACATCAGTAATGAAAAACTGCTGTTTACCACCAGCATTTTTCTGCATTTGATCACCCTGCTCTGCGATATTGTGGTGGCCTGGGCGCTCTATCTTTTTTTAAAACCCGCGCAACGCTACTTCTCCCTACTAGTGGCATGGTTTAGGTTGATCTATACCGCTATGTATCTGGTAGCGCTGACCAATCTGATAAAAATACTGACCCTAGTGCATACCTACTCTACAGGAACAAATGCACAAGTGGCCGAATCCATGCAGTATTATGTGGATGCCTTTAGATTGGAATGGTCCTTCGGGCTGGTCATTTTTGGGGTGTATTTGGTATTGTTGGGCATACTGGTCTTTAAGGCCACTTATGTACCAAAAATTTTCGCAATTCTATTGTTGATTGCAGGCTTGGGGTATGTGATCCACACCTTGGGCGCCTTCTTTAGCCCGGAAACCAATTTGGATATGCTGTTCTTTACCTTTTTTGGGGAGTTGGTGTTTATGTTCTGGCTGCTGATCAAAGGCCGAACACTTAAAGAACCCGTTCCCGCATAAAACGTGCTTATTCTTTTTGGGCGCAGCACATTGCTAATGTGTCTTAAGGTAACGGCCAACTTTTACGGTCAAGTTTCAAAGTCAAATGTCGAAAGTAGGAAGTGAGATTTGGGATTTGGGGTTTGAAATCGAACAATCCAAAATTCAGAATTCAGAATTTAGCATTAAACAGGGAGCAACAAAGTCCAATGACCAGGGTTGAAGATCAAGTTCAAAGCTCAAGCTCAAACTCAATCTTCCATTTTCCACTTTCCACTTTCCATTTTCCATTTTCCATTTTCCATTTTCCATTTTCAATTTTTCATTTGCTTTTTCCTTTCCCTTATTCTAAGGATTGTTACAATGCCCCTTAGCGCTGAGACCACACTTTGCACCTCGCGTGGGGTAAATACTTCTTCCTCTATATAAAAGAGCATTTCCAGGTTACGGTCCAGCACCTTGGCAAACTCCTGTGGGGAGCCATAGCCTTCTTTAATAAAATGGGAGAGTTGTTTCTTTTGGGAATTGGTCAATGGTTTGTATTTCATAAGGCCAAAGAAAGAAGAAATCCCAAGACCGTTTAATGCCATATATGGCAAGTGCTTAAAAAAGTAGGTTTTATCCGCCTATAAAGGAAGGTTATCCATATAAAATGAGGTAAATTGGGGATATAAACGAGTTGTGGTGCATTTGACAAAAAATAATGGAAGAAGAATTTGATTGGGAAAAACACGGTTTAATGACCGACAAAGAATTAGATGAAATTGACGAAAATTTTAAGCGGACTGAAATCGAAGGCGTTCAGAATATTTTAAAATATTTCGACAGAATTCACGATAAACTATTTACTTTCAATAATATTCTAATTGGAGGTTACTTTGCCCTATCACAAATTTATGACTCGTTCTCAATTTATGGAATAATAATTCCTTTAATCAACCTCGCTATTCTTCTATTTATAGAATATCGAATGATGGAAAAAAGCAGGTTTGAGGCGAACGTAAGAAAGAAAACTAAGGAAGAAATAAAAAAACACGGAATTAGTATAAATAAAACTAACCTCTATTCATTATTGGCAATAATAACTACCACAATAGTTGTTGGAATTTTTATTTACAATGTTTTCACGATTACAGAAACTAGTACAGTAGAAGAAAAAGTATCTGAAGGTCAAAATACTGAAAGAATAGAAACGAATTCCGAATCAGATATCAAGACCGAAAAACAAGATTACAATAAAATCGTCACTGAATTTGCAGAAAACTTCTCGCCAAATCGTTCGGAGAATTTGGACTCAATTCCAACTGACATCATTAAAGCATTTAAAGAATTAAGAACGATTGATAAAACTGCTCACAAACAAAATGTGACTTTGGTTTTCGCAAAACTTTATGCGGAACATTTAAAGTGTTATCATCAATCATATATTATTGAACATTTCCCAACGGACAAATCGGAATATGATTTTGATAAACTGACTATGGTAAATGAGTTTGCTTTTATGTCAAATTATTTGGATAATGAAAAGTTGCCTGAAGTTTGGACTTCTGGAATTATCGAAAAATGGTTGACTGAAAATCCCGAGTTATTGAAATTTGAACCAATTGGAAAATATAACCAATTCATCAAATCAGTATCTGAAAAGATAAAAAATGGTGATTATTGGGATAAAAAATAAAAAACAACACCACAACAATGGCTATAAGCAATTGCTGGTTCTCGTCTACTTCTGAAAATCCTCGCGGATTTTCAGTTTGGTGTGTACTTGCGAAATTTCGTGCTAAATCACGCAACTACTCATATCCGAACCGTTGTAGTACATTTTAGATGAATAAACTGATTGTAATATTTCTGCTTACCCTTTCCAATCTGGCATTTGGACAGGAATCGCATATTGAATCAGAAATCCTAAGTGTTCTATGCGATGAAAACTCGGATGCTTATCGCCTTAACACAATACTTACCAAGGACTCTATATCGAATGGGACAAGGATTATCCATTTTTCGACTTCAGCAACTTGTTGCGTGGACTTTAGAATTAAAAGCACCTTAATAGAAAACATTGTAAAAATGGAACTTGAAGAAGATGGTGTGGAATGTGAATGTATCTGTGCCTATGACT
The DNA here is from genome assembly GCF_023502235.1 of Flagellimonas myxillae. Classification (GTDB taxonomy): domain Bacteria; phylum Bacteroidota; class Bacteroidia; order Flavobacteriales; family Flavobacteriaceae; genus Flagellimonas; species Flagellimonas myxillae. The sequence continues at coordinate 544,395 of NZ_JAMFLY010000001.1, read as the reverse complement.
TTGTTGTTCGATTTAATTCTGTTTTTGATTCAAAAACCAAATTCTTTGTAAACAAAAGAGAATTACGAACGGACTTACCCAAAGTACGTCCTTACGAAAAAAGATATTTTGTGTATGAAAATGATACAACTGGATTTGACGACGAAAATGGACTTAGACAGGGATACATGGTTCTCACACGGAAGAATGACATGAAAAAAATATACTGGAAAGATGGAAAGTTCATTAAACTTGAGATTTTGGACAAGAAGGGCTATAATTTATAGCTGCTTTTCGTTAACTTGAAACTACAAAACAACTAACGGCTGGATTTACTACGGCTGGAAATCCTAAGATTTCCAACACCGCCCTAAATAATAGCCAAACCATCGTACTGCATTTGACCACCAACCGAAAAACCAATAAGGAACAGTGACCGTAATTAATCAACTTTCATCAGTATTGGGGCAAAAAGGGAATGATGCAAATATTGCCTTAGCAAAAGAAATTGCGGAGACTGAAAATAAGGATGCAATCAAAGAACTTGTTGAGCATCTAGAAAACAAGGATAAAAAAATACAAGCCGATTGCATAAAAACACTTTATGAAACTGCATATATAAAACCTGGATTGATAGCTGACCATTATTCCGAATTCCTAGGACTTTTATCCCATAAAAACAACAGACTGGTTTGGGGCGGAATGATTGCATTAATGACAATTGCAGATTTGAAAAGCAAGGAACTGTATGAGTCATTGGACCTGATTTCAGATACGGTAAATAAAGGTTCGGTTATTACTATTGATTGTGGCGTCGAGATATTTGCGAAGCTTAATAAATATTCGGAATATCAAGACAAAGTTGAAAGTTTGTTGACCAACCAACTATGGAAATGTCCGATAAAACAATTTCCAAAATACATAGAGAAATCTGCTATTTCAATAACCGAAAGGAATAAGGAGATTTATCAGAGAATAATCAACGAACGGAAAACAGAATGTGAAAAAGAATCGCAAGTAAAAAGACTTGACAAAGTGTTGAAACAAATTGAAAACATATAAAAACGCAAAGTAACAACGGCTATAAACAATTGCTCTGAAATACACATAGCCGGACCATAACCACCCATAAAAACAGAGAATGAAAGAAACCACAATTCCCAGTATCCCCAGAGTTGAAGTTGTTGATGCCCTGCGCGGTTTAGCCGTAATGGCAATAGTTATCATACACAGTTTAGAGCATTTTATTTACCCTGTTTATCCTGATAAAATGGTACAACCAGACTGGTTGGTTGCTCTAGATTCCGTAGTGTTTAACGTGATTTTTTCGCTTATAGCAGGTAAAGGATATTCCATTTTTGCGCTTTTATTCGGCTTTACCTTTTACATTCAATTTAAGAATCAACAGAATAAAGGATTTGATTTCAGGGGGCGTTTTATATGGAGGCTCCTACTTTTGAGTGTTTTTGCAACACTTAATGCGGCTTTTTTTCCTGGAGGCGACGTACTTATGTTATTTGTGGTTACAGGGCTCGCCTTGGTATTGGTGTGCAAAATGAGCGACAAAGCAATACTGATAATTGCTGCTATTTGCTTTTTACAGCCTATCGAGTTGTTTCATTTTGTAAGCAGCCGTTTTAATGATTCATACACCTTGCCGGATTTGAATATTGGCGGTTTATATAAAATTGTACAAGAAGGGGTTAAAAGCGGTAGCTGGAAAACTTTTTTAATTGAAAATGTTACTACGGGACAAAAAGCCAGCTTATTATGGGCTATTGGCGGTGGACGCTTTGTTCAAACCATTGGGTTGTTCTTGCTCGGGTTTCTCCTTAGCAGAAAAAACTTGTTTGTCAATTCACAAGGAAACACCCAATTTTGGATAAAGACACTTATAGTTTCGTCTCTATTGTTTGGAGTATTGTATCCTTTAAAAGTTGAATGGTACGATAATGTAGATAGTGCAATTATTAAAAGGAGTATCGGTACCGCGCTGGATATGTGGCAAAAACTGGCTTTTACCCTAGTTATTGTGTCCTCATTTATAACGGCATACTACCATTGTTCCTTTAAAACAAAGGTTGCTAAACTAAAAGTGTATGGTAAAATGAGTCTTACAAACTACGTTACACAATCCATTATTGGTGCATTTATATTTTTCCCAATCGGATTGCACCTCTCTCCATATTTAGGTTATGCAGCTAGTTTACTTGTTGGAATATTCATTTTTATGTTTCAATTGTATCTTAATCACCTATGGTTTAAACGTTATAAACAAGGCCCCTTGGAAAAACTATGGCACAAAGCCACTTGGATTGGGAAAGCATAGCTTGTTGTATAATAATTTATGGATGGGGCTTCCTGGAATTGAGAGAGTTTGTGCTTAATAGAAAAATCAAAACTTAAAACCCGTGGCGGTCGGTTATACGAGACCGTTAGCACAAATTTGATAAATAGCATATTATGAAGAAACTATTTTTTTTATTCCTGATAACCAGTATTATTTTAAGCTGTGAATCCAAAAGGGATATATCGGGGTATGATTTTATTATTCAAAATGTTAAACTATTCGACGGAGAGAGTTTCTATGAAAATGCGACTGTTTTAGTAGACAGTAATAAGATTAAAGAAATTATTAAAACAAATATTACTGAATTTGAAGGAGAGAACATTATTGATGGAAAAGGATTTACTTTAACACCTGGTTTTATAAATGCTCATGTTCATGCATTTAACAAAGAACATACTAAAGAAGCTGTACAATCAGGAGTATTAACCTTATTAGGCCTGTTTAGCACTCAACCCAAAAGATCAGACTCTCTAAAGATTTTAGGGAATACCTCAAAAGAACATGCTTATTTTTATTTTGCAGGACCAACCGTAACTGTTCAAGGAGGTCATGGTTCTCAATTTGGGCCCGTACCACTAATTAAGGACGTAGAAGATATTCCAAAATTCATATCCGACAGAATTGACGAAGGTTCCGATTTTATAAAACTTATAATAGAAAGAGGTGATTCTACTTATAAAATCCCAACGTTAACCGATGAAATGATTAAGAAAGCAATCGAAGAAACTAAAAAGAACAATATAGTTTCTATTGCACATATTACCTGGCGTTCAGACGCTATTAAAGCGGCTAGTTATGGAATTGATGGTTTTGCCCATCTGTGGAGCAGAGATTCTTCTGAAATAACACAACAAGATTTAAAATTGTTAAAGGAAAGCAAGATATTCATTGTTCCAACTGTTTTAGCATGGAAAAAAGCTGATGAATCGAATTGGAGAAAAGTTAATATTGATTTAATGAAGCAGGAGTTATTAAGAGTCTATAGAGCCGGAATTCCAATCTTGGCAGGAACAGACCCACCAAATCACAATATTAATTATGGCTCTGACCTATTTAAAGAATTGGAACTATTTGTAGAAAGTGGGATTAGCGAAATTGATGCATTAAGGTCTGCTACATCAAATATTTCAAGGGCATTCAACCTCAAAGACAAAGGGTTTGTTAAGGAAGGATTTCCAGCCGACTTAGTTTTGATTGAAGGAGACCCAACTACCAACATCAAAAATGTTTATAGTATCGTTAGGGTATGGAAAAATGGAAATGAGATAGCCCTAAAGGGTAAAGACTAAGTTATTAATAAACTTGTTGTAACAATGGTTAAATTCATCCCGAGGACTCGGGACGAAATCATAGCCGAGACCGTTGTGGTGCATTGCATAGTGCGGTAAGCGCTTCTTTAAAAATAAAGTATATGAATGACGAACTAATTAAAAGTCATTATTCCACAGTTTATATTACTCTAAGTAGTATTCTGTTAGGTGTTGCTTTAGCAGATCTCGTTAGTATTTTTCGTACTATAGAGAATCCCGATTATTTTCATTGGCTTAGTTTAATCTTGATTGTTTTACTAATAATGAATGCTTGGATATCATACTCTTTGCATGCCATTTCTGTAAAATTAATCCCAATTCCTGCTGATGCTGTTAATGTCTTTGCAATTTCAATAGCTCATTTCACATTAAATTCTTTTATTATTAAACCACACTATCAGTTTTACTTTGCCATTTGTTTTTATTCACTTGTAACTACTTTAACAATGCTATTTACATTTTATAGGGCGTCTCAATTCGATTCTAAAGTATTTTTCTTTAGATCTTATCGACGCGTAATAGTCATTAATATTGCTGGTCTCTTTCTTTCTGCTTTTTTTGGATGGCTCTCGTTAAATGGTCATTTATCTAAAGTTCTAGAATTTGCAACTTTTGCAATAGCGTATTTATGCATATTGGTCTGGCTAATGATGTATTGGAAAGTGTGGAAATCGCAATTGAATAAATAAGGTATACAAAAACGATTTAATCAACGCAACACAACAATGTATAACCGCAATTTATTCACCGCTTATTGTTTTGGTTAAGGTGTTCATCAGTCGCTTTGCTCTGGTCGGCGAATTCGACTATGCTTCGACTGCCTATCCTCCGTGCGAGACTTCGGAAAGCGGGCGCTCAGGACAGGCTAGAATCCACTCGGAATTGCTAAAGCCAGTACTAAACCGAAAATTAACGCATATTAACCCGTAACTGACGGTTATACGAGGCCGTTAGCACACATTTAACCCAAACAAGATGTTTAAAAAATTATTTTCAAAAAAAGAACCTAAGACTTACGGACCAACTGAACCGATTTATCCAGGTGAATTGTTTGAGGTTAGTGAAATATCAGATGACAATGGTTTCTTTGGATTTTCTAATATTAATAAATCTTACGACAATTATCCTAACAAAAAATATTTCCCTTGGTGGATTCAAGTGACATTGGAACTTGTGGACATTGACGATAGAAAAATGCCAACCGAAAGCGAAGCACAAATACTAAATGAATTGGAAGACGAAATTGAGAAATTTATTTCGGAAAGACATAAAACCCATTTTATCGGACGTGTAACTCATAATGGATTTAGGGATATAATTTTTTATGTCCAAGAACCAAGATTTGACCAAGAAAAAACAAGTATATTATTTGACCAAGTTCAACAAAAAAGGCGAGTGAATTTTACAATGGAAAAAGACCTCGAATGGAAAAATGTTTCTGGACTGATTAAATAAAAACCGTTACCCTGGTTATTGGGGACAACCGAACCTGGAAAAGGGTTTTGGTAAGAATCGATTAAATAAGTGGATGGCAAGGTCGGCAATTTAGAAATTCCTAGTAGTTGGACACGGAGAATTCGTTAACTTCAATCCAGTAATCCATCAACTTTTGGAACCAACATCAAGGCTACTTTCAACCATACAACCAACATCATGAAAAACCTATCCTTTTTCCTTTGTGCGACAGCCCTTCTGGTCATCAACTTTGCCTGTCAAAACAAACCAACAGCCAAAACTGAGCTTGTACCCCCGGTGACGGCACCGTTCACCAATATCGACACCATTGCCACCAACGATTGGTGGAACCGAAAACCCAATGAAATTATTGATGTGAAAGTGGAACGCGAAAATGTGGTGGCATTTGCCCTATACACGGTCCAAAACCAAACGCTAAAATTAACGGCCCAACTTTTCCCGCTCTATCCTGATGAAACACGGGAGGTTCGTTTGGAAATTAAAAGCAATGATACATGGGAGGAGCTACAAACAAAGGACGTGAACGACCTCGGATGGTCAGCCTTGTTCCGCGTGGATGACTGGGACAGTACCAAAGACACTCCGTATCGGGTTTTGCACGGGGAAAAAGCCGCTTTTGAAGGGTTGATCCGAAAGAATCCCAAGGACAAAGAAGAAATTGTTTTGGCAGCACTTTCCTGCAACAGTAACCAAGACCGGGGAGATCGTGACAAGTACGTAAAGAATATCAATCATCAGGACCCCGACCTCGTGTTTTTCGCCGGCGACCAGTCCTATGATCATTCCGAACATACCGCAGCCTGGTTAAAATTCGGAATGCAATTTAGAGAAGTCTTTCGCAATAGGCCCTGCATCACCATTCCTGACGATCACGATATCGGTCAAGGAAACCTCTGGGGCGAATATGGCAAAAAAGCCTCGACCATGGCAGGAAATGACGGAGGTTATTTTTTCCATCCAGAATATGTGAAAATGGTCGAAAGATGTCAAACAGCACATTTACCCGACCCATATGACCCCACTCCCATCGAGCAGGGCATTGGAGTCTACTATACCAATCTTGTGGTGGGCGATATTGATTTTGCCATTATCGAAGATCGTAAATTCAAATCGGGACCTAAAGGCAAAATTCCCCAAATTGGTCCCCGACCTGATCACATCCGCGACCCCAACTACGACCCCGCAAGTGTTGATGTGGAAGGTCTAGAGTTGCTTGGGGATAGGCAATTAAATTTCCTTAACGAGTGGGGGCAACAAAATGAAGGGAACATCAAGGTGGTCTTGTCCCAAACAGGTTTCTGCGGGGGTGCCCACATCCATGGTAATAAAGATAATCGGCTGCATGCCGATATGGATTCCAACGGATGGCCGCAAACTGGAAGAAACAAAGCCTTGAAAGCCATTAAAAATGCGAATGCCGTCCACATTGCCGGGGATCAGCACCTCGCGACCGTGATCCATCACGGCATCGACGAATACGAGGACGGTCCTTGGGCCTTTGTGGTTCCCGCTATCGTGAACAACTATTATAGCCGATGGTGGTGGCCAGAAAACGAAAAAGCGGGCGCGAATTCGAACGGTAAACTTCCTTGGAACGGTAGGTTTTTGGATGGTTTCAACAACAAAATCACCATGCATGCCTATGTAAATCCAGATAATCCATCGAATGGTTCCGGGTATGGCCTTATCCGATTCAACAAAAAGGAAAAGGAAGCAACCTTCGAATGTTGGTCAAGGGACAGTGATGTCTCCAATGCGGATGCGAAACAGTTCAACGGGTTTCCCATTACGGTAAAACTCGATTAAACCAAACCAGATTACCCTGTAAGTTGCAGTAACAAACTATGAAATCGAACAATAGAATCTTATTCATCCTATTCCTCATACTCATCTTGGTGTCGTGCTCCAAGGACGAAGAAGGCCTGTCTGGATTGAGTGAACATGAGATCGATGTGATAAATTACTTTAAGGAAGTCGCCTTGGGATTCGAATTTGGGAATGCTAGCAAGATTACTCGAAAATGGAATTCCGATTTGAGGATATTCGTCGGGGGAAATCCCGATACAGATTTGTTGGATGAATTGGACAGGATTAAGACGGAAATTAATGAGCTGGCCACGGATGGATTTCAAGTGAACATTGTGAACGACACCTTGCAATCCAACTATTATATCTTTTTTGGAACGGGGTTCGAATATGCCGAGATATTTCCAAATCAGTCCAATTTGGTCGTTTCCAATTGGGGTTTGTTTTCCGTTTTCTGGAATGGTCAGGATCAGTTTACCTCGGGCCATATGTACGTTGATATTGTCAGGGCCAATACCACTGCACAAAAACATTTGCTACGGGAGGAATTGACACAGTCCCTAGGGTTGGCCAACGATTCCCATTTATATTCCCAGAGTATCTTCCAACAAGATTGGACTACAACGACGGAGTACGCCCCAATTGACAGGGACTTGATCCGGTTATTATACCACCCCGAAATGGGTATTGGGTTGAACAATAGTCAAGTTGATACCGTTTTAAGGGAAATTCTAAGCAACGAATAGCAATTTATCCACCCAATTTGGACTTTTAAAATAACACAACAGCGCTTAACCAATTATAATGATGGTACGGATTATATACAGTTGGAATGTAGCCCCAGAAAATTTGGAACTTTTTATAGCCACTTGGAAAAGAACAACCAACAGAATTCATGAAGAGGTCAAAGGGGCCAAAGGCAGTTTTATGTTACAGAACAACAGTAATCCCGGGGAAATAAAGACCATAGCAAAATGGGATTCCCTAGAGGATTGGAAAAAATTCTGGCAAGATAGCAAGCCTGGTCAAATGCAGTCCATGCACGATTTGGGAGAACGTGTTTCCGTGGAAGTCTTTACAGAAGTGGACGATTTTACAAAGTAAAATGGAAGAGCAAAAAGCCCAGACTTTCTAGGTTGACCGCGATAATCACCCAACAAACAGTTAATTCAAGGATTGATCTTTGAACTTGTTTTTGGTGCACTTCATATTTTTGCTTTGATCTCTTCATTGTAGCATTTAATAACCTATAGGAGTTAACATCGGTGTGTTTTCTTTCAGGAAATCATGCGTCTGGAATGGTCCTGATCAACTATCTTTAGAACCTAGCAGGGATATACCATAAAATGAGGTTCCCATCACTCCCTGTTTCAAAAGATGCACCGAAATAAACACATAAAATGAGTCAAAAATTTATCAAACTATTCTTACGATTGGGGATTGGAATTGGTTTTTTATCCGCAGTAGCCGATAGATTTGGATTATGGCCAGCAGAAATATCGGCCTGGGGCAATTGGGAAAACTTTTTGGGGTATACCCAATTGATCAACCCTATTATTCCAGAATCATTGGTTCCGGCTGTTGGGGGTATTGCTACGGGGGCCGAGATACTGTTTGGAATATGTTTGATCATAGGGTTTAAAACAGAATTGACCGCCAAACTCAGTGGTTACCTCATGCTGATTTTTGCTTTGGCCATTACATTTTCCACGGGAGTAAAAGGAGCACTTGATTATTCGGTATTTGTAGCTTCGGCAGCGGCATTTGCCCTGGGCACCATGAAAGAGAAATATCTAGAATTGGATGTTTTAATATCCAAGAACAAGGATTAAAACTGTTTCGAACAGTACTATTAGACAATTTTGGGAATCCTTGCAAGGCTGTAACCCAGCTTTAATCACTACCATATGCAAATCGAAAAACTTGCTATCATTGGTTTTCTATTGATCCTTGTGGGTTGTACTAAAAACAAAGAGGCCCTAAACTTGGATAGTTGTCATTTCCAAACCTATATAGAGCGCTTTAATCAGTTGGATAACGAACTATATACCCAAAACATCCCCAACGATTCGGCTTTTGCGTTTCTATCCAAAAACATCCCCCTTATTGAATTTCCGGACAAAGACATTGAAGAGACCTACTACTTCCGCTGGTGGACATACCGAAAACACATCAAGCATACCCCGGATGGTTTTGTTATCACCGAATTCCTGCCAAAGGTTCCATGGTCAGGAAAATATAATACAATCAATTGCCCAGCTGCTCATCATATTTATGAAGGAAGATGGTTGAGAGATTCTAAATTCATCTCCAATTACGTGGATTTTTGGTTAACCAAATCCGGAAATGGAATTCGCCAGTACAGTTTTTGGATTGCGGATGCGGTACTTGCATTTCATTCTGTCCATAAAAATGATGCAATATTGGAACAACAATTGCCAAGTTTGGTAAAGAACTATGAAGCATGGGAAAAAATAAGACGGGATTCCACAAATGTTCTTTTTTGGCAGGATGATGCCAAGGAAGGGATGGAGGTATCAGCTAGTGGGCGATTATTGAACGAGGGTATCTCCATTGGTAGCATGTCATCCATCCGGCCTAGCATGAATAGTTATATGTTTGGCGACGCAATGGCGATTTCAATGCTTGCGGAATCAACAGGAAACCCATCCATCAGTTCAGACTATAGCGCTAAAGCCAGTATGATAAAGCAGGCAGTCCAAAAGCGGTTATGGAATTCGAAACTCGGCTTCTTTACTGTGCTCCCAAGGGATTATACGGCTACTTCGCAACCTATTGACATCAGGGAGGCCATCGGTTACGTACCCTGGTACTTTAATTTGCCCGATGATAAGTCTACCTACTCAAATGCCTGGAAAAAAGTGATGGACACAACTGGATTCTATGCCCCCTACGGGCTAACGGTTTGTGAACGCTCGCACCCATTCTTTGCAATTGATTACACCGGGCATGAATGCCAATGGAATGGTCCGTCATGGCCATTTGCCACCACGCAAACACTGAAAGGGTTGGCAAATCTGCTAAACAATTACACCAATAAGGGAGGGGTTTCAAAAGAGGACTATTATACCCTTTTGCTTCAATATGCGAGAAGTCATTCCATAACCTACGAAAATGGGGAACAGCAAAAATGGATAGACGAAAACTTAAATCCATTTACCGGAGATTGGATATCAAGAACCAGGCTTAAAACTTGGGACAACGGAACTTGGTCCAATGAAAAAGGGGGAGTGGAACGAGGCAAGGACTATAATCATTCAGGGTTTTGTGATTTGGTCATTTCCGACCTCATAGGACTTAAACCAAGACTAGACCACCTTATTGAACTCAATCCCCTTGTTCCGGATACTTGGGATTGGTTTTATTTGGACAATGTCTTTTACCAAGGAAAAGAAGTTACCGTTGTTTGGGACCGGACCGGCAGCAAATATAATTTGGGAAAAGGGCTGCTGCTTTTTATTGACGGGCAATTGAAATCTAGGACGGCCAAGCTCGAAAAGTTGGTTTATAATACTGATGCCGAATAAAGAAAAACGGCATACAACCAAAGCTGTTGTTATATAACATCATTTCCACTTTTGCTATGGAAATATCCCATACCTTTCAGTTGCCAATTAAAACCAACCATGAAACCATCAAAAATACTTGCATTACTTCTGATATGCATTGCATTTAGTTCTTGTTCAGAAAAAGAATCCCGCCTACCAAACATCGTAATAATTTATGCGGACGATATGGGCTACGGTGACCTCAATTGCCAGAATCCCGATTCAAAGATTCCTACCCCGAACCTCGACAAACTTGCCTCGGAAGGGATGCGCTTTACAGATGCACATAGTTCCTCGGGCATTTGTTCTCCCAGTCGATTTGCGCTGCTAACGGGCACCTATCATTGGCGTAGGCAACACGGTATTGTTGGGCCTTTTGGGAAACCCTTTTTCCAGGATTCCGATATCACATTGCCCCAAATATTGAAAACCAAAAATTACACCACGGCCTGTATAGGTAAATGGCATTTGGGCTGGGATTGGGAATTTAAAAACCCCCCATCGGGAAAAGTTATGCAATGGGGAAAAATGAGGGATGTCTACCACTCTAGGGACATAGATTGGAGCCAACCCGTTAGTGGAGGGCCGCTAGCCCGGGGCTTTGATTATTACTTTGGGGATGGCACCATTAATTTTCCACCTTACGCCTGGATTGAAAACGACCGCCTATTAGAACCCCCAACCGAAGAAATGGGACTTGACAATATTGGCTATGAAACCAAGGAAGGCCATTGGGAATTTAGACCAGGGCCACGACTAAAGGATTGGAACCCCTATGAGGTTTTGCCCACACTGACCAACAGGACGGTTGAATGGATAAACACCCAGGAAAAAGAGCAACCGTTTTTCCTTTATTTTTCCTTGCCTTCGCCCCACGCCCCTATTATTCCGAATGATGAATTTGACGGAAAATCCCAAGCCGGTGGCTATGGCGATTTCATGTTTCAGACCGATTGGGTTGTTGGACAAGTCTTAAAGGCGCTTGAAGAAAAAGGATTGGAGGAAAACACCATCGTCATTTTTAGTGCCGATAACGGAACCGAGTTCTATGCTTGGGAACGAGCTGAAAAATATGGTCATTTTAGTATGGGGAATTTCCGGGGCTTAAAACGGGATGTATGGGAAGGCGGACATCATGTGCCCTTTATCGTTAAATGGCCTGGAAAGATTAAGGCAAACACCGTTTCCGAGGAAGTGATTTCCCAAGTGGATATCATGGCAACTTTGGCCAACATCACCGGAGCGGAGTTACCCGAAAATGCAGCTCCCGACAGTTATGACCTCACGGAAGTTTTCAGCGGAAACACATATGAATCCCCGCTTAGGGAAGCCACCATCCATAATACTTTTGAAAACACTTGGGGTATACGAAAAGAGAATTGGCTCTACATCAACGATTCCACAGGCGGACATAGAGCGCTGCCCGAATCCTTCAAGCAACTTACAGGATACACTGATTTTAACACCAAAGGTCTTCTCTTTGATATGGCGAACGATTCCGAACAGCGCATTAACCTGTATGAAGCGCATCCGGAAAAGGTCGCGGAGATGGATAGCTTATTGACGACATATCGGAAATCTAGCAGAACCGTAGTGCAATGAGCAATTCTATAGCTCAAAATGTGCTTTCACAAACTGCTTTCGATTGAATAGTTCGTTCCACCTAAGTTTTCTTATTTTTAGATAAGTACAATCAGAAGTACAGCCTAGCTATAACCAAAACCACCGACCACTACTGCAATCCATGCAAGAAACCATTCAAATACCCATTGGAAAATACCGCTTTGATTGCCGAACCCATGGAAACCCACAGGGCGAACCCATAATTTTTCTGCATGGATTTCCTGAGACCTCGTACATGTGGAAAAGGCTGATGTCCACCTTTCCCGAAGAGAGCTACTATGGTGTTGCACCCAACTTAAGGGGGTATAGCAAAGGGGCTTGTCCGAGGGGAAAAAGACATTACAGTCTGGATAAACTGTCCAAGGATGTTATGGGCATTTCCCAATTCCTGGGCAAGGATAAGTTCCATCTTGTAGGGCACGATTGGGGGGCGGTGATTGGATGGAAAGTGGTTCACGACCATCCCCAAGCCATCCTAAGCTGGACCGGGGTTTCCGTTCCGCATCTCCAAGCTTTTGGTAAAGCCATGGTTTTGGACGAGGGCCAACGTAAAATGAGTCAATATGTAAGGGATTTTCAATGGCCCCTCCTCCCAGAAAAAATGCTTCGCAAAAATGACTTTAAGGTTTTCAGAAAGTTTTGGCGACATAGCGAGCCCGAGCAGGTGGCTGATTATTTAAAAGTATTCCGAAACCCTAGGCAACTTACTGCGGCCATAAACTATTATCGCAGCAATTATGAACTATTGAAGAAGGCGGCCATAGGTCAAATTTTAGGGAATATTCAAGTGCCCACCTTGTTTATTTGGGGCAACCAAGACCTCGCCATTGGGGCTTTCGGGGTCAATGAAGGCCACCAGTACATGAAAAGTGACTACGAGTTCTTGGAATTGGATGCCGGACATTGGTTGATTCAAACCGAGTATGACCAACTTAAAAATGCCATCACCAAACATATAGCTAACAACAAAGGCAGTTCTTTTTCATGAGACTGACAAACTCAAAAATTATCAACTAAAATGACAACCATTTCTAACAAAGAGTTGTGCCTTTCGTACCTAAGAAAATATGCCGTCAAGGACCTTAGTGGAATCGAAGCCATGTTTTCGGAGGATATAATCTTAAGGGACTGGAAAATTCGTGTTACAGGAAAAGAAACTGCCGTAGCGGAAACGCAAAAGAACTTTCAAGCTGCGGACACTATTGCCATAGCTGTTTTGGCTACCTATGAAAGTGATGATACAGTTGCGGCAGAACTGAAAATTACCGTGAATGGAAGTGAAGAGCTCTTTGTAGTGGATGTTATTACCTTTAATCCTGAAGGTCTGATTACATCCATCAGAGCTTATTTGGGACGGGGGGACCATTAAAATCAAAGTTGCCATCTACAGAACCAATTACATGCAAGTATATAGCCATTTCCAATCAATGAACTTCAGCAAACTAATCTGTTCCATTGTCCTCGGGCTTTTTGTAGTTGTCCATGTAGCCGGGCAAAGCAGTGAGCCCGCGAATCGATATGCGCATGCCTACAAACAATATTTGGGGGCCGCTTGCCCATTGGAAAGTGACAGCATCAAACATTTTGTCTATTTCTCAAGGGACAGGGAACAAATTCACGATCATCCTTTTCTTAGGGTCAAGCGCATTGTTGGCGCCCAAATAATGTACTCCTGGCGCCAATTGGAACCGCAACGGGGTAGATACGACTTTTCAACAATCCATGAGGATTACAATTACCTTCTGGGGCACAATAAAAAGTTGTTCATTCAATTTCAGGATGTAACCTTTGATGTGAGGTACAAAGCCATTCCCGATTATCTAATGACTTCGGATTTTGATGGAGGGTGCACCCGTTCTTTTAATGATCAAGGTACAGCGGAGGGATGGGTCACTAAAAGATGGAACCCGCAGGTGCAACATCGTTTTGCTATGCTGATGCAAGCTTTGGGAAAAGAATTTGATGGTAAAATCGAAGGCATCAATCTGCAAGAAAGTGCTGTTGGCGTCAGTTCCGGAGAAGACCCCTCTTTTAACCCTAAGCAATATGCGGAAAGTTTAAAAACCAACATGCTTGCTCTTAAGAAAGCCTTCCCCCAATCTACCACCATGCAATACGCCAACTTTATGCCCGATGAATGGTTGCCCTGGGATGACAAAGGATATCTTAGGTCCATTTATCAATATGGCCAGGAAATTGGCGTGGGTTTGGGGGGTCCGGATTTAATGGTCACCAGAAAGGGGCAACTCAATCATACCCTAGCGATGATGCACGAAAATAAATTCACGGTACCCTTGGGAATAGCGATTCAGGATGGGAATTATGTAGGAACCACAGGGGCCGACCTGGATTACAATCAGCGATTGGACGAAGGTCAAAATAAACGTAAAAACCTAGTCCCGCTATTGCATGCGTTTGCCAAGGATTTTCTCAGGGTCAGCTATATGTTTTGGGTGAATCAAGATCCTTATTTTATGGAGGATGTGGTTACTTGTTTTGATAATGATTAGGTATTCCCCAAAGTTCATATTTTATACCTTTAAACTGTGACCAAATTAGATTGTAGTTACGGCGGGACCATTTATTCACACCTTCAGTTGACCTGAGCAACCAACAAACGACCATGAAAACAATCAAAATACTTGTTTATTCCTTGCTTTGCGCTTCAATTGTGGTTAGCTGTAGCAGTCCAAAACCAGACAAAAGGCCCAATATACTTTTACTTTGTGTGGATGATCTTCGTCCCGAGCTCAACAGTTTTGGCGCAAGTCACATTAAGTCCCCCAATATAGATCAACTGGCAAGTCAAGGTGTCTCGTTTTATAATCATTATGTGAACGCACCAAGTTGCGGCCCTTCCAGATATACCCTATTGACAGGTCAATATGGCGGGGCAAATAACGATGCCCTTTTCAAACGGGCCGAAGCCATAGGGGAAGGTGGCAAAACCGCGAACCCAAGCATGCCAGAATGGTTCAAAACCCATGGGTATACTACAGTTTCTGTTGGCAAGGTATCACACCATCCAGGAGGAAGGGGTGGTTCAGATTGGAATGATAGTACCTTGGTGGAAATGCCCAATGCATGGGACAAACACTTGATGCCCGTTGCCGAATGGATGCATCCCCGTGGTGCAATGCATGGTTTGGCCCATGGCGAAATTCGCGTAAAAGCAGAGGACATGGACGTTTTTCAAAGTGCGGAAGGCACGGATAATAACTATCCGGATGGTATTATTGCGGAAGAGGCTATAACACAATTAAGGACCCTTTCAGAACAAGATGAAAAGCCATTTTTTCTCGCGGTCGGTTTTATCAAACCGCATCTGCCCTTTGGAGCACCAAAACCCTACCTGGATACGTATGATGGGGTCGAGATTCCCATTCCAGAACATCGGCAAAAACCTGAAACGAAAACCACTTGGCATCCCTCTGGGGAATTTATGAAGTACAACCGCTGGGGAAAAGACCCAAATAATGACCCTGACTTTGCTGATGAGGTACGCCGTCATTATGCGGCCTGTGTAAGTTATGTAGATCAGCAGGTCGGAAGGGTAATGGCCGAATTAAAACGTTCCGGAGCGGACAAAAACACCATCGTTATTCTATGGGGGGATCACGGTTGGCACCTTGGCGAACATGCCATCTGGGGTAAGCATAGTCTGTTCGAGGAGTCCCTGCAATCCCCTTTGATCATTCACCACCCAGGAATGGAAAGTACACATACCCGAACCAAAGCCATTGTGGAAACAGTGGATATCTTCCCGACACTTTGCGATTTAAGCGGTATTGAAAAACCAAAATTCGTCCATGGAGAATCCTTAATGCCCATTTTATCCAATCAGGAACTTAAGGGCAATCCTGCATTTGCATATACCAATGGGGCGATTACAGTAAGGACCCAAACTCATCGTTTGACGCTTCATAAGGATGGGTTTACAGAGCTTTATGACCATACCTCCCCCGAAGGTGAATCAAAGAATGTGGCAGAGGTGGATTTTGCCATGGTCCAGGAATTGAAGGAAGTTCTAAAAGACAAACTACCTGACAAATATCGAACCTTATTGGACACCCAACCTTGAAAACACCAAAATCACAAATAGCAAGTATGAAAATTAACTATCTAATCTTGTCTCTAATTATCATCTTTAGTTCCTGCGGAACCAAAGATCAAAAACCAAACAATTCTGGAGAAGCGGAAGATTACCTCATCGTTTCCCGAGATAGGTACAAGGACGGATTGTATGGATTTTGGTTGGGACAATGTATTGCCAATTGGACCGGTTTGGTAACCGAGATGGATAAGATTGGGAATATTGGCGAGATAAAAACGGGGGATTTCTACACCCGAAAGGATTGGGGCAAACCCGATCTTCCAAATATTTGGTCCGAAGGGGTGCCAAGTGACATCTCTCCAACCATCGATTTTGTGTTTAGGGACAGTACAGAAATCTGGGGCGCAGATGATGATACAGATATTGAGTACATGTACCAACATTTGCTGCACACCCATCAAACCAGCATGCTATCTCCAGGACAAATCAGGGATGGTTGGTTAAAGCATATAAAAAGTGAAGAGGAAAACTATTTATGGGTATCCAACCAAAAGGCGCATGACCTCATGCGAAGTGGAATACTTCCACCTGCGACAGGTGACCCTAGTAACAATGAGCATTTTGACATGATCGATGCCCAATTGACAACCGAGATTTTTGGTTTGTTTGCCCCTGCACGGCCGGAAATAGCTTTAAAAATGGCACGTTTGTCCATTCAAACAACCGCTAGGCAAAATGCGGAGTACATCTCCAATTTTTATGTCACCATGCATGCGCTTGCTTCCAAAGTGATGGAAAAAAAGTCTACCTCCGAACAACTATTTTGGATGGCACAAGAGGCCAGGAAAGTGTTGCCGGACAGCTCCTACTCCGCCAAGATGTATGACTACACCCATAAACTATTCAAATCCGGTATTCCATGGGAACAGACCAGGGATTCCATCTATTTCCGATATCAGGTCAATCAGGAGGATGGGTACAACATCACCTCCAGCAATTTGCACTGCAATGGATGTTTTGCGGCGGGAATTAACTTTGCCGCCAGTCTAGTAAGCTTGTTTTATGGAGCTGGGGATTTAAAAGAAACCATAAAAATTGGGGCGTTGGCAGGTTGGGACTCGGACAATCCTACAGCCACATGGGGAGGCCTTATAGGTTTTATGATTGGAAAACAGGGCATCGAAAAAGCTTTTGATCGTTCCTTTTCAAATCGATACAATATTCATCGAACCCGACAAAATTTCTTGGATGGAGGTATCGATACGTTCGAAAATATGGCCTTAAAAGGATTGGAAATCACCGATAGGGTGGTTAAACAAGAAATGCGAGGTCAAATAGATATGGAAAACAATGTATGGCTAATTCCAATAAACTAAATCACACACCAACAATAACTTATGGTTTCAATTACAGCGGCACATTCAACTGAAGATTTTAAGACCATTTCCGAATTGGCCCGCAATATTTGGACCCAGCACTATACCCCAATAATTGGGGAACAGCAGGTGACCTATATGTTGGACAAATTCCAATCTTCTGCCGCGATTGAAGGTCAGGTTAAGAATGGTTATTCCTACTTCCTATTGCAGTATGAGCAGGTCCCCGTGGGGTATTTTGCTTTCCGTGTGGATGAAGATTTTCTTTTTTTGAGCAAGATTTATGTCCAAAGTTCACACCGGGGCAAGGGCGTGGGAAGGAGGGCCATTGAATTCATGAAAACAAGGGTCAAAGAACTCAACCTAAAAAAAATCCGATTGACCGTGAACAAGTACAACAGCAATTCCATTAAAGCGTATGAAAAAATAGGCTTTATAAATGTGGACTCCGTAGTCCAGGATATTGGCAATGGTTTTGTAATGGACGATTATGTGTTGGAAAAGAAAATAGACTAAAACCTAATTGTAAAAAATCAACCTATGAAAATAGCAGCCAAGGTCGTCAACAGCCTAAACACCCACCAGGTACAATTGGAAACGAATGGAAACATTAACGAAATCAACATCCCGGGCAGATCTTCAGGCTTTGGATCATCCGCCAATGGGGGCGAGTTGTTGTTCCTTTCCCTTGCCACATGTTTTTGCAACGATATTTATAGAGAAGCTGCAAAAATGAACATCACCGTAACCAAAGTGGAAGTGGAAGCTTCGGGAGAATTTGCCGCAGAGGGTGAACCAGGTTACAATATCAACTACAAAGTGAAACTTGAAGGTGATGCTCCTCAATCAAAATTGGACGAACTCATAGCCCATACGGACAAGGTTGCGGAAATCCACAATACCCTCAGGCAGGGTGTTTCGGTTACGTTAAACCCCAGCAAATAGCATTCAAATACTATCCCGGGTTTCGTTCCATAAAATTCTGAAATCTTCCAGGGGTCAACACTTCCCAGATAGAGGCAACGGTCCAACCTACGGACATGTGTGCATTGAGATATCCTTTGCCATTGGCACCATAATCCCAAACGGTGTGCTGGATAATTTCGGGCATATATCCCTTTTTACCCACCCCTACCATATGTCCCTCATAAGGCAACATTTGGTCCTTGATGGACGATGTAATCACCTCGGCCATCTGGCCAAACCGGGCATCTTGGGTCTCCTTGGACAACCACTCCAGTACATGCGGAAAATCGAAGGCCCAAACATCTATGTGATTGTTTTCGGTGGATACGTTCCCCCATCCACGAGTCTTCAAACCGGCTTCCTTTAATAAACTTCCTTGCGCAAAGGGCACATCCCACAGATAGTACCAACTTAATCCAAAATAGGCAGCCTTTTTTGCCAAGTCCACATATTTATCCCGTTTTTCACCCTCGGTGGCCAATGCCAAATGATAAAAGGACACCGCTGCTATCGCTGCCGCTTCTTTGTCCTCGCAATTCGCATCCAGGGTAGAGGAAAAATAGTCCGCTTGGTCTATGATGTACTTTTCGGCATAGTTTCCTGCCTTGATAGCTGCTTCCAAGAATTTGGGCTCCTTAAAATATCGAGCAGCCATAATCATGGGGGTTATTATACTTTGGGTACTTCCCCGGGAGTCGTCGAGCACTTTGTACCCTTCATCAAACTTCCTTGGAAAACCACCTTCCTCATCTTGCATCTCTGTCAATTTGTGCATCAGGTCAGCTATGGTAGTTTCCAGTTTTCGATACTCCTTGCCCTGTTGCTTATCGAAATCCATCAAGAACAAAAGGTTTTTGAGACCTTCACTTTGCTTTCTAAGCGAATACACATCCTCTGCGTTATCCCCATATACCAGTTCCCGAATCAGGCCAGAATCCGTAAAACCTTTGGCATAATAGGCATCCAATACTTTGCGTGCCAAGGCTTTGTGCTCCTCATTGTCCTGCTCATGACCATATTCCAACAAATTGTAGGCATTGGCAAAGGTTTTGCCGCAAAAGCCAACAGAAAGCACGCCGGTATTCTCACAGGTCTGTGTATTGAACCACAAACCAGCAAAACCCTTAAGGTCCTTGGTTTCGGCATAGCTTTCATAAAAATAATTGCTCAAGATCTCTTTGATTTCCGCATCCGTTTTCTTGGCTGACACGGGTTGAGGCTGATATCTCTCGTAAGCCAGTTCCCAAGTTTTGGATACCAAAGCGGTAAAATCTTGGGCTACTCCATGGCTGATTTTCCATCTCACGGATAAGGTATCACCTGCGTCCAATTCATAATATCCCTTCCATTCCGGATTTAGTGTTAGTTTGGATTGATAGGATTTTGGAGTTTCATTAAAAGGAAAGTTGGCCGCCAATTGAATTTGGTCCGCTCCCATTTTTCCAATTCCCAAACTCCCGATATCGGTTCTAATACCAATTTTGCCTGCCGTGGAATCCGGAGTTTCCTCTAGGGCAAGGGTATCCATGCGCTCTAATTTTAGCCATTTTTCGGCTTTGGGATCAAAAGCGACCGCCATGGGCGTACTCATGCGATCATCCCGGAACGACCAATAGTCAGCGGTTTTAAAGGACGGAGCTTTTTCCGGCGACCTGAGGTTCCGCTTGTACCAAAAACCTGGAAGCAAAAACTCCGCACTTTTAAAAGAACCTTGCTTCAGGGACCATCTTTTCTGAAGATTAACCGCCATTTGCTGCACAGGTATCACCGTATATTCAAAAACATATCCCCCGTCTGAGGACTGCGTTACCCTTTTGCTTACCTCGACCAATGGCTCCCCTGACTCCGAAGGGTGATTTTCTTGGTATATGGAATGTTCGGTTTTTCCGTCGGAATCCAAAACCGAAATCTCCAGTGGGTGTTCTAGTATGAATTCTGGCAATTGTACCACCTCGGTGCAGGCTTGAAGCCCCAGTACTAAAACCAATAATGGAATGAATTTGATTAAAAAACGCATATCGTGGGAAATTTTGAACAACAAGAAATTAAAATTGAACTTAATAACTATCCTAAAATCGACAGAAGTCATGCCTGACCAGATAAACGTTTTGGCAATCCAAACTCGTCATGCACATTATGGGACCAAGGCAAAACGCAATCCTTTCAAAATTATCCCAAAGCTTTCTAAATCCTATCCCCTACTTTTGGCAAAAAGCCTACTTTTGGACAAAATTTGTGGTATTGAAGCAAGTTGTTTTTTTTATTTTGACGCTCTTTGTGCTACCTGTTTTCGGTCAGGAAGAACCCGAGCAGGTGCAAGGCAGGCAAATCAATATTGTATATGGGGCCAATTTTACCAAGGATGAAAAAAATTTCCCTGGGGCCTCCATTTTTAGCAAAGACGATGAACGCCAAGTCCAGTTCGAACATAAGGGCGCAGATCTTTGGTGCGATGTCGCCATCTTCTACAATCAGGAAAACAGGCTAAAGGCCATTGGTAACATTCGTTTGCAGCAAGGCGATTCCATAGAGATGAACAGTGGGAAAATGGACTATGATGGCAATAGCAATTTGGCCAAGGCTTGGGAAAATGTAGATCTTACGGATGGGAAAATGACCTTGACCACTGATACGCTCTATTTTGATCGCGAAAATCAACTTTCTTATTATCGGTCCGGAGGTAAGGTGGTCGATTCTGCAAATGTGCTTACCAGTAAGGTCGGCTACTATTACATGAAGCTAAAAAAGGTCCAATTTCGCAAAGATGTACATATAGACAATCCGGAGTACATCATTGATTCGGAGCAATTGGATTATTACCGTAGGTCTAAAAACGCCTACATGTACGGCCCTTCAACCATAACGGGAGAGGAGTACAAAATCTATTGCGAAAGGGGCTTTTACGATACCACAATCGAACGCGGATATGGGGTGAAAAATACCCGAATCGATTATAGCAATCGTATTATTGAGGGAGATAGTGTTTACTTTGACAAAACTACTTCGTTTGCTTCTGCGACCAACAACATAAAAGTCACGGACACCATCAACAATGGAGTGATCAAGGCACATTATGCAGAAGTGTTCAAAGAGAATGATTCTGTTTTTGCTACCAAGCGTGCCGTAGCCATTAATCTGGTGCAGCAGGATTCCCTATACATTCACGGAGATACCCTGATGGTAACCGGAAAGCCCGAGTCTAGGATTGTGCGTGCGTTCCGAAATGCCAAGTTTTACAAAACCGACCTGAGTGGTAAATGCGATTCCATCCATTCCGAGGAAAAAACCGGAATCACCCAATTGATCACCAATCCCATACTTTGGAACCTGGACAATCAGATTACTGGGGACAGTATCCACCTAATTTCCGACTTGGAGACCGAGAAATTAGATTCACTGAAAGTACTGGAAAATGCCTTTATCATCTCCATCGACACTATTGGGAACAGAGGTTACAACCAGGCCAAGGGCGTAGATCTCTTTGGCAAGTTTGTGGAAAATGAACTCAAAATCATCGACTTGGTGAAAAATACCGAGGTAATTTATTACATGTACAACGATGACGATGAGCTCATAGGCATCAACAAAAGTATCTGTAGCAAGATCAGATTGCTCATGGCCAACAGCGATATTGAGGATATCACCTTCTTTGTCAACCCGGATGGGGATATCTTTCCAGAGGCCGATTTTCCGGAGGAAAGTAGGGAGTTAAAGGGTTTTATCTGGCGCGGCGAGGAAAGACTGCTTTCCAAGGACGATATTTTTGACGAAGACGACAACAACATCGAATTGGTGAAAATACGGGGGATTGATAATCCTGTTGACATAGACACCGAAGAACAAGAACGGAGCGGTAATCTCCCATTGGATTCAGATACCAATCAAAATCCCAATACGGCTGCCACAAAGCCAAAAAAGACCAAGGTGAAAAAAAGTAGCAATTAAGAACCTGTGGGAATCCTGTTGCCCAAGTTCATCCTTGCTCACATTTTGGATATTGACCATTGCTAATTGCTAATTGCTAATTGAAAGAAGACTTTTTCAAATATCAGGCACAGACCACACCTCATCCACTTGGGCTCCAGATTTCCCATGCCAAGGGCAGTTATATTTATGATGCCCAAGGGAAAGCGCATTTGGATTTTGTAGCAGGGGTTTCTGCCTGTAGTTTGGGACACTGTCATCCTCGCGTGGTCCAAGCTGTGCGACAACAAGCGGAACAATATATGCATGTGATGGTCTATGGCGAATATGTACAACAACCCACAGTTGCGTATGCCAAGCTACTGGCCTCACATTTGCCAAAACAGCTCGAGACCACCTATTTGGTAAACTCTGGGACCGAAGCCATGGAAGGAGCCATAAAATTAGCCCGAAGGTACACGGGGAGAACCCAATTGATTGCTGCCGACAAAGGCTATCACGGCAACACCATGGGCAGCCTTAGCCTCATGGGATACGAAGAACGGAAGAGTGCATTTAGGCCTTTGATCCCTGATGTCTCCTTTATCCCATTCAATAATGAAAAAGCACTGGAAAATATTACCGAAAAAACTGCTGGGGTAATCTTGGAAACCATCCAAGGAGGTGCTGGTTTCATCATGCCTCAAAACGATTATTTGGCCAAGGTTCGAAAACGCTGTAACGAGGTGGGGGCCTTATTGATCTTGGATGAGATCCAACCTGGGTTTGGCCGCACCGGTAAGTTGTTCGCCTTTGAGCATTTTAATTGCGTTCCCGATATTCTGGTAATCGGCAAAGGAATGGCTTCAGGACTACCGGTAGGGGCATTTGTTTCCTCCAAAACCATAATGGATGCCCTGCAACAAAGCCCAAAATTGGGGCATATCACCACTTTTGGCGGAAATCCCGTCATTGCAGCTGCCAGCCTGGCAACCCTCAAGGAAATCACTGAAAGTCAACTTATTGAGCAAACCCTGGCAAAAGAAAAACTCTTACGGTCCTGTTTGGTACATCCTTTGATTAAAGAAATACGAGGGAAGGGCCTTATGTTGGCCCTGTTGCTTGAAAACAAAAAAATTGCTGATTATCTCATACTGACCGCGGCCAAAAAAGGATTGATTTTATTTTGGTTGCTCTTTGAGCCAAAAGCGGTCAGAATATCACCGCCGCTGACAATTTCCGAGCAGGAAATTAAGGAAGGATGTGACCAAATCATTAGCATTTTAAACACTTTTAAGCCTACTGCTGTTAACTAATTTGTTGATAACATCCCCAAAAATGGGACTTTTTGATAGCTCCAAAGGGCTAATTTTAAGTCCATAGTTAAACCAAACACCTTACTATGGCGTTAGATTCTAACGAATTTCCGGAAAAATCCATCAGCAAATTTGAGTCGATGCTCAAGACCGATGATGTGTATTTTTTTGATGCGGAGGACTTCGAGGAAATCATTCACCATTACTTGAACAACGGCAAAATCTCCTTGGGAAAAAAGGCTATCCAGATTGGTTTGGAACAGCATCCCAATTCCTTGGAGCTGAAGTTGCTTCGTGTCGAGGTTTTGGTCTTTGAGGATAAATATGAGGTTGCGGAGCGTTTGTTGGATGAACTTCAGACCATAGATGCCCATAACGAGGAAATCTACATCCAACGGGCCAATATTCAATCCAAACAAGACAATCACCAAGCGGCGGTTAACCTGCTGTTGGAGGCCCTTCATTTAACAGAGGAAAGTTTTGATATCCATTCACTCCTTGGCATGGAGTACCTTTTTATGGACGACTATGAAAAGGCCAAGCGAAGCTTTATAAAATGCGTGGAGTTTGATGATTCCGATTACGCATCCTTGTACAACGTGGTATACTGCTATGAGTTTCTGGAAGATTTTGATGGTGCCATATTGTTCCTTAACCAATATCTGGAGCGAAATCCGTATTGCGAAGTGGCGTGGCACCAACTAGGGAAAATCTATTTCAGCAAAGAAATGTATGCCGAGGCGATCACCTCATTCGATTTTGCCATTATTTCGGACGATTCCTTTATCGGTGCCTATTTTGAAAAAGCAAAGGTTTTGGAGAAACTGGGCAAGTATAACGAAGCCATTGAGAACTACGAAATCACCATTTCCATAGAAGACCCAACATCGCACGCCTATTTGCGTATAGGGCGCTGCCACGAAAAATTGGGCAACAACGATTTGGCCAAGTATTACTATTACAATACCGTTCACGAGGATCCCTTATTGGACAAGGGATGGTTGGCGATTACCGATTTTCATTTCAAACTTGAAAACTACGAGCGGGCTTTGTATTACATCAATAAGGCCATAAACATTGATGGTGAAAACCCGATTTACTGGAAAAAATCTGCCAAAATCTATTTGGCCCTCGGTAATTTCGACGAAGCCGATTTCGCGTACAAACAAGCGGTAGACCTTGGAAATTACGAATTGGACACTTGGTTAAATTGGGCCAATGTTTTAAGAACCATCGGAGACTATAGCTCGTCCATCCAAGTGCTGGTGCAAGGTTTGGAGTTTTATCCCGAAAATGCCCAGCTGGTCTATAAATTGGCAGGTGTTTATCTCAAAAATGATGAAGTACTGAACGCCAAGAAAAAACTGGCCCAAGCCATGCACATGGATATAGAAAAGCTCCCTTTTTTCGAAGAGGAATTCCCTGAATTCCAAAAAGTGGCTTGGCTGAGAAACCTTGTTTCCGAAATTAAAAAGACATCTACCTAAAATAGGATTTTCCTACGCCTATCATTTTATGAAAGCACGCAGATTAATCGATTATGTGTTGATCACATTAAAGGGAATGGCCATGGGAGCCGCCGATGCGGTTCCCGGAATTTCAGGTGGAACCATAGCATTGGTTTCAGGCATTTACGAAGAGCTTGTCCAAACAATTGCCAACGTTGATCTAAGCTTATTTAAAAAATTATTCCAAGGCAGGTTTAAGGATTTTTGGAGAGATGCCAATGGCAACTTCGTATTAGCGCTTGGGGCTGGGGTTTTGATCAGTTACGTTTCGTTCATGAAAATGGCCAAGTATCTTTTAGAATACCACCCAATTCTGATTAAATCGTTTTTCCTAGGACTGATTATCGCCAGTATTTGGTATATAGGAAAGCAAATTCCAAAATGGACCGTAACCAATATTGTATTTCTTATTTTGGGAGTTGGCATTGGGTACTATCTGACCACTTTGCCTGGTGCGGAGGTCAACGATAGTTCGCTATATTTCTTTATATGCGCTGCGGTAGCTATTTGTGCCATGATTTTGCCCGGTATATCTGGCACCCTAATATTGATTTTATTGGGCGCCTATAGCACCCTAAGCACAGCCATCGCGGAATTGGATTTTAAAAAGTTATTGGTATTCGTTTCTGGTGCAGTTATAGGACTATTGAGTTTTTCTAAAGTTCTAAAGTGGCTTTTACGCAAGTACAAGTTCCCAACATTTGCCGTTCTTACGGGTTTGATTATTGGTTCAATAATTCAAATATGGCCTTGGAAAAAAGTTTTGGAGACCAAGACCTTTGGTGACAAAACCGTTGTTGTGGACGATGTAAATGTTTGGCCCTCAGCCTTTGAAGGGGACAACCAGTTATTCCTCGCCATTGTCCTAGCTATTGTAGGTTTTTCGCTTATTTTTATCCTGGAAAGAACAGCTTCCAAGAAATAGGATAAACTTCATTGTTAATGCATCAGCCAAGAACATTTCTTGACAATTTCTTTTTGGTCATAAAAGGCCTATGCATGGGTGCGGCCAACAAGGTTCCAGGTGTCTCGGGCGGTATCGTTGCCTTTGTGGGAGGCTTCTATGAGGAGTTTATTTATTCCCTTCAAAAAATTAACGGCAAAGCATTTAAACTCCTTTTCAACGGACGTTTCAAGAGTTTTTATCGCTATACAAACGGACAATTTTTGCTCTTATTAATTTTTGGAATGCTGGTCAGCTATTTTAGTATTTCTAGGGTGCTGGATTATTTCCTGGAGCAAAAGGAACTCTATGTCTGGGCCGGTTTTTTTGGGATGATTCTTGGCTCTATCTATTATATCGGCAAGGATTTTAATCATTGGAACCAGCGTACCATTTCATGCGGGCTTATTGGATTGATAGTGGGAATATCCATCAGTTTTTTAAGTCCGGCCACCGAAAACGACAACTTGATTTTCATTTTCTTCTGTGGGATCATTAGTGTTTCTGGGATGACCCTCCCGGGACTTTCCGGCTCCTTTATCCTTATTCTGCTTGGGAACTATGTGCTATTATTAGTGGATTCCGTTAATGCACTATACGACACCCTTTCTGAAATTTTTGTGGGTGATTTTGGTTTTATGGACAACCCAAAACGGATGCAGACCCTAAAAATCTTGGCTGTCTTTACCTTGGGATCCGCCACAGGCTTGGTTACCTTTTCCCATTTGTTGAGCTATGTGCTGAAGCATTACAAAAAAATGTCCACCGCCATGATTCTGGGTTTTATAACCGGTTCACTTGGTGTTTTATGGCCCTGGAAGCGAACCATGTACAAAATGGATGCGCTTGGAAATCCCCTGCTTGATACTAATGGGGATAAGGTGGTGCACAATTACGAACGCTATTTTCCAAATATTTCGGAAATGGAGACATGGTGGGCCGTGGTATTTGTTATTCTAGGAATTTTCGTTTTATTACTGTTGGATTGGTATGGAAAAAATAGAAAGGAAAGAAAAAAGGTTCGGGCTACTAGGTAGAAATATTAGCTATTCATTTTCCCAGGGATACTTCACACAGAAATTTCAAGATTTGGGATTGGATGACCATAGCTATGAGAATTTTGATATTCCCGATATTTCCGATTTTGAAGCCTTGGTCGCCCAAAACAAATTAAGAGGTATGAATGTGACCATACCCTACAAAGAACAGGTGATTCCTTTTCTTTCGGACATGGACGAAAAAGCCGCGACCATTGGCGCGGTGAATACGATTAAATTCTCCAAGGAGGGCCTGAAAGGCTATAACACGGACTTTT
The DNA here is from genome assembly GCF_023502235.1 of Flagellimonas myxillae. Taxonomy (GTDB): domain Bacteria; phylum Bacteroidota; class Bacteroidia; order Flavobacteriales; family Flavobacteriaceae; genus Flagellimonas; species Flagellimonas myxillae. The sequence continues at coordinate 516,901 of NZ_JAMFLY010000001.1, read as the reverse complement.
ACGGCTTTCAACAATCCTTGGAACCATTGCTAAAGCCACACCATATCAAAGCCTTGATCTTGGGAACCGGAGGTGCCTCCAAAGCCATAAAATTTGTTTTGGATGAACTTGGTATTGCCCATTGCTATGTATCGCGAAGCAAAAAGGAGGGGCAATTGACCTATGACGAATTGGATGCAGAAGTTATCGCCGACCACACGGTAATTGTAAATTGCTCCCCACTAGGGACGTATCCCAACATCACCGAAAAACCCGATATTCCTTATACACATCTCACCGAAAAACATCTGTTGTTCGACCTGATTTATAATCCGCCCAAAACGGCATTTTTAGCTGCAGGTGAAGCACAAGGGGCAACCATTTGCAACGGGCAAAAAATGTTGGAATTCCAAGCGGAAAAAGCATGGGAAATTTGGAATACCCTCTAAATCGCCCATCCACTTACACCTTTTCTGCTCTCAGAAGGCAAAAAACCTGATCAAAAGAAGAATCACTACTTTTGTTATTGGGTAATATAGTTGTTAACTTGGCTATAATTATCATCAATCCAAAAGGTAAACAAACTACGAATGCAGGATAACGAACAAGAACTTCAGGAAACTGAAGGTGGTGGTACTGAGCAAAGTACGGATATTGAAAAGACAACGATAGCGGAAGCCCCCAATTCTGAGCCAAGCACATCCGATACCCCAGTACAAGAAGAAAAAGAAAAGGAGGCAGTTGAAACTGCATCCGAAAGTGAGGCTGATACCGAAGCCTCCTCCGATGATGGTTCAGGCGATAAGGCCATCGAGGAAATTGAAGAGTCGAACGCTGAAGATGCTGAAGATGTGGAGAATGAAAAGCGACATCATATCCCCTTTTTGGACTACCATTCCATGTCCATGGAAAACTTGGTGGGCGAACTGCAACGCCTAGTAAAAAATGAAAAGGTCCAGGCCATTAACAAGCATGTGAGCTCTATCAAATATGAGTTCGACCAAAAATTCCAAGAGTTTATAGAGCACAAAAAGGAAGAATTTGTGGCCAATGGCGGCAATGAAATCGACTTCCGGTACAACTCCGTGGCCAAAAGGCAGTTTAACGAGGTGTTCTCCGAATACCGCGAAAAAAGGGACCAGTACTACAAACAGCTAGAACAGTCCTTAAAAAACAATCTTCAACGCAGATTGGAGATCATCGAAGAACTCAAAAGCCTTGTGAACGTAGAGGAGGATATCAATACCACCTACAAAAACTTCAAGGAACTACAGGAGAACTGGCGTAATGCCGGACCTGTTCCAAGAAACAGTTATAACGATGTGTGGCGCACCTACCACCACCACATGGAAATCTTCTATGACTTTTTGCACCTTAACCGTGAATTGCGGGACCTGGATTTTAAACACAATCTGGAAGAAAAGCAAAAACTCGTGGAACGTGCAGAGGCTTTGGTCAACGAACCTGACCTGGGCAAGGCATTTAGGGAGCTCCAGACCCTCCACAAAATCTGGAAGGAAGACATTGGTCCAGTGGCCAAGGAACAGCGTGAAGAAGTTTGGGAGCGCTTTAGCAATGCAACCAAAGCCATGCACCATCGCAGGCAAGAGCATTTCCATGAGTTGGAAAAAGTCTATGAAAAGAACTTGGAAAAGAAGCAGGAAATAATAGCTTCAATCACGGAAATTGCCAATAATGTTACCCACAACCATAGGGCTCTTCAACAACAAATCAAAGAAGTAGAGGCGCTGCGGGAATCCTTCTTTAAAGCAGGAAAGGTTCCCCAAAAGGTAAACGAACAGACATGGAGTGCTTTCAAGGAATCGGTCAGAACCTTCAACCGAAATAAAAATGCCTTTTATAAGAGCCAGAAAAAGGATCAACTGGAAAATCTTGAAAAGAAAAGGGCACTTTTAGGTTTGGCATTGGCTTTGAAAGACAGTGAAGACAGGGACATGGCCACTCCTGAAATGAAACGCATTCAAAGTGAGTGGAAAAAAATAGGGCACGTACCCAGAAAATATTCGGATAAAATCTGGAATGAGTTCAAGGATGCCTGCAACCACTATTTTAACCGTTTGCATGCAGAGAAAAACGAGTCCCAGAAAGAAGAATACGAGAACTACAACAAGAAAAACGAGTGCTTGGACCGACTCAAGGCCTTCCAACTCACTGGAGACAATGAGAAAGACCTTAAGACCCTAAAGGAATTTATTGCAGAATGGAAGTCCTATGGCCGCATACCTTATAACAAAAAGCACATCAACGGTAAGTTCAATAAAATTGTTGATGCGTTGTTCAGGAAATTGGGAGTAAACAAGCATGAGTCTGAATTACTTCGGTATGGTAACAAGATGCAAGAATTGGCCAAATCCGATGATGATAGGGCCATTAACAATGAGCGCACCTTTATCCGAAGAAAAATAGACGAAAGCAAGGCAGAAATCAGGCAGTTGGAAAACAACCTGCAATTCTTCTCCAACGCTTCGGAAGACAATCCCCTGGTAAAGGATGTTATCAAAAACATTGACCAGCACAAAGCTGCTTTGGAAACTTGGCAGGCCAAACTGAAAAAACTGAACATCCTTAAAAATAACCGCAACAAGGAAGCAGAGGAAGCCGACCAAGAATCCAGTAACGAGGAGGAATAGGCCTATGCCACGTTAATACAGATCCAACAGATAGTTGATCAAGTCGGTGGTGGTCACAATACCTACCAATTTACCATCGTCCACTACGGGTAAAGCATGGAATTCTTTTGAAGCCAGAAACTGGGCTACCTCCTTTATGGTGGTCTGCGAGCTTACGCTCACCACATCCCTTGCCATAACTTGCGAAATGGTGAACATGTTGTAGACCATGGTGTCCACACTTTCCTCATGCTCGTCCACAGCATCGGCAAAACTGATCCGCAGCAAATCGGTATAACTCAGCATTCCCACAATCTCTCTTCCAGAAACCACGGGGATGTGCCGAATTCGGTATTTTTTAAAAAGTTCTTCAGCACTTACAAGATTATCATTGGTGGTTACAGTCACCAAATCTCGGGTCATTATCTCGGAAACAGGCACTCTCTTTTTCATGATATTTGATTTTAATCGACTATGAAATTAGTCTGAATCCCTGTGGAAAAGCATGATAATTGTCAGTTCGGATGTCATCTTGTGCCATAATTCCATAACTTCGAATTCCAACCAAATAACACCAAACATGTTACGACCAAAGCTATCCATATTTACAAACCCACTTTGCTTATTTACGCTGTTTGCCCTGCTGTTAGGATGCAAGGAGTCAACCAAAAAAGAGCCTGCCCCAGAGGTGGCTAAAAAACCGAACATCATCTATATTTTGGCGGATGATTTGGGCTATGGTGACCTTAGCCTGACTGGCCAGCAAAAGTTCAGTACGCCCAATATTGACAAACTTGCACAGGACGGGATGCTCTTTACCCAGCATTACTCAGGATCTACCGTTTGCGCCCCCTCACGTTCTGCATTAATGACAGGTCTGCATACCGGGCACACCTTTATTCGTGGCAACCGCGAAGTAAAACCTGAAGGGCAGCATCCCATGGCTTCCACCGTGGTTACCGTTGCGGAACTTTTAAAGAAAAATGGATATGTTACCGGGGCCTATGGCAAATGGGGATTGGGCTATCCAGGCTCAGAAGGAGATCCCAACAACCAAGGATTTGATGATTTCTTTGGATATAACTGCCAGCGCGTAGGTCATAATTATTACCCCTACCACCTCTGGCACAATCAAGAAAAGCTAGTATTGGATGGTAATAAAGAAAAGGAAACCAATACCTATGGACCAGATGTGATTCATGAGAGGGCATTGGACTTTATTGAGACCAATAAGGACAGTACTTTTTTCATGTACTACCCATCCATTATACCCCACGCAGAGTTGGCTGCACCCGAAACCTATATGAAAATGCACCGAAGTCAATTTAGCCCTGAAGAAGCGTTTACTGGAGTCGACGATGGCCCATTTTATAAAAATGGAGGGTATGGTTCGCAAAAAGAACCGCATACAGCCTTTGCGGCCATGATCTCGTTGTTGGACGATCAAGTGGGTGAAATCCGAGCCAAGGTGGAAGCCTTGGGTATAGCCGACAACACTATCATCATTTTCACTTCGGATAATGGTCCACACAAGGAAGGCGGTGCCGACCCTGATTTTTTCGATAGCAATGCTAATCTAAAAGGTTACAAAAGAGATTTATACGAAGGAGGGATTCGGGTTCCCATGATCGCTTATTGGCCAAACCAGATCAAGGCAGGCACCACATCGGACCATATTTCTGCTTTCTGGGACTTTTTGCCCACGGTCTGTGACCTTGCCCAAATGGAAACCCCAGGTAATATTGATGGCATTTCGTTTCTTCCCGAGCTTTTGGGCAATGAACAACCTAAGCATGATCATCTGTACTGGGAATTCCATGAACTTGGGGGAAGGCAAGCTGTTCGCCTTGGAAAATGGAAAGGGGTTCGTTACAATATGGCCGAAAATCCGAATGCAGCTATTGAACTCTACAACCTCTCATCGGACGAGGCAGAAATGCATAATCTTGCTACCGACAATCCCGAAATTGTGAAGCAAATTGAGGATATTATGGAACAGGAACACACCTATTCCGATACATTCAATTTTAAATACGAAAGAAACTCCGGTGGGCTTCCGTAGTTGCTCTATTTGGCTACGTTAACGGAACGGGTCTCGCGAATAACGGTAACCTTTACCTGACCGGGATAAGTCATATCCGTTTGGATTTTTTGCGAAATTTCAAAGGATAGTTCCGCGGCCTTGTCGTCGCTCACTTTTTCACTTTCCACAATCACACGTAGTTCCCTTCCTGCTTGGATGGCATAGGCCTTTTGCACCCCATTGAATCCAAAGGCAATGTCCTCCAAATCCTTCAAACGTTGGATGTAGGAGTCGAGCACCTGCCTTCTGGCACCGGGACGTGCACCACTTATGGCATCACAAACCTGGACTATGGGGGATATAAGAGTGTTCATTTCAATTTCATCGTGGTGCGCACCAATGGCATTGCATACTTCCTTTTTCTCCCCATATTTTTGGGCCCATTGCATCCCTAAGATAGCGTGCGGGGTTTCTACCTCCACTTCGGTGTTGGGAACTTTTCCGATATCGTGTAGCAATCCTGCCCTCTTGGCAATTTTGGGGTTAAGCCCAAGTTCTGCGGCCATAACTCCACAGAGTTTGGCAACCTCGCGCGAGTGTTGGAGCAGGTTTTGTCCATACGAGGAACGGTACTTCATCCGACCCACTGCCTTAATCAATTCAGGGTGCAGGCCATGGATACCCAAATCGATAACGGTCCGTTTCCCGATTTCGGCGATTTCCTCGTTGATTTGCTTTTCGGTTTTCTTTACAATTTCCTCGATGCGCGCAGGGTGGATTCTTCCATCAGTAACCAAACGGTGCAATGACAAACGGGCTACCTCCCTCCTCACGGAGTCGAAACAGGATAAAATTATTGCTTCTGGGGTGTCGTCGACTATAATTTCTACACCGGTAGCTGCCTCAAGCGCACGAATATTTCGTCCTTCGCGACCAATAATACGCCCCTTCACATCGTCTGATTCCAGATTAAAGACCGAAACACAGTTTTCCACTGCCTCTTCGGTCCCAATACGCTGAATGGTATTGATCACAATTTTTCTCGCTTCCTGTTGAGCAGTAAGTTTTGCCTCTTCCAAGGTGCTCTGTAGATAGGCCATGGCATCTGTCTTGGCCGTTTCTTTCAGGGATTCCAACAATTGGCTTTTGGCATCTTCGGCAGACAATCCCGAAATGACCTCCAATTGTTGTACTTGACTTTTATGTAATTTTTCCGCTTCGGATTGTTTTTTGTCAAGAATCTCGCTTTTATAGGAAACCTCCTTGATTCTTGCCTCCAGTTTATCGTTCAGCTTTTTGTTTTTGGACAGTTCATTGCTGATCTGCGATTCCTTATCGCGGGTCCTTTTTTCGGCCTCCGCAATTTTCTTATCCTTATTTATGATGACCTTTTCATGTTCGGCCTTGAGTTCCAAAAACTTTTCCTTGGCCTGGAAAATTTTATCTTTTTTAATGTTCTCTCCTTCTTTTTTGGCCTCCCTTATTAGATCTGAAGCCTCTTTTTTTGCCCCGGAAATGGTTTTTGCAGCCTTCCCTTTCTCCAGCATCTTGGCAATAACAAATCCTATTACCAATCCTACTACAGCCGCTACAACCAAAATTATAGTGTTATCCATGTTGTTTATGTTTGGTTATAAAAAAAGCCCACATTGGGCGAAGTCTTGTACAAACTCCAAATTACAGGTTTAGGGCTAACAAGCTGCTCAAGGATCCCTATACAGGTAGGGCCTGCTTTTACAACTTAAACTCACCCTTTTTAATTATAATAGTGTTGAGTTTGTCAAAATTTAATTACCAATGTGGGCAGTAACAAATATTTTATTTAAAAGAACTTATTCCCCAAGTTTGGAGTGCACCAAATCGTTCAAGGCCTTTAAGCGCTCATAAGCCGCTTTGGTATTCTCCGAACTGTCTATACCACCTTGCTCAATTTTGGAAGCGAACTGCAGGGCACACATTGCCAGAACATCCTGTTTATCGCGTACCGCATAGTTCTGCTCAAATTTTTTGGCCAGATTTTCTATGTTCTTGGCCGCTTTGCGTAATCCTTCCTCCTGTTTTGGATCTATGGTCAATGGATAGACCCTATCAGCAATGGAAAGCTTTATTTTGAGCTTCTCCTCCATAATATTGTCACCAACTTAATCTGCAAGCTTGGCTATGCAAACGTCCAGTTCGCGTATCAATGTATTTATCTTGAGCTTGGCTTCTGTTTTATTCGTATTACTGCCTAGCATGGTGTTTGCCATTTTTAAGGAGTTATATTTTTCCTCCCATTCGTTAACGGCTTCTTGCTGCGCCTTGTTTTCCTCTTTTGCGAGGTTAAGTTCTTCCTTCAACTTGGCATTGGCCTTGTGCAACAATTCCATTTTGTGCAACAATTTGCTCACCTTGTTTTCCAAAGAATCAACAATCTCAACAAGTTCGCCCATAATGCAAACATCAATGCGTATCACACAAAGTTAACCAACCTTGGCTAACCGCACAATACTTTTGGGATTATTCTTGGAGGAAAGCCCTACAAGCCCCTAAACTAAGGAGAAAGCCTTTTCCCTAAAAAAAACATTGGTTACATTCGTAGGTAATTACAAATTCCACTATGCGATTTTACATTCTGGGAATTCTATTGCTTACCCCTGTCCTTTTTCAGGCTCAGGAAAAATATCCACAAGACACTTTTCAGTCCCCCCTTGAAATCCCTTTGATTTTGGCTGGTACTTTTGGTGAACTGCGTTCCAACCATTTTCATTCGGGCATCGACATAAAGACCGAAAGAAGACAGGGATTGCCCGTTTTGGCCATTGCCGATGGCACAGTTACCCGCATCAAGGTTTCGTTGTGGGGCTATGGAAAGGCATTGTACGTGGCGCATCCGAACGGATATACCTCTGTCTATGCCCACCTCCAAAAATTTGGCCCTGAGATTGAGGCCTATATCAAGGAAATCCAATATAAAAAGAGGTCCTTTGAGGTGGAAGTTTTTCCTGATTATGGAGAACTAAAAGTTACAAAAGGTAGCACTATCGCATATTCCGGGAACACTGGTGGCTCCTCCGGCCCCCATTTGCACTTCGAAATCAGAAGTAGCGTTTCCGAAAAACCCACCAATCCCCTATTGTATGGTTACGAAGTGAGGGATGCCACAAATCCAACGCTTTTGGGATTGTTTGGCTATCCCATTTCTGAAGATGCAGTAGTAAACCAAAGTGCCCGAAAAATACAGCTCAACTTTTCCAAGCAACCCGATGGTTCTTTTCTAGCCGATAAGGTCACCGCCATCGGGGAAATAGGTTTCGGATTCAATGGTTTTGACCGCCAAGACATGGCCGCCAACAAAAATGGCGTTTATGCCGTAAAGCAAACGGTAAATGGCAAGGTATATTCCGAATACAATTTTGAGACATTTTCTTTTGGGGAAACCCGATACATCAACACCTTGATTGACTATGCCCACTACGGGAAGTATAGCCAACGGATACAAAAGTGTTTTAAAGAGCCGCATAATCGCTTGGGCATCTATAAAACCCTCCACAACAACGGGAAGATAACTGTTAAGCCCGGTATGACCTACAATGTGGAACTTTTGATTTTGGACATTGAGAAAAATCAGACCAAGGTCATTATTCCTGTTGAAGGAAAAAGGGAAGATCCCAAGATTTCACGCGACCGGGATAAGACCGACGATTTTATTATTGCGGACAAGCCCAACAATTTTGACCTTGGGGGCGCAAAGGTTTATTTTCCAGCCAATACCTTTTATGAGGATTTTTATATTGAACTAAAAAAGGGGCAGGACACGGTAGCCATACACAACAACACGGTACCCGCCCACCGAAATTTCACCATTAGTTTTGATGCCTCCAAGTATTCCTCGGACGATCAAAAGCAAATGTTCATAGCCCGTTTGGATGACCGAATGAGGCCCAGATATGCGAAAACCTTCAAACGAGAGGGTTCGTTTACCACCCGCACAAGATCTTTGGGCACCTATACTTTGGCCAAGGATACGATTGCGCCAGAAATTTCACCTAGGAATTTCAAGGAGAAACAATGGCTGAGCAATTATAGCTATCTGAGCCTTAAAATTTCGGATGATCTTAGTGGCATAAACACCTACAACGCCACCATTAATGGCGAATGGATTTTGATGGAATACGAACCTAAGACCAAGACGCTCACCTACAATTTTGACGATAAAATCTTGGACGGGACACAATGCGACCTAAAGGTGGTCGTTACTGATAATGTAGGCAACTCCAGTACTTTTAGGAGTACTTTTTTTAGAAAATAGTGTTACCCCATTTTAAAAACCTCCTATTCGTTCTTTCCCTGTTTTGGGTTGCGTTCACCCATGCACAGACTGCCACGCTGGTGGGTACTGTTTTGGACGAAGACAACCAACCCATTCCCAATGTTAACATTGATGCAGGAGAAACCGGAACCACAACAGATGCCAACGGTCACTATTTGCTGTTGTTGATTGCAGAGACCAAAATAAGCATCACATTCTCCCATCTTGGGCATGAAAATGTGGTGCTCGAAAATCTGATTTTGACAACGAATGAAACTTTTGGGTTCAATCCGGTGATGAAAACCATGGTTACCCAAATGGCTGAAGTGGAGGTCTCCCCCACCGGAGAGAAAAGTGTGGAAGGGATAACCACAGTGGAACCTGAAATTGTGCGAAAAATTCCTGGGGCCAATGCAGGGGTAGAAAATATCCTGAAATTACTCCCCGGGGTTTCATTCAACAATGAACTAAGCACCCAATACAATGTTCGTGGCGGTAATTTTGACGAAAACCTGGTATACGTAAATGGCATCCAGGTGTATCGTCCTTTTCTTGTGCGCTCTGCCCAACAAGAAGGGCTTAGTTTTGTCAACAGCGATATGATTACCGCTTTGGAGTTTTCATCCGGAGGATTTCAAGCCAAGTATGGTGACAAATTATCTTCGGTTTTGGATATCACTTATAAAAGTCCAGTTGAATTTGGACTGAAGTTGGAAGGCAGTCTACTCGGAGCATCGGCAACCGTGGAGTCCATTTCAAAAAACAAAAAATTCAGTAGCATTACAGGACTCCGGTACCGCAACAACAGTCTTCTGGTAAACAGCCAGCAAACAGAAGGCAATTTCAAGCCCACCTTTGTCGATGTCCAAAGTCTTTTGACCTATCGGGTTTCGGACAGGTTGCACTTAAATTTTCTGGGAACCTATTCGGTGAACGACTACAAAAACGAACCCTTGACCAGACAGACGAATTTTGGTACCCTAAGCGACCCAAGGGCCTTGTTGATTTTTTATGAAGGTCAAGAAAACAGCAAATATGAAAGTGGGCTTGCGGCGGTCAAAACCGATTACCTGATCAACGACAGCACAAAAATGTCCTTGACCGCTTCGGTGTATCACACCCAGGAGGAGGAATTCTCAGATGTGATCGCTTCCTATGAATTGGGAGAGCTGGACACCAATCTGGGGGGTGATAATTTGGGAGAGGTCACCAATTCCAGGGGAGTGGGTTCCGAGCTGGAAAGGGCCAGGAACCAGTTGGATGCTTTAATCTTAAATTTTGCCCATCGAGGTGCCCATAAAAAAGGGAATACCACGGTGGAATGGGGCGCCAAGTTTACACATGAGGATATTCGAGATCAATTGCGGGAATCGCAGTTTATTGATTCTGCTGGTTTTTTTATCCGCCCTTTTGAGCCGGCTTTTGCCAACAATCAGCCCGAGGAACCCTTTGCTGGTGATTTGGTGGCCTATGAAAATGTCCAGGCTACAAATTTTGTAAAAACTAGTAGGTTTTCTGCCTTTGCGCAATATGGCGAACAAGGCAAATTGGGACCGCATAATATTTATTTCAACCTTGGATTACGGGCACAATATTGGAGATTGAGCGGAGAAGGGTTTGAGACAAACGCCCAAAGTTTGATCAGTCCTCGAGCGCAGTTTTCCATAAAACCTGACTGGGAAAAGGACATTTTTTTCCGCATTTCCGTCGGAAGTTACCAGCAACCTCCCTTTTATCGGGAACTTAGGAATATCACGGGAACCATCAATCCTGAAGTGGAGGCCCAAAAATCGATTCACTATGTGTTGGGGAGCGAGTTCAGTTTTAATTTATGGAACCGCCCATTTACTTTGGTAAGTGAGACATACTACAAGGATTTGACCAACATCAACACCTACACCATTGAAGATGTTAGGGTAAGATATGCAGCGAACAATAATGCAACAGCTTATGCCTATGGTTTTGATTTTAGATTGACAGGGGCCTTTGTTCCAGGCGCGCAATCCTGGGTCAGTCTTGGTTACCTCCAAACCAAGGAAAACTCGGACCAAAGGGGGAATATTTCCCGACCTACTGATCAACGGTTAAAGTTTGCTGTACTTTTTCAAGATTATATCCCCACCATCCCCAACTTAAAGCTGTATCTTAATATGGTGTACAACACTGGGGTTCCTGGAGGCTCTCCCAACAACGCCGACCCTTACGATTTTCAGAATAGATTAAGAGACTATAGAAGGGCTGATATAGGAATTTCCTATATTTTTGCCGACAGAAAAAGCCAATATCCAGAAGGGCATTGGTTGCACAAGTTCAAGGAATTCAATGTTGGATTTGAAATTTTCAATATGTTCAACAATCAAAATTCCATAACAAATACCTGGGTAAGGGATGTGGATACCCAACAGCAATTTGCGGTTCCCAACTTCCTAACACCCCGTGTCCTGAACTTAAAATTTGGGATTCGCTTTTAAAGAACATTGATGAAAAAAATTCTTTTTCTATTGACCTTTCTCGTGGTTGCCGCTGGCACCGCACAGAAGAACATCTATGAAAACCGTAGGTTCGATGAACTTAGCGAAGACCACGAACTACTTGCCATAATCCCTTTTATAGCCAATTTGGACCTGAAACGAAATGTTGACGGAAACGAGCTGATGGAATTGGCCAAAAAAGAAGGATACGAGGTCCAAAATGCTTTGGAAACCTATTTTTCCAAACGAAAGAAGCGAAAGAAGTTCAATGTAGAATTCCAAAATATTGAGGATACCAATGCCATTTTGGCGCAAAACGGGATTACCTACGAAAATCTTGACATCCATACCATCAAGCAACTATGCAAAATCCTAGATGTGGATGGTATAATCAGTGGCAACCTCAACCTAAACATCCTCCTTTCCAAGGGAGTTCCTACCGACTTTAGCTTGTTCGACTACTTTAGTGGCGATGCCAACTACGGTAGAATCGGGGTAAAGGTAAGCGACGGTGAATCTGGAAAATTACTTTGGAAATACGAAAAGGCCATTACCAAGAAAACGGGTAAAAACACCACCGAACTCATCGATAGGATGATGAAGCTGGCCTCCCGTAAATTTCCTTATGACAAAGAGAAAAAGCAGCGCAAAAACAAAATTTAGCTCTCCGCAAATTCTTTGAGTACGCCAATGGCGTAATCCAATTCTTCTTTGGTGTTGTATTTGGAAAAAGAAAACCGTAGCGAAGGTTTTTTCAACTCCTCTTCGGATAAAATCTCGGTAAGTACATGGGACCCCATATTGCTCCCCGATTGACAGGCACTACCCTTGGAGCAGGCGATACCTTTAATGTCCAAATGAAACAGCAACATCAGTCCTTTTTGTTTGTCAAAAGGCAACCGAACATTGACCAAGGTATAGGTACTTTTGTCCATATCCCCGGAATGCCCATTGAACTCAATTTCTGGAATGGCTTTTTTGATTTCCGCAATGAAATGTTCTTTCAAACCTTTTACATACTGTATCTCCTCATCCAGATGATCATAGGATTGCACAAAAGCTTCTTCCAACCCAACTATATTGTGGAAAGGTTCGGTTCCTGCGCGGAACCCGCGTTCCTGTGAACCTCCAAAAATCATTGGCTTTAAGCCTGAATTTTTACGGATAAATGCAAACCCGATACCCTTGGGACCATGGAATTTGTGGGCGGCAGCAGTGAAAAAATCCACGGGTGTTGTTTGCACATCCCATGGGTAATGACCAACCGATTGCACGGTATCGGAATGAAATAGCACCCCATGTTCCTGACAAAGGGCTCCAATGGCATCAATATCAACAATATTCCCAATCTCGTTGTTCACGTGCATTAAACTGACCAGTTTTTTGCTGTCATCTTGTTGTAACAACTCCTTTAAATGATCCATTAAAGGGTTTCCATCGGAATCCAGGTCCACAAACCGCAATGAAATACCATACTCTTTTACCAACTCTTCCGCAGTGTGCAACACGGCATGATGTTCAATTTTTGAGGTAATGATGGTCTTGACCTCCAGGTCACGAACTGCACATCTGAGGATCATATTATCGGCCTCGGTACCACCAGAGGTAAAAATTATTTCTGATGGATGTGCATTCAAGGTTTTGGCGATAGTTTTTCGAGCTTGTTCCACAGCCGTCTTCGCCGATCTTCCATAGCTATGGGTGGAAGAGGGGTTTCCGTAGAATTCGGTCAGGGCCTCTTGCATTTTCTCAATTACCTCGGGCCTCACCTGGGTGGTGGCCGCGTTATCCAGATACACTTTTTGCATGGGTTAGCTATCAATTAAAAGATCATCAAAAATAGGCGAAATAAAGTTAATTTCTTTTAAAGTATTGCGCTTCCTTGGGCTTATAAATTGGAATTCCTTTAAATTTGGCGCATGAGAAAATTATTCTTCCCCATCCTACTTTTGCTAATCATTGGTGGTTGCGACGACGGTGACCTTCAAATCGAAACCATCGATTTTAACAATGTGGCAATCCAATTTTGCGACCAGCCCCAAGCCTCGGGACGTAACATTGTATTTAAGACCAATGAAACTGAGGCCCTTATCTTAAATTTAAACAGCGGATTGCTCAACAAAGGGGTTATTGGCGAGACCATAGTTACCGAAAGTTCCATTCCAGGTCAATCGCAATTGACCTACCGCAATTTTTCCGGGACTATCAGCTCTAGCTATTTTTGCGATGATATTCCGCCAGCTACCCCCACGGTAGCGCAAGAAGTTGAGGCGGAAGATGGCACTGTGATCGTAGAAACTTCAGCAAGTGAGGACGAAACCGAGTTTGAACATATTATCCGCCTCAGTGGAGTTTCCTTTGTAACGGAGAATGGGGAACGGATAACCAACTTGACCATTGATGAATTTGGAACGGTAAGTACAACAATTTCCAACTAACCATTCTGAAAGATATAGACCTCGGTCGCACCCAAGCCATATTTTTGGTAATCGGCATCGTACCATTTCACCTTGTCATATTTTTTGAAAAGATATTGGAGTTCCTCTTTTAGCACTCCTTCCCCTACTCCATGGATGAACACGATTTTCTGGATACGCTTTGAGATGGCAAATTCCAATTGTCGTTTAGCCGTTTCCAGTTGCAGTTCCAACATGTCAAAATTGCTCAATCCCTTAGGGGATTTCACCAATTGATTAATGTGTAGGTCCACGACCATTTTGGGCTCGTTCCGTTGTTTGGGTTTAACCGTTGCAGGACGCTTTTTTTGAGGGGCGTCCTTTTGTTTCTTTATCTGGTGGGCTTCAAAATTGGAGACCTTTATGCCTTCTTTTTTCAATACAAGTTCTCTGTGGTGATATTGCAAGGGAAAGCCATCATCGGTCATTATGGTAATCGTATCGCCTACGATGGTTTCCACAAAACCCGCTATGTCCTCGTCCAGCACTTCCACCCTATCCCCAAGCTTAAACTCGCGCATTTCTCCTTGACAAAAATATTTTGAATTTATATCAGCAATACCAAAAATAATAGTAATTTACTTGGCAGTAACCAAGACCATGTTTTCACAATTCACCTTTCTTTTATTGAACGCCCGGGATTTTATGCTTCCCTGTCTCAACAAAAAGATTTTTGGTCTTGATTGCCCTGGTTGCGGTATGCAAAGGGCGGCCTATCTTCTTTTTCATGGAGATTTTGTGGCTGCCTTCAAAATGTACCCGGCCATATACCCCATACTGTTACTCTTGATTTTTTTGATTTCCAACCTTTTTTTAAAATTGAAGTTTGCACATCAAATAAAGCTTTTTTTGATGTTGGTCACGGCAGGGACCATTATCATAAGTTATGTACTAAAAATGACTAATCTTTTCAATTAAAACTCTGATTATGGAAAAACAAAAACTCCCAAATTCGACGCTGATTCTGGTTTTCGGAATCGTTTCCATCGTAACATGCTGTTGCTATGGGGTACTAGGGCTGATCTTCGGTATTATTGCTTTGGTCTTGGCCAATAAAGCCACCAAACTGTACATGGAGAACCCTGAAAATTATGATGGCTACAGCAATGTAAAAACTGGAAAAATACTAGCAATTATTGGTATTGTGCTCAATGTATTGTACTTAGGATACACCATATTCCTGTTCAGCACCATAGGTATGGAAGGTATTCAGGAAATGCAGAGAGAGATTCTAGAACAATACGGACAATAGTATTAATTATGAGTCAACAACCTTTACCAGGAGCCAGTACTGTGCTAACAATGGGGATCATCTCCATTGTTGGCACCTTTTTTTGTTGTGGGCCGTTCGGGGCAATATTTAGCATTATTGCATTGACCAAGGCCAAATCCGCAACGCAGTTACACCAACAGAATCCAGGTGCATACACAGATTTCAGCAATGTAAAAACAGGCAAGGTCCTGGCCTACATCGGTCTAGGATTGGCACTTATCTATTTGATTCTGTTTATTGCCTATTTTGGATTGATCATGGCTGCCATTGGTTCCGGCAACTGGGATAGTGGATATTAATGGCTAGTTGGCCACTTCACTTATAAATTTGAGGCGGTAGAGCCGTAACTCTTCATCCTCATAATCCCCTTCAAATTCTTCTATCGCTTCGGATATCGAGTCGGTTTCGGCCTCCAGAAAATATTCGTGGATTTCTTCCTGTTGGTCTTCATCCAGGATTTCATCTATCCAATATCCAATATTGAGTTTGGTTCCACTAAAAACTATCTGCTCCATCTCTTTGATGAGGGATGGTAATTCCAAGCCTTTGGCCGAAGCAATATCATCCAAGGGCAATTTGCGGTCCACGTTCTGGATGATGTACAACTTTAATCCTGAATTGGCCCCGGTACTCTTTACCACCAGGTCATCTGGACGCACTACATCATTCTCTTCAACATATCGGGAAATGAGTTCCACAAAGGGTTTACCATATTTTTTGGCCTTCCCGTCCCCAACACCATGAACGTTCAAAAGCTCGTCGATACGAATGGGATATTTTAAAGCCATATCCTCCAAAGAGGGATCCTGGAAAACTACAAAGGGCGGTACTTCCAATTTCGAGGCCTCTTTTTTACGAAGGTCCTTCAAAAGCTTTAACAAGGCCTCATCTGCGGCCCCTCCACTAGATTTTGCAGCTGTAATGATCGCGTCATTGTTCTCCTCACTATATTCGTGGTCCTTGGTCATCATAAAGGAGCACGGAGTTTCCAAAAATGAATTCCCAGCTGGGGTAACATTTAAAATTCCGTAACGCTCAATCTCCTTTTTCAGCATCCCTGCAACAATCACTTGCCTCACCAAGGCCATCCAATGTGCCTCATTCTTGTCCTTCCCGATACCAAAAAAGGGCCTTTCATCCGTTTTATGGGAGGAAATCATTGCATTTACCTTGCCCTCCAATACCTTGACAATTTCCTTGGTCTTGAATTTTTCATTGGTATCACGGACAACACTGAGAAGTTTTACCACATCGTCTTTGGCCTCCTCCTTGGGTTTGGGATTGCGTGCATGGTCATCCATTTCGGCACCATCCCCGTTTACCTCATCAAATTCCTCCCCAAAATAATGGAGAATGAATTTTCGTCGGGACATGGATGTTTCGGCATAGGCCACAATTTCCTGCAGCAGAGCATTTCCGATTTCCTGTTCGGCCACCGGTTTACCCGACATGAACTTTTCCAATTTTTCCACATCCTTGTAGGCGTAAAAGGCCAAACAGTGCCCTTCGCCCCCATCCCTACCGGCACGTCCGGTCTCTTGGTAATAACTCTCTATGCTTTTTGGGATATCGTGATGGATCACAAAGCGAACATCCGGTTTATCGATACCCATTCCAAAAGCAATGGTCGCCACCACAACATCCACCTTTTCCATCAAGAACATATCTTGGTACTTGGAGCGTGTTTTGGCGTCAAAACCGGCATGATAAGGTACTGCGCTAACACCATTCACTTGGAGTACTTGGGCCAGTTCCTCCACCCTTTTTCTACTAAGACAATAGACGATTCCCGATTTTCCCTGGTTTTGTTTGATGAAACGGATAATGTCCACATCAACATTTTGGGTTTTGGGGCGCACCTCGTAAAAAAGGTTGGGCCTATTAAATGATGCCTTGAAAACCTTGGCATCCGTCATCCCCAGATTTTTAATAATGTCTTCCTGTACTTTGGGAGTTGCTGTTGCCGTAAGGCCAATGATTGGGATATTATCCCCCAGCCTGCTAATGATATTCCTTAGATTCCGGTATTCCGGTCTAAAATCGTGTCCCCATTCCGAGATACAATGTGCTTCATCCACAGCGACAAAGGAAAGGGTCACTCCTTTTAAGAACTCAATATTTTCCTCTTTTGTCAACGATTCCGGGGCTACATAAAGCAGTTTGGTGACTCCCTTGGTGATATCCTCCTTTACCTGCTTCACCTCAGTTTTGGTCAAGGACGAATTGAGAACATGGGCTATACCATGGTTCTCAGAGACGCCACGAATGGCATCCACCTGGTTTTTCATAAGGGCAATCAGGGGAGAAACCACAATGGAGGTTCCCTCCTTCATAATGGCAGGAAGTTGGTAACACAGGGATTTACCTCCGCCCGTGGGCATGATCACAAAAGTGTCATGGTTATTAAGAATGTTTTGGATTACTTTTTCTTGAAGTCCTTTAAACTGTGAAAAACCAAAATATTTTTTTAGCGAGGTGTATAAATCAGTATTGGTAGGACCCATTTCCATGCGTTCTGTTAACATAAAACAACCTAATCGGGAGGTGGTTCATATCCTCATTTTAAACATCCATTTAAAAGAAGAAGTAATCTATCTCCTCTAGATGGTCTGTAAGAGATAGTTTGTTTAGTTTTGTAAACTTAAATATAAGACATTCTTTTAGGAATACAATTAGATAATCAGTTAATTACTTTGGACGAAACCCAATCTATTCTATCCATTGCAAAAAGGACCCTGGAAACAGAAAGCAAGGCCATCCACAATTTGATCGGTCAATTGGATGAGCAGTTTGCTGCTGCTGTCCAACATATTTTAAAATCCCAAGGGCGGGTTGTGGTGACCGGGGTGGGCAAAAGCGCCATAATCGCCTCCAAAATTGTGGCCACGCTTAATTCCACGGGAACCCCTGCTATTTTTATGCATGCTGCCGATGCCATTCATGGCGATTTGGGAACCATTCAAAATAACGATGTGGTCGTCTGCCTATCCAAGAGCGGGAACACAGCAGAAATAAAGGCTCTGCTTCCCCTGATCAAAAATGGGGGAAACAAACTCATTGGCATTACCGGAAATATGGAATCCGTTTTGGCCAAACAAGCCGACTTTGTGCTTGGGGCCTATGTGGAAAAAGAAGCATGTCCAAACAATCTGGCACCGACCACCAGTACCTCGGCCCAATTGGCTATGGGGGATGCACTGGCCATTTGCCTATTGGAATTACGCGGGTTTAGCAGTGCGGATTTTGCCAAATACCACCCAGGAGGAGCTTTGGGCAAAAAACTGTATTTGCGGGTCGCAGATATCGTGATCAACAATCAGAAGCCCCAAGTGGATGTCAACTCCAGCGTAAAAGAGGTAATCGTTGAAATTTCCGAAAAAATGTTGGGCGTAACCGCTGTCATGGAAAATAATAAGGTAGTAGGTGTGGTCACCGATGGGGACATAAGGCGAATGTTAAGTACTTACGACAATATCGGGGATCTTACCGCAGGGGATATCATGACCAAGGATCCAAAATCCGTTGACGTGGACACCCTGGCCGTAAAGGCCCTAAAAATTCTGCAAGACAATGGAATCACCCAGTTGTTAGCCTTTAGCAATGGAACGTATTCAGGTGTAGTCCATATTCATAATCTTATAAACGAAGGTATCCTATAATGGCAACTAAGGAGCAGACCAACCCAAACGAAATGTCCTTTTTGGACCATTTGGAAGTATTAAGATGGCATTTGATAAGATCGGTGCTGGCCGTAGTTATCATTGCATGTTTTGCATTTGTAATGAAGTCCTTCATTTTTGACACGGTCATCTTTGGACCTAAAAGAATGGATTTCCCGACCTATCGCTTTTTCTGTAATATAGCCACATTCTTCGGTGCAACCTCAGATTTTTGTGCTGATTCGTTTCCTTTTACGATTCAAAATAGAACTATGGCAGGATTATTTTCTGCGCATATATGGACTTCCATATGGGCAGGAGTAATAATAGGATTTCCTTACATTTTATGGGAATTATGGCGTTTTATAAGTCCAGGACTTCATGAGAATGAGCGTAAATATTCCCGAGGATTTATTCTCGTAGCCTCTACCCTGTTCTTTATGGGCGTATTGTTTGGCTATTATGTCGTTGCCCCGCTATCCATTAATTTTTTGGGCACCTATACGGTAAGTGAAGAAGTCACCAGCGAAATAGATTTAAGCAATTTTATTGCCACGGTCAGGGCATCTGTATTAGCCTGTGGTATTTTGTTTGAATTGCCCATTATTATCTTCTTCTTAACGAAAATTGGGTTGGTCACTCCCGAAATTCTCAAAAAATATCGGAAAATGGCATTGGTGGTTGTGCTGATCCTATGTGCGGTAATTACACCTCCCGATGTGACCAGCCAGATTATTGTTGCCATTCCGGTGTTAATGCTATACCAAGCAAGTATTTACATCTCCAGTATTGTGGTTAAAAAAGAAGCCAAAAAAGAAAAGCAAAATGCCAAATAAAGTAGCGGAATTTAATGCATATCGGGCCAAGATGAACGAAAAACTGCTGGCCGAAAACAACAAAGTACTCAAGCGTATTTTCAATTTGGATACCAATGCATTTATGGAAGGCGCCTTGGATGTAAAGACCAAGGAACTTTTAGGTCTTGTAGCCTCGGCAGTAATGCGGTGCGATGATTGTGTCAAGTATCATTTGGAAAGCTCCAAAAAGTCCGGCGCCAATAAAGAAGAGGTTATGGAAACCTTGGGAATTGCTACTTTGATCGGCGGTACCATAGTTATTCCCCATCTTAGGCGCGCTTATGAATATTGGGAGGAACTGGAAGCCAGTGAGGCTTAAAAAAATCCCAAAGTCAGTGACCCCAAAGAAGAATATGTTTAGTTTTGGCGAATTCTTATGAAGCTACGTGCTGAAAATATCATGAAGGCCTATCGCGGCCGAAAGGTCGTAAAAGGCATCTCCCTTGAAGTTAACCAGGGAGAAATTGTTGGGCTACTGGGCCCAAATGGTGCCGGAAAGACCACATCGTTCTACATGATCGTGGGATTGATCAAACCCAATGGCGGGCAGATTTTTTTGGACGATATGGAAATCACCACCTTTCCCATGTACAAAAGGGCACAACATGGCATAGGGTATTTGGCCCAGGAAGCTTCCGTATTCCGAAAATTGAGCATCGAGAAAAACATTTTGAGTGTACTGCAATTGACCAATCTCACCAAAAAAGAGCAGCACATGAAGATGGAGTCGCTTATTGATGAATTTGGTTTGGGGCACATCCGTAAGAACCGGGGGGATTTACTTTCTGGGGGTGAACGGAGACGTACTGAAATAGCACGCGCGCTAGCCACCGACCCTAAGTTTATTTTGTTGGATGAACCTTTTGCCGGTGTAGATCCCGTGGCTGTCGAGGATATCCAGCGTATTGTGGCCCAATTGAAGAACAAGAACATCGGTATCCTGATCACCGACCACAATGTTCAAGAAACCTTGGCCATTACCGAGCGTTCCTATCTAATGTTCGAAGGTGGAATTCTAAAAGCCGGGGTACCCGAGGAATTGGCTGTGGACGAAATGGTGCGAAAGGTATATCTCGGACAAAATTTTGAGCTTCGAAAAAAGAAGTTGGACTTTTAGTTACTCTTTTTCCTTTAATTGAATCGTAATTCTAGGGTTGATCGAAGTTAAATGGTCAACAAAGCCCTTTTTGTCCTTGGGCGAAACCAAAACAAATCCCCCTTTATAGCTAATTCCCAAACGGTCTAAGGAAGCAGCAGGCGAACCCATGGGATTTCGCGATTCACCGATATGGGTAATCGTGGATATATCCAATTTCTTTTGATAAAAAGCTGCATAATTGATCAGTAATTCCCTTCCCTTGACTTCATACGAAATTGAAAACAATAGGTACAAGGTCAATATCATAACCGAAAAATGGATCACCCCTCCGGTCCAATTCCAATCCATAAGCAAAAAATAAGTTGCAGCCCCATAAATCAGTAGTATAAAAATCAGCAATACAGGGCCTACTTTTGATCTATATCTTTTGCTTTCCGTAACCACTTTTCAAGGGGTTTTACTTACCATCGATATTAAAATATAAAAAACCACGATTACGGGAATGGCTAAAAACTGTAGGGTCATTAACAGAACCAGACTTCCTATGATAAATAGATAACGTACCGCATTGTCCTTAAAGCTCCAATTATCAAATTTGAGGGCAAAGAGTTCAATTCGTGAATTGAGCAGGTATGCGCTTACCAATGTCAATCCCATTAAAAACCATTGGTTAAGGATGATTTCGTTGAGCGTATCGTTATGGTGGTACATGAGGATAAGCGGCAAGGACAAAATCAAAAGTGTATTGGCCGGCGTGGGTAGGCCAACAAAAGAAGAAACTTGGTTCTCATCAATATTGAACTTGGCCAATCGATAGGCCGAAGCCAAGGTTATGATGAATCCGAAGAAAGCGATGGGAGCCACATTTTCGCCCAACCCCATAAAATCACTACTTTGCCCTTCTTCCCAACCTAAAGTTTGGGACATATCCAACAATTGGAACATCACTATTCCCGGAACAAGTCCGCTGGTGACCATGTCGGCCAAAGAATCCAGTTGCACCCCAATTTCACTTTGCACATTCAAGGCCCGGGCAGCCAACCCATCGAAAAAATCGAAGAAAATACCAATGAAAACAAAGAGCGCTGCCATTTCCAAATGGTTGAGCACCGCATAAACCGTGGCAACGCAACCACTGAATAGATTAAGAAGTGTTAAAAAATTGGGAATATAGGACCTCATTGGGTTGGGATTTTCGTAAAAATAAGCTAAAAAATGAAGTGACTGATTTTGGGGATACACCTTGCGCATTTTATTCTGATATTTGCGGGACTATGTCACAAATTAGGCTCCCACTTTTCCTTTTGGTGCTATTGCTACTATTTGGCGGACGATTGTGTTCCCAAACCCCATCGCTATCCGAAAAATCACAAATTAGCTTGTTGACTTGTTCGCCTGGTGAAGAACTTTATTCCCTCTTTGGGCATACGGCCTTTCGGGTACAGGATTCGGTTTTAGGTATTGATGTGGTCTACAATTATGGCACCTTTGATTTTAATCGGCCTAACTTCTATGGGAATTTTGTTAAGGGTAGACTGATTTTTTGGCTGTCCAGAAGCAGCTTTGACCGATTTTTATTTGAATACGAGCTTGAAAAACGCTGGGTCAGGGAACAAATATTGGACCTAACACTTGCAGAAAAGAATCAATTGCTCAATTTTTTTGAGACCAACTACCTACCGGAAAATCGGGATTACCTATACGACCCACTGCTGAACAATTGTTCCAGCATTACTGGAACCATTTTAAAAGACCAATTTGGAGATGCCATTGAATTCGACGGATCGTATTTGGATCAGCAGTATACCTTTAGACAATTGGTGCGGCAAAACCTCAACGTAAATTCATGGGCCTGCTTTGGTATTGACGTGGCCTTTGGTTCGGTCGTAGACCGGAAAGCCACGGTACAAGAACACATGTTTTTGCCTGACTACGCCATGAGGCAGCTGAGAAATACCACAAAGGATGGTAAGCCTTTGGTAAAACGGGAACGCAATGTCTTGGATTACGCGGAAATTACACAGACTGGATTTTTCCCACTATCCCCCATGTTCTGGTTCATCCTATTTCTTCTGTTTACGGCCATTGTCACCTTTTTGGATAATAAACACGGTACGCGTAGCAGATGGTTGGATTTTTCCTTGTTTACCCTAACAGGGCTAATTGGTATATTTTTATTGATTCTTTGGGTAGCCACCGACCACACCTCTACCCCATGGAACTTCAACATTTTATGGGCTTTGCCAGCGAATTTGGGAGTGGCCTATATCTTCGCCTTCCCACAACATTTACCTTCCTGGTTTAGCAAATATCTATGGGTAGCATTAGGGTTTTTAGCATTAATGATTCTCCTTTGGATTATAAAGGTTCAAATTTTCTCCCCAGTTCTAATTCCCTTGCTATTAACCTTGGCCATACGATATGGCTATCTATTAAAATTTAGTAAAGGCTAAACCACCACCAAATCCCTCGGAATGAACTTACTTACTGTTGAGAACATATCGAAATCCTATGGCGAATTGGTCCTGTTTTCCGACATTTCCTTCGGAATAAATAAAGATCAAAAAATAGCCTTGATTGCCAAGAATGGGAGTGGTAAGACCTCCATTCTCAACATTATGTCGGGGAAAGACAACTCAGAAACCGGACAGGTAGTTTCCAGAAAAGGAATTAAAATCTCTTTTCTAGAACAGGAACCCAACCTCAATCCCAATCTGACCATTGAAGAAACCATTTTTACTACGGACAACGAGATCCTACAGGTAATAGCAGACTACGAGAAGGCAGTGCAACATCCCGATGATTCCGACCGGTACCAGCAGGCCTTTGATGCCATGGAGCGGCACAATGCCTGGGATTTTGAGACCCAATACAAACAAATCCTGTTCAAACTGCATTTAGATCAGTTGGATGCCAAGGTGGCAACCCTTTCCGGAGGTCAGAAAAAAAGATTGGCCCTTGCCAATGCTTTGCTGAACAAACCTGCCCTTTTGATTTTGGATGAACCTACCAACCATCTGGATCTAGAAATGATAGAGTGGTTGGAAGCTTATTTTTCCAAAGAAAATATGACGCTTTTTATGGTCACCCACGATCGATATTTTTTGGAAAGGGTCTGTAATGAAATCATTGAACTGGACAACAACCAGCTCTATAGCTATAAGGGCAACTACTCGTATTACCTAAGGGAAAAAGAAGCGCGAGAAGAACGGGACGCTGTGGAACAGCACAAGACTAAAATACTTTTCAAAAAAGAATTGGATTGGATGCGCAGACAGCCCAAGGCGCGAACCACGAAATCCAAATCCAGGATAGACGATTTCAAGGAAATCAAGAAAAAAGCCCATCAAAGAAGACAGGACCACCAAGTGCAACTTGAGTTGAACATGGAACGTTTGGGAAGTAAAATTCTGGAGTTGCACAATGTCTCCAAAGCTTTTGGGGACAAAACCATTTTAAACAAGTTCGAATATAACTTCACCAAAGGTGAACGGGTTGGAATCATTGGTCAGAACGGTACGGGAAAATCCACATTTTTGAACCTGCTTACCCAAACTGAACATCCTGATGCCGGAAAAGTGGTTGTGGGAGACACCCTAAAATTTGGCTATTACACACAAAAAGGAATCCAAATAAAGGAGGGGCAAAAAGTTATTGATATCATTCGGGAATTTGGGGATTACATTCCGCTTAAAAAGGGAAAACAAATTTCTGCCCAACAACTCTTGGAGCGTTTTCTTTTCGATAGAAAAAAGCAATACGATTTTGTGGAAAAATTGAGTGGTGGAGAACGCAAGCGCTTGTATTTATGTACCGTATTGATTCAAAATCCCAATTTTTTGATCTTGGATGAGCCCACCAACGATTTGGATATAGTTACCCTGAACGTGCTGGAAAGTTTTCTCCTCGATTTTCCGGGTTGCTTGATCGTGGTATCCCACGACCGGTATTTTATGGATAAGATCGTGGATCACCTTTTTGTGTTCAAGGGAGACGGGGTTATCGAGGATTTCCCCGGAAACTACTCAGATTATAGAGCCTACGAGAACAGTAAGGTGATCGCCGAGCGAGAAGCAAAGAACCAAAGTTCCGAAAAAACCGAAAAGATTTCGTGGAAGGAAAAGGACGATTCCCGAAAATTAACCTATCAGGAGCAAAAGGAACACAAACAACTGGAAAAGGAAATCCAGAAACTGGAAGAGCAAAAGGCAACGCTTCAAAATAAATTTATGGACCCTGAATTAAGCGGAGATGATATAGCGTTATTGTCCAAGGAGCTCAACCAGGTTACCGATACCATAGAGACCAAGACCGAACGTTGGTTTGAACTTTCGGCTATTTTGGAAGGGTAACTTTTCATCGTAATACGATCAAAATGATGTTCAAATTCGTATCGTATCTTAATTTCATTCTTAAGTCTACCAACGAACATGGGGTGCACTCCCCCTTTGTGTTCAACTTCGTGACCAAGTGCCTTTACGGAATGAAAAAAAGGCACGGCACTAAACCCATTGACGTTTTACTTAAAAGTATTGCGTATTTCGATGCCCAGAACATTTCCATTCTGGACCATCTTGAGGCTGCCCAGGTTGTTTTGGAATCTTTTCCTGGGATTGCTTTCAAGTCAACTACCTATGATGTGGTTTTTGCCAATGAATTTGAGGAATTCCACTTCAAACAACAGCTTTCTGAGGGAAAACTTCATAACGATAGTATGATCCTGATTGCTGGAATCCATCAAAATCCCAAAAAACAAGGGCAATGGAATGCCTTAAAAGTGCTCCCCAACATTACGGTTAGCATTGATATGTATCATCTAGGTGCCCTATTCATCAGGAAGGAGCAGCAAAAGGAACATTTCACTATCCGGATATAAAAAGGTAATTTTAGGTATGGAAAGCACAACAACGGATTACACTATTTGGTACGTTCTGGGGGTCTTGTTCCTAATTTATTTGATTATACTTTTCAGAAACAAGAGAGGCAACAAACGAAGACGATCTAGGCAATTTATGGATGGGAAAAGGAGGCACAAAAGGGACAATTGACAAGGTGCAATGAACCAAGAACAATTAGCAATGGTCAATTAGCAATTATCGATGCGATTTTCCACTATTCGATCATCTTTCACCCATAACTATTGAACCGACATGAAAATTTATACCAAAACTGGCGATAAGGGAACCACCGCATTGTTTACGGGCAAACGGGTCCCCAAGCACCATATCCGCATTGAAAGTTATGGGACCATAGACGAATTGAATGCCGTCTTGGGACTTGTGCGAGATCAGGAAATAGACACACACTCGAAGGATATCCTATCCCAAATTCAGCATAAACTGTTTACCGTTGGAGCTATTTTGGCCACGGAACCCAATAAGGAAAACCGTCTAAAGATTCCCCGTATATCAGATTCGGACATAACATTTCTGGAAAATGAAATGGACCAAATGAATGCGGAACTTCCCGAAATGACCCATTTCATCCTTCCCGGAGGACATACCACCGTGTCATACTGTCATATTGCCAGAACTACCTGTCGAAGGGCCGAACGAACAATTTCTTATTTGCACGAGGAGGATCCTGTTCCCGAGAAACTCTTGTCATATATCAATCGCCTTTCCGACTACCTCTTTGTGTTGGCACGAAAATTGTCAAAGGATTTGCACGCGGAAGAGGTCAAGTGGATTCCTGAAAAACTGAAAGAATAAATCCTAATTTTCTGCGTTTCAGATTAACACGTCGAAAATATTTTTTAAATAATCCCATTTTTACTTGACAAATTGGGTTTAAAAATTATTTTTGCAAAAATTAAAAATCAAACCGTTACTATGTACTGGACATTAGAATTAGCCTCATATTTAAGTGATGCGCCTTGGCCAGCCACCAAAGACGAATTAATTGATTACGCTATCCGTACCGGAGCTCCGTTGGAAGTTGTGGAAAATCTGCAGTCCATGGAAGAGGAAGGTGGCGAAA
The DNA here is from genome assembly GCF_023502235.1 of Flagellimonas myxillae. Classification (GTDB taxonomy): domain Bacteria; phylum Bacteroidota; class Bacteroidia; order Flavobacteriales; family Flavobacteriaceae; genus Flagellimonas; species Flagellimonas myxillae. The sequence goes on along the minus strand of NZ_JAMFLY010000001.1, from coordinate 490,184 downwards.
TATACGAGTCCATTGAGGAGATCTGGCCCGATTATCCCACCGAGGAAGATTACCTCTGGAACGAGGACGAGTATTAAACTTCTTATATAAAAACCGAACTAAAAAAGTCTCTTATGAGGCTTTTTTTTATGTAATTTTGACAGCCCTGCAAGTGGTTTCCATGCCGTTCTGGACAATGGAACAACTTTTGCAATCCAAAAGAAAATTTATTCATGAGTTTTATTAATTCCGTACTAAAGGTTTTTGTTGGGGACAAATCCGAGAAAGATGTCAAGGCATTGCAACCTTTGGTAAATGAGATCAAATCCTTCGAACAAGCATTGGAAGGTTTGTCACATGATCAACTACGTCAAAAAACAGTAGCATTCAAATCCCAAATAGCCGAAGATTGTAAGGAAATCAATGATCAAATTGAATCCCTACAAGAAGAGGTGCAAAACTCAACGGATATAGACCGGAATGAGGAGATCTATTCCGAAATAGACAAACTCAACGAAGAGGCCTACAAAATTTCGGAGAAGACCTTAAACAATATCCTTCCCGAAGCTTTTGCAGTGGTAAAGGAAACAGCAAAACGCTTCGCAAAAAACGAAACCCTTACGGTGACGGCCACAGAGTTTGACCGTTCGCTTTCGGGCTCAAAGGATTACGTCACCCTTGAAGGGGATAGTACTGTTTGGAAAAATTCATGGGATGCTGCCGGTAAGGAAGTGACTTGGGATATGATCCATTATGATGTACAGCTTATTGGAGGCATTTGTTTGCACCAAGGTAAGATTGCGGAAATGCAGACGGGAGAAGGAAAGACCTTGGTGGCCACCCTTCCACTCTATCTCAACGCACTTTCTGGGAAAGGAGCCCATTTGGTAACCGTAAACGATTATTTGGCAAAGCGGGATAGCGCCTGGATGGCCCCTATTTTTGAGTTCCATGGCCTTTCAGTAGATTGTATTGACAAACATCAACCCAATTCTGAAGGTAGAAGAGCTGCCTACAATTCGGACATCACCTATGGAACCAATAACGAATTTGGGTTTGATTATCTACGGGACAATATGGCCCATACGCCGGGGGATTTGGTGCAACCACCACATCACTACGCCATTGTTGATGAGGTGGATTCCGTATTGATCGATGATGCAAGGACACCTTTGATCATCTCTGGACCGGTGCCTGAAGGCGACCGACACGAGTTTAACGAGTTAAAGCCCAAAGTTTCCGATATCGTACTAAAACAACGGCAGCATTTGACCGGGGTTTTGGCCGAGGCCAAGAAGTTGATCAAAGAGGGCGATACCAAAGAAGGAGGATTCCTACTACTTCGTGTATATCGAGGTTTGCCCAAGAATAAGGCACTTATCAAATTCTTGAGTGAAGAAGGAGTAAAACAGCTGCTTCAAAAAACGGAAAACTTCTACATGCAGGACAACAATAGGGAAATGCCCAAAGTGGATGCCGACTTGTTGTTTACCATCGATGAAAAAAACAACCAGATTGAATTGACCGATAAAGGGGTTGATTATATCTCTGGAGATCAAGACAAAGATTTCTTTGTGATGCCCGATATTGGTGGCGAAATTGCCAAGATTGAAGAGCAGGAACTGGAAATAGAAAAGGAAGCAGAACTTAAGGAAGAGCTTTTCAAGGATTTTGCTGTAAAGAGCGAACGAATCCACACTATGAGTCAATTACTCAAGGCTTACACCCTCTTTGAAAAAGATGTGGAGTACGTTGTGATGGACAATAAAGTGATGATAGTTGACGAGCAGACCGGACGTATTATGGACGGCAGGCGTTATTCCGATGGATTGCACCAAGCCATTGAGGCCAAGGAAAATGTGAAGATTGAGGCCATGACCCAGACCTTTGCCACCATAACCTTGCAGAATTACTTCAGAATGTACAACAAACTGGCAGGGATGACAGGTACCGCTGTTACCGAGGCCGGGGAATTCTGGGAAATCTACAAGTTGGATGTGATGGAAATCCCAACCAATAGGCCTATTGCTAGGGATGACCGCCACGATTTGATCTACAAGACCAAGCGTGAAAAATACAATGCTATTATTGAAGAGGTTACCGATCTTTCGAAAGCGGGAAGACCTGTTCTGATTGGTACCACCTCGGTAGAAATATCGGAATTATTATCTAAGCTTCTAAGTGTTCGTAAGGTTCCGCATAACGTACTAAACGCCAAATTGCACAAGAAAGAGGCGGATATTGTTGCCGAGGCAGGTAATGCTGGAGTGGTGACCATTGCCACCAACATGGCCGGTAGGGGTACGGATATTAAATTGAGCGACCAGGTGAAACAGGCCGGGGGACTCGCCATTGTGGGTACGGAAAGGCACGATTCAAGACGTGTAGACAGACAGCTTCGAGGGCGTTCTGGTCGCCAAGGTGATGTGGGAAGTTCACAATTCTATGTTTCCTTGGAGGATAATCTGATGCGCTTGTTCGGGTCGGACCGAGTAGCCAAAATGATGGACCGTATGGGTCTGGAAGAAGGCGAGGTAATCCAGCACTCCATGATGACCAAGTCCATTGAAAGGGCACAGAAAAAGGTCGAGGAAAACAACTTTGGCATCCGTAAGCGACTCTTGGAATATGACGATGTAATGAATGCCCAACGTGAGGTGGTCTACAAACGAAGACGACATGCCCTGCAAGGTGAGCGTTTGAAGGTGGACATCGCCAATATGATCTATGATACCTGTGAGGTGATCGCGGAAACCAACAAGCTCGCCGAAGACTATAAAAACTTCGAGTTTGAACTTATTAAATACTTCTCCATCACTTCACCAGTATCCGAGGAGGAATTTAGAAAGTTGAACTTTCAGGAAATTGCCAACCAAGTATACACGGATGCCTACGACTTCTATCAGCAGAAAATGGAGCGCAGCGCCACGATTGCTTTCCAAGTGATCAAAAAAGTATATGAGGACCAGACCAACAAGTTTGAGCGCATCGTGGTTCCGTTTACGGACGGTATCAAAACCCTGAACGTGGTCACCAACTTGGAGGACGCCTATACGAGTGATGGAAAACAGTTGATCACGGATTTTGAGAAGAACATTTCCCTGGCCATCATCGACGATTCGTGGAAAACGCATTTGCGCAAGATGGACGAGTTGAAGCAATCTGTCCAGTTGGCGGTGCATGAACAAAAAGACCCCTTATTGATCTATAAATTCGAGGCCTTTGAGCTCTTCAAAAGTATGATCGACAAAGTGAACAAGGAAGTTATTTCATTTTTGTTCAAAGGGGAGCTTCCATCGGAAAACACCAATCAAATCCAAGAGGCTAGAACCGTCAGGAGGCCCAAGGAAAATCTAAAAACTTCCAAGGAGGAAATCCCTAACAGTGATGAACTTGCAGCCCAAAATAGAGCAGCCGGGCAAACACAGGGAAGAAGACCGCAAGTCACGGAAACTGTGGTTAGGGAACGCCCAAAAATTGGAAGAAACGAAAGGGTGACCATAAAAAATGTAATGTCTGGAGAAAGTAAGACTATAAAATACAAACAAGCTGAGCCTCTGATAGATAAGGGGGAATGGGTATTGGTCGACCAATGATCAATCATCCATAAAAACTAAAAAGCGGCGATCAATTAAGGTCGCCGCTTTTGATTATAACAAAAACATAATTAGCTTTACATCCCAAACACCCCCACATAGCTACTTTTACTACCACTTTTCAACCATTTGTAGTAAAAGGGATAACCGTACCATGCCTATGAACATGCCCAACGAGGAAAATCGTCGTTTGCAGGATAAAATTCAATTGATCCTTAAGGTTAGTCATAATTCCATCTTGACATCCATTATATTTGGGTTGGTTTGTATTTTTCTTTTGGATATAAAGGGCATTATCCCCACAGTTTTCTTTGGGTATGCTACCATTAATTTCGTCAACACTTATCTCTATAACAAGCACAAAAACCTCACCGTTACCTATAACATTGCGTCCTTATTGGCTATGGTCGGGGGTATTTTGATCACCATTCACAGCGGGGGAATCCAAAGCCCGTTTATTTTGGTACTTGCCATTGTAGTATTTGCTGGATATGTGACAACCAAAATGTACGGTGAACTCTACCTTATTGTAAACTTAGTACTGGTAGCCGCTATTTTCATTTATGATTTGGCAGATCTGAACCTTACAGAGAACATGGTCCCCGAAATTTCACGAAGGTGGTTTGCCTTCTTGAGTGTTGTTTTTGCAGTGTATTTATTGGGCGGTGTCTTCGGAAGAAATCTCCTGCGCGCGCATCACAACCTGTATAAATCAAGAAAAGAGGTACAAGAGCGGATTGAGGAAAAAGAAACCCTGCTCAAAGAGGTGCACCATAGGGTCAAGAACAATCTACAGACCGTTTCCAGTTTGCTTAGCCTTCAATCCAGGGCTGTTTCGGACGAAAAGATTAGCGGCATTATCAAAAGCAGTCAAAACAGGGTTGTCTCCATGGCCATGGTACACGAGATGTTGTACAAACGCGATGACTATCTTTCCAAAATAGAGCTGAGACCCTATGTTGAGGAGCTTTGCAATTACTTGGTGCGTTCGGTAAAGGGCAACACCAATAAGATCAAGGTCAATCTTCATGTAGACGATTACAAGCTCAGCATTGATACCGTAATACCTTTGGGATTGATTATCAACGAAACCATCACCAATGCCCTGAAATATGGAATAAAAGGGGATGATGCAGGTGAAATTTTGATTTCCCTCCGTCAGTTATCGGACAAGCGCTATGAAATGCATCTAGGCGACAATGGCATTGGTTATGCCGATGATATTGGCCCAGAAACTTCAAAGTCCCTAGGCCTTAAACTGATTTATAACCTAGCCCGACAGCTCAGGGGCTCCATCGAGCGTGACCGAGAAAAACAGGGCACCTACTACCGTTTGGAATTTGAGGAAATTATAGAGGAATTCAAGGCAATTGATTAAATCCTTTTTCTATCTTTAGAAGATTAACTTAATCTTCCCAACATGTTGAAAAAACTACTTTTGGTGGCCCTTTTTGTGGGCACATCAGTTTCAGCACAAGACTATTTCTTCAAAAAGTACCATCCTTTTAATTCCGACATCCCTTCCCCCGAAGAATTTCTGGGATATCCCATAGGTCAACATCATACACGTCACGATCTTATTGTTGCTTATTTCACCCAACTTGCAGCATCTTCCGATAGGGCGAGCATCTATGAATACGGGAGAACCCATGAAGGCAGAAAATTGATTATGCTAACGGTTACGTCGCCAAGAAATCTGAATAATCTGGATCAAATCAAAAGTCAGCATTTGCAATTTGTGGACCCTTCCCAAAGCCCCACCAACTACAATGACGTTCCCATTTTCATCAATTTGGGATATAACGTTCATGGCAACGAACCTTCGAGTTCAGAGGCAGCCATGTTGACTGCCTATACCCTTGTTGCTTCCAACAATCCAGAAATCCTTAACTATATCAATAATGGCGTCATTTTTATCGACCCTACCATAAATCCAGATGGAAGGGACCGCCATACCCAATGGGCAAACATGTACCAAGGAAGTCCCTTGGTAGCCGACCCACAAGATGCAGAACACAACGAATATTGGCCAAGGGGGCGTACTAACCACTATTGGTTCGATCTCAACAGGGATTGGTTGTTGGGCATCAATCCGGAAAGTCGGGGCAAGCTTACTTGGTACCACCAATGGTATCCCAACGTGGTAACCGATTTTCATGAAATGGGCACCCAAAGTTCCTATTTCTTTGAGCCTATGAAGGATAATGCCTCTTGGGACCCGATCATGCCCAAGGAAAACTATATCGACCTCAACAATCTTTTTGGTGATTATTATGCCAAAGCCTTGGACAGCATCGGTTCTTTTTATTTCACCAAAGAAGTGTTTGATGGTACGTATCCAGGTTACGGGTCCTCCTATCCGGATCTGCAGGGTGGATTGGCACTATTGTTCGAACAGGCCAGTTCAAGGGGCCATAAACAAACCACCGACTTCGGGGAAATCACTTTCCCATTTACCATCAGAAACCAATATCTGTCCAGTATTATCACTGTTAAGGCAGCGGTGGAGAACAAGGCACAACTTCGAAAATACCAGCAAGAATTCTTTAAAAGTGCTTTGGGGAATGCTTCCAAAAGTCGGATACGCGGATATTCCTTTAAGGATGACCACGACCCCAACAGGGTCAAGGCCTTTGTAGACAAATTATTGCTACATAAAATTGATGTCTATCGATCCGGGAACCAATTTGTGGTACCCACCAGACAACCGCAATATCGTATGGTACAGACCATGTTCGAAACCTATGAAAAGTTTCGGGACAGTGTTTATTATGATGCGTCCGCTTGGTCCGTGGCCAACTTTTACAATATGAAGCACAACCCGGTGACCGCCTTAAATCTCGGGGAGCAAATCACCACCACGGATAATTTGGTAAATCCGGAGGCAGTTGTAAAAACCGATTATGCGTACATCATTGATTATGATGATTACAATGCCGTTGCAGCCCTAAATTATCTCCAGTCCAAAGGATTGGTGGTCTCTTCTTCTTTCAAACCCTTTACAGCCAAAACCACAAAAGGCAACAAAAGGTTCAATTACGGGGCTCTGGCGATTGCCGTGAGCTTTCAAAAAAAGAACCCGGATGAAGTCTTTAAGCTGGTTTCCAAAGCACAGGAAAAATTCCAAGTACCCATTTCCGCTGCGCATACAGGATACAATGCCCAGGGCATTGACCTTGGTAGTCGATATGTGGAGCCCTTAACCAAACCCAAGGCCGCATTGCTTATTGGAGATGGGGTGCGTTCCTACGACGCCGGAGAGGTCTGGCATTTGTTGGACACCCGGGTGCACATGCCAATAACCAAGATTCCGATGCGAAACTTTGGGAGGGCGGACCTTGACAAATACAACACCTTGGTCATGGTATCGGGCAATTACAATTTTACCAAAAAGCAACAGGAGAAAATAAAGAACTGGGTAAGCCGAGGCAATACGCTTGTTACCATAGGAACTGCTACCCAATGGGCCATTGAAAAGAAACTGGTCAAGGAGGCGTTGACCAAAAAAGAAGAGGATTCTACTAAATCGGTGGTTAGAAAACCCTATGTGGATGCCCCCGAAAACTTGGGCAAGGAAAGCGTAGGTGGTGCCATTTTTAAGGTCGACCTGGACATTACCCACCCCCTAGCCTTTGGGTATCACGATACCTCCATCCCGGTATACAAGAACAATTCGGTTTGGTTGGCCCCAAGCAAAAATGAATACGCAACAGTGGCCAAATATGCCAAAGACCCCCATATCGATGGGTTTATCACCAAGAAAAACATGGAAGATTTCCTAAAACCTTCGGCCTCACTTATCGTAAGTAAAGTTGGAGGGGGAAGGGTGGTCCTTTTTGCTGATAATCCAAATTTTAGGGGATCCTGGTATGGTACCAACCGACTGTTCCTGAATGCATTGTTTTTAGGAGACAAAATTGAAATTCCAGAATAAGAACACTATGAAAAAATTACTTTCCTTATTGATTCTTTTTAACGGACTCTTGGTTTGCGCACAAGACAATCTTAGCGAAGGACCTTTTTCGCAGCTGATCATACGAGGGGTCACTTTGATCAATGGTAACGGTGCACCTCCCAGGGGGCCCGTAGATATCGTGGTCGAAAACAACAAAATTGTCAACATTCAGGTAGTAGGCTATCCTGGAGTCAAGATTGACGAAAGCAAAAGACCCCAATTAAAGTCGGGCGGAAAGGAACTTGACTGCACAGGAATGTTTCTTTTGCCAGGGTTTGTGGATATGCACGGCCATATAGGCGGGGTTGCACAAGGTGCAGATTCGGACTATGTCTTCAAATTGTGGATGGCCCATGGTATTACCACAGTACGAGAACCAGCTGGAAGAGGGGTCGATTGGACCTTGGATTTGAAACGAAAAAGTGAGAAAAACGAAATAATTGCTCCCAGAATTCAAGCTTACACCGCATTTGGGCAAAAGTCGGGCAACTTCAACCCCCTTAACGATGCTCCCATCAGTACGGCCGAGCAGGCGCGAAAATGGGTACGGGCCAATGCACAGCGAGGTGCTGACGGTATCAAATTTTTTGGTGCCCCTCCTGAAATAATGGCGGCAGCATTGGACGAAAATAAGAAATTGGGTTTGCGCTCAGCCTGCCATCATGCCCAATTGGATGTGGCCCGTTGGAATGTATTGCACTCTGCAAGAGCTGGACTTACAAGTATGGAACATTGGTATGGACTTCCAGAGGCGCTGTTCGAGGACAGAACTGTACAGGACTATCCCTTAGAGTACAATTACCAAAACGAGCAGCACCGCTTTGAGGAAGCTGGCAAACTGTGGAAACAAGCAGCAAAACCCTATTCCGAGCATTGGAACAAGGTAATGGATGAACTCATCTCCTTGGATTTCACCCTAGACCCCACATTAAACATTTATGAGGCCAGTAGGGACCTCCATAGGGCCAGAAGAGCAGAATGGCATGAAGTGTATACCTTACCGACACTTTGGGACTTCTACCAACCCAGTAAAATATCCCACGGTTCGTATTGGCACGACTGGGGAACGGAACAAGAGGTTGCTTGGAGGGAAAACTACAAGCTCTGGATGACATTCGTAAACGAATACAAAAATCGCGGTGGAAGGGTGACCACGGGTTCAGATTCCGGTTTTATCTTTCAATTATATGGATTTGCGTACATCCGAGAAATGGAATTGTTGCGTGAAGCCGGCTTTCATCCCTTGGAGGTAATTCGTTCCTCAACCTTAAATGGTGCGGAAGCTTTGGGTATGGCCGATAGGATTGGTACGGTGGAGGTAGGAAAATTGGCAGATTTTGTGATCGTAGGGGAAAATCCACTCAAAAACCTGAAAGTACTATATGGCACAGGAGCCATTAGACTTACCGAGGATAACAAAGTTGTACGGGTTGGTGGAGTAACCTACACCATAAAAGATGGCATTATTTACGACGCGAAGGCGCTTTTGCAAGACGTAAAGACAACAGTACAGCAGCAGAAACAAAAATTAAACTACAAAATAAAGCAACCGGGATTAGAATAATATCCATAATGCGTGGGATTTGTTGATTAGCTATTTACTAAAATAGGGGAATGTAAAGGTGTATTGGATTTATAATCGGTCTGTTGCGATTTAATCCGATGAAGCGTTTTTGGCTTTGGGTACAGGTCTTTTTTTGCGCAAGGAGAATACCAAGGACGCAACTACAAAGGCCAGACTTAAGAACAAGGTAAAAGGTATTGCGATTTCCAATATCATGATTAGGCCAATTTAGACTTGTTTCTTTTTGTTCTGAAAGAAAGTGCTTTTTTAATCCTAGAGTTTTTGAACATGTACAATCTCGCTACTTCAGTTTCCTTTTCAGTCTCGTTCTGAACCTCAATGTTCAATTCCACACCTACAGTAGTGGTTTCTACTTTTACTTCCTTAGATACGTTTTGTGCCATTGCTAGAGTTCCGAAGAAGACGATTGCGATAAGGGTTAAAATTGCTTTCATGACTTGGGTTATTTTTACATGGTAAAGTTACCTTGGGGTCAACCCGGGCTAGATTTTCATCGCTTAACCCCCATTTTTTTTCGGTGATGGAACTTTTTTCGGCTGAAGTGTATTTTATCCTCGATGAAAGATTTTATGTAAAAAAACAGGCTGCCGATAGCTTGTGCATTTCATCGATATTCCCAGTAATATCAATTGATTCAGACCATGCATTTCATCTGGTTTTTCGATGAAATCGTCGGACAGAAGTTTTGGGTCAATGCCGTTTATTTCATAATTTCAGGAGCAATTCATGAACCTTAATCCTTATTTCTTAAATCTTCCAATATGAAAATCACATTTCTTGGCCATGCTACGATCCTCATGGAAATCGATAACACCAAAATCATTGTGGATCCATTTATTAGCGGCAACGAACTTGCTGGGCATATCGATTTGGATGCGATCCAAGTCGATTACATTTTATTGACTCATGGGCACCAAGATCATGTCTTGGACGTGGAAGCAATCGCTAAAAACAACCCCAATGCCCTGCTAATCTCCAATTACGAAATTGTGCAGTGGTTCGGCGCAAAGGGAATCAACGGGCATCCGATGAACCATGGTGGTAAGTATAAATTGGATTTTGGCACCCTTAAATATGTGAATGCCATACATTCCAGTGTACTTCCAGATGGCTCCTATGGAGGAAATCCAGGTGGCTTTGTGGTCACCGCCGGGTCTAAAAGTGTATACATTGCGGGTGATACCGCTCTTACCATGGATATGAAGCTGATTCCCCTAACCTCTCCGACCATCGATTTGGCCATTATGCCTATTGGGGACAATTTTACCATGGGCTATGAAGATGCCGCTATTGCCAGTGATTTTGTAGAATGCAACAGGGTTTTGGGCTGCCATTATGATACTTTTCCTCCCATTAAACTGGATAAGGAAGCTGCTACCACCTATTTTAAGGACAGGGGTAAGGAGTTGATTTTGCTGGAAGTGGGACAGAGCATTTCCATTTAACTATAGGAAATCTAGGATCAAGTCCGTAATGCATCCCATTCCAGGACGACCAAACAGGAAAATTTAAGTCTACAACAATGAGAACCGTACTTTTCGCACTGCTTTTTATCGCCTCCACAGCCTGCAAACCCAAGACCACAGAAGAAAAAGTGGTTGCTTTTCAACCTGAAACTATAGAAGTGGAGCCTATGAAGGCCCAAGATCTTCAAAACTATGAAACCGCATATTTTGCCAGCGGTTGCTTTTGGTGTGTGGAAGCCATTTTTGAAAGTGTAAAAGGTGTGGCCGAAGTGTATTCGGGCTATTCGGGAGGACCAGAAAAGAACCCAACCTATGAACAGGTCGCTTACGGCAGAACGCGACATGCTGAGGCCGTAGAAGTGTACTATGATCCCGAAGTGATAAGTTTTACAGAGTTGGTACAGGTCTTTTTTGGTTCCCACGACCCAACTTCGCTAAACCGCCAAGGACCCGATAAAGGCCCCCATTACCGCTCCATTGCCTTTTATAAAACCAAGGAGCAAAAGGAAATCATCAAAAAATACATTGATACCCTCGAAGATTCCAAAGTTTATGGCAGGCCGATTGTAACCCAGGTTGTGGCCTTTAAAAAGTTCTACAAGGCCGAGGAATATCATCAGGATTATGAAAAAAGAAATCCGAACAACTCCTATATCCGGAATGTATCCATTCCCCGCTTAAACCGGTTCAAGGAAAATTTTAAGTCTTACCTAAAGGAAGAAAGTCACTGATTCGTGACCTTGCTAGTTCTTTAAAATGGTAAGTGGAAAATTGAAAATGTTTACTTGCCCCTAGGTATTTGGTGCTTGGAATTTGGGATTTGGTGCTTGATGCCGTACATCAATGGAAAGTGGAAAATGGAAAATTGAAAACGGTTAGAACCGGAGCTTGGGATTTGGGATTTGGTGCTTGATGCTGGAAGTTAGATGCTTGGAATTTGGACTTTGTACATTGTACCCCGTGCTTCGTACCTCCCCTATTCCTTAAGAACCACTTCGCTGTATTTGGAATTGATATTGATGGACTTGTCTGCCTTATTGTTGATGTGATATCCTTTGTGTACGGTGGTGTTATAATTCTCGGAACTATCCATGGCCAAAACATCCGGATATTCAAAATCTGAAGTGGTCTCGTTCACATAAATGGTAAAAGGCACCGAGGGAATAGCAAAGTCCACCTCCCCATTCTCAACTGTGATATCAATATTGGAGAAACTATCTGCAACCGTGTTTATTTGAACGGCACCAAGATTGTTGGTCACATAAACTTTGCTTACCAGTTTGTCTATGGTAACCTGTGAGGACACCGCGTTCAATCGCAGTTCCTGAACCTCTTTTAGGTCAACTTTCTCTGAAAAATCGGTCTTTAACCGGCCATAATTCCATTTTTGCACCACCACCGGGCTATACGAAGCCCTGATATCGGTCATGTCCCCATCTATTGTGGAAGCAAGCAAGCTTGCGTGAGACAAGCTTGCTTTTATGTTTTTGGTATTGGCAGAAAGTTTTACTTCCCCATGCCTCACGTTCATTTTCAACTTAACGGACTTCGGCATTTTAATTTTGATGCGCTTTTTTACTTTGTACTCCTTATGTTCCCCATCAGAGGAAAAATAAAATATATTGGAGTCGTCACCACTATGGATACTTAAGGTTTTGCTTTGGACAATCTTGTTTTTAAGCCTCTCCCTTTGTTCCCGCACTTCGGCACGGGCTTCTTCGCGTTGTGCCCGGGCTTCCTCACGAACTGCGCGGGCCTCTTCCCTGTATGCTTTGCGTTCTTCGGCAATTGCCTCGCGTTCTCGATTTCGCGCCTCCGACACTTCCTTTATGCGCTCGCTCCATGCTTCCAACTTCTTTTGATAGTCTTTGTTGAAACTTTTGTCAAACGATTTTTTCCATTCCTTTAAATACTTGTCCCCATCTTTTTTATAGGCGTCATAATCAAAGTCCGTAAACGGAACAGGGGGCAATGGAGGTAATTCGGGCAACACAAATACTTCGGGGATTTCCGGAATTTCCAAGTGTCCAAATATGGGTTCCACCATGGGCGCATCGGGAACCACAATGTTAAAACTTCCAAAGTCCATATTCCCTGGTGCAAAAACCCCGAAATTTTGTCCTCGGGTCTTCACCTGGATTTCCTTGCTGTTCCCTATAATTTGGACTGCATCCTTTTCAAAGTACTCCTTGGCTTCGTCATTGGTGGCCCCATCCAATTCGACCACCGCAGTGATTTCCACCTCTTGCTTGTCCCAAGTTTCAAATTCAATATCGGCATGCCGGGTATCGATATCCAACACCGTTTCATCGCCCACATTAAAAGTCTCCTTGTAGGTTTTGGTATTCTGCTGGGCCCTAGCGGTCAACCCCACCAACAACATCAGGAAAACGCTAAATAATATTTGATTGTTTCTGTTCATTTTTTGATGATTTTAATTGATTTAACTTTGATTTTAATTTTTGCAATAGCTGCAACCTAAGCTGCAGGTTCATGATCAGGGCATTTATGGTTTGGTCGTTTGGACCAACACTGTTCAACTCTTCGTTCAGTGCTTTGTATTCCCCATCCAGTTGGGCCAATCGTTCCATATAGCCATCTATAATGTCCCTATTATCATCTGAAAACTCCAGGCCTGAAAGCTCTAGGTTAATGTTGGTTACGTAATAACTCTCGATTTTCTTCAAGTCTGGGGATAAATCTCCCAGTGAAATGGACTGGACTTCGGCTTCTTGTGGAACATTGTCCACTACCTGGGTTTTGGGAACAGGCTCCACTGTATTAAATCCCCCAAAAAAGTAGGCTGCCAAACCAAAGACCACTATTATGGATGCGGCTATTTTTAGCCAAAACATTCCGCCTTTTCTTTTTGCTGCCGCACCTTCCGGAAGTTCCTCCTCCAATTTGGACAGAAAACGGTCTTCATGGCCCTTCTTCATGGAATAGGTCTTCTTTTCCCTGTCTTTTTTGAACATTTCTCTAAGATCCTGTGCCATAAGCTTTTTCTTTAAGTTTTTCTTTCAACTGTGCCTTTCCGCGCAGTAACCTGGTCCGTGATGCGGTTTCCGATATTCCCAAAATCTGTGCAATTTCGCTATGGTCGTACCCTTCCATCAAAAACAACTGAACTACATACTTGTATTTCTCTGGGAGTACTTCCATTTCCTTTTTTACACTTTCCACGGTAACCCCATCATCAACCGTCCAGTCCTCATCTTCGGTCAAGCGCAAATGTCCTTCATGTAACTCCACCTTTTTCTGATGTTTCGATTTCAAAAAGTCAATACTTCGGTTTATCACAATACGTTTTAACCAGGCCCCAAAAGTAACTTCCCCTTTAAACTGGTCGATACGTTGAAAAGCCTTGATGAAGGACTCCTGTACCACATCCTCGGCATCATCTGCATCCTTGACGAGCCGTACGGCCACCACATACATGCCCTCGCAATACTGCTTGTACAATTGCATCTGCGCTTTGCGGTCGTTAGCCTTACATTGTTCTACCAGTTCAATCTGAAACATGTAGAGTTAAAGGTTTGGTGTTTTAGTTGTTTGCTCTAAGGACGATGTAAAAACAGCCCCGTTGCAAAATAATACGCTTTTGAAGATTTTTTAACAAATTAAGGGAGCTTCCCTTCTTTTCGGATGCCATGCCAAATCTTTATACCTTCGTAGTAAATCCGAGATTTTTGTCCAGTAAAAAAGGTATACCTGAACATACAGTTTCCAAAATTAAAAAGCTTCGAAGGCAAGAAATTCCTATAGAAACTTTGACCAAAGGTATTTTTGAAGGGGACAAAACCTTATTGGCCCAAGGCATTACCCTTCTGGAAAGCTCCAATCCTGAGCATTTTGATAAAGCGAACACCTTAGTGGAAAAATGCCTTGCCAAATCCACTCAGACTATCCGAATTGGAATAACCGGCGTTCCTGGAGTTGGAAAAAGTTCCTTTATTGAGGTTTTGGGAACAACGCTTACCTCAATCGGAAAAAAAGTGGCGGTGTTGGCCGTGGATCCCACAAGTTCGCTGAGCAAGGGAAGTATTCTTGGCGATAAAACCCGGATGCAGTCCCTCTCCAAAGACCCCAATGCCTTTATTAGACCCTCACCGTCCGGGGAATCGCTGGGCGGAGTGGCACGAAAAACCCGAGAGAGTATTGTACTTTGTGAAGCTGCGGGGTTCGATGTTATTTTGGTGGAAACCGTGGGCGTCGGACAAAGTGAAACCATGGTGCACAGCATGGTCGATTTCTTCTTACTGCTAAAACTTTCTGGAGCCGGAGACGAACTTCAGGGTATAAAAAGAGGTATTATGGAAATGGCCGATGCCATTGCCATCAACAAAGCGGATGGGCATAATGTGGAGAAGGCCAAACTAGCCGAAACCGAATTCACCAGGGCCTTACACCTATACCCTCCCAAAGAAAACGGTTGGACACCCAAAGTGCTTCGCTGTTCAGCCATGGAAAACAACGGGATAGTGGAAATATGGGAAATGATTCGAGATTTTGCCATTAAAACCTCCGAAACTGGCCATTTTGATAAAAACAGAAAGACCCAAAACAAAAATTGGTTCCTTCAAACCGTGGATGAACAACTCAAACAGTTCTTCCATCAGAAAAAGACATTCAAATCCAAACAAGACCAAATGCTCAAGGCCATAGAGGAGAACAAGATATCACCGTATTACGCGGCCCAAACCTTATTGGCAGACCTCACCCAAGAACTTAAATAAAAGAAGTAAATTTGCCCCGTTTATGAGCCATCACATGAGCATTGTCACCAATTCCTTTCTCTCTGTTGTTGTTCCATTGTACAACGAGGAGGATAATGTGGTCCTCTTGACCGAAAAAATCCATGAAAGCCTTGAAGGATACAACTATCAGATTGTTTATGTGGATGATTTTTCCAAGGACAAGACCCGCAAGGTGGTCAAGGACATGGATGACACAAAAGTGCACCTCATAGAGCTGAAGAAGAACTACGGTCAAAGTTTGGCATTAGCGGCAGGTATCGATTATGCTGAAGGGGAATATATCATTACCATGGATGGGGACCTTCAAAATGACCCCTCCGACATTCCTGCGATGTTGCAGGAAGCCGTTACCGGCGAGTACGATGTAATCACAGGCATACGGCAGAAGCGAAAGGATTCGCTCGTTAAGAAAATCCCCTCGAAAATTGCCAATTTCTTGGTGCGAAGGGTCACCAAGCTCAACATAAAGGACAATGGTTGTGCCTTAAAGGTTTTCACCAAGGATATCGCCAAAGGGCTGAACCTGTATGGAGAGATGCACCGTTTTATAACGCTATTGGCCCATTTGGAGGGTGCACAGATCAAGCAGGTTCCCGTTAAACATCATGCCCGGCATGCGGGGGTATCCAAATACGGGCTTGAGCGGGTTTTTAAGGTGGTCGCCGATATGATGCTCCTCCTTTTTATCCGAAAATATTTTCAACGCCCTATCCACCTTTTCGGGATTTTCGGGGTGCTTCTGATTATTCTAGGGGTGTTCATCAATATGTATCTACTTGTTGTAAAACTTGGTTTTGGGGAAGACATTGGCAGTAGGCCGTTGTTGATTTTTGGTATGATGTTCATCTTGGGGGGTATTCAATTGTTTACCATCGGAATTGTTATGGAGCTTTTGATACGTACCTACTATGAATCCCAACAAAAAAGGCCATACCGCATCAAAAAAATTAGCATAGGTGACGGAAAAGCTGCGTAAAAAACTAATTACCGTCCTAAAGATTTTGGTCAGTGCGGCCTTGATCTATTTTATTTTCACGAAAATTAATTTTGACGATGTGGTCCGTGCCTTAAAGGGCAGTAAGCCTTTTTATTTGGTGCTCGGTATTCTTTTGGTTGTCCTTTCCAAGGTACTCGCAGCCTTTAGACTCAACTTGTACTTTCGTCAAATTGGGGTAAAGATTACCCAACTAAGTAATCTAAAATTGTACTTACTGGGGATGTTTTACAACCTGTTCCTTCCCGGTGGGATTGGTGGCGATGCCTATAAGGGCTATGTGATCCAGAAAAAATACCAGACCGGCACCAAAAAGGTGGTGGGGGTTCTTCTCCTTGACAGATTGAGCGGAATGCTGCTCATATTCTCGTACGGTTGCATCCTGGCTCTTTTGTTGCCTCAGGGCCAATTTCAAAAAGTGGCATGGTTGGTTGTCTTGGCCATTCCCTTGGCTGTGTTCACTTATTGGTTGTTGAACAAAAAGCTATTTAGCTATGCATTGCCTGTTTTTTGGAAGTCCTTAGGGTATTCATCCTTGGTACAGGGTACGCAATTGATCTGTATCCTGTGCATTTTAAAATCGCTTTCGATCAGTTGGGACGTAATCGCATATCTATTTGTTTTCTTGGTCTCATCCATTGTCTCTGTAATTCCCTTGACCATTGGGGGAATTGGAAGCAGGGAGGTAACTTTCTTGTATGGTGCTAAATGGTTGGAGTTGGACGCTGGCACATCCGTTGGTGTCAGTTTTATCTTCTTCCTGATCACCGCCTTGATTTCCCTGTTTGGGATAGTCTATCACTTTAAAAAGCCCAAGTTGGAAACGCTCTCCTAATCCAATTGGATCAAGTGCATCTTATTGAGTTTCTTGCCTCGGGTATTGGGGTTTAAAAATTTAAACTGCAGCCTGGTAATTCGGAATTGGTCGACCGTTATCTTTTCGTGCCAGTGGTAACCTGCATTCACCAGTTTTTCCAGTTCCTTTTCATTGGCGTAGACCCAAATCCCCTTTTTGTCCTCCAAATCCTTAATGCCTAGAATTTTCACGGGATGTTGGTTGTAAAAATCCAGAGCCCAGGTGTGTCTCTTGGATATCTTATAGATTTCATCCACCGGGATTTCCTCTTTTGCAACAATTTCGGCCATGGTCGATCCCGCTTGAAATTTCAATAATTCAGGATAAAAATGCATATTGAGCACGGCATTTAGCAAAAGGGAACTATAGACAGATAAAGTGATTATTCGAATATAGTAAGCCTCCCTCTTTAAACAGAAATAGGTGATTACAGCCAAAAGCCCGATCAGAAGCACATAGCAATAGATCTTTTCAAACTTGAAGACATAGAAGCAAATGAGCAGGGTTCCAATAAAGACCAAGCTCAAAATAAAATACTGGACTCCCAACAAAGTTTTTATAATACTTTGTTTCTCCTCTTTGTACAATTTGTGCAAATAGGACGCGGATAAAATGGCGTACAAGGGAATCAGTATGTTTATGTAGTGTGGTAACTTAAACTGGGCCAAACTTATCAGGAAGAACAAAATGGTAATTCCGCCCAAGGTTAGAAATTCAAACTTGGGATTATAGGCAAAACGCATTTTCCAGAAAAGTTTCACTCTGCACCAATAGGCTATGAGTGCAAGCACTGTCCAAGGCAGAAACACCCAAAGAAAGGTGTGGAAAAAGAAAAAGAAATCGCTACTATTTTTGCCAATGCCCTGTCCGCTCATCCGCTCAAAACTTTGTTCCCAAAGAATGAAGAAAATCCCACTTCGACTGTCCCGACCTCGAATCACTTTTTCTGGATGCAAGTCAAACTGCAAGTAGTACGCATAAAGCATGGGGGCAATGGTGATACCAAAAACCAGCAGGGCCAACAATACCTTCCAACTCCATAACCGGTTCCACTTACGGGTATAGGCCAAATGGCATAAAACAGCTACCCCAATTACCACCAACGCGATCTGTCCTTTGGTGGAAAACGCCAATCCTGCCCCAAAAGCACCCAAAAGAAGATTGGACAGTGTATTTTTTTCGATGTACAGGGCCAACTGCCAAATTGCGAAAATTGCAAAGCCTGTAAGCACTGCATCCGTACGCACATCTATTCCGGAAAGCACAATGGTTTGGGCCGTTAAAAAAATGAGGGCCGAAATTTTACCAACGTCTTTGTTATAGAGCAATCTACCCAATCCAAAACAACTGTAAGCGCCCAAAAAAATGGCCAAGATTCCAGGAATGCGGTAAGCCCAATCGTGAATACCGAATAGTTTGTAAGACAGCGCCGCCAGCCAATAATGCATGTGAGGTTTGTCCAAGTATTCTTCGGTTCCCTTGATCAGGGTAAAAAAATCGTTTTCTTGGACCATTCGCATGGCCATTACAGCAAATTGCGCGGAATCGTTTTCAAACAGGGTCACAAAGAGGCCGGCAATGTAGACCACCACAACAAGGGCGAGCAAAAACCAATATCTAGCAGAAGATATCATGTACCCAATTTTTGGAACGCAAATATAACCAACTTGTAAAACACCCAACCGAAGAAGGCTCCAATGGAAGCTCCAGTTAACACATCCAATGGAAAGTGTACCCCAATGTAAATTCTACTATAGGCCACGATGCAGGCCCATACCAAAAGTACCCATCCAATCAGCCTAACCTTTCCTTTGAACAACAATGCAAAAAAGGTGGCAGGGGCGAAAGAATTGGCGGCGTGGGCCGAAAAATAACTGAACTTTCCACCACAATAACTCTTCACCAACCGCATTACCCCACTAACCTCTGGATCATGACAAGGTCTAAGCCTACCTATTCCATATTTAAAAAAATTGGACAATTGATCCGTGCAAGTAATCAGTAAGGCGACGGCCACCAATACCACAAGTGTTTTTTTGGCCCCAAAATTCTTGATCACCAGATAGAGCAGCAATGCATATAGCGGAATGGAATTCCTGGTCTTGGTCATGAACATCCAAAATCCGTCCCAGGTTTCGGTTCCCAAACTATTGAGAAACAAAAAGAGTTCTTGATCGAGGCGTACCAGTTCTTCTAGCATGTCTATTCGTTGTATCTAGAAACTTCCCGATCGTAAAAGGCAGTAGCGGCATTGATCAAATTTTCGGTCTCTGTAGCCAACTCCGCTTCATCTTCCCTTGAAAATTCTTCCAACCATTCCACTTCGTCGTTTTCAAGATTGATGACAAATCTTGGGAATTCGGTATGCACTATAAAAATTGAATTTGGGTAATCTGTGTTATCGCCCAAAAGAAATTTCGGTAACTCCATGTTAATGTTTTATACGCAGATTCAAAAGCGTCAATTGCTCTTTATCAGTTTTTTGGTCAGGTAGTTAAATCGAATATACAACATTACAGCCGATGCGGTTAAGCCCAATAAAAGCCCTAGCCAAATGCCCACACTTTTCAATTCTGAAAACAGTCCAAAGTAATAGGAAACCGGAAACCCGATTAGCCAATAGGCTATAAAGGTGATGAATGTTGGAACCTTTACATCTTGAAGTCCCCTCAAAGCACCCAACACCACCACTTGGATGCCATCTGAAATCTGGAAAAACGAGGCAACCAATAGCAATTTGGCAGCAATAATGATCACTTCCGTATTGTCCATCTGGTTTACTACATCATCCACATCCAAATAAATAGTAGGTAACCAATGTCTACCAATCAAAAACAAGGCAGCAAAAACCACTTCTAAAAGTAAGGTCAAGAAAAAGATGGACTGTGCTATCCTTCGCAACTCCCTAAAACTCCTTAGGCCTTTTTGATTGCCGACCCGTACCATAGCGGCAACACTGAGTCCCATTCCCACCATAAAGGTCATACTACTCAAGTTCAGAGCTATCTGATTGGCTGCCTGGGCATTTTTTCCCAGCACCCCGCTCAACCAAATGGCTGCGGTGAATATGGCCACTTCAAAAAACATTTGTAGCGCCGATGGAAAGCCTAGGCCAATGATCTTGTCCATAATCTTTCTTTCGATGGACTTAAAATTGAAACCTGTCACATAGAATTGGAACTTCTCCTTTCGTTTCAACAAAAACCAGATATAGCCCACCATGATAAACCGTGAGGTCAGGGTTCCAATAGCCGCGCCCACTATCCCTAATTTTGGAAATCCGAAGGAACCAAAGATCAATAGGTAATTGATCACAATATTGATAACATTGGCTAATACCGTTGCATACATGGGATATTTGGTCTGGGAAAGGCCTTCAGAAAACTGCTTAAACGCTTGGAACATGATTAGCGGCACCAAGGAAAATGCCACCAGCTCCAAATACGGTATGGCCAGTTCCACAACCTCCTCTGGTTGCTTCATATAATGAAGGAAGGGTTTGCACAGTAGGATGATACCGAAAAGCGAGATTCCCAGAAGGGTACAAAGTACCAATCCATGTTTTAGGGCACTCTTCCCAGCTACCTTGTCCCCTGCCCCGTCGGCTTCTGCAACAAGAGGGGTAATGGCAGTGGAAAAACCAATCCCCAGAGACATGGCAATAAACACAAAACTGTTGCCCAAGGAAACGGCCGCCAACTCTGCAGTACCCAGTTGCCCCACCATAATGTTATCGGCAAAGGCAACAAAGGTATGCCCCAGCATCCCCAGGATTACGGGGTATGCCAGTTTTAAATTGTAAGCAAACTCTTTGGTATAGTTAGAGAGCAATTGAGTTGGTTTAGCCTGCCAAAGATACTGCTTCCGGCAAGCTTAACCGAACCATTTTTGGTTTAAATGCTTACTCAAATTCAGAACTCAGGATATCCTGCATCACTGGGTAATCCATGTCCATATCTCCATATTTTTCCCGCTCTTTTAGCAGTTCTTTTTTCATCTCGGCAATGGTAGAGGCATACTTTTCGTCCGCAATTGCATTTCTAAGTTCTTTTGGGTCTTCTTCCAAATCGTAAAACTCCCATTGCGGTTCGGTGGTGTTGGGCGAAGTTCCAAATCTACCAAGTGGTTGACCGTAAAAAAGTGCCAATTTGTACCGGTCGTTTCTAATTCCAAAGTGGGCCGGTCTATGTGGATGGTGCAACCAGTAACGATAGTACATTTGCTTTCGCCATCCCTTCTTGGGTTTGCCCTCTAAAATTTCACGGAAACTCTCTCCTTGCATATAGTCCGGTTTTTCAATCCCGGCATAATCGGCCATCAATGGGGCAAAATCGATATTGAGAATGATATCGTCTATGCGTTGTCCGCCTTTTATCTTCTTGGGATATCGGATTACGAAGGGCATGCGCAGGGATTCCTCGTAAATAAGGCGCTTATCGAAAAAGCCGTGCTCTCCCAAAAAATATCCTTGGTCTGCCGTATAGACCACTATGGTATTGTCGGCAATCCCTTCGGCCTCCAACCAGTCCAGTAATTTTCCAATGTTATCGTCGATAGCGGCACCGCAGCGCATAAAATCCTTGACCAGTTTTTGATAGATCTTTTTGCGTTTCTGAATGCTGTCCAATCCGTCCAAAGGATAGGGTAATCCCGGATAACTTGTCCAAAACTCATCGGGATTCTTGGTGGCTTCCTCCCAACGGGCGGCCAAGCGTTCCAAAATTTGGCCTCCAAAGGTTCTTCCTGTGGTTTCTTTTCCAAAATCCATAAGCGATTCCGGTTCTGGAATTTCCTCATCCTGATATAGGTGTGCAAAGCGCTCAGGATATTCGAAAGGCTCATGCGTTGCCTTAAAATTGCAGAACATGAGAAAGGGTTTGGTCGTATCCCTTTTTTCCAAATGGGAAATGGTCAAATCGGTGATTACGTCGGTAGAGAATCCTTCGTGAATAGTCCCCTGTGAGCTGTCGTATCCGTCCACCCAATCCTCGTCAGTTTTCATGATCGGGTTCCAATAAAGCCCTTGTCCGGGCAACACATTAAAATAATCAAAGCCCTCGGGTTTTCCCACCAAATGCCATTTTCCGATAACCGCGGTTTGATACCCCACTTCCGAGAGTGTTTTGGCGATATTGGGATGCCCCTTGGGCAACGGTTCACTTAAGGTATACACTTGATTCACATGGCTGTACTGCCCTGTAAGTATGCTTCCTCGACTCGGTGTACATATGGAATTGGTACAAAAAGCATTGTTCAACAAGGCTCCTTCTTGTGCCAACCGATTTAGATTTTCATTCTTGACATAGTCCTGAAGGATTCCCCCATAAAGCCCCCATGACTGTGATGTATGGTCATCGGAGAGAATAAATAGGATATTGGGTTGCTCCACTTCCTCTTGTTCCGTCTTTGGAGCGCATGAAGCGAGTAGTATCAACCCTACATACAACAGGTAATTTTTTGGTCTGGCAAATGGATTCATTTTTCAATGTTTGGTTTGAAGTGCTATAAAACTATTGAAAAATGTGGACTAAAAACAGCTAAATCCTATTATACCTGTTTCGCCTCTTCCCAGAACACGTCCATTTCGGCAAGGGTCATTTCCTTTAGGGTCTTGCCCGAAGCCTTGGCTTTTTGCTCCAAATACTGGAACCTTTTTATGAATTTTTTGTTGGTACGTTCCAAGGCGTTTTCTGGATTAATGTCCAAAAAGCGGGCGTAATTGACCATGGAAAATAGTACATCCCCAAATTCTGATTCAATCCGATCTGGATTGCCCTGAACCAATTCGTCCTGAAGTTCGGCAAGTTCTTCCTTCAGCTTTTCAAAAACCTGTTCGGGCTGCTCCCAGTCGAAGCCCACGCCTGCCACTTTTTCCTGGATTCTATTTGCTTTTACCAGGGCGGGCAGGCTATTGGGAACACCTTCAAGAACACTTTTCTTTCCTTCCTGCAGTTTGATGTTTTCCCAGTTTTGCTTTACTTCTTCCTCGTCCTTCACTTTAACATCCCCATAAATATGTGGATGCCTGTTGATGAGCTTTTCAGAAATACCATTGGCTACATCAGCGATATCAAAATCCTTTGTTTCGGAGCCGATTTTGGCATAGAAAAAAATGTGCAGCAAAAGATCGCCCAATTCCTTTTTCACTTCTTCCAGATCATTGTCCAAAATCGCGTCTCCCAATTCGTAGGTCTCCTCAATGGTCAAGTGCCTCAGGGTCTTCATGGTCTGTTTTTTATCCCAGGGGCATTCTGCCCTAAGTTCGTCCATGATGGTAAGCAGTCTATCAATGGCCTTTAGCTGCTCAGATCTTGCATTCATCTATAAAATTTTATCTAAAAGTACAAAGACCTTACTTTTAGGCAGACTGGTTTTTAGGTAATTTTGGGCTACTTTAAATTATTTATCAACAAGTTCAGGTTATCATGAAGCTCCAAATGAAATTTCTCTCTGTCCTAACCCTTGGTTTACTGTTCTTCACTACTGCTTTGGGACAAGAGACACTACCTTTTTCGGATGAGGTAAAAAAGATTCAGCAAACTACAAAAGAAGCTTGGGATAGCACCAAAGCAACCATAGTATTTACAGGTAGTTCGAGCATTAGAATGTGGAACAACATGCAACAACGTTTTCCAGAAACACAGATATTGAACACCGGTTTTGGGGGATCACAATCCTCGGATTTGGAACATTTTTTGGACGAATTGATCTTGGATTACCAACCTACCCAGGTTTTTATCTACGAGGGGGATAATGATATCAATGCCAAAAAGAGTCCTAGAAACATCATTGGTACCCTAGAGGATATTTTGGAAGTACTCCAGACCCATACACCAGAAATCGATATTGTGCTCATCTCTGCCAAACCCAGCATTGCCAGATGGCATTTAAAGCGCAAATACATGCGTTTCAACAAAAGACTTCGAAAGTTGGCTTCCCAAACACCGGGGGTTAGATACGCTGATGTTTGGAGCATTATGCTTGCTAAAAGAAAACTTAAGCGGGACCTTTTCATTTCAGATGGGCTCCACATGAACACCAAAGGTTACGACCTTTGGCACGAGGTAATAAAAAATTATATAAACCATACATTATAGATATGATCTCACGTGTTGTTTTGGTTTTTGTGGCCATAATCAGTTTGGTCGCCTGCCAACCCAAAAAGAAAGAAATCAATTTTCCAAAAACGGACCTGACCCAAGTGGCCCTGATTCCGAAACCGCTAAAGACCATTGCAACAAACAGTGCTTTTGCCTTGGATGGGGAAACAGCGATTTATACGAGTACCACAGACGCAAATTTTGAAGCTGTGGGCCAGTTCTTGTCCCAAAAAATAAAAAAGAAAACGGGATTGGACCTAGGGGTAAACCCTACCGATGGCGATACTCCAGTGGAGCGGGTGGTGTACATTAACCAATCGGATAGCGAGGAGTTAAGCACTCCAGAGTCCTACCAGCTTTACGTAAAAAAGGATTCCATTTTCCTCAATGCCAAAACCGCAGCGGGCGCCTTTCGAGGAATCCAGACGCTGAGACAACTTATTCCAGAGCAGACCAACGATACCCTTACGGACCACCCATTGTGGTTGATCCCTACGGGAAAAGTTCTGGACGAACCCAGATATGGGTATCGCGCCTCCATGTTGGACGTGGCCCGGCACTTTTTTACGGTTGATGAGGTCAAGAAATATTTGGATATACTGGCGTACTACAAGTTCAATGCGCTGCACTTACACCTTTCCGACGACCAAGGATGGCGAATAGAAATCAAATCCTGGCCAAAACTTACCGAAGTCGGTGGTGCTTCCGAAGTAGGCGGGGGTGAAGGAGGATTTTACACCCAAGAAGATTACAAAGAACTCGTAGCTTATGCCGCGGAGCGTCATATTATCATTATACCTGAAATCGACATGCCCGGACATACCAATGCCGCCTCGCTAAGTTATCCCTTCCTTCACGCTGGTGGAAAAGCGGATAAACCCAGAGTGAGAACAGATATGTTGGTTGGATATAGCTCCTTCCACACCCGAAAAGATACCGTTTATGCATTCTTGGACGACGTAATCCGGGAAATTGCGGCCATTACCCCTGGCCCTTATTTCCATATTGGTGGCGATGAAAGTCATGTGACCAAAAAGAAGGATTATATCCACTTTGTGGAAAAGGTTGAAAAAATTGTTCACAAGCACGGGAAGCAAGCTATTGGATGGAACGAAATTGCGCAAGCCAAAATAAGTCCATCCAGTGTGGTCCAACTCTGGAACGACGAACCACATGATGCTATCAATGCGGCAAAGAATGGATCTAAGATCATTGTTTCCTCAGCGAAAAAAATGTACCTCGACATGAAATATGATTCCATCTCGGAGTACGGATTGACCTGGGCTGGGATGATTCCTGTGGATGTTGGATACAACTGGGATCCAAAGACCTATATTAAAGATCTACCTGAGGAAAGTGTATTGGGCATTGAGGCCCCACTTTGGTCCGAAACCATTAGCAACAGCGCCGAACTTGAGTATTTGGCATTCCCAAGGGTTATCGGATATGCAGAATTGGGTTGGTCCAGAGCGGAAAACAGGGATTGGGAGGACTATAAGGTACGTCTTGCCAAGCAGGTTCCCTACATGAAACGAATGGACATTAAATATTATCCAACCAAATTGGTGGATTGGGGAGAGTGATTATTCCTCTTCGGAAGCGGCGGTATCGGCTTCTGCTTCCTTAGCCTCGGTAAAGTCGGTGATTTTGTTATCCAGCAAGAGGTTGTACCACTGAATTATTTTTTTGATGTCGCTGGCATACACTCTGTCCTCATCGTAATTGGGTAGAACCTCGAAGAAATACTCTTCCAAGGCAATTTTTTCAGCCTTGTGGCTTATCGCGGTTTTTTTACCGTTTTCCTTTTCCTTGATTTTTTGGAAGACTTCCTTTAACGGAACTTCTTCCTCCAAGGTGTATATGGCAATCTCGGAAAGCACACTTACGTTGTTGCGCATCCCCACGGTAACCCGCTTTCCATCCAGGAGCGATTCGCCCACAAATCCAGAACGGGTCTGTGTCAAAAGTTTGTAAAGTCCAGGTTTTCCTGCTATTGATAAAATCTTGTCCAGTGCCATATTTTGGTTTTATGCGCGCAAAATTATGCTTTTATAGCAAACAGCATTTTTTTTAACGTCCTTTTTTGATGTTCGGGAACCTCATTTTGTAGTCCACGTTGATTTTTCCTTTGGATATTTTATCCAGTCTGTTTTTAAGAAGTCGTTTTTTGAGGGATGAAAGCTTATCGGTGAACAGTACGCCCTCGATATGATCATACTCATGCTGGATGACCCTTGCCAAAAGTCCATCATAGATCTCGGTTTGGGGTTTAAAATCCTCATCAACATAGCTAATACGTAGCTGGGGTTTACGCTTTACATCTTCCCGAATGTCCGGTATGCTCAGGCAGCCTTCATTAAAATCCCATTCTTCCCCGGTTTCCTCTTCAATTTTTGCATTGATAAAGACCTTTTTAAAGCCCTTTAAGGCCTCTTGCTCCTCTGGTCCCAAATCCTCATCATCCGCAAATGGGGAAGTATCGACCAAAAACATACGGATTGGTAAACCAATCTGGGGGGCGGCAAGGCCAACCCCATGGGCATTGTACATGGTCTCCCACATGTTCGCGATCAAATCGGTTAGTTTGGGATAATCCGAGTCGATATCTTTGGCTACTTTACGCAAAACGGGATCCCCGTAGGCTACAATAGGTAAAATCATAAACTAAAATCTGTTTAGATAGGCCTGTAAAATAAGGGTCGCACTTATTTCATCGACCAAGGCTTTATCTTGGCGTTTTTTCTTTTTCATTCCGCTCTGGAGCATCGACTGTTTTGCCATTTTAGAGGTAAACCGCTCATCCTGTCTTTCCACTGGAATGGATGGAAAACGGCCAGTCAACTTCTTCAGAAACTCTTGGATCAGCACTTCGGATTCTGATGGACTATTGTCCATTTGCTTGGGAAGCCCTATCACAAACCTTTCCACGGATTCCTTTTCGAGATATTCAGATAGAAAATCAATCAACTCGTTGGTTTCCACAGTAGTAAGTCCAGAGGCTATAAGCTGAAGCTCGTCCGTGACCGCAATGCCGGTTCGAACCTTCCCATAATCCAAAGCCAAAATTCTCGCCAATTCTAAATTTTTGGCAAAAATAACCCTAAAAATGTTATGCGATTAAAATAAGGGCGATTATTCTCATGAGGCCATTATCTTTGTCAAAATTTGAAAAATATGACACAGCTTAGAGCATTGATTGAAGCCGCTTGGGACAACAGGGAATTGCTAAAGGAAGAGGGCACCCAAAATGCCATCAGGGAAGTGATCAATCTTATAGATCTGGGCCAATTGCGCTGTGCCGAACCCAGTAATGACGGTTGGCAAATCAATGAATGGGTAAAAAAAGCTGTAGTCCTGTATTTCCCTATCCAGAAAATGGAGGTTCTGGAGGCAGGAATCTTTGAATATCACGACAAAATCCCCTTAAAAAGAGGCTACCAGGAAAAAGGTGTCCGGGTGGTACCCCATGCCGTGGCCAGACATGGAGCTTATATTTCGTCGGGTACCATATTAATGCCCAGCTATGTAAATATTGGTGCCTATGTTGATGAAGGAACCATGGTAGATACTTGGGCCACCGTGGGCAGTTGCGCACAAATTGGCAAGAATGTCCATTTAAGTGGAGGAGTTGGAATTGGCGGGGTCCTAGAACCCTTGCAGGCCGCCCCAGTGATTATTGAAGACAATGCCTTTATCGGCTCCAGGTGTATCGTTGTTGAAGGGGTCCGGGTTGAAAGAGAAGCCGTTCTTGGTGCCAATGTGGTACTTACCGCTTCTACAAAAATTATTGATGTTACTGGAGAGGAACCCATTGAGCTCAAGGGAAGGGTTCCTGCCCGATCCGTGGTAATTCCGGGGAGTTATACCAAAAAATTTGCTGCTGGGGAATTTCAAGTTCCTTGCGCCCTGATTATTGGGAAAAGAAAGGAAAGTACTGACAAAAAAACTTCCTTGAATAATGCACTTAGGGAGCATGATGTATCCGTTTAAGTCCATATTTTTAGGTCATTTGCTGTCTTTTTCTGTCCTGTTAATATAAATAACCTCAAGGGTGACATCTTTTTTTCATTGAAGTAAGCAACCTATTGTAGTTTTGTCATCTACTTCATACAAAACCACCTACATTGTTAAAATTTTATAGAGGAATTGAAGGATTTCGTAAATCCGCTAGGTGTAAGAAAATTACACTTTAAAACAATTTTCTCGTTATTATTTTGTTATAGTTTTGTAATCACCAAACCTCGTACCAATATATGGCTGGATCTTTAACCCCAAAGCAAAAGCTATCCGCACTTGTCATCACTTACAATGAAATTGGATATATAGAGCGATGCTTAAAGTCAGTTGCATTCGCTGATGAAATCCTTGTGGTGGATTCATATAGTACGGATGGCACCTACGAATACCTTCAAAATCATCCCAAAGTGAAGGTAATCCAACATCCTTTTGAAAACTTTACCGCACAAAAGTCGTTTGCCCTAAAACAAGCCTCCAATGATTGGATTCTTTTCTTGGATGCCGATGAAGTGGTGGGTGAAAAACTTCAAAGGGAGATTATTTCGACAATCAATGACCCTAAGGCCTGTGAAGCCTATTGGTTCTATCGCATATTCATGTTCCAAAATACACGTCTGAACTTCAGTGGGTGGCAAACGGACAAAAATCACCGACTCTTTAGAAAAAGTAAGGCCAAGTTCACCGACAAGAAATTGGTTCACGAAGCGCTCGAAGTGGATGGAAAATCTTGCATTCTAAAAGAAAGGTTGACGCACTATTGCTACAAGAACTATGAGGATTACAAGGGCAAGATGCTACGATATGGCCAACTTAAGGCAAAGGAAGCATTCTACAAGGAAAAGCAGTTCAATTACTTTTTATTGGTCTTTAGGCCCCTTTGGAAATTCTTCAACCATTTTGTGATTCGATTGGGATTCTTGGATGGCAAACGGGGCGTTATTGTTTCCTACCTCAACGCATTGGGCGTATTGGAACGTTATAGGGAACTCAAAAGATTGGAGAAAAAAAATAAGCTTACTTACTATTTGGTAATGCCGTGATGGCTCCAAACTAATTTTTTGGTTCTTGTCTCTCTCCTGATAGCCTTATTTTTGGCTATGGATTCCGGAGTTTTATACCCTCTTTTATGATCTAGGTGAACGCATACGGCGCTGTAGCGCAATTGTTTCGATTTAATTCCAAAATTGAACAAGCGTTCTCCCAACTCACGGTCTTGCCCCCCATATTGCATGCGCTCGTCAAAACCATTGATATTGAGTATGTCCTGTTTCCATCCGGACGAATTGTGACCGTTCCAACTGGCATTTGTTGGTGTAATGGTATTCAACAATTTGGATATAAATCCACTTGCCGTTAATTTGTTGTTCTTAAAGGTTTTTGGAATACCCTTGTCCTTCAACCAATTGATATTAAAGCAATTTTGCTGCTCAATGTCCTCCAAAGTGATCATCTTGGAGATATTCATGGGCAGCATATAGTACCCCCCGGAAATAAAGAAGCCCGATTCCTTGTTGATGTAGTGCACCTCCACAAAATCCTCCCTGGGGATGCAGTCGCCATCTGTCATAATTATATAATCGGCCCTGCAGGCCTCTACTGCCTTATTGAGGATTCTGGATTTCTGAAAACCATCGTCTTCCTGCCAAACGTGAACAATGGGATAAAAGACCTCTTTGGACAAATCTTCCAACAACTGCTTGGTCTTTGGACCCGAACCATCATCGGCCACCACCACTTCAAAGCGTTTGAAAATCTGGCAATTAAACCCCCATAACACCTTTTTTAACCACTCTTCGGAATTATAGGTGCTTACAATGACGGATATTTTAGGTATGTCCTTTTCACTTTGGTTCATCTGGCAAAAATATAAAAGTCTTTATGTATATCTTTGGCTTGCATTAATTTTAGCCTCAATGCTAAGGAAAATTGTACTCGGTCTCCTCAAAAAAATGAAGTTTTTGCCCCCTTCATTTTATGTTAAAGTATATTACGAATACTACACGGGCAAGAAACTAAACCTTCAAAATCCTGTGGAATTCAATGAAAAGATACAGTGGTTAAAGGTCTATTACAAAAATCCCATTCTTAACCAATTGGTCGATAAGTATGAAGTGAGGTCCTTCGTAGAAAAAAAAATAGGCGCACAGTACTTAAACAAGTTAATTGGAGTTTATTACAAAGCGTCTGAGGTAAATATTGACAGTCTCCCGAATAGTTTTGTGATCAAAGGAGCCCATGGGTATAACTTCAATTTGATTGTAAAAGATAAATCATCCTTAAACCGGTTAAAGGCATCATACCTCTTTAGAAAATGGCTTTCAAGAAACCAATATTACAGGGGCGGACTCGAATGGGCCTACAAGGACGTACGTCCTAAATTGGTGGCGGAAGAATTTTTGTCCGAATTGGACAAAGAGGGAATTGACGATTTTAAGTTCTTTTGTTTTGGAGGAAACCCCAAGGTTGTTCAACTGGATGTTGACCGCGGCGTTAACCATCGAAGATGTTATTACAATACCCAATGGGAACAAATCCCCATCACTCGTAAAGGGTTTAAACCCATGGACCACCAAGTGGAACCACCCAAGAATTTTGAGAAAATGCTTGACATTTGCAGAACACTTTCTAAGGATTTTCCATTTGTTCGGGTAGATCTATATAACTTGGACGGCCGGATTCTGTTTGGGGAAATGACTTTTTATCCAGGAGATGGTAGAAATGATTTTTACCCTGATGAGTACAACAAAATTTTGGGCGACTATATGGTACTTCCAACCATTCCAAAAAATCAAAAGTACATTACCGGGTTTGCTTAAAAGCACGCAATGAAAGAGGAAATAAACAAAGCCAAAGAAATATTAAAAAGTGGAGGTCTTATCCTCTACCCTACCGATACCGTTTGGGGCATTGGTTGCGATGCCACAAATCCCAAGGCGGTAAAAAAGGTATATGCCCTAAAACAACGGGAAGACAGTAAAGCCTTAATTTGCCTTGTGGCGCATCAAGCCATGTTGGAAAGGCACGTAAAGGAGGTCCCCGATGCCGCTTATGACATTATGGATCTAGCAACAAAACCAACCACGATAATCTTTGATCATCCTGTAGGTATTGCCCACAATCTTATAGCCTCGGATGACTCCATTGCGTTTCGTGTGGCCTCCGACAAATTCTGCCAATACCTGCTCAATAAGTTTGGTAAACCTATTGTCTCCACCTCAGCCAACATTTCAGGTTTTCCAACACCAAAATCTTTCAAGGACATTTCCCCAGAAATTTTAAAAGGAGTGGACTATGTGGTAAATTTGCCGGACGAAAACAAAGACCCTTCACCTTCATCCATTATCAAATTAAGCAACGATGGACTGGTCAAGGTAATCCGGGAGTAGCATGACGCAAGAATTCCATAAAAAAGCCATTGAACATCCTATTTTTAAGCTTATTGGCGAAACTTCGCAGGAAATAGGGATGGATGCCTATGTCATTGGCGGTTTTGTTAGGGATTATATATTACAAAGAGGAACTCCCAAGGATATTGATATTGTTGCCGTTGGAAGCGGAATTGAACTCGCAAAAAAGGTGGCCGAAAAGTTAAAAGGAAAACCACAAGTATCGGTTTTTAAGAACTTTGGAACAGCGATGATAAAGTATCATGAGCTAGAGTTGGAGTTTGTCGGCGCCCGAAGGGAAAGCTACGATAGAAACAGTAGAAAACCCCACGTGGAAGACGGAACCCTGGAGGATGACCAAAATCGTAGGGACTTTACGATTAACGCAATGGCCCTTTCCTTGGGCTCAGATAATTTTGGGCAAATGGTAGATCCTTTCAACGGATTGGAGGATCTAAGAAAAAAGACCATTCGAACCCCACTTGAACCAGGAATCACTTATTCTGACGACCCACTTCGGATGATGCGGGCGATCAGGTTCGCCACCCAACTAAATTTTGAAATTGAGCTAAAATCCCTTCAGGCCATTACTGACAATAGGGAACGAATCAAAATCATTTCGAAGGAAAGGATTGTGGATGAACTGCATAAAATTCTTCTAAGCGAAAAACCCTCAATTGGTTTTGCATTGATGCACCAAACTGGGTTGCTCCCTATCATTTTACCCGAACTTACTGCTCTTCAGGGCATCGAAGAGATTGAAGGACAACGGCATAAGGACAATTTTTGGCACACCCTTGAGGTCGTCGACAATATCGCATTGACCACAGACAATCTTTGGCTACGTTGGGCCGCTTTGCTCCACGATATTGGCAAAGCCCCAACCAAGCGATTCCACAAGAAAATTGGCTGGACCTTCCACGGACATGAGTTTGTGGGTTCCAAAATGGTGTACAAACTGTTTAAACGCCTTCGAATGCCCTTGAACGACAAGATGAAATTCGTGCAAAAGATGGTATTGATGAGCTCTAGGCCCATCATCCTATCTGAAGATCACGTAACCGATTCAGCCGTTCGACGATTGGTTTTTGATGCCGGAGAGTTTGTGGACGACCTCATGACCTTGTGCGAAGCGGATATCACCACCAAAAATCCAAGGAAACAGAAAAGATACCGGAGCAACTTCCAAATTGTGCGTCAGAAAATTGTGGAGGTTGAGGAACGCGACCATGTCCGAAATTTTCAGCCCCCAGTTTCCGGTGAGGAAATCATGAAAGTATTCAACCTAAAACCTTCCAAAGAAATCGGAATCATTAAAGATGCGATCAAGGAAGCCATCTTGGAGGGCGAAATCCCCAACGAATACAAAGCCGCCTATGCATTTATGTTGGAAAAAGGGAAGCAATTGAATTTAACACCCATTGTGGATGAAAAAGAATAGGTACGTCATTTATTGGCTATTGACAGGTTGTGCCCTGATTTTTATCATGGTAGTGGTTGGCGGAATCACCCGATTGACCCATTCTGGGCTTTCCATTTCAGATTACAACCTTATAAGCGGGACTCTTCCCCCGATGAACCAGCAGGAATGGCAAGAGGCCTTCGATCTGTACAAACAGTATCCGGAATACCAAAAATTGAACTACCACTTCACCCTTGAGGATTTTAAGAGTATTTATTTCTGGGAATGGTTGCACCGGGTTATCGGGAGATTTATTGGGGTTGTTTTTATCCTCCCATTCCTGTTTTTTTTGTTGACCAAAAGACTGGATCGCAGCACCATCAAAAAATGCCTTATCCTGTTATTTCTTGGTGGATTCCAAGGATTTTTGGGTTGGTACATGGTTAAAAGTGGATTGGTGGATAGGCCGGATGTATCCCACTATCGCTTGGCGGCCCATTTAACCACCGCATTTTTAACCTTTGCTTATAGCCTTTGGGTAGCTTTGGACCTGCGCTATCCAACCAAAATGGAAATCCAGAAATCTATCCGGAATTTGGTTCGTGTAGCCTTGGCAGTTTTGGTCATTCAAATTATTTGGGGGGCCTTTGTAGCTGGCTTGGATGCT
The DNA here is from genome assembly GCF_023502235.1 of Flagellimonas myxillae. Classification (GTDB taxonomy): domain Bacteria; phylum Bacteroidota; class Bacteroidia; order Flavobacteriales; family Flavobacteriaceae; genus Flagellimonas; species Flagellimonas myxillae. The sequence continues at coordinate 456,424 of NZ_JAMFLY010000001.1, read as the reverse complement.
GGATTTATACACAACCATTGGCCGTTGATGAGCGATGGCAAGCTAATTCACGAAACGGTGTATATAGAACAACAGCCCTTCATCAAAAACCTTTATGAAGGTAAAAGTGGGGTTCAATTTGTACATCGATACCTCGCTTATGTAGTGGTCGCCCTAGTAATTGGGATTTGGTACAGAACCAAAAACCTAAAATTGACCCAACTGCAGCAAAAGGGTGTCCATGGCTTGCTCGCTTTAGTGGGAATTCAATTTTTATTGGGGGTACTCACCCTGATTTTGGCGGTACCGTTGTGGCTGGGAATCCTGCATCAAGTGGGCGCATTTTTCCTTTTGGCAGCAATGACGTTTACCTTGCACCGATTCTCCAAATAAAACACTATTTATCGTAACTTTGACCCCACTTTAATTTTTTGCTGAATGATTTACAAGATCAGGATTATTCTTGATGCGGAGGAAGATATTTTTAGGGATTTGGAAATCGAGGCATCCAACTCCTTGGAGGAATTTCACAATGCCATTACCCAGGCATTTGGTTTTGGAGGAAGCGAAATGGCCTCGTTTTATACCTGCGATTCCGAATGGAACCAGGACGAGGAAATTGCCTTGTTCGATATGAGCGAAACGGGTTCCGATGTCCGGTTGATGAACGAAACCACTGTGGAGGACGTGCTTGGGGAAGACAATCCGAAAATGATCTACGTGTATGACTTTTTGAGCATGTGGACCTTTTTTGTGGAGCTGGCCGATATTGTGGAAAAAGAAGATGGGAGAAGTTACCCTAACCTGTTGTTCACTTTTGGCGAACTACCGGATTCACCTCCGGAAAAAAAGTTTGAATCCAAGCCCACCATGGATTTCGATGACACTTTTGAAAGCTATGACGATTTAGACTTTGACGAAAATTGGAATTGATAAAGTTCAATTTACAATGATCAATTACCAATGATCAATAGCCTATATGCTCCATTGACAACCAATAACAAATTACTGACATCTGATTACTGATTACTGATAAACCCAAAAAATGCTAAACCTATATCCCGCCCAAATTGAAAGTGTGTCCCTGCACCGTGTTGGAAACAAAAGCAAAAACGAATCTATCTTCTTGTCCGCCGAGCCCTTCAGCTTAAATGATGAAATGTCTGGGTTGCTAAAGGAGTATTTCTTTAAACCCTTTCGCGAAAAAGAAGAAAACTATTTCCGTTTTGACAATGAGGTAGATGTGGAGTTTAACGAAATCTACAAGGCAGTTGGGGAAATTTTTGAAGATTCTTCCAAGATCCATTTGTTGTCGCAAAAGATAACCACCCATTTGTTCGAACAATCCAACCATCCCCATATTAAAAGTGGTGAGGTCTATGTGGTTCATTTTTCGGATATGGTCTTGGACAATCAAAAAGTGGATGCTGTTGGGATTTTCAAAAGTGAACTAAAGCACGATTTCCTTCAATTTAAGGAAGATGGACAAAATCTTGAGATCTTGATCAAGCAAGGAATCAACATCAACAAATTGGACAAAGGGTGCATTGTCTTCGATGTGGACAAGGAAGAAGGTTTTAAGGTGCTATCCGTAGACAGTAATAGGTACGATGCCAAATACTGGTTGGACAACTTTTTGGGTCTATCCGCGCTCACTGATGAGAACTTCTATACCAAGAACTACCTTAAATTCTGTCAGAACTTTGCCAAGGATGTGGTGCTACCTGCAGAGGACAAACAGCAAGAGGTGCTTTTCATGAACCGGGCGGTAAACCACTTTGCCAAAAATGATGCTTTCGAAGAAACTTCCTTTCTCAATGAGGTGATGGAAAATCCTGAGCTGATTCCGGAATTCAAGCACTATAAAGTGGAAAAAGGGCCTAAATACAGCATTGAGGACGTTTCCAATTTTGACATTGCCAACAAGGCTGTTTCCGATGCTCGAAAAAAAATAAAGAATGTTATCAATCTCGACACCAACATTCAGATTAAAATGGATTTCATCAATCCCGAATCCGCAGAGAAGTTTGTGGAAAAAGGTTGGGACGAGGAACGGCAGATGTACTATTATTTAGTGTACTTCAACAAGGAGCAGAAAAGTTAGTTATAACCGAAGTTCAAGTTCAAACTCAAAGTCCAAAGGTATAGGTCTTAGATTTTGGGTATTGCTAACCAACTGCTTTAACACTAACTCCACAGTTACTTCTTCCAACAATCGAACAATCCAATAATCCAACAGACAACCAGCATCCAGCATCTGACCTCTGTTATTTAGCTATCAAAAATCTGCCGCATGTTCACGTCCTGATAGTTCCGTTTAACAAAATCTAAGGCCAGGGCCAACACCTCCCCCATTTTAGTACATTTTTTAAAGTTAATGTCCTTGGCCAGTTCGTAGATTTCCAATTTTAGCTTTGTGATATTTTCGTCAAGGGATATTTCGTCAATTACACAAGCATCCAATAATCGTTTTATCCGATCCCCAGAACTCAATATTCGCTTGGCTACTATAGATCGTTCCTCAATCTTATACTGGTCCACTGAATACTTTTGCAGCTTGGTCCGAACCAGTTCCACCATTTGAAAATTTTCCTTGAAAAATTGGGGTCTGTACACTTTTAATTTCCCCTCAAAACACTGTTGGTCAAAATCAATGGCCCTGATTTTATACACCACATGGTCAAAATCGTGAACAGGCACAATCACGTAGTTGTAGGATCGCATATCGCCCAAAAGCCTGATCATACAGCGCTCATTGAACTTTACAAATTCCTTGGCCAATTGGGCCTTCTCAGCTTCCGTGCACTTGGGCAACATGTCCTCGATAAAAACGTCTCCGGGAATTCCTGCGATATGTTCTTCGATCAAGGTATCGCCATAGACCAAAAAATTTAGGTTGTAAGGAGACAACATGTGTTCCAGCTCCAATCCGTACACCCGCGAAGCATCCGTTTTTTTTACATAGAAATAGGTGTAATTGTCATTTAGAATATTCCGGACCTTTATACGAAAGGGTTTTGAATTCCCAAAAGTGCAATAATCCACCGCATCAACATTGAGATAATCCAAAATCCGATTACTTCCATCCGAATGTAAAATGGAATAGACCTTCTTCAAACTCATGTCTATCTCCTCACGATCAAAATCGGAATAATACACCCTAACCCAGAGCGTGTCTTCCCCTTCATTATCATACACCACTACCGATCCTGCAAAACGCAACAGGTCTTCGTAAAAAATGGGAATCTCGATCTTACGGCTATACCGATGTAAGTACCCATCCAATTTTTCGTTGACCGGGTAGGCCGGCTTTTTCTTGGACATCAATTTTTCTTCGGACATTCTTTCCCTATTTTGTAACAAAATTGGCTATACCTCGTCAAGTTACTATAAACTAATCAAAAAACGATTCCGTCTTGGAAACAATACTGACCGTACAAAATCTGACCAAGAAATTTGGTTTTCTCACTGCCGTCAATGATTTGTCCTTTACCATTGAAAAAGGCAATGTTTATGGCATTCTGGGGCCTAATGGAAGTGGAAAGTCCACCACCTTGGGCATTATCCTTAATGTGGTAAACCGCACTTCGGGCAATTTTAGCTGGTTCGATGGGAACATGTCAACCCACGAAGCCCTAAAGAAGGTCGGGGCCATAATTGAGCGCCCTAACTTTTATCCCTATATGACCGCTATCCAAAATCTCAAATTGGTTTGCAAAATTAAAGAGGTACCCGAAAGCAAGATTCAGGAAAAATTGGAATTGGTAGGACTTTGGGACCGCAAAGACAGTAAGTTCCGCACCTATTCTTTAGGTATGAAACAGCGTCTGGCCATTGCCTCCGCGCTCTTGAACGACCCGGAAATCCTGATTTTGGATGAACCCACCAACGGACTAGATCCCCAAGGAATTCATCAAATACGGCAAATCATCAAGAAAATTGCCGGCAAGGGGACTACCATTCTTTTGGCCTCCCACTTATTGGACGAGGTGGAAAAAGTATGCTCACATGTAGTGATTCTTAGAAAGGGCCAAAAACTGTATTCCGGACCGGTGGATGGTATGTTGGCCAGTCATGGTTTCTTCGAATTGCGCACTACGGATTTGGAAAAACTTCATGAATTATTGGAGAAGAACGCAAGTTTTGGAAAAATCACAAGGGAAAATGGTACGCTTACGGCCTTTCTAAAAGAAGAAATGCAGGCTGAAGAACTCAACAAATTTCTCTACGAAAAGGGCATTGTGCTGTCCCACCTGGTAAAACGCAAGGAAAGTCTTGAGGAACAATTCTTGACATTGACCAAAAACAACTAATCAAAAAACGAATGGTACGCTTACTACAAATAGAATTCATCAAACTTTGGAACAACAGGGCCAGTAAAATACTGATTACCTCCTATTTTGTGCTGTTGACATCCATTGCTCTTATTGCAGCCATAAAATTTGATATTGGCCCGGTAAAATTTCACTTGGCAGACCAAGGGATTTTCAACTTTCCGTATATCTGGCATTTCAACACCTTTGTTACTGCTATTTTTAAGCTCTTTTTGGCCATTGTCATTGTTTCCATGATGGCCAATGAATACAGCAATAAGACCATCAAACAAAACTTGATCGACGGACTTTCCAAAAAGGAGTTTATTGCATCCAAATTCCTGACAGTCATATCATTTTCACTGGTTTCCACGGTCTTTGTATTTGCCGTATCCATGATTTTGGGACTGATTTATTCGGACTATAACGAACTGTCGATTATTTTCTCTGATTTGGAGTTTGTATTGGCATTCTTCTTTAAACTGGTTGGATTCTTTTCCTTCTGTCTGTTTTTGGGGATTTTCGTAAAACGTTCTGCATTTGCCTTAGGTTTCCTGATCTTATGGGTGATTTTGGAGCAAATCATATTTGGAGTCCTCGGATGGAAATTTACAACTTGGGAAGTCGCACAAAGCATTAAGAACTTCTTTCCCTTGGAGTCCATGCAGAACCTTATCAAGGAACCATTTACCCGACTATCCGCGGTGCAGAACATTGGGCAGCAGATTGGGGAGAACATGGACTTTGATTACCAAGTGTATTGGTACGAATTCCTCGTAGTTATCTTTTGGACCGTTCTTTTTGTCTATTTATCATACGCATTATTGAAAAAGCGGGATTTATAGTATCTTGTCAGGTACTGTTATCCGTTGAATGCTATATAGATACCTAAAAGTTTTGCTATTCTTTATGGGTTCCTTGGCAACCTATGCCCAAGGGGAGACCTCCAATTGGTTTTTTGGTAACGGGGCGGGAATAACCTTTAACAACGATGGTACGGTGTCTTCATTATCTGGGGGCCGCATCAACACTTTTGAAGGTTGTGCTTCCATTTCGGATGGTATCGGTAATCTCTTGCTATATACCGACGGGATTACCGTTTATGACCGTACCCATAACGTAATGCAAGGAGGCAGTGGGTTGTATGGCGACCCCTCCAGTACGCAATCTGCCATTGTGGTGCAAAAACCCCAAGACCCGAACATCCTTTATATTTTCACGGTGGATACCTCAACTTTTGAAGGTGACCCAGATCGCGGTCTTAGCTATTCTGTAGTGGACATGACCTTAAATGGTGGCAATGGCGGTATCACCCAAAGAAACGTCAATCTTTTATCCGATTGCTCAGAAAAAATAACGGCCGTGATAAAAAACTGCTCCGAAGAATCCATATGGGTAGTGACCTTGGGATCCCAGGATGGCAGCGAAGGACCTTTCAATACCTACCACGCCTTTGAGGTTAGCACGGCAGGAGTCAATACCACTTCCGTTAAATCGACCTTTCCAGGCCTGGAGATTCTAGATCCAAGGGGATATCTCAAATTCTCTGCAGATGGAAAGAAGTTGGCCAGTGCCAATATGGCCTTTGGACTTCAGTTGTACGACTTTGACAATACCACCGGGATGGTATCCAACCAATCACAGGTTCCGATTACCGCGCCCAACAAGGTGCCATATGGTCTAGAGTTTTCACCCAACCAAAGGTTTTTATATGTCCATACCTCCAACAATCAACCTGCTATAGACGAAACGGGCCATTCTTCCTCTTTGCTGCAATTTGACCTAACAGCTCCAAATGTAGCTGCCTCAGAAATAGAGATTGACAGAAGACCCATATACAGAGGCGCTCTACAGTTGGCTCAAAACGGAAAAATATATCGGACCATAGCAGAAAACTACGTACGCGGCACCTCGTATTTGGGTGTTATTGAAAGCCCCAATGAGCTTGGAGACGCCGCCAATTACAACCACAATGCAGTTTTCTTGGGCTCCGGAAGTGCCACTCAGGGCCTTCCTCCCTTTATCCAATCGTATTTTGATCGCGTGGCCATCATTAAAAACAGCGATGGTACAGAAAGTACTTCCGGGGAAATTTGTCAAGGTGAGGAGTTTTCGTTTGAGGCTGATGTAATTCCCAACGCAACCTACGAATGGGAAAAAGATGGCAACCCCATCGCCAATACCGGTAATACTCTGACCATTAGCAATGCAGACCTAACGGATGCTGGAAGATATAGCCTTAGCATCGTTCCCAATGACGCAAGTGAATGTCCCATAGTTGGCGAGGCCTTTATTGCCGTAAATCCTTTGCCCCAAACACCAGTTTTGAACCTTGTGCAATGCGATGTGGTCTTGAACGGACCAGCAGATGGTTTAACGGCCTTCAATTTGGAAGAAGCCATTGTGGATGATGCTTATTCGTATTCATTTTACGAAACCTTATCCGATCTCAACGCTGGAAATGCAATATCTAACCCTATAGGGTTTCTCAATACAACACCGTTTAACCAGACCATTTATTACGAAATTGTTGATTCCAACGGATGTGCCAATTCCGGGGAGTTGCAACTGGAAATCCAGACGGTTGTCTTGGACCCCAGCGATGAAAAGACGTTTTATGAATGTGAAGTAGACCCGGAAGACACTTTGCTTGCAGGAATGTTCAATTTGGACCAAATCCGCGCCTTGGAATATCCCAATGACGATATGGCGTTTTACGCTACGGTTGATGATGCCATCCTTGAACAAAACCCTATTTCGGGCAACTATTTATCAGAAGCAACCACCATCTTTGCCCGTTTGGAGAGTGGGAATGAATGCCAAGATATTGACTGGCTTAACCTGGTGGTCAACCCTACCCCCCGCTTAATTTTTGAAGAAGAGATTTTATGGTGCACAGATGGACCTCCTTTACCCATACGGGCCCCGGACGGATTTGACAGCTATCAATGGTTTCGAAAACAAGGGTCTAATCTGGAACCCATCAGTACGCAACAAGATATAACTATCGCTTCCTTGGGCACCTATTCCTTGGAGGTTGGTTACCACTATTCCACAAATGCCGGGGTTTTTGAGTGTTATAATGCTGTGGATTTTGAAGTTCTTCCTTCGAACAAGGCTTTTATAGAAGATATTGACGTCACCGACCTAGCCGACAACAATATGGTGGAGGTATTAGTTTCCGGAGATGGGGATTATGAATTTTCTTTGGATGGCATCAACTATCAAGATTCGGCATTGTTTGAGAATGTTGATCCTGGGTTTTTGACCCTTAGTGTCCGGGACAAAAATGGTTGCGGGATCACCAAGCAAAAAACCACGGTTATTGGCTATCCAAAATTTTTCACTCCCAACGGGGACAATATCAACGATACTTGGCAACTCATCGGAATCAATGAAGAATACCAAGCCAATAGTCTGATTTCCATATACAACCGGTATGGAAAACTAATGGCGTTGATTAGCCCAAAGACCAACGGTTGGAACGGTACTTTCAACAACAATGAATTACCGGCTTCCGATTATTGGTTTAAAGTGAATTTGGAGGATGAAAGGATTTATAGAGGGCATTTCACCCTAAAACGATAAACCCGTGATGTTGGTAAAAAGACTAACTTAACGGGATAATTGCTATTGAATGTTAAAAAAATTGCTGTTTGGTCTTGTTTTTGGCTGCTCCGTCTATGGAATCGGTCAGGAATGCCCTAACCTGTTGAGTCCTGTCAATGGGGCTACGGGCGTTGCCGTCGATGCCGCTATCACATGGGCCGCTTCGGACGGTGTGCCCGGATACAGGATCAGATTGGGCACCACACCCGGTGGAAGTGAGATCACGGATAGTTCCGTGGGCAGCGCTACTACCTATACCCCCCCCTTGGGGCTACCAGCAAACACAACCATTTATGTGACCATAATCTTGGATTTTTTATTTCAAGGGGGAGATGATATTGTTTGTAGCAGTCAATCCTTTACCACCGAAAATGTTACCACCGTTCCAGATTGCGTCTCCTTCCGTACTCCTGTGGACGGCAGTACAGATGTTAGCGTTTTTTCCAATATTTCCTGGTTTTATGCTCCCAGGGCCACCGGCTATACAGTTTCCATGGGTACAGGACCCGGTTTAACGGATATTGTTGCCCCCACAGATGTTGGGAATACACTGCTGTTCAACCCTCCTGGGGAGTTACCGGCAAGTACGGTGATCTACACAACGGTGACACCCTATAATGGCGTAGGAAATGCCATGGGTTGTTCAGAAATTAGCTTTACAACCGGTATTTTGGCCCCACTTCCGGGTTGCACCACCATGGTAACACCATTTAATGGTGAGGTCAATGTACCCTTGACCCCATTTTTGGAATGGCTTCCCGTTCCCGGGGCAACGGGATATCGCGTTACAATTGGTACCACGCCCGACGGTACCGATATTTTGGATAATACCGCTTTCAATACCAATTCAACTTTTGTACTCAATTTTGAACCGAACAAGACATTTTTTATAACCATAGTTCCTTTCAATACGGCAGGGGAAGCCATCGGTTGCGGACAAGAAAGTTTTTCGACACTCTTGGGCTGCGGGCCTTACCTGGATCCAAGAACTGGGGATTTTGTCACCTTCAGCCCAGAAGTGAATTTTCCAGCGACGCTTTCATTTTGCGAGAATGATTCCCCAAAAACAGTTACCGCCCCAGATATTGCTGATGGGTACCGGTGGTTTCAAATTGACGATTTTGACAATGAGGTGATGATTTCCAATTCCAACGAGGTAACGCTCAGCGAAAATGGACGCTATCGGTATATGGCCTACAACATCATTTCCCAGTCCGGAGCCATCCTTGAATGTCCAAACTCAACGGTTTTTGAAGTTGTTTCGTCAGAGATTGCAACTATCGATGGGGTGTCGGCGGTGGATACCGCCTTGGGATTTGATGTAACCGTGAGTGCATCCGGAGGCGGGGATTACGAATATGCCATTGACGACCCCAACGGCCCGTTCCAAGACAGCAACCGATTCAATGCGGTTCCTCCAGGAAGCCATGTTTTCTATGTACGGGACAAAAATGGCTGTGGTACCGTAAGCGAACCGTTTGAACAGGATTTAACGGTGGAAGGATTTCCCAAATTCTTTACTCCAAATGGAGACAACATCAATGATTTTTGGCAATTTATCCAACCAGTCGAAGGAGGTCAGATTGTACTTCGGGATATTCGTATTTTTGATAGGTTTGGAAGGCTGCTTTCCGTGATAACCCAAAATTCGTTGGGTTGGGACGGAAATTATGGCGGGAGACCCCTTCCGGCAGGAGAATATTGGTTCTCTGCCATTGATGATTTAAATCGGGAAGTAAAGGGGCATTTTTCATTGAAAAGATAGCGCCGCGATTCTTCCCATTCCCCCTTGCCTTTAGTATTTTTACAGCATGAAGTTTCAAGTCGTATCCGAATTTGATCCCACCGGGGATCAGCCCGAGGCCATTCAGCAATTGGTAACCGGAATTGAAGAGGGAGAGCCCCATCAAACCCTATTGGGAGTAACGGGTTCGGGTAAGACCTTTACGGTTGCCAACGTGGTGGAGCGGGTGCAACGACCTACCTTGGTCCTCGCCCATAATAAGACCTTGGCGGCCCAATTGTATTCAGAGTTCAAGCAGTTTTTTCCGAATAACGCGGTGGAATACTTCGTATCGTATTACGATTATTACCAACCGGAAGCCTATATCCCAACCAGTGGGCTTTATATAGAAAAGGACCTTAGCATCAATGAGGATATTGAAAAATTGCGATTGAGCGCCACATCATCCTTGCTCTCTGGCCGAAGGGACGTTCTTGTGGTGGCTTCGGTTTCATGCCTGTATGGAATTGGTAATCCGGTGGAGTTTCAGAAAAACGTGATTTCCATACATAGGGACCAAGTCATCTCCAGGACCAAATTCTTAAAGCAACTTGTTCAAAGTCTTTATTCCAGGACTACCGCAGATTTCAGAAACGGGAATTTTAGGGTTAAAGGGGATGTTGTGGACGTGTTCCCCGGATATGCCGACCATGCTTTCCGAATTCATTTTTTTGGGGATGAAATTGAGGAAATCGAGGCTTTGGACCCTTTTAACAACAAGGTGATTGAGATCTACGACTCCCTGAACATTTATCCGGCCAATATGTTCGTGACGTCACCGGATATACTTCAAAATGCCATCCGTTTGATCCAGGATGATTTGGTAAAACAACTGGATTATTTCAAGGAAATAGGAAGACCCTTGGAAGCAAAACGCTTGGAGGAACGTACCAATTTTGATTTGGAAATGATTCGGGAACTTGGGTATTGCTCCGGAATTGAAAACTATTCGAGGTATTTGGATGGCAGGGAGCCCGGCACCAGGCCTTTCTGCTTGTTGGACTATTTTCCTGATGATTATTTGATGATTATTGATGAAAGCCATGTAACCATTCCACAGGTGCATGCCATGTACGGGGGCGACCGTTCCCGAAAAGAGAATCTTGTGGATTATGGGTTTCGCCTTCCGGCTGCACTTGACAACAGGCCCCTAAAGTTTGAAGAGTTTGAAGCCCTGCAGAACCAGGCAATCTATGTAAGTGCAACCCCTGCCGACTATGAGCTCCAATTGAGTCAAGGTGTATATGTGGAGCAAGTGATCAGACCTACAGGCTTATTGGACCCCATTATTGAGGTAAAGCCCAGTATGAACCAAATAGATGATCTGGTGGAGGAAATCCAACAAAGGGTGGAACTGGACGAACGTACGTTGGTGACGACGCTGACCAAGCGCATGGCAGAAGAATTGGCTAAATATCTTGCACGTATCGATGTACGTTGTCGATACATCCACAGCGATGTGGATACCTTGGAACGAGTGGAAATCATGCAAGATTTACGAAAAGGGCTTTTTGATGTGTTGATCGGGGTGAATTTGTTGCGGGAAGGATTGGATCTCCCCGAAGTGTCCTTGGTCGCAATCCTAGATGCAGATAAAGAGGGGTTTCTGCGCAGCAACCGATCTCTGACCCAAACCGTTGGAAGAGCCGCCCGTAACCTTAACGGAAAAGCTATTATGTATGCGGATACCATTACGGAGAGCATGCAAAAAACTATTGATGAGACCAATTACCGCCGGGAGAAACAAATAGAATACAACCGGGAGAACAATATTACTCCCAAGGCCCTTAACAAAAATCTGGATAACGCGCTGGCCAAAAATTCAGTTTCGACATACCATTTCCAGAAAGAGGAGTTACGTGCCGCAGAACCCGATTTGGAATATTTGACCCAAGATCAAAAAGAAAAGTTGATTCGGGAAAAGCGAAAAGCTATGGAGAAAGCTGCCAAGGAGCTCAACTTTATGGAAGCTGCCAAGCTTAGGGATGAGATAAAAACACTGCAGGAACAGGACTAAAAGAAAGCGCGCCCCTGCGTAGAAGTGCAGGAACGCGCCAACAAACTAACCAACTAAACCAATCCTGCCTGATAGGCAGGCATCATGAAACACCAAAGTTGGTGTTCTCAAAAATTTTTTTTCCTTATCCAATAGAAATCGAACGCTTGGGTGCAGGCAAAGCCTCCTCCTTTTTCGGCAAGGTCAAGCGAAGGATACCATCCTCATATTTTGCGTCGATTTTGGTACCGTCAACAGTTTCTGGAAGGGTAAATGCCCTTTGAAATGAGGAATAAGCAAATTCCCTACGGGTATAATTGCCTATGTCTTCCTTGTTTTCAGACTTTACTTCGTTGGAAATGGTGAGTATATCGTTATCCACCTCCACTTTAAAGTCCTCTTTTTTTCCTCCGGGAACCGCAAGTTCCAACTCAAATCCCTCAACATTGTCTTTTATGTTTACAGCGGGAAGATTGGAATTCCAGTTTTCCGTTCCCCCAAACCAATCAGGTTTTAGAAAGTCATTCATTAGGGAAGGAAAAAACAGATTATTTCTTTTTACTATACTCATGGTGATTCAATTTTTTATTAAACTTCTAAATCACCTTAGCATAGTCAAATGCTATACCAACAGTATTTATATGTCATTTTGACATTTTATTAACAAATTACACTGTCAATATGTCGCTAGTTGTAATGCGCCTTGAAGATATTGATGAGCACATCTACGGGAACCACCTTGTTGGGATATTGATACATGATCTCCAGAACCTGTCCGATTGCAGAAGGTGGAAGACCCATAGCCAGACCAATGTTGTGAAGGGTCCTAATTTCTTTCTGATGCTGCTCTTGGTCAATGTTCATAAGCAAAAGCAGTCTGTGGAACTGTACTATCCGCTCAGCTTGCGACTTTAGAATCACCTTTTTGGTTTTCTCGTTGAGCAGACCATCGAAGGTTTTTTTATCGATGCCCAAATGGGATGCCACCCCAAGTAAAAACTGGTACTCGGAATCCTTCAAAGAATAATCTACCCGTGCAAAGGCAATCATCTCCGAAAGAATACTCAGTTTCTCTTGGTAGGTTCCCATGGTTTCGATTTAAGGGTTGGTCCCTAGTAGATAACTGTCAAACCCATGGTTTTAGTGCCTATATCCCTTAAATTAACTATGTTAAAATGGATTTGTCAACTTTAATATCCAAAGGGTACAAAAAAAGGGCATCGTTACAAACGACACCCTTTAGGTATACTTTATAGAAAGGATATTACCCTAATACTTCCTTTACTTTATCAGCAGCTTCTTGAAACTGCACAGCTGAATGAACCGCCAAACCGGAGTTATCGATAATTTCCTTGGCCAACTCGGCATTGGTACCTTGAAGTCTTACAATAATCGGCACCTTAATGGCATCGCCCATGTTCTTGTAAGCATCCACAACGCCTTGCGCCACTCTATCACAACGTACGATTCCACCGAAAATATTGATCAGAATTGCTTTTACATTGGGGTCTTTCAAGATAATCCGGAAAGCTTCCTCTACCCTTTTGGCATCGGCAGTTCCTCCAACATCCAAAAAGTTGGCGGGCTCTCCCCCTGCCATTTTGATCAAATCCATAGTCGCCATAGCCAATCCAGCACCGTTTACCATACAGCCAACGTTGCCATCCAAATCCACATAATTCAATCCAACCTCGCGTGCTTCCACCTCAATAGGGTTCTCTTCCCTAAGGTCTCGCATCTCGGCATATGTTTTTCTACGATATAGGGCATTGTCGTCAATAGAAACCTTGGCATCCACTGCCATGATTTTATCGTCGGATGTTTTCAACACCGGATTGATCTCGAACAAACTTGCATCACTTTCTTGGTAAGCTCTGTACAACGCGGAAACAAATTTGACCATATCCTTGAATGCCGCTCCGGAGAGTCCAAGGTTGAAAGCAATTTTTCGGGCTTGGAAAGGCATCAAACCAACCGCTGGATCAATTTCTTCAGTAAATATGAGGTGAGGGGTCTTTTCGGCTACTTCCTCAATATCCATCCCACCTTCCGTGGAGTACATGATCATATTTCTTCCCGATCCCCTGTTCAAAAGAACGGACATATAGAATTCGCTGGTCTCGCTATCCCCTGGATAGTAAACATCCTCGGCAATCAATACCTGATGTACCTTTTTCCCTTCAGCAGAAGTCTGTGGGGTTATCAGGTTCATTCCAATGATGTCCCCTGCCAATTCCTCGACCTCTTTAAGGTTTTTGGCCAGTTTTACACCCCCGCCTTTACCTCTACCTCCTGCATGTACCTGCGCCTTGATCACGTGCCATCCCGTTCCGGTTTCCTGTGTGAGTTGCTTGGCAGCATCCACCGCCTCCTTTGCATTGCGGGCAACGATACCACGTTGTATTCTTACGCCGAAGCTGGCTAAAATTTCTTTCCCTTGATATTCGTGAAGATTCATCTGTGAATTGACTTTGATTTGCGGACAAAAATAGAAAACACCATCGACAAATTGAAGGCTAAAAAGAATTAAAACAGCCAAATGTTGGCGCAGCTGTATTTATGTGTCGTATTTGGGGCTCATGGAAGGGGTTGGATGTTGGGTGCTGGATGCTGGATGCTGGATGCTGGATGCTGGAAGTTTAGGATTTGGAAATTGGGTATTGGTTATTGGTTATTGGTTATTGGTTATTGGTTATTGAAAGTTGAAAATGGAAAATGGAAAATGGAAAGTCGAATGCTAGGTGATAGGTGTTGGACGCTTGATGTTGGTGGCTGGATATTTGGAATTTGGGATTTGGGATTTGGGATTTGGAAATTGGGTATTGGTTATTGGTTATTGGTTATTGGTTATTGGTTATTGAAAGTTGAAAATGGAAAATGGAAAATGGAAAGTGGAAAGTCGAATGCTGGGTGATAGGTGTTGGACGCTTGATGTTGGTGGCTGGATATTTGGAATTTGGAATTTGGGATTTGGGATTTGGGATTTGGAAATTGGTTATTGGTTATTGGTTATTGAAAATTGAAAATTGAAAATGGAATGTTGGATGTTGGATGCTAGATGCTTGGAATTTGGATATTGGAATTTGGAGCTTGTGTCTTAAGTCTTAAAGTTCTTGAAGTCCAAGGGGTCAAAGTTTTTGAAATGCCCGTTCATCTCGATAAGGGACTTGGTCCTATTCACTTCTTCGAGTACGGTTATTGTTGAGTCCAAATGTTCCCTGATAAACATAAGCCGGTCTATTTCCTTTGAGATTTGAAGCAACTCGTACTCCTGTTCAAAAGAGAGGCCCATTTTGTGCGCCAAGGAAAAGCTGTTAAACTGTTTTGACGCCACTTTTGTGAACGGAACCTCCATCAAATTATAGAGGGATTCGAGCTTGGACAACACCTCTTCCCTCAATGCTTTATCCGTGCCGTATTCCATATCCAAAAACTCGACCTCACCCCCTGCATACAACTTCCCTTCCAGTTGCTGCTCAAAGGTCAATACCCTAAAAACCTGCCTAGCAACACAAACCACATCCATTTCCCCATTGTCATAGGTGGTAACCACCTCTACGAGCTGCACCTCGGTGCCAAAGGCAATGGAATTGTCTATAAAAACAGGAATCCCAAAAGTCACCGCTTCCTTACGGCAATCATTGATCAATTGTTTATAACGTTCCTCAAATATGTGCAGCGGTACGGTTTCACCCGGAAAAAAGACCGACTGCAAGGGAAAAAGGGGTAATTTCATGCTGCGAATTTGTATTAAATGTACAATGTGGAGGGTAAAGCCGCAAGCCCTTTTTTTAATATGTGTTATTTTTCAAACAAAATGTTATATTTATTTGATTTAGACTTATATTCTTGGTCAACTATTCCGCAACCCATAGATTTGTTTGAAAGACTAATTTGAATATGAACGCCCAGAATTTACTCAAGATCGCTCGGCAACATGGTGCACCCGTTTATGTATATGATGCCGAAAAAATTGAATCGCAATACCAACGACTGACCAATGCCTTTAAGGGTGTGGGAAGCCTTCGATTGAACTATGCCGCCAAGGCCCTTTCGAATATTTCCATCCTTAGGTTACTGAACAACCTCGGCAGCGGACTTGATACGGTTTCCATCCAAGAAGTTAAATTGGGACTGATGGCCGGTTTCAAACCTGAATCCATCATCTTCACTCCTAACGGCGTGTCCTTGGAAGAAATAGAGGAGGCCTCTGCCCTTGGCGTACAAATTAATATAGACAACCTTTCCATTCTGGAACAATTTGGCAGCAAGCACCCAGATGTGCCTGTTTGCATCCGAATTAACCCACACGTGATGGCAGGTGGGAATTCCAAAATATCGGTGGGACATATCGATTCGAAGTTCGGCATCAGCATCCACCAGATTCCACATTTGTTGCGCATTGTGGATCTCACCAAAATGAATATCAACGGAATCCACATGCATACGGGAAGTGATATTTTGGATATTGACGTGTTCCTATACGCCTCCGAGATTCTTTTCGAGACCGCAAAAAACTTTAAAAATTTGGAGTTTATCGATTTTGGAAGCGGATTTAAGGTCCCTTATAAAGCTGGGGATATTGAAACCAATATTGAGGAGCTGGGCAAAAAATTGACCACCCGTTTCAATCAATTTTGCGAAGAATATGGCAAGGAACTCACATTGGCCTTTGAACCTGGAAAATTTTTGGTTAGTGAGGCTGGGTACTTCCTAGCCAAGGTAAATGTGGTTAAGCAGACCACATCTACCGTTTTTGCCAGTGTGGATTCTGGATTCAATCATTTGATTAGACCCATGTTATATGGTTCCGCGCACGAAATCAGTAATATTTCCAACCCAAAGGGTAAGGAGCGCTATTATTCCGTAGTTGGCTATATTTGTGAAACAGACACTTTTGGCAGCAATCGAAGAATCAATGAAATCTCGGAAGGGGACATTCTTTGCTTCAAAAATGCCGGAGCCTATTGTTTTACCATGTCCAGCAATTACAACTCACGTTTTAGACCCGCAGAGGTGCTTTGGCACAAGGGGAAAGCCCATTTGATCAGGGAGCGTGAGACTTTTGATGATATCCTAAGAAATCAAGTGGATATCAAGGACTTGTTCGAAACCCCAAAAGCTGAAGTCCTCAAATAAAATCTATGGATGTTTTGGCCATAATGTTGTCCGTTGTTCTTATTTCCTTAGCGGTTTTACATTTTTATTGGTCAATATTTGGAATCAAAGATCCCGCTGCCGTGCTTCCCACGCAAATAGAGAGCAAAACGGTAAAAACCCCGGGTAAAATTATGGCTGTGTTCGTGGGAGTAATTTTGCTGGGCTTTGCTTTTGTTTATATCAACAAAGTTATTGGCTATATAAGTCACCCTTGGTTACGGTATGTTTCAATAGGTATCGCTCTCGTATTTATTATTAGGGCGTTTGGCGACTTTAAGTATGTTGGGTTTTTTAAAACAGCCAAAAACAGTAAATTTTCAATCCTAGATACGAAGTATTATTCCCCTTTATGCCTTCTAATGGGGGTGCTCATCCTACTGCTGGAAACATTTGGTTAACACTATTTTGGCATAATTTTCGTTAGTTTTGTTACGGTCGCAAGACCAAACCCAAAAAAATTAGGAATGATGCGTGTTGTTTTCACCTACTTAACCCGGACTTTCTTGCTTCTCTCGTTATTGTTTGGATTTCAATCCCATGCCCAAAATGTAAAATGGATCAGTTGGGACGAGGCCGTGCAATTGTCCCAGACCGATGCGCAACCCAAGAAGATATTTGTTGATGTTTACACCGATTGGTGCGGTTGGTGCAAAAAAATGGATAAGGATACCTTCCAAAACCCTGAGGTTGCCGCCTATATGGCCGATAATTTTTATATGGTAAAGTTGGATGCCGAAGGCAAAGACCCTATTGAATTCAAGGGGAACACCTTTAAGTATGTTCCATCTGGCAGGCGCGGATACCATGAATTTGCCGCAGCATTGCTTCAAGGAAAAATGAGCTATCCTACCGTAGTATTTTTAGATGAAAAGCTAAATATGCTTTCCCCGGTACCCGGCTACCAAAAGGCAAAGCCTTTTCTTCAAATCGCCCGTTACTTTGGTGATGACATCTACAAGGACAAGGACTGGCAAGCTTATGCCGGGACCAAATAAATCCTGAAAAACCCTAGTTTTTAGTCCGGAATTACCAGAAGGCGCAAAGGACGTGTGCAATTAGTAGCTATTGGCACATTTCCGAATTTGCAAATTTCCTCTATCTGCTATAATTCGGACTCTCTTTGGTAATGGTTACATCGTGTGGGTGACTTTCGTTGATACCACTAAAGGTAATCTTCACAAAACGTCCGTTTTCCTTTAAGGTTTCGATATCCTTAGCACCACAATATCCCATTCCGGCCCGTAAGCCTCCAATAAACTGGTGCATACTTTCATAGAGGTCACCCTTATATGGTACTCGACCTACGATTCCTTCAGGAACCAATTTCTTAATGTCGTCCTCAACATCTTGGAAGTAGCGATCCTTGCTACCTTCTTTCATGGCTTCCACCGAGCCCATTCCCCTGTAAGACTTAAACTTACGCCCCTCATAGATAATGGTCTCTCCTGGAGATTCCTTGGTACCTGCAAGCAAAGATCCCAACATAACGGTATCGGCCCCTGCGGCAATCGCTTTGGGGATATCCCCTGTATATCGAATACCACCATCGGCAATAACCGGCACCCCGGTTCCCTTAATGGCAGCAGCAACTTCTAGAACTGCGGAAAACTGTGGGAACCCAACACCTGCTACTACGCGGGTGGTACAAATGGATCCTGGTCCAATCCCTACCTTAACGGCATCGGCCCCGGCTTCCACCAAATATTTTGCGGCCTCGGCAGTGGCAATGTTACCTACCACCACTTCCAACTTTGGAAATGCCCTTTTTACTTCCTTTAGGATACCAACCACACCTTTGGTATGGCCATGGGCAGTATCTATCACGATGGCATCTACCCCTGCATTGACCAAGGCTCCTGCCCTATCCACCGCATCGGGTGTAACGCCAATGGCAGCTGCAACCCGCAGGCGGCCATATTCATCTTTGTTGGCACTGGGTTTTTGGGTTAGTTTGGTAATGTCCCGAAATGTAATGAGGCCTACCAAAACATTGTTCCCGTCTACCACTGGGAGCTTCTCAATCTTATTTTTTTGAAGAATTACCTCAGCTTCGGTCAAGGAGGTGCCCTCCCCTACGGTCACCAAATTTTCGGAAGTCATCACCTCTGAAATGGGACGCTGGTTGTTTTTTTCAAAACGAAGGTCACGATTGGTTACAATCCCCAATAGTTTTTTATTGTCGTCCACAATGGGAATACCGCCAATACTATGTTCTTTCATATTGGCCTTGGCATCGAGGACCACAGATTCCAAAGGAAGGGTAACCGGATCCATGATCATCCCACTTTCTGCCCTTTTAACCTTGCGCACTTTAATGGCCTGTTGTTCTATGGTCATATTTTTGTGCAGCACACCAATACCACCTTCCTGGGCCATTGCAATGGCCATTTGGGATTCGGTAACAGTGTCCATCGCAGCGGAAACGATGGGAACATTAATGGTAATGTTTCGTGTAAACTTGGTTTGGATGTTGACTTCCCTCGGGAGAACTTCGGAATATCCAGGCACAAGGAGAACATCGTCGTATGTCAATCCTTCGCCAACAATTTTGTTTAGGTGGGCTTCCATTGCAATTACGGATTAATTGCGTGCAAATATACCATATTTTAATTCAACCCTACTTTTTGAAAACTACCTTAACATTTTAATATTATTTTTATTTAGACTTATTTTAAATAATGTATTTTTGAAGGAAATAAATATCGCTACTATGTGCCCCTCCATAAAAGTATTACAACAGAGTAAAAATGGGATTTTAACCTTTTGTAACCACAGCAAACTCTTTCAACTTGTATTCAATAATCTGTGTTTTGAGTTTTATGAGTGGGAATTGGAGGCATTCCGAAAACACCTATGCGAACTGGACGTAAACTACTGGGAAAAGACCATAGCTTATGCCCCGACCCATAGAAAGGTTCCCATTTCTGTTGGAAACAAGTGCTTTGTGATTCTATTGGACGGCAGGGAGGTTGATGAACTTAAGGGGCTGCTGAAAATCAAAAAACAAGGCCTAAAATTCTTGGCTGCAAAAGACATTGCCTACAAATTTATTGAAAACTAAACCTCGATTGAATTTTGGTTATTGGGGAATGATACCTTTCGCACAGTCTTCTTCCTCTAACGTTTTGCTGGAAAAAGGGACTGCTTCAAAACGAGACCCGCAGAAAAGGTAAAGGTCACCGTCATTAGAATCCCAGAAAATATTACAACGTACTTCATCCATAATATCCCCATCCACATCAGATAAATACCCCCAAAAGTGAGCACTGCCGAGAAAAAGGGTTCGATGGTCAAAAACAACTTCCAGTTCTTTGGAAATTTGGTGATCCACACCAGCCCGCCAAGCAAAAGAAAGATAAAGGCCATGGAAAGTATATGGGTATGAACGATTGTCAACATCTCCCTTTCCCCTTTTTTGAATTTCATGATCTCTGCAGCTTCGTTCTCCTCGTTACCCAGATAATTTTCCTCCACTCCTGCCGGTGTTATGGATTCGGTCTGCTTTACAAACAAAAGTCCTGTAAAAAATCCAATGGATAAGACTACCACAAAGGCAGCGACAAACAATCTAATTTCTCTTGGAAAGGATCCCAGAAGGCCGTTGTAATCCATTACAACTGTCCATTTTTTTGAAGAATTCCGATGGTTTGGAGCAAATTGTCCATGGATTTGGTCATAGATCTCACGGAAATAGTGGCGCCCGAAATGGCATCAATATTTGAATCGATACTTACACGGTCATTGCCCGTTTTTCCAAGGAACTGTTTCAACCACCTTTTGCTTCCAATTTCACCACCGTATTCCTCCCTATAAATAAGGACCTTGGAATTCACCACTTTTAATTCCCCATCAAAAACTACCAAGTAATCAAATTTGGCTGTTTTACTGGGAGCTTGGTCAACAAAGGCATAACCCAAAAGTGAGTCCTGGACGTGGATCTTAAAAAAGTTTTCTCCAGAAATTTTGGTGGGCAATTCTTGATTTAATTCATTGGAAACAACAAAGGGGTTAAAAGCAACCCCTTCAACCGCAAAAGTCTTTTCTACTTCCTTAACCACCTTTTTATGCACGGTCTTGGGAGCGGTAAACCCCAGAAGCAAAAGCATTGCCAGCAGCAAGGTGTATGGAGTGGCGGATTTCATACCGCAAATATATTAATTTAGACTTATTATGAATAAAAATAAGCTAAAGAATACGGAAGAAAAAAGGTGTGGTTAAAACCACACCCCTATTCCAAAGTTTAATCTATCGGCAACATCGCCATCTTCTAGGGCATTGCTTCTAAATTGATAATCTCCTTTGACTACCACACCCGGTGCAATATGATATGTTAATCCTGTAGTAACATCAGTTCTATCATACGCTTCGTTCGCAATGAGCGTGCCATCGGTATCGGCGTGAGTATTGAAGTCCTCGTAACGGGTAAAGACAAAAAGTTTTTGTCGATTTCCGGTGGGAAGCAAGTTATAGGCGCCTTCTACGTACCACCCTTGAATCGCACTACCCAAGTCTCTCCCGGTTAGATTATTGTATGCATCAGTATCGGACAAAGAAGCATGGATAAATTGTCCCCGTGCGGTGAACTTTTGATATGCATATCGAGCATCCAAACCAAGCATGGAAATGCCCACATCCGAGCCGTCAAAAGTGTCCACATCGTCCGTGGCCTGGGTACGTCCAAAATACGTGGAAAAGCCCAATCGAAGACCGGGGATCCCATAGTAGTCCAATTTGGTGGACAGGTTGGGTTGATCTATTGTGGATTGAATTCCTTTTTGTCTTCCGCTTCTTAGTCCGTTTGAGCCCTTTAAGATTCCGGTAACGCCACCTTCACCATCTGATTCAGCAGATTTGAAACCGTTGAACAAATAGGCTTGGTATCCCAAAGAAATGGAATTGAACCTTCCGGTTACCCCTACCCCCAGCTCTCGCCAAGTTGTGGGGACAATTACATTGTCAATGGCAGGTCTTTCAGTACCGTTGAATGTGGTTGGTTCATGAAATTCGTTCACAATTCCCATGGGAACCAGCATCAGACCACCCCTAATATTAAAATTTGGAGCGGCATTATAGTTTACAAAAGCTTGCTCAACAAATACTTCTTCTACGTGCTCAAATTCGATTTCCGTCACAAACTGGGTCCGATCATCAAAACGATAACCCAAAAGAACCACCAATCGCTGTACATCCAATTCCCCGTTTTGTCCATCAGGTTGGTTGTACAACATCTCCCCATAAGCTCCCAAAGTTACAGCGGAAGCATAGTTTCCCGAGAGAATACGCTGTGCGGCGTTTAGCTGCTTTTGTGGATCAAATTGGATGGAGTCGGTACGCGTCTGAGCAAAAAATACGGTTGAAAATAACAAGGTTGATAAAAGAAATAAGTGCCTCATCGTCGGTGTTTGTTTTTATTTAGATTGATTTCAAATAAAGTGAGGCGCAAATATATTTCCACCTTACAAATCGACCAAATTTATTTAGACTTATTTTAAATAAAATTTAAGATTCTCCAGATTCTGAGCTATAACTAATTGATTGTAAACCTAGTGGTATACTGAAAAAAGTTCCGTGGCCTTGTTATAGGCCGCTTCGAAGACCATCCAATTTACACCAGTCTCAGCCTTGGTCGTTGTGAAGTACGAGAGCATTTTTTCCGTGGGCATGTTGCCGGTAAGCTCGTCCTTGGCCATGGGGCAGCCCCCAAAACCCTGTACCGCCCCATCAAAGCGTCTACAGCCGGCCTTATAGGCCGCATCCACCTTTTCGTGCCATTTGGTCGGGGTGGTATGCAAATGGGCCCCAAATTCGATGTGGGGATATTTCGGAATCAAATTGGAAAAGAGATAGTCAATAACTTCTGGTGTGGAACTGCCTATGGTATCGGACAAGGATAAAATGGTGGTACCCATTTCCGCCAATCTTTCCGTCCACTCCCCCACAATCTCCACATTCCATGGATCTCCGTAGGGGTTTCCAAATCCCATGGAAACATAAGTGACCACTTGTTTATCATGAGCATGGGCAATCTCCAAAATCTCTTTTAGTGTTTCCACAGATTGGGCAATGGTCTTGTGGGTGTTCCGCATCTGAAAATTCTCGGATATGGAAAACGGGTATCCCAAATAATCAATGGCCTCATGTTCACATGCATTGTTGGCTCCACGGGTATTGGCCACAATGGCCAACAATTTGCTTTTGGTTTTGGTAAGATCCAACTGGGAAAGAACATCTGCTGTGTCCACCATCTGTGGGATGGCCTTGGGCGAGACAAAACTTCCGAAATCCAAGGTGTCGAAACCACAACCCAACAACGACTGTATATACCTTACTTTTTCTTCGGTGGGAATGAAGGTCTTAATACCCTGCATGGCATCCCTAGGACATTCTATGAGTTTTACATCGGACATAGGCTTCCTATAAAATTACCACTATTTATCAGAAAGCATACGATTGTGCCTTCCAATAGCAGGAAGTTTTAAGATTATTTGATCAAGCCTTTTGGGCCAGAATAGCGTTATTGATTTTTTTGACCAAGGCTGGTCCTTCATACACAAAACCGGTATAAACCTGGACCAAATCCGCTCCGGCCTCCAGCTTTTCCATGGCGTCTTCAGGTGAGTGGATACCCCCTACCCCGATTATGGGAAATGCTTTGCCACTCTTTTCCGCCAAAAATCGGATAACCTCCGTACTCCTATTGGCCAAGGGCTTCCCGCTTAGACCACCTTTTTCCTCTGTTTTTATCAAATGGGACTTTAATCCTTTTCTGGAAATCGTGGTATTTGTAGCGATAATCCCGCTGATACCCGTATCCTTTACGATGTCCACAATATCCAATAACTGGCTTTTGGAAAGGTCGGGGGCAATTTTTAATAGAATGGGTTTCTCTTTGGATTCCAGCTTTTTGGCAAACTTGACATTTTGCTTTTTGAGTTTTTTCAACAGGTTGGTCAAAGGCTCTTTGTCCTGTAATTCCCTTAATCCTGGCGTGTTGGGCGAACTAACATTTACAACAAAGTAATCCACATGCTCAAAAAGCGCTTCAAAGCAAATTAAATAATCCTTGAGGGCCTTTTCGTTGGGTGTTACCTTGTTCTTTCCAATGTTGCCCCCAATCAGAACCTTATGTTTCTTTTTAAGTTGCTCCGCAGCTTCGAACACCCCTTTGTTGTTAAACCCCATTCGATTGATAATGGCTTCGTCCTCCAACAATCTAAAAAGTCGTTTTTTGGGATTCCCGGCTTGGGGCTTTGGGGTCAAGGTTCCTATTTCGACAAAACCAAAACCAAAATTTGAAAGTTCGTTATAGAGTACAGCGTCCTTATCAAAACCTGCCGCAAGTCCTACAGGGTTTTTGAATTTGAGTCCAAATACCTCCTTTTCCAATCTTGGGTCGTTTACCAGGAATTGTTTGCGGAACATGGGTCCAAATCCCAATTTGGACAGTATCCTTATCGCCTTAAAAGAAAAATGGTGTGCTGTTTCGGCATCGAGTACAAAAAGGAGAGGGCGAATAAGGAACTTGTACATTCAGAAAATTTTCGACAAAAATAAAAACTCTGTCATCACATTCCTTCAAAACCATCATTTTTCGTTGACCGACCTATCTATATAGATAGGACGCAGGGTAAGTTGTCCGCAAAACTCCAAATAGAGGTTATACTGTTGATCATTGAAGAGGGACAACAGGCGTTTGTCCAACAACCGCACATTTTGTCTCATGCTATCCAACAGTCCCCTATATTTATAGGACATTCCCATTAAATCTTCCGGGGAGCTCTGGGCATGCCTTTTTAAAAGGTACTTGGCCTGGTCTTTAAGGTATCCGTTCCGCACCTTCACCTCGGCCGACCAATTCCGCAGTTGCTCCAGTTGTGACTCGTCCAATTGAAAAACTTCGGCTATGGTATCATCGTCCTCACCCCCTATCCCCAAAAAGCAGTCCTCCTGGGAATACGAAAAAAAACTGCAGAACAGCAGAAAAGAAAACAATATTGGCTTCACTGGTTTGGCTTTAGCGGAAAAAAAAGATAGGTCTTAAAGCCTTGATTTAACCAAAATCACGATTGAATAAACATTATTTTTGATGAAACGCACTTTATGGACGGATTATTAGCCCGATTTCTGGAATATGTTTCCATCGACACCCAAAGCGATCCTTATTCCAAAAGCACTCCAAGTACTGAAAAACAATGGACATTGGCCAAAAAATTGGTGATGGAGCTACATCAAATTGGAATGCAGGAGGTTTCCATCGATGAAAACGCCTATATCATGGCCACGCTTCCTAGTAATCTGGACAAGGAGGTGCCTACCATCGGTTTTATTTCTCATATGGATACTTCCCCTGATTTTACTGGGCGAAACGTGAAACCACAAATCGTAAAAAATTATGATGGACAGGACATTATCTTGAACAAATCCAAGGACGTTGTACTATCACCGAGTTATTTTGAAGACTTGGAGCAATATGTGGGTCAAACCCTTATTACCACGGATGGAACCACCTTGTTGGGCGCGGATGACAAAGCGGGAATTGCCGAGATCGTGACCGCCATGGAGTATTTGGTGCAACATCCTGGAATAAAACATGGCCCCATTCGTATAGCTTTTACCCCGGATGAGGAAATTGGCAGGGGTGCCCATAAGTTTGACGTTGAAAAGTTTGGCGCCGATTGGGCCTATACCATGGACGGAAGCCAGGTTGGGGAACTGGAGTTTGAAAACTTTAATGCAGCAAGCGCCAAAATCAAGATTGAAGGAAAAAGCGTGCATCCCGGCTATGCAAAGAACAAAATGGTCAATGCCATTGGAATTGCCAACGAATTTTTAGGGCTACTACCTCCACGCGAGGTTCCAGAGCACACCGAGGGACGGGAAGGGTATTTCCACGTGCACAAGCTAAAAGGCGAAATTGAACATGCGGAGATTGAGCTCATCATCAGAGATCATGATGCCGGTCATTTTGATGCCCGAAAGGAACTTTTGGAAGATATCAGCAGTAAACTAAACCAAAAATATGGGGATTGTATACAGATAATAATTGAGGACCAGTACCGCAATATGCGAGAAAAGGTGGAGCCTGTTTTTCATATCGTTGAAATTGCCAAGGAGGCTATGGAATCCTTAAATATTGAGCCCCTCATTAAACCTATCCGCGGTGGAACGGATGGCTCCCAACTCAGTTTTATGGGACTTCCCTGCCCCAATATTTTTGCTGGAGGTCATAATTTTCATGGAAAATATGAATATATTCCACTGGAAAGCATGGAAAAGGCAGTCCAGGTAATTGTAAAGATTTGTGAACTGACAGCAACGCAAATAAAATCAAATGGAAAGAGTAAAAAGTCTTGAGGCCTATTACGAAAAGGAGCATCCTTTTAAGGAGGGCATAGCCTTACTCCGAAATTTGGCCCAAGAAACGGATAGTATCGAAACCTTAAAATGGAATTTTCCGGTGTATACAGTCAATGGAAAAAATGTATTTGGCATTTGCAGATTTAAAAGTCATTTTGGGGTTTGGTTCTTTAATGGCTCCTTTTTAATCGACCCTAAAAAAGTGCTTCGCAATGCCCAAGAAGGCAAGACCAAGGGCATGCGGCATTGGAACTTTGAATCTATTGACGAAGTGGACCAGCAGGGCGTGGTCGCCTATATGAACGAAGCGATTGACAATGAGCGAAAGGGATTAAAAATTGTTCAGGAAAAAAAGAGCGGGAGCACTGAAATCCCTACCCTACTCCAATCCCAATTGGATGAAAATAATGAGTTAAACAACGCATTCGAAGCCTTTACCCCCTATAAGCAAAGGGAATTTTGCGAGTATATTTCAGAAGCCAAACAGGAAAAGACCAAGTTAAGGCGTTTAGAGAAAATCCTTCCCATGATCCTAAAGGGTGTAGGGTTGAACGATGCCTATCGTTGATAATTCTCCAAATCAACCCATAGGAAGTTTCCAACCGTTGTGATATTCCTTGCCGAGTTGGGCATTAGCCTCTGCACTGCTAAACTTGGCATTAGCTGCATCCCAGTAAACCCGTTTCCCCGTTTTGAAGGCAATATTGCCCATATGGCATACCCGAGCTGTGTCATATCCGACTTGAATTGGGGCATTCAAGATATCCTTGTCCCTGGATTTTACCGCCTCCAAAAAGTTTACGGTATGCAAATCCAAACCGTTGGCAGCAACACTTTGATGGGGTACTGCTTCCAATTTTAGGCCATTTTCCTTACTTCGGTCCTTCTCCGGAATCACTTTCCATCCTCCGCGGTTCAAAACCAATGTTCCATTGTTTCCGATAAAGGAAATACCATGGTCTAGCCCGTAATTGCCCCCATCTATTCCCGTGGCGTGTTCCCACAATAGGGAGAACCCATCAAATTCATATACAGTTTGTAATGTATCCGGGGTTTCCTCCGCATCGTCCGGATAAGCAAACTTGCCTCCCAAAGCCATCACCGATTTTGGATTGGCCGCCTTCATTCCATATAGGGCATAATCTATCAAGTGTACGCCCCAATCCGTCATTAGCCCCCCGGCGTAGTCCCAAAACCATCTAAAGTTAAAATGGAACCTGTTCTTGTTAAAAGGTCTGTCCGGTGCGGGTCCCAACCACATTTTGTAGTCCACCCCATCAGGTACCGGGGCATCGGCCACCACGGGAATGGATCCCATCCAACCTTGATAGGCCCAAGCCTTGGCCAAACGAATCTGGCCCAGTTTTCCGGAGTGTACATAATTTATCGCATCCACAAAATGGGGTTGGCTTCGCTGCCATTGCCCAATCTGTACCATGCGATCACTTGCATTGACCTTGTTCAGCATGGCATCGCATTCCGCAATGGAATTGGCGATGGGCTTTTCACAATAGACATCCTTACCGGCATCCACAGCATCGACAAGTTGTAGGCAATGCCAGTGGTCCGGCGTACCTATCACAACAACATCCACATCCTTGTCCTCCAACATTTTTCGGTAATCCCCGTACCATTTGGGCTTTTTGACCCCAGCTTTTTCCAAAGCCTCGGTTTTGGCTGCCAGCACATTCTTGTCCACATCGCAAAGCGCCACCACTTCTACTTCACTGTTCTTTAAAAGGGATTTAAGATTAGCGAATCCCATCCCGTTGCATCCAATAAGGCCAACTTGTATACGGTCATTTGGACTTACTTTTTTTCTGATGGATGCCAACAGTTCCGTTGGAAAAATAAATGATGCGCCTATGCCAGCGGAGAGCATGGAGCTCTGTTTGATAAATTGTCTTCGGTTGCCCATGGTTGATTATTTTGACCATAAAATACAAAAAGCCCCTTGAAAATAAATTCAAGGGGCTCCCAATTTTATAATTACCGGATTATTTCTTGGCGTTGGCGGCTAATTTTTTGCTCATTTCCATAGAAATGGCCGAGCGATCAAACTTAAGCCTTCCAGCCATGGTCTCGATCACACAGGAATAGTCCTTGTCATTCAATTCCACAACTTTGCCATGGAGTCCGCTTTTGGTAATGATACGGTCTCCTTTTTTTAATTCCGATGCAAATTTTTTCTCATCCTTCTGACGTTTCATCTGTGGGCGGATCATAAAGAAATACGCCACCACAAAGATGAGCATCAAAGGTAAAAACTGTCCGAGGTTTTCCATTTATTTGGGTCTTACTTCTTAGTTAACAGGACCTGCCTGCGCAGCGTTCTTTGGGTTTACAAAGGCTTTGATGCGCAATAGCTCTGTCCCCTTGTCGGTGTTGGCCGTTACGGTAACGGTCTTGGTCACCTGATTTTGTCCAGATCCATTGAACTTTACCAAAAGTTCTCCAGATTCTCCAGGAGCGATAGGGGTGTTTTTTGGATATTCAGGAACGGTACAACCGCAACTACTTTTAGCATCTGTGATGATCAAAGGGGCGTTCCCGGTATTCGTAAATTTAAAGGTTGTTTGTTGTGCTGTACCTTGGGTAATGGTACCAAAATCATGCTCTTGCTTATCAAAACTCATTACAGGAAGTTGCTTTTGTGCTTCATCCCTGTTGGATGCATTCTCCACGTTGTCGGCAACTATTTTGCTAGATGCCTTGTCCTTGCAAGAAACACTTACAAGACCAACAGCCAAGATCAAACTTAAAATTGTTGTTACTTTTCTCATGTTAAAAATTTATTTGTCCAAAATTAATCAAATATTGTTTTACTGGAGCCCACGTCCCATTTTTTGCATTTGCCCAGTGGATTTATACTCCTTGGCCAGCTTGTCCAAAACCCCGTTTATAAAAATACTGCTCTTGGGGGTGGAGTACTCTTTGGCGATCTCCAAATACTCATTTAGTGTCACTTTTTCAGGAATCGATGGGAAGTTTAAAAGCTCGCAGATTGCCATTTTTAGAATGATGGAATCGATTTCCGCAATACGATCGTTGTCCCAATTTGGGGTCTTGCCCTCAATTTCCTTTTCCCATTTTGTATCGTTCAACAAGGTCTTGGTCAAAAGGTCGTTGGCAAAGACCATATCCTGTTGATCTTTCAATAGGGAAGGCAAAAAGAAGGTTTCATTGGAATCTGTAGTGGCCTTGCGCAGCCTTTTTACCAGATAGGTGTTTACAATCGGAATGTCGTCCACCCAAGTGAGTTTGTCATCTTCGAAATATTCGTAGATTTTCTCGTTGGGTGCAATAATTTCCTTAAACAACTGAATGATCATATCCCTATCTTGATCATAACCTTTTGCACTACTGGTCATATAGGTTTTGTAAATATCGCTGGCCACTATTTCCTTGTAAATGATCTTTACATATTCCTCATTCAAGTACCAGTTGTTCAGTTTTCTATTGGATAGTTCGTTTTGGAGGTTCTTGTTGGACGCTATTTGGACCAACAGGCCATTTTTTACAAACTTTTCGGGATTGGGATAACCGTCTTCCTCGGAGGCCAAGTACTTTTTGGAAGCGTGTTGCACATGCTTTTCGGCCAAACGGTGTAGTTCCACCAAAAGGCTCAGTACCAAAAGATAGAGCACATACATGTTCTCTATACTCGTTTTAAGAAATTTCTGCTGCTTTTCCAAGGAGTCGTCCTTGGATTGGATCAACGCGTAGATGCACTGCATCACCTTTACTCTGATGTGCCTTCTGGTAAGCATTTTTTAAAGAACTTTAAAGTCGTTTGTTGGCATTCACTGCGCAAAAGTAACCTTATATTTCAATCCAACCTACCAAAGTTGTTTTCTTATCAGTTTTATAACATTTACTTTGTGGTGTATCGGCTATATTTGCTAATTGCCATCAAAAAAACAACCGTTAGATCCTCCTATGAAGGAACTCAAATACCTCAATAAATACTTCAAAAAATACTGGTTTAAGCTGCTCATGGGCATTATAATAACCATAATTGCCCGAGTATTTTCCTTGATCATGCCTTCCTATGTGAGCAAATCCATCCAAGCCATTGAGGGCTTTTTAGGAGACACCATTACGAAATTGGAGGCCAAAGAACTGCTCTTTGGGTATATCTTGATCATTATAGGGGCCGCTCTTCTTTCTGGCTTGTTTACGTTTTTAATGCGGCAGACTATCATCAATGTCTCCAGATATATCGAATATGACTTAAAGAATGAAGTTTTTGATCATTACCAATTGCTGAATCTCAGCTTTTACAAAAAAAATAGAATCGGGGATTTAATGAACCGGATCAGTGAGGACATCAATCAGGTGCGAATGTATGTAGGGCCCGCCATTATGTATGGCATTAACACCCTAACCATGTTCGTTTGCATCATTCCTTTGATGTTTATCAAGGCGCCTACATTGGCCGCCTACACATTGATTCCACTTCCCATTTTATCCGTGCTGATTTATCAGATCAGTAAAATTATCCACAAGCGCAGTACCAAGGTCCAAGAGTTTTTGAGTACGCTCTCTACCTTTACCCAAGAATCATTTTCCGGGGTGGCAGTGATAAAGGCCTATGGACTTGAACCCAAAATCCACACCGAGGTGGGCGCGCTTGCCCAAGAAGGAAAGGATACCAGTATGGATCTGGCCAAGGTAAACGCTTGGTTTTTCCCATTAATGATTTTGTTGATTGGTGTCAGTAATATTTTTGTGATCTATATTGGCGGAAAGCAGTACATCGACGGGGAAATCGCCTCTTTTGGCATCATTGCAGAATTTATCCTGTATGTGAACATGCTCACCTGGCCGGTTGCCATTGTGGGATGGCTCACCTCAATCATCCAAAGGGCAGAGGCTTCGCAAAAACGGATCAATGAGTTTCTATTGGAAGAACCCTCGATCAAAAATGAGGTTGTGGAACCTACTCAGGTGTCCGGAGGTATCGAGTTTAGAAATGTGACGTTTACCTATGACGACACGAATATTACCGCGCTAAACAATATTTCGTTCACTATAAATCCCGGAGAGACCGTGGCGTTTTTGGGCAAAACAGGTTCCGGTAAATCCACCATCTTGGATTTGGTGGCCCGATTATACGACGTTTCCTCTGGAGAGATTCAAGTCGATGGAAAGCCCGTACAAAAACACAATTTGGATAGCCTAAGGAGCAGTATTGGTGCAGTTCCACAAGACGCATTTCTTTTCTCGGATACCATAGAAAACAATATCCGCTTTGGAAACGAACATGCGACCATGGACGAAATTGTTGAAGTGGCCAAAAAGGCGGTGGTCCATAAAAACATTGAGGGCTTCACCAAAAAATACGATACCATTCTAGGAGAACGGGGCATTACCCTAAGTGGAGGACAAAAGCAACGTGTATCCATTGCACGGGCCCTTTTAAAAGATCCCCAAATCTATCTTTTTGACGATTGCTTGTCTGCCGTAGATACCGAGACCGAAGAGGAAATTTTGAACAACTTAAAACAAGTGTCCCAAAACAAAACCACCTTAATTGTAAGCCATAGGGTGTCGTCGGCGAAGAATGCGGATAAGATCATTGTTCTGGAAAATGGAGCCATCATACAGGAGGGCACTCATGCGGAATTGAACAATATCGAGGGGTACTATAAAGAACTATATCTGAACCAACTCTCTGAGAAAGAATAGGAAAAAAGTTGCTGAATTAGCATTTTTTTTACATTTTTGGTAGAATTATACACTATTGCACTAAACACACTTTACTACATGAGGGATAAAGATATAATGGATCAGGAAGAGATTTATTCCAAAGTCCTAAGAGCCGGCCGAAGGACTTATTTTTTTGATGTAAGAAGTACCAAGGCAGGGGATTATTACCTAACCATCACAGAAAGCAAAAAGTTCACGCATGATGATGGTTCTTTCCATTACAAAAAGCACAAAATCTATTTGTACAAGGAAGATTTTACGGCTTTCAAGGAAATCATGGAAGAAATGATGGATTACATCATCGATGAAAAAGGTTTGGAAGTTATTTCGGAACGCCATCAAAAAGATTTTAAAAAGGAAGATGAAAACGGAATTAGTGAAAATGGAAGTGCAGGTAACTTTACCGATGTGAGTTTTGACGATATCTAATCCTTTTCTTTAAAAAAAGCTTAAAACGGCCTGCCCTCTGCAGGCCGTTTTTTATTTTTAGTGCTGACTAATTCAAAAATGCTCTTATGAAACACATCAACTTTCTGTTTTTGCTATTGTTCACCCTGGGTCTATCTGCACAAGATGTGACCTTGGACTATTACCTACCACAGCATGTCACCTATGACCCCAATATTCCGAAGCCTGCCGATGTCATTGGTCATGAAGTGGGCGAATGGCATGTAACCCACGATAAGTTGATGTTTTATATGCAGCAGCTAGCTGCGTCCAGTGAGCGAATTACACTCGAAGACCGGGGAAAGACTTTTGAAGGCAGGCCCATTCTTCTGCTTACCATCACCACCCCCAACAACCACCAGAACATAGAAACCATAAGGCAACAGCACCTAGAACTTTCAGATGGTGGTGGCAATGTGGATACCTCCCAAATGCCTGTAGTGGTTTACCAAGGATTTTCGATACACGGGAATGAGCCAAGTGGTTCCAATGCCGCTTTGGCCTATGCATACTATTTAGCCGCAGCCCAAGGCCCGGAAATTGAGTCCATGTTGGATAAAATGGTGGTTCTTTTAGATCCAAGTTTCAATCCAGATGGTCTTCAGCGCTTTGCTTATTGGGCCAATACCAATAAGAGCATCAATCTAAATCCAGATAACAACGAGCGGGAATACCATGAGGTGTGGCCCGGCGGCCGTACCAACCATTATTGGTTTGATATGAACAGGGATTGGCTTCCAGTGCAGCTTCCAGAAAGTAGGGCTAGGATCGCAACCTTCCACAAATGGCTGCCCAACATCCTTACCGATCACCATGAGATGGGCACTAATTCAACCTTCTTTTTTCAGCCTGGGGAACCATCTAGGGTAAACCCCTTGACCCCGCATATCAACCAGGACCTAACCCGAGAGATTGGCACCTATCATGCCAAGGCCTTGGATAAAATTGGTTCGCTGTACTATTCCGAAGAGAATTATGATGATTATTACTATGGCAAGGGTTCTACCTTCCCAGATGTGAACGGGAGCATTGGAATCCTTTTTGAACAGGGAAGTTCGCGTGGTCATATCCAAGAAAGTGAAAATGGGATTTTAACCTTTCCCTTTACCATAAGAAACCAGTTTACCACCGCAATGTCCACCGTTGAGGCCGCTAAAAACATGCGCTCTAAACTGCTAGATTATCAGCAGAAATTCTATGCCGATATGAAGAGCGAAGTGACCCGAAACCGAACCAAGGGGATTGTTTTTGGGGATAGTAAGGATGCTTCCAAAACCTATCATTTGGCGGAAATTTTGCGCAGACATAAAATTAAGTTCCACGAGTTGGCCAATGACGTGACCATTTCTGGAAAGGCGTACAAAAAAGGGTATAGCTATGTAGTTCCAATGAACCAAAAGAACCCACGCCTTATCCAGGCCATGTTTGAAAAAAGAACCACTTTTAAGGACAGCTTGTTCTACGATGTTTCCGCTTGGACGTTTCCCTTGGCATTCAATGTGGATTACGCCAATTTGACTTCCCTTTCCAATGCCGGCCCAGAGGTTACGGATTTCCAAACACCTAAAGGTGGTGTGGATCAAAAAAGCACCTATGCCTATCTTTTCGAATGGCACGAATATTATACCCCAAAGGCATTGAACCAAATTTTGGAAAAAGGGCTGCGTGCCAAGACTGCAAAATCCCCTTTTACCTTAGAGGGCAAAACTTATGATTACGGTACCATCATGATTCCGGTCCAAAATCAGAAGTTGGATGCGGATGAGCTCCATAGTTTTTTAAACAAGGTTGCCAAGGAAAGTCAAATTAAGATCACCGCGGTTTCCACAGGGCTCACCAGGGGGATTGATTTGGGAAGTAATGACTTTGACCCCATTAAAAAACAAAAAGTTGCCATTTTGGTAGGCGATGGGGTGCGTTCCTACGATGCTGGGGAAATCTGGCATTTGTTCGATACCCGATACGATATGAAGATCACCAAATTGGACACCCGGGATTTTAGTGATGTGAACCTGGACATCTATACGGATTTGATTATCCCAAGTGGATGGGGAAGTCAAATCATGGATACTGCGGCGGCTAAAAAAATTCATTCGTGGGTTAAGGAAGGTGGCACCGTCATAGGATATCGCACCGCCGTGAACTGGCTCGAAAAGAACGATTTTATAAAAGTGGATACCAAAAAAGACACTTTGGTGGCGAAAAACGTCGCCTTTGACCAAAAGGATGATTTTACGGGTGCCCAAGTTACTGGCGGAGCCATTTTCGAAACAAGAATAGACCGCTCCCATCCTATCAACTATGGGTACAAGAACACCAATCTGGCCATGTTCAGAAACACCAACATTTACCTAAAGCCTGAAAAAAACAGTTATGACAACCCCATTCAATACACCAATGATCCGCTTTTAAGCGGGTATATTTCTGAAGAGAATCAGGAATTGATCAAGAATAGTGTACCCTTCAAAGTCAAAAGGTTGGGACGCGGCCGGGTAGTCTTGTTTACGGACAATACTAATTTCAGAGCTTTTTGGTATGGCACCAACAAGCTATTGATGAATGCCATTTTCTTTGGCCAAATGATGTAAAATTGAAATTATGACTATCAAAAAAACAATCTATTTAGGTATTACGATTTTAGCGCAAACTGTATGTTTTGGGCAAAAAGAACAGGTCTTCCAAGACCCGAACGAGTTGGCCAAAGAAACCCAACGCATCATTTCCATAGAGGCTGGACAGAAGATTGATACCGCCTATTTTAAAACCCTTTTTCTTCCTTCGGCCAGATTTACGGTCGTAGGGCAGGAAAACGGAGTTTATGCTCACGAGACCATGGATTTACCAAGCTTTGCCGAAATGCTAACGGATGAATATTATAGCTTGGGTTACCATGAGGAAGCTATCGGGGAAATTGTGGAAGAGTACAATGGTATTGCACAAATCATCCAAAGTTTTAAGGGCCTAGATTCTGAAAACGTATCTGGTATTGGGGTGGGAAGTTATCATTTGATCTATTCTGATGGGCGCTGGTGGATTGCCAATATGATCTGGACCATGAGCAATGTTGACGGCAAGGATATTCCGAAGAAGTATTTGGGTCATTAATCGAATGTTCATTGTTAATATTGAATTTCGACATACACCATGGATAATTTGATTCTAAATATGTAATATTGATGCGTTTTTGATGTATATTTACACCACATTCATTTAATGAATCATGCCCAGACAGAGTATTTCCCTTACCCGACCGAATGATGACTGGTTAAAATCCCTTGTGGAAAGCGAGGAGTATTCCAGCAAAAGTGAGGTGGTGAACGACCTTATCCGTCGCGCCCGGGAAAACGAAAAAGAAATAGCATATATCCGAGCCAAACTGGAGCGGGCAGAACAAGATATGGCCATTCACGGGCCCACAACCTTAACCTCAAAACAAATGCTGAAGGAATTTAAGGAAAGGGCCAAATTGGATGGCAAACTTTAGACTATCTCCCAGCGCTAAGGAAGATCTTTATCGAATCTGGTTATATGGATTACTCCAATTTGGCGAAGCCCAAGCCGATACGTATTACTTGTCATTTTTCGAATACTTCGAAATTATTGGCCGCAACCCTTTTCAGTTTCCTTCTGCAGACCATATAAAAAACGGCTACCGCAGATGCGTTCATAAATCGGATACCATCTACTTTCGTGTATTACCGGATATGGTAGAAATAATGACCATTATTGGACGCCAAAACCTAGATAAGCAGGTCCATAAATTCCGGTAAACCGTCAAATTGTCCCAACTGCATTTACTATCTTTAAGTTCTCCCCCTCTATTTTAACGGATTTGAAACCTCAAAACACCCTGTGATATGCAGAAAAAGAAAGTTTTCTCCTTGTTTGGAGTATTCCTGTTGATTTTCAGCCTTTTTACCTCATTTGTTCCATCCTCGAGCAACAAAAATTCTTCCGCGGAAGAATTGCAGCAATCCTTGGTCTTGAATACTGATGGAATGTACTTTGCAGAATTCTACGATTACATTTTTAGGGGGCAATTTGAAGATGTGGAGTTCAAACGTGAGGACACCCCCTTCCTTATGATTTTTGAGCAATACCTCCGGGCCTTTGGCAGGCAATGTCCCAATGCACTACCCTCCAACAAAGTGCAGATTATGGACTGGGTCTGTGCCACGGAACAAGTGACCACCAACGGTTTTGGTGTGGAAACGAGCAGGGTATGTATCGATTGGACCACCGTCGGCTCCGGACTGTATGCCCGGCCAGATTTGTACAAGGCCAAGCTTAACTTGGAAAATATGCTGAGCAAGGATGTATTTCGCAAAGTGGTTGCTATGGCCACCGACCCCAACGCTATTGGAAATTCGTTGGATATGGTGCACAAAGCCAATGGGCTGCAAAATGATATGGCCCAATTTTTTACCCTGAATAACTGTAACAGTCCCGGCTTAAGACGCTTTGAAGAAAACCTAAAACGATATGCCCAGGCACAACCGTCCCTAAAAATGGGCGGCACTAGCAAGTACACGGCCATGAAAACATCTGGCGGCCCAACTGGCAGTCAGAATTTTACCCAATTGGTAAACGATCTCGTGGCCAACCAATCCACAACCTGGGCTTTTAACCGATACATTCCTGGTAGCGTTTCAGGGTTGGCGATACAACGGCGCGATGCACAACAAAGACCTGTGGAATTAAAGGCGAATTATCGTTACAAAGGTTTTGCAGGAAGCAGCGACGGCTGGGTACGGATTACCTTTACCAATGGCCTTCCCAAGTGTATCTACTTTTTTGATTTTCCAAACAATTGTAAAAACGCCAACAGTAGTATTGTGGCTTCCTATGCCCAGGGCAAGTATGCCAATTAGCAATCTATTTTTGTGAAGCAGGGGATGCTATTCCCATTTTCACCAACAAAATGTTCAGCATTGCATGACCAAGAATGACAAGGCAGGCAGTTGATAAGGTATATTCCTTCCATAGCGCCAATAGTAAAATCAAATAGCATAAGGGATAGACAAAAACCATAAAGCCAAAACGAAATGTTGCTTCAAATTCGGGCTCTGGAACCTTCGGTTTTATCACAACGCGCCACAACAGCACAAAGGGTAAATTCCATACATAAAAAAGCGATTTCAGGATTCTTGGAAAAACGCTCCTTCGAGAAGCTAATTTTTCAGAATAGCTGTTCTGGGGAACCATCGCATTGACTTCCATTGGGTTTAGGTAAATTTTACCTTCCGTTCCAATTTTTTGTACCAACTCATCATTCATGGATTCAGGGATATGGGTCGTAAGGGCGGTGAGGCCTTCAAAAACCCTTAGTTTGATATCCCCTACAAAGTCAGCGGAATCCAAGAACTTCCTAACGGGAATGGGTCGACCAAAGTGAGGAGCCGC
The DNA here is from genome assembly GCF_023502235.1 of Flagellimonas myxillae. Taxonomy (GTDB): domain Bacteria; phylum Bacteroidota; class Bacteroidia; order Flavobacteriales; family Flavobacteriaceae; genus Flagellimonas; species Flagellimonas myxillae. Next base: position 418,665 of record NZ_JAMFLY010000001.1, on the reverse strand, counting down.
TGAATCCCCAACTTGCCTTGGATACGCGTAGTTCTGACCAATTGGAACCAACTGTATATCCAATTCTGGGTTTTGCTGCAAAGCATTTGTAATTATTCGGGCAAATCCCTTGCTCAAAGGCCTTACCCTCCGTTTTAGACTATGATTGGCCTCGGGAAATATCAAAATTGCCTCCTTGTTCCCGAATAAATTTCCGCATTGATCAAAAACGAGCTTGTTCTTATGCAAATTGGATTTTCCGTCCCGAATCCGATAGATGGGAAGCATCTGTAAAAAGCCGAATAATCCATTGACCAAACCACCTTTAAAAACATCGGAGCGTGTTAGAAACCATGGCTTTCGTTTCACATGGGTCGCAATCAAGAGTACATCCATCAAGGCATTCTGATGATTGGAAAGAAAGAGAACCGGTTTGTCTTTGGGTATGTGTTCCGTACCCTTCGGGGTGATTTTTCTATAATAGCAATACAACCCTAATTTAATCCAAAGTTTAATGAGCTGATAGGTCAATTGCTTCAAATCAACTTCTTTTTATCAATTGGTCGCGTTCCCCAAACAAGGCCCATGGCCAGACCTGAAATCAAATGCCAAATACCCCAGAAGGCGGTCAATAATGCCATACCTCCCAGACCGTCAAAAAATGTAAAGATCAATAGCAAACCCAATCCTGAATTCTGGATGCCGGTTTCTATCGTCAAACATCGCACATTCTCCTTGGAGAATCGCATCAATTTGGCAAGGGAATAGCCCGTTAGCAAAGCCACTAAATTATGGATCACCACCAACCAAAAAACATAGAAGATGTATTCCATGAAAATCTCCCGATTGTTGTAAAGGGCCAAAAACACCAAGAACATAAAAAATACCAGTGACCCTATCTTAAACCCTTTGGCCATTCTCTTGGCAATTTTGGGTTTATAATGGTTCACGAGCATACCTAAAATCAAGGGAACCCCCAGTAGAAGTGCAACCAATTTGACCATCTCCAAAGGTGAAATCGATACTTGTTTTAAAATGGAGGCTGTAGGTGGATACAAACCACCCCAAAAACTCAAGTTAAAAGGGGTCATAAAAATGGCCAACAAGGTAGCAATTGCAGTCAAGGTAACGGATAAGGCAGCGTTGCCTTTGGATAAATGGGTAAAGAAATTGGATACGTTGCCTCCTGGGCAGGCCGCAACCATAAACATGCCCAGCGCAATACTTGGCAGGGGTTCGGTAATCCAAACCAGAAAAAATGTGATAATGGGAAGTAAAAGAAATTGACTCATCACCCCGGTCAATACAAGTTTTGGGGTCTTTAGCAGTCTCCTAAAGTCATTCATGGAAATTTCCAAGGCTATACCAAACATGACCAATGCCAAGGCCACGTTAAGTGTCCAAAGTGCGTTTTCGTCAAAATTGATATGAACGTTATCAATAATTTGTTCCAAAAAACAACAGGGTTTGTCCTACAATATACAGGATTCTTTCAATTGTGGACAAAGTCCACTAAATTCATGGTCTTAAACAAGAGCAAACATGGCAAGAACCCCTAGCAATATGTTGGCCTTGGGAACCAAGGCCCCCAGTTTTAACCTAATTGATACAGTATCCGATGCTCACCTTTCCTTGAACGAGGTGAAGGGAACAAAGGGAACCGTGGTTATGTTTATTTGCAACCATTGCCCTTTTGTGGTGCACGTAAACCCAGAAATTTCTACTTTGGGAAAAGCGTACCAATCCAAGGGAATTGGTTTTGTGGCCATTTCCAGTAACGATGTGGTCAACTATCCGGACGACGCTCCCCATTTGATGAAAAAAAAGGCGCAGGAGGAAGGTTATACCTTCCCCTACCTATATGACGAAACCCAAGATGTGGCCAAGGCGTATGATGCTGCCTGTACCCCGGATTTCTTTCTGTTTGATGGGGATTTATGCTTGGTCTATCGCGGACAATTGGACGATTCCAGACCAGGTAATGGATTGCCCCTAACGGGCAAAGACCTCAGAAATGCCCTGGATGCCTTGCTCGAGGGTAGGGAAATCAGCGGAGAGCAAAAACCAAGTATTGGGTGTAATATCAAATGGAAGTAATCAAAAAATGATTCCTGTTGGGACAGGAACCTAAGTCTACATCAATGAAAATAAATCCAAAAGAGGCGTTGGAGGCATTGGCAAAACACGATGGCCCATTCAAAACCCTTTTCAATCACGGAACCTTGGAAGTGGAAATCTACAAACCTGATAAGGTGGATCTCCAACAACCCCATAGCAGGGATGAGGTCTATGTTGTAATCTCGGGAACTGGAGAATTTTTAAATGGAGAGCTTAGAACCACCTTTGGACCCGGAGATTTCCTATTCGTACCTGCAGGGGTAGTCCATCGTTTTGAAAATTTTACGGATGATTTTGCCACCTGGGTCCTGTTTTATGGTCCGGAAGGTGGGGAAAACCCATAGCTATGGCACAAAATGTAACGCTTGAGCCCGTAACCCAGGAAAACTTGGATACCTATATTTCCGTTGGCAAACAAAGCTATCATGAGCACTATTTGCATCTATGGGAAAATCGGGACCCTGGCCCCTATATTAGTCGGAGCTTTACCACTGCAGTGGTCCAAAAGGGTTTGGAAAATTCCAACCTAAAGCATTTTCTGGTTAAATCGGAGGATAGTATCGCGGGAATTGTAAAATTAGTACTGGACTCCCCATTGGATGAACTTTCAGGGGCGGAAGCCCTATTGGCCGAAAAGATTTATTTGCTCGAAGCATTTTCTGGAAAAGGCATAGGCAAACAGGTACTTTGGCTCATCGAATCCTACGCAAAAAATCTAGGGAAGAATATAGTATGGTTGGACACCATGCAAAAGGGCGGTCCGATTCAGTTTTATCTCAAAAACGGCTTCCAAATTAAAAGGGAATGTGAGCTTACCCTGCCCCACGCCATTCCTTCAGAAAAAGCGATGTGGGTACTTACGAAACAACTCTAGTTTACCAAGATTCCCGCTTGATCAAATTCTCGATATGGGCATAATGATGGCTTCCATGCCATGCGTACCTGCCAATATTTTCTTCCAAGGTGACCACCTCATTGCCGTCGGGATGTGTAAAGGTTCGCTGTAGCTGTTCTTTCGTGAGTCCCTTGAGCAAATAGACCAATTTAGCGTGTACTACCCTCAGATGATCCAATGACATTTCTATGGGCGCGGATTTTGCATCAAACAGTTTGGACCATTCCTTTTCAAAATAGGGTTTGATTACAGGATTATCCTCCGTTAGTGCCCATTTAAATCGTATATAGCTATGGTGGTGACTATCCGAAATGTGGTGGACCAATTGTCTAACCGTCCAACCTTCCGGGCGATATGGCGTTTCCAATTGTTCGTGCGAAAGTGGGGAAACCAAGGCTTCCAATCGCTTCGGAAGTTGTTCCAAAACAGTTATCCATCCATTCACATGATCCTCTGTAATATGTTCCGGGGCCTGAAATGTACCTATGGGGTAACGTAGATGTTGTTCGTCTTTTTCCATGGTTTAAAAATAGGAAACTTTACTCCAGTACAACCCATGTTACCTGATGAAAATCATTGGGTGAAAAAAAACTTTAATACACTTTTAACTCCTGTATGAACTTGGGGAACCACAATCTCTTAACTTTGTAAGACCCCCTATTTACAATCTAAAAAAACAAGATAAAATGGCAACATTACGATTGGGCGATACTGCCCCGGATTTTACAGCAGAGACCTCACAAGGCTCACTAAATTTTTACGACTATTTAGGCGATGGTTGGGGCATTTTGTTCTCCCATCCCGCCGACTTTACTCCCGTTTGTACCACCGAGCTTGGTACCGCGGCCAAATTCAAGGAGGAATTTGCAAAACGCAACGTAAAAATGATGGCCCTGAGTGTTGATGGTGTGGCATCCCATGCCGAATGGATAAAAGACATCAACGAAACCCAAAACACCGTAGTTAACTTTCCTATTATTGCAGATGAGGATAGAAAGGTCTCTGATCTTTACGACATGATCCATCCCAATGCGGATGATACCCTGACCGTGCGTTCCGTATTCATCATTGGTCCTGACAAGTCTGTAAAATTGATATTGACCTATCCGGCATCCACAGGTAGGAATTTTTACGAATTGCTTCGGGTTGTGGATTCACTACAACTCACGGCATACCACAAGGTCGCTACACCTGCAAATTGGGAAAGTGGGGAAAAAGTGGTGGTAAGTCCCGCTATCCCAACCGGGGAGGCCAAAGAAATTTTCGCCAAAGGGGTTGAGGAAATAAAACCTTATTTACGGTTAACCCCCGATCCCACGGCTTAATACATTAGTTTGTTGAAAAAACTAAAAAAATCCTGTTTCTGAATAAATTAAGTGTACCTTCGCAGCTCATTTAATTTTTTAACATTTAGTAATGAGTAAAGGAACAGTAAAATTCTTCAACGATTCCAAAGGTTATGGATTCATCACTGAAGACGGTTCAGAAACAGATCACTTTGTACACATTTCTGGCTTAATTGACGAAATTAGGGAAGGTGACGTTGTAGAATTCGAACTACAACAAGGAAAAAAAGGTATGAACGCCGTTAATGTGCAAGTCATAGATTAAGGTACCAACTTACTTTTTTATACGATACGACCCGGGAATTTTATCCCGGGTTTTTTTATTTGCAATTTTGTTTGATCTCCGCGCAACCTCCCTGATTTTTTCTATCTAATTAACAAGAACACCGTTCCCCCTCGACCATTAAACTGAAATTGCATGAATACCTTCTTTCTAATCCTCGCCATTTTATTGGCCGTCAACTTGATTTTGCTACTGCTAAGTGTCAATAGTTCAAAAAAGTAGCACAATATAGTAGGGTATTTTCCCGTTGAATTGTTACTAAACAAACACAAACGGTATTGAAAAATCATTGACTATGGGCACATTTTTTACGATTCTGCTATTATTACTTGCGCTCAACCTCTGCTTACTGTTGGTAAGCGTAAACAGATCTAAATAAAAAAAGCCTCCTTTTTTAGGAGGCTTTTTTTATTTCTATTGATTGTTCCGCTACTTAACGTTCATTAGCTCTACATCAAAAATCAAAGTGGCATCCGGAGGAATAACACCACCAGCACCTGCACTGCCATAGGCCAAATTTGAAGGAATCACAAAACGGGCTTTGTCCCCAACCTTCAACAATCCTATACCTTCATCCCATCCTGGAATAACCTGCCCCACACCCAAGGTAAAATCTATGGGTTGGTTTCGGCTGTAAGAGGAATCGAATACTTGCCCGTCGGTTAGACTCCCCTCGTAATGAACAGATACCATTTTGCCTTTCTCGGCCTTGGCACCACTTCCTTCTTGAATCAATTTGAATCGCAAACCGCTATCGGTTTTTTCGAAACCTGCTGCCAACTTCTCCATTTCCGCTTCAGCACGTGCCTTCGCTTCCGCAATTCTCTTCTCCCTAGCACCTTCAAAAGTTCTAAAGGCCTCAATGGCATTCCAGCCTTCGGCTTCGGCGCCAACCCGTACAATTTCAAGACTGTCTATGGCATCACCCTGTGCAATAGCGTCCACAACTTCCTGACCGTGCTCCACATGTCCAAAAACAGTGTGCTTATTGTCCAACCATGGGGTAGGGACATGAGTGATGAAAAATTGACTTCCGTTGGTTCCAGGACCTGCATTGGCCATGGAAAGCACTCCAGGACCTTCGTGGGTCAATTCTGGATGGAACTCATCATCAAACTTGTACCCGGGATCACCGGTTCCAGTTCCTTGTGGGCATCCACCCTGTATCATAAAGTCAGCAATTACCCGGTGGAACTTAAGGCCATCGTAATAAGGTTTTCCTTGGGGTTTGGCTGAATTCTCCATATTTCCTTCGGCCAAGGCCACAAAGTTTCCCACAGTACCCGGGGTTTTATCATGGGTTAGTTTTACCAAGACCTCTCCTTTTGAGGTATTGAATTTTGCGTAGATTCCGTCTTGCATTTCTTTGAATATTAGATTATTCGATTGCTCGATTCTTCAAATTTAAGGCTGCAAAGGTAAGAGTTTTACGGGGGATTAATCCAATTTAACTCAATAAGGGACATATCGTATTCCTTTCAATGACATACTCTGCACAATCCCCTGAAAAACAACGGTTTTTTGGCTATTTTTTGTTGATCTTTAGGTTTAACCGTATATTCCGTTATGCGTGGATAGGGAGTGAGAAGAGGGAACAAATAATATAGATGGTATGGGCTTATTAATTAACGAAATTGAATGGGGAGACCCCACCATCTCCGTATTTCATGATGCGGAATGGGAAGCCGAGATCAAAGCGGATATTGGTCAAATCCCGGATATCCACACGCGAACCTCTAGAAGTCCTTGGCTTAGAAGAACCGTATTAAAATGGCCTCGGTACGAAGCCCAAGAATTCCCAACAAAATTGGCTGATATCTGTGGCCTTGTGGCAGCCCAAGAAAATGCCTGTAGGTACTGCTACGGGGTAGCCAAATCATGGATGCGCCTTTGGGGCTATTCGGAAAAAATGATAAAGAACATTGAACATAATGTTCAATTGGCGGACATGAACGAGAAAGAGCGCGCCTTTATCCGATTCTGTAGAAATTTATCCCGTTCCAATCCAAGACCTCCCAAAAAGGACCGGGAAGAGCTTCTTCGGTTGGGATACTCGCCCATGGCTGTTGCAGAAATGGCTTTCGTGATCGTAAACCATTGTTTTATGAACCGGGTGTGCACCTTTATTTCTGCTCCTCCAATGGCATCCTTGGAACGCTTGCCCAATAGCCTTTTGGGGAAGATTTTTCGACCTCTAATTGGAAAGAAACTTAGGAGTATTGGTTGGACAGAATCCACAAATATCGAAGGTGACCCCGAGTCCTTTCCAGGGGTTGTACAAAAATTGATAGGCTTACCGGCGGCCAAGGCCATGCACGACGCCCTTAATGGGGCATTGGAATCGGACACGCTATCCAGAAAATTGAAAGTGCTAATGTTCGCTGTGGTGGCCAATACGTTGAATTGTGAGTTCTGTATGGCGGAAACCCACGACATGGCATTGAATTGTGGGTTCTCCGAAGAAGAATTTAAAACCGCACTCGCCACCTTATCCTCTTCCCACTTAAATGAAAAGGAAGAAAGCCTGCTGGCATGGACAAGGGAGACCATCCACTTTCAGAATGCCTCCATCCAATCGAGGGTACGGGAACTCACCCAAGAGGTTGGCGAACCCATGATGCTGGAAGCGATTGGGGTCGCGTCTCTTGCAAATTCAACCGTTAGACTTGCAGTTCTCTTAGGATAATGGGCTTAGTGTATTTCATTTTAATCGGTTTAGTGTTGGCAACGGTCTGTACCTTGCTTATTCTTCGGCTAAAAAAACATAACAAAAAGTTGGTGAAGCTACTCGAGCACACGAACGAAAAACTGGAAAGACTTCAAATCCATTTTGGGCGATTTACACCAGAAGAAGTTATCGAACACCTCACAGATTCCGACAGCGCATATCAGCCTACCATGCGTTCGGTAACCGTGCTGTTTGCCGACCTGAAAGGATTCACCAGAATGTGCGATGAAATGGAACCCTCGGATGTGGTGGGTATTTTAAATGGCTATTTCCGGTGCATGAGCCAGGTACTGAGTAAAAATCATGGCCAGGTAACAGAACTGATTGGTGATGGTATCTTATCGCTTTTTGGAGCTCTCAGAAATAATCCATGGCAGGTTCAGGATGCTGTAATGGCCGCCTTGGAGATGAGAGAGGCCTTGGAGGAGTACAACAAAGAACTGAAGGACAGAGGGTTTCCCGAACTATCTTTTGGAATTGGAATACATAAAGGAAGGGTTCTCGCTGGAGTCATGGGCAACTACGAGTTGAGCAAATTTGGGGTTGTTGGCGATCCCATCAACGTGGCGGCCCGCGTTGAGGCACTTACCCGGGAACACAATACCGATATTCTTATCACAGATGACATTAAGAATGACTTGGATGACCGATTTATCCTAAAGAAAATGCCCCCGTTACTGGTAAAGGGGAAATCGGAACCCATAACGACCTACACCGTGGAAGGTTTAAAGAAAAAATAGTATCAGCCCCATGAAAATCGACGTTTTAAAAAAAGAAGACCTTACGCCACAAATCCAAACACAGATTAGCGATTTGTTCAAACAGCTTGCCCCCGACCTAAAGCAAGCGAACCTAGATCGTGTACTCGATAACTCAAACAAAGCCACCTTGGTGTATTGTGTGGCAAATGGGCAGATTCTAGGTATTGCCTCTTTATGTGAATATCTTGCCATATCTGGAAACAAAGGTTGGATCGAGGATGTGGTGGTGGATTTCAATTCCCGAGGACAGGGTATTGGGCGAAAACTGATGGAAAAGCTCCTGGATATCGCCAAGGAAAAAGAACTTGCAGAAATTCTCCTTTTTAGCGGGCACCACCGAGTACCTGCAATTCAAATGTATAAAAGCTTAGGGTTTGTTTTGAGGGAAAGTGGATTGTACTTCCTTTCTAACCGATAAGCTCTATTCCAAATTGCCATTTTTGGGTAATATGCTTTTGCTTTTTTTCGTAACTTGAAGAACCTCCGAACGTTACGAAGATTATTCCTATCTGTAAACCATGTGTCATGAAAAAGCAATTCATCCCTTTTATGGCTTTGACCTTATTGCTACTAAGCTATGAAGGTCACTGCCAAAACCCGCCCGAAAATAGTTTAAACTGTGCTGAGTATTGGGCCAGTGTCCGGATCAATGATTTTTGCGGATTAGCTGCTGGACAATTTGAATTCAATACCCTTCCCGTAGATATTTGTAATGCCGACCAAAAGGAAGGTGTCTACAGATTCGACGATACCGTTTCCATTAGGGTGTACAACCATTTTACCGAGGAGGCTGCACTTGAAGAGTACAATGCAGAAGAGGCGGATGCTTTATCCGTGGCCACTTATGAACCTGCAGATGACCTTGGGGATGATGCTTTTGGCTTGATCCAAGTGGAATTTGGGGAATTGGACTTGGTCATTATTCAGGTTGTAAAGGGTACGTTCACCCTCTATTTGGAAATCAACGGCAAAGCCCAAAATGGGGCCAACAACTGCTTTGATAAAATCTCGGCTTATGAATTTGCCCGAGCGCTTGTGGAGCCATTGTAAACTAAGTACAAACAATTACTTCCGTTTAATTTGGAAAATGGCTTATTCTTACAAAAAGTAAACACTAGGTTTACCTAACCTCATCGATATCCTACGAAGAACCTCCCTGGGTATCAATTTCGACCTTACATTTTTTTATTTAAGAACACTATTTGTGGTAATGACTTACTCCATCGTATTCCAACAATTAGATTTCACAAACTATTCTCTAACCAAAAAACCAAAATTATGAGAATCCAAACCATTAATCTACTTACACTATCAATTGTTTTTTTGTTGATTTTTTCCTGTTCCCAGGAAGAGATAGGACCTTCAACAGATCCACAATCTGTTAATCTACAGTTGAACTTTGAAAGCCCTCACGAACATGCTAAAAAACACGTGGAATTTGACACTTTTTCTGCCAAAATAATTTCTCTTACACCTTTGGTGATTGAATCAGAAGAATTGGAAGTCATACAGGTTTTGGATGGTGAAACCGATAATGTCATTCACGTAATAATAAAAAAGGGAAATACAGTAATCCACCAAGGTGATGATAAAGGAATTGACGACCCATGCAAAGAATCCGTAGTTCGAGGGTATTGGTGGGATGGTAAGGGATGTTGGGTCTATGGGGACATAGTAACTCTTAAAAATTGTATGCAGTTCTTTTTCATGGCTGATAAGGAAACCCAAGCATATATGAATGTATGTGGGTGGGACAATGTTGCCTGAAAATTAATTCTCCTTGAATAGCTTTGATTCCGAGTAAAATTAATCACCCCGGATTACTTCAAATTAATTATTGGTTACCCCTTAATCTTTGTATCGGGGATGGTCCCGTACTTATCCATCAAATACACCAAACTGGCCATAGTAGCGGTACCCAATTCCAACTCCCGCTTGTTTACATGCTCAAAGGTGTCATTTTCGGCATGGTGGTGGTCAAAATAACGTTGTGAGTCGGGTCGAAGCCCTGCCAATACCAATCCCTCGTGTTTTAAGGGACCAATATCCGCCCCGCTATATCCCTTAACAAACATGTGGATAAGGTAAGGCTCAAACAGACCTTTCCAACTTTGTACCTGGGCCAAATTTTCCTCCGAGCAATCAAAGGAAAACCCCCGAGGGGTAAACCCTCCAGCATCACTCTCCAAGGCAAAGACATGTTTTTCATTCTTGTTCCGGGCAACTTCAGCATATTTATTGCCACCCCTAAGCCCATTTTCCTCGTTCATAAAAAGTACCACACGTAAGGTTCTTTTTGGCTTATATCCCGTTTCTTTAAGCAAGCGTAGCACGTCCATGCTCTGTACGCAACCCGCGCCATCATCATGGGAACCGTCGCCCAAATCCCAGGAATCCAAATGTCCACCAATAACCATGATCTCATTGGGATGGGTTGTTCCCCGAATTTCACCGATCACGTTAAAAGATTCCACATCATCAAACTGCTTGCAGCTCTGCTTAAAATAAAATTTGATATCCGGATTTAGCTTTAGCGTGGTGCTCAAAAGTTCTGCCCCTTGTGTACTAATGGCCGCCGCTGGAACACGATTGGCCACTGGCGTATCCCCATAAGCCATGGAACCTGTATGCGGGTAATCGTCCAATCGAAGCGTCATAGACCGCACAATTACACCGGCGGCACCATATTTTCCAGCCTCCGCTGCTCCAGAATACCGCTGGTCCACACAACCGGAATACGATGCAAAAGTGCTGATTAGTTTGGGGTCCATGGGTCTATTGTAAAAAACGATATTCCCTTCAATTTTTTCCCTGCCCAATTTTTCGAGGTCTTCAATCCCCTGCACTTCCACAACCTTGGCCTTTACCCCACCTTCTGGGGTGGCCACGGACCCTCCAAGGGCACAAATGGGAACATTGGTCGTAAGTCCTGGTTTGGTTTCGATATAGGCAAACTCCGGAGTTCCCCTAACCCATTTGGGAACCATAACAGGTTGCAGCCACACCCGGTCCAACCCAAGAGAATCCAACTGCCCTTTAGTATAGTCCACAGCCTGCTGTGCCTGCACCGACCCGGAAAGTCGACCCCCAATCTGATTGGACAAATGGTTGAGCCAATCGTAGGCCTTACCATTGGTAAGCGCCATATCGTAGATTGCTCTTAATTGTTTCTCGTCTTCGGATTGGGCAACAATTGGGGCACTGACCGCCAAAAGAATCAGGAGTAAAATCGTTCTCATTAGCTTTCTTTTTCAAGTTCTTGTTTGAAGGTTTCTAAATTAGCCTTTATTTCGGCATCCAACTCCGGTTCCTCTATATCTTTATATTTTTTTAACGCTTCCAACAAGATGGAGGCCACTATTACCCTTGCCGCCCTTTTATTATCCGCAGGTATTATATACCATGGAGCGTGCTCCGGCGAGGTTTTGTTCAAGGCTTCTTCGTAACAGTCTTGATAGGCATCCCAGAGCTTACGTTCCTTTAGGTCTCCCGGTGAAAACTTCCAATTTTTTTCCCGTAATCGGATTCTTCGCAACAAGCGTTGTCTTTGTTCTTCTTTGGATAAATGCAGAAAAAATTTAAAAATTAGGGTGCCGTTTTCCGCAATATGGCGCTCAAAATCATTGATTTGCCGATATCTATTTTCCCAAAAGGTATCATCTATATCCTCCACGGTATTGATTCCTGGGATGTTTTCCCCTAAAATATAGCCTGGATGCACTTTGGTCACCAGTACATTTTCGTAGTGCGTACGATTAAAAACACTGAATTTGCCCCGTTCCGGAAGCGCAATATAGTGCCGCCATAAATAGTCGTGTTTCAACTCCAATTCCGTTGGCACCTTAAAACTGTGTACTTGTACCCCCCTAACGTTGAAATCTTTGAAAACCTCCCGAATAAGGCTGTCCTTGCCCGCGGTGTCCATTCCCTGCAAGCAGACCAACACCCCATATTTTCCATGGGCATAGAGCTTATCTTGAAATTTTCCCAATTCTTCCCTTATATCCTCCAATTCCTTTTTAAGGGTCTTATTATCGGTCCCAAAGTCCTCCAAAGTGGGTATTTGGGAGAGTTTTACTGCCTTTTTTACCCGATACTGGTCCAAATCCTTGTTTTCCATGGGAATGAATATAGTTTTTTTTGACCAGTACTTCAACCGTCGAACAAAAAGCGCAACTCACCGATCCTATCTACATCTTATAGTGGAAGTTCGTGTTTTATCGATTTTTTTTACCGATTGCGGATTCTTCATCTAATTTCGTAGGAAACATAAGACGCACCGTCCCAAATCGAGCGTTATGAAAACAAGAAAGATTATCCTACTTATAGTCTTTATCTTAGGTGTTATCAGCCTATTGATATTGTCTTCCTTTATTTCGCGCAATGCCTGCGAATACGCCAACTCCAATTTGGACTACATTAAAGGTAAAACCGAGGCCGCCATTGTTGCGGACGATTTTGAACAATCCAAATACTTTGCCTATAAGGCCCTAAACAGTATTGAAAAAACAAGGAGTAATTTCCTTGAATGTGGTTGTGATGGTGCTATAGAAAGCTTGGAAGCCGCGCTCTTTTTCCTGAAAGATGCCACAAAAGCCAAATCGTTTACAGCCTCCAAGAAGCTGTTGCATACTGCTTTGGAAAACATTGAGATCAGTAGTAAGGTTCTCAAAGTCTTCGAAGAAGACTCTACCAGTGCCTACGGAAACGATGTGCTCTTTTTGAATACAACTGAAGCCTTAAAGCAACAAGGAGGGGTGGTATTACCGGATGGTGATCCTGTAAAAAATCAAGTCCATAATTGCTTACTGGGGTTCGAATCTTCCCTAGGCAAAGTGGTAACCGATGTGGAGTGCAAGGAAGCCTACCAGTTTATTGCCAAAATTCATGAAGAAGCAAGCGTTACCCTGCTAAACACCGAACTATCCGAACATAAAAAGCAATATCACCAACGCGTTAAGACCATTGCAAGTGACGCCCTAGTACGCTTGGGAGAATGTACTGTGGATTAATTACTTGCTAGCAAAAAGCTTGACGTCCTCCTCAGAGATTTCCTTTCCCCCAAGAATGATCAGTCGCTCTACTACATTGCGCAATTCCCGGACATTTCCTGTCCAATCGTAACTCTTTAGCAGTTCCATGGCCTTTTTGGAGAAATCCTTGGCTGCGGTTCCCTGTTCCGATGCTATTTTCTTTGAAAAATGATCAACGAGCAGTGGAATATCGTTTCTTCTATCATTCAATGCGGGAACCTTGATGAGAATCACCGCTAATCGATGATAAAGGTCTTCCCGAAATTTACCATCTGTAATTTCCTTTTTAAGGTCCTTGTTGGTAGCGGCCAAAACCCGCACATCCACTTTAATGTCCTTATCGGTCCCAACCCTCGAAATTTTATTTTCTTGTAGGGCGCGAAGTACCTTGGCTTGGGCCGAAAGACTCATATCCCCAATTTCATCCAAAAAAATCGTCCCTTTGTTGGCGGCCTCAAACTTTCCGGCTCTATCCTTTACAGCCGAGGTAAACGCTCCCTTCACATGCCCAAAAAGCTCACTTTCAATAAGTTCAGAAGGAATTGCAGCACAATTTACCTCAATAAAAGGAGCCACGGAACGCGGACTTTTTTGATGCAACCAATGCGCCACCAACTCCTTTCCCGTCCCATTGGGTCCAGTAATCAGCACCCGGGCATCGGTTGGGGCCACCTTCTCGATCATATCTTTGATGGTCCCTATCTCTTTGCTCTCCCCAATCATTTCGTAATTCTTGGAGACCTTTTTCTTTAATATTTTATTCTCTACCACCAATTCCTTTCGGTCCAGGGCATTTCTAACTGTAGTAAGCAATCGGTTTAAATCTGGGGGTTTGGAGATGTAATCAAAGGCTCCAAGGCGCATGGTGTTCACGGCGGTATCCAAGTCCCCGTGCCCCGAAATCATGATAAACGGAATCTCAGGTTTTATCTTTCTAGCAGCCTCCAATACCTCAACTCCGTCCATTTTCGGCATTTTTATATCGCAAAGAACCAAATCAAAATCCTCTTTTTTTATGGCCTCCATTCCCTTTAAACCATCTTCTGCCTCGTGAACGCTATAGGTATCGCTCTCTTCGCTCAATATTTTTATCAAGACCCTTCTAATGGCCGATTCGTCTTCTATGACCAATATTTTTGACATACATTTCTATTTAAAAAATTCCAATCTTGAACCCAGTCCGAATATAAAAATTTGCTTCGTCATTCAACACAAAAACATCGCCCCTTTGATCATTCCTCAGTTTGCCCTGTTGCTCGATGGAACGCCCCACCAAGGTGTAAAATTTCATTCGCTTGCTTAAGCTATATTGGTATCCCAAAGCACCCACCAGGGCCGATAACGATATTTTGGAAGCAATTTGACTATCTGGCAAAACAATATTGTCCTGGATATTTATAAAGTAGCCATCCAAGAACAATGCCAATTCGAAAACATGCTTTTTGGCAATATAGTGTTTAAAGCTGGAGCGCGGAATCCCCAGGGTATAAGACCATTTTGGATGGAACCTGCGATAGTAGCTTACCAATGGCAAGGGAATGGGTAATCCTGTGGTACTATTGTAAGAAAGGCCCAAAACAATCCTATAGGGCTTCTCCGCCTTGGAATTTTCCTTCCACATGGTCGCCGTGGCATTCAGGAAAAAATCATCAGTCAAGGTGCCGTCTGTAAAATTTGATGCAAATCTCGGGGTAATAATCCCCACCAGGTTCCAGTTTTCGTTCCATTTGGTGATGAACCCGGCGTTTAAATCAACTACATGGAAGCGGTTGAGACCGCTTTTATCGAAACCGAAATCCCTGGCATAGCCCACGTCCAGTTTGTTATACTCCAAACCAGCAATCAGGTAGTCTTTTTTTTGATTGAGCCTAATGGGTAGATTGAAAAGGAATTTATAGCGCTGGGTCTTTATCCCTGTATCATTTTCAGGAATGTTCAGGTATTCCAAACGCAGTACATCCGAACTTTGTCCAAAACCAAGAAAGGGAAACAACAAGCCAAGCCAAATTACTCGTCTCCAGTTGGTTTTTTGATATGTTGAGGTTTTTGTGATGCTTGAGGTTTTTGCTGCTGTATAATGTGTACATCCCGTTGTGGGAATGGAATAGTAACGTTGTTTTGCCTGAATTTGGTATCTATCTTATAGCGAATCGCACTTTTTATCCGAGGTCCTGCAAAACTATCATTAGTAAAGAAGTTTAGGGAGAATTGCAGGGCCGAATCCCCAAAATCATCAAAAAGGACAAAAGGTTTTGGATTTTTCAGTACCAATTTCTGTTCGGCCGCAACCTCCTGCAATAGTTGCGTCACCAATTCCACATTGCTCCCATACGCCACTCCCACACTTATTTTCTCCATAGTGGTCCGGTGGTTTTGCGTATAGTTAAAAACAATATCGCTAATAAACTTATGATTTGGAATAACCACTACCTTATCGTCCCGTGTAATGGCCCTAGTGGTTCGCAGCTTTATTTCAAAAACCTTCCCCACTTTTTCATCGACCTCCACAATATCACCCACTTGCAAAGATTTATCCACTATGATCAAAATACCCCCAAGAATATCCTGAAACAGTTCTTGAAGCGCCAATCCCAAGCCCACAAAAAGAGCGGCAGAGGCAGTGATGATCAACGTAATGTCTATTCCAGCGGCACTAAGGGTAACCATGACGACCACCAGATAGATAAAATAGTTGGTAAACTTAAAGACACTGGAAAATTTCTGTTTGTCCTCGGTCTCCATTTTCCGGGTCAACAGATGTCGTACCCATTTCAGTAAAAATTTGGTCACCACAAACGCCACCCCGAGCAACAGCAAAAGACCAATGGTCAGGTGAATTGATTTTTCACCCTCCCCCAAATGGATTCCCAAATTGAGGAACTCCTTGACGGAACCCCAGATATCCTCTTGGATGATTTCCTTTATCTCGTTTGTTTCTTGCTGCATATTACCTTAATATCGAAGCCATTTTACCAGTTCCTTGTAGGTGGGTCGCTTGCCGTACATCAAAATTCCCACTCTATAAATCTTTGCTGCCAAGAAAACTATGGCCAAAAAGCTGCCTATCAAAAGTAGGATAGACAATAAAAGTTGCCATAGCGGAACTCCCCCTTCCCCTATTCCTGCCGGGAGTCTCATTAGCATCACAATGGGCGAAGTTAATGGAAACAAGGAAAAACCGACAGCTATAGGCCCGTGGGGATTGCTGAACACTGAAAAGAATCCTACATAAATCGCCAACATTAGTGGCAAAATAACGGGAAACACAAATTGTTGGGTATCGGTTTCATTGTCCACAGCCGCCCCAATGGCCGCATAAATGGAACTATAGATAAAATAGCCCAACACAAAATACAATAGAAATGAAGAAATCAAAAGCAACCAGGGAATGTTCACGATTTCGCGGGCGTAAAGGAGGGTATCCTCGTCCAAGGTGTTGGCCAACTCCGACATTCCGCCCATAGCCCCTGGCGTATTCTGTAGTTCGGCCATTACAGCGGAAATATCGATTCCCGAAATAAGCAGCACTACAAACAAGAGCAAAGAGGCCGAAATCAACCAAATAACAAATTGGGTGACCCCAGCTAAGGAAGTCCCTATAATTTTGCCCAGCATAAGTTGAAAGGGCTTCACCGAAGAAATAATCACTTCAATGATCCTGCTTGTTTTTTCCTCGATTACGCTGCGCATCACGAACGTGCCGTAAATAATAATGAACATCATGATTGCGTATCCAAAACCACCCCCGATAAAAGCCTTGATCTCGGTTATTCCCTTTACGCTCTTTTCACCTTCAAATGTGGCCAAGTTTAGTTCGAACGGTTTTTCTATGTCCGAAAATTGTTCACTTGAAACCCCAAGGTCGCCCAACCTGTTTTGGCGAAGTTTTCTCTGAAAAACCCTTTCCAATTGCTGGGTAATCTGGGTATTTGGATTGTCCTTTGTGTATAAATAGGCTGTTTTAGCAACTTGTTCCAGACCTTTTCCATCAGGAATATGTAAAAGTCCATAAAGCCCCATGGAACTGGTAGAATCCTTGGCTTTATCCAGGGAAATGTCTTCGAATTGAATAAAGGAAGTATGCTCCGAGGTTGAAAATTCCCTATGCAAAAACCCACTTTCATTAAGCACCGCCACCACTCTTTTTTCACTGTCGTTCACCTTGGTGAGGTAGGCTATCAATACAATCATGCCCACGATTAGAATGGGACTCAAAATGGTCATGACGATAAAGGATTTGTTCCTCACCTTTGCCAAATATTCCCTTTTTATGATCAAACCCAGCTTACCTGCCATTGTCCCTCTTGTTTACTGTTTGAATAAAAATATCGTTGGCCGTGGGAATGGTTTCCTCAAAACGATTAATGTTTGCTTGTTTGGACAATTGAGTCAAAATTTCCGTTGTGTTCCCTGAGGGTAATTGCACTTTAAAATCCAATTGGCATTCCTGTTGATAAAACTGGGATGATAAAATCTGGAATTGCGTCTTCAAATCATCTAAAAACAGCTGTGCGTCCCTATCCACTTGCAGCCCCACATTGAAAATGTTGTTCTTATATGATTTTTTGATATCGGACAATTTCCCATCCAATATTTTTTCAGAGTTGTGGATCAGTGCGATATACTCGCACAATTCTTCCACAGACTCCATTCGGTGGGTGGAAAATATTATGGATGTTCCTTTCTCCTTGAGCTGCAAAATCTCATCCTTGATGATATTGGCATTTATGGGGTCAAAACCGCTGAAAGGTTCATCAAATATCAACAGTTTGGGCTCATGGAGTATGGTTACAATAAATTGGATTTTTTGGGCCATGCCCTTGGACAATTCCTGAATTTTCTTTCCCCACCAATCCCCAATATCAAGACGATCAAACCAATATTTGAGCCTTTTTTTGGCCTCACTTTTGGACAAGCCCTTCAACTGGGCCAAGTACAAGGCCTGATCCCCCACTTTCATGCTTTTGTACAGCCCTCTTTCCTCTGGGAGGTAACCAATTAGGGCAATATGTTCAGGAGCCAAAGATTTTCCGTTGAACAAAACCTTCCCGGAATCTTGATAGGTAATCTGGTTGATAATCCTAATAAAAGTGGTCTTTCCGGCACCATTTGGACCTAGTAGGCCATAGATACAATTTTCGGGTATTTCCAATGAAATGTTGCGCAATGCTTGGTGATCCCCGTAAGATTTGGAGACGTCTTTGGCAACAAGGATGTGGTCCATCTAAACTATTTTTTCAAAGATATATAATTGGTCAAAAAGACCGGATTATCCCTAAAAACAAAACCCACCCTTAAAAAAATCTAAGGATGGGAAAAAAATTGCTATGAAAAAGAAAATTAGATATTGGTTTCCCAACATCAGTTCCAAATATACGTTTTTTATTTAAACAGAAAACTTTTATTCTGTTCTTTAAGAAAACATATCCTTGACCTTTTCAAAGAACGACTTGTCCGATTTCTCGGGTTTAGGGGTAAAATTTTCATCACTCTGCATGCGTTCAAAGAACTCTTTTTGTTCTTTGTTGAGCTCTTTGGGGGTCCACACATTTACATGGACCAAGAGGTCTCCGCTTCCATATCCATTAATACTGGAAATTCCCTTGCCCCGTAATCTCAATATTTTTCCAGATTGGATTCCAGGTTCCAATTTTATGCGAACCTTTCCTCCAACTGCGTCTATTTCCTTGGAACTTCCTAATACCGCTTCGGAAAAACTGATGTATAAATCGTAGTGAAGGTTATCACCTTCTCTTTTAAGGGTAGCGTGTTCTGTGGTCTCAATGGCCACCAATAAATCCCCTGGCACCCCATTTCCAGGGGCTTCGTTTCCTTTCCCGCTCACTTTTAGCTGCATCCCATCTTCCACGCCTGCAGGAATTTTGATGGAAACGGTTTCCTCGGACACTTTCAAACCTTGGGCATCTGCATCGCTAGGGCGTTTATCGATACTCTGCCCTGCTCCACCACAAGTATTACATGTTGTTGCGGTTTGCATGCGTCCAAGAATGGTATTGGTAATCTTGGTAACCTGGCCCGTTCCGTTACAGGTGGGGCAGGTTTTATAGGTTACGCCATCGGCCTGGACCTTTCTGCGCACCTTTACTTTTTTCTCAACGCCATTGGCCACCTCTTCCAGGGTCAGTTTTACACGGATACGGAGGTTACTCCCCTTTACACGGCGTTGCCCGCCACCAAATCCGCCAAATCCGCTAAAGCCGCCACCGAAGGCACTTCCAAAGATATCTCCAAATTGACTGAAGATATCGTCCATGTTCATACCTCCGCCACCAAATCCGGCACCTCCTTCGAATGCTGCATGACCAAATTGGTCATACTTGGCGCGTTTATCCGGATCACTGAGCACCTCGTAGGCTTCGGCAGCTTTTTTGAACATTTCCTCTGCCTTGGTATCCCCAGGGTTTTTGTCAGGATGGAATTCAATGGCCTTTTTCCTATAGGCCTTTTTGATTTCCGCTGCGGATGCACCCTTGGAAACCCCCAATATGTCGTAAAAGTCCTCCTTCATAATATTTTAGTTGCCCACAACCACTTTGGGGTGACGGATGATGCGTTCTCCAAGTTTAAAGCCCTTCTCAACCACATCGATTATTTTTCCTTTCAATTTTTTATTGGGTGCTGGAATCTGGGTAATTGCATCGTGCACTTCGGCATCAAACACATCACCCTCGCCAACTTCTATCTGCTCCAATCCCTTTGCCTTAAGGGTTTCTTTGAATTTATTGTTGATGAGCTCCACTCCTTTGAACATTTCCTTGTCCTCGGATTTTGACAATTCCTTCATGGCACGGTCAAAATCGTCCAAAACGGGTAATAGGGAAACCATGACCTCCTGACCGGCAGTCTTGAACAGATCCATGCGTTCTTTGGAAGTCCTTTTTTTGAAGTTCTCAAACTCTGCGAATAACCTTAGAAACTTGTCCTTTTCCTTGGCCAGTTCCTCGCGCAATTGGTCTTCCTCGGATAAATTCCCAGATTCAGCTTCGTTTGCTCCATCCTTATTTTCTTGGTTCAGTTCAGGATTTTCGGCTATTTGGGATTCATTCAATTCCCCCTCTATCTCCTCAACCTTACTCTTCTTGCTCATATACGCTTTGTTTTTTCCTTTTTTGAAGTGGCAAAAGTACTGCCATTTGTCCAAAAATGTCAAAATGTCACAAGAAAACACTAAAAAATCCGCCAAAGGCGGGAATCCTAATTAAGAAAGAAGATTACAAGGGTGTTTCCGAGAAAACTTTATGGGGTATCAGTGGATTTTACCTCCCTTTTTTCGTAGAGATTGATCAAGGCAGGTTCTAAATTGGAATAGGTGAAAACAAACCCTTTTTTCTCTATGCGTTTACTGCTGACCCGTTGGCTGGAAAACAATAAATACGACATCTCCCCCAGCAGTCCCTTCATTATAAATTTTGGGATATTAGGCAACCAAAGAGGTCTTTGTAGCACGTTGGCCAAGATTTTGGTCATTTTGGATTGGGTCACTGGATTTGGTGCCACTCCATTAAAGGTTCCCTTAAGGTTTTGGGTAACGATATAAACAAACATCTGGGCCAAATCGGTAATGTGTATCCACGATTGCCATTGTTCCCCACTACCAAAGGCGGCACCCGCATAATTTTTGATGGGTCTTGCCATTTTGGGGAGCGCACCTCCTTGATTGGACAGCACAATTCCTATTCTCACCAGGGAGACATTGAAACCAAAATCCTTAAAACCCTTTGCAGTATCCTCCCATTGCGCAACCACGTCACCTAAAAAACTCTTGTCCACACCTTCCTCATTTTCATTGTACAGCTTGGTTAACGAATGGGGGTAAATACCGATGGCGGAAGCGGACACAAAGGATTTGATGTGCGACACATTAACCTTTTCCAATGCTTTTTTAAGGGTCAACAAGCTGTTCACCCTACTTTCCAGTACCCTGGCTTTATGTGATTTTGTCCATCTGTTGGCTATACTGCTACCAGCTAGGTTGATGATGGCCGAAACCCCGTCCAGGCTTCGTACGTCCAATTCCCTTTTCGAGGGATCCCAATAAAAACCCTTGTAGTTGTCCGAAGTACTAATTTTCTTTTTGTTTCGGGTCAAATAATGGACTGTTGCACCTTCAGAATTCAAAACTTTGACAATCTCTTGCCCTACCAATCCTGTTGCTCCCGTAATCAGCACCTTCATACCTTTAATTTAGTGCAAAGTTAGTCGTTTTAACAGGTGGTTATTTCGGTATTAATGTAGGTTTAACAGAATTGTTTAACCCTAACGAATCCGTTGGATTCCGAATACATCAAGATTATTTTTTGGTGCCCCTGAGCATTTCCCTTTTTCCGGGAGGGCCGGGCAACCGTTCCACGATAAACCCAACTGCTTGCAAAGCCCTTCTCACGCTGCCTTTGGCGGCATAGGTAACCAAAATCCCTTCGGGCATTAATGCCTCAGACATTTTGGAAAAGATATCCTCTGTCCAAAGTTCGGGCTGTACTCGCGCCCCAAAAGCATCAAAGTAGATAAGGTTGAACATATTGGAGTCAACAATCTCCTTGAAATCCTTTTGTTGCTTTAGTAGTTGAAAATGTTCTGTTATGGCAATTTGTTCTTCCCAGGGAGAGGAATGCATCCTTTTAAAGGCAGGTTCAAAAATGTCGGCATCCAATTGAGCGCAATACCCCAAGGCCTCAACCTCTTCTGTAGAAACGGGATACGCCTCAACCCCCACATAGCTAATTTTTTGGTTGCGTGTTTGTGATTCCATTAGGGTAATCAGGGCATTCAATCCAGTGCCAAAGCCAATTTCAAGAATGTTCAGTTTGGGCGTGTCGAACATTCGCAATCCGTGCTCGATAAAAACGTGATAGGCTTCTTGAACGGCACCATGCTTGGAATGATACTGTTCGTTCCAATCCTCGATTTGGATGGTTTTGGAGCCATCTGCAGTCTTGATAATACGGCGCTTCAACTTTATCAGTGGATTAAAACTCCCTCAGCTTCAAAACGCAATTGGCGCATTGGCTTGGTTATTTTGGCAATTTCCTCAGGGGAATCGCCGCGATCTTTTGCATAATGCTTTTGGTCTTCGATCGATATTTCCTCCATAAAAACAACACCATTTAGGACAACATCATGGTTCGCTGAATCAGTGGGCACGAAAAAACCATAATCCTTAAACCTTACAAATACCACCACTTGATTGTCAAGGGTAACATTCATCCAGCAACCTTTTGCTTGGCAGACTTCCTTAATCCTCCCCTTCAATTGGGTTTGTACTACTTCATCAACACTTATGTCCTCTTGAATATTGGAAATTGAAGCTTTTGGCTGAATATCAAATTCTTTTCCATAGAAAATCCCCTTCTGAGATTCTTGGGCACTCAACGAAACCCAAAAAAACATTGCTAAAATTGTAGTGAATTTGTTAAAAAAACTCATAATCTATAAGTTTTGTACCCACCCTAACAAAGGATGATAATTAGAAAAAGGCATTGTACCAAAACTAACAATAAATGGCTAATTTTAGGGTCTAATTGGTAAAGTTATGGATACAATGGTAAACAACATTTTTGTGGAAAAAGCTATCACTTCCAAAATTAACGATGTTGATTTTGACAACCTTTCCTTTGGAAGTGTCTATACGGACCACATGCTAGTCTGCGACTATGTGGATGGGGCATGGCAAACACCAAAGGTGGTTCCATATCAGCCAATTAGTCTGGACCCATCTGCCAAAATTTTTCACTATGGCCAGTCCATTTTCGAAGGAATGAAGGCCTACAAGGACGAAAATGGAAAAGCTTGGTTGTTCAGACCTTTGGAGAACTTTAAACGATTCAACAAGTCGGCCAAGAGATTGGCGATTCCAGAATTGCCGGAATCCCATTTTATGGATGGCCTAACTACCCTATTGCAGGTAGAGAAGGACTGGATTCCGCAAAACCCCGGGAGCTCATTGTATATCAGGCCCTTTATCCTGGCTTCAGGAAACGGGTTCCACGCCTCCCCGGCGGATGAGTATAAATTCATAATTGCCTGCGCTCCTTCCGGTGCCTATTTTTCTGGAAAAGTAAGAGTACTTATTGAAGAGAATTACTCACGGGCGGCCAACGGAGGGGTTGGATATGCCAAGGCGGGCGGGAATTATGCCGGTCAGTTTTACCCTACCCAATTGGCCATAGAAAAGGGATATCACCAGGTGATCTGGACCGACGATAACACTCACGAGTATATCGAGGAAGCAGGCGCCATGAACATCTTCGTTCGTATTAACGATACTTTGATCACCGGCCCGACCAGCGACCGTATTTTGGATGGTATCACCCGAAAAAGTATCCTGCAAATTGCCGAAGATCAAGGCATATCAACCGAGGTTCGCAAAATTTCAGTATCCGAAGTGGTGGAGGCCGCCAACAACGGCAGTCTTAAGGAAATGTTTGGCGCGGGTACCGCAGCCGTGGTTTCCCCAATCGCGGCATTCGGACACAAGGGAACCGATTATGAACTTCCAGAATTGGAGGATAGCTATGCCGATAGGCTCAAGAAATATATCACGGATGTACAATACAACCGTTCCGATGACAAATTTGGCTGGAGATATCCAGTAAACTAAAAAGAAAAGCGCCTTTCGGCGCTTTTTTTAATTGTTTAGAATTTCTTCAATATTGGGTTTAAAATAGTTAGGACCCTTGAGCACCTTTCCATCTTCCCGATATATAGGTTTTCCATCTTCGCCCAATTTGCTCATATTGCTCCGTTGGATCTCGTTAAAAACCTCTTCTATCTTGTACTGCATTCCGTGTTCCAAAATGGTTCCGCACAGAATGTAGAGCATATCGCCCAAGGCATCGGCGACCTCGATTAAATCACCCTCGTTTGCTGCTTCCAAATATTCCTTGTTCTCCTCGTCCATTAGATTGAACCGCAACCGGTTCTTTTCCGCTCCAAGATTTGCCTGGGGTTTTTGTTTCACCCCAAGACCGAACGAATTATGGAACAATTCCACAGCTTTAATTTTACTTTGCATTGCTTCTTTTGATTTAGCTTTGCATAAAAATAGAAAATATGTTCAGCACCGGACAACTAATTTTTGCCGCCCTTTTTTTTATCGCATTTGTGATCGTGATTACGCTAACCTATAAAAAGGATAAGTCTTGGCACAAAAAGAATTACAAGGGTGTTCAATGGGTGTTGATCTCGTTTGTACTTTTCATAATTATCCTGTTTATGATCAAATATTTTCTCAAAAATTAACAATCTTATTGATTACACAACAAAAATGTGGATGTTTACAACTTTAATCAGACTATAGCATCATCGCTATAGGAAAAGACGTACTTTTGTATTGCATCTGATTTGCATAAACAAATGATCACATTTTTCAGCCTCTTATTTATTTTACTAGCCGTTAACGCCATACTTTTAGTATTTAGCGTAAATGGTTCCGGCGGAAGCTTTAGAAAACCCATTCAGAAAGTTTCGGATTCCACGATCAAAAAAATCCTCCCCCGCGATCAGTCCGAGAACGAATACAAGAAAGCTGTATAGTTTGTACCTTTAAGGTATGAAACAGGTACTTCTTGTTTTTTTGGGAGGGGGTCTAGGCAGCGCATTGCGATACCTGATTTCCAAGCCCCTGAACATTGTACTTCAAAATTTTTTCCTAGGCACCTTTTTAGTCAACATTGTTGGCTGTCTGCTTATTGGCATCATTCTAGGAATTTCTACCAAGAACAATGTGTTCTCAGGTAACACCACCATCTTTTTGGCCACTGGTTTTTGCGGTGGCTTCACTACTTTTTCTGCATTCGCCTTTGAAAAGCACAGTTTACTCAAAAACAGTGAGCTGCTCCACTTCTCCATCTATACCATCTCTAGTGTGGTGGTAGGCATACTTGCTGTTGCCCTAGGAATATGGTTGTCCAAACTGGGCGACTGATTTTCATACCTATATATATTTCCTTCTGATTTTTTCTACTAGGAATTAGCTGAAATCCCATGATTATCATGTGGATAATGGTTATTGCTGCCCAAAGCCGTGCCTTTTTTCAATACTGATTCCAAAAATTTTATATTTTTTTTATGACACCCCTAATTTTAAGGGGGTGTTTTTCTTTTTATCATAAAAATTATTGATTACACCCCTATTTTTTAGGAGGTGATATTTCTGTTGATATATATTTGACCCATCAATTAACTACTTAATTATGAAAAAAGTCGAGGCAATTATTAGAAAATCCAAGTTTGATGAGGTGAAAAAAGCACTTCATGAAATCGAGGTAAACTTCTTCAGTTACTGGGATGTAACCGGAGTGGGTAATGAAAAACAAGGGCATGTGTATCGAGGAATTTCCTATAGCACTTCGGACATTCAAAGAAGGTACTTGGTCATTGTAGTGTCGGATAGCTTTTTGGAGCGTACGGTAAACACACTACTCGAGTCCGCTTCCACAGGAAATGTCGGCGATGGTAAAATTTTCGTTTCCGATATGATCGAAGCCTACAGAATCAGAACCAAGGAAAGCGGCAGTGCCGGAATCAACTAACCACAACACTTAACTCACAATATTTAAAGATTATGGACGCAGGATTATTTACAGCTAACAACGTATGGATGATGATTTGTACCGCCCTGGTGTTTTTTATGCACTTGGGATTCTCCTTTCTGGAGATTGGACTCACTCGTCAAAAGAATACGGTAAACATATTATTTAAGAACGTATTTATTATATGTGTAGGTCTTCTATTGTACTACGCATTTGGATTTAATTTAATGTACCCTGGAGAATTTAATGGATTTGTTGCAGGAATTAATCCCGGTATCGCAGCACCTGAAGGGGGAATGACCCCGGATTACGCCGACGGCGGTTACACTTGGTGGACCGATTTCCTTTTCCAAGGTATGTTTGCTGCAACTGCGGCAACCATCGTTTCCGGTGCAGTTGCGGAGCGTGTTAAACTAGGTGGATTTATGATTTTCACCATCATTTACGTCGGCATCATTTATCCCATAGTCGGTTCTTGGCAATGGGGAGGTGGATTCCTTTCAACACTTTCTTTTGGTGAAGCAGAGGGCTTCTATGATTTCGCCGGATCTACATTGGTGCATTCCGTAGGAGGATGGGGAGCTTTGATCGCCATTTACCTTCTTGGTGCAAGAATCGGAAAGTTTGGAGAAGATGGAAAACCAAAGGCTATCCCAGGACACAATCTTCCATTGGCAGCAGCCGGTGTACTTATCCTATGGTTGGGTTGGTTTGGATTTAATGGAGGGTCTGTACTATCGGCCGATCCAGAATTGACTTCTCTGGTATTGGTAACCACATCTTTGGCAGCAGCCGCTGGTGGAGTGTCCGCATTCCTAACTTCTTTCTTGGCGTATAAAAACTACGACCTTACTATGTTCCTAAACGGAATACTTGGTGGATTGGTGGGCATCACGGCTGGCGCAGATCAAATGTCACCAAACGAAGCAGTGCTGATCGGTTTGATCGCAGGTATCGTGATTGTAGCCGGGGTCGCCTTGATAGATAGACTAAAATTGGATGATCCGGTAGGAGCAGTAGCGGTCCACTTGATTTGCGGTATTTGGGGTACCCTTGCCGTAGGTATTTTTGGAAAACTAGCAGGATTCGACCAGTTTTTAGTACAATTGGCCGGTGTAGGTTCGGTGGCATTATTCTGTCCCCTATCTGCCTTCATCATTCTCTTTGCGGTGAAGAAGTTTGCTGGCATAAGGGTAACCGAAAAAGAAGAGCTTCAAGGACTCGATATTCACGAACACGGTATGGACGCCTATGCCGATTTTAGAATGAACCAACATTAAAATAAAAGGAAACGGAGCGTTTGGCAGAACGCTCCGTTAAATAACCTTTTTCACTGTAACAATCTCAATTTAATACAAATAAATGCTTCTGTATTGAGGCACCTAATGTTTAAGATTATGAAAACGATTATCAGCACAAAATACATAAAAAAAATAGCTTTTATTGCCCTGGCAAGCATGCCAATTTTAGCCTTCGCACAAGAGGAAGAAGAAGCCAAATCCAAGTTCGAATTTACTGGCACGGTAGATGCTTATTTTAGAACGAACTTAACCGCCCCCAATGGGGAAGACGCCATAGCCCCAGGCTCTTCTTTTGCCAATTTAGACGGGTTTTCCCTAGGTATGGCAAACGTAATTGCCAGCTACGATGGCGATGATGTAGGATTTGTGGCCGATTTGGTTTTTGGCCCTAGGGGTACCGATGCCATTTTCGCTTCTCCCATGTACTCAGCCACAGGCGACATTGTAAACCAATTGTATGTGTATTGGAATGTAAGCGACAACGTCACCCTTACCTTCGGTAACTTCAACACCTTCTTGGGGTATGAAGTAATTTCGCCCGCGGCCAATTTCAACTACAGCACTTCCTATTTGTTCTCCTATGGGCCATTTAGCCACACAGGATTAAAGGCCGATTTCGACCTTGGCAACGAATGGAGCGCCATGTTGGCTGTTATGAATCCAACGGATCTAACAGAGCTTAACGGAACTGGGGATTACGCAGTAGGTGCACAATTGGGATATTCCGGTCAATTTTTGAACTTCTTGTATAGCCAAGGTGGTTTTGAGGTGGATTACACCGGCGGGTTCGATGTAACCGAAGATTTTTTCTTGGGAATCAACGCGGCCCACTTTAGCCAGGAAGACGATGGCGGTAGTTTTACCGGGGTAGCACTTTACCCACAATTGGCCACCTCCGATAACTTCACCATTGGACTAAGGGGTGAGTACTTTATGGAAGGTGACTTTTTTGGTGCCATAGGAGCAGCTGATGCTGATGGGGACGCAAGCGTACTTGCACTTACCCTAACCGGAAGCGCCACTATTGGTGACCTGATTCTAAAACCTGAACTACGATTGGATAGTGCTTCGGAAGATGCTTTTATTGATACAGACGCCGACCCAACATCCAGCTTGGCTTCATTTCTTGTTGCAGCGATCTATTCGTTCTAGCAAATTAAAAACCTGATTAATTGAAAGTTAAAAAGCCTTATTCCCCCGGGAGTAAGGCTTTTTTATTCCTTGATAAAGTCTTTCACTCCTGCCTTCACGCTAGTTCTCAAATAATTTTGCCTTGGCACCAGAGGGCAGGAGTACTTCTTATTGTAAACGCAATAGGGATTGTACGCTCGATTAAAATCAATCACGATGGAATCTCCCTTTGGAACGGTCAGGTCTATATAGCGTCCACCACCATAAGTTTCCCCACCATTGGTATCGTCCAAAAACGGCAAGAACAAATAATCCTCGTAAGCATCGGAGGTTTCATCTAAACTTTGATAAATTTCCAGTTGGTGTTGTATCCTGTTCAGTTGAAAATGGGCCACCCCATAAACCACTTCTTGTCGCTGTTCGTCCGTGGTGGTTTTCATAAGAAAAGGAAGAGCATTGGGAGTACGTTCCAATACAGCCGTGACCACATAGGTTGTATCTGCAGGATAAAAATCCAAAGTTTCAAAGTCCTTTCGAAATCTGTCCGGTAATGGGGAGGTCTCAGGGTCCTTGAAGGAAGCGTTCAAATCCTCCTGAAAATCGAGGATTCCTTGCATTAATCTTGATTGGGCATGAGATTCCTTAACCTCAGAATGGTATTTTTTATCGGATTTACATGCCATCATCAGACTGCACACAACGAGAACCAAATATTTCATCCTTTTAAATTTGATATAAAAGTAGCGGAAATCATTTTGATTGGTACCTTAGCATCTCGCACATCAAAATAAAGTACGATGCTTAAAAAAGTCCTCGCAATTTCCCTTTTGTTTACAATCGTTTCCTGTGGCGAAAGAAAACCAATGGAAGCCGAATCCAAAACCACACAAAGGGTAATGCCAACCCTGGAACCGAATCGGTACAATGTGGCCTTTTTAATCATGGATGGGGTGTACAACACAGAGTTCACCGCTCCGTTCGATATTTTTCAGCACACCCAATACCGCAAGGGCATTAAAGCCATGAACACCTTTACGGTGGCTAACACCTTGGACCCGATCACCTCTTTTGAGGGGGTTCGGATTCTGCCGGATTTTGACTACACCCAAGATTCCATTCCAAAAATTGATGTATTGGTGGTTCCCAGCGCAGAGCATCATTTGGACACAGACCTGAAGGACTCTATTATGTTGGATTTTGTGAAAAAAGCGGACAAGGATGCGCTTTTTGTAACCTCGCATTGCGATGGGGCCTTTGTGTTGGCGAAAACCGGTATCCTGGATAAGGTGGCCTCTACCACCTTTCCCAGCGACATACCCAAATATAAGGTCATGTTCCCCCATTTAGATATCAAGGACAGTGTACTCTTTGTGCATGATGGAAAATACATTACCTCAGCAGGAGGTGCTAAAAGTTTTGAAGCCGCCCTTTACCTATGCGAGTATTTATACGGGAAGGAAATTGCCGAATCCATCGCGGGCGGATTGGTCATCGATTGGAATTTGGAGGAGGTTCCGAAGTTTATTGCTCCTTGATATTATAGCGGGCGTCCTCTAAATATTTCGACACCAAGGCATTGAATTTTGGGTCAATACGAAGCAAAGTGGTATGTTCCAAACTGTACAGTTTATCCGTATCGGCAAACCCTTTTTTCAGCGCTTCCTCTAGATAAAACAAGGCCGTTCCATAATCCTCGTTCTTGGAACTCAACGAAATGACTTTTAAGTAAAAATTGAAATTTTGCGGCTCCAAGATGGTCTTCAACATATAAAGAAAGATCAAGGCGCCCTCATCAACCAATTCCTCGGAGGCTACAATATCAATATTATCTTCTGCCAAAGCATTGATGTAACCCAATAATCGGTACCCCATGTCGCTTTCATACTTGCTGGATCCCTCAATAAACTTGTTGATTTCCCCCATTTGGAAATTCCACCAGCCCAAATTGTTGAAATTATAGGTTAAGAGGTCCTCTTCCATATCGTAGAGGTAATCCTCCTTTAATAGGGACTCTTTCAAGAAGGAGGCATTTTCCAATCTCTTCATGTTTCTGAACATTTTGTTTCTTCTAATGGAACGTTGCAGCAATCGTAGTGAATCCAAGTTTTTATGGGCGCCATAAACTCCCATCATCTCGCTTAAGTGATGTTCCGCCAACAACAATTTCATACTATTCCTTAGTTGATTCGCTTGTGCCAAGTCTTCTTGGTATGCCATTTCAACATAGCTCGAATCCTTGGGAACCAATTTCCTTTTCATGGCATTGAGCGTGAGCAATTGCAAGGATTTCTTTAGATATGAGATATGGGGCCATTCCTTTTCCTCGGCATGGATAAGCACCTGATTTGGAAATCGTATCCGATCCAAGATTTTTTCAGAGGACAAAAGGCCCGGATAGTTGTAATTTCTCTTGTTGACTATCCCTATAAAATGAAAGGGACGCCTTATGTTCAGGAGTTCGGTATTGGTTATGTCGGACCCAATGGAAATTGCCCCGCTTACATCCTTTGAAAGTGTTGGCACCAAGTTGGCGAACCGCCCTCCAGACCCCTCACCCGCCGTATAAATCCTGGATTTATGAATGGGCAACAATTTCATTATTTTTTGGACCGCCCTTGTGGTTATCGCCATATTATTGGCCAAAGAGGCTGTATCCCGAACTTGAGGTGCGGCCAAAATGTAGCCCTCGTCCTCTGCCGCCATAACAAACATGGCAAGCGCCTGCGATTCCTTTCCATTCAAATCAAAAACGACAAGCAGGGGCCATTTTTTATCGGTTGAAAAATTGGAAGGTAAATAAAGTGAATAGGTTTCTGGAAGGGTGTCATTCACAGGAAGGGCGTTCAAAACCGCCCCCTTTCTCAGTACCATTTGCTGGGAAAAAACACTCGGCGCAACAAATAAGGCAAGAAAAAGTAAAACGAGATTTTTTTTCATATTCCTTTCACAACAAAAATCTAGCCAAAGAGGATACATTCTTAGGTCTACTAAAAATAATCGAAATTCTTTAGTAAACCTTACCGTTTTTTATGGGAGCATTTGAAATTACATCAGACAACACAATATGGGTACGGCACTCCCCGTACACAATGAGTTGGTCTATAAATTTTTCCAAATGGGATTGATCCTTTAGCACGACTTCCATTATAATATTTTCGTTCCCGGTAATCCGATAACAATTGACCACTTCCCGAAAGGTATCCACCTTGCCCAAAAAGGGTTTCAACTTTCCTACAAACGCCCGAAGCATAATAATGGCCTTTAGTTGATGACCTGCCAGAGCATAGGAAACCTTGGTATTATAACCCTGGATTATTCCAACGTCCTCCATTTTCTTCACCCGCTCTGCCACTGCAGGGGGTGTAAGCCCTATTTTACGTCCGATATTGGCAAAAGTCTCCCTAGAATTTTCCTGTAAACAGGTAAGGATTTGCCAGTTGAGTTCATCTATCTTCATTTTTTAAGTAAAATCACATTATAATTAACATTCCAAAGAGAATTTGAATTATTGCTTTTGATTTCAAAGTTAAGTTATCCTTTTGATATGTAATTTTATAATGAAAAATTGCTATTGAAAAAATGGAGAGACAATCATTAAATTCACTTGGTGTTTACCAAAGATCCCTGGCCCTACGCGATTTAAGCGAAGCGGTTGCCCACTATTTCTCCCGGAACAAAGATTTGTTTTCTTTACCCAAAATTGGAAGTTTTAGGGACGATATCAGTCAGTCCTTAATGACAGATGCCGTCCAAATAACCAAGGAAGTGGAACAAGCTGCCCTGAGCAATTCGTATTCGGTTAAGATGCGAAGCCTTACTTTCATCAATATAATGACGCGAAACATTTTGGCATATTGCAACGGCCTGGAGCGGGATGGAGTTAAGGAAAAAGAGTATTTGAACCTATTACGAGGGGAAATCAAGACGTTTAGATCGTCCTTTAAAAAGTGGCGCAAGTCATTCCATCCTGGGAACGGGAACGACCCATCCTCCTAACCGGACATTTACATATTGCGTCGATATTGCCCGCCCACTTGGAATAGGGCCTGGGTTATTTGTCCCAAGGAGCAAATTTTGCCCACTTCCATCAACTTTTCAAATATATTTCCGTTTTGTACTGCAGTTTGCTGTAGTTCTCCCAGCATGGTAGCGGCCTTGTCTTTATGCCCTGAATGCAGGTTCTCCAACGTCTTTATTTGATCATGTTTTTCCGACTCGGTTGCCCGGATAACTTCGTCGGGTAACACGGTAGGGGATCCCTTGGAGCTCAAAAACGTATTCACCCCAATAATCGGATATTCCCCAGTATGCTTCAAGGTTTCGTAGTGCAGACTCTCTTCCTGGATTTTGGAACGT
Organism: Flagellimonas myxillae; assembly: GCF_023502235.1. GTDB lineage: Bacteria > Bacteroidota > Bacteroidia > Flavobacteriales > Flavobacteriaceae > Flagellimonas > Flagellimonas myxillae. The sequence goes on along the minus strand of NZ_JAMFLY010000001.1, from coordinate 386,183 downwards.
TGGTACATGGTCTCCATGGCACCCAAAACCCCACCACGTTCGGTAATACGGTCAAACTCAACCAGTACGGCCTCCTCTACCAAATCGGTAAGCTCCTCTATGATAAAGGAACCTTGCATTGGATTTTCATTCTTGGCCAAGCCTAGTTCCTTGTTTATGATCAGTTGTATGGCCATGGCCCTGCGCACAGATTCTTCGGTGGGAGTGGTAATGGCTTCGTCATAAGCATTGGTATGCAGGGAATTGCAATTGTCGTAAATGGCATACAGCGCTTGCAAAGTGGTACGGATATCATTAAAATCTATCTCCTGGGCATGCAGACTTCTACCCGAGGTTTGGATGTGGTATTTTAGCATTTGCGCTCTTGGGTTGGCCCCATATTTCTTTTTCATGGCCTTGGACCAAATCCGTCTGGCCACTCTTCCTATCACCGCATATTCTGGATCCACCCCATTGGAAAAGAAGAAGGAAAGGTTGGGACCAAACTGGTCAATGTCCATTCCCCTACTCAAATAGTACTCCACATAGGTAAAGCCATTGGCCAAGGTAAAGGCCAACTGGGTGATAGGGTTCGCACCCGCTTCCGCAATATGATATCCCGAAATGGAAACGGAATAAAAATTACGGACCTCGTTCGAAATAAAGTACTCTTGCACATCCCCCATGAGGCGTAGGGCAAACTCTGTTGAAAATATACAGGTATTTTGTGCCTGGTCCTCCTTTAATATATCTGCTTGAACCGTTCCCCTAACCTGTCCCAAGGTTTCTTTTTTGATTTTGTCATATACTGCTTTGGGCAAGACTTGGTCCCCGGTAACTCCCAGCAGCATAAGTCCCAATCCATCGTTTCCTTCCGGGAGTTCCCCTGCATATCTCGGACGCTCCATTTTCCTTCCGGCGAATATCTTGGACAAAGTCTTTTCCACTTCTTTTTCCAGACTCTTTTCCTTGATGTACTTCTCACAATTCTGGTCAATGGCGGCGTTCATAAAAAATGCCAAAAGCATGGGAGCCGGGCCATTAATGGTCATACTGACCGAGGTCATTGAATCGCTCAAATCAAATCCGGAGTACAATTTCTTGGCATCGTCCAAACAGCAAATGGAAACTCCTGCATTTCCAATTTTTCCATAAATATCTGGTCTATGGTCAGGATCATTGCCGTAAAGGGTCACCGAATCAAAAGCTGTGGAAAGACGCTTTGCTGGCATGTTCAAACTCACATAATGAAACCTTCTATTGGTACGCTCAGGTCCGCCTTCCCCTGCAAACATTCGGGTAGGGTCTTCTCCTTCCCTTTTAAAAGGATACAGGCCAGAGGTATATGGAAACTCACCAGGAACGTTCTCCTGCAAATTCCATTGGAGGACATCTCCCCAGGCCTCATATTTGGGCAACGCAACCTTCGGAATCTGACTTTGGGACAATGAAGCGGTATGTGTCTGGATATAAACTTCTTTGTTTCTTACCTTAAAGGAATAGGTTTCGGACTTGTACCGATTCACTTTCTCCTCCCAGTTGACCACAATTTCCCAATTGTGGGGGTCCAAGTTCATTTTTACCTTATCAAATTCCTTTAACAAGAGCCTTGCAAATTCCTGGTCGCTTTCCTGTTCAAGGTGTTCCAACACCTTATTTTCATTCAATCCGGATTTGGACAAGAGATGGGAATGGGACACTTTATTATCAAGAATGGAGGTCAAGGTCAGAAATATACCGTAAAGTTGTTGGGCAATTTTTTTCTGTGTCAAAACCTTATCATCATAAGCTCTATTGTTCTCCGCGATTTCCGACAAATACCTTGTTCTAGCGGGCGGAATCACATAGATTTTCTCCGACATTCCACCACCTACTTCAAAGGAAGACTGCAAATCCGCATCCGTTTTTTGCACCAAAGTTGCCATTACGGCTTTATACAACTGGTTCATCCCGGAATCGTTGAATTGGGAGGCAATGGTTCCAAAAATCGGCAATTCATCTTCTGTTTGGTCCCATAAACCATGGTTCCGCATGTATTGCTTTTTCACATCCCTTAAGGCATCCAACGCCCCTCTTTTGTCGAATTTGTTGATAGCAACGATATCGGCAAAATCCAGCATGTCAATTTTTTCCAATTGGGTTGCTGCACCAAATTCAGGAGTCATAACGTAAAGGGAAACATCGCTGTGTTCCAGGATTTCAGTATCGGACTGGCCTATCCCGGAGGTTTCCAAAATTATCAGATTAAACTGGGCCGCTTTAAGTACTTGTACCGCCTCTGCCACATGTTTGGACAGGGCAAGATTGGATTGCCTTGTGGCCAAAGAGCGCATATACACCCTTTTATTGTTAATGGCGTTCATACGAATCCTGTCACCCAGCAGCGCGCCACCCGTTTTCCGTTTTGAGGGATCTACAGAGATTATCCCGATGTGTTTATCCTCGAAGTCGGTCAAAAATCGTCTGACCAGCTCATCTACCAAACTCGATTTTCCGGCTCCCCCAGTACCCGTAATTCCTAAAACGGGAGGATTCTTTGAGGCCTTTTCCAGTTGCGATCGATAAGTCTCAAAATCTATCGGGCGGTTCTCCGCCAAAGAAATTAGCCTTGCCAAGGTGTTCACCTGTTTATCCTTTAGCAGCTCCGCTAGGGTTTTCTTTTTAGGTAATTCCAGGTTGGGTACGGGAACGTCACACCTGCTGACCAAGTCGTTGATCATTCCCTGCAAGCCCATTTCCCTGCCATCGTCCGGGGAATAAATACGCTCTATACCGTACTCCATGAGTGCCTTTATCTCTGTGGGAAGAATTACTCCACCTCCCCCACCAAATATTTTGATATGTCCCGCGCCATGTTCCTGCAAGAGGTCGTACATATATCGAAAATACTCGTTATGCCCTCCTTGATAGGATGTCATGGCAATGGCATTTACATCTTCCTGTATGGCACATTCCACAACTTCGGCCACACTTCTATCATGCCCCAGATGGATCACCTCAACACCTGTAGATTGGATTATTCGCCGCATAATGTTGATGGCGGCATCGTGTCCATCGAAAAGGGAAGCGGCCGTAACTATCCTTACTTTGTTTTTGGGCTGATAAGGCTTTGATTGTTTCATTGGCAATAAAGGCTCTGTATTTGCCCTGCAATTTACGGAAAATGCAGGCTAAAATCGATTTTACTTAGAATATTACAAAAATTCACCAAAAGGAGGCTTGCTTTTTTTGAATATCATAATTTTACCCGGTTAAAATAATGGCATGAAGCTAACCATACTCATTCACTGTGCGGATCAACCGGGAATTATTAGTTCGGTGACACGGTTTATCCATAAACAAAAGGGAAACATCATTTATCTGGACCAACATGTGGACAAAGAAGCCGGTGTATTCTTTATGCGTTTGGAGAGCGAATTTGAACTTGCCCCTGAATTATCTCATTTCAAGGATGGATTTGACCGGGAACTGGCACAAAAGTATCAGATGAAGTGGGGTATTTATGAAGATGGCATTAAACCCAAAATGGCCATTTTTGTATCCAAGTACAACCACTGTCTTTATGACCTGTTGAGCAGATATAACTCTGGAGAGCTTCAAGTAGACATTCCATTCATTTTGAGCAACCACCCGGACCTATCTTACATCGCGGAGCAATTTGGTATTCCTTATTATCATGTTCCGTTTACCAGGGATATTCGCGAATCTGCAGAGGAACAGCAGCTCAAATTATTACAAAAACATGAAGTGGATTTTATCGTGCTAGCTCGATATATGCAAATTGTCTCGCCCAAGGTAATTGATGTGTTTCCGCATAAAATCATCAATATCCATCATTCTTTTCTACCGGCATTTGCAGGTGCGAAACCTTATCATGCCGCTTTTGAACGTGGTGTTAAAATTATTGGTGCCACCAGTCACTATGTTACCGAAGAACTGGATGCAGGCCCCATTATTGAACAGGATGTAACCACGGTTTCCCATTCGCACTCCATCAAGGATTTTATCGCCAAAGGAAGGGATTTGGAAAAAATTGTGTTGTCCCGCGCTGTCCATTTTCATGTGGCGCGTAAAACAATTGTCTACAACAACAAGACTGTGATCTTTTCATAAAATTGTTTCTTTCAAGTTGATTTATTGGAGTTATGCAGTAACTTGACTTCAACTATAAAACATTGAAACATGAAACGATTCATATTGTGTGTATTGCTATTTCAATTGGCAAGTTGTACTGAATTGCAACAGGTTGTTAACCAATTACCTCAGGGAACCACCATCGGAAATGCCGAAATTGCACAGGCTTTAAGGGACGCCCTAAAACTGGGGATTGAAAAACAGGTCAATAAATTGGCTTTAAAAGATGGGTTCTTCAAAAATGAGCTGGTGAAAATTCTCTTGCCCGATGAATTAAAAAAGGTTGATAAAACCCTACGTGATGTTGGACTTGGCAATCTGGCCGATGAAGGACTACGAATTTTGAACAGGGCGGCCGAGGATGCTGTTGATCAAGCCATTCCCATATTCGTGGATGCTGTTAAGGGCATTAGTTTTGCCGATGCCCGACAAATTTTATTGGGTTCGGACAACGCTGCCACGTCCTACTTGCAACGCACCACCGAAACCAAATTGTACAATAAATTCAATCCGGTCATTGAACAGTCTTTCAATAAAGTTGGGGCTGATGTGATCTGGAGAAACATCATTACCAAGTACAATAATTTGCCACTTACCACTGATGTAAATCCGGATCTAACTGACTATACTACCCAAGAAGCTCTAGGTGGGGTGTACACCATGATCGCTGTGGAAGAGAAGAAAATTCGTACTAATATTTCGTCCAGGACCACTGAATTGTTAAAAAAGGTGTTTGCTTTACAAGATTAATGCTAAAATTTTCATAATAATGCAATATGTAGGACAAATAATCGTTACTATGATAACACAAGCAGAACAATTTTAACAAAATCCTAAAGTTAATTTAACTTCGTTTAAATTGTTAAAAAAGAGTTTTGTGACAAGTTATCTGAGTTAGCATTTTTTTGAGTTAGTTAGTTTAAACCGGTGCGTGCACCGGTTTTTTCATTTTTTATTCTCCCTCAAAACCCAAAAAAATTCAGGCTAAAAGCATATTTAAATCAAATTACAAAAGGTAAACTATTATCGGGATTTACGGTTTTTAGTTTTTTTTTAACAAATCCAGTGTGTTAAATTGGTAATTTCAAGAAGGCTAATTCACTAATCAACACATGGGACGGTTGGGCTTCTTCGTAATTCTGGTTGTGATGTCATGCAACTTGTGTTTGGCAATGAGCACCTCTGGCACCGCAAGTTTTGCACGGATTCCACCGGCACCCACCCTTCAAGACTCTCTGGAATGGGCCGATTACTATTACAACATCCATAGGTACAAAAAGGCCCTGTCAATTTACAGAAAGAATGTCGATGCCTCCCTGGAAGAACAAACACATGTGTTAAAACGGATTGCACTTAGTGAGGCCGCGTTAGGGCATCCTAAACAATCCATTAGCACGTTGAACGATTATCTCCAAGTGGAGTTCAATCCCAATTTTCTTTTAAATGAGGGATTTGATCCCATTCGCAAAACGGAGGAGTTCAAGGATATTTCCGAAATGGTGATTCCCAAAATCACCTCATGGTCACTTCTATATCTTTTTGTTGCCCTAATTGGATTTTATGTAGTTATTTTAATTTGTTTGAACCGGCGAATACATCGATCTCCCCGATTCCTGATAGCTACTTTCATTTTTTTGCATTCGTTTTTTATCCTGCACATTGCCATCAATAGTTCCAATTATTACTTTCAATATCCCCACACCTATCTGATGACCACCTGGGCTTCATTTTTATATGGCCCACTACTCTATTTCTACTTTAAGTCCACTATCCAAAAATACAGGTTCAAGTCTCGAGACTTGATTCACCTTATTCCAACGGCGATACTTGTAGGGTATTTGAGCTACAAAGTGTATTCTTTCCCATGCGAGACCAAGATTCAATGGATGCTTTCCCGGGTACAACATGGCCTAAACCCACAGGATTCCAACAAGCTGATATTATTGGTGGTTCTCAAAATAATCTCACTCACCGTATATGGTTATTTTATAGGTAAGGTGTACGGAAGGGGAAAGCGGGAAAAATTGGTTCAAGCTAAAAATCAGATATGGCAAAAGAACGTGTACCACATCCATATCCTTTATGTGATTACCTATACGGCCTATGGTATTTTGATCACTAATGAGTATTCATCCGGTTTCCTTTTTGATATTTCGGTTGCTTCGATGGCTCTTATGGTGCTATATGTTGGATATTCTGCCAATATTCAACCGGATGTGTTCAGTGGTGCCTACGATTACACCAATCGCCTGTTTCCCAAGTATGAAAAATCTGGTCTTACCCCAAGCCTCTCCCTTGAATTGAAGGAAAGTCTGTTGTACCTCTTTACACACGAAAAAATCTACAAGGAAAACAATATAAATTTAGATATGGTGGCTCAAAAACTAAATACCACCAGGCATAACACTTCCCAGGTCATCAATGAACATTTCAATGTGAGCTTTCATGAGTTTGTCAATACCTACCGGATAAAAGAGGCCAAACAACTGTTGCTGGAAGACAAATCCAGAAGATTGAATATCATCAATGTAGCCTACGAAGTTGGCTATAATAACAAGGTCACCTTCAACAAGGCATTTAAAAAGGACACACAACTTACTCCCTCGCAATACCAAAAAAGTATTCTTCGGTATTGACCTTTATAGTAATCCTAAGTCGGGGAAGGTAAAAGTTTATCAGGATTAGCCCAAAGAGCACCCCTACGCCCCTATTTTAGGAATATAAACAGTCCTAGCAAGCTTCCCGAAGTATACAAGTCTCATTAGGTACACATTTGAATTAGTCATCAAATTACGCTTTGGACTGTTTATTCTTTTTTATAGAGTCCGTCAAAAGCAGTGTTGATCACCTTATCCCCTTCAAGAATTTCCCAGAGTTGTCTAACGGTTCCATCCTCGTTCGCGGTCCATGTAATTCGGTTGACAAGTTTTTTCCCATCCTTATCGAAGGGGTCGGAAGCAAGAATCATCTTATTGCCCGTTCTATTGCCCTTAAGTTTCAAATATGCACCACTATTGTCTATCCAGAGTTGTTCCCATCGTTCTGCTGTGGCATTATAAAAATTAAGGCTTGTTCCAGTGTAGCCAGAGCTGGCGCTGACCCAATTTTCCCGGATAACGCAACCACCTTCCTCTTGACGTATCTTGCTTGTACCTGCCGGGGCACCATTGGTGGCATTGGACACCGTCCAATCCCCAATCCAAAAGTCAAAGGCTTTGTGGTTTTCCGTGCAGCAATTACAAGGGGTGGAATTTTGACCAAATAGGGGAGCTATCGCAAAGAGGCCAACGATCAAAATTAGTTTTTGTACTGACATATTGAAGAGTTTTGGTTTGTTCGTGCTGTTCTCAAAATACGTTAAAATTTACCCAAAAGGGTATACAAACAGCGGGTTTCGGTTTACCTCTATGTTAATTTTTAGATAAAGTACCTGATTTATAGGTGTATACACGCCCATCGGGTAATCCAAGCCCCTATTTTGAACGTATCTTTGTTATAACAAATCTTAGAAAATGAAAAATCAGTATTGTCGAGTTGGGGCAGTGACCCCCATCACCAGCGGAAACCAGGCCATTTCGGTTTTGGAATTTAGGTATCAAAAGTTTATTGATATGGCCACAGACGCTGCTTACATCAACACCAATTTAGGGGAGTTTTTTAAGCGCAAGGCTCAAGGTATCAAAAAGGTATTGGAGAGCTTGGCCTAGGCTTTTTAAACCGCATTCAATTCAACCTCCATATCCTGTTGTAAGGATTTAGCTTGGAGCGCGGCTTTCTCCGCAAAATCCTCCTCTGCGGAAGCATATAAAATGCCACGGGACGAGTTTACCAACAATCCCACATCGGAAGTCATTCCATACTTGCAGACTTCCTGTAAACTTCCTCCTTGAGCACCAACACCTGGCACCAACAAAAAGCTTTCTGGAACTATTTTCCTAATATCTGCTAAAAAGCTAGCCTTTGTAGCCCCCACAACATACATAAGATTTTCAGAGCCTTCATAGCTTTGGGACGTTTCCAACACTTGCTTGTACAATTCCTGACCGTCCAAATCCTTGGTCTGGAAATCGAAGGCACCTTGATTCGATGTTAAGGCCAACAAAATGGTATGCTTGTCCTTAAAGGCTAAAAAGGGTTCCACCGAATCCCTTCCCATATAAGGAGCAATGGTAATGGAATCAAAATTCAAGGTTTCGAAAAAAGCCTTGGCATAACGCGTGGACGTGTTTCCGATATCTCCCCGTTTTGCATCCGCGATTGTAAATATTTCTGGGTGATTCCTGTTCAAATATTCCATGGTACGCTCCAAAGATTTCCACCCTTCCAATCCGTAAGCCTCATAGAAAGCGATGTTGGGTTTGTACGCCACACAGTATTCGTGGGTAGCATCGATAATCGCCTTGTTAAATGCAAAAACAGGGTCTTCTTCAGAAAGCAGATGTTTTGGAATTTTGTCCAAATCCGTGTCCAAACCAACACAGAGAAAGGATTTTTTCTTTCGGATTTGGGAAACTAATTGTTCTATTTTCATAATTAAGCTATCGCTTGCAAAGGGCCTTGATTCTCCGCATCACCAGAATCTGATTCCTAAATTCTGATTACTGATTACTGATTACTGAAACCTAAAAAATTTCCGATGCTTCCTTCAGTTTCTCCGTATTCTCCACCAACATCAGTTCGTCAATAATTTTTTGGATATCACCGTTGATTATGTTCTGCAAATCGTACAAAGTAAGCCCAATCCTATGGTCAGTTACCCTTCCTTGGGGATAGTTGTACGTTCTAATTTTTGCTGAACGGTCACCACTACTCACTTGGGAGTTTCGTTTGGCGGCATCTTCTTCCTGCTTTTTGGCCAACTCCAAATCGTATAATCTGGACCGAAGTACCTTAAAAGCCTTTTCCCTGTTCTTGTGTTGTGACTTTTGATCTTGGCACTGCGCCACCAAACCGGTAGGAACGTGCGTTAATCGCACTGCGGAATAGGTCGTGTTCACCGATTGTCCCCCCGGTCCCGAAGAACAGAAATAATCTATTCGAACATCTTTGGGGTCTATCTGCACATCAAAATCCTCAGCTTCTGGAATCACCATTACAGTGGCAGCGCTGGTGTGTACCCTACCTTGCGTCTCTGTCTGGGGAACCCGTTGCACCCTGTGCACCCCGGCCTCAAACTTTAGGGTACCATAAACATCCTCTCCGCTCACCTCAAAATGGATTTCCTTGTAACCCCCACTGGTTCCCTCACTCAAGTCCATGATGTTGGTTTTCCAACCTTTGGACTCACAATATTTGGAATACATTCGATAGAGGTCACCGGCAAAAATACTGGCCTCGTCACCGCCAGTACCTGCCCTGATTTCCATTACCACATCCTTCTCATCTTCTGGGTCCTTGGGAATCAACAAAAATTTAATTTCCTCTTCCAGTTTGGGCAAACCTTCCTTGGCCTCGTCCAACTGCATTTTGGCCATTTCAACCATTTCCGGGTCGCTTCCGTCAGAAATGATCTCCTCTGCTTCATTGATATTGTTGGTAAAAGCAATGTACTGATCCCGTTTATCCACCAATAACTTAAGGTCTTTGTATTCCTTGTTCAGCTTTACATACCGCTTCTGGTCGGAAATAATATCGGGTTGTATGATCAGGTCGGAAACCTCATCAAATCGTTGTTTAACTATGTTGAGTTTATCTAGCATAAATCAATCGGCCTTAAGATGCGAATTTACGATTAATTTGTACATTTAGTTAACATCATGTCCGCACTACTCCGTTTTAGAACCTACCCGTTGATTTTCCATTTTTACAAGGGTGTTCTTTTGGCATCCACGCTGGTTTCCATCCTCCTTGCAGCCCTGAAAGCCCCCCTTGTCTCAACGCTGACAGTCAAAATAATTGCAATGGCCCTGATTTTTATTCTGTTCCAGAATGAACGGTTGAAAAAGCACTTGGTTTTTTACCAGAACTTTGGAATTTCCAAACCCATGCTTTTCACCATTTCCTTGGTTTACGATATGCTTATCACCCTGGTCATCTATCTAATATATTCTGTTTGGTTTTAGAAATAGACAATATCGAACTCAACTTTGGCACCAAGCGAATCCTATTGGGTATTTACATAAAGGCCGAACAAGGAAGGGTGACGGGAATTTTGGGAAGAAATGGAACAGGCAAAACCTCTCTTTTCAATATTCTCTTCGGAAGTCTCAAGCCAAAATACAAGAGCATTCGTATTGATGGATCTCCAATTACAAGCAAGCTGTTTCTGTCCAATCGAATTGCCTACTTGCCGCAACATCAGCTGTTGCCCTTCAACATGGAAATCAGCAAGGTCTTTAGGTTGTTTCATGTGGACTGGGTAAAGTTTACCAAAGAATTTGAAGGATTCAAGATTTATAAAAACAGTAAAGTTTCCATGCTGTCCAGTGGGGAAGTTCGGGTGCTGGAAACCTACCTCATTCTTCATCAGAACAAAGACATTTTGCTATTGGACGAGCCATTTTCCTTTATAGCTCCTGTATATGTTGAACGCATCAAAAAACTGATATTGGAACAGAAACAGGACCGGATTATCCTTGTTACCGATCATTTCTATCGGGATATTATGGATGTGAGCGACACACTTTATCTGTTCAATGCAGGGGCTTCTAAATTAATAAGTGGTCCGGAGGAATTAGTGAATTCTGGTTATGTAAATCTCAATTCCCAATAAAGGTGGTTCCCAAGGTAATGATGTAGGCATCAAGACCATCACTGCGATCATATTTGTTAAAACGCAGGTCTATGGTCTTCAATCCGAAAGTTAAGATTCGGGCATTGGCAAGGAGATCCTTGTACTGGACGCCCAAACCATATTGATGGGCATCATATTGGGAAAGATCATAATCCGAAGTATAGTAGGTAAAAGTGGACAATGCGGCTTCCTTTGGATAAAAATAGTCCGCGGCCGACTGCGAATAAAAGCGATAGGTAGGATACAGGGTAAACCGCTCCGTTACTTTTAAGGGAATCTCCAAACTCGCGGTATGGGAGGTTATCCCCCAATCATCCCAATAAAAGCGATAGTAGGAACGCAGTACCACAAAGTCGTTGACATAATAATTTAGGCGACCCCCGATTGGAAGCTTAAACCTCGAATCTGGCAAACGTTCCACATCATCCGCCAACTGAAAATCATCGATAAAAAAAGCCTCGGTATCCCCAAAATAAACCCTTTGGAAAGGGGTGCTCAGTAAACCATTTTGGGATACAACATCCATAAATATCGACCCTTGCATTTTCTTGGTCAATATCTGTGAGAAGCCAAGAGAAAAAGCGTAAGAACTACGCGTTTCTTGATCAAAGGGGGTAAAATTGGGATTATAGGTGCCATTACCCGTAATCCGATTGTCAAAAAACCCATTGCGCAGCTCTATGGGGTATATGGCGTTCCACTTGTCCAAAAAGACTCGGGCACTTACGGACACCTCCGTATTTTTTTCATTGAATAGTCGTGTATAACCCCCACCAAATCCCACGGAAAAATAATCGTATTCGGTAGAGAAATATAAGTTTCCACTCCAAATGGAATTGCGATCATCCGAACTATGCTGATAGGAGGGATTGATATAGGCCAAAAGGTCTTTTCTTGACTCCCCTGAAGAAGCATCGAAGGGTGATGTGTTCAGATTGTTTCCGTCCAAGGGATTTACATTGCTGGAGGAGGCTGAAGTATAAGCGGATAAACCCACATCCACGGTAAGTACATCATTGGCATTCATGGGCATTCGCAGTACCAAACTGGAAGTTGCATCCGTTAATTCTTCCGTGCCCTCTCCCCCAGTAACCGCAGCATTGCTCCCATCTTGACTATAATAGCTGAAGAGCGCATCGATTTCGCTGGTTTCCAAAACCCGTTTGGTGTACGAAGTATTGGATTGTTGGGACCAACAGCTTACCCCCAATAACCCCAAAAGAACAAACATGGGGATTGTTAGGTTTCTAAATTGCTGAAATCTTGGATTATTGGATTGCGTCATTTTCAACTTTTAACTTTCCAGTTTTTCCTTTAATTGCATCCACATCCACCTCCCGATTTTCCGCCATTTGCTCCGGCCGATGCTTCCCTAAAAATCTGAAAGTTGGTCTCAAATTTTTCGCAGGGTCGAGCTCCCAAAAGCATTTCTGCATCGCTTAGGTACACCTTGTCGTACTCACGAACCACAACACAGGAGCTTGTAAAAATCAAAAGCATAAAAAGGAAAAGCAATTTGCGCATACTTAAAATTAGGGATTATTGTTGAACATGATTCCAGAGCTCTTATGGATCTTATTATCCGAATCCACGACCACCACTTCCACGCCATCAATTTGATTGATCAAATGGATACCGCTGTCCTTTCCCATAATAAAAACTGCCGTGGCCAAGGCATCGCAGAGTTCGGCATATTTTGCAAATACCGAAACACTGTGCACTCCGGAAGTGGGATAGCCAGAGCGAGGGTCGATAATGTGGGAATACTTTTTCCCATTCAAGACAATGTACTTTTCATAGTTGCCCGATGTTGCCACCGACGATTCCACCACAGGAAGCCAACTAAAAACCTTCTCCTTGCTCAATGGATTGGCAATACCCACCAACCATTTTTCACCAGTGGTCTTGGTCCCCCAGGTAGTCAAGTCACCAGAGGCGTTGATAATGCCACCTTTTACCTGTTTGGACACCAAGAGTTCCTTGGCCCTATCGGCTGCATATCCTTTTCCTATAGCCCCAAAGCCAATCCGCATACCGGTTTCCGATAAAAAAATGGTCCGTTCGTTATAGTCCAGGATAATTTTTTCATGGCCAATTTTCGATATGGAAAGTTGGATCGCTTTTTCGGAAGGAGCGCGGTCCATGGTGCCATCAAACTTCCAAATCCTATCCATGGAGGCATAGGAGATATCAAATGCCCCATCGGTAATTTCAGATATTTTCTTTGCCCGTTCCACCAGACCAAAGAGTTCGGAGCTCACCTTTACCGGCTGTATTCCGGCGTTATTGTTCACTAGGGAAGTTTCTGAGGTTTCGTCCCAGGAAGAAATAATTTTTTCAATGCGTTTGATTTCAGAAACGGCCTCATTAATATTGATATAACCAATTTCCTCATTCGGGGCGACCACGGTAATTTCAAACCGCGTGCCCATAAGTTTTAGGGTCCTTTTGACGGTCACATCCTTTTCCGACTGTCCAAAGGACAGGGAACCCATCAGTACCCAAGAAAGGACCAGTAACCTTTTCATTTTATGAATCCATCCAACAAATCAATATAGTCTTTTGGGGAGGCTCGTCTATCGAAACCTGTTTTTCCAAGCACCATTTGGTCCTTGTCCAACACCACGACCAAAGGAAAATATCCTTTGGGATTGTATTCCGCAAAAAGGGATTTGTTGTTGTTTAACTTGTCTTCCGACAGTTGGTTTTTCTTTTTCCTGGGAAAATCGGCATTGTATAATACATAATGGCTATCCGCATAGCTGATAAAGTCCTCCGTCTCCAGAATGGAACGCTTTAAGCGAATGCAGGGACCACACCAATCCGACCCGGAAAACACCAAAACAATGGGTTTATCTTGATCTTTAGCCAAGGCCAAGGCATCCTCAAAACTATCTTGCCAATTCTGGGCTTGTAGGGAACCCATAAACATACAGCCCAATATGATCAACAATTGCCTCATAGGTCCAATCTAAAATGTTTGTACTATTCGAAAATCCTTAAGGTGGTACCCTCTAATTCGGTCATAAACACTTTCAAAGCTCGCGCTGGATTGCTGTCCACTTGATTTAAAGGGGCTCCGTTCTGACTAAAGCGGGAACCGTGCACATCGCAATAAAAAATACCGTCATCTTGGCTTGAAAATTCCACTTCAGCATATCCTTGATGACTGCATATTAAACTTGCGGCCACCAATTCACCCTCCAAATTACGGGCTATAACAATATCGGTCAATCCGTTTTCGGCAACGTTTGATGCAACTTCTATGAAGCCACCATTATTGCCCAAAGCAGCAGCCGAGGGTGCAGATAGGTCAATGGTAAAGTCCACTCCCGAAGGCACAATTCTATTGCCACCTTCAGCATCTTTTGAACAACCATTTAAACAGGGAAAAGTAAGGGCAAATGCGGCACCGGCGCCTAAACTCCTTAGAAACTTTTTTCTTTCCATAGCGTGGGGTTTATAGAGAGAACGCTATTTTGATAGGATTCGTATGCTAATATTCAAACTTCCCGAACTCACTTTGGATGGTCAATTTTTTCGTCTGCCCCGCTTCTACCCTTCCAATAACCTGAGCTTCCACGTTGAAGCTCTTTGAAATTGAAATGATATCATTCACCACAGCTTCATCCACATAAAGTTCCATACGGTGCCCACAGTTGAACACTTGGTACATTTCTTTCCAATCCGTAGCAGATTGCTCCTGAATCAATTTAAACAGTGGGGGAATTGGAAAAAGATTGTCCTTGACAATGTGAAGCTTATCGACAAAATGCAGAATTTTGGTTTGCGCACCTCCGCTGCAATGCACCATTCCATGAATTTCCTTGGATGAAAATTGCCCTAAAACCCTTTTAATGATTGGTGCATAAGTCCGTGTTGGGGAAAGCACCAATTTTCCGGCATCCAAAGGTGCATCTGCCACAGCATCCGTCAATTTGGTATTCCCAGCATATACCAATTCCTCAGGTACAGAAGCATCAAAGCTTTCCGGGTATTTTTCCGCCAAATATTTGGCAAAAACATCATGGCGGGCCGAGGTAAGACCATTACTTCCCATTCCGCCGTTGTATTCGGACTCATAGGTGGACTGCCCATAAGAGGCCAATCCAACAATAACATCACCAGCTTTAATATTGGCATTGTCAATAACCTGATCTCTCCTCATCCTAGCTGTTACGGTGGAATCCACAATAATGGTCCGAACCAAATCGCCCACATCGGCAGTTTCACCCCCTGTGGAATGGATAACAATTCCGTGTTCCGCCAAATCGGAAATCAACGCTTCCGCGCCATTAATAATGGCTGAAATTACTTCTCCAGGAATCAGATTTTTGTTCCGCCCTATCGTGGAGGACAGCATGATGTTATCGGTAGCCCCAACGCAGATAAGGTCATCGACGTTCATAATCAGCGCATCTTGTGCAATACCCTTCCACACTGAAACATCGCCGGTTTCTTTCCAGTACATATAAGCCAAGGAAGATTTGGTCCCGGCCCCGTCGGCATGCATCACCAAACAATGGTCCTCGCTGCCCGTTAAGTAATCGGGTACAATCTTGCAAAATGCCTTGGGAAAGAGTCCTTTATCAATGTTCTTTATTGCATTGTGCACATCTTCCTTGGAAGCTGAAACCCCTCTTTGGGCATATCTTTTACTGGTTTCTGAGGACATAGGTGGATTTTGGGCAAAAATAGGGAAACTACCCTTTATTTGGCACCCTTGTTTTACAACAAATCGAGTGGAGGGTTGCCTAAATGGTCTTCTGCCCAAATTTTGTTGGTGGTTTGCTGATCAAGATTGCCTCCCGAGAGTATTACAAGAACTTTTTTCCTGCCGGATACCCCCTTTAACCATTGACAAACCCCACCCATGGTCATCGCGCTGGTCGGTTCAATTCGGCATTTTAGGAGATGTGTCAGCCATTGCGTCCAGTATTTCATTTTTTCCTCGGAAACTTCATGAAAACCGTCCAATTGCTTTAAATATTCAAAGGTTATATCCCCCACGGCCATCGTCATGGCCCCGTCGGCCAAGGTATCCGGAATTCCGGACAATCTCTGGATTTTCCCTGTTTGTAACGACTGGGCTGCATCGTTTGCCAGTAAGGGTTCCACACCATGGACTTCTGTTTTTGGGTAGAGCCCCCTTGCTGCAATTAGGGTTCCGGAAAGCAAACCGCCCCCTCCACAAGGTGCAAAAACCGCATCTACTTCGGATACATCAGATAGCGCTTCATAGGCCGCAGTGCCCTGCCCGTAAACAACTTGCTCATGATTATAGGGGGGAATCCAATAGGTCCCTTCCTTTTGGGCGGCCTCCCGAACTTTTTCATCGGTGATATCCCGGGTTTTGCTTAGTACTACCTCTGCACCATAGGATTTTGTGGCTTGTATTTTCACTTGGGAAGAGTATTCCGGCATAAAAATAGTGGCGGACAACCCAAAACGTTTTGCTGCAAATGCTACTGCTTGGGCATGGTTACCGGAACTATTGGCCACTATATGGTTCGGGCTTTGACCACGCTCCTTTAACCAAGCCAGGGTATTGCAAGCTCCCCTAACCTTAAAGGCCCCAATTTTCTGAAAGTTTTCAGCTTTGAAATATATCTCGTGCCCCAGCCATTGATTTAATATAGATGAGGTGAGCACAGGGGTATTGTGGACAAATTTGGCAATACGGGTCCTCGCCTTTTCAACCTGCTTAATTTCCAATGCCATGGCGATTATTTTGCAAAGAGAAGTTCCCTATACTTCGTAAAGGGCCAGAGTTCGTCCGAAATCAATTTTTCCAGTTTATCGGATTGTTCCCTAATCGATTCAAAGAAAGGTTTTACATTGTCGCAATAGGCCTGTGCTTTTTTGTTCACGGTGGAGAGTGCATTGGCACGACGGCGTGCAGCGTTCATTTCATCCGTTTGTTTTTTAATTTCGCCAAGGTGCTCCCCAATCTGTTCCAATATATTGAGCTGACTTTCGGCCACCTTGTTATACACTGCGCCATAAACCTCCTTTAGTCCCCTTACGTTCTCCAATAAGGCATTCTGATAGCCAATCGCTGCTGGAATAATATGGTTATAGACCATTTCACTCAACACCCTGCCCTCAATCTGCATGTGCAGCACATAGGCATCCAATTCCACTTCCTGGTGGGCCTTTAACTCCACCTCGCTCAGCACTCCCATCTCCTTGAACAAGGCAATACTATCTTTGGAGGTAAGCACTTGAAGCGCCTCTGGGGTGTTTTTGTTATTGCTCAGTTTTCGCTTGCGTGCCTCATCCTGCCATTCGTCGCCATAGCCATCGCCATCGAACCGAATTCTTTTTGAAGTTTTTATGTATTCCCGAAGCACATTGAACACGGCTTCATCTTTCTTTAGATTCTTTTTACCAATCAGTGCATCCACTTCTTTTTTGAAGTCGGACAGTTGTTTGGCCACAATTGTATTTAGAATGGTCATGGGTTTTGCGCAATTGGTCTTGGACCCAACGCCACGCATCTCAAATTTGTTCCCGGTAAAGGCAAAGGGGGAGGTTCTATTCCTATCCGTATTGTCCAAAAGGATTTCTGGGATCTTCCCTACCACGTTGAGCTTTAGCTCCGTTTTCTCCTGCGGAGACAGCTTTCCTTGCGACACTCCTTCCAGTTCGTCGAGCACATCGCTCAGCTGCTTCCCAATAAATATGGAAAGGATGGCCGGTGGAGCTTCATTTGCACCCAAACGATGGTCATTGCTGGCCGAGGCTATGGACGAACGCAAAAGTTCCTCGTACGTATCCACCGCTTTAATGGTATTTACAAAAAAGGTCAGGAACTGTAGATTTTTCATGGGTGTGGAACCTGGACTCAACAGATTGACCCCTGTATCTGTAGCCAATGACCAATTGTTGTGTTTCCCTGAACCATTAACCCCGGCAAAAGGTTTTTCATGGAACAGTACCGTAAAATTATGGCGGTCGGCAATTTCCTCCATCACATCCATAAGTAACAGGTTGTGGTCCACAGAAAGGTTGGCCTCCTCAAAAACAGGCGCCAGCTCAAACTGGTTGGGCGCCACCTCGTTGTGCCTTGTTTTTACGGGAATGCCCAATTTGGTGCACTGCTTTTCCAAATCGCTCATAAAGCTCAAGGCCCGGGCGGGTATCACGCCAAAATAATGGTCATCCAACTGTTGTCCCTTAGCTGCTGCGTTTCCGACCATGGTTCTACCGGTCAGGACCAAATCCAATCGGGACTTTGCCAATGCCTTATCTATCAGAAAATATTCTTGTTCCCAGCCCAGGGTAGCGTATACTTTCCGCACATTTTTGTCGAAATATTGGGCCACACCGGTAGCCGCCTCATCTATGGCGTGCAAAGCTCGAAGCAAAGGGGCCTTGTTGTCCAGTGCCTCTCCCGTATAGGCAACAAAAATCGTGGGGATACAAAGCGTTGTTTTGTAAATGAAAGCCGGAGAGGTGGGATCCCATGCGGTATATCCTCTGGCCTCAAAGGTATTTCGGATTCCCCCACTTGGAAAACTGGATGCATCCGGTTCTTGCTGTACCAGTTGTGCGCCCCCAAACTTTTCCATAGCCCTACCGTCCGGTAGGATATCAAAAAATGCATCGTGCTTTTCTGCTGTGGACCCCGTTAAGGGCTGGAACCAGTGGGTATAGTGGGTCGCCCCCATGGACAATGCCCAAGCCTTCATTCCCTCCGCAACCTGATCCGCAATCTTACGGTCTATTTTGCTGCCCTGAAAAATGGCCGATTTGACCTTTTCCAAAGCTTCCTTGGTTAAAAATTGAAGCATTTTCTCCTCATTGAACACTTGTTGTCCGAACAATTGTGATCGTCTTCCAGTTTCTTCTATTTTGGAGTGACTTCTTTTTCCGCTTTCTGTTATTGCCCCAAATCTGGTGTTTGCCATTGGTTATTTCTTTTAAAACACAAAACTACGATTATCAATTTAATAATATATGTTGCAAAAATTACTTTTTTTTATGTTTAACCCCCTCAAAATTGGGGGTTCGATAAAACATATTGATGTAATAGCGATTTTAACCCTTTAAAATGCGTATTATCAACTGAAAAACATACTTTTGTTTCTTTAAATTTTTTGAGAACAAAATAACGACCGCAATTATGAGCAAATCTAAATTAGAATACATCTGGTTGGATGGCCATCAACCAACTCAAAACATGAGGAGCAAAACTAAAATTGAAGACGATTTTAGTGGTAAACTGGAAGATTGTCCTTTATGGTCCTTTGATGGTTCTTCCACTGAACAAGCATCTGGAGGTTCTTCTGATTGTTTGTTAAAGCCTGTTGCTATTTACCCTGACCCCGTACGAAAGAACGGCTGGTTGGTCATGGCAGAAGTTTTAAATGCCGATGGTACACCACACACTTCCAACGCCAGGGCAACCATTGATGATGATGATAATGACTTCTGGTTTGGCTTTGAACAAGAGTATTTTTTAATGGATACCAAAACCGATTTACCTTTAGGATTTCCTCGCGGAGGGTTCCCTGGTCCACAAGGTAAATACTATTGCTCTGTTGGTGGTAGATACACTTGGGGCAGGGATTTGGTTGAAGAACATGCCGATTTATGTATTGAGGCAGGATTGAACTTTGAAGGGATCAACCAAGAGGTTGCGCCTGGGCAATGGGAATTCCAATTATTTGCCAAAGGAGCCAAAAAGGCGGGTGACGAAATTTGGATTGCTCGTTACCTTTTGGACAGACTTACTGAAAAGTATGGCTACTATATTGAATACCACCCCAAGCCAGTAAAAGGAGATTGGAACGGTTCCGGAATGCACGCCAATTTCTCCAATACTACTTTAAGAACTTGTGGATCTAAGGAGATTTACGAAAAAATATGTGAAGCATTTAGACCTGTTACCGAAGAACATATTGACGTTTATGGAGAGTTTAATGACGAACGTTTGACCGGATTGCACGAGACTGCCCATGTATCGGATTTCTCTTATGGTGTATCTGACCGTGGTGCATCTATCAGAATTCCTATTATTACAGTGGAAAAAGGATGGAAAGGATGGTTGGAGGACAGAAGACCAGCTTCAAATGGAGATCCATACAAAATTGCGGGAAGAATCATTAAAACTGTTAAGTCCGCAGCCGTATAGTTTATAAAATTAGTTGTTGTTTATCAATTATAAGCCGTCCCACTAGGGGCGGTTTTTTTGTTTTGGAGATACAGGTTTTGTATCAATGTGGGAATTTGGCAATGAGTCAATGTGATAATTTATCAATGTGGGAATTGATCAATGTGGGAATTTGGGAATGGACCAATGTGGGAATGAACCAATGTGGAAATTGGGATTGAATCAATGTGAAAATGTATCGATTTGGTAATTTATGAATGGAATAGATCATATACCTACAACGTTTTAACGTCCACTAGTCCACACTAAAACACTAACCCACTTACAACACTCGCCCGCACTAAATCACTATCTCACTCCAAATCACTATTCCACTAAAACCACTAACTCACCGTAAAATACAGGAAGGCAGCATATCCTATCAATAGTACAATGCCATCCCTCCAGCCCAATCGTAAGCCTTTGGGGAAAAAGACCAAGGGCAAAATCAGGAAAGAGATTCCGAGCATCCAGAAAACATCGCTGGTCAAGAGTCCTTGATCTACAACTGTTATGGGGGTAATTATGGAGGTAATCCCCAACACAGCGAAGAGGTTGAAAATGTTGGAACCAATTAAATTACCGAGGGAAATTGCTTTTTCCTTTTTCATAACGGCAATAATAGATGCTGCAAGTTCGGGGATGCTTGTTCCCACCGATACTATGGTTATACCAATAATACGATCACTAACCCCAAGGGCCAAGGCCATATTTTCCGCTCCGTAGATCAACAGTTCCGAACCGCCCCACAATGCCGTTCCGCCCAGTCCTAAGTAAAGGACCGTTTTGTAAAGCGGAAGAACTTCATCATCCTCCGGCATTTCATCCACAACTGCGGTCTTTTGAAACCGAAGCAGGTACACCAAAAACAAAAACAGCAAAACCACAAAGATGATTCCCTCGTATTGCTCAAGTCTTCCATCGAAATAGATAAACCCAACAAACAATAGTGAAGCAAACATCATTACCGGCCAATCCGTAGTGTAAAAACTCTTACGGACTTGGATAGGCCCCATGAGTATGGTAATGGCCAAAACCAATCCCAAGTTGGCAATGTTGGACCCAACCACATTCCCCAGGGACAAATCGGGCAATCCTTCCAGGGCAGCATTTACACTAACGATCAATTCTGGGGCCGAGGTAGCAAAAGATACCACCGTCATCCCAATCACAATTTTGGGAATGGCCAATCTAAGTGACAAGGCCACCGCAGCTTTCAACAACCAATTTCCGCCAATGATAAGCAAAACAAGGCCTAATACAATAAATAGTAGATTTCCCAAGTGTCAATTTTGCCGTAAATATAGATGAAGATTTGATGATAAAAAGGCTATTCCCATCAAAATAAAAACTAAATAAATAGTTAAATAACTATAGTTATAGTTGTATAACTAAATTTATAATACTATGTTTGATGCAAATCTTTGAATTATGCGAAACTATATCCTAGTAATACTCATAATGGCAATCGGTTTGTGCAGAGCACAATCCACCAAACCAAGTGCAGCTAACCTTGAGAAATTGGATGAGTACATGGCCAAACTGGATTCCAAAGGATTTTCCGGGACCATCCTTATCGCGCATGGTGACAGTATTTTACATGCCGATGGTTACGGGTATCGCAATTTGGAACAAAAAAAGTCCAACACCGTCACTACCATTTTTGGAACCGGGTCCCTCACAAAACAGTTTACCGCTGCCGCCATCCTGAAACTCGAAATGCAAGGCAAACTTTTGGTACAGGACAAAATCTCCAAGTACTTTTCTAAAGTTCCTGCAGCACTTTCAGGTATTGAAATCCATCATTTATTGACCCATTCGGCTGGATTTCCAGTAGCTATTGGCAGCGATTATGATAAAATCTCCGAAGAAGAATACATTACCAAAGCATTTGCCTCTGCCAAGCATATAGAACCTGGTTCGGAACATGAGTACTCCAATGTCGGATATGCCCTACTGTCCATAATCATCGAAAAAGTTTCCGGTGAAAATTATGAAACCTTTTTGCGGGAAAACCTTTTTAATCCAGCAGGTATGAAAAATACAGGCTATCTATTGCCCAACTGGGACGAACAAAACATAGCCTACGGGTATTCCAAGAAAAAAGTATGGGGCAAACCCAATGAAAAACCTTGGGATTCTGATGGACCCTATTTACATTTAAAGGGAAATGGCGGGATATTATCCACCGTTGAAGATTTGTTTGCTTGGCATTTGGCCCTTCTTGGGGATGAAATTTTGTCCAAAGAAGCTAAATCCAAGTACTATGGAAAACATATTGAAGAAGCACCGGGAGACCCCTCTTATTACGGATATGGTTGGGTCATTATTCCAACCGGCGGAGAAACAGACCTGATAACACATAACGGTGGTAATGGAGTGTTCTTTGCCGATTTCTGGCGACTTCTGGAGGAGGAATTAACAATTATTCTGATGTCCAACAAAGCCAATGATTTTACGGTGGACCTCGCCGTAAATGTGGCCCGGATTTTATTGAATTAAATAGCACCTATATCATGCAAAAATTAACGAACAAGGAAGAGGAAGTAATGAAGATCCTATGGAAGCTCAAAAAAGCCTTTGTCAAGGAGGTTTTGGAACAAATGGAGGGCAACAAACCCCATTACAACACGCTTTCTACCATAATTAGAAATCTGCAAGAGAAAAATTATGTGGGTCATGAAGCTTTTGGGAATACCCATAGATATTATCCCTTGGTGACCATGGAGGCTTACCGTAAAAAATTTATCAACTCCACCATCGCCGATTTTTACGACAACTCCTATAAAAGCCTTGTTTCCTTTTTTGCCAAGGAGGAGAAAATATCTGTTGAAGAACTAAAAGAGATTATTGATCTTATCGAAAAGAAGAAATAATGGAACCGTTTTTTTTACATCTTTTGAAGTCATCCGGAGTTATGCTCCTCTTTTTGGGCTGCTACCTCCTATTGTTGAGAAATGAGACCTTCTTTAACGGGAATCGTTGGTTTTTGCTTGGCGGAATCGGTCTGGCCTTGCTGGCACCTTTCGCCCCTATCACAGAAACTGTTTTGGTTGCCCCGCTCAATGTGTACCAATCTACCTATAGTGTTGTTCCAACTGAAGTATCAAATTCAAAGGGTATTTTTGATTTTTTAGATTGGGAAACAGCTGTATTACTTGCGTATTTACTGGGCGTTCTCTTTTTTGGAGGCCGCCTGCTTTTACAGTTTTTGGCCATTAAGAAATTGATCAAGTCCGGAATGTTGTACAAGGACCATCCCTTTTATCACGTTCGCACGCTTCGAGACGTATCGCCCTTTTCTTTTTTCCGATACATCTTTTATCACAAAGAAACTTTCGACCCAAGCGAGCTTAAATCCGTAATCGCACATGAAAAAGTACATGCAAGGGAATACCATTCGGTGGACATCCTTATTATGGAAGCGGTGATGGTCTTGTTCTGGTTCAATCCATTTATTTGGTGGTACAGGAACTGTTTAAAACAAAATTTGGAGTTTTTGGCAGACGCCAAAAGCTGCTCGGAAGGTGAAGGCAAAAAATTCTATCAATACCTAATGCTCAAACAGGTTCTTGGACCGCACCGTTTGACCTTGGCGAACCCCTTTTACAATTCATTGATCAAAAAACGAATAGTCATGTTAAATCAAAATCATTCCAAAAAAAGCAGAATGCTCAAAATGCTACTGATCATTCCCGTTGTGACAATATTTCTAATGAGTTTTAACACCAAAACTATATATGTTACCGACCCTTCAGCATTTGAGGCGGGAGTAAATCTCGAACAAGGTCGTTCTATATCGGTCACCATCAACAAGGACACCTCGAACGAAGAGTTGAAAAACATAAAAGAGAAATTTGCCAAAGATGGCATTGACCTTTCCTATACCGTTGTGCATAACGACAAAATGGAAATCATTGATATTGCAATCCATATCAGTGGAAAAAACTCGGATGGAGAAACCTTTAGCGGAAACTACAATTCCAGTTCGAGCGAACCCATTAAACCCCTTACCATCCATTACGACGATACCACCAATACAATTTCCTTTGGGAATTCCCACGACAAAACCATAAGTATCCATTCGGATAGCAATCATGAGGTATCGATAGATGTTGAACATGAGCACAAAGAAGGGGATGTTGAAGTGCATATTGATTCGGGCCATAACGGCGAACAACACGAAAATGAAAAACTTGATGAGGAAGTACACGTTTCAATAGCATCTGATAGTCATGATGGGTTAGAAGCAATCCCTGGAAGCAATGGACTATTGTTCAGGAACAGTAATTCGAATGGGGAGCCCATATATTTTCTGGATGGCAAGAAAGTTCAAGAAAAGGAAGTAAAAAAACTATCTCCGGATGCCATCCAATCCATAAGCGTATACAAAGGAGAGGGAGCGATAAAAAAGTATGGTAACAAAGCTAAAAACGGAGCGATTGAAATCATCACCAAATCCAATTACAATAAATCCTCGAATAGTGGTAAAAAAATACAATCCAAAAAAGGGGAAAAAGAAGAGAAATCACATTCAGATGGCGAAACCCATGAGCATACTCCAAATGATGATAAAGTTGTTTTAACAAGCAAACTATCCCCGATTGATCTAAATAACATCGCGGCCTTTAATCAGGCGAAAAACAACATGTCCCCAAAAACCTTGGAATCAAATAGATTGATTCTTTTGAATGGCAAAGAGATTTCCTATCAAGAGTTTATTGCCTTAAAACCCGAAAATATCACGTCCATATCGGTTAACAAAAAACCTTTTATGACATCCTTATATGGCGATAAGACCAAAAATGGTTATATAAGTGTTAGCACCAAAAAGCTTTCCGCCACCATTGGACATCCCGTTAAATTTTAGAGAAGGAATTTCAGGTTTCGACCAACCAGCAAACCCATGATTGAGCGTGGAAAACTAATCCCAAATATTCATAAATAGTTAATTTTTACCGACCCATTTGTGGTCGGTTTTTTTATTTGAAAAGAAACGAAATTGCCCAAAATGACCCTTTTTCGTAAAAAATCTCCCTACGTTTTCAAAAAATGCTCCAAAACACCCCTACAATTGTTAATATTTGAAACTGTTTGGGTTATTTAATATTACAATTTTATACTTCATCGTAGAAGGTCACATCAATTTTATATTCATTCTCATTTTTTTAACTACAATTTTGTATGCAATTGTATTGATTTTGCCCTAAAAATTTGGAAACATGATTTCGGTCATTTTATCTTAAAAAAAGTAACCGGTTAACAACACCATTTTCAACCCTTAAAATTCAATTAAACAATGATCACAATCGTAAAATTTTTGGTGATGTTGGTCATCCAACTTCTCACCGTCATTTTTGTCTAACCATTTAAAACCAATTGCCATGCTTACTTTGTTTGTAATACCGATCTTACGCTTAGGAATTGTTACCCTGGTTACCAAGCCCATTATCAAATCCAACATTTCCATGGAAGGTTCTCATTTCTTTTAGAACCGGTCCCGCAATAGCGGGACTATTTTTTAGAAAACTTTAGCAATTCCCTTGCACAGCAATCAGGTTGATTTCAGTATTTTACATTTTTATAACAAATCACACCTAAATTGATGAAAAAAATAACAATTGTTTTAGCAGTCCTCGTTGGATTACAATCCTGTAAACAGGAAGCTAAAAAAGAAGAATCCCCCAACCTAAGTGAAGAATTTGCTGCTGTTTTGGACAGCTATTACGAAGATGGTCTGAAACTGAACCCGATAAATGCCACCACTGCAGGTGACCACAGATATGATGACAGTTTCGCAAATCAGTTATCCGATGATCACATTGCCAAGTCAAAGGCCCACTTTCAAAATTTTAAGGCCCAATTGGACAATTTTCCAGATGAAAGTCTAACAGAGAGCGAGCAAATGAGCAAGGCTATCCTAGCCTGGGAATGCGATATCAACTTAAACGAGTTTAACCACAATGCCAATCTTACCCCCATTGACCAAATGTGGTCTCCCAATCTATTCATGGGACAATTGGCCAGCGGTTCCAGTGCACAGCCCTTCAACACGGTCGAGGATTACGAAAAATGGATGAAAAGAGTGGACGGCTTCTTGGACTGGTTGGCCAGCGCGGAAGACAAAATGCGGGAAGGAATGGAAAAAGGTCATGTACTCCCCAAATCCCTGATCAAAAAGGTTTTACCACAACTGGAATCCCAAACAGGAAAGGATTTGGAGAAGCACCTATTTTATTCCCCAATTAATAACATACCAGATAATTTTTCAGAAGAGGACAAGACCAAGTTGACCAAAGCTTATCAGGATATGGTCGAGAACAAGATTATTCCCGCCTACGAAAAGCTCCATGCTTTTATGGCCAATGAGTATATGGATGCTGGTCGCGAGTCCAGCGGGATACAAGGAGAACCCAACGGTGATGCCTATTACGCCCACCAAATCAAAAAATACACCACCACCAACATGACGGCGGCCGAAATCCATGAATTGGGCTTAAGTGAAGTGGCGCGAATAAGGTCCGAAATGGAAAAAATCAAGGAGCAGGTTGGATTTGAGGGAGACTTAAAATCCTTTTTTGATTACGTAAGAAATAACAAGGATTTGATGCCCTTTACGGACCCACAACAGGTTATTGAAAATTTCAATGCCATTCATGACCGCATGAAACCTCAGATAGAGAAGCTCTTCGATGTGAAACCCAAAACGCCTTTTGAAGTTAGAAGAACGGAGGCTTTTAGGGAAAAATCCGCTAGTGCCGAGTACAATCCAGGTTCGTTGGATGGTACCCGACCCGGAATTTTCTATACCCCGATTCCGGAGGTAACCCGCTACAATGTTTATTCCGATGAATCTCTTTTCCTCCACGAGGCCATTCCTGGGCATCATTATCAAATTTCATTGACCCAGGAGAGCGAAGTGCTTCCCAAATTTAGAAAGCTATTGTGGTACAGTGGCTACGGCGAAGGCTGGGCATTGTATAGCGAATCTTTGGGAACAGAGCTTGGACTGTATACCGACCCTTATCAACTTTTTGGAATGTTGGGTGCCGAAATGCACAGGGCCATTCGATTGGTAGTGGATACCGGACTGCATTCCAAAGGCTGGACCCGTGAACAGGCCATCCAGTATTCTTTGGACAATGAAGCGGAATCCGAAGCTTCCATCATTTCCGAAATTGAACGCTATATGGCCAACCCTGGGCAAGCTTTATCCTATAAAATAGGACAGCTAAAGATTCAAGAATTGCGCAAAAAAGCGTCCGAAGCCTTGGGAGATAAATTCGACATCCGACAATTCCACAACCAAGTGCTGGAAACAGGTTGTGTTCCATTAGCCTTGCTGGAAGATAAAATCAATAGATGGATCAAGGAAAATAGTTAATTGTTAGGTATATTTTCCTAGGGGCCGAGTGATCGGCCCCTTTTTTGTTATTCAACAGGTCGGACAAGGTTGATTATATTTGCATAACCAACACTTAAAGCATGTTTTACAAAATTCTTGCCAAAATCAACAAGGCTGTGCTTCCCTCCTATACCAAAAAGGGTCTGGATCCAGCCAAGGCATCCAAACTGCAGTTGGCCATTATAGGTTGGCGGTATTTTGTGACCACAAGGGCGCTGGATTAATAGCGCAGTAAGGATTTGATAGGGTAATCACCCAGTTTTTCGGCCCCATTAAGAAAGGTGAGCTGAATCAAAAAGTTGCATTGAACCACTTCCCCACCCAATTTTTCGACCAACTTGCACACAGCACTCGCCGTACCTCCCGTTGCCAACACATCATCGTGCACCAAAACTTTTTCACCGGGTTTAATGGCATCCGTGTGCATTTCCAAAATATCCTCGCCATACTCTAGCTGGTAGGATTCGGATATGATTTTGTAAGGAAGTTTTCCCTTTTTTCTGACCGGGACAAATCCGGCGCCCAGCTTGGAGGCAAGCATTGGTGCGAAAATGAAGCCTCGGCTATCCACTCCAACAACCTTGTTGATGGACAAGCCCTCCAACATGGAAAACAGGGCTTCGCAAGCTTGGTTCAATGCTTCGGGATGATTTAGTAAGGGGGTAATATCCTTAAAGGTAACACCGGGCTTTGGGAAATCTTCCACATCCCGGATAAAGGCCTGAAAATCCATAGGTTTTTTTGGATAAAGCGGTTTTGTTGTAAAGGTAAAAAGAAATATATTTGCACCCCATTTACGGCCGCGTGGCGCAACTGAATAGCGCATCTGATTACGGCTCAGAAGGTTGCAGGTTTGAATCCTGCCGCGGTCACTTAAGAATGAAAAGCTCGCCTATGGCGGGCTTTTTTATTTGAACGAGCTTTGAACTTGTTCAAGAAGCGAAGTGAAAATAAAAAAGCAGCCAAATCAAGGATTTAGTGCTTTTCATTTAGACTACGCAGCGCAAAGGAAAACCGAACAATGTAAGGTAATCCTGCCGCGGTCACTTAAAGCGCAAACCCTGTATGAAAATGCAGGGTTTTGTATTTTTTGCTAACATTGAAAACTTTGTTTTCATAAGTGAGCAGGAAATACAAAACTGCAGTGCGATAGCGATGCTTGTTTGCATTTTCAGGAGGGAATACAAAGGAGGTGAAACAATCCTACAGAGACAACTTCACGAAACACATGTAAAATGTAAACGAACAATACCATCTACATTTTCTAGAACAATCATCCTTGATTAATTTTGTAACTTGACGGTATAAAAATCCTGTATCGTCAGTCATTTTGTCAATCAAACCAATCCATCAACCCAAAACTTTTACCGAGGACACCAAAAACAAGCTGGCCTCGAACCCAATTGGTGGGACTAAAATAGAAGACTCCCAGCTTTGGAGCGAATTCCAATCCGGTAATGAGGCGGCCTATGCCTCAATCTATAGAAACAACGTCTTTGTGCTATATAATTATGGGTTGAAGATTGTCAACGACAAAAACCTTGTCAAAGATTGTATTCAAGACCTCTTTGTTGAACTATGGGATTCCAAACATCGACTAGGCAAAGTTAAATCCATAAAATCCTACCTCTTTAAATCCCTAAGAAGAAAGTTGATTTCAGAATCTGTTTTAGGTAGAAAAACAGTCCATGGTGCAAAGTTTTTTATGACCGCAAACACCGCGTCACATTCCTTGGAACACAGCTTGATTGAAAAACAAGAATTCGACCAACAGCAAGTAAAGCTCAAAGAAGCCATAAACAAACTTACAGATCGTCAAAAGGAAATAATCTACCTTAAATACTATGCCTTTTTGAGTTATATTGAAATTGCCGAAATTATGTCCCTGAGCAAAAAAGGCACCTATAAACTAATGGGAAGGACCATTGGTTTCCTAAGAAAATATATGGGAGCAGCTCCCTTGTTTACCATTCCCCTTTTGCTTCCGTAACGACTTCAAATTGAATTCCCATCTTTTTTAGGCTTACCCGCCTTCTTTTCTCTTTTAGGATAGCAAAATAATATCCTGTTAATCAAATGATTAACAGAGTCAAATTTTATTTTTTGAAAAAAGGCAAAATATTTTGGGGTAAAAATTGAAATTCTCCCTCTTAGTAGATAACAACACAATTGATCTCGGCATAAGCAGGATGAAGTACACCCACTACACGGAAGAAGATTTTATCAAGGATGAATATTTTCAAAAATGGGTCTTGAACCCAGACGATATGACCAAAAACTTTTGGGAAAACTGGATTACCTCAAATCCGGACAAAAGGGAGGTCGTGCAAAATGCAGCCCGTTTTATCCGACTTATGGACTTTGATGTTGATGAACTTTCCGATTCCGATTTCAACACCATGTGGCAAGATATTATTCAACGGAGAAAGGAAGTTGGAAACAACATCTATATACCCGGAAAGTCAAATGGTTTAAAAAGAAAGCAGCTGCTAAAGTTTGCTGCCCTTTTTATCGGTTTGATCGGTACGGCCTACATTATATTCCAAACAGGCGCTTTCACTGCAAAGGAATCTTCAGTTGTAATGGACAGCCCGCAAATAACATTGGAATTAGAGGATGGAACAATCAAGGTATTGGACGAAACATCCACAGGCACCATTACCAATGCCGATGGACATCAAATAGTAAACCAGAAGGAAAATACCTTGCTGTACCACGGTGAGAATGAGGCGGAACCTGGGAATATTTCCTATAACCAGTTGTCCATCCCCTATGGTAAAAAGTTTGAGCTGATATTGTCGGATGGAACTCATGTCTTCCTTAATTCAGGATCAAAACTACGATACCCCGTAACCTTTTTAAGTGGGAAACCCAGGGAAGTCTATTTGGATGGGGAGGCCTATTTTTCTGTGGAAAAAGACAAGGAGCGTGCCTTCACCGTAATTACTGACGATATGAATACCAGTGTTTACGGAACAGAATTCAATGTCTCCAGTTATAAGAATGAAAACAACACTTCTACCGTATTGGTGGAAGGTAGTGTAGGGGTTTACAAATCGAACAATTCGGATGGCCAAAAGCCCATTGTTTTGGAAATAGGCGAGCGTGCCGTGTTTAAAGAGGGGACTATAGCCGTGGACCAAGTGAACGTGGCAAAGTTTACCGCTTGGACCCAAGGCAAACTCTTTTTCGTAGACGATCGTTTTGAATTGATCTTAAAGGAACTGGAAAGACATTTTAATGTAACCATCGACAACCAGTTTTATCAACTGAACGGAAAGCGGTTCACCGGAACCTTCACCAAAGAATCCTTAGATCAAATACTAAGGGTCTTTCAGGAACACACGGCATTTGACTATTCCGTGGACAATGACACCATAACCATAGTAAATATGGAAAATTAAAAACTATATAACCGAGCTGAATCACCATAGGGATTTTGAAAAAAAAATCCTGGTTTGTGGAGGCAACTAAAAACAAAAGCTATATGAATTGAACACCACCGAAAATAAAAAATCGGAAAGTGTTCCCGCACTTTCCGATTACAGATTTGATCTAAGTCGTACGAATCAACAAAAATCAAAACAAAATTATGAAAAAACTAATGAACTCATTGGCAAGGTGTTCCCGCATCTTTCCGGAACTTGATCTAAAAATGAAATTTTCACTCTTGTTTTTTATGGTGACCCTTTTTCAGCTTCAAGCGTCATCGGGGTATGCTCAAAAAACCAAGATTGATTTAGATGTTGAAAATGTCACTATTTCCAAAATTATTGAGGAAATAGAGTCCAAAACAGAGTTTAAATTCTTCTATAGTAAGGAGGAATTGGATTTGGAGCGAAAAGTCAGCATCCAGGTCAAAAAACAAGAAATACAAAAGGTTCTTAGAAAACTCTTTCCCGATGGCACAATCAAGTATAAAATAATCGATCGGCAGATTGTGCTTACCCTGAACAAATCGGACGTCCCTAAAAAGGAAATCCCGGTTAATAAGGTCGATATTCAGGAAACTTATGTCGTCTCAGGGACGGTCACCGATGAAATTGGAGACCCACTTCCAGGCGTTACGGTTCAAATAGAAGGCACCAACCAAGGCGTGATCACAGATTTTTCAGGAAACTATGTTTTGCAGGCAGACCTGGATCCCGGAGATTATGTGTTTATTTTTCGCTCATTGGGCTTTACCACACAAGAAGTCTCGGTAACCTTCGGAAGTCAGACAACGATTGAAAATAATGTGGTTATGGCCACTGATATTTTGGGCCTTGACCAGGTGGTGATTACCGGGGTCGGCGCACTGACTGCGAAAAAACAAATTGGAAATACCATTTCAAGTGTTGAAGGAACAGAAATTGCACAATCGGGAGCGGTTGATATTTCTGCAGCTCTGTCCGGTAAGTTGGCCGGTATCCAAGTATCGCAAAACTCGGGGGATCCTGCCGGGGGAATTAGCGTAAGATTGCGTAGTGCAAGTACAGTAAATGGAAGTTCGGACCCGCTGTACATAATCGATGGGGTAATCGTAAACAACAATTCCACAAATGTTTTGAACGTCACCAGTGTGGTCCAGAACAGGCTCTCGGATATCAATCCCCAGGACATCGACAGAATTGAGGTAATCAAAGGTGCTGCCGCAGCGGCCATTTATGGTTCCCGGGCAAGTAACGGGGTCGTGCAGATTTTTACCAAAAAGGGACGTTCTGGAAAGCCTGTCATCACGGTATCAACAAGTGCCAACATGAATTTCTTAAGAAAGAAACGGGATTTTAACCAAGTGCCCTTGGACTGGACTTCATCGGATATCACCGTCCTCGATACAGAGTCCGTCACCAGATATGATTACCAAGATATGGTGTTTCAGAATTCGATGGGAACGGACAACTATGTATCCATATCGGGAGGATCGGAAAATACCGATTATTTCGCTTCCATTTCTTATTTGAAGAATGAAGGAATCATGAAATCCACGGACTACGAAAGGGAAGGTGGACGGATAAGGGTCAACCAAAAAATCAATGATTGGGCCTCCGCTTCTGCCGGAATGTACTTTTCAACAAGTCATAGCAACGATGTTCCCAATGGGGGTTATGGATTTGGAGTGTTACAGACGATCCTATTTACGAACAATACGATCAATCCCGTTCCTGATGAAAATGGCAACTATCCTCAAATGACCTTTTACCCAAATATTCTCGAGTACATTGAGACATTTGATTTTCAGCAGGAGAACAATAGAACGATCAGTGATCTTCAGATCAACTTATCCCCAACCAACGATTTAAAGATAAACTACACCCTAGGGTACGACAATGCGGAATCCAGGGGAACAAGATATGTGCCAATAGGTACTACCACGGTTCCATTGGGCAGCGCTAGTACAACTACCATCAGCACCAAATTGTTGAACAGTGATCTAAATGCCTCCTACAATAAAATGCTCTCTGAGGACATAAAGTCAACTACAACAGCCGGGTTTTCATGGCAGGCCGATGAAAACATCCTTCGGTCCATTTCAGGTACTGGATTGGCTTTGGGTGTTAGAACCACAAATGGAGCGGCTTCCATCACCACAAATGAAAACAGGAGCGAACGAACATTTTGGGGTGGATTTTTGCAGCAAACTTTCGGGTATGACAACAAACTTTTCCTCACCGGTGCAATCCGATTGGATGGGTCTTCTGTGTTTGGAGCCGATGAAAGGAACCAATTTTATCCAAAGGCCAGTGCTTCATACCTCATGTCCGAAGAGGATTTTTGGAAGGATAATCTTGGAGATGCCATCAACAGCTTTAAATTGAGGGCTGCTTGGGGACAAGCAGGAAACCTCACGGCAATTGGCCCTTTTGACAGGTTGTCCAATTACGCCGCCATAAGCATTGATGGTAATTCTGGTTTGATCGCCCCTACGCAATTGGGAAATCCGGATTTAAAACCCGAAAGACAAACCGAATTGGAATTTGGGGTTGATATGGCCCTGTTCGATAACCGTTTGGGTGTTGAACTTACCTATTATTCCCAAGACATTGAAGATTTGTTGTTGGCACGGACTTTATCGCCCTCAACCGGAGCAGGCTCCAGGGTAGAAAACATTGGAACGATGACCAACAAAGGTTTTGAGGCCATGATCACCGCTACCCCTGTCCAAACCAATAATTTTAACTGGTCGGTTACCGGGACGTATTCCTCAAATAGAAACGAGGTGAACAATATTGCTGGGGAACAGTTCGGGATTGGGAACTTCGGATTTTCCGTTGCCAAAAATGGTCAACCTTTAGGTGTTTTTTACCAGGGATATTATGCCAGGAACCCAGATGGAAGTTTACTTCTTACCCCTGCAGGCCTTCCGCAAAGGGAGAAGGGTAGTTTTGATGCCAACGGTAATCCGGTGCCGGAAAGAGATGCCTCGGGACAACCGACTGGCGCCAATTTAAGTAAGGTTATCGGTGATCCAAATCCCGATTTTATAGCCTCCGTAATAAACGAACTCACATACAAGGATTTTTCATTTAGAATGCAATTGGATGCGGTTCAAGGTGTTGACATTTTGAGCTGGGACCAACGAATGTTCTATCGATTTGGAGGCGGTCCGGCAACTGCCAGCGAACTTCGGGGAGACCAGGTTCGGGGAACAGGAAGCGCCAATTTTGGCATAGCCGAATCCTATATAGAAGATGGCTCCTACATTAAGTTGCGGGAGATATCCTTTAGCTATCTGCTCAGGGAACCGTTTAAAGGTGTCGATAGTTTCAAGTTCTTTTTAACAGGTCGAAACCTGTTTTCCATCGACAATTTTTCCAGTTATGACCCAGAAGTGAACATTGATGCACAAAGCAATGGGTCCAGAGGAGGGGTAATGGGACTTATTCCCATTCCCGGAGTAATCAAAGTTGGTGTAACGGCTACATTCTAAAAAAAATCAAGATGAAAAATATTAAAATATATAGCATAATAGGTGTTTTCCTTATGATCAGCGGATTATTTATCGCTTGTGAAACTGAGTTTGAAAACCCCAACAATCCCACCGAAGATGTTGTTTTAAAAACGAAGGATGGACTTTTCGCCCTGGCAACGGGTATTAGACAATACTATTCGGTGACAGCACTGAGACAGGTAATTGAAGCACCAGGAATTACGACTAGGGAACTTGGGGTGACCAATACCTTTTTGAATATCAACGAATTGGCCAAAGGAGGTGCCGAACTACCACCCGAAAGTGGGGGTATCACCAATCCATGGGTAAATCTTTTGAAGGCAAAAGGCATGGCCGAATCCTTGATTGAGGGGGCCAATACCGTGGATCTTACCGCCGGTACTCGAAGTGGTCTTTTGGCTTATGGCAATTTGTTCAAGGCTATCTCTTTGGGGTCCATGATTCAGATGTTCGAGCAAGCTCCCATCAACAACTCGATTGATGGGGATGCCCCGTTTAGTGATCGGGCCGCCGTATTGGCGGAGTGCATCTCACTTTTACAGAGTGCTCGGGATGAATTGGCCGGGACACCCATGTCGGAGGAGTTTGCTTCGACAGTTTTGTGGACGGAGATTAGTTTGCCAAAAACCATCAATGCCTTCCTTTCAAGATATCATTTGTTGGCAGGGAATTATGCGGAGGCAATTGCTGCCGCAGACGCTGTTTTAAATGATAGTGATGCTACGAATTCCATGTGGATTTATGACGCAAATAACCAAAATCCCTTATGGAACAGAACCGTTAATTCCACCGACCTAAAGCCACAGACCAACTTTGGTCTACTCGGGCCCTTGGTTCCGGATGTAGGAGACGGACGAATCGCCTTTTATCTAGGCGCCGATGCTGGTTTCGCCAATGCGGATGCCGGGGGGCAGGCCATTAGTGAAATGTTGGGGTTTGCGGCTACAAACACTGCTTCGATACCCATTTACCTTCCTGGTGAAATGATGTTGAACAAAGCTGAAGCCTATGCTAGACAAAATCAACTGGACGATGCAGTGGCTCAAATCGATTTGGTGAGGCAAAAAAATGATGATCCGCTTGGGGTGAACGCAAATCTCCCGGTTTGGACGGGCGATGCTGCAAGTCAGGCCGATGTTTTGGATGAGATTTATAGGAATAGGTCGATTGAACTGTTCCTAACGGGTTTGAGATGGGGAGACAATAGGCGATTCTATCCAGATTTTGTGGTTCCCTTGGAGGCTAACACCACCAATCAAAGGAATAGGAATTTTTATCCGTATCCCACGATAGAACGGGAAAATAACCCAAATACACCCGCAAACCCTTCGATATAAAGGCAAGTTTTGAGTTGGTTAGTTGTTATTGTATGGGGGCAACAGCATAGTTGTCCCTATACAATCAATCATCCTATAGCGCCAAACAGAATGATCTTTTTTCTGTACTGATTAATTTCTAACGAAAAACATATTTAAATGAAAGTCTTAACTGGCCTCGATGTTTTAACAAAGGATAAAGCCCTTCAAAAAGAATTCACAGGAAATGTGGCCTTACTTTGTCACAATGCCTCCGTGGACGGTACGCTAACGCATGCTACGATTCGATTTCAGGAAATGTTCGGTCCAAGATTTATTAAACTATTTGGTCCCCAGCATGGTTTTTCCACAGATGTCCAGGACAATATGGTTGAAACCGATCATGTGGTACATCCACACTTCAATATACCGGTGTATTCCCTGTATTCCGAAACGCGCATACCTACCGATGAAATGTTAGCGGATATAGACCATATTTTTGTGGATTTACAAGATGTGGGATGTAGGATATATACCTACATATACACCCTTACCCTATTGTTGGACAAATGTGCCGATAAAGATATTCAGGTCGTTGTTTTGGATCGTCCCAATCCTATAAACGGAATTGATATCGAAGGGAATTTGGTCGAACCTGAATTTGAATCATTTGTTGGCCTACATCCCTTGCCCATTCGCCATGGGATGACCATCGGGGAAGTCGCGCTAATGCATCAAAAAATTTGGGCTGAGGAAAAAGCAATGCTCAAAATCATTAAAATGCAAGGTTGGAAAAGAGAAATGTTCTTCGAAGATACGGGTCTTCCGTGGCTTTTGCCCTCCCCAAACCTTGCGAGGGCCGAAAGCACAATTACTTTTCCTGCAACCGTTTTTTTTGAAGGAACCCAACTTAGTGAAGGTAGAGGAACCTCCCAACCTCTGGAAATTGTAGGGCATCCAAAAATTGAACCCTTTTCCTTGTATAAAAACCATTTTGCCTCCAAAATAAAGACATCGAAACTCAAAGGTTTCGTTTTAAGGCCAATAACCTTTCTTCCTACTTTTCAAAAACATGGAAATACCGTTTGTGGCGGGTTTCAAATCCATGTGACC
This sequence comes from Flagellimonas myxillae, assembly GCF_023502235.1. Classification (GTDB taxonomy): domain Bacteria; phylum Bacteroidota; class Bacteroidia; order Flavobacteriales; family Flavobacteriaceae; genus Flagellimonas; species Flagellimonas myxillae. The sequence goes on along the minus strand of NZ_JAMFLY010000001.1, from coordinate 349,436 downwards.
CATCGGTCAACGTTTAGGCCTTGGCGAGTCGGGCAATTTATTATGCGTGAGCTGTATCATCTGTTGGGTAATGATTTCCAATGGAAAAATCCCCCGTACGAATACAGTTACACACAAAATCCGATAGATGTCATTAACGGGACGGACAAAGTTCGCCATTGGATAGAGAAAAACGGTGATATGGAAAGCCTTGGTTCCTTAGAAAATCTAAGCGATTACAGGCAACAATTTATTAATATAAAGTTGTATTGATCATATAGCATCTAAATATGCTTGTCAATCCCTTCTCCGGTTATCGATAGCTTTCGAGATAGGATTCATAATTGGAAATTTTACTTTCCAAAATTGAGTTTTTTAACATAATCTGAGGGCGAGAGGTCCATTATATTCCTGAACTGTCTATTGAAGTTGGAAATGTTGTTAAACCCACTTTCGTAGCAAATTGTGGTGATACTAAACTTGTTTTCCTGTAACAGTTGGCAGGCATATCCGATACGCAGCTCATTGACAAACCTTGAGACCGTTTTATTGTTCATCCGTTTAAAATACCGGCAAAACGAGGATTTGTTCATGCATGCTATGTCCACCAACTTATCCAGTTCCACGGATTCCCTAAAATTACAATAGATATAGTCATATACCTTATCCATATTATGACTCGTTCCTGCCTGCATGGAGGTCTTGGCGACATCTCCCTTGCTTATCACCTTATATTTCGCATCCGTCCCCAAAAAAATCATCAATTGCAGCAGGAGTATAATTTTCTCAAAATTCCCCACTTCGAACATTTTCCTAACTTTCTTTTCAACTACTCCGTGAATAGCTGAATCAAATTTTATCGTGTACCGTGCATCGTCCAAAAAAGATACCATTTCAGAGGCTTCGGGAAACTTAAAAATGTCACTTTCAAGTAAGGCCTTATCAAAATGAATCACCTGGGACTCTGCCTTTAGTTTGGAGGAGGGTTTAAAGTATTTTGGGTCATTCAATAGCATATGGGGTACATTGCTGCCAATCAAAAAAATATCGCCCGGTTGAAACCGTTCCATATCATTGCCCAAAAAGATGACTCCAGTACTCTTTTTAACAGCGACTAGCTCAATCTCCGGGTGATAGTGCCAAACTTTTAGAAAGTAAGGAAAGGAATGTAGTTGCTCAGATAGTGTTCTGTTAAGACGGTTCGTTCTATCTACAAGTTGTGGTTTCATTTCAATTCCATCGTTTGACCCGATTATTCCCCTATTCCAAATACCTCGGTTAAATGCCTGTTATCCTACAAGCTAATTGATGGAACTAATTTATGCATTCTTGTCAAAGAAATCGACCTTGTTTCCTATCCATGCAGTCAAAACCCCACACGAGCACAAAAAAGCAAAATCCAGTCTCCTACAGCTGATTTAGGTTTGCATAAAGTTCATTCAGATCCAGCGGATCGTTCATTTTCTTTTGCAATGCCATCAAATCAGAAAACAAGGATTTTACGCGGCTTTGATTTTCAGGCATCCCGGCCAAATCGTGCATTTCCATTGGATCTTCTTCCATATTGAACAACAAGACCTTGTCGATTTTGGGATATACTATAAGCTTGAATCCATCTTTACGGATCATCCGTTGGGATTCCTTTTCAAAGGCCCCGTAAACACCATCCTGCAAATGCCCATTGGTGGTTTCCCCCTTTGCCAAAGGCAACAGGCTATTAAACTCCACATATGTTGGTTTTTCAATATCGGCCAACTCGAGACTGGTCGCCATAATATCCTGGAGGTAAACATCTGTATTGATCTTTTGACCTTTGGGGATATCCGGACCTACCACCATTAAGGGCACCCGTATACTATGGTCAAACATGCTTTGCTTGCCCAAAAGCCCATGATGTCCAACAGATAAACCGTGATCTCCTGTGAAGAAAATATAGGTGTTATCCAATTTCCCCGAAGCTTCCAAGGCATCCAGAATCTTACCCACTTGCTCATCCAAATGTGTTATGATCGCATAATATTCCTTCAAATGGGTCTTGATCGCGAAGGGTGTTCTTGGAAAAGGTGCCAAGGCTTCATCCCTCATATGAAAGTTACTGTTCATGGCGTCCCGGTATGGGTACACGGGCAGCCAATTTTCGGGTACTGGAATGTTTTCGATATCATATTTATCCAAGAATGACTGGGGCGACTGTCTTGGATCATGTGGTGCGTTAAATGCCAAGTACATAAAGAAGGGGTCTTCCTTTTGGGTTGCGTCTTCCAAATAATCAAGCGCATCATCTTTGATGACCTCGCTCCAATGTTTACCGCCTTCCCAAAAACCTTTGTGTTTGGGGTCGGAAGGAGACCATAATGTATCATTTTCATCAACGGGTCTAAAATAAGCCGGAGGCATTATAGGCTTCACATCCTTACCTTCTTTATAAGCTTGGCGTATCTCCTTCCAGTTTGCTTGACTTCTTAGATCGTCTGGCATCCCTGGTCGAATGTGCCTTGCCGTATCAAAAACATAATCGGCGGGAGCATTTACGTGCCATTTCCCTGTCATATAGGTATTGTAACCCTGCGACGCCATTAAGCGACCCCATGTGTTTCTTAGGGCAGTGGAATCTTTTTCTCTCCATTTGGTGGTGGTGCCATGTGCATTCCAAATGTAACTGCCTGAAATAATCATGGCCCTGGAGGCAACGCATATTGCCCCGTTCCAACCACCCATGTTATAAGCGTGGGTAAAGGTGGTGCCCTCACTAACAAGACGGTCCAGATTTGGAGTTTCAATCACACTATTGCCCAATGCATGAATGGCTTCATAAGTATAATCGTCAGCAAAAAGAAAGAGAATATTGGGAGCTTCTTTTTCCTCTTTTGATTTCTCTTGGCAAGCTCCCAACAACAATGCTGCAATAAGAAGACTCGCAATTTTTTTGTAAATCATTTTTTATGGTTTTTGGTTATTTCGTTCGGATATTCAACAGGATTTTCTGTGGATTTGTCCAAGGGCATTTGGGCCTCAACAGTTACTAAATGGTCAGAAAGCAACTGAGCCAATTCGAATGTTTTCGCGCTGTTTTCCTCGGCCAAATTTGTAGTTTCACCTATATCTTCATCAAGATTGAAAAGTTCTATTTTTCTATCAATATGATGGTATATCAATTTCCATGGCCCTTTTCGTACGGCACTATAGGGGGGTTGGTCATAGGTATTAGGAAAATGCCAGTAGATAGGCCGTTCCTCTGGATACGCTCCCATTTCAGAAAGCAAAGGCAAAAAACTGATACCATCCGAACTCAATTTGGCTTCTTCATACAATCCCGCCAGTTCCAAAAAGGTTGGGAAAATATCTTCAATAATGAGGTATTGGTCATTGATTGAGGCGGCTTTGGTCACCCCCGGCCAATTAACCAGAAGGGGAACCCTAACCCCACCTTCGTAGGGTGTAAGTTTATGTCCTCGTAGCGGTAGGTTTCGGGGGGCTTGTTTAGGGGACCCGTTATCCGACATAAAGACGATAATGGTATTTTCGGAAACCCCCAATCGTTTTAGATTTGCCCTAATATCTCCCAAGGATTTGTCCATGCCTTCTATCATTGCTGCATAGGTGGCCTCCCATTCATTCAGGCCTGCATCGATATACTTTTGGTAAAAACGGTCGTCTTTTTCCCAAGGTGCATGAATGGCGTAATGGGACATATACAGATAAAATGGCTTGTCTTCCGCCACAGCTTGATTGACTGCTTCGTTGGCTTCCATGGTCAGGGCCTCAGTTAGAAAAATATCTTGTCCATGATACTTTTCCAGTCCCGGGACATCCCAAACGCGCATTGCATTTCTCCAAGCACCGCTAAAATTGTATTTCCCCAAATAACTCCCGGGTCCTCCGGCAGCATGCCCCGCTATGTTCACATCAAACCCAAGATTTAAAGGACTTTCCCCTGGGGTATCCTTTGCCCCAAAATGGGCTTTACCGGCATGAATTGTTTTGTATCCCGCCTTTTGCAGTAACTGTGGTAGCGTATTGGCATAAACCGTTTTATTTATTCCTGGTTGGGCACTAAGTCCATTGACGTTCCAGGCTGGAGCTACCACTTTATCGTGATTGGAATCTGTGGTTTTATCAGGGAACAAGGTCCAGTTGGTGACCCGATGCCTTGCAGCGTTCATCCCGGTCATAAGACTAATTCGCGATGGCGAACAAACAGCCGAAGCATAGGCTTGGGTAAACTTCATGCCCTCATTTGCCAGTTGTTCCATATTTGGGGTATGGTATTGTTTGTTCAGTTGGGTCACTTCGGTATGAAAAGGAACAGAGGTATCCTGCCAGCCCATGTCATCCACAAAAAAGAAAACGATATTGGGTGGTTTTTGTTCCTTGGAGCTTGTGTTACAGGAAAGCAACCCTGTACACAATAGGAGTACCAAAGCATACCGCACTGTTGATTTGTAACTTGGTGTTAATTTCATTTTATGGAAATTCTACTATCTCTGTGGGTAATTTTATTTATTTACAACCAACATGATTGGTCAAAGTACCAATCCCGTCAATGTTAATGGTTATCTCATCCCCAATTTCCAGGGTAAAATCATCAGGAGGTACCAAACAAGTTCCTGTCATTAAAAAGACACCCTGTGGAAAATCACATTCTCTGAATAGAAAAGATATTAATTCTTTAAACTCCCGCTTGATCTTTGATATGGCAACATCTTCATTATACATCTCCGAGGCCCTTCTTTTTATGCAAATATGAATTTTGGTAGTTTCGGGAAGGGGTTCTTTGGGCACATAGATACATGGGCCAATCGCCGCGCACTTCTCATATACCTTTGCCTGGGGCAAATACAAGGGATTTTCTCCTTCTATACTTCTTGAGCTCATATCGTTACCGGCCGTATATCCTTCAATAGACCCGTTGGAACTAATCAGCAAGGTGAGTTCAGGTTCGGGAACATTCCAAGTGGAATCTTTTCGTATATAGACCTCATCCCCAGAACCCACACATCGTTGTGAGGTTGCCTTGAAGAACAGCTCCGGCCTTTCCGCATCATACACCATATCATAAAAAACAGCGCCTCCAGATTCCTTGGCTTCATCCATCCGTGCTGCTTTACTACGTTCGTAAGTAACTCCCGCTGCCCAAATTTCCTGGTTCCCCATTGGGGCATCAAAACGATCTTCCGATAAAAAAGAACCATCGGTCTCTTCCCAATTCGAAATTTCATTGATAAGGGATTGGTAAAGTCCATCCCGATTAAGAAAAGTTGTCCAATTAACAATTTCCTTTCTGTGATATTGGCCTTCGTTATCTATAAATGCGGTTGTTCCTAACTTATAAATTTTCATTTGCAGTGATTTTTCCTTCCAGCTAATATAATTTCCGTAAAAAGCTTAAATGTAGTATGACCAAATTCTTTTCTCCACCAGAAAATGCACATATACCTATACTCTTTTTGCCCATCAAGGCATTTTGAGTGCATGATTGTACATCCTATTACAATGAAATAGTATCCAATTATTGGAATTTAGTGTGGTAGTAGAACCTCCGCAATTGTCTTTATCTGGTTTTGGTGTTGAAGATTTACCTAATGGAATTGAACCTTTTGCCTATCGAAAAGTAGTAAAATAATCCTTCTGCGCAGAATATACAGCTTCGTATTCCTTATACACATCAACTAGAACCGAACACACATATATATCTAATAATCAACTCCTTAACGTCTATATTATAGTTGATTCCCCCATAATCTAAATCACATATCATGAAGTTTTTATTGAAAACTACACAATCAACCTTCCTCACAATCTTGTTAATTGGTCTTGCTGCTTGTTCTCCGGAAGATGGACAAGACGGAGCTCCTGGCCCACAAGGACCACAAGGAGAACAAGGAGCTGCGGGGCAAGACGGTGTGGACGGTAATGCCAACGTCCGAACAGGAACAGTTGATTTAGCCAATGCAGATTGGCTTTGGAATGCCAGCTACACCTTTAATACGGGAGAAGGTGGAGCATCCTCTACATCCTGGTTCACGCGCTATGTGGACTTGAGTATCCCTGAAATCGACGAAGATATTAACGAAAACGGATTGATTTTGGTCTACTTTAGGAGGGGATCAAACGGCTGGTATTCATTGCCCTTTAAATTTACAGCATTTGGTTCCGACTATGAGACGCAAATTGTTCACGAATCAAATGTGGGCAATATTAGATTACATTATTTTTGGACACCCGTCCAAGGATCAACGCCAGGAAATTTGCAATCTTTTACGATTGCTGAATACACCTTTAAATACGTCATAATTCAAGGCACTTTAATTGGTAAAAATTCGGGTTATTCCAAAAAAGCACTTCAAAAAATGACTTATGAGGAGGTGATGGATGTTTTTGCACTGGATTATTGAGATATTGGGCCAGGCACCCTAAAATCACTTAGATAAACCTTGCAAAAAAATAGTCAGTTTCTAAAAAAACTGCTTGAAATCATCAGCTTTAGTTAGAACCATTAGATATAATCCAGCAGTAACATAGAGCAGGGTCTATTGATATTTTTCCAATTCATCATTCAAATCTCTTATGAATTCATCTAGATTAACAACAAAGCCAGATTTTCCATTCACAGGAAAAACATTTATCAAATAATTATTATCCACAATTAAAGGGGCAAAAATGTCTTCAAAATCATCTAACGTAATTTTGAATGGAATGCAGTTTTCCCAATTGCCATAAAGATTACTTTTAATAAAAGCTTCTGCTGTCCAAAATGATATAAGGGTGTTTTCTTCTATGTCGGATAAAGCTAATTCGCCGTGTTTATCAACAATCGTCCAGATTTCTTCAAAATCAGCAATCTTTTTAATAAAATAATTATACCTCTTAAAAGGCTCTAATTTTGAAACGCTTTCAATTTCTTTCGAGTTTAAATTCATATTAGAAATTTCTTTAGTTCTCCCTAGTTACAAGATCATATCTTATGAAAACACGTCCATGTCACTAAATATCCAACCAAGTCCAAAAAATTTAGTCATTCTCATTTTTAAAGGCATAACCATAATTTCCACTACCCCGTGAAAAACGAACTAAGAGTAAAGTATCAAAAACAGCAGTGGAAATAAAATTCCGGCAACTGCAAATTTCCAGCCCCTGCTTTTAAAGCCATTTTTTCCATTGGGAATCAAAATCCCCGTGATGGCAATCAGTAACATTGCCGCCCCGAAAATATCCGAGTACCAAATCCAAAAGGAGTTGGTCGATTTGTGTAGGAACATGGTATGCCCAATAAATGGCACCTTGCGCTTGTACTCCAAAACCCCTTTGCCAGTTTTCAGGTCTGCGTCCAGAATCACATTGTCCTTGTAGTATACCCGCAGGGAATTATCGCGAACCCTATGACTGTCATATTCCACATCCCAATCCTTGGAAAAATCTTCAATCTGTTCTTTGGAAAAGTCCGTGGTTTTGGCCTCCAAGGCCAGGGATACCTCCTCACTTTCAAAAGTGTAATCCATGGGGTACCAATCCTGCCTATGGTTTAATATGATACCAGAAAATGAAAATGCAATGATCAAGCCTACGTAGAAGTAAGCAAAATCCCTATGTAAATTTCTATTGGTAAACTTATACATGACCTACAGTCTTTTAGTTTGAAACGAACGCAAAATAAACAATAAACCTCCAAAGAATACCTCGTAAGTGTCTCCAAAACTGTAATTGTTTAATATTCTGTATATTGAGTTTCGCTAACCATCGATCAAAACCCATTTCCGATGTTATCCAGTATTACCAGCTATGCCCTCCGCATTCTAAGTTTGATATTCATTATTTGTCAAATGGCCTGTTCTTCGGGCGGGGACGACACCTCTCCAGACCCGAACTCCAATCCCAATCCTGACCCAGATCCAAATCCGACCCCCGAATTGACCATCGAAGAAAAGTTACAGGACATTATTGATGAAAAAGTAGGTACCGATGCCGACAAATTGGTTGGGGTATCCGTTTCCGTACGAATTGGAGACCAAGAACATCTCAGTTTAACCGGAGGGATTTCCAAATTAGGCGTTACTATAACGGAGAACATGCGTTTTGGGGTTGGAAGCATTACAAAAACTGTGGTGGCCGCCACGGTTATGAAGCTCGTGGATGAAGGCATTCTAGATCTGGAAGATACCATAGCAGATTGGCTGGAATTGACTTCGGAAAACGTGGACAGTTCCATTACCATTTATCAGTTGTTGACCCACTCCTCCGGACTGTTTGGTTATATGTACAATGATCTTTGGGCCATGGCCGAAGCAGACCTTGACACTCCAATTCCACAAGAGACACTTTATGGCTTTATAGGACCCCCTGTAGGTGAACCAGGGTTTGGGCACGAATATTCCAATTCCAATTACCTTATTCTAGGGTTGATCATTGAAGCTGCTACCGAAAAAACGGTCGGGGAAGTAATGCGCGAAAAGTTTTGGACTCCCTTGGAGCTGGACCATATGTATTTTGGCACCAACGAACCCATTGAAGGCACATGGGCCACACCATGGCGGGATAGTGATGATGATGGGGTCTTGGAAGACATTGAAGCTGACTTTGGCCCCGCTTTTCATAGTATTTTCTATTGTGCTGCCGATGTTTTTGCAACAGCCTCCGACCTTTCCATGTGGGCGCAACACCTGTATAATGGCGATGCAGTTTCCGAAGCATCAAGAACCAATATGACGACCGCCCATTTTGATATTCCTGACGATATTTTCGTGAGCTACGGTCTGGGTACCCGGGAGGTAATTTTTCATGGGCGTTCTACCTACGGTCACACAGGGGGGATGCGGGGTTACGGGGCCTATATGTTCTTTGAGCCGACCAGCAAGGTCAGTATTGCCATGTTGAACAACCAAAGTAGATCTGATGACGGTCCTTTGTTGCGCTATGAATTGGTCAATGAAATCCTAGAGGAAGTATTTGATCATTACGATCTCTAATCCTAGGTGCGTTGCTCAGTTTCCTGACAGGGAATCGATTGTGGTCTTTGCCTGTTCCAGTGCTGCTTCCAACCGTTGGTTTTCCTCTGAATACTGGGAACGTAAAGCTTCCATTTTTCTTTCAAACTCGTCCGCAGGTACATATTCGGGTTCAAGGAATGCCCCCTTTATAAGACTGTAAAGGGTAAATAAAAAGCTTATGACCACTGCCGAAATCAGGGAAATCAATAGTTTTTTTTCCCGTTTAAGTTCGGGGGAGTTTTCCTTTAAAAGTTGTTTTTCGTCTTTGGTCAGTTTTCTATGCCCGGAGAGTTGGTCCAAAAAGGTGTCCCACTTCTCCTCTTCCATCACATGCATTTCCATAAATCCCCCCTCGTGAAGAAAATCCTGTGTTTTGGGTGTGGAGGCCAACATGAACCATTCCACCCCATTGCCAGCCATGACATCCAATAAGCCTGAATCGTATTCTTCAATCTCACGAATCAACTTTTCCACAAAAGCCAGACTGTAATTGGGCCGCAAAAACTCATCATACAATACCCGGACTTCAAAATAATCTCGTCGCTCTAGGGCATATTCCAAGAAACGGTCTTTTAATTCTGCCTTAAAAAATTCGCCCATTTCAGGTCCAGCGGATTATTGGTTCGATAAATTGGTCTGTGTTGGTAAAATTAAGATATAGTACGGTGGTGGTCAATGGTTGATATGTAAAGAATTCGTGATATTTCAACAAGCATTAAAATCCGATTATGACTGCGTTAGTACAATTAGGAATTTAGATAATTTCCGCGCTCAACCCAGCTTGAAGCAATTTGGTGCATCTTGGTTTTAATTCGTTGTACTCGCCTGTTTTTACGGTACATTTTCCATTATAATGCACAATGAGGGAACATTGCTCGGCTTGTTCAGGGGTATGGTCGCAGACAGCAATCAAGGTCTCAATAACGTGGTCAAAGGTATTCACATCGTCATTGAACAAGACAATCTCGCTTTGCTTGATCACCTTCTCTTCCAGTAATAGCTCCTCTGATTCCTTTTCCTTGATTCCCATACATTTGGAATTAGTACTACCTAATTTACATATTTTGCCGAAACCCAATTATTCTTTTGCAGTTTTTTTTCAAATTGTAAACCATGCCCTCCACATTTTGAGGAAATTGCATCCAAATCCTCTAAATAAAAACCACTTAGCAAAAGGGCTCCGCCAGATTTAAGGCATTCGGCATAGATGGGGATATCTTCCAAAAGTATGTTGCGGTTGATGTTGGCCAGGATAATATCATATTTCTTTCCTGCAAGCAAGGAACTATCCCCTTGAGAGACTTCAATTTGACAACTGTTCCGTTGCGAATTTTCCAAGGAATTCAGGTAGCACCATTCATCAATATCTATGGCATCAACGGTGGAAGCGCCCTTCATTTTGGCCAAAATTGCCAAGACCCCTGTTCCACAACCCATATCGAGAACGGATTTATTTTTAAACTCCATATCCAGAATATGCTGGAGCATCATGTGGGTGGTTTCATGATGCCCAGTGCCAAAACTCATTTTGGGTTCGATGACAATATCGTAGGTAACCTTCCCCGGTTCATGAAAGGGTGCGCGAACCACACATTGTTCCCCAACACGTATGGGATGAAAGTTTTTTTCCCATTCCGCATTCCAATTTTGTTGCTCGATTTCCTTGAATGTGAACGTGGTATTAACCTCCGGGTTATTTAGAGTGCCAACATCTTGCAGCATATCTTCCCGCCATTCAGTCTTTAGGATATAGGCCAACAAACCGGTATCTCCCTCCACAAAACTTTCGAATCCCGCTTCCCCCAATTCCGCAATCAGAATCTCAGTCCACGGAACAGCAGGCTCAATTTCAAATTGGTATTCGATATAGACCGATGCCACAATTGGTATTAAATCGCTTTGATAATGGCTATAAAATCGTCCGCTATTAAAGAGGCGCCTCCTATAAGTCCACCATCCACATCCGGTTTTCCAAAAATATCTTCGGCATTAGCAGGTTTAACGCTACCTCCATAAAGAATTGAAACTTCATCTGCAATTGCGGACCCATAAGCATCGGCAATGGTCTTTCTAATGAAAGCATGCATCTCCTGAGCCTGCTCCGGGCTTGCAGTTTCCCCAGTTCCAATGGCCCAAACGGGCTCGTAGGCCAAAACTATGTTCTTCCAAGCAGAGCTATCCAATTGGAACAATGCATTTTTAAGTTGACTTTCGACTACAGAAAAGTGGTTATTGGACTTTCGTTCATCCAATTCTTCCCCAAAGCAGAAGATAATAGTCATATTCTTGTCCAGGGCAGCTTCGACCTTTTTGGCCAACAAGGCATCATCCTCCCCAAAATAGGAACGTCTTTCGGAGTGCCCTAGGATTACAGTATCCACATGGATGTTCAGCAACATATCTGCTGAAATCTCACCAGTATAGGCACCATTTTCCGCAAAATGCATGTTTTGCGCGGCCACCTTAATGGCTGAGGATTGCAGATTTCTTTGGGCCATGGCCAAATTCACAAAAGTAGGTGCCACAACAACCTCTGCATGGGTATTGGGTAGTTTTGCGGAAAGCTCGGACAACAAGCTCTCGGTTTCTTCCAGGTTTTTATTCATTTTCCAGTTTCCGGCGACAATTTGCTTTCTCATAGTAGTGGTTTTTAGTTATCGGTTATTAGTTTTCAGTTGTTAGGTATAGCTAATTGATAATTGTTTATTGATAATTGGTCATTGGTCATCAATCAAGTTTTAGCTCGTCCAAATCGTTGTGGTGTACCTTTTGCAAAATTGTACCCCTGCTTACTACCAGCACAGCTGGATTGGAACGCACGATTGTTTTCAATGTGGTTTCGTCGGTAAAATAAAAATCGAATCCAAGATTGTATTTGTTTTTCAGTTCCTTGGACTGATTGTCGCTGGAAGCTGACATCCCTATTACCTTAAAACCTTTGGCGGCGGCATTTTGGGCTATTTCTGCCACTTCGGCAAAGTAGTCCTTTTTGCTCTTGGCCAAATCGTAGGCAACTACCATCAACAGTTTTTCCTCCTCCAAAAGTTCGGCGGCAAAATCAACTCCTTGTTGTTCTATCGTGAAGTCATGAACGGGAGGTTCATACCCTTTTTGGATTTCGGTGGTTTCCACGTCTACAAACTCACCGTCAACGGAGGGATATTCCCCATGGGTGACCACAATTTTATCCTCCCCATTCACCTTGAACCTCCAGGCATATTCGTAAAGAGGTTTGGGCGCATCTTCGGGCACCGACATTCCTTCTTGAATGTTGGCCCCTATTTTATAGGGCCTAAAATCTACCGAAGGGAGATGATTCAACACCTGATTTGCAAAAAGTATGCAGGCAAGCAATGAGGCCCCACCCACTATCCAATTGGTTTTATCATTAAAAAGCGGTTTGATATAATTCCGTCCGAAAAATAGAATCAAAATCAACCCCAATAATATCACATCCTTTGTAAATGACTCCCAAGGAGTTAGTTTGATGGCATCCCCAAAACAACCGCAATCCGTAACCTTGTTAAAGTAAGCGGAATAGAATGTCAAAAAGGTAAAAAAGACAATCATTAGCAAAAGACTCCAAACTGTAAACTTGGGTTTAAAACCTATCAAAAGCAACACCCCCAGCAGTACTTCAACAATTACCACAAAAATGGATATTGCCAAAGCCATGGGCATCAAAAAAGGAAGGTCCAAAACCCCTTGACTAAAGTATTCTTCAAGTTTAAAGGAAAAACCGACGGGGTCGTTTAGCTTGATTAGGCCACTGATAATAAATAAAATCCCAACTATTATGCGGGATATCCAAACCAAGTATTTCATATTTCTTTAAAGTATAATTCCATTCTATGGGCAAATTCCAAGCCCCAAGCTCCAAATTCCAAATTCCAAGCTCCAAATTCCAAATTCCAAATTTAGAATTAGATGGAAAAAAGGGTTATTTGGCTCTATTTATTATAGAAGACAAAATCTTCCTTAATGCTATGGATTCATCGATTAATTCTTGGATTACAGTTTCTTTATCCCGATTACCATCCTACAAAAGTCGTAACCAAAACCCAGATTCCTTAGCTTCCTTTCTTGCAATTTTAAGCCTGAAATAAAAATCCTTGTCCCCAAGCTTTTCATTTGCTTCAATATAATTTGCACCTACAGATCCAGACGAACGAATCAACTGCTTTCCATCCTCAACATTTCCAATGGTTTGGTTGAGGGATTTTACAAATTTTCTACAGGCTTTTGCAAATTTAAACGTCCGTTCTTCTAAATCATAAATTTTGTCGTTTACCATGCATAAGTTGTGATTTGGGAATTGTTATTTGGAATTTTGACTTAGGTGTATCAGTGCAAAAACCGCATAATTGATAATGTCCTGATAATTGGCATCAATACCTTCGCTAACCAAGGTTTCCCCTTGATTATCCTCAATTTGCTTAACGCGAAGCAGTTTTTGGAGAATCAGGTCCGTAAGTGAGCTAACCCGCATATCGCGCCATGCTTCGCCATAATCGTGGTTCTTGTTTTCCATCAGCGTTTTGGCGGTCAGTACCTCCTTATCGTAAAGTGCAATGGCCTCTGCTTCGTCCAGATCGGGTTGTTCGGCAACGCCTTTTTGCAATTGGATCAAGGCCATAATGGCGTAATTAATAATCCCGACAAATTCAGATTGTTCCCCTTCATCCACCTTTCGGACTTCATTTTGCTGCAAACTTCGAATGCGTTGGGCTTTGATAAAAATTTGGTCGGTCAGCGATGGAAGTCGCAAAATGCGCCATGCCGTTCCATAATCTTTTGTCTTTTTTAAAAAGAGTTCCCTGCAGGTGTTGATCACTGCATCGAATTGTTGGGAGGTCTGCTGCATCTATTCTTGCTAATTTGCGTAAATTTCGTCCAAACATAAGGCGCACAATAGCACCTTGCCAAAGATAATCAAACCCAACAAAGCACCTATTTTTTATGACGATAAACTGCAAGGGAAAGCTTATTGACCTTGGCCAACCGAAAGTGATGGGGATTCTAAACCTCACCCCAGACTCATTTTATGACGGAGGCCGGTACAAGGATGAAAATGCCATTTTGAAACGGGTCGAAAACATGTTGTCCGATGGAGCAACTTTTATCGACATGGGTGCCTATAGTTCCAGACCCGGGGCGGAGCATGTTCCTGAAGATGTGGAACTACAACGCATGCTCCCGATAGTGGAATTGATCCTTAAGAATTTTCCCGACACCTTAATCTCCATCGATACTTTTAGAAGCAAGGTCGCTACATTGAGCATCGAGGCCGGTGCCGCAATAATCAACGATATCTCTGCGGGAAACCTGGATGAAGAAATGTTCAATACTGTTGCAAAGCATCAGGTTCCTTATATCATGATGCACTTAAAAGGCACTCCCCAATCTATGCAAAAACAGACGGTTTACGACGACCTGATCCAAGACCTTAAATTGTACTTTGCCGAGAAGATAAAAGCGGCTGCTTCCTTAAAAATCAACGATATTATTATTGACCCAGGCTTTGGTTTTGCAAAGACCACGAATCAAAATTATACGCTACTGAACCATTTGGATTTGTTTCAAACCTTTGGTTTGCCCCTGCTCGTAGGTCTAAGTAGAAAATCCATGATCTACAAGATTTTGGGAGCATCGTCCAAAGAAGCCTTGAACGGCACAACCTCCCTCCATACCATAGCGCTCCTAAAGGGAGCCAATATATTGAGGGCACATGATGTTCGGGAAGCTATGGAATGTGTTACCTTGGTTCAAGAATTGAAAGCCAATTCACTCTAATTTCAGGTTCTGCTTTTTTTTCTAATTTTACAAAAACACTGCGGTTGGATTTCCTAAATTTTATTGAATTCAAAATTACCGATGTCATCGACATCGTGCTAGTGGCCGCGCTACTCTACTACATTTACAAATTGGTCAAAGGAACTGTGGCCATCAATATTTTCATTGGCATCGTTATCGTGTGGGCGCTTTGGAAGCTCACCGAACTACTACAAATGAAAATGATCAGCAGCATGGTCGGCGGTTTTATGAATATCGGACTTATAGCCTTGATCATCGTATTTCAACAAGAAATCAGGAAGTTTTTGTTGATGATCGGTTCTACCAATTTTGCCGCCAAAAGGAATTTTACGCGTCACTTCAAGTTCCTAAAACAGGAAGCTATGCCCACCGACACCAACGTGGAGGCAGTTATTGCAGCCTGTGAAAAAATGGGAATGTCGAAAACAGGAGCGATTTTGGTTTTGGAACGTACAAATCCACTTGACTTCTTCAAGTCTTCTGGTGACAGCATGAATATTGAGATTACCCAACCCATCCTCGAAAGCATCTTCTTTAAAAACAGCCCCCTTCATGATGGGGCGGCCATAATCCAGGACAATTACATTACGGCAACACGGGTGATACTTCCTGTTTCCAATGACAGAAACATCCCATTACGATTTGGATTGCGACATAGGGCCGCCGTTGGAATTACGGAAAAAACAGATGCTATCTGTTTGGTGGTCAGTGAGGAAACAGGCTCCATTTCCTATATCAAAAATGGAGAGTTTGTTCCATATAAGGGACTTGATCAGCTTACGGCCCTTATCAAAAAGGATTTGGAATAAATGGAGTGCAAAAATTGCAATAATGCACTGCAACCCACGGACCGCTATTGCAACGCCTGTGGCGCCAAGGTCATTCGGAACCGACTTACCTTAAAAAATGTTTGGCAGGATGTTAGTTTTCAGGTATTCAACATGGACAATACCTTCCTGAAAACCTTTAAAAAACTGTGCTCCAAGCCCGAAGAAGTTATTCTTTCCTACATTTCAGGGACTCGTAGGAGATATATGAACCCCGTGGGCTATTTTGCCATTGCCATTACCCTGTCCGGGATAATGTTTTTTGTGCTTCGGGATGTGTATCACATCAACCTTACCGAGAGCAGTTTCAACAACGAAGCAGCTCCCCAATTAAACTTTATATTCGATTTTCAGGCTCTTTTGGCCTACATGAGCATGCCGCTTTACGCACTTATGACTTGGATGCTCTTTAGCGGGACCAAGAAATTCAATTACACCGAACATTTGGTGGCCAATGCCTATATCATCGGACAAGCTTCTTACGTTCAGGTTGTTACCTACATCCTGTTTTTAGGCCTGTTCCCCATCAAATTTGATGTGTTCAATTTTGGGTTTCTAATATTTCTGGTCATATACCAGTTCTATGCTTTGGCGCGAATGCACCAATTGCGATTTTGGGGTACCTTTTGGAGAGGTCTGGTTTATTTTGTCCTCTTAATAATAGTTATGATGGGAATTGGGGCCGTCATTGTCATCATTTCTTTGATGACCGGATTAGTTTCCATTGAGGATTTAGCTCCTAAATAGTCAATAGTCTAGGCTACTTCCTCCGCCAAAAATTGTGCTTCGTACAAATCGCTGTAGTATCCGCCTTTTTTCAGCAGCTCCTGATGGTTGCCTATTTCCACAATTTGACCTGCATCCATAACGATGATTTTGTCCGCTTTTTTAATTGTGGCCAGACGGTGCGCTATAATAATGGAAGTCCTGCCCTCAGTTATTTTGTCCGTAGCCTGTTGTATCAATTGTTCCGAATAAGTGTCAACGGACGAGGTGGCCTCATCCAAAATCAGGATGCTGGGATTACTAACATAGGCTCGCAAAAAGGCAATTAGCTGCCGTTGTCCGCTGGATAGCATGGTTCCCCTTTCCTTCACATTGTATTGATACCCTTTCGGAAGGCTGGAAATAAATTCGTGCACCCCAATTTGTTTGGCCGCATTTTCGATATGCTCCAAAGTCACCGACACATCGCGTAAGGAGATGTTGTTGGCAATGGAATCCGCAAACAAAAAGACATCTTGCAGCACAATGGCAATGTGGGAGCGGAGCGACCTCAAAGTGAAGTCCTTAATATTGTGCCCATCTATCAGAATAGCGCCTGAATTAATTTCATAAAACCGATTGAGCAAATTAATGATCGTGGATTTTCCGGCCCCCGTGGCGCCCACAATGGCAACGGTTTCCCCAGCCTTTACATCAAAAGAGATTCCATGGAGCACTTCTTCATTTTCCAAATAACCAAAACGAACGTCCGAGAAAACGATGTCTCCCTTTACATTTTCCCTTTCGAGTGTTCCATCGTCCGCAATCTTGCTGTCGGTATCCAAGATTCCAAACACCCTATTGGCAGCCACCATCCCCATCTGTAGGGTATTGAACTTATCGGCAATTTGTCGAAGGGGACGGAACAGTAAATCCATCAAGAAAAAGAAAGCAAAAATGGAACCTGTATCGTTTAATCCAACATTTTCTATATTCTGGATAACCCCAAAATACACCACCAATCCTATTCCTATTGAATAGGATATCTCTGCTATGGGGAAAAATATAGAGTTGTACCAAACCGTACGTAACCACGCATTTTGATGTTTTTCATTGATGTTCCGGAATTTTTCCTTTTCAATTTCTTCCCGGTTAAAAAGTTGTACAATCTTCATACCGGCAATGCGCTCCTGCACAAAGGAATTTAAGTTGGCCACTTGGGCCCGCACTTCTATAAACGCAACTTTCATGGCTTGCTGAAACAAGCGGGTAGCAATAAGAATCACCGGTAGAATGGCAAACACAATCAAGGCCAATTTCCAATTGATGATGAGCATAATCGCCGCCGCGGACAGCATTTTGAGCGTATCAGCCACTATCACAAAGAACCCTTGGCTGAAAATTTCACCAATACGCTGCATATCAGCGACTGCACGGGTCACCAAAACCCCGATAGAGGAATTGTCAAAATAGGTCATTTTAAAGCCCATCATCCGTTGGAACAGGTTTACCCGGATATCCTTAATCACGGATTCTCCCAACAAATTGGCGTAGTAGTTAAACAAAAGCTGGCAGATTACCTGCCCTACGAGCACCCCCAACATGGCCAATACCAAAAACTCCAATAAACCACCATCTTTGGCGGTAAGGGCCTTATTGATAACGTCCCGAACAAGAACAGGGGTTAATACGGCAAAACCGGCAGACAAAATGGCCACAAATGCCACCAACCAAAATATGCCCCTATAGGGTTTGGTATGGGCAAACACCCTTTTGAACAAACCAAAATCAAACGCTTTGCCTATTTCGTCACTTTTGCTCATCAAAAATATTTTTAGGATAGGAGACGGCTGTCAAATATAATCCTTTTGCAGGTACGGAGACTCCGGCCTGGCCGCGGTCTTTGCTTGCAAGTATGTCGTTTATTTTCCCAGTTTCCATTTTGCCCAAGCCCACATCCAATAGGGTACCCACAACCGCACGGACCATATTTCTCAGAAATCTATCCGCGGTAATGGTAAAAACCAATTTGTCCTCCCTGCTTTCCCAGATGGCCTTTCGCACATCACAATTAAAGGTCTTCACATCAGAATTGGACTTGGAAAAGCATTCAAAGTCGGTATGTGCCAGCAAGTACTTGGCAGCCTCGTTCATTGCTTGTACATCCAAGGGTTGGAAAACAAAATGGGCATATTCGGCGTAAAACGGATTTTTTTCCTGGACCAGCCAATATTCGTAGGTTCGTTCAACGGCATCAAACCTGGCATGAGCATCCATCTTAACCACTCTTATTTCCTGTATGGCAATCGCCTCGGGTAGAAAAGCATTCAATCGATATACCAGCTCACCAGGGTCGGCAATGGGCCCAACATCAAAATGGGCGTACATTTCTTTGGCATGTACCCCGGCATCCGTCCTTCCTGCACCTACAACCTCCACTTTTTCACGCAAAAGGGTGGAAAGTGCCTTTTCCAGCACCTCCTGGACGGTAATGGCATTGGGTTGGTTTTGCCAGCCGTGGTACGGCTTTCCGAAATAAGAAAATCGGATAAAATATCTCAATGGGATTCCCTACTTTTAAGTTGTTAAAGATACTTTAATCCCCTCCAAAAGAAATCCTGCTTTTGATTTTTAGCATATTTTTAGCGTAATGACCAAAATATTGTTGCTTTCCGACACCCATGGGCATTTGGACGACACCATTCTAAAATACGTGGCCCAGGCTGATGAAGTGTGGCATGCCGGGGATATTGGAAATTTGGGGGTTACGGACAAAATCCAGGAGTTAAAACCTTTACGAGGCGTACATGGGAATATAGATGACCATGTGATACAAAAGGAATTCCCAGAGCATAATCGGTTTTATTGTGAAGAGGTGGATGTTTGGATCACCCATATTGGAGGATATCCCAATAGATATGACCGCAGGGTGAAGGAGGAAATCAAAAAACGGCCTCCCAAAATCTTTATCTGCGGACACTCCCATATCTTGAAGGTGATGCACGATAAAAAACTAAACCTCCTGCACATGAATCCAGGAGCCTGTGGAAAGTATGGATTCCATCAGGTGCGCACGATGTTACGTTTTGTAATCGATGGTGATAAAATATCGGATTTGGAAGTAATTGAATTGGGAAAACGATAATTTATGAAATACTGGATAATTTGTTTTGGCCTATTGCTCTTTTCCTGTGGAAACCACAATGGCAATTCCCAAAGTACGGGTAAGGTTTCTTTGATCGTTTTGGGCACCGTTCAAGATGGCGGCAGTCCCCATATTGGGTGCAAACGTGATTGTTGTGCAGAATTGTTCATAAACCCAGATGCCAATCGCAAAGTAGTATCCTTGGGGGTTGTGGACCAGGAGTTCAAGAAATCCTATTTGTTTGAGGCCACTCCCGATATGCCCACACAGTTGAAACTGCTAAAAACTTTTTCGGGATTGGAACCGGAAACACCAAACGGAATTTTTTTGACCCATGCCCATATTGGGCATTATACGGGTCTCATGTTCTTGGGACGTGAGGCATTAGGCAGTAATCAAGTCCCCGTTTATGCCATGCCCAAAATGAAACATTTTTTGGAAAGTAACGGTCCATGGAGCCAGTTAGTGGACCTAAATAACATCTTATTAAATGAGATGGAGGATTTACAAGAAGTCGAACTTACCCCCAACTTAAAAGTAGTGCCCTTTACCGTACCCCACAGGGATGAGTTTTCCGAAACCGTGGGCTTTAAGATCATTGGCCCAAATAAAAGTGCCCTTTTTATTCCAGATATTGATAAATGGGCAAAATGGGAAACCAGTATTTCCAAAGAAGTGGGCAAGGTGGACTACGCCTTTTTAGATGCCTCATTTTTTGATGCTGAGGAAATAAACAGCCGGGACATATCGGAAATTCCCCATCCTTTTGTAGTGGAGAGCATGGAACTCTTTAAGTCCCTACCCCCATCGGAAAAAGAAAAAATCCACTTTATCCATTTTAACCATACCAATCCACTATTGAAAAAAGAAAGTGCCGCGCGGGATTCTGTACTGAAGAACGGATTTAAAATTGGGCAATTTCAGCAGCAATTTGGATTATAACCAAAGTTACCGGAAACAAAAACCCCGGTGAATACCGGGGTTTTCTCGCACTAATACTACTAAGATGTTAGGTTTAACGTAAGCGATCAACAGATTTTACAAGATCTTCATCCTTTTTGATAGCTCTGTTGGCCAGAACCAGAAAAACGATAGAAAATACAGGAATCAGCATCCCAATACCCTTCTCAGAAACCATGGTTTCTCCGGATAAGTTTAGCGATCGGTAAACGAAAAATCCTAGTAAAAAAAGGTTCAATATCATATTCAATCTGTTCACAACAAATTGATTTTGTCTGTTCTTATACATAAAAATCGATACCAAGGCCAGTAAAGCCGAAGCATAAAGAGCCAAGCTGATCCAAAGGATATTTTTGGCAAAAACCTCAGCTCCATTTTCATCGAGCCACAAGTGTACCAATAACGGAAGTACTCCCGCAATTAGTGCCACCAAGACCAAAAAAAATGTCTGAATTCTTTGAATCATTGCCCAAATCGATTTCGGAAGGCAAAAATAGGTGTCTTTTCGGTAAAAGACGCTGTTATGTTGAAAAATAATTTGTATTATTGTGTCGTTATTAGCAAAGCACTCGCCCCAGGATTCTTTCCTATCGTAGTACCCCAATAACTTTTACTTCAAGATTATTTACGTTAGACAAGTTTAATTTATTCATTATTTAATGTTCGAGATTTCAGATCTAAAAGCTAAAAAGCTTCCTGAATTGCAAGAAATTGCAAAAGGACTTAATGTCCCTAAATTCAAGACCTTAAAAAAACTGGACTTGGTCTACCAGATTTTGGATGTACAGGCATCCAACCCACAGGCGGTAAAGGAAAAAGCCGCACCAGCCAAGGAAAACACTCCCCAGAAACCCAAAAGGGCTAGAATGCCACGACCTCAAAAAGAGCAAAAAGAGGTAGCCGTAGCCACTAAGGAAGCTCCGGCCGAAAAAGAAATCAAGGAGCCTGCTGAAACCGCTGAAAACCCAGTTCCCAAAAAAGAGCATCAGAAGCAGCACGCCCACCAAAAAAATCAGCACAAAAAGAACAACCAGCACCACAGGAACGGTCAAGAAAAGAAGAGCAGCAATTTTGACAAGGACCTGAAAAACAGATACAAGGAGCCGGAATTTGAGTTTGACAGCATAATAGAAAGTGAAGGAGTTTTGGATATTATGCAGGACGGATATGGCTTTTTGCGCTCTTCCGACTATAATTACCTATCCTCCCCTGACGATATTTATGTATCCCAATCACAGATCCGATTGTTCGGTCTAAAAACTGGTGATACTGTACTCGGAAATGTAAGACCTCCCAAGGAAGGTGAAAAGTACTTCCCGCTTATCAAGGTTACCAAAATAAACGGTTTGGATCCACAAGTGGTCCGGGACCGTGTTTCCTTTGAACACCTAACACCACTTTTCCCCAAGGAGAAGTTTAAATTGGCCGAACGGCAGAGCACCTTGTCCACCAGGATCATGGATTTGTTCTCGCCAATAGGAAAAGGCCAAAGGGGAATGATTGTTTCCCAGCCCAAAACGGGTAAAACCATGTTGCTCAAGGATATTGCGAATGCGATTGCAGCCAACCATCCCGAGGTATACCAAATTATTCTTTTGATCGATGAGCGCCCGGAGGAAGTTACCGATATGCAACGTAACGTTCGTGGCGAAGTGGTAGCGTCCACCTTTGACAAGGAAGCCACGGAGCACGTTCGGGTCGCCAATATTGTATTGGAAAAAGCCAAGCGTTTGGTGGAATGCGGACACGATGTAGTGATTCTTCTGGATTCCATTACCCGTCTTGCAAGAGCCTATAACACCGTTCAACCTGCCTCAGGAAAGGTATTAAGTGGAGGTGTGGACGCCAACGCCTTGCACAAGCCCAAAAGATTCTTTGGGGCGGCCAGGAATATTGAAAATGGAGGTTCGCTTTCCATTATTGCCACCGCACTGACAGAGACAGGCTCTAAAATGGACGAGGTGATTTTTGAAGAATTTAAAGGTACCGGTAACATGGAGCTTCAATTGGATAGAAGAATTTCCAACAGAAGAATTTTCCCTGCCATTGATTTAGTTACTTCCTCCACCCGTAGAGACGATCTATTGTTGGACGAGACAACAATCCAACGTATGTGGATCATGCGCAAGTACCTTGCGGATATGAATCCGGTTGAGGCCATGGAGTTCATGGAGCAGCGCATTAAACAAACCAAAAACAACGAGGAGTTTTTGTTGACCATGAACGAATAAGGTTCACAAGCACAATTTATTCCACAACATATTAAAGAACCTTTGGGAAGTCCCAAAGGTTTTTTTGTTATTTCATTTAGGGAAAAAACATATCTTTAGTAAAGTTTCCCCATACTATGAATACTTAAAATCCTTACAAATGAAAAACACCAAAAAAGTAACCATTCCATTAATGGCCCTTGTCTTTTTGATTCTGGCCTCATGTCAACAACAAAAGAAACAGCAAGAAACGGAACCAGCTCCAGCAGAAACGCAGGAAATGGTGAAACCACCGGAAGGCATTATTTCGCTGGAAGAATCCAAATCCCTTTATGATAATTATACCGAAAACCGCGCTGGAATCATTCAGGATTATGAAGTACAACGCGGAGAGGGTTTTGAGGCGGCCAGGTTTAGTTCTTTTGACTATGCAACCATCCAACAATATATGGCCTATATAGAACAAGAGGCGAAATCCGCAGAAGTCGACATTTCTTCGCTTAGGCTTTACTTTGCCAACTACCCGGATAAAGAAGATTTTCCTAATGGCAAAAAAATAGTGCACCCTAGACAAAATTCCATCTTTATTGTTCCCACCATGAAGGTTGACGGTCAGGATTACGGTTTCTACATTGGAGCAGATGGGAAAGCCAAATTGATCAAGGACGCGGTTGGCGCCAAAGGAATGGGAAGCACTACCGAAAAGCAAAAAGCTTATGCAAGTTTTGCGCCAAACTTTTCACCGGCAGCACTCCAAGGTGGAGGAAGTTTAAATCTGAACAGAGGACAGTCAGGTCCACCGCCAAATCCTGATTTCTAGTGGGATGATCGAAGAATTCCAACATTTCCTGGAGGATAGCTACAATATAGTCCTGTACCTGATAACATGGTTTGTGGCCATGTATCGGTACAGGTCATATTTTGACACTGTTCTTAGGTTTTTCCCCATCTTTATCATGTACACCTTTTTAACAGAGCTACTCGGGTATTTTGTTAAGAATTATGAGGAGTTTCAGTTTTTTTCGGATTCCCGGTATACCTGGCATAATGTGATTATCTACAACATCTATTCCGTGGTGTCCTTCGCTTTCTTTTATTACATCTACTGGGTTGTACTAAAAAACAATACACATAAAAAATGGCTAAAATATGCAGCTCTTTTTAGCCTCATAAGCTATTTGGTAAGCCTGTTTTTCCAGGACCCCTTCCATACAGGGCTATATTATGCCGACCTCGTAGCTTCGATGGTATTGCTCTTTTGTATTTGGATGTACTTCAAAGAGAAAAAGACAGAGGACAATCCATATCCCCAAAAACGAAATCTCCTGTTTTGGATCAGTTTGGGATTGGCCATCTTCCATATTTTCTTCCCCTTTGTTTTTATTGCCGCCTACGATGCCCCTGGCTTCTACGCCAGATTTCAACTGCACGATTGGCTAATGGGCTTCATCGTTATTATGTATATCTTGTTTATCATTGGATTCCTCATGGGCAAGCGCCAAGCGTTCAGGTAATTTTCACAACATTTTTCACGGCTTTCGGAACTTCTAACGACCGTTCATCGATAAAATATACAGTTTTGTAGGTTTTTTCGTTCAATTCTATGGTTTTGGCCCCTCAAATCATTCATCGATAAAACCATACCATTTATCGATAGCAGATTGCGAACCAACTAAAACGCAGGCTTAAAAAGGGAACCAACAACTAGTTTAGAAGAAAATTGCACTAAATAAATAGTAAAATCAGAAGCTATGAAAGCGCCCCAAATCTTGTTTTCTGCCCTTGGCATTTTTTGTATTTGTACTTTTTCTTCCTGTGTAAAGGATAGTTTGGACAGTCCTATCGACCCAAATCCTGAAACAGGAGAACCAGAAACACCCATTGAAGTGCCTGTTGAGGAACTTGAAATTACAGAATTGAACATCCCAGTAGATTTTGATTTCGATACCGAAAGAGAAATCAGCTTGGTTATCAACGACAACACCCCCAATGTAAAATACCATGTTTATGCCTACAACCAGGAAGTAATCCTTGGGGAGGAAATCGTATACCTGAACGAAGAGGAAGAGGAGGAAACAGGTCGTGAGGTTTCTGTGGATAATCTCAACCATCTGATCTTTAGTGGTATTCCATCTGGAGGTAGCTTAGAAAAAACGTTTTCGATTCCCAGCTATATCGAAAAGCTGTATCTAAGAAGAAAAGAGGGGTTTAAGTTTTCTTCAACCATTCTTGATATTACAGGAAACAGTATAACACATACCCATATCCCCGATAACGGAAAAAGCGCATCCACCCGAAAAGCTATGGTCGATGATTTTCTTTACTGTGTTAACGGCAGTGGCGAAATGTTTCAGATTGATCCGATCTCAGGGGCTTACAGTTTTATTTCGGACATGCCCATGGGTAGTTGGACAGCTGCCATTGATCAAGACAATAGGCTGTTGTATTCCGTGGGAAGAAGTAATCCGCATCCCTTAATGAAGTATGACATGGCCACCGATTCATGGGTGACCGTTGGTAACCTGGGCATGGGTGGGCCTCGATTGGACTACAATAAAAATGACGGTTTACTGTATTTTTCCACCGGGAACAAGCTATATTCCATAGACCCGCAGACGGCTAATGTATTGTCCAATTGGGATATCGTTGGTTTGCACAAAAAGAATGGCGGGGATTTGGCATTTGCCCCTGACGGCACCTTATTTTTATGCTCTTTTTCAGGGCTTTATCGCTTGGATACCAATGGAAGTGGTGGTTATGACGCCATTAGAATAAGTGGGGAAGACCTACCCTTTTCACCAACATCGATGACTTTTGACTCCAATGACGAATTGTGGCTGGCTGATAATGGTAGCAACAGTAACCTCATTGTTATGGACACGCAAACTGGGGGTTGGGAATATCGCTATGGGCCCAATTCCACTTCAGGAGTAAGCTTTGGCCGTGCCATCAATGATTTGACCACTTTTAGGGTTTTTGATGAAGTGACGGTTGATCCAGACACAGACGGGGATGGAATTACCGATAGCAATGACGAATTCCCGGATGACGCCGAGAAGGCCTTTGAGCAGTTCACCCCCAGTAAGTATGGTTGGGGAACCGTGGCTTTTGAAGACCTTTGGCCCTTTATGGGAGATTACGACTTTAACGATACAGCTGTCAACTACCGATTTGTAGCTGTTCTAAATGCCGATAATATGGTAGTCCAATTGGACATCCACTTTGAGGTGACCTCCGATGGTGCCGGTTTGACCAACGCTTTTGGCATCGAGTTCGAGAGTATTCCCCCAAGTCTTGTGGAGTCCGTAACCGGAACCGTCTTAACCGAGGGTTACATTAATGTGGCCGAAAATGGATTGGAGCAGGGTCAGGACAGAGCAGTGGTAATATTATTTGATAATAACGAAACCATGTTGAATATTCCAAGTACCGTTACCATCGATTTTACTACGCCCATCACAACAAACCAATTGGGTATTGCCCCGTTCAACCCATTTTTGATCGTTGCCAAGGATAGAGGTAGGGAAATTCATTTACCCAATAGGTTTAGAACGAGTTTGGGTGTAAACGATACCTCTGTAGGAGGTGTGAACCAAGATTTGGACGGAAATTACAAGACCGATTCTGGACTGCCATGGGCCATTAACATTGTACATAATTTTAAGCCTCCGAAGGAAAATATCCCGGTTAACCAAGCCTATAATTACTTTAACCAATGGGCTACCTCGGGGGGCACGCTATTCCAAGATTGGTATAAGGATTCAACCGGTTATAGAAATGAATCCCAGCTTAAGGATTGATCCTATGCTGGGGTAAAAACCCTGTGAAAATCATGAAGGCAAGCAAATCAAATTCTCAAAACATTTTGCTCACAACACTTTTCAAGGGTTTTACAACTTAGGGCGGTAGTTTATCGATAAAATCAATGATTTTGTAGGTTTTTTCGTTCATTTAGGGAATGGTATAATGGATGAAAAAGCTCAAATTTCAATATATAACACTCATTTTGTTGGTAGGTCTGCTCAACCAAAGTTGTCTTAAGCAGAAATATGACAAGTACCTTGAATCTCTTGCTAGGGATTCAACATTGGTAGAAGACCCCGTATTGACCGAATTGAAATTTCCTGAAAATTTTGATTTTAAAACGGAACAAGTGGTGTCCATCAATATTTCGGACAATACACCAAATGTTGTTTATGAAGTTTACCCTTTAAGTGACGATTTAACCGAAAACCTTGATAGTGTCTCCGGGCCCTTACCCCAAAAACTATTGGAACGCGAGCCATACAATGGTTCAATCCTGGAAAGTGTTGCGGTACCTTCCTATGTTGACGAATTGTTCTTGGTTAGAAAATCCAATTCCTCAGTAGATGATATAGCTATACGAATAATTCAAAATTCAGTCTCCTATAGCTTTAATGGTATAATTGGAAAGCATGGAAAAAACAGTTCGCCACTTTCCCAATCCAAAATAAATACGGATTGTTCCAACGTTTATGGTCAAAAATTCTACGTCCAACTTGGCAACACTATAGACACCAATGGCGCAGGGTTGCATACCTTATCCAATATTCAATTTCCCAAAAACAATGTGACGGCGATTATCACCGCAACCGATTTTAATGGAGCCGAATTCAAAAACAGATTTTCTTTAGCTGGAGGATGGTTTTCCACTCCTATTTTCACCTTTAATGGATTTATTTTTTGGATCAATTCCAAAATCGACACCAACAACGACCCCGATGGCTATGTTGAATTTGAAATGGATTTTGAAGCACCAATACAGCATGTGTTGATGCACGTTAGAAGTGTGGATGTTTCTCGATATCAGTTTGTTGGAAACCAACATACCGAAACCTTATTATCTGGTGGAAGTGAATTGACATATGACGAAAACGAGCGAATTTTAAGAGACCTAAATCCTGGATCAAGGGCAAGGTACTACCGTGATGGTTATGGCACCATACTTATTTCAGCTACAAGTGGATCATTTGATAAAATTGTCTGGAGAAGAATCGATGAACCTGGGTCCAATATTCAAAATGATTCCAATTGGTTCACTTTTTCAGAGGTGGAACTATGCAATGACCAGGATGGAGATGGGGCAGTTGATTCTGTAGATGAGTTTCCTAATGATGCCACAAGGGCTTTTACCCTAACCTATCCTTCAGCCAGTACAAGGGCCTCTTTGGTATTTGAAGATTTATGGCCATTTAGAGGTGATTGGGATTTTAATGATACCTCTATTGATTATTCCATTACCAAATTCTTCAATGCCTCCAATGAGGTTGTAGCCATAGATATAGATTACATGGTAACTTCAGACGGTGCTGGTTTTGTAAATAGCCTGGCATTTGAGATCAAAGGGCTCAACCCAAACAATGTTGCTTCCATTTCAGGACAACTTTTGGAACGTAGTGTATTTAGTCTGGATAGCAATGGAACAGAACTAGGGCAGTCACATTCGGTAATTCCCCTATTTGATGATCACTCCATCATCGTAAATCAAGAAAATAAGGTAAGTATTGTTTTAATCGATCCTATTACAGAGTCTATCCTAGATCCTACACCATTCAATCCATTTCTAGTTGCTAATGGAGAACGGGACAAGGAAATTCATTTGTCAAATCATGAACCCACATCCCTTGGTGATAACCAACCCAATGTAGAGGGTAATAATGCAGATGTCGATGGCAATTATGCTACTGAAAATGGTCTACCATGGGCTATTAATGTAGTGGAATCCTTTCCATTACTTTTGGAAAAAGAACCTATTAACGAGGGGTACCTGTTTTTTGAAGAGTGGGCAATATCTGGAGGACAGAATAGAAAAGATTGGCATAAGAACATTCCAGGTTATAGGAATCAATCCAAGCTAAAAGGAAACTAAAACAACAAAAAAAACGCCCCTAAAAAGGGGCGTTCTAATTCTTTTTCATGAATCGGTTTACATAGCAGCAACCTTGCTCATCAACTTGCTCTTAAGATTTGCCGCTTTGTTGTTATGGATGATGTTGCGCTTAGCCAACTTATCAATCATTCCAACAACAGTGGGAAGAAGTGTTTCAGCAGCTTTCTTATCCTCTTCATTTCTCAGCTTTTTGATAGCGTTACGAACCGTCTTGTGCTGGTATCTGTTACGCAAGCGAACTGCTTCGTTTCTTCTGATTCTCTTTAATGCGGACTTATGGTTTGCCATTGTCTAAATTTAAAATGGATAATGAAACATTGAAAATTGGCATACCCGTTTTTCAATTTTCATTTATTATTTACAATTTTTCTTGGTAGCCCGTAGGGGAATCGAACCCCTGTTACCAGGATGAAAACCTGGCGTCCTAACCCCTAGACGAACGGGCCAAATCAACCAAAAATAAAAAATGTAAAATCAAGAATCAAACCAAGCGTTTTACATTTTCAATCTTTCATTGAACTCAGTAGCCCGTAGGGGAATCGAACCCCTGTTACCAGGATGAAAACCTGGCGTCCTAACCCCTAGACGAACGGGCCAATTTATTTTATGAGCGTTTAGCCTTTTTGAAATCTGTAACCAAATGTCATTCAGGCGGGTGCAAAAATACAACTATTTTTAAGTCTTGCAACAGTAATTTTTTAATTTTTTGCTCCCCCTAATAGGCCTTGGCAAATAATACTCTTTGGGTCGATGGTTTTCCTGATATCATACAGCTCCCCGCTTCCGTTTCGGCATTCAATGGGATGCAACGTATGGTCGCTTTGGTCTCCTCTTT
Organism: Flagellimonas myxillae; assembly: GCF_023502235.1. Lineage (GTDB taxonomy): Bacteria > Bacteroidota > Bacteroidia > Flavobacteriales > Flavobacteriaceae > Flagellimonas > Flagellimonas myxillae. The sequence goes on along the minus strand of NZ_JAMFLY010000001.1, from coordinate 320,066 downwards.
AATTTTGTCTTCGGTTTCCGTGGTCCCATCCCAGTGGGCAGAAACAAAACCTCCCTTTTCCTCGATTACTTTTTTGAAATCCTCGTAAGTATCCACTGCCGTGATGCGTTCCTCCCTAAAATCAAGGGCCTTCTTAAAGATGTTCTCCTGGATTTCCGTCATAAGGGATGCTACCTTTTCAAGGATATCCTCGGCCTTGACCGATTCCTTTTGCAGGGTGTCCCTTCTGGCTACTTCGTAGGTTCCGTTTTCCAGATCGCGCTGTCCGACAGCAATACGAACTGGTACTCCTTTTAGTTCATATTCATTAAACTTGAAACCTGGTTTGTGGGTATCCCGTTTATCATATTTAACGGAAATTCCTTTGGCCCTAAGTTCCTTCACTAATGGCTCCACCTTTTCGGAAATAGCATCCAATTGATCCAATCCTTTATATATAGGTACAATAACCACTTGGATAGGTGCCAAGTTAGGAGGCAGTACCAGCCCATTGTCATCGCTATGCGTCATGACCAAGGCCCCCATTAATCTTGTGGATACCCCCCAAGAAGTGGCCCAAACATATTCTTGCTTCCCTTCCTTATTCGCAAACTTTACGTCGAATGCCTTGGCAAAGTTCTGTCCCAAAAAATGGGATGTCCCTGCCTGAAGCGCCTTCCCGTCCTGCATCAAGGCTTCAATGCAATATGTTTCCACAGCACCGGCAAAACGTTCGCTTTCTGATTTGGTTCCCTTGATTACGGGCACGCCCATATAGTTTTCCACAAAATCCGCATATACATGCATCATCTGTTCCGCTTCTTCCAAGGCTTCCTGTTCTGTAGCATGGGCGGTATGGCCCTCTTGCCATAAAAACTCAGCTGTACGGAGAAACAGACGTGTTCGCATTTCCCATCGAACTACATTGGCCCATTGGTTTACCAAAATGGGCAGGTCGCGATACGATTGTATCCACTTTCTGTATGTATCCCATATAATGGTCTCAGAGGTTGGTCGTACGATAAGCTCTTCTTCCAATCTTGCATTTTCATCAACCACAATTCCACTACCGTCCTCCGCATTCTTTAATCTATAATGGGTAACCACTGCACATTCCTTGGCAAAACCTTCAACGTGACTGGCTTCCTTGCTTAAGTACGATTTTGGGATAAATAGTGGAAAATAAGCATTTTCGTGTCCGGTTTCCTTGAACATCTTATCCAGTTGGGCCTGCATTTTTTCCCAAATGGCAAATCCATAGGGTTTGATTACCATACAACCTCTTACTCCGGAATTCTCGGCCAAATCGGCCTTTACAACAAGTTCATTATACCATTTGGAATAATCCTCGCTTCGACTCGTTAATTTTTTACCCATCTACAGTAGTTTGGCACAAAACTTGTGACTTAATCTTCAAAAATAGTTCGGTAAAACTAACTATTTTTAGTATGTTCAACAATAAAAATTGTACGATGAAAAAGTCTTTACCCCGACCTAAAATTCAAATCCTTGCCACATCGGTTTTGGCCGTTCTTCTTTTGGCCTCCTGTGGTTCGTACCAACAGTCTTCCTATTACGAGGAAGACGGCATTTACTCGAACAATAACAGAGCGGTTAACGTGGAGAAACAAAATGCGGAAGGCGTTAGGTTGGCGCAACAGGAAAGTGACATTTATGGAGAGTATTTTGGGCAAAAGGCGCAAGAATACGGAGAGATTTTAGATCAGGAAATTTTCACGGACATAGATAGCTATAGCAGCAATGTAGCAAATGATAGCATTCCACTAGGGGAGCAAACCAATTACTTCGCGAACAACAATACATACAATGGCAATCCCGGTTGGGGAGATAACCCGACCAGCGTATCCATCAACGTCTATGATAACAGCTGGGCCTGGGGTGGTCTTGGTTGGGGCTTAGGATGGGGATGGAACGATCCTTGGCTATGGAACAATTGGGGCTGGGGTCCCGGTTGGGGTTGGGGATGGAATAATCCCTGGAGATGGAACAGATGGGGCTGGGGCGGCTACGCCTGGGGCTGGGGCTGGAACAACCCTTGGAGATTGAATCGTTGGGGCTGGGGCGGTTATTATGGCTATGGCGGACATTATTACAACAGAGGTTTTAACCGTGGTTATGGTTATGCCTATAATAGGAGTAGAAGAGGATATTCCAACTCGGTTATTCCTGGAACAACAATCCGGGGCAGGTCCAATGTAACAGCCAGACGAAGCGGTTATGCATCAAGATATAGAAGTAGCGCAGGGCGTTCCAATGTTAGCAGAAGTGCAACGGGCAGAAGTTCCAGAAGCTATAGAAGTGGTACTACGGCCAGAAGGTCTGTGGGAACCGATGCAATCGCCAGGAATCGGAATTTTAGGACAAGTAGAAGTACCCGCGCCACACCCAATTACAGGAGTTCCAGAACCTATCGTTCGTATGGCACCAACCCTGCGACCAGAAGCAGTGGGGTGTACCGAAGCGGAGCGTCAAGAAGTGGTACGTATAGAAGTGGTGCCCAGAACAGAAGTTCCTCAGGATATAGAACGCAAGGCCGAAGCACAAGAAACTATCAATCGTCCGGAAGGGCCATTCCAAGAACTGGCAATTACAGCAGATCGTCCAGTGCTAGACGTAGTTCCGGGACTTACCGAAGCAGTGCTCCGAGCAGAAGCTCTCGTAGTAGCGGAAGCTACAGAAGTTCGGGTAGTTCCTCTAGGAGCTCTGGAAGCTACAGAAGCTCAGGAGGCAGCTCAAGGAGTTCGGGAAGCTATAGAAGTTCAGGGTCCAGCAGATCTTCTGGAGCATCCAGGTCTTCCGCAGGTAGAAGCAGTGGCAGGCATTAAATCCAATAAATTTTTATTGTAAAAACTAAATCAAGGAAATGAAAAGAATTTCAACTTTCATAATGGTATTGGCATGCGCTTTTGTGAGCGCCCAAAACATCAATGATGTTGTTCGCTATAGTACGGATAATACACTTGGAACAGCAAGATTTCAAGCCATGGGCGGAGCATTTGGGGCCTTGGGCGGAGATATGTCCTCCATAAATGTAAACCCGGCAGGGTCGGCCGTATTCAACTACAGTCTGTTTTCCATTTCGGGATCCAATTACAATCGCAACAACGACGCATTCTTTGGAAGTAATGTTCGGAACACAGAGCTAAATTCCGTGGATTTGAACCAAGTGGGCGGGGTATTCGTCTTTAAATCATCGGATAGCCCCTGGCAAAAAATTGCCCTTGCCTTCAATTACGATATGGTTCAAAATTTTGACAATGAGTTTTTTGCAGCTGGAAATACCTCCCAAGGTATCGATAACTATTTTCTAAACTTTGCTGATGGACAATCTCTCGGGCCATTGCGGGTGCAGGACGGAGAGCTTATCGAGGATGCCTATTTGGATATTGGTTCCAATTTGGGCTATGGCGCGCAACAGGCATTTCTTGGTTTTCAAGCGGGTCTTATAGAACCCACGGAAGACGATGATGCCAATACTACATATTTTTCGAATGCCAATTACAGCAATGTCAATCAAGAATATTTGCAAAGCACCACAGGCTACAATAGCAAGTTTACCTTAAACTTCGCCGGACAGTACCAAAAGAATCTCTATTTGGGTGCGGCCCTGAACTTCCATACCATAATCTACGACCGACTCACCCTTTTGGAAGAGGACGGATACGATCAGGATTCCACAGTATCTTTCACCACTTTTGACAATTTCCTTCATACCGAGGGTTATGGCTTTTCCTTTAGTGTTGGAGGTATCGCCAAGTTGAATGAGAATATCAGGGTAGGAGGAAGTTATCAGTCACCTACTTGGTACGAACTTACAGATGATATCGCACAACGCATTAATTCCAATATAGCGGTGTCCGACATTGGATTTATCAACTTTAATGTGGTTAATTTCTTTGAGGAATATCGGATTAAGACCCCTTCCAAACTTACTGGAAGTGTAGCCGTGATATTTGGAAAAGATGGATTATTGAGCTTTGATTATGGCTACCAAGATATGTCCCAAGCAGAGCTGAGGCCCACAACCGACCCCAGTTTTGCCACTGAGAATGATTTTATTGCCAGTGAACTGGGAGTGGTTAATTCCTATAGGGTGGGCGGTGAATATCGTATTGAGCAAATCAGCCTTCGGGCGGGGTATCGCTTGGAGGAAAGTCCATATGAAAATGGGGACATGGTTGGCGATTTAACCGGCTATTCAGGAGGTATTGGCTATAATTTTGGAGGAAGTAGACTGGATTTGGCCTTTAACCGTACCGAACAAGATGTAAACGAGTTCCTGTTCGATTCCGGAATAAACAGCACAGCCTTGGTAAACCGTATCAATACCCATGTTACTTTGGGATACACCCTAAAGTTCTAACAACAATAAAAAAAGGTAAAAGAGGCTGGAGAAATCCGGCCTTTTTCATTTATCTGACCAAGGAGAAATGTCTCCTGACCTGCCGCGCCACCACTACGCCCTGGTCATCCCGATCATAATCCAACCGAAACCAATAATCTGAAGAGGGCATATCCCTGCCGTTAAAAGTACCGTCCCATCCACCAATCGTGTTCAGCTCTTTTAATAGCTTGCCAAAACGGTCAAAAATATATACTGCCGGATTTGTAAGCGTCTCTATCCCTTCAACATTCCAATTGTCGTGGATTCCATCCCCATTCGGGGTGAAGAATTTAGGATAGCCCACCACTAAAAACTGAATGGGTTCTGAAGTACCACAACCGTTCTTGTCATTGACAATCATGGTGTTCATACCAGGGGGTACATCCGAAAACACGGGATCGTCCTGATATTCACCTCCGTTTAGGGAATATTCATAACTTCCGTCCAATAATGGAATAAACTCCACATTGTAGGGGTCTGTTTGATTACTATTGACCAAGTCGTCCAAGACCACAATATCAAAATCTGTGGCAGTGGGAGTAGCAAAGAAGGTAATTAGGATATCATCCGTTATAATCGTGGCAAATGTAGTTTCTATAGTCACTCGGTACCTTCCAGAATTTGGACTGGAAACCGTTAATTCCGTTTGGCCAGCCCCAGAGGCCAAGGTAGTTTCGTAGGTACCATCATCATCGGCATCCAACTCCCATGTAATATTCGTAATATTTGGCCCTGCTGGTGAATTCAATGCGCTTAATACAATGTCTGGGTCGCCTTCACAGGCAATAATGTCCAAGCCCAAAAATTCATCCCTTAGCGTACAGTCCAAAGCGGTATTCTGATCGGCATCCACCGAACTCCCAGTAAATCTTATTTGATAAGGTTCTGGATCCCCATTAAAATTGGTGTTATAGTTGTTGATAAACAGATAGTAAATCTCCCCAGCTATTACATCGATGTATTCATCATAGGTATTCTGGCTTCCTACAACAAAGGGCGCTCCCACCCTTCCGTCAACTGGATTCACGCCAATCCCGGTATGATGCGTATCATTGACCTCATAATTACATCGGATGGGCTGAGCAGAACCATTACCCACCAAGGTGCAAAAATTTTGCCCCGATGTCTGGTCAAAAGGTCCATATAATGCAAAATCCAACTCCGAGGTAACAACGGTACCGGAAACCGGAAAAGACTCAATATCAAATCCTATTTGCCCATCAGTCCCCGCTCTAAAAACAAACCATGAAGTGTTGTTCTCTATATTGGCTGAAGCCACACTCCCTTTTTCTAAACAACCCGACTGGGTGATGACCATGGGGTCAAAATCGTCAATATCACCACTCCCATCAGTTCGGGCATCAACATCAATATCTGCACAAACGGGAATTGCTGTTCTACAATCCGGAGAATTTGGAGGATTTTGGGAGGTTGCAATGTTGAAGCCTAACAGAAAGCAACAAATAGCGCAAAATAGGGCTCTCATAGAATTTTGGGGCTATAGGGTTATTCTATAATAACCTCTATAACTGCAAAAAATGAAGTTTTAGTATGCTTCAACGGAAAAATACCGCACTTTATCGATAAAATGCAATCTAAATCATCGGCGAAGAGAAAAATGGCTCTGCAAATGCTTGGCATAAATTCTATTGCCTACGCTATCCAAATAAGACAATTTAAACCAATAATCGGTAGATGGAAGCGGTTTTCCCTGAAAACTTCCGTCCCACCCCGGACTAAATTCGGTCATCTCCCAAATGAGCTTTCCATAGCGATCAAATATGGTCACCACAGGGGAATCCAACACCGAAAGCCCTTCAATTTGCCAAGTTTCGTTCAGCACGTCCCCATTTGGTGAAAAAATGGGCAAAAACCCAACCACAACGAAATTTTCCACCACTTCGGCACAACCGTAAATGTCCCGGGCTGTAATTGTGTGGGCCCCGGGTGAAACTTCGTTAAAAACGTTGTTGGACTGATATGGGCCATCATCTAAACGATATTCGTAATCCCCTTCCACCAAATCTTCCACGTTAACCGTATTGTTGGGTTTCAAATCCTCGAATTCAATGTCCACAGAAATTTGCGGAGCATTGGAAACAAACACACTGACCGTTCTGTCTATAGCACAATTTATCCCTGATGCCGAATTGGTCACGGTCACAGTGTAGTCACCAGCTTGCGAAACTGTAATACTGGGAGTCGTCTCCCCAGAACTCCATTGATACATATAGCCAGGGTTGGGCATGGTTTCCCCAATAACCACATTTGCAGAATCCCCACAGAGTGTAGCCTCTGTAGAAAAGCTAGGTTCTGGGGTTTCCAAGGCATTCAATTCAAAACTTACGGAAGCATCAAAGCAATCGGGGTTCATCCTTGAAGCGAGTCTTACAAATACACTTTCAAGCCCTTGCGCTTTGTTGTACATTTTATCCAACGGATTTGATCCTGACAAGGCCTCTGCCTGTGACGTATGATAGCTAACCAAAAACTCTGCGGGGTCTTGGACTCCCAAAGCTTCGGCATCCTTACCGTTAAGGTCATAGACCATATTCGAAGTATGGCAAAAAACCTCATCACTGACTGCATTGGTAATCGGAATAGGGCTAAAAACGGCTTGCACATCGCTGATAATTGATCCCGATGGAGTTCCCACAACCACGCGATATTGGGCCGAAACAGTAACATTCAGGGTGGGCAGCGTTGCTCCAGATATTGGGGTAAAACCACTTCCAGTATTGCTAAACCAATCATAACTAAGAGCTCCGGGTGTGGTGGCATCCAAGGTGATGGTATCCCCCTCGCAAGCAGCTACAGGAGGTCCCAAAAGATTGTTTATAATGGAACAATCCAGGGCATCCGTAGGGTTGGTTGTCCAAATATCCCCAGTAAATTGGATGGAAAAGCCGGAATTTGAGTTGCTAAAATTATTGATGACCAAGATGTAATCCTCATTTGGGGCCACTTGAAGCCAGTCTTCATAATGGACAGAGTCCGAAACCCCTGATGGGTCCTCTCCTACCCCTATAAATCCTACACCGTCGCTGTTGTCGAAGAAATTACATCGGATAGGGTCGCCCAAATTGCTGCAATCGGTGGCTTGGTACAATGCAAAATCCCAGTCTTCCGTGTTGGCATGTCCAATATTGAAGCCTAGCTGTCCCGCAGCGGAGGTTCTAAATCGATACCAAGCCGAATTGGACTCAATATTGCCACTTGGAGTCCGCTCTAGGCATCCACTTGACGAAGCCCCGTTGAAATCGTCGATTCCAAAACCGTTGGTTCCACCATTTATGGGTGTATTGCTACAAATTGGCACGGCACTGCCACAGTCTGGAATGACCTGGCCATAGGTCATTTGACCAAAAATCGCAATCCCGATTAGTTTCATTGCCGATTTCAGCATGATGTGCAACAGATTTAGGGCACATTAAAAATAAAATGGCTTTTCCCTTAACAATAATTTATGTTGTCAAACCGCGGCTACCAGATGTTAAATAGGGCATTAATGTATATCTTTGCTGTCTTGAAGAAAAAGCAAATGAAACTAGAGCAGGCTTTGGAAGAGCAATATGAAGAAAGAGGCAACGACCATGTTGGTTCCTCAACCGAGACCCCTATCAGGGAAGATGCTTTTGTACTGAGCGACGAAGAAAAGATTGAACGCATCCAAAAAAGCGTGCGGGAAATTATGCTGACCTTGGGTCTAGACCTGGATGATGATAGCTTGAACGGCACCCCAAAAAGGGTGGCGAAAATGTTCGTCAAGGAGATTTTTAGCGGCCTTCATCCCAAAAGAAAACCGAAGTCCTCCACCTTTAAAAACAAGTACAAGTATGGCGAAATGTTGGTGGAAAAGAACATTGTGGTCTATTCCACCTGTGAGCACCACTTGCTACCCATCATCGGGAGGGCCCATATCGCGTACATTTCCAACGGAACAGTGGTAGGTCTTTCCAAAATGAACCGTATAGTCGACTATTTTGCGAAACGTCCACAAGTCCAGGAACGCATGAACATCCAAATTGTGAAGGAGCTTCAGCAAGTACTGGGTACGAAAGACGTTGCATGTGTTATCGATGCCAAGCACCTATGTGTGAATTCACGGGGAATCCGTGACATTGAGAGCAGCACGGTTACGGCCGAATATGGTGGAAAATTCAAGGAAGAAGCTGTTAGAAGGGAATTTCTGGATTACATCAACCTAGATACCGACTTTTAACCCTCAACAAATCCATGCAACTTTACAAAAGCCAGCAACTCCGGGTACATAACTCACTTTCAGGAACAAAAGAGGTTTTTCAACCCATCAATGATGGGCATATAGGCATGTACGTATGCGGTCCGACCGTGTACAGTAATGTGCATTTGGGCAACTGTCGTACGTTCATCTCTTTTGATATGATTTTCCGGTACTTTAAGCATTTGGGCTATAAAGTACGCTATGTACGGAACATTACCGATGCTGGCCATTTGGAGAATGACGCGGATGATGGGGAGGACAAAATTGCCAAGAAGGCCAAACTAGAGCAGATTGAGCCTATGGAGGTGGTGCAGCGGTATACGGTGGATTTTCACAATACACTTCAAAAGTTCAACCTTTTGCCTCCCAGCATCGAACCAACTGCGACGGGACACATCATTGAACAAATAGAGATCATCAAGGAAATCATCGACAAAGGCATAGCCTATGAAGTCAATGGCTCGGTTTATTTTGATGTGGTTAAATTCAATGAAAAACATGAGTACGGTAAGTTGAGTGGCAGAAAGTTGGAGGACATGATCGCCAATACACGGGAACTCACTGCCCAGGACGAAAAACGGAATCCCCAGGATTTTGCGCTTTGGAAAAAAGCCGAACCGCAGCATATAATGCGCTGGCCTTCCCCTTGGGGCGATGGTTTTCCGGGATGGCACTTGGAGTGTACTGCAATGAGCACCAAATATTTGGGCGATACTTTCGACATCCACGGAGGTGGAATGGACCTGAAATTTCCCCACCACGAATGCGAGATAGCCCAGGCCGAAGCCAGCACGGGGAAATCCCCGGTAAAATATTGGCTACATGCCAATATGCTTACGCTAAATGGGAAGAAAATGTCCAAATCCACGGGAAATAATATTTACCCATCGGAAATTATGAGTGGAGAGAACGATATTTTGAGCAAGCCCTACTCCGCGGCAGTTGTCCGGTTTTTTATGATGCAGGCCCATTATACCAGCATTCTCGATTTGAGTGATGAAGCACTCCAGGCTTCCGAAAAAGGATACAATCGGTTAATGGAGGCCATTGACAATCTGGCAAAATTGGAAACTGCATCAAATTCGGATTTTGATATAAAAGCATGGCAGCAAAAGTGCTACGACGCCATGAATGATGATTTCAACACCCCTATCCTTATTTCCCATTTGTTTGATGCCGTAAAGCACATCAACTTAATCAAGGAAGGAAAAGAAACCATCACGGAAACCGACAAAAACCAGCTGCAAAACATGATGGCTGTTTTTGTTCACGATATATTGGGCATTGAGAACCAAGCAGCTTCCGAAGATAAATCCCAAACCTTTAGTGGAGTAATGGAGTTGTTAATTGGCCTCAGGAATGAAGCAAGGGCCAATAAGGACTTTGCCACTTCCGATAAAATCAGGGACGAACTTACCGCCTTGGGCATCCAATTGAAGGATGGCAAGGACGGAACAACTTTCAGCATCAATTAACACTGTGCCCATTAGGGGAATGTCACTTAAAAAAATCCTTATTGCCCCCTTTGTACTGTTGGTCCGGTTGTATCAATTGCTAATTTCCCCGTTGACACCCGCAACCTGCAGATACTCTCCCACCTGTTCAGCATATACCTTGGAAGCACTAAAAAAACATGGTCTTTTTAAAGGCGGTTGGCTTTCGATTAAGCGCATTTTCAGCTGTCATCCTTGGGGTGGCAAGGGCTATGACCCAGTTCCCTGAACAAGTTCTACAATTAGACACGGACCCAAGTTAAAAAGGAAAGGGATCTGATAAATCCGGGGTGCTTTTTTGGCTCAAATCTAACGGCTAAAAGCGCAGCGGTCTAACATCTTTAAGTATCTTAGTCCAAAATTTTACTCTATGTACTTTTTAGGATTTAACTGGAACCCTGATGGCACCTTGTTCCAGCTGGGTTTTGTTCAGCTCAAGTACTACAACCTACTTTGGATTGTCGCTTTTGTGGTGGGATGGCTGCTAATGAAGCGCATTTTCCAAAATGAAAACAAGTCCATGGAAAAGTTGGATTCCCTGCTGTTTTATGGAATGATTTCGATTATGCTCGGCGCGCGCTTAGGGCACGTTATTTTTTACCAAAGCGATTTATTCACCAAGGACCCCTTGGCCGTACTGTTGCCGATCAGCACCGTGAACGGATTTCGCTTTACGGGTTTTGCAGGTTTGGCGAGTCATGGTGCCACCATTGCTGCTATTGTGGGCATGTGGCTGTACTGCCGGAAATGGAAAGACATTAAAATGCTCTGGCTATTGGATAGGATGGCAGTAGTCTCCGCTATTGGTGCTTGTTTTATCCGCTTGGGCAATTTCTTCAATTCTGAAATCAACGGAAAGGAAACTGATGGTTCCTTTTTTATGGCGACCAGGTTCATTAGGGATCATCAGGATATGCCCGAAAGCGATGCTATGCGGATTACTGGGAAAAATACCGCCAATGCCGCCTATAAGGCCATTGAGAACGACCCCCAGTTTGCCAGTATCTTGGAGTCCATTCCTTTTAGACACCCAGCCCAACTTTACGAGGCCATTTGTTACCTAGGGGTATTTGTGATCCTGTACCTGCTGTATTGGAAAACTGATAAGAAAAATAAACCGGGATACTTATTCGGTCTATTTATGGTTTGCCTTTGGACGGTGAGGTTTGTTGTTGAAAACTTCAAACGCGAACAGGGTGGTATCGAAGAAACCTTGGGCTTATTGTCCACAGGACAATGGTTAAGTATCCCGATGATTTTGGTTGGACTGTATTTTATGTTTCGTCCCAACAAGGTTAATCCATAAATAATTTTCCATGTACAATTGGTGCAAACTTTGTGTATGCCTGCTATGCTTTTCTTTAAGCATAATTGGTTGTAAATCCGAAGCCAAAAAAGAAATAAAGACCAAGGCTGTTTCCTTCACAAAGGAAGGGGAGCTGAGCATTCGTAAAGCGGAAAGTGATTCGGTTTTGGTTGCCTTGGATATTGAAATTGCCGAAACCGATTATGAAACCCAGACTGGTTTGATGTATCGGGAGTCCATGCAAAATGGTCAGGGAATGCTGTTTATATTTCCAGATGTGACCCATCATTCTTTTTATATGAAGAATACCCAATTTGCCTTGGACATTATTTATATCGATGAAAACCTGGAGATTGAAAGTTTTCAGAAGAATGCCCAACCCTTGGATGAAACAGGACTTCCGTCCCAAGGCCCCATCAAATATGTTTTGGAAGTCAATGCGGGATTATCAGACCAATGGGGATTGGAAGTCGGGGATACTGTGGAATATTCCAGAAACTAGATGGCTACCCTACTCTTAGAAAACCAAAGTTCGGAACGACTTATGTTCCGAAAGTTGCTCCAAGAGGATTTCGATTCTTGGTTGCCTTTTTACCACGATTCGCGTTCTACGGAATTCTGGGAGGGATTGCCCTCCGACCCCAAGGAAGCATGCCAACAACAATTTGACCGGGTTTTTGAACGGTACGATCAAGGACTTGGTGGGATGAACGCTTTGATTCTGAAAAAGACAGGGCAACTGATAGGTTTGTGCGGACTACTTGTACAGACCGTGGACGAAATTCAGGAATTGGAAATCGGATATTCCGTGCTTCCGGAATTCTGGCTGCAGGGATTTGCTTTTGAAGCGGCCAACAAATGTAAGGTGCATGCCTTTGACCATCAATTGTCCACCTCATTGATTTCCATCATCCATATAGACAATATCCCATCCCAGAAGGTGGCCATTAAAAACGGAATGTTCCTGGATAAAACTACAAGCTATAAGGACAATCCTGTACATATTTTTAGGGTTAATCAAGGATAATTTCTAATTTGAAATCCTTTACGCCAACATGGACCAACCTAAAAGTTTTGCCATTCTCACCAATAATACTTCCAAGACCAAATCTTTGGTGAGTAACCTATTGAATGGATCCCATTCTAAGGAATTTCAAAGCTTGGAAAATAAACTTGGACTGTTATTTTCCAAGTCTGAGATTTATCGTTTCATGGATGAGGAAGAACGGCACGATGTAAAGATCATTACCAAGGAGACCGAACAGTCCTTGAAGACCATGAGCAGTGGGGAACAAAAAAAGGCATTGCTCAAATATCTGCTCTCCCAAAATCCTGACTTTTTGGTACTCGTAAATCCCTACGACAACCTGGATGTAGCGACCCAAGCCAGTTTAAAAGAGCAGCTTATGGCCATAGCCAAATCCACTATTTTGGTCCAGGTAATCAGTCGGCTGAATGATTTTTTACCTATAAACTCCGAATATTTCAATCTAAAAAATGGGGAACTTATTGGGTATTCCGATTCCAACGCCTTTTTTTCCTCGAACAGACAGGATACCCAAAGATTTCAAGAAGCCATTCCCCCTCCCATCAATACCATTGAAGTCACAACGGATGCATTGGTCAGTTTTAAGGATGTTTCGGTCAGTTTTGATGGCAGGCAAGTTTTGGACCAAATCAATTGGACCATAAAAAAAGGGGAATTTTGGCAGCTCATTGGTCCAAATGGTAGTGGTAAAACCACGCTTTTGTCCATGATCACTGGAGATAGTCACAAAGGCTATGGAAAGGACCTTACGCTGTTTGGTCAGAGAAAAGGAAGTGGGGAAAGCGTTTGGGAACTTAAAAGCAAGATTGGATACTTTACCCCTTCCATGACCGACAAGTTTAATGGATATCACAGTGTGGAGCATATGCTAGTTTCTGGATTCCATGATTCCGTAGGACTCTATATCCGACCTTCAGACCATGAAAAAAGAGTTGCCAAAGCTTGGTTGAAACTTTTGGGAATGGAAGACAAGAAAGGGACCCAGTTCCTTGAACTTACCCAAGGTCAAAAACGGCTGGTGATGACCGCCCGGGCCATGGTAAAACATCCTCCTTTGCTTATCCTCGATGAACCAACAGCTGGGCTGGACGATGCCAACGCCTCCCTGTTCATTGCCTTGGTAAATAAAATTGCCCTGGAAAGTAACACTACCATTGTTTTTGTCTCCCACAGGAAAGAAATTGGACTGGAACCCCAATATGATTATATTTTGGAAATGAGGGAAACCGGCTCCATCGGATATGTCAAATAATCCTAAAAATGAAAAAGGAAGAAATCACCGAACAGCTTACCATCAACCACAAGGCCTTTGCGCAGAAAATTGAAGGTTTAACGGAGAAGGATTTTGTACGTATTCCAGGCAGTAAATGGACCTCTGGCCAGCAATTGGACCATATTTTAAAATCGGTAATCCCAACAGCTAAAATCTTTAACAGCGACCCATCAGTCCTGGAATCCAAATTTGGATTGGCCGAACAGCCGAGCAGGAGTTACCAAATTTTGGTGAACGATTATTTAAAGGTGCTGGAAAACTTAAAGGATTTTGTACTTCCCGAAAGGTTTGTTCCCACCAAAATTACATTTGAACACAGGAAATCGGCCCTAGCGGAACTTATGGGCGCCGTGGAATTACTGAATTCTGGTATAGCCCAACTCGATGAAACCACTTTGGACTCCCATGCAGTATTGCATCCGGCCATGGGGAAATTGACGCTACGGGAGATGCTTTATTTCACCATCTATCACGTGACCCACCACGATCGACAAATACTGGACAACCTCAAAAACAATCCGGTATGATTCAACTAAGGGAAGCCACACCGGATGACGCTGTCATCATCTCCTTATTGGCCCGGTTTACTTTTACAGAAACCTTTGGGCATTATTTTACCGATCCGACCGATTTGGAAAAATATTTGGACCAGACATTTAAAGTTCCAAAATTGCGGGCTAGTTTGGCTAAACCAAAGAACATATTCTGGTTGGCTTATGTGGATGAACTTCCCGTTGGCTATGCCAAGCTTAAATTGGATTCCCCAAGTCCGTTTTTGGATGCTGATAGGGTCTGTCAACTTCAGAAAATTTATGTATTGAAGGATTTCCTTTCCCAAAAAATTGGTTTAGAACTTCAAAACGTTTTACTTGATAAAGCAAAAACGCTTGGATTTCAAAAAATCTGGCTTTCCGTTTTAAAAGAGAATACCCGGGCCATCCGATTCTACCTAAAAAATGGGTTCAATACGGTAGGTGATCATCACTTCAGTATTGGACAGGAGGATTTTGATTTCCAGGTCATGGTCAAGGAATTAACCTAAATTTGAGTCTATGCGCGAAAAGGTCCTACAGATTTACGATAAAGTGGTCGCCGCCAATCCCAATTTTGACCGTAAGGGAAAGACCATGCCCTATACCTCGGCAAATGGTTATATGTTCTCGTTGCTCAACAAGGATGGCGAACTGGGAGTTAGACTATCAAAAGAAGACAGGCAAGCTTTTGACCAGGCTTATGGAGCGCTGCCTTTTAAATCGCATGGTGCCGTTTTGAGGGAATATGTATTGATATCGGATGCCGTGTTGGACAATAGCAAAGTATTGGGCGATTACCTTCAAAGAGGGTATGATTATGTACAATCACTACCCCCAAAGTAAGCATTTGCCCCATGTGGTTTTACGATTTATCCAAGGTGGAAAGGCAAACATTGATGAGTCCATTCTTTACATAAACCCAAATAAAAAAGCCATCAATATTGAATTAATGGCTTTCTTAAATTATAGAATTTCAACTATTCCTTAGCTGAACTGATTTTC
Source organism: Flagellimonas myxillae (assembly GCF_023502235.1). GTDB lineage: Bacteria > Bacteroidota > Bacteroidia > Flavobacteriales > Flavobacteriaceae > Flagellimonas > Flagellimonas myxillae. Next base: position 304,784 of record NZ_JAMFLY010000001.1, on the reverse strand, counting down.
TTTTTCAAGGCATCAAACATTATTGGCGTTGCAATGAATACGGAGGAGTAGGTACCCACTAAAACACCTATGATCATTGCAAACATAAATCCTCGTAGGCTCTCTCCTCCAAAAGTGAAGATGGCCAATAACACGATCAAAGTTGTTAAGGACGTATTCAATGTTCTACTCAAGGTGCTGTTCAAGGCTTCGTTAATGTTCTTACCGTTGTTCCAACCCTTCAGATTGACAATTTCACGAATACGGTCGAACACCACCACGGTATCATTCAAGGAATAACCGATCACCGTTAGGATGGCCGCAATAAAGGCCTGATCGATTTCCATGTTAAAGGGCATGATCTTTCCGGTGAGGGAAAAGATACCCAATACGAACATTACATCGTGGAATACCGCAATAACGGCTCCTAGGGAGAACTGCCATTTTCTAAAACGCAACAGAATATAAAGGAACACCACCACCAAGGAACCGATAATGGCCAAGAAAGCATTGTTCTTGATATCATCAGCGATGGTCGGCCCTACCTTAACAGATTGCATGATACCGATGGATTTCTCAGAAGCACCTACGGTGAAATCTTCGTACGAAGTACCATCGGGTAAATATTTTTGCAATGCAGTATATAATTTATCCTGAATTTCATTGTCCACCTCGATTCCCTCAACGTCTACCTTATATGGAGTGGTCACTTTTATTTGATTGGCTTCACCAAAGGTTTTTACATTGGTGCCGCTTCCAAATTCTGTATTCAACTCGGAGGCAATCTCTGATGGATTGACCGCTTTTTCGAATCGAATTTGGTAGGAACGTCCTCCTGCAAAGTCTACCCCAGGTTGTAACCCGGTGGTCAACAAAGAGAAAATACCAACTCCGACCAAAATGAATGAGGCCACATATGCAATTTTTCGCTTGCCCAGGAAGTTAATGCTCAAGTTCCTGAACAGGTTCTTGGTCAAAGAAGTTGAGAAATCCAAGGTTCTTCCTTTTTTGGCGATATAGGTATCCACCATCAATCGGGTGATAAATATGGCGGTGAACAAGGATGTCACAATACCGATCAAAAGGGTGGTTGCAAATCCTTTGATGGGTCCAGAACCAAATATAAATAGGATAATCGCTGTTAAACCTGTGGTTATGTTGGCATCCAAAATGGAGGACAAGGCATTGCTAAATCCATCCGTCACGGCCTGGGATTTACCCTTTCCTCTTGCCAATTCTTCCTTGACACGTTCGAAGATCAGTACGTTGGCATCTACCGACATACCAATGGTCAACACGATACCCGCGATACCAGGTAAGGTCAACACTGCTCCAAGACTTGTCAACACCCCAAAAATCAATAGGATGTTCAAGATCAAGGCGATATCTGCAAAGATTCCAGCTTTTCCATAATAGAATATCATCCATAGCAATACAAAGGCCATGGCAATCAAGAACGACATAAAACCACTGTCGATGGCTTCTTGCCCAAGTGATGGTCCCACTACTTCCGATTGGATAATTTCTGCAGAGGCCGGAAGTTTACCCGCCCTTAAAACATTGGCGATATCCTTGGTCTCGTTAACGGTAAAAGTTCCGGTAATTTCCGAACGTCCACCTGAAATAGGTCCGCTGGAAACCCCAGGAGCAGTATACACTTTATTATCCAATACAATGGCAATCCCGGTTTGGTTGTTGAAGGCATCGCCGGTCAACTTTTCCCATTCCTTGGCCCCCTTGGTATTCATCGTCATCCCTACCGAAGGCTTGTTGTACTGGTCAAAAGAATCTTGTGCATCGGACACTACATCCCCACTAATTCTTGGGGTATTGTCACGATTGGACTTTAGTGCATATAATTCTACAATCTCAGAATCCTTGGCCGGTCTCTCCCACAGGAATTTGGTAAACTGCACATCGCTGGGCAACAACCTTCTGATCTCGCGCATTCTTAGATATCCTCCAATTTCCGCCGTATCTGAAACCAAAGCCCTTGCGATGGCATGGCTACCAGGATTTCCTGGAATTAGTTTCCCCAATAGTGGGTTCAGTTGTGGTGTAAGGTCCAAGGAATCTTGTGCCACATCGGACAACAGGGAATCAATCTCAGATTCTGGAGTGGCCTCTGCCACTTCCTCCTCTTCAACAGGTTCCAAAATTTCCTTAAGTCTTTCATTGGCATTTATAAAGAAGGTGCCCAAGCTTTGGTTGCTCTGCGAATAGGTTTCCCAAAATTCCAATTGAGCGGTACTGGACAACAACTCCTGTGCCCTTGCAATATCCCGAGCACCGGGCAATTCAACCAGAATACGTCCGGAATTCCCCTCCCGCTGAATATTGGGCTGGGTCACTCCAAAACCATCGATACGCTCACGTAGCACCTCAAATGCAGAAACGATGGACTCATCAATTTTTGTTCGGATGATTGGTTTAACCTGGTCATCCGTCATTTGGAAATTGATAACATCGCTAAGGCCCTTGTTGGCAAAAATATCCGGGGAAGCCAGTTTGGTGTCTCCCTTGATAGCATCAAAAGCATCAAAAAACAACTCCAAATAAGTGTCGGGGCTGTTCTTGGAAGCGGTATCCGCATCGGATAGCGCCTTATTGAAAACTGGATTCTTGGAATCGTTTGATAACCCTTTCAAGATATCCTTTACGGAAATCTGAAGGGTCACATTAATACCTCCTTTAAGGTCCAATCCTTTATTAAGTTCCTTCTTTTTTGCGTCATCATAACTTGTGAAACCCAAAATAGGATTGCTCCCAATGGAATCCAGATACGATGCCTCTAAAGCCTCACGCTTAGTCACATAATCATCCTCAGCTTCCGAAATCCGGCTAATGGCGAATGTCTCAGCATCTTTTTCCAACCTACTTGTGATGAAGGTGTAGGAAAGCTGATAGATGCTCACCAAACCAAAAAGGAGCGCGAAAAGCTTTATAAGTCCTTTATTCTGCATTGATTATTAAATTTTTATGATGTTTTGCTAAACAGCGTGCAAATATATCATTTCCGATAAGATTTGCCAATAGAAATTAGGGGAATTGCAATATGGGGAGGGCAGCAAAACTGTTAAAACAAAAATGTCATTTCGAATCCGGGGGATGGGAAATCCAACGATGAATTTCTCCCTACCGTCGAAATGACATTTAAGTTTATGGAAATTTAGCTTAAAGCTGCAATAGTCCGTTGGTTTTTTTCACACCTTCGGCACTTTCATGCATTTTCGCCTTTTCGGCATCCGATAACTCTATTTCCACGATTTTTTCAATTCCGTTTCTACCCAATATTACAGGTACACCAATGCTCAAATCATCCAAGCCGTATTCACCTTCCAACAAGGCAGAGCAAGGGAACATTTTCTTTTGATCGCACGCAATGGCCTGCACCAATCCAGAAACGGCAGCTCCGGGAGCATACCAGGCACTGGTACCCAATAGTTTGGTCAAGGTAGCACCACCAACTTTGGTTTCTTCAACGACCCATTGCATTTTATCTTCGGAAAGGAACTCGGAAACCTTTACGCTGTTTCGGGTAGCATGGCCAATTAGCGGTACCATCCCTTTATCGCTGTGTCCACCGATCACCATTCCGTCAACATCCGAAATGGGAGATTCCAAGGCTTCTGCCAAACGATATTTGAAACGTGCGCTGTCCAAAGCCCCACCCATACCAATAATTCTGTTTTTGGGTAGATCTGTAGTCTTGTGCACCAAATAGGTCATGGTATCCATTGGGTTACTCACCACAATAATTATAGTGTTTGGGGAGTGTTCCAAAAGGCTTGATGCCACGGATTTTACAATCCCAGCATTGATTCCAATAAGTTCTTCCCTGGTCATTCCCGGTTTTCTAGGTATCCCAGAGGTAATCACGGCAACATCGCTACCAGCAGTTTTGGAGTAATCCCCAGTTGTTCCAGTGATTTTGGTATCAAAACCATTCAACGAGGCTGTCTGCATCAAGTCCATGGCCTTCCCTTCGGCATATCCTTCCTTGATGTCCAACAAAACAACTTCAGACGCAAAATTTTTCATGGCAATATATTCGGCACAACTGGCCCCAACTGCACCTGCTCCAACTACGGTAACTTTCATTTTTATAAGATTTAATTTTAAACGCTCAAAAATAAGGCATTTGAAGCAGATAAAACCTGACTTTTCACCATTTTAAGGCAGTTTTAGCTTCACTAACAAATTGTAGGTAAAATACTCACAATGTTAACAAATTGTGCAGTTCAACGAAGAAATTGGAAAGGAGGGTACCGTACGTCGATTTTGTAACAATACTTCGTCCCGGATTACCGTTGTAGTAGTCCCAAATCAGATTTAACCTACTTAAACTATGAAAAAGTTCTTTTCATTGTTGGCCATTGCATCCATTATTGCGATCAGCAACTGTACAAGTATTCCTGAGAACAATGATCCCATTCTTGGGATTTGGGTCAGGAACGATGCCAATTTGGACAACAACAAGAGCGGAAATGCTTCCCGAGAAGAGTGGATTTTTAACGACGTTTACCTAGGTCGATATCAAAGCTACTCCAATTCCAGCCTTACATACTATACCGATTTTAAATGGTCTGAGGAAAATGGTGTTTACACCATTACGTATTCCGATGAGCAGGTTTCGGATGTTATTGTAAGTCTTGAAAAATCAACTGATCCAGAAATTTTAGCCTTGGAGAATGGTTCCGTCTTCGCCACCAGGGAATAGATGAAGACACGCCATATGAAAATAGGAGGCCCCGACGAATGTCGGGGCCTTCTTTATATGCATACTTGTGGAATACTCTTTTTTATCGGAATCCAAAGTTAATACCAAAGGTCAAGGTACTAAACTCCGCAATGTTGTAATCTGCATTTATCCTGAAGAAACCCAATTTGAGTTTGGTTCCAATATTTCCAGACACCCCACTTACCTTATTACTGATATTGAACGGGTCGGTATATACAATGGGTTGGGCAATGGTCTCAATTTCGTACCTACCCAAGATGTTGGTATCCGCCTTTCCAGTGATGTAGTTCAACCCTCCGTAGAAATTGATTACGGGCAAACGGGTGGACACTACTGCGCTAAAGTTCCAAGAACTAAATGCTGCATCTATCCTTTGATCTTCTCCTGCAATAACATCGGTACTGGTAAAATTGTACTCTCCGCTAAGATTGGTGTATCCAATTACGGCAGAAATTGCAACAGGCAATATCTTGTCCGCGGGAAGATGTTTGGTAAAATCGTGCTGGATTCCAAATCCATACAATCCGATTTTAACGTCATCGGTATTGATTTTGGGAAGAAACCTTGCCTTTACCTCGGTTCCCTTGATAAGACCAACACTGGCCTGAATGTAACCTGAGGGAACAAAATTCAAGTCTTCCGAAGAAAGTCCGGACGGAAGCTCAAAAGTGGCACTGACGGGTTGACCCTGCACCAACGCATTAATGGCTACGTCCACACCTTCAATATCGCCTAAGGCTGTGGCCACCTCTTTGGAAATACTACCGTCCACAAAGGTGAGGTTTTCGTAATCTGCGGTGTTGAGGGTAAATGATTTTTTATCGCTCTTGTTTTTGAAACCCGTGATGTTTCCAACTATTGAAATTTCAAATCCACCCAAGGGCTTCGCATCGGCCGAATTGTACCATCCATTGGAGATACTGTAAACACCGGCTTCGGTGACCGGGGCCAACCAAGAAGTTGTGAATCGCTCAGCATCGTTTAATCCAGCCGCCAATAAGTCGTTCAAATTGGACTGGGCCATTCCTAGCGAAAAACTAGAAAATGTAAGTAAAAGAACTATCTTTTTCATTCTGTGAGGTTTTTCCCAAAACTATGAAACTACCCCTTTGGGGCCGACTTTTTGTTGTGAAACGCTATTATCTATATACTTAGCCGTATTTCTGTGATGGCAATTCTATTGTATTTGATGAAATCACCTACAACCAAACCATGTTTGACCAGCATTCCCAAAGTCGGTTGGTTGGCTTAATTACGTTGTCTGTCGCCCCTCCCCCTTGGGTAATCTATTCTTTTTGGGCCGTTTGTTCCAAATCTTTAATTTTTCACGATAAATCATATTTCATGGGAAAATCTTGGAACATTAAACTAAACCTAATTTTAGCCTGTATCCTGTTGGGAACAGCTGCCCACGCACAAAAGCGTCAAGGCAATATTGTTGAGTATTTTGGAAAGGAAAAAATTAACGATGTCAAAGAGGGCAAAGTAATCCATTTGTTCAAGGAGGCCCTTTACCTTCCCACCAAAAGAAATGCCCTAAACTCCATTTCGTTTCCCACCGACAAGGTCTTCAAGGATTTTTTAATGAGCTCCAAGACCGTATCCGAAGGTGAAATTGGCCATATTGACCATACCGGTTCCGCCCAACGATGGACCAATATCGAGGTGGACACCAGCAGTACTTTCAACAACCCATCGCTCCGTGGTTCCTATGTATACTTAAGTTATAGGTCCAATGCTGAAACCACCGTTCTATTTGAGGCTTCCGGACATACCCAAGCCATCATCAATGGTTTTCCCCACGAAGGGGACTATTATGATTTCGGTTATAGCCTGATTCCTATTAAACTAAAAAAAGGGGTCAATGTTTTTGTGGTTAAAGTTGGGCGATTCCCCAGGGTACGCGCCCGATTGATACAACCAAAAGCAGGGGTTCTTATTACGCAGCGCGACATGACCCTTCCAGACCTTCTTGTTGAAGAAGCTATCACCTACCAGGGTGCCATTCGGGTTATAAATGCATCAACCACTTGGGTCAGGGATCATAAAATACAAACGGAACACATGGGCAAAACATCTATTTCAGCAATTCCTGCCATTCCCCCTATGTGCGTGCGCAAGGTTGCTTTTGAAATCCCATCTTTGGAAACCGGTGTTACCCCTCGAAAATCCAACCTAAAACTTAAACTCCTTGGAGCTATCGGTAATGCCTTGGACGAACAAGAAATTGCCATTGATATCAAATCCAAATACGGAAAACACAAACGCACATTTATCAGTCAAATGGACAATAGCGTGCAGTATTTCAGCGTAGCGCCTTCCTCCAGCAAGGACCTTGAAAATGGGGCGCTTTTCTTGTCTGTGCACGGGGCATCGGTTGAAGCTGTAAACCAGGCTAATGCCTACAAACAAAAAGACTGGGGGCATGTAGTGGCGCCCACCAACCGAAGACCATTTGGTTTTGCTTGGGAGGATTGGGGCAGATTGGACGCCTTGGAAGTTTTGGCGGAAGGTAAACGTATCTACCGACCCGACCCACAGAAAGTATATCTTACCGGGCATTCCATGGGTGGACATGGCACTTGGTATCTTGGTGCCACCTACCCGGATAAATTTGCAGCCATTGCACCCTGTGCAGGGTATCCAGATTTATTGGGTTATCGCGATAGCTTTGTAAAAAGGGCCTTAAGTGCCAGTAAGGAAGAGCTTAAGCGATGGGGCATTACGCCCAAAATGTTGGAAGAGATGCAAAAGAAACCCCAGCTAACGGCCATGGACCACATGATCCAACGAGCCGGAAACCCAAGTAGGACCTTAAAATTGAAGCGCAACTACCTGCAACATGGTATTTATGTGCTCCATGGGGAAAAAGACAATGTAGTGCCCACCTTTATTGCGAGGGAAATGAGGCAGGTACTTGGCAAGTTCCATCCCGATTTTACCTATTACGAGTATCCGGGCGGAACACATTGGTACGGGGACCACAGCATGGATTGGCCTCCTATATTCGACCTTTTTAAACAACGAACCATTCCACAAGATTCGGAAATCCAAAAGATGGAGTTTTACACCGCCTCTCCGGGTGTTTCGGCCACTTCACATTTTGCAACCATCTTACAGCAACAAAAACCATTCGAAGTAAGTTCGGTGGATTTTACCCGAGAAAATGGAATTTCGATACAAACAAACAATGTAAGCTCGTTACAATTGGATTGGCAAGACTTGGGAGCAGACTCCAAATCCCTTCAGATTGATGACACCAAACTAGAGGTCACCCCTGCAGACCATGTATATCTGAAAAACAACAATGGTTCTTGGGAACAAAGCGTTAAACCATCCTACCAAGAAAAAGGACCCCATAGAAATGGGGGGTTCAAGGATGCATTCAATAACCAAATGGTTTTCGTTTATGCCACAAAGGGAACAGCAACGGAAAATGACTGGTTCTATAATAAAGCCCGTTTGGATGCTGAAACCTTTTATTACAGAGCCAACGGGTCTGTTGAATTGGTCGCCGATGTCGACTTCAAAACCAGAGCTTATTCCAATAGAAATGTGGTCATCTATGGCAATAGCGATAACAATGCTGCATGGAACAAACTTTTAAAAGATTTTCCTGTTGTAGTCAAGAACAATGAGGTGGTATTAAACAAAAAATCCGTAAAGGGGAATCAATGGGGAATGTACTTTATTGCACCCAGACCGGATAGTGACACAGCCAGTGTTGGGGTGGTAACTGCAACTGGTATTGATGGAATGAAAGCCATTTACAGCAACCACTACCTATTGAACGGAACATCGTATCCCGATTTGCTTTTGTTTAGCAATGATATTATGGAATATGGAACGGACGCTGTTAAATGTGCCGGTTTCTTTGGAAACGATTGGTCGTTTGAAAACGGAACGTTCGAGTGGCACTGATGTGTTTGCTGATTTACCGCATAAAAAAAATCCCAGGTTTCCCTGGGATTTTTGTTTTATATGATGAATACCGCTATGCGTCTATATTGGCATAAACTGCATTTTTCTCGATAAATTCCCGCCTTGGTGGTACTTCATCCCCCATCAACATAGAAAATATTCGATCCGTCTCCGTAGCGTTTTCGATAGTTACTTGGCGTAAGGTCCTGAACTCTGGATTCATTGTAGTATCCCACAACTGCTCGGCATTCATTTCTCCAAGACCTTTGTACCGTTGAATACCCGCCCCACCTTTCATGGACTCCACGATTTCATCGCGTTCCTCATCGTTCCAAGCGTATCGCTTTTTACTTCCCTTTTTAACAAGGTAAAGTGGCGGAGTGGCAATGTAAACATGCCCATTCTCGATCAATTCCCGCATATAGCGGAAGAAAAAGGTCAGGATCAAGGTTTCAATATGGCTACCATCCACATCGGCATCACACATGATCACCACCTTATGGTATCGAAGTTTTTCCAGGTTGAGGGCCTTGCTATCCTCCTCGGTACCTATGGTTACTCCAAGTGCCGTATAGATATTCTTGATTTCCTCATTTTCAAAAACCTTGTGCTGCATGGCTTTCTCTACGTTCAAAATCTTACCACGAAGCGGCAAAATAGCTTGGAAATTTCTATCCCTACCTTGCTTGGCCGTTCCCCCTGCGGAATCTCCCTCCACTAGGAACACCTCACACTTGGTTGGATCTTGCTCGGAGCAATCCGACAATTTTCCAGGGAGTCCCCCAACACTCATTGGGTTCTTTCGCTGCACCATTTCCCGGGCCTTTGCGGCAGCATGACGTGCCTGGGCCGCCAATTTTACTTTTTCAACAATCTGTTTGGCATCATCCGGGTGTTCTTCCAAATAATCCGTCAGCATTTCAGAAACTGCCTGACTTACGGCGCTGGTTACTTCCCGGTTACCCAATTTGGTCTTGGTCTGACCCTCGAATTGGGGTTCTGCCACCTTTACGGAAACAATGGCCGTTAAGCCCTCCCGGAAATCATCCCCGGAGATTTCAAACTTTAACTTATCCAAAAGGCCGGAATTATCGGCATATTTCTTCAGGGTTGTGGTCAGGCCTCTCCTAAATCCGGACAAATGGGTACCTCCCTCGTGCGTATTGATATTGTTTACATAGGAATGGAGGTTTTCCGAAAATCCAGTGTTATAGATCATGGCCACTTCCACGGGAATTCCGTTTTTCTCACCTTCCATGGAAATCACACTTTGGATCAAAGGTTCCCTGGTCTCGTCCAAAAACTTGATAAATTCCTTCAGTCCTTCTTCTGAATAGAAGGTTTCGGAAATGTACTCCCCTTTCTCGTCCTTATTTCGCTTATCTGTAAGGCTTATGGTCACCCCTTTGTTCAAATAAGCCAGTTCCCTCATCCTATTGGCCAAGGTATCGTAGCTATATTCCGTTGTTTGGGTGAATATGGTATCGTCAGGAACAAAGGTTACCGTGGTTCCTGTTTCTTTTGTGGTACCAGTGCTTTTTACAGGATATAGGGTCTTTCCTCTTTCGTATTCCTGTTCCCAAATCTTTCCTTCCCGGTGCACCACTGCTTTTAGATGGCTGGATAGGGCATTGACACAGGAAACCCCAACACCATGCAAACCACCGGACACCTTATAGGAATCCTTATCGAATTTACCCCCGGCACCGATCTTGGTCATAACCACCTCCAGGGCGGAAACACCTTCTTTTTTGTGGAGGCCTACAGGAATACCTCTACCGTTATCTTTTGTAGTAATGGAATTATCTTCATTGATAATGACCTCAATGGTATCACAGTGACCTCCCATGGCCTCATCAATGGAATTATCCACCACTTCATATACCAAATGATGCAATCCCCTGGTCCCAACATCGCCAATATACATTGAGGGACGCATGCGCACGTGCTCCATGCCCTCAAGGGCCTGGATACTATCCGCGGAATATTGATTTTTTTTAGCTTCTTCGCTCATACATCTTCTTTATTTGCCTTGAAAATTTCAAATCTTACAAATATAACGAATACCCTATGTAAATAGGTGTTTCAGGTCTGTTAGACCCCTTAAGTTATCAACAAATAATTGTGGAAAATTCAAGCTCAAAAAACCATTTTTTGGCGGAATCGGGAAAACTCAAAAAATCCTTGCCAAAAAAGGGTAAAATCAGAAGTTTTTTCACTGGAATTCCATCAGAAAAATCGCTCAAAACCCTTATTCTCATTGCGTTTAGGTCAAATTTAAATTTCATATATTTAATAAGAGCCTGAAAATGATGGATTTAAATATCTACAATTGCCTTATAATAGCAGGAATCATTCAAGGGTTTATCTTTTCTTTTTTGGTTTTTAACACGAAGAAATTTAGATCCATTAGCACCCGTTTATTGGGTTTTTTGGTATTGGCCTATTCCTTGGGGAATCTCCAATATATTTTGCCCGATGTGGGGCTCATGACCTTAAAAAGCATGTACTGCTACGTATATTTGCCTTCCGCGGCCCTAATTCCGGTGTTGCTCTACATGTATGTGCACCACTTTTTAACGCCTATGTCTAAAATCACGGCCGTTGAAAAGCGCTTGCTGGCCCCCTTTTCCCTCTTTCTATTGCTTACTTTACTTTTTCGCATCTATTTTGTTCTGAATGGAAGTGAAAATGCCGTATTTGACGTATTTAGCAGGCTTGTAATGGGCATTGAGATTTTCTCGGTACTTTTTGCCATTGTTTTGCTTTCCGCGGCTATAATCAAAGTATTTTCCTTTGGAAATCATCATGTCGGCTTCAATCCCAAGGTAATACGCACCAGTCTAAATTGGTTAAAGTACACCTTAATCGTAATTTTTCTTGGAACCCTGTTATGGGCCTATCTGACCTATAGAAACATTTTTGTTCCGGGAAGCAATGTATCCTATTATTCCCTCTGGATTGTTATTGCGGCGACCATTTACTGGTTGGGCCATGTGGGAATCTACAAATTTGGGATTATCGAACAACGTAAACGTATTCGGGCCTATACCGTAAAAAACAATAAAATTGCCAATCAAGGTGAAGCCAAAAACGAGCACGTTCAGGCATTTCAAAAATTGGTTGTGGAAGAAAAAGCCTTTTTAGACCCCAATTTGACCCTTGAAACGGTTGCCCATCATTTAGACCTTAGCTCCAGCCATTTATCCAAGGTCATAAAAAACGAACTACACACCAACTATACCGATTATGTCAATGACCTAAGAATCACTGAGGCCAAAAACTACCTTAAAAATCCGGACTTTTCGGAGTACACCATAACGGCCATTGGCCTGGAGGCCGGATTCAACTCCAAATCGGCTTTTTACCATGTATTTAAAAAAGCTACCGGAAAAACTCCCTTGAGATATAAAAAAGAGATTGGGGTGACACCTGACGAGGCCTATTCCCATTCCTAATCCAAAGTACCTGTACATTTTTCCGTAAAAGGAAGGAGTCCAGAATCTTGATCTTGCCAAATATCTGGAATCTGGACCGGGTTCCTATGGATATATTAAAGACAATTCCCCCCATTACATTGTTACATACCAAACCTCAACAAGATAATGGGAACACTCACCAACTTCCAAAAATGGACGGTCGCCCAAGTGGTATTCGTTCTTTGTTTGTACAGCGGGTACAGCCAGATGAACCATGAACAGGACCCATTTAATCAAAGGCTGGGATTAAATTATGGGCAGGGAACGCAACAGTCCTTCCCCTTTTCCTCGGATTCCTATACCTACGATGTAAGTTTTATCAAAATCAACTACAACCTCAACCTCACCAAGGTCAATAAAATGCGTATCGGGCTCAATATAGAGCCTGGTATATACTTTAGCACCCAAGGCGAGTTTCCCAAAATAGAAGCCTCTAGCAAGGAAGTGAAAGCCGTGAGCAAAACATCGGAAACTTCTACTGCTGAGCCAGCCGTTATGCTGCAGCGTGATATGAACGAGTACGTACTCAATCTAGGGCTTCAAATGAGCTATACTCTTCAAAAAAACTTGGATTGGTATGTTTTGGGAAGTGTTGGCCCCATGATTATCGATACGGAGACCTATCGCCAAAAAAAGGGGTTTGCTTTTTCAGATATACTAGCCACAGGCTTTTTGTACAGGATCAATAGTGTAATGGTCGATTTACGATATGGGGTGCGCCATGTGTCAAATGCTGGGTTTGGGCGTCCCAACGCAGGCTATAACAGCACCAATCTTGAAATGGGATTTTCCATTCCCTTACGAAGATCACCTAAAAAATTCAGTTCCTGATTTCCATCAGTAAGTGTTGTTCTCACCATCAAAAAGCCCCTTTTTCAAGGGGCTTTTCTGACTAATTGAAAATGAAACAAAACAGCATCTTCCTACTACATAAACTATAATGGGTCGGCTATTTTACGTATGCATCTTCGTGAACATTGGCGACCGCCCTTCCGGATGGATCGTTCATGTTCTTGAAGGCTTCGTCCCACTCTAGGGCAATCTTGGTGCTACAGGCCACCGATGGTTCCTGCGGAACACTTAGGGCTGCTGCATCCGAAGGGAAATGCCCTTCAAAGATGGAACGATAATAATATTCCTCCTTGGTTGTCGGAGTCTGGATCGGGAATTTAAAGTGGGCATTGGCCAACTGCTTGTCCGTTACCTCTTCCTCTACCAGAGCTTTTAGGGTGTCAATCCAACTATACCCCACTCCGTCGGAGAATTGTTCTTTTTGTCTCCAGGCCACGCTTTCAGGCAAATAGGATTCGAAAGCTTTTCGAATCACCCATTTTTCCATGCGTTCGCCGTTGATCATTTTGTCTTTTGGGTTGATACGCATAGCGACATCCATGAACTCTTTGTCCAAAAATGGAACCCGGCCTTCAATGCCCCAAGCCGCCAAGGACTTGTTCGCCCTAAGACAATCGTACATGTGTAACTTATCCAGTTTTCTCACTGTCTCTTCGTGAAAATCCTTTGGACTTGGGGCCTTGTGGAAGTATAGGTAGCCACCGAATAGTTCATCTGCTCCTTCACCTGACAGCACCATTTTTATTCCCATGGATTTAATGACCCTTGCCATAAGGTACATGGGTGTGCTGGCTCTGATGGTAGTAATATCGTATGTTTCAAGGTTATAGATTACATCCTTGATGGCATCCAAACCTTCTTGGATGGTAAATTTTATCTCGTGATGGATTGTTCCTATATGGTCCGCTACTTTTTGGGCCGCTGCCAAATCTGGAGAACCTTCCAAGCCCACGGAAAAAGAGTGCAATTGTGGCCACCAAGCTTCCTTGGTATCGCCAGACTCAATCCTCATTTGGGAGTATGTTTTGGCCACTGCAGAGGTCACAGAGGAATCCAAACCACCGGAAAGCAGCACTCCATATGGCACATCGGACATCAATTGTCTGTGTACCGCTGCCTCGAGCGCTTCCCTGAGCTCCTGAATACTGGTCTCGTTTTCCTTAACGGCGTCGTACTCCATCCAATCTCTTTGGTACCATCTCCTGAACTCGCCATCGGAGCTGTGCAAATAATGTCCTGGAGGAAACAACTCTATTTTAGAGCAAGTTCCTTCCAAAGCCTTAAGTTCCGAAGCAACATAAAAGGTCCCGTGCTTATCCCAACCAATATATAAAGGGATAATGCCCATATGGTCACGGGCAATAAAATACTCGTCCTGCTCACTATCATAAAGGGCAAAACCGAAAATTCCATTGAGGTCATCCACAAAATCCACTCCTTTTTCTTTATAAAGGGCAAGGATCACCTCGCAGTCCGATTGGGTCTGGAATTGATATTTTCCATCAAATTGGGCCCTAAGTTCCCTGTGGTTGTATATTTCACCATTGGCTGCCAATACCAGTTTTCCATCCTCGCTGAACAAGGGTTGTTTTCCTGATACCGGGTCAACGATCGCCAATCGCTCATGGGCCAAAATGGCCTTATCATCCGAATAAATTCCACTCCAGTCCGGACCTCTGTGCCTTACTTTTTTGGACATTTCCAATAATTGTGGCCTTAGGGCCTCCGTACTCTCCTTCACGTCAAACGCGCATACTATTCCGCACATAATTCAATCTGTTTGTAACATTTTCGAAACAAATATCCGTCAGTAATATCAAATACCAAACATTAATAGTGAATATGACTACAAATTGTAATTACAATATCTATTTTCAGAAACAAGTGTTATCATATGTTTGGATAAACCACAAATCCCGATCACTTTGTAAGTCTTGTTAAATTTTAACGTCTTTTTATAAAATCACCATTCAATAACACCCTAGTTTTGGGAACAACTAAAATCATTATCATGAAAAGAATTTTTTCACTTGCCATTTTAATCTTGTCCTTAGTATTTTCTACGGAAAGCACGGCCCAAAAATTTAGCGGTCTGGACAAAAGTCCTGCTGATATTGCATCCTACCCTTCGAGTTATAGGGTATCCGATAAGTCGGTAAGGGTTATTTATAGCCGACCTCAATTGAAAGGAAGAAGTTTAGCTGATCTTGCACCTGCAGGAAAGGTTTGGAGAACTGGAGCCAATGAAGCTGCTGAAATCACTTTTTATAAAGATGCCACCGTAGGTGGAAAGGCTGTAAAAGCAGGAACCTACTCCATGTTCACAATTCCTGGGGACGGTGAGTGGACTGTCATATTAAACGGTAACCTGAATCAATGGGGGGCTTACTCCTATGATAGTGCTGCAGATGTGGCCAGAGTAGAAGCAAAAGCAAGTTCCGATAGCGAGTCCTTAGAAGCCTTTTCCATGGCTTTCGACGACAACGGAAACTTGGTTATGGGTTGGGGAACCACTAGGGTTTCTTTGGCCATTAGCATATAAGACACAGAATATCAAGTATAAAAGCCCCGATGGTCGGGGCTTTTTTTATTTTACTTTTTTTCCTCCCAAAAAGACATGCTCAGCCTTTAGATTTGGAATCTTGTCGGCTGTAAGGGTCATGATATCATCACTCAATACTACAAAATCGGCAAATTTTCCAGGTTCCAAGCTTCCCTTTTCAGCTTCCTCAAAATTGGAATAAGCAGCCCAAATCGTCATTCCTTTCAGGGTTTCCTCCCGGCTAAGGGCATCCTTCATTTGAAAACCGCCTTTGGGAAATTTATCCAAATCCTGACGTGCCACCGATGCATAGAACGTAAGGAATGGATTTACCTGTTCCACCGGGAAATCTGTACCCAGAGCGACCAGTCCAGCTTTGTCCAATAATTTTTTAAACGCATAGGCACCTTGGACCCTTTCTGGGCCCAATCTGTCCTCTGCCCAGTACATGTCGCTAGTGGCATGGGTGGGCTGTACTGAGGGGATTATTCCTTCGGAAAAATGGTCAAAATCCTCCTCGGTGATGACTTGGGCATGCTCCACCTTCCAGCGCCTGTCCTTTTTTCCTTCCAGTGCTTTTTTGTAGGCCCTTAAAACCACGATGTTTGCGGAATCGCCAATGGCATGGGTATTCATTTGGTAATCTGAAGCCGAAATCCGTTCGGCCAAAGATTCAATTTGATCCACTGGAGTTACCATGGCACCAAAGTGCCCTTCATGGTCCGAATAAGGTTCGCGCAAGGCCGCTCCCCGAGATCCCAATGCGCCATCACCATACACTTTTACCGATCGTACGTTGAGCATTTCAGTCTTTACAATTCCTTTGGCCAGATAATGATCCAGGTTTTTTTGGGTGTTGCTGATCATGGCATATATCCGCATGGACAAGTCTCCTGCTTGCTGCAAGCTATCGATAAGTTCAATGGTAGATCGGTCGATTCCGGCATCGTTCACTGTGGTCAGTCCATAATCAAAACAAAGGCGCTCGGCATCTTTTAAGGCTTGGATCTGTGCCATTCTGTTGGGTTGCGGGATAACTGCATCAACCAATTCCATAGGGTTATCGACCAAAATTCCCGTAGGTATTCCTTGTGCTTTGACTACTTCCCCACCATCGATTATGGTTGTTCCATCAATGCCAGCTAAATCCAGCGCCTTTTGGTTCACCAAATAGGCATGACCATCAACGCGTTCCAACGCAACAGGGGTATTGGGGAAGAGTTCGTCCAATCTTTCCTTGGTTGGAAATTCCTTTACCTCCCAATCGTTTTGATCCCAGCCCCTTCCCTGAATAAAATTGGAAGCCCGTGCTTTTTGAAAAGCCACTACCCGTTCCAAAACTTCCTCGAAACTTCTGGTCCCCACCAAATCCACAACCTGTTGGGTCAATCCCAAACGATAAAAGTGACAGTGGGCGTCTATAAGACCAGGAACTATGGTTTTTCCCTGGGCATCCCATTGCTCCTTTGCATTAAATTTTTCAAGGAGTGAATTGGCATTCCCCACTGCAACAATCTTCCCCTCGGAAATCGCCATTTCATTGGCTGTGGAGAAATCCCCGTCTACGGTATAAATATTGGCATTATGGACAATTAAATCCACTTCTTCCTTTGGATTACAGGCTATCAAAAATAGAAGTACGAAAAAACAGTAAACGAAATTTTTCATGTTTTGAAGGTTTCCTTCAAAAATAGAAAATGTAAGGGGAACGTCGGAGGTACTTTAAAAACCGACAATACCCACTTGTACCAAGATGCATTTCCTTGATAATCAATTAATTATAGAAATATTTGCAGATTTAAGACGTCTAGTCAATAACTAGTTTTTTGTTTCCGTCATCACAAATTCCACCCTACGATCTTCGAGGGGGTTTTGTTTGAGTTTCCCGTTGCCTAAGGGTCTTGTATCGCCAACACCTTCCCAGACAATACGACTATCGTCTATCCCAAGTTTTGTAAGATAGAGTGCCACGGCCCTGGCCCTAAGCGAGGAAATAAACTTGGTGTAGCCAGGTTGACCTATGTCATCCGAATGCCCGGTAATCTTCATCTGCACTTCGGCATTTTCCTTTAGGTATTTGAATATCTTTTTGACACTGGCAATGGCCTCGGCATCCAGTTCATATCCCTTAGGCTCAAAAGGGTTGCGCTCAAGCACATAGATCTTATCTTTTTCATAGTTTACCCTTGGCAACTCTTCAAGCGCTACGTTATCAAGGTAATAATAGGAGAAGTCGCTGGACAAAACGGGACCGTCTTGTTCCAAAAGCGCTGTATTTGTGTTGTCATCAAAGTTGCCCACAATAATGTGGTTCTCAAACCCCCTGGCTTCAAACTCTGCAGTCATGGTAATCCAGTCGTCCGTGTTTGCCAAAGAGGTGCTCGGTTTTAGTTTTACCTTATGAAACTCAAGGTCTTCTTGAAAATCCATTCGCGAACTCGTCAAGGCAGAGCTATTGGGGAGCTTTACCTTTTTGTTGACCAATAAGATGGAAATATTCCTCAAGGCCAAACTGGAGGCTTCGGCCAAACTCAATTGCAGACTTATCTTGTATGGGTGTTTTTCCCTTAGTGTTTTGGTGGTGTTCAGTTGAACATATTCGCGGTAGTCGTTCAATGCATAAAAGTATAGCCCCACGTAACCAGAACCGTCAATGGCCTTTTGCATTCCCTTGAAATTGGTAGGCACACCAAAATCTGCGGAACCACAGGTGTTAAAATAGTCCCCGGAACTTGAGGACGGCAGGGAAACATCTTCCAAAACGGCATCAAATCCGGTGATGTTGACTGGACAAGTTTTGTAGTTTTCAAAACTGGGGTTCATAACCAGGTTTTGTCCGTAGACCGCACTACCGAGCAATAAACCAAAAAGAGGGACAAAAAAAATACGGGTAACCTTATAAAACATAACTATCGTTGTTTTAGGTTCCCGTGCTGTTAGTATAAACGTGGGTTTTAAGCCTGTATTGCCTTTACAGGTATTTTAAATTGAGCTAATTTCCTCATTCCTATGATACTAACTTTCCAAATAAAGCGTTACAATAGTCCAAATCTTACTATGATGCGCATAGTGACCTGTATGCTTGTGTTAACTTTGCTGCCCTGTTTTGGTCTTGGGCAAAACAAGATTATGGGCAAAATTGTCGATGAGCTCGGCTTTCCTGTTTATCGAGCGGCCGTGGAACTTCAGACCACGGACAACATTACCTATACAGATTTGGATGGTTCGTTTGAACTAAGTAGTACCAAGAACTTTCATTGGAAGATCAACATTAGCTCCAAGGGGTATAAATCGGAATCCTTTTTTGTACTGGATGGTGGAAACACCGGGGCCATTGTTTTGGAATTTGATATGGACCTAAAAGACATGCTTGAAGATGATGGACAAGCTTCAAGCCCTCCTGACTAAATCTATTCGTCCACGAATTCCGTCATCACAAATTCCACACGCCGGTTTTTTCGTCTGGCCTTGTCGGTAAGCGCACTATCAATGGGAAGCTTATTCCCATATCCTTCTGAAGATATCCTTCGGGAATCCAAGCCCAAATTCATCAAAAATCGAGCAACCGTTCGGGCGCGTTGTTTGGATAGTACATCGTTGTATTCTTCCGAACCTTGGTCGTCCGTATGCCCACTAATGGAAACTTTTAGGCTTGGGTTTTTCCTGAGGTAATCGAAAACATCCTTTAGGCTTTGTTTGGCCTTGGGTTCCAATTCAAA
Organism: Flagellimonas myxillae; assembly: GCF_023502235.1. GTDB lineage: Bacteria > Bacteroidota > Bacteroidia > Flavobacteriales > Flavobacteriaceae > Flagellimonas > Flagellimonas myxillae. The sequence continues at coordinate 285,551 of NZ_JAMFLY010000001.1, read as the reverse complement.
ACGGTCAAAGTCGAAATTTACGTGGTTGAGCACATAACTTTGGTTTGGCTGGTAATCCGGTCCAAGATAAACGAGCGATACATCGTCCAAATAATAGTACGAGTACCCTTCTCCCGGGGTGGTCTTTTTTCCAAAATCGAGATAGTGTGTTCCTCCATTGCTTTTGAAGTTCCCTAATATCAAGTGACTTTCGAAGCCCTTTGCCACAATATCCAAGCTCACCTGCATCCATTCCGTTTTGTCGTCATAAAATCCGGTTGCCGAAAACTGTTTGGCATGTGTTGTTCTGGTTTGATTAGAGGCTAAAACCGCATTGGAGAGTTGTCTTTTGGTATGAATTGACAGGGGTTTTTGTGCAAAAACGGCCCCAATGTCCATTACTGCGCCATCCGATTTTTCGGAAAGACTTAAAGTGAGGCTCAATCGATATCGATGTCCTTTCTTCAGCGTTTCGGTCAAAGCCACCTGAATATATTCCCTGTAGTCCTTGGGCGCAAAAAGATAAAGGCCCGCATAGGCGATACCTTCATAGGCTTCCTGCTTTCCCTTAAAATTCATGGGGATTCCCAGCTTGGTCTTGCTGCATTCGTTAAAATAATCCGTGGTGCCCAGGGTTGGAGCGCTCCAGTACTCGGCATCACCGTTGAGATTGCTCATTTTAACAGGGCAATCCACAAAATCCTCGAATCCACCATTATGGACTAGATTTTGGGCCACCGCCGTCGAAAAAAACAGGGGAATTGTGAGGTTGGTCAATATGTAGCTGAATCGCAATCGCATGATTTCCAATCCATATGGGGTTTCCAATCCATTCATAATAAATGGGTTGGCGGTCATGTACTAACGATTTTCCTAACACTTTATTGTATTTTTCCTACAAACCTATGGGCTACGAAGAAAATTCTCAATGGTCGCAAAGTAATTTTTTGGAGCATCAAGCCAACCGTAATGGACACAATTCTTAAGGATGGTGAGTTTGGAATTGGGGAATGTCTGGTGTGCCAATGTAGCGTACTTTGGATGAACAACATCATGGTCTCCGTGCAAGATCAGCACAGGGTTTGCAAACTGCTGCATTGCCTTAAAAACGTTGTAGCCATTTTTTCTAAGATCAGACCAAACCTGTTCATTCACTTCCGGATAGAATCTAGATTTGAAGGCAAGCCCTTTAAAAACACGGTTGCGTAAATTTTTATCAAAAACGTACCCTGCTGCCAAAGCCCTATGTCGTTCTAGCATTCGTAGTTCCGGGTTTTTGATGCTTGACACCTCCCTCAGGGATTCATGATCTTCGGGTGCTAAACCACGCATTAATCGTTCATTGGTCTCATCCAAAAATTGAAGGTCCATTCCCCCAGAATGGGATAAAATCATGGACTTTACGCAATTGGGATAGGCTTTTGCATAGCACATGGCATACATTCCACCAAAGGATTGTCCAAACAAACTTATCTGGTCATATCCCAAATGTTTTCTGAGTGCCTCCAAATCCTCTACCATGGCCTTCATGGAAATCGTTTCGGAATTCAACTCGGAAAAACCTGTACCCCTTTGGTCAAAGATTACAACTTGATGGGTTTTTGAGAATCTTTGTGCCAAACCCTGAAAATTATGACTGGAAAAACCTGGACCCCCATTCAAAACAAAAAGGGGTTCACCAGTTCCAAACACCCGATATGCCAACTGAACACCATTTGCTTGGAGGGTTTTATATGGTACCCTATGCTCCCAAATGTAGTCCAAGATCATTTTTCTGTATGGACTTTGATCAGACTTTGCCAAATTATCCAAAAGTGATTCATGATCTTCATTGCTGATATGATGGAATTGCATATGGTGATATTCTGCCTGTTTTGCAGCATTTTCCAGTAGCCTTGTATAATCGTAGGTCTCCCTTTCCGATATCACAAGCATGGGTACCCATTGATTATTCACAAAACTCGTAGGTGAAGCATTTCTGAACGACGCTTCGGTATTCCCAAAAACGGCTTGCACGTGTTTTTCTGCCATTTCCCTGCCATTGTATTTTAAATGGCTCTGGTGATAGGCCGAAATATCATAGGCCCCGGCTATGGGAATTGCCCCTCGTACATCCCGCACCGATTTACCCACAGCATGCAAGTACGTCGGATCCATAGAAAGTAGTGCGGCCAGGTGCCCGCCAGCGGAATACCCACTTACAAATATGGAATGGGTATCGTACCCATAGGTTCGTCCATTATCATGAACCCAGGCAAAAGCCCTGGCCACATCTTTAATATGTTCCGGATGCTGGATTCCCTCCTTAAATTTTGGATTCCTCCAAGTACCTGGACTTAGCCGATAGCTTATAGCCGCCACGGCCACCCCTTCCCTTGCAAACTTCCTGGCCAGATTGCTTTCAAACTTCCTTCCCCCAAATGCCCAGGCACCACCATGTATCCACAATAGCAAGGGTGGATTTTGGACGCCCTGTGGCACAAACAAATTTAGTTTGTGTTTTATGCTATCAGCATCTGCCCCTTGATAATAGGGTAAATCAAAAAACTCCTTGATTTCATATTTCGCCTCTTCTTGAAAGCCAGTACAGCTCAAACTAAACAATAAACTGGCACCCAACATAATGCACGTTAAGACATCCCTTTTTAGTACGTTCTTCTTCAAATCCCTGCTGTTTACGATCAAATTCAATAAAAACATAGAGGGAATTTACTCTAGATCTAAATCTGCCCTGCAAAAATCTTGCGAAATTGGTTTTGGATTCAATCCAGTAAGCACTTTCTTAGGTATCTCACATCACGGAAACCGGATTTCATGGCCACTTGATGTAACGGCATCCCTGTAGAAATTAATTTTCTAGCGTGCTGAATTCGGAGTTTCATTAGGTACTGGGTTGGGGTTACCCCATGAACCGTCTTAAAATTTCTTTGGAAATGAAAAGGAGAAAGACAAGCAATCTGGGCAATTTTATCAAGATTCATTTTATGGGAAAAATATTCGTCCATAAAAGCCCGTGCCTTTTCCAAATTTTCACTTAAATGGAGCTTGGTTTCCCATTTTTTGACTTTGATTCCTTGCACTTTTTTTGAATAATGGCTTAAGAACTGTGGCATGAAATCCAAAATTTCATTTAAGTAGTGGTCAGGAGAAATTTTGCAGCCACCTCTAGCTACTTTTTGAAGTACATCTCGCCCTGTAGTGCTGACGGCCAATGGGAAAGTTGGCATTTTCATGGGTTCTAGGGTCAGGTCATGACACCTTTCCTCAAAACTGTCCTTGGACAAATAGATACATATACCAGTAGCTCCCTGGCCCTCTATCACCTGAGTTTGAAGCTCAACTCCTGGAGGCACCAATAAAAACTGACCGGGTTTCACCGTTTTTGTAAGCCCGTTAAAGACATATTTCTCCATGCCCTTCAGAACCAACTTTATGGAGTAGTCCGTGGTTAAGGATGCTGCATCATACTTTTGCAATTGGGAAAAAAGTATTTTACCATCCACTTTTTTACCCTTTACTCCAAAAATATCGCCTTCCTTATATCTTATTTGATGTGCCAAGTTTATAAGCTCCTAGCCATGGAAGATAGATATAAAGCAGTTGAATGTCCAGAATTTTGGGATAACTTTAAAAATCGAACTTATAGGAAACCCCAGCCAATGCCTGAAATCCCTGTACGCTAAAGTTCGCCCAACGTTGATAATTGTTATTGGCGATATTGGAAGCCTTTACATAGACGGAAAGTTGATCATTAAACCGATACCCTGCATGCGCATTGGCATCAAAAAATCCTTCCAAGGTAACAATGGTGGCCGGAAATTCGGACGGAAGGGCATTTTGAATTGCCTGTGCCATTAAATCGTCACGCTCTCCCACATAAAAAAGATTGGCCCCTAGATACCATTGTTTGTTTATCTGGTAATCCAAGAACAATGAGCCCTTGACACTGGGCAGGTTCCATGCAGGATTATCCGTTTCGGTATCATAATCAAAAAACTCAGCGTTGATGCCCAAGGTAAAATTCCGATTGACATCAATATTCAATTCGCCAAAAATGCCCAAGGTTTTTACATCGTCATAAAATACTTGAAAGGAATTCCCGTAAAAATATCCCTTGTCGTCATTTCGGAACAAATTCTGTGGATTCATAAAGAACAAGGGCTTTCTGTTTTCCGCGGTGTAAGATCCTTTAATGTTATACCCCACATTGGAAACCAATTGCCCCTTCAATCCCAAGTACCCTTCGTATTGCCGATCAGTTGGTTGAATGTCCAAGGTCGGGGACACATAGGGATTGGCCTGGACAAAATCGTAGTACGAGTTTTGTTCCAATTGCCCTTCTATTCCACCATAGGCAATAACCGTTTCATCCATTACTCGGTAGGAAGCCGTAACTGCCGGATAAATGTAAAAGTTGGAATCGCTATTTTCCACATCCATGCCATACACAAAATTAGCACCCAGATTTAAGGTTAAATCGTCACGTAGTACCAAAAGGCTCGGATTTATCCCCGCTTGAAATTGACCATAATTGATCTCCCCATCATTGACGGTGTTGTTCAAGGAGGCATTTTTAAAATTTCCACCAACATAATCCAATTTTGCATTTATGGTGACCAATTCTTCGGTAATGGGCAGTTCCACCGTAGGTTCCAAAACCACCCTGTTCTCACCAGATTCCGTGGCATCCCAAAACCGACGCAACATTACCTGCCCCTTTTTAAAGGGAGAATCCTCCAAATTGAGGTGGGCCTTGGCCTGGGCATTGAAATAATTTTGGGTTTCATCCAAAGAAGCTATGGTTGCCTCATCAAATGCCCCATTTTCAATTCCGTACCAATTGTACAATTGGTGTTGTAGTCCCACACTGGCACCCCAATCCATGTCCCTATCCTTTTTGGCATAGGAAACGTCCAGTTTGGTGTTGTAAAAATCAGCATCCAAAGGGGTGGTCTCAATGGCCCCACGGGAGGAATGGTGGCTTAGGCCAAAGTCCAACAAATCCTCTCCCCGGTTAAAGCCCCTGCTGGTGTACAAATCTACCAACGCATTGTTGTAGTTGCCCAAACCTATGGATGCATAGGAATTATAGAGTGTGGGCGGCGGCGTCCGTTTTACCCTGGAAGCCTTACCCTTCGCAGGGGTGAAAGTTGAAGCTACAGGGACTGAAAAAATGCTATAATCGATTTCTTTTTTCTTCAGGACGATGGAATCGTTGAGATCCGGCGTGGATTTGATTTTAAAGGCATCTGAAACGGTGGGGGAATACGGTTTTACCACCGTAACCGTTTCTGTGCCTATATCATCGGTTTCCTGAGCAAAAACTGCTCCCCAAAGACTCAAAAAAATAACTGAAAATATATAGTGGTTCTTACTCATAGTGACTCAATTTAGTTGCCCGGGTCTACAGATGAATTGTGTTGTGCCTCCCTAGATTTTATCAAGGCAAGCTCACCTCTCGCCTCGGCAACTATTTCATCGTACTCCGAAAAGTTGGCAATTACGCTTTCCAAAATGTAGGTCGCCTGAAAGGCATCTTCCAGCGCATAGAAGTTTTTGGCCATAATAATCAAGCCCTTTCCACCCCATTCTTTATAGGCGGAATAATCCTTGGCCAATTTCTGGACGGAAGCATTGGATGCTTCAAAATCCTGGTTTTTGTTTTTAAAATACCCATCGTAGTACCAAGCTTCGGCAGCCAGTTCACCTGTTGCAATTTTCTGGACCTCTTGATAGGCGGTTTCGGCCAAACGCTCATCGTTTGTGGCAATGGCAGAACGGGCAATCATAATCTGGGCATCGCTTTTTATCCGATTGTCAATTTTTGGGGCATTGAGGACCTTTTCCGCATACGAAATTACCTTGTCATAATTCCGTTGCCCATAATATCCTTTCATAAGGTTGGACTGGGCAAAAGTCCTGTTTTGGACAATTTCTGCCATACCCTCCAATTGTTCCAGGTACGGAATGGCACTGGGATAATCTTGTTTTCCAATATAGATTTCACAAACCCGGGTCAGGGATTGTTCGGTGTGCTCCCCACTTCCGCTGTTGGCCACAACCAGATATTTTTCAAGCGCTCTGTCTTTTTGATCCTTGCCAAAATAGAGCTGGGCCAAATTAAAGTTCACTTGCAGCGAATGTATCCCGGTCGGAAACTGTTTCAAGTAATCCTCAAATCCACGTATCGCGGCATCTGTTTTACCTTCGGCAAATTTCCTGTTGGCGGATTCAAAACTCGCATTGTCCAATTCAGTGTCGGTAACCTCGACAAAATCCAGGTTTCTTACCCAAGCGGCGTACTCGCTTACCCTACCCTCGTCCACGTACACCAATTTTGCCGTAGCAACCGCTTGTTTGGCCTCTTGGGTATTAGGGTATTTTTGAACCACCATCTTTAACTTGGCCAAGGCTTGATCGTTTCTACTCGCGTTGTAGTGCACCAACCCTTGTCGCAACATGGCGCGTGGTGCAAATTTGCTTCGACTATATTCACTGATCAACCGATCATAAGTCTGGAGGCCTTGGGTCTCATTATTCGATTTGATATAGGAATTCCCAAGCTCAAAAAAGGCATCGTCCCGCAAGGAGGATTTGGGATATCTCGTCAAAAATTGGTTGAGTCCGTCAATTTTGGTCGCATTCTTACCCAAAAACCCATGGCACAAGGTTTTTTGAAAGGCTGCATAGTCCCTTTCGGGGCCATTCATTTTTGAAGCCTCGTTATATGCAGACAAAGCTGAATTGTACTTACTGGTCACAAAATAACTGTCGCCCAAACGCACATAGCTATCGTTCGCCCGCTCCTCCCCTGAAGCATCAGAGGCAGTGGCGTTTTTGAAATACGAAATTGCCGTAGCATAGTCCTTCAACTTAAAATAACAGTAACCTAAATTGTAGTCCAGCTCTTGATATTCGGGCAAGGCTTTTGCCGCAGTGTTCCTTTGGAAAAGTGTGAAATCCGATAAAGCTTCCTCAAATCGGTTCAATCTATAATTGCTTTCGGCCCGCCAATATTGTGCCCGAGCTTCAAAAACGGGGTTATCCGCACTCTTAATCGATTTGGAAAACCGTTCCAAGGCCCCTTCATAATCCCCGTCCATAAACAATTCAACCCCACGGTAAAAGGCGACTTTTTGATACGTTTCCTTGCTGGCATATCCTTTGTTTTTTTCCAACAGTTCCATGGCCCCCTCAAAGTTTTTTGAAGTAATATAGGAGTCCACCAAAAGCTCCTGTATCTCTTGTTGGTGCTCATCTTTGGGGTACTTTTCCAAATAAGAGGACATTACTTGGGGAACCGGCTCGTATGCATTTCCTATTTCATAGCTTAAGCGAGCATAGTTCAGCAGGGCATCCTTTTCAATTTCCGGCGAGAAATCCATCTGGGAAGCATTTCGGAAGGCATTGAGTGCCTCCGACTTTTTGTCCAACTTTAAATAACATTCAGCAAGGTGGTAATAGGCATTTTGGGACACACTATTGGTCCCTCCTATTATTTTATTGAATTGTTGGATTGCTCCTTCAAAATCACCTTGTTTGTAATGGCTATACCCCATGAGGTAATAATCCGTGTTGCTTAACTTTCCCCTTCTACCTCTATATTTTTTCAGATAAGGGAGGGCTTCCTCATATTGGTTAAGGTTGAAATAGCTCTCCCCGATAATTTTGTTCAATTCGGAAACTTCCCTTCTATCTGATTTGGGCAACTGCTTTTTGGCCATGGCAATGGCCTCCTCGAAATTGCCCTGTTTAAAATTCAAATCGGCCTGATAGTACGACAGTTTCTCGTTGAGTGAAGGGTCCGTGATTTGATCAAAACGGGTGCTGGCTTGATCGTAGTCGTCTTGCTCATAGGCGATATAACCCAGATAGTATTTTGCCTGGGAACCGTATTTTTGGGAAGTACTGACCCTGCTCAGGTAACGTTCTGCTACTTTGGGTCTACGGGAGGCGTAGAGCGCATATCCGTTATTAAAATTGAAGCGCTCTTGATCGGCATATGACATTGCGGATTGATCTACCTTTTTGTACCACTTTAGAGAATAGGGGTATTTTCCGGTTTCAAAATAATAGTCGGCCACATCCAAAAACGCGGAATTGCGTTTGGTGGAGGTGGGATAACGCGCCACAAAATCCTCCATCATTTTATCAGCCCCACGCTGGTTCAATCGAATTGCGGCGTTTGCGGAATAGTAAGCGCTGTTGGCCTCAATCTCGCCATCGGTGGTAGATGCCTTTACTTTTTCAAAAATGGTTTGCGCAGCTTGGTACTGCTGATCGTTGTACAAGGCCAAAGCATCTTGAAATGCTTTATTATCATGCGAATAAATCTCGGTCTCTTGGGCAAAAAGTATGGAAATCGTTCCCAGAAAAATGGGAACCAAAAGGAAGTTTTTTCGACTCATAGTGTTCTACGCTGTTCTCGATTGACTGTTACCATAACGTCAAAATTTAAGCCAAAGTATATTTTTGATTAAAAGGTGTAAGGAAGAAGTGCGAAGTAGATTAATTTTAAACATGGTAACTTTGATTTAGGATTTAACAACTTTTCCAGTTAATTTTCAAGCCTGTATGCAACAAGGACAAACCCTAATCTTTTAAACTTTTGCAACACATGCCCGAAACCATTCTAAAATTACAAGATGTCGCCGTATTTCAAAATGAAAATCTCATCTTGAACCATATCACCCTACAAGTGAAAAAAGGGGAGTTTGTCTATGTAATCGGAAAGACCGGAAGTGGGAAAAGTAGTTTTATGAAAACACTGTATGCCGATCTTCCGCTCAAACAGGGTTCTGGCACTATCGTGGACTTTAATTTGAAGAGCCTGGAGGAAAAGGACATTCCGTTTTTGAGACGCAAGCTCGGTATCGTGTTCCAGGATTTTAAACTCCTACCGGACCGAAATATCAACAACAATCTTCGGTTTGTACTTAAGGCAACCGGGTGGAAGGACGATTCCAAAATGGACGCCAAGATCGAGGAGGTCTTGGATAAGGTTGGAATGAAGACCAAAGGTTTCAAATTTCCGCATGAACTTTCGGGAGGGGAACAGCAACGCATTGCCATTGCCAGGGCACTCTTGAACGACCCCGAAATTATCTTGGCCGATGAACCTACTGGAAACCTAGATCCCCAGACCAGCGTGGAGGTCATGAAGGTATTACAAGATATCAACCAGACGGGACGAACCGTTATTATGTCTACCCACGACTACGCCCTAATCTTAAAATATCCACACAAAACCTTAAAGTGCGATGGTGGTAAGGTCTTTGAAGTAATCCAAAAGGCAGTTTAAGGATTATCCATACATAATTCGGAATCGAATGCGACATGGCTTTGCAGAGCACTTGAAGTTCCGTGGACAATTCATTCAAAGCGCTGAACAATGTCGTTAACAACAATTGGAAATTCCAACAAATCAACACTTTGATGGCAAAAAGTTTTTTGTTTCTTTGTCAAAATTAAATCTACATTCCTCGCATGGAAATTCTTGGTATTGATATCGGCGGGTCGGGTATAAAAGGTGCTTTGGTCAACGCTGAAACTGGAGAGATGGTGTCCGAAAGGCATCGAATTCCAACACCTGAAGGACGAAAACCGAATGATATGGCAGCAGTTGTCAGGCAAATTGTTGATCACTTCAATTATGAGGGTCCGGTAGGCTGTGGCTTTCCCACCATCGTTAAAAATGGGGTTTGTACCTCCGCCGGAAATTTACACCCAAGCTGGGTCGGGGTGAACATAGACGAGCTTTTTACCCAGGCTACCGGCCATGAATTCACTGTGCTCAATGATGCTGATGCCGCTGGCTACGCTTCCATGAACTACGGGGTTGGAAAGGGCCGAAAAGGCTTGGTGATCATGATCACCATTGGTACCGGTCTAGGTAGTGGAGCATTTTATAATGGCATCCTTCTTCCCAATTTTGAGTTGGGACAAATTCCCTATAAGAAATTCAAGAAAATAGAACATTGGGCTGCGGCTTCGGCCAAAGAGCGGGAAAATCTGAGCTTTGAAAAGTGGGGCAAGCGCTTCAATAAATTTCTACACTATGTGGAGCTGATTACCGCGCCTGACTTGATCATTGTAGGTGGTGGGACCTCCAAAAAATGGAAGGAGTTCAGCCATTTGATCACAATAGAAACCGAGGTGGTCAAAGCGGAACTAATGAACCATGCGGGCATTATCGGCCCTGCTGTTGCATGTTTGCGCGAACAGCACCATGGGCACTTGAACCTCAGCGAGAAAAGCTAGCTTACCTTATTCCTTTTTCTATCTACCTCTTTAAGGTAAATCTTTCTAAGGCGAAGATGGTTTGGGGTCACCTCCACGTATTCATCCTTTTGGATGTATTCCAAGGCTTCTTCCAAAGAGAACTTTATCGCAGGCACAATTTTGGCCTTGTCATCCGCCCCCGCAGAACGAACATTGGATAGCTTTTTCGTCTTTGTCACATTGATGGTCATATCATCGCCACGTGAGTTCTCCCCAATTACCTGTCCTTCGTAAATTTCTTCTCCCGGGTCGATAAAGAACTTTCCTCTTTCTTGCAATTTGTCAATGGAGTAAGGGATTGCGGTACCATTTTCCATAGAGACCAATGACCCATTTATACGCTGGGCAATATCTCCTTTTAAGGGTTGGTACTCCAAAAATCGATGCGCCATAATAGCTTCCCCGGCAGTGGCGGTCAACAATTGATTTCGAAGACCGATTATCCCTCTGGACGGAATCACGAATTCGCATAACATACGGGAACCTTTGGCCTCCATACTCGTCATTTCCCCTTTTCTAATGGAAACCATTTCTACAGCCTTCCCTGAAACTTCCTCTGGGAGGTCAATAGTCAAATGCTCAACAGGTTCACACTTTACGCCATCAATTTCCTTGATAATTACCTGCGGTTGACCAATCTGAAGTTCATAACCCTCCCTTCGCATGGTTTCGATGAGTACGGAAAGGTGCAAAACCCCACGTCCAAAAACCATGAATTTATCGGCACTGTCAGTTTCTTCTACTCGTAGTGCCAAGTTCTTCTCCAATTCTTTCTCCAAACGTTCCTTGATGTGTCGAGAAGTCACAAACTTGCCATCCTTTCCGAAAAATGGACTATCGTTTATGGTGAACAACATGCTCATGGTAGGTTCATCAATAGCGATGGTCTTCAATTTTTCAGGGTTTTCAAAATCCGCTACGGTATCCCCAATTTCAAAACCTTCCACGCCAACAATCGCACAAATGTCACCAGCGACCACCTCTGAAACCTTTTGGCGACCCAATCCTTCAAAAGTGAACAACTCCTTCACCTTGGTTTTGACAATGCTTCCATCCCTTTTTACCAAAGAAATCTGCTGCCCTTCTTTTAGCGAACCACGTTGTAAACGACCAATGGCTATACGTCCTGTAAACGAGGAAAAATCCAAAGAGGTAATCAGCATTTGGGTTGAACCTTCTTCTGGTTTAAATTCAGGTACATGGTCGATAACCATATCCAAAAGTGGTTCTATATTTTCAGTTGGCTTTTGCCAATCTTCGCTCATCCAGTTTTGCTTTGCCGAACCGTAGACGGTTGGAAAATCCAATTGCCATTCCTCAGCCCCCAATTCAAACATAAGGTCAAAGACCTTTTCATGAACTTCTTCCGGTGTACAATTTTCCTTATCCACCTTATTGATCACCACACAGGGCTTCAATCCTAAATCAATGGCTTTTTGCAGTACGAAACGAGTTTGCGGCATTGGGCCCTCAAAGGCATCTACCAACAACAAAACCCCATCGGCCATGTTGAGTACCCGTTCCACCTCCCCACCAAAATCGGCGTGACCAGGAGTGTCAATAATATTGATTTTAGTGTCTTTGTAGACTACGGAAACATTCTTGGAAACAATCGTAATTCCGCGTTCACGTTCCAAATCGTTGTTATCCAAAATCAAATCGCCTTTGTTTTCGTTATCCCGAAACAAACGACAATGGTACATGATCTTATCTACCAAGGTAGTTTTACCATGGTCTACGTGAGCAATGATCGCAATATTCTTGATCTTGGACATAAGCTGATTTTTAAGCCTGCAAAGATACTGCTATTTTTTACTTGAAAATGCGACCACACGTTAATTTTATCTTATTGATTTTGAGATAGTTTAAACTTTACCTCCCCACACACCATCGTTTTTCGTTGATGATCCAGCCAATACTCAAATTGGCCACGGGAAGCACCGTTCCCATAAAGGGACCCACATAATAACCCGCTCCCACATCCACAGAAAAACTCAGCCCGGAATTATAGCTTCGTTGAACCCCATACCCTAGACCTCCAAGACCGTGGAAATCCTTCACCATTTCACCTTCCACAACCCGTTCTCCTGGAGCAAACAATGCCACCGTTGGTGCCAAATAGTTACCGGAGTTTCCATAGATATCCCGTCCTCTCCTTTGCCTGCCATTAAAATTATGATAATACCTATTTTGAACTGTTAGGGCCGGAAAGAAAACAAGTTCGTCCATCGGTTCTAAGGCAGCAGGTTCCAAGGCCAGTTGCCACGCCGCTCGAATATCCAAGGTACTGTTAACACCCAGGGCCATTTCGTACTCGAGGCCTGGATTAAACGCATTTAGTTTAAGTTGGCGCACCTCACAGTTGATTCCGTACTGGGCATGGGAATACCCTGCACACAACAAGAACAAAAAAATAATAAATCTCTGCATTGTAGGTTAATTTGGTGCTTTCTAAGATAGCAATACTTACCAAAATGGTATTTTTGCACAAATCCTTAGCGCATGCAGTTAGACGTAATTCCCCAGATAAAACATACAAAAAGTGACAATTTTTTTCTTTTGGCCGGACCCTGTGCTATTGAAGGCGAGGATATGGCCTTGCGCATAGCCGAACATGTTGTCGCCCTTACGGACAAGCTTGGAATTCCGTATGTGTTTAAAGGGAGTTTTAAAAAAGCGAATAGGAGCCGAATCGATTCCTTTACGGGAATTGGGGATGAAAAGGCCCTGAAAATTTTGCGAAAAGTTTCGGAAACCTTTAAGGTTCCCACGGTAACGGATATCCATGAGGTGTCTGATGCCCAAAAGGCTGCCGAATACGTGGATGTGCTTCAAATCCCCGCTTTTTTGGTTCGTCAAACCGATTTGGTCGTTGCCGCTGCCAAAACCGGGAAGGTGGTCAACCTAAAAAAAGGACAGTTTATGAGTCCTGAAAGTATGCAACATGCTGTAAGGAAGATCGCTGATTCGGGGAGTGACAAAGCATGGATCACCGATCGCGGCACCATGTTCGGCTACCAGGACATGGTGGTCGATTTTAGGGGTATTCCCACCATGAAGCAGTACGCCCCCGTGGTCTTGGATGTGACCCACAGTCTACAGCAGCCCAACCAATCTTCTGGTGTTACCGGCGGTAGACCGGCATTAATTGGGACTATGGCAAGAGCCGGTATCGCAGCTGGTGTGGATGGCCTTTTTATGGAAACCCATTTTGACCCGGCAACTGCCAAAAGTGATGGGGCCAATATGCTGGATTTAAGCTTGCTGGAAAAATTGCTTACCGATTTGGTTGCTATTAGAAAAACGATAAATGCGCTTTAAGTCACTTCCAAAACCCTTTGTGATTGACTTCCATGGCATTTTGTAGTACCTCGATAAGCACTTGGGCATCCAACTGATCCAATTCCGAATACCGAAGGGATTTCATCACCTTGCGACCTTCGGTCACCATTTTGTCGGTGTGGACCGTTAGATGGGCCGCACTCCAAAACCCTACATCCACAAAGTTCTTTTTGGAAGGCACATTAAGATAGCAAAACGGTTTCCCTTCAAGATAATAGAAGGGTATGCGATATTTAAATTTAAGCTCCAATTGGGGGATGGTCGATTCGATCAGTACCTGAAGCTGTAGCAAAATTGATTTGAACGGTTCTTTTTGATTTAAAATATAGGTTTCGGAAGGATTCATATCTTTATGTACTCGCGTATGCCTAAAATAGCACTTTACATATTTATGTGTATTTCCTCGTTTTGTATTGCGCAAAACTATGATGAAGTGGACGAAATTGTCTTGGATTATCCCCATTTTAAGAGCATTGATTTACTCGCCGCTCAAATCAAATCAGATTTTGTTTATGATATTGACCGTGTCAGGGCCGCTTTTGTGTGGGTGGCCAGCAACATTAGCTACGGCAAAACATTGGACGACCTTTTTAGTCCGAAGACAAAGATCATTTACTATTCGGAACGGGGAAGGGTAAGGTTATTGGACAAGGTTTGGGCCAAAAAAGCAAAAGAGGCATTTAAAAACAGAAGGGGAGTCTGTTTTGATTATTCCATGATCTTAAAAGAATTGTACGACCGCTTCGGGCTTGAATCCAAGGTGATACAGGGAATTGCCAAAGAGGAAATTAGGGCCCTAAATGGCGAAAAAGTATATAAAAACCACTCTTGGAACGCTGTAAAAATAAAAAGCGAATGGAAGTTGATGGATCCCACATGGGCAGCCGGCTTCGTAGATGTGGCAAAACAGGTTTTTGTCCCTAAATTCAATGACCACTATTTTGACACGGCCCCTGGGGCATTTATAAAGGAACATTTTCCGGATAAAAGACGATGGCAATTGTTGGAACAGCCCATATCGCTAAATACTTTTTTCTCCGCACCTATTTTTTTACCGGCCTATTTTGAAAAAGAAGTGGAGCTTGCCCCATTAACGGAGGGTTTGATTAAACAAACTGAAAATTTGGAGCTGGAATTTGCGTTCGAAAAATTTCCAAAAAGAAATCAATTGAAATACCGCATTTTTTCTGATCAAAAAAGAGGAAGAATCAAAAACATGGACGTGGAAAGGCAAGGGGATAATCTCTTCGTTTCCAAACTGCAAATCGATGAAGAATTGAAGAACGGGCAACAACTTATATTGTACATAGGCAAAAAACCCATTATAGCCTTCAAGCTAGATCAGTAAACATCCGAAAATCTTAAAAAAAAGAAAAATAGCCTTGTAGATTGACAAAATCATTTAACTTTGGATTTCAAAGTACTTTAAAATGGAATCAAAAAAATACTTGGAAGACATTTCTCAAATAAAGGACATGATGAATCGTTCCTCACGGTTTATTTCCCTTAGTGGCCTCTCCGGGATACTGGCCGGCCTCTATGCAATAACCGGCGCTGCCGTAGCATACTTTTATCTTATCCCCCAAAGGGAAGCCCCCCTAACCGTGCACAGCTGGAACTTTAAAATGATCGTTGGCATTCTGTTGACCGTGGCGGTTTTGAGCTCGGTTACTGCATATTTGCTCAGTGCCAAAAAGGCCAAAAAGAACAACGAAAAAGTATGGGACGAAACCACACGTAGGCTTTTGGTCAATTTTTTGGTTCCCTTGCTCACGGGTGGAATCTATATCCTGATAAAACTAAACAGCCAACATTACGGACTTACAGCTTCGCTGATGCTCATTTTTTACGGGTTGGCCTTGGTAAATGCATCCAAGTACACCATTGGTAAGGTAAGGTACCTCGGCTATCTTCAAATAGCACTCGGATTGGTCTGTGCAGCCTTCCCTGGCTATGGATTTTGGTTTTGGGTATTAGGTTTTGGACTTTTGCACATTATCTACGGGAGTTTGATTTATTTTAAGGAGGAAAAGCAATAGCATGGGTCTTATAGACAACATCAACAAACTATTTGATCATCGCATTCGGTTGGGGATCATGTCTATACTCATGGTCAATGAGGAAGTCGACTTCAACCGATTGAAGGAGTTGCTCGAGGTTACCGACGGGAACCTGGCAAGTCATACCAAAACCTTGGAAAAGGCCGAATACATCCGTATCGAAAAGTCCTTTATCGGCAAAAAGCCCAATACGCGTTATTCCGCGACCAAATTGGGCAAGCTGTCCTTTAAAAAACATATTCAGGCCTTGGAACATATCATTAAAAATCAAACATAAATTTTTTTATTACTTCACTTTGTATTTCAAAGTACTTTTAAAAATGAAAAAACTAAGAAAACATCTTGTTATATGGCTGTTTGAAAATTCCCAAAAACGCTACACCCAGTGGTTCAAGCACCATCCGGGTTGGCAAACGGATCGGGAGGCCCTGTTGCAGCTTCCATCCCACTCCCTGGGTTACGCACTCGGGCAATTTTTAACCGCCCACAATTTTGAACTCATCCCCAAGGTGGAACGGCACGATGTGTACCACGTACTAACCGGATATGGCACCCAAGTGGAAGATGAAATTGCCCTACAATACTTATGCTTCGGCAATGGAAAACGAAGTCCCTATCTCCTAGGCGCCATCGTATTGGGAACCCTATTGCTTCCCGAGTATATCGGGTATTACCTAAGGAGCTATCAAAAAGGAAAAAAGGCCAATGCCTTTTACCAATTGGACTTTGAAAAACTACTTACCGCCTCTTTGACGGAGCTGCGAAGTGTCTTCTTTGGGACTTGTCCAAAGCCAACTTTTAAAAAATTATCCATTTCTAAAACCCTATAATTATGAATACGCAAAAACAAAAAATCGGAAACTGGTTCAAAACCTCGATTTCAGCAAAAATGCTTGTGGTGGGATTTCTGATCCTGATCTTACTGATTCCCTTGGCATTTGTAAAAGATCTTATCCGGGAAAGAGGCGTCCGCCAGCACGAGGTCATTGAAGAAATCAACACCAAATGGGGGCAACAGGTTGTGTTGAACGGACCCATTTTAAAATTACCCTACCATGTATTTGTCGAAGAAAAGGTATTTGACAGCAAGGCTGAAGCCTTTGTAAAAACACAAAAACCGGTACGGCACGAAGCCTATTTTTTTCCTTGGGAACTGGATATGGACTCCCAAGTGGAGACCCAACCCCTGGAACGTGGCATCTATGAATCCGTTGTGTTCAATGCAAACACCAAAATCAGCGGAAGCTTTGCCCAGCTCGAAGCCTATATCAAAGACAAAGAGATCCAACCAGAAAACATTCTTTGGGACAAGGCCACGCTACTCTATAAAACCAGTAATCTAAAAGGTATCACAAGTACGGTAAAGGTGACCTTGGGAACCCAGGATTACGAATTAAAACCCCAGTTTGACCATTCGTATATGAACACTTTGGAATCTGGACATCTAAAGAACTTGGAATTGCTTCGGGATTCCCCAATTCCTTTTATTTCCCTTCTGAACATCAACGGGAGTAAGAGTTTCCAATTTGTGCCTATCGGTAAAGAGACCCGGGTATCTATGAAATCCAATTGGCACTCCCCCAGTTTTAATGGAAATTTCCTCCCTAGTGTGGAGGGCAAGGAAATTGGTCCGGAAGGTTTTAGCGCCCAATGGAAGGTACTGGAAACCAATCGGAGGTTTGGGCAATATTTCTATGACAAGCTTCCCGATTTATCCGACTATGCCTTTGGAACCGAGTTTCTTGTACCCGTGGACGATTACCAAAAAACGGAACGTACCAGTAAATACGGCCTTATGATCATTGGACTCACACTTTTGGTGTTTCTCTTAATTCAAATCAGCAGTAAAATTTCCATCCATCCATTCCAATATTTAATGATTGGTTTGGCCTTGGTAATGTTCTATACTTTGTTGATTTCGATATCCGAACACCAAAACTTCTTTTTTGCCTACTTGGTCTCTGGATTTTCGGTGGTCGCCTTGATCAGTGTTTATTCGCGATCCATTCTGAAAAATACAAAGTTCACTTGGCTTGTTCTAGGTTCCATGTTCAGTTTGTACACCTTCATTTTTGTGATCATACAGCTCGAAGACTACGCCTTGCTAGTGGGAAGCATAGGGTTATTTTTAATATTGGGCACCATTATGTTTACTTCAAGAAAAATTGATTGGTCTGGAGGTCAATAGTTGGTTTAGGTCGGAATCCGCCTTGGTGTATCCGAGGCGGATTTTTTTACAAAAAAGTTTCGGTTTAACCCAGAAATAACCGTAATCCGCGCTTAGGCAATCCTTCTGATTTGTATTTTTGAAAAAACCAACCTTATGAAAATCCAAGTTCTTTCCCTTGCTCTTTTAATTTGTTTGTCACTAAATGCCCAGGACCATTCCCATAAAAGCACTCGCGCTTTTTCATTTCCGGATGTCTCTGGGTACAAGACTTTGACCACAGACTTTCACCAACACACTGTTTTTTCAGATGGAAATGTTTGGCCCACCATCAGGATTATGGAAGCCCTCCGGGATAACTTGGATGCTGTATCCCTCACGGAGCATTTGGAATACCAGCCCCATTCCGAAGATATACCGCATCCTGATCGAAATAGAGCATATCAAATTGCGCTTAATGAGGCTAAATCCCACGATTTGATGGTTATTTCTGGTTCGGAGATTACCCGGGGAGCCCCAATTGGACATAGCAATGCCCTGTTTGTCACGGATGCGAACAAGCTTTTGGTGGACAAAGCTGAGGACGCCTTTGCTTCGGCAAAAAAACAAGATGCCTTCGTTTTCTGGAACCATCCGGCATGGTACCCACAAAATCCAAATGGGAACCCCAAACTAAGCGACTTCCAAAAGGAAAGAATCAAAAATGGCGAACTCCATGGAATTGAGGTGATCAATGATGGGGATTATGCTGAGGAATCTTTAGCTATGGCCTTGGAAAACAACCTTACCATCATGGGAACCAGTGATATCCATGGTCTCATAGATTGGCACTTTAAAGAAAAGGGACATTCCCGCCCCATTACCTTGGTCTTTGCCAAAGAAAGAACCAAAGCGGCCCTGAAAGAAGCTCTTTTGGCAGGTAGGACCGTGGCCGTGTTCGACGAATTGTTGGTAGGCAAGGAAGAGTATCTTAAGCCGTTGCTGAAAGCCTGTATCGAAATCAGCGATATTGCTTATATCAACAAGACCTCCATTTTGAAGGTTACGCTAACCAACAATTCCAGCAGCGACTTGTTGTTCCAGAACAAAATGCCTTATACATTTTATTCCCATCCGCCGCTGTTTACCGTTCCAGCCAAAGGAAGTACCACATTGCAGATAAAAACATTGGAGAAAAAGGAAAATATTACGCTATCCTTGGAGGCTGTTGGGACGTATATGGCCCCGAAACAACATCCAACCATTGAATGGGAAATTGAAGTTGGTACGGAATAGTCCGCAGGTGAAGATTAGTCAACTATTCCAGGCCATCAACGTAATCCTGTAAATAGGAGTATTGCTTGGTGAGTTTTCCATTTTGGGTCATTCTGGAGCGTTCTAAAATCCCATCTTCATCATTGTTGAAAAAAGCCGGGATCACATATTTAGAAAAAGCCTCGCCAAATCCGTTGCTGGCGTCCCGGGGAAGTTCGCAGGGTAGATTATCCACCGCCATTACAGCAATGGCATCCTCATCCCTAAAATCAACTTCTTTTTCCGATGTGGGATGATAACCATAAATGGGGTCGGTTATGGTACTCGGTTTAATGGTTGAAGCTACCGGACCATCAATATCGCAACTTACATCGGCCACTACTTTTATCTTAAAATTTGGGTGCTTGGCATCCTCCCGGGTATATAGATAGGGCGCGCCATCGCCATAAAAATGCCCGGCAATATAAAAGTCCGTTACTTCGGCAAACCTAAAAAAATTGGATTTATAGGCTTCGGGATTGGCAAAAAAATCGGCCTTGTTGCCCCGAACCCCATCTTTCCTTTTGTTGTACTCCGAAGCATCTATTTGGCAATAGACCGGTTCTTCGAAGGTTTCCGCAAGATATTCTCCCACATTTACCCGTTTCAAATCCATGGCATCGAGCATCTCCCGGGCACCATTCCCTACCCGTCCCCTGCCGGTAAGCAAAATCTTGATATTGGGCAATTTTATCTTTTTGAGCTCCGAGATCAATGCCTGCTGATCTGTAAGCGTCTCCGCCTTGGGCAATTGGAAAATCCCATACTTTAGGCCATACGCACGCATACCATTGTAAGCTCCAACAATTCCGGCATACCGTCCAAAAGCCACCAAGCGCTGTCCCTTCGAATTGGTGATGACCTCATGGTCGTATAGTTCAATATTCTTGTCCAAAATCGCTTGGAGCAGTTTTCTATTGTACGGTTGCTTTTTAATGGTATGGGAAAAGAAGAAATATTTCTTATTTGGAATCAGCGAATCTATGGGTACCTCCTTAACCCCGAGCAGCACATCGGCACCATTCATGCTTTGAACCACGGGAATATTTTTTTCGGAATATTCTTTGTCTGTAAACACCCGGATTGGGGAAGTTTCCACTTCAATCTGTGCTTCTGGAAAGGCTGACAACACATTTTTACATTCTTCCGGGGATAATACTACACGACGGTCCGGCGGAGATTTTCGCTCCTGAATAATTCCGAATTTCATTAATTATATAACTTTTCTATTCACCAATGTTACAAACATAACATTTTGACTGTAGGATTTCAAAACTTTTTTTGGAATGCTTTTTGGGGTACCTTTGCGGGCCATGTCTAGTTTTAAAGGCATGGCAAACGTACGGAATTTGTATGATTTTGCGTTAGGGATAGAGGTTAGGTACCATGTACCACCGAAAGCCCAACCCTTTGGAGTTTTAGCAAAAAGGGGAACGCCCACTTCTCGATACATCCCGAAACAAGTTTGGGACACTCGAAGTGACGTTAGTTCTTTGATAAAAAAATGAGAGGATTTTGTCCATCTTCCCTGCGCAAGGCAGGTTCGATGGACGTAATTCGATTACGCAAATCGTGGATGGTGGTTTTCACCAGGTTTATCCCGAATCAAGTTCGGGATTCAATTCGATTACGCAAATCGTGGATGGTGGTTTTCACCAGGTTTATCCCGAATCAAGTTCGGGATTCAATTCGATTACGCAAATCATAGATTTGCTATCTCATTGAAGGGGCCGACTGGTTTTGACAGCGAGACCATTGGCAATGTAAGCATGTCGAGCGCTGGGATACAGCTCGTTAAACTCATTTTCCACACTTTTAATTGGCGATAATAATTACGCTCTTGCCGCATAATCTGAATTATAGTAGGATTTGCCTCGTCCTTACTAGGTAGGGAAGCGAGATGTTCCTGGATAGCCCTTGTTGACGGCGATCCGTTTTGGAGCACCATAAAAGTCAACATAAGGGTACGGCTCGCTTTGGCAGTACCACTAAAACTTTAAGAAGCTAAGTGTACAATAGGCGGTCTTTGGTCGGTTGTGCATCGAAAATTGAACATAGACTAAGCATGTAGAAAGCATTGACTTTGCTTGTTTGGACGGGAGTTCGATTCTCCCCGGCTCCACCTACGCCCTCCGAAGCTTTGAGCATAGCGAAAAGCGAAGGAGGGCATTATTTCACTTTTCAACCTCTTTTTATTTACAACACTCGGGCTTCGGTGGACCCGGTCCACCAAAGTTCCGTATCAATATCTGCTATTATGGGTTGGACAGTTTATCTATTGAAATGCAAGGATAAAAATTATTACACGGGTTTTACCGGTAATCTAAGCAGAAGACTTTCTGAACACAATGATGGTAAGGTAAAATCCACCAAACATAGATTGCCCTTTATTTTGATCACTTACATAGTTTTTACAGACAAATACAAGGCCCTGGCATTTGAAAAATATCTAAAGTCCGGCTCCGGCATAGCATTTAGGAACAAACGCTTGGTTTAACGCGCCCCGTAGTTTTGAGCAAAGCGAAAAGTGAAGGAGGGCCTCACTATTTCATTGATTACCATTATCTTCGAGATTATCTAGTACTCCAATGTCCAAAAGAAAATCTTGGTTACGAATCCTGATTGAGCTTATTGAGGTTTTTATCAACAGTAAGAATGGGAATAAGCGAGGTCGCACATGGCACCAACATGTGGTGCCCTATGAAGAAGGTTGGGCCGTACGCCGCGAGGGCAACAAACGCATTACAAGCAAACACCGCAAACAGAGTACAGCGATTAGAAAGGCCAAAAGCCTGGCCAAAAAATATAAGGCAGACGTTGTTATCCATAGGGCCAGTGGCGGGATACGGGAGCGGATTAGTTACAACGACTAACCAAAGCATAAGTTAGGTTGAATCTAGGCTCAAGCTAAGAAACCATTTGTCTTACCATAAGATGCAATCTTGCTTTAGCTTAGGAATGGTAAAATTTTTCCTATAATATTATTAGGTATTTTATACCAAAGCAACCTAAAAACTCGAAATGAATCCAACAAAATCACTAATACACTTTAACAAATATGAATTGACCATTATCATTTTGCTTTTACTTTTGATTATCTGCGCACCATTTATTTTTACAAGGGCTACCTTCTTGGGAATTACATTTGACAACACTGGAGAAATTGGAGATACAATCGGGGGTATTACAGCACCATTCGTTAACTTGTTAGCTGCCTTTTTGGTCTATAAGTCTTTCGTAGCTCAAATAAGAGCCAACTTAGACCAGCGAAGAAATCATGATATACAAATGAAGCTGATTAGAAAAGAGCAAGCTTTAAATACACTTATCTATCTTTTTAAAGAAATTGAGACCACAGTAGTTGAATCTGACAGTAGAATCCACAGGGGAAGTATCAGCGGAATTATTGCTCTCAACCGGGACTACGAAGCGTTCGTTAGCAGACATCTTAATAATCCAGAGTACCTAAAAAAAACCAAAATCGACTATAACCGAAAAATCGGGAAGGCTATCAGCACATTATATAATAATAATAGCCATCTCTTAAGATTCATCCGACATTTGGAATCATACATGTCCAACTATGCAGATGAGAAGAATGTTGTAGACTTTA
Source organism: Flagellimonas myxillae (assembly GCF_023502235.1). Classification (GTDB taxonomy): domain Bacteria; phylum Bacteroidota; class Bacteroidia; order Flavobacteriales; family Flavobacteriaceae; genus Flagellimonas; species Flagellimonas myxillae. Next base: position 262,816 of record NZ_JAMFLY010000001.1, on the reverse strand, counting down.
CAGGGTTTTATGTTTCCAAAATCTACGATTTAATAGATAATCTGAAATATTCCAAAATTCTTGCCGAAGAGTTGAACGATATAATGACCGAATCATTTTTGGACGAAACCAATTATTTAAAGCTGAACAATACAAAACTAAATTATGAGGAATTAAGAAATAAGCTAAATGGATTGTTACTTTCAACAGGAATTTTTTAGAATAAGGCTTAAAACCTTTAAGCTACACCTATTAAAGCCAAGAAACTGAAAACTAGCTTTGTAGAAGTTCAATTTGTTTGAAAAAATCCGAAAGTTTTACTCCTCTTGCTTCACAAATTCTGTGGAGGGTTTTTAATGGAATATTGTAACCGTTCTTTTGAGAAATTTTTCTAACGATTTTTTCATCAATATTATGGTCTAAGGCAAAAGCTCGTTTGGATTTGGCTTTAGCAATCCATTCCGATGAAATATAGTTACAAATGGCTTTGTTTATTTCCATTGTAAACAAAGGAAGAATTTAGCTATGAATAAAGTGCGGACTATCGCCCGCATTCGGAAGATTATGATTATCTTTGAATAGCAATCCCAAATCATTTCCCATGAAAGACAAGAAAAAGATCAACCTTGATGACCTGGAACTCCCGGTTGATGCCTATTTTGGAACCTTAGAGCGGCAAAAAAAGGATTATTCGCTTACCCGTTTACGGGTAAAGGGTTACCGCGACCTGCTTTTTAAATTGGAATCGCTTCTTAACATCTGTATTTTGGCGTTGGACAACTCCAACTCGGGCAACCACCAAGATATTTTAGAACCGGATGAGCATATTAAAGCCGTTTTGGAGGTGGCAGCTCAACTGATTCCTTTTGAGGAAGCCGAGTTTTTGGATACTGTACGGGAGCAGATGAAGTGAGCCAGATTATTTACTACAGTTAAAGATTAGCGTGCTACCCCCTCTTGTTTTTGATTCTTCGTCCAACATTTAGAACCCGAAATTTATACAACTCTTATACTCAAAAGTTTAATTTGGCGGTTAGCCTCCTTCTTACCAGGGTTGGTTTAACCAAAACACCACACCATTCACGTTATTTGTCGTGTAATTCACGACATTTTTTTTTCTTTTCACTAATTTACTGGGAAGTTTATCATCGCCAACCAAAACCCAAAAGTTGTGAAGCACCTAATACTATTTGTTTGTTTGTTCGCGATGATATCCAGCCTGAAGGCTCAATATGTAACAAAAAGACAATTCACAAAGGATAGTAGATCATTTAATCTTTTGGCAACCCCATTGGATTTACAGCATAAAAGAGTCTATATATTTCGGAAATCCATACAAGATTATTTTGCGGACAATGGATCCAAAAAAGCCAAAAAGGGGGCTATTTTGAGCTTTACAAACTCTAGGGAAAAAGGTTCCTCGTTTCTTGTAAATGCCGGATTCCTGTATTCCTTCTCAAAGGTGGCCGCTAATGACAGTATGCTACTCTATACAAAAAGATCTATTGCCCCCTATGTACAGTATGATCGAAACACCTTGATCGATGAGGAACAGAATAATTTTACAACTGGTGTATCTTATGTTCAGAATTGGTTGGATTATGAAGATGTTGTAACTAACCATTCAGACAGTAGATTATTCAATGTTCCAATAGCCGTAATTCTTGCATATCGCGATGACCATGAAAATGTTTTGGAGAGCTTTCAAAGTAGCATTATCCTCTCTCCGCAACTTAGCCATTTGAATAAAAACAAAAAGCTTGTCAAAACCAGTTATTTTAAGCCTTTATTGAATGGGACATTGACCATCCTTACCGATACAAAGGTCGGATTGGAGTATGACTATGTCTACAATAATCCCGATGCGGGTTTTAACGGAAATTTTTTTCGCACCTATAGCAAGGCACTTTTGGGCCTTGCCCTATCCAAAAAGGACACCCAATTTTTCTCCTCGTCCATTTCCCTTCAACAAAGGTATGCGATTGCAAGACCGGAAGAACTAGGCAATTCATTTTCGCTATGGACCTTCTCGGTTTCTTATAAACCCTTTCCGGCAAAAATCGATAACAGAGACATAAGTCCGGCCATTAGCATTATCCATCAAAATGGAGAAGACCCATCCAAAGGGTTTGCTGACCAGAGTTATTGGGCCTTATCGTTGGAAATTGCTATTTAATCGAAACGTATTTGAAAACCAATTAGTAACCTTAAATTCTAAAGTATGCATCAAAACCTAAGAACCTCGTTTACCCTTAATGACCAAACCTTAATGAACCTTTCCAAAGAAGAAAGAAATAAAGATGGAAAGCTTCAAAAAATGCAAATGCTGATACCAGCCCAGAATTACAACACCTTCTTTTGTTTGTATGCCAAATTCAACGGTGAAATTACGGGAGGTGGCGATGACGTCAAATTTTATCCTGAGTCTTGCGATCTATTTTTACAAAACTATTATGGGGATGTCACCTTGGGTTTAGTAAAACTAAATCAAGAAGTTGATATTATCTATGATGCATTTATTGATCAACCCATCTATCTTTTAAAAGTCCATGTGAGGGCTTTACATGCCTGTGTGGAATTCAACCAGCCACAACCCATCAAGGTAAGAAAACAGCCAAGTATTCTAAACTATAAGGATTACGCTGATAACACGGATTGGTCGTCCTTAATGGGTGGCTGGATAAATCCAAATTACTTATTGCGGGTACTTGTATACTATGATAATCTGCCCACCAATATTTTTGACCCAAAGGACAGCACCAACAATAATATCTTCATTGATAGTTACAAGTATGAAAGAGATGGTGATGAACTGTATATCAAAAAATTCCAAAGGCCTGATGGAACTGTCTTTTTGCCCAAAGGCCACAATTTCGGGGATTTTGAAATTGACGAAAAAAATGGAGAAATCATTACCTATAAATGCAGACCTGCCTATGTTCAATTTAGGTTGTAAAGGATTCGGTGTTTTTTTGATTGCTTGTTGCTTCTCATCTTTTACCGCTCTCTCGTTCGCAAAGGATGATATTTTAGACCAAGTTTTAAAAGAGATTAGGCATTTTGATTTTCAGCATTCAGAATCGGTCATAGCTAAGGTCAATGATGAGTCGATCAGTTATGAGTTGAATAGGTATTTAAACACGTATAAAAATTATGGAATCGATTTTAATACGATTGAATCCAAGCCCAATTCAAGTGGACCAAACCCGAATTCTACAATTCAGAACTTAAATTATGGCTTACAGCTATTACTAAACACCTATAACAATGAATCCCAGGCCCTATCTTATCTTGATAGGGCTTTAAACTTATCCATTTCGCAGCAGAATAAGGTTCTCACATGTGAAGTAATAAAGGCCATTCTTATCTATAATGACAGGCTTTTGGTTTTGGAAGATTATCCAAAACACTATCTAACCACATATAAAAACAACATTTACGACGAACAGGAAAAATACATTTTCTGGGTCTTGGAAGCCGATATGGGATTTGATGGGGATAAATTCATTCATGGAGAGGAAATCATTGCCAACATCAAAAGAATAATTCCCCTTATTAAATCCAAATATTACAAATCAATGGCCCATAAAATTTTGGGCAATTATTATGATTTGGTCCTCGAAGATTACCCCAGGGCGTTGAGCCACCATAAGAAAGCTTTGGACTTAATAGCAGGGCAATCAACAGGTCTTTACCACACATTAAGGGAGTCCATAAAGATCAATATGGCGGTCATATTTTTTATGCAGCAAAAATATGATCAAGTGTTTCCGTTGCTTCAAATTAACCAAAACTTGCGTGGCAAAACAATTGATTATTTAAACTCTTACCGATATGTATGGTTGAAAAGTACTTATGAAAAATTGAACCAATTGGATAGTGCATTCTACTTTTCTGAAAAAAGCAGGGTAATCCGAAATAAATTCAGCCAAATTGATCATGCCTCAAAAGTTGCAAAGATGCGCCTTGACAGTGAAGTAAATTCAATTAATGCGAAAGCTGAAAAATTACAAAGTAATCTGAATACCGTTTTGCCAATACTAGGTATTTTGCTACTGGTCCTGGCAATCCTCTACTATCTTTTCAGGAATTATAAAAAGCAAAGTGGACAGCTCCAAGAAGAAAAATCGGAAACCCTTCAAAAGTTGGATGAACTCAAACAATTGGTCATTAAAAACCATATTGTACTCAAGGATAAAACCAAAATCTACATTGCCGATTTAATGTATATCAAAGCCGAAGATCATTATCTCAAACTCTTCCTTAGTGATGGGAAAAATCATTTGGTCCGCGGTAAGATAAAAGCCATCAAAGAGGAATTGCCACCAAATTTTCTACAGTGCCATAGAAGCTATGTGGTCAACTCAAATTTTATCAAGCAGGTAAACGCCAAGAGCCTGATCATCTACAACAACGAAATCCTTCCCATATCCCGAAGCTTTAAAGAGGGTTTTTAACCTATTAGCTATATCTCTTTGCCAATCTTTGGCTTTTCCAAAGTAACCATATTTTTATGCCTAGAACAGTGTCAACTTACTTGACCTTTCCACCAACTGCTGGTTTACTCGTTGAAAATCAATAAAATACCCAACAATGGGTATTTTGCCGCAAGCGCTTCTTTTGTAGTTTTCGCTTTAGCAAAGTCAAAGCCATTATGAAAAAAGCAGCTCTATTTCTCACTGTTGTTACCACCCTTTTTTCTTGTCTACCAGACACCTCCGATCCTAATCCTTTCGGAGGGACTGACGATGGATCTGAAGGAATAGTGCCCCAAGATGGAAATACCCTGGTTGATCTTACTATAGAACTACCTCCAAATGCCGAATTGAGCCCTTCTGACCTTATAGTCTCTGGTCTCTTTACAGATGATACATCGCTTACGGCTGGGAACACAAGCGTGGAGTATTTTAACGGGGACGGTCTTGAATTGACCTTTGTGACCGATCTTGACCAGAATATTGTTCTTTTTGGCTTTGTTAATCCAACCAATCCGTCAAGCTTCACCCTCAATTCCAGTAGCACTGCCCAAGCACTAGTGCTCATGCATCCCTGGGCCATGGATTTATCCACTGAGCTTAAAAAACAGGTAATGACCGAGATAGAGCGCATGCCCGAATTCACAACCTTACAGACTAGGATTGAAATCGAAGTCTCTAAAGAAAATGTTGATTTGCTAAACAACGAACTGGTACAATCTTCCTTGGCAAATCTTATAAATAAGGTTCTGGACTCGAATGCCGGTAAATCAAAACCGTCAAAATTGATAGACGAACTCAAAGAACCTTTGGCCATTTCAACAGAGGGTAATACCCTAACGGTTAAAAACATTGACAACAGCATGGCCTATGGGATAAGGTTATTGGGCGAAAATGGCTCCAACGCAGTGCAAATCCTTCCCGATGTCAATAAAAACTTGTTTGCATTGGACCAAATTGGTCGCATCATAAGTCTAAGTGGCTTTGAAGAAACCCAGGTGAGTTTTGACATACCCAACAATCAGCAATATTCCATCATTGCAAAGAATGGGTTGGAATTTGATAACTCGGCAGAAGACAATGCAGTTTTTAATAGAAATGCCGGTAAAATCCTAATCAGCCTTTTGGGATTGGTAAGCAGTTCCTTAAAAGGTGCCTTCTCCAGTGACCAATGCCTCGACGCTCTAGGCAAGTTCGCTTTTCAGAATATCAATCAAACCTTTCAAAAAATCTCTAGAAACCAAATTTCCAACAGCGATTTTCTAGACGATAACCTCAATCTTTTAAGGGATAATACCGTTGGGGTCGGCAATGTTCTAAATCAATGTAATCATCCCCTGGTCCAAAGCGAAAGACTAAAGCTGCTAATTTCCAGTGTAGTCAAAGTGAAAGAACTATTCAATGCAGCGGAATTTGGTCTTCTGGTCATAGATTGGGCCCGATACAAAAACAAAATTGAATTTTGCATAGACAAATCTACCGGCGAAGTGGTCAATTGCAAGGATGTGACCCTATCTGGTGAGTTGGAATTTAACCGAGTTCCAGTTGGGAAACCTCAAAACAAAACCGTTACTATAAGAAACAACAGCGAAGCACCTTTTAAGATTACCGAGTTCAAATTCCCTAAAACTGACTTTACAAGCAGTCCTGAAATCCCGAATCAGGGCATGGAATTGGAAAATGGTACTTCCATGGATTTTACAATCATCTTTAACCCGCAAACCGTTGATGACTTTTCTGGGGAGTTTGAGGTTATCACGGATTTGGCAGAAAACGGCACCTCAAAACTAGAAGTACTCGCTAACGGTGTCAATGCCCTTAAATCAGATAAAACGGAGCTTGATTTTGGAAACATCTTGGTGGGGGAATCCAGCGAACCGCAAACCATTATCCTGACCAATGAATCTGATGTGGATCTTATCCTAAGCGAAGTGCCCTCTATAGATGGTTATACGTTTAACATTCCAGAGCAAACCCTCGTCGCCAGCGAGACCGTTTCTATTCAGGTGGCTTTCAATCCAATAGATGATTTTGCAGATTACAACACCTCCCTGATATTTAAAACCGACTCCGACCAAGAGGATGTTGTGGTAGCTCTGGGGGGGGATGGTTATAAAGGGCTTCAATTAGAGGTTTTATCCACTCCAAACGACCTGGATTTTGGAAAAGTGGACGTCAATTCAGAAACAGGCGAAACGAAATTATTGCGAATATCAAACCCAACAGACATCAATATTGGAATCAACGGTTTTGTGTTCACCAACGAAGCTGAAGGTGGTTACACAACTTCCCTGGACAATGAGCTGGCCAATCCATCTGGAATCACACTTGCTTCGCAAGATAGTCGGGAATTCACAATAACTTTCAAACCTGACCGTGCCGGATTTTTCAACGGTGAATTCGTAGTGGACAATACGGAATCCCAAGAGACGCCCATCCGATTACCTATAATGGGTGAAGGTGTGGAACTGGAAATTTCTGTCAACCCTGACGTTTTGGATTTTGGGGAAGTTGAAGTAGGCGATTTCCCTTCGGTCAGAACCTTTACCATCACTAATAATCTTGATGCATCCGCAGGTTTTTCCGTAACACCCCAACATGATGAAATTACCACCAACTGGAGCAATGGAACAGTATTGGAGGTTGGTGAAATGCGGACCGTAACGGCTCAGTTTAATCCAACAACAAGCACTACAACGCTAAATGGAGCTCTTGATATTGAGGCAATAGACCTAAATCAATTTGCTACAGTGAGTTATACTGCTAGCAAAAAAGAGGACAACACTAACATATTGGACGGGGATTGGATGCCGGAATGGGATGTGAGAACATGTGAACCTACGAATACCAGTAATGACACACAATGTATCAACCATCAAAATGCAAGGCCCTATGTTTTTATTCCCAATCCTAACGGGTTCTGCCAGACAATGATTTGCGGAATAATGGACTTTAGCAATATAAGAAATGGCAACTCAGATACTGTGGTAACAAATGAATGGACATTTGACGGAACCACTGTCAATATCAACATTGTGAGTAGAAGCAACGGCTTCTTTTTCACCGACCGAACTTTTACCTATACTGGAACCTATGATGAGAACACAGACAGTTTCACAGGGCCTTATGAATCTGAATACGAGGGTGGTGGCACCGCGGGCTGGAAAAATAAAGCTACCGGTTTCCTAACACTAAGGAGGCAGTAAACTCAACACGCACATTTTTGATTTGAATCGAACCCATGAAAAAACTATTTCTAACTGCATGCTTACTTAGTTCTATGTTCAATTACGGACAGAAAAAGAGTTTTTTATCCAACAACAGTTTCTCAGGCACTTTTGAAATGATGGGAAACAAGCTTAAACCAGGGAGCATCATCATTGAAAAATTTAAAACTTCGGAGGGAGAATTTTCAGGTAACCACCTAAAAAATGAAGGTATTGTATTCCCCTATGCATGTTTGGATTGCAGTTTTACCATTGAAAGCACGGGTGTTCCAATCCGTGTCAACGAAACTCGTGGTAAAGGGTTTACAACAATAGTGGCGGTGGTAAAAAAGAAGGTCCAAAAAAAACAGGAAGCTCTGCGGTTTGAAGAGTTGATCAGCGCCATTTCCTCTAAAACCACTTTGGCCCAACAACGGAAAGTAGTGTATTCAGCATATCCAAATTTTAGCAGCAAATCCAAAATAGACGATTTGGCCAAACGTGTAGAACTTGGTGAATTCCTACCTAACCCGGTAAAGCAATTCATCCCTGAAAAAGAAGCAGCAAAACAAGCAATTGAAACCGAATCGGCAGAAAATAGTACTGTTAAAACAGACGTATTGGTCAATGTAGAAAAGCCTGAAGCAAAAGAAAGGGCAAAAACGGAAAATATGGAAGCAAACCCAATATCCGAAACGTCCGAAAAGTCGGTTAAGCCTCCAAAAATCAAAACCAGTAAATGCCAAAAGAATATCGATAGGCTCCAGAAGAAACTGGAACAAGCTAAAAAGACCAATGACCATCTAATCATAAACGAATTGCAGACGGCTCTTGATCGTCATCTTAAAAAGTGCGAATAAATCGCAATTCCATTCTGGCTAACCGTGTCGAAAACTCCTGGAGCACTTCATCTATTTGAAGTCCTTGAGTGGTCTAAATGATGAGTTAAGCCTTTCCTCCATAACCCAAACAAATCTATCATCTTCGCCTTTCATACGTTGTAAATTCCATTCGCGCTATTTGTCGTGTCACTCACGACATATATTTGCCTAAAGCCTTTGTTTACAGGAGTTTTGAGATATCGAACACATAAAACCAACTGACATGGAAACAAAGCAAAAACTCGATAACATAGATGCTGAAAACGCACAAATAAGCCTGTCTTTTATGCGAACCTTATCAAACATCTCAAGATCCTACCATCACATTGATGAACATTGCTTCACAACAAGGGAAAAAGAAATTATTAAGCAGCTGGCCTTGGGACTAAACAGTTATGAAATAGCTGATAAGTTATTCATCTCCAAACACACCGTAGACACCCATAAAAAGAACATATACAGAAAAGGTAAGTTTAATGGTTTACGAGATGTAATCCTATTCGCTCTTTTTATGGATTTGGAGCAAAAAAATACCCAGAACTGGGTATTTCCCAACATTGCTTAGAACGCTAAGTTTGTTATGGTCAGTATGTAAGGCCCCCACCTTTAAAGCACAAGACTGATTTCCCCAATCATCAATTTTTATCGAAAAAAATGAGAATAGCCAGTACCAAACTGTATGGCATCATAGCTGCCATATGCACCGAACATAAAGTACAATTTAAAAAAATGACCAAACGAGAAAGGCAAGTTCTGAAATTAGTTGTGGAAGGGCATAGCAGCCAGTCCATTGCAACAGAACTCAATATATCAAAGAATACGGTTGGTACCCATAGAAAGAATATCACTAGGAAAATCAATCTAAAAACCCCTAGGGAGACCGTATTGTTTGCCCTCGCATTTGATATGCTCGAATAACCACCCTGAAAAATGAAGAAAACGCTACTCATAGTATTTATTTTAAGCATCTCTAAAACCTTATGGTCACAATCCTTGATAGGATATGAGACAGACAACTTCAATGGTGTTCATGGGGTAACAGTAAACCCAGCAAACATAGCAGACGCCCGAGTTCAAATTGATGTGAACCTTTTCTCCGTCGGAGCATTAATAGCAAACGACTATACCAATTTTTCCTTGTCAAATATGATCGACATGGTCAACGGAGATTTAAACAATCTAGGCACGCTATCATCAACCCAAAATGAAGTATTGGCCAATGCCGAGGTATTGGGTCCTTCATTTATGTTCAACATCAATGAAAAACACAGTATTGGTCTTATTACCAAGGCCAGAATGTCCAATACATTCAATAACATCAGTGGTGAATTCTTTGAAGGGATCGTTGATGGTTTTCCATCGGACAATTTCAGTTTTGAACAGAACAACCTGAACGCCACTACCCATATTTGGGGTGAAGTTGGACTGGCCTATGGCCGAGTGTTATACTACGATTATGACCAACACTATTTAAAAGGGGGACTTACCCTAAAATACCTCATGGGGGCCGGTGTGGCCCAAGCTACCTCCAGCACATTGAATGGTTCTTTTAATGCCACAAGCAACCAAGTATCCTTAAATGGGGAATTGTCATATCTGATCAGCTATGATCAAGATCAAAATACAGGCGACTACGCCAAGGACATGGCTCCGGGTTTTGGGTTGGATGTAGGAGTAGTTTATGAATATCGCACCAGGGGGTCACGATTTGCGGATGCCGATGACAACCCTAGGGCCCTGAACAAATACAGGGCAAAAATTGGGGTTTCCGTTTTAGACATAGGTTCCATTACCTACAAGGATACCGAACTCACCAATTACAATGTAAATGGCGGAGTAAATGCCGATGAAATTGAGGAGGACTTTATCGATGCCTTGGACAACAATTTCACTTCGACTTCAGCAGCTGGGGATGTAACCGTAGCGTTGCCCACTACCCTTCGTGTTAATATTGATTACAAAATAATTCCCCTGGTCTATGCCAACTTGGACATTCATCAGACCCTGGTAAAAAAAGAGGGTCCATACAATAACAATGGCCTTAACCAAATCACCTTAACACCGCGTTTTGAGACTCGAGCCATCAGTATTTATCTGCCTGTGACCTATAGCGCATTGGGCAGTACAAGTCTAGGTGCCGGTTTCAAATTAGGTCCAGTGATTATTGGTTCTGGAAGTATCCTTTCCAATTTACTCACGGAGAGTGCCCAAACAGCCAACATTTATTTCGGTTTTAAGGTGCCGATAAATCACAAAAGATAATAAGTAAAAACAAAAAAATGAAAAAGTCATCAACCCTCAGAATCGGTATTAAGGTAATTATTTTATCCCTGTTAATGCTCGGTTGCACAAGTTTATTGCAAGATGAAGAAACGGACGTCACAGATAGCAACTCAGAAATCGAATCGAATTTTCTTGTCATGACCAACGCTACTGATCCGCTTATTGCAACCTATATGGACAATGACTATCAAGTTGACTTCTGGGGGGACCGTGATGATAATGGAATGCCAACTAACATCAACCAATTTGACGTAATAGATCAAGGTGATACAACAATCTACCGATTAGATAATATTGGTCGGCCACTGGACATTTTTACTCAAGACGGAACACAAATAAATTTTGTTTGGCATTCTGAGTTAAAGGCTTCTGTAACTTTTTTATCAGATGACGGAAGTTCCCAGCTAAATACTGAAGTTGATTTTACTAAAGATAATTTTGAAGATAAAGTATTAAACGTAAATAAATCGTCAAGAAGAAAAATCACTAGCCGCATTCCATTTATTAATAATCCCAATAAACCAATAGATGAAACTAAGGTAAACATTAGTGTTTTTCAATGCGGTGTTGAAAAAGATGCTAGAGTAAGGGTAATCGTGAAATCTGAAGCTGGTCTAGTATTGGGCACTTTTCCAACAAAGAGATTAAGCTCAGGAAGGTATACATCCTCTATCCCTTCTTCCATAGCACCCAAAATCAATCTAAAAGATATCTGCCAGTCAGCTTCAACCGCATTGGGTAATGTGTGCTTAGCCAACAAAGTTAACTCCAATCTATTTCCAAAACTTTGCCTTGCGACCACAGCAGCTCTTGTGGAATCGGTTGTTGGGGCACCGGTAGCTGCCAAATTTTTAGCAGCTTGCGCCACTGCAGTTGCGGGTTTAAACGTGGTTTGCATTGCAACTGGAAGTCCTGCCCCGGGTGCTCCAAACTTAAAGCAAAAACTTTGCAACTCTGATTTTCTCGACCGAGAATACAAAGAGGACATTTTCGTAGGAGCTAGCGCATTAGCGTTGCCGAATAACGTCCTAAGTTCATTCGAAAAAGTAAATGAAGGTGGATTACTTCCAAAACTAAATATAAATTTCAACTCGCAAACTACAATCCGTTCTTTAAGATTATCGCCATCTTCTCCAGTTGCTGGTCAGGACTATTTTGCCATTGCTGATATTTTTTGTCTCTATCAAGGAACGGTAGGAAGTATTTCTGTAGCAGGCTCAGACGGATATTCGGACCAAATAACTTTTAGTTCTAATTCTACCTCACTTCAACCGCAGGCTCTGGGGGAATATTCACTGAGCATTCCAGGCGCAGAATCCGGTGTACGGGATGTTGTAACCTTGATTGTGAATTTGCCAGATGGCCAAAGGGTTTCTAGAACTGCATCCTTGATATTCAACTAAACTCAATAAAATGAAAAAAACACTACTCCTTATAATTGCGCTGTGCTCCGTTACCTTGGTTTGGGGGCAGATCAGCGAATACCAAGACGAATTCGGCAACACATACGAATTTGGACAGGCTACAAGTCCAGAATTCGTTGAGTTCAATAATGAACTCTACTACATTTCAGATCTGGGAACTACCAACAACACCGATTTTATCCTTGCACTGGATCAAACAAACGACATAGAACTTAAGTTTGACCCATCTTCCGGTGGTACTTTCACAGACACCTTCGATATCATTGCGCTTACCGTCTTTGACAATGACCTCTATTTTGCCATGGCAAACCTTACCGTAGGCGGAGGCTATCTCTTATACCGATTTAATAATGGGGTGCCCATTGTGGTTGATAATTCGGTTCGAGTTGATGAGATATTTTTTAGCGAAATGATTGTGTATAACAATAGACTCTATTTCCCTGGTCGGCAGAACACGAGTGTCCCCGAAGTTGGGCTGATCAGCTATTCGCCAAGCGAGGGAGTTAATACGGTCAACACTATTGTGCCAGGCACGGATTTCGCTCCCGTACGCTTTCAAATTGCGCACAACCAACTATACTTTTTTATTGATACCGGAGATGTACCAACCACATTTGAGGATTTCTTTCAGCTTTACAGCCTAAATACCAATGGGGGTACAAATGTGCTGTCACCTGTTGGGAGTATAAGTTGGGTAGCCAATACCGTACCTGCTTCTGCAGTTTTCGAAGACGACCTCTACATTATTTCCAAGGATGGGCCAAACAATGGAATGAAGTTCTATAGACTGGATTCCCTTGGCCAGTTTGAGCCTATTCTTACTTCTCCAGGACTTTCGCCATTTAGTTTTGAAGGCACCAATAGAAGTAATAAAGGTGCTACTATCTATAACAATCAACTCGCGCTGTTGGTAAGTAGCAATAATGATAATGTGATTGACAACATTGTACTGTTCTCTAGAAGTACGGGCAACACTTTTTTTGGAATTCCACTTGGGAATTTAAATGGAGCAGAGTTTCTAGGAATTTACAACGATGCATTGATTTTTTACGCTTCGGAATCGGGTTCCCTAAAACTATTTGAAATGAGGGAATCTACCTTGGCTTCGGTTTTACCCCGGGTACGGGGAGTCATTCCTTCCTTGACCCAGGACATCCGCCCCTTATTTGGAAAAGTATTTAATGACCGACTCTATTTTTATGGCAATCCCATAAACGCATCAGATATTAATTTAAGAAGCCTAAATTTTTACGACCCAAAAATTCTGAATCACGACCCTATACTAAACACCCAAGAACAAGTAAATTTTCTAGGTGGGTTGGGTTTTGAAAGGATTGTTGGAACCTCCTTAGCTATCCAGGAGGATACTAGCAGCGGAGGAACTTCCATTAGTAACTTATCACCTCTCAATACCCTAACGGAAATCCCATCCACGATTATAGCAGATACCCAACTTACCAACCTTTCAGGATTGGAAAACTTGACCACTATTGCGGACATTGAGATTTTCAACAATTTTGGTCTGGCCAATTTTTGTGCACTCCAATCGTGGGCATTCAATAACCCAGGAGCATCCGCCGATTGGATTGTAAATGGAAACGCGTATAACCCAACCTTTATCGAATTACAAAGTCTTGCCACATGTCTGGTGGACCCATGTATAGGTGATATTGTTCTTACATCCCAAGAAGAGGTCAATGCTTTTGGTCAAAATGGCTGCACGATCATTGATGGCAGTCTTACCATTTCTGATAACGCTTCAGGTAGTCCAATAACAGACCTATCTCCCCTTAGTACTATTCTGGAAATAACAACAAATTTGTTCATCACCGACAATCCAAGCCTTACTAACCTTTCTGGATTGGAGTCCCTCAATTTATTGAATACCTCAACACCTTTTTTTAATGAATCATTGACCATTGCCAGAAATGCCGAGCTTATTTCCATTGAAGCACTGAGTGGGTTAACCAATGTTTTTGGTTTGTTTATCATTGAGAATACCAAACTAACCAGTTTAGAAGGTCTTCATAATATTACAACAGTACGTTCTGGCACCACGGATTTTTCTATTGCCAATAATGATGCACTTCTCGATCTAAACGGGCTTCGTGCATTAACAAACCTTGCTATTCTAACCATAAATGGTAACGATTCCCTAACCAGTCTAACTGGACTGGAGAGTCTTAGCAATATTACTGAAGGAGTAAATATTGATGATAACAGTTCCTTATCGAGCCTTTGTGCTATTCAACCCTGGGCAGCCCTGACCAGCACACCATCGGTTTATGCTGTTACCGGAAATGCCTACAATCCAACCTTCAACGAACTACAAAGTAGTACTACCTGTGCCGCGCCCTGCACGCCGCTGGTTTTTACCGATGCCAATCTTAAGGCTTTTTTGGTGGACCCTGCCAACGCCAACAGGATCCTCGACAACGGGGGAAATCCGGTAGGAGGACTAATCGTCAATGGGGAGGTCTGCCAAGAAGCTGCTGCTGGGGTCTTCGAGATTAACCTGGACGGAGGGTACAACAACACCCCTATCCTCAGCCTCGACGGACTTGAACAGTTCTCCACCCTTGCCAGACTAAACGTCAGTTTTGCTCAAATAACCGGGGATGTGGATCTTTCCCTGCTCACCAACCTGGAAGAGTTTGAAGCTACAAGCAATGAGATTTCATCTTTGACCGCTTCAAGTGCAAACACCCAACTCACCCGTATTGAGGTCTCCTTTCAGGGCAACAATGCCGATGTTCTTTCCAGTGTCACCTTTAATGGTGGCCCCATGCCCCTTTTGGAAAGCCTAAGCGTACAGGACAATAGAAACCTAACCACCATAGACCTCACCGGAACACCAAGCCTGACCACTTTTCGGCCCGACAACACGGGAATCACATTCCTGGATTTGACACAAATAGACAATCTGGATGCGTTCGATACCTTTTATTTTACCGACGAGGAAGGGGACGGTGCTTTGCAGCAAATTGACCTGAGGAACAATCAGGGCAACTTCAATGTGGCCAACTTTGCCTTTGATGCCACCGGACATCCCAATCTTTCCTGTGTGCTTGTAAACCAAGGTGACCTCGCCCAGGCCCAAACCAATGTTGTCAACAGTACCTGGGTGTTTGATAACATCAACATTGTGGGTACCCAATGCCCAACATGCACCCCACTGGTTTTTGCCGATGCCAATCTTAAGGCCTTCTTAGTGGACCCTGCCAACGCAAACAGGATTCTCGACAACGGGGGAAATCCGGTTGGAGGACTAATCGTCAATGGGGAGGTCTGCCAAGAAGCTGCTGCTGAGGTCTTCGAGATAAACCTGGACGGGGGCTACAACAACACCCCGATCAACAGCCTCTCAGGGCTTGAACAGTTCACGAATTTAACCAGGCTAAATGTCAGCTTCGCACAGATAACTGGGGCGGTGGATCTCTCCCAGCTCACAAATTTGGAAGAGTTTGAAGCTACAAGCAATGAAATTTCATCTTTGACCGCTTCAAGTACAAACACGCAACTTACGCGAATAGATGTTTCTTTTCAAGGAAGCAATGAAGACATACTCAATAATGTTACCCTCAACGGAAACTCGCTTCCTCTTTTGGAAAGTCTAAGCCTTCAAAACAATAGAAATCTTGCGGCCATAGACCTGACCAAAACGCCAAGCCTGGCCATTTTTAGGCCCGACAACACTGGTATTACTTTCTTGGATTTAACCCAAATCACCAACCTTGATGCATTCGATACCTTTTACTTTACGGATGAAGAGGGGGACGGCTCACTACAAGAAATTGACCTGAGGAACAATCTGGGTAACTTCAATGTGGCCAACTTTGTCTTTGACGCTACAGGGCATCCCAATCTTTCATGTGTGCTGGTCAACCAAGGTGACCTCATACAGGCACAGACAAACGTGGCTAACAATACCTGGCAGTTTGACAATGATGTCGTCAAAACCGATTGTAATCCACCTTTGGTGACCATTGGCTTTGAAACACCTTCCAACAGCGATTTAGAGCAAGACGGTGAGAACAGGCCTCAATTGGTCCTTAATGGTACCGTATCCCAGGCAACCTTTGTTACCGTTATCGATTTAAGAAATGGTAGTGCTACGGTAAATGATGATTACATACTGACTCCCAACAACACCAGTTCTATAATACAAATAGACCCTGGAACCTATGACGGTACCAATCCCATCACCTTTGAAGATTGGAGCATTCTTGACGATACCGATTATGAAGGCAACGAGACCGTTAATCTTCAACTGGAGGTAGGTAATTCAGGTTTAACGCCTTTAAGCGGCCGAACCAACTTTACCTACACCATTTTGGAAGACGATTACCGGGTAGAGATTTCGAGCAATGGAGATATCATGGAAAATGGTACCAACAGCAGCTTTGACGTAGTTCTTGTGGATGAAAACAGCAATATAGTAACGAACGAAACCGGGGATATCCTCGAAATATTTTGGCTGGACAATGGGAATGCCCAACAAGGATCGGACTACGAACTCAACGGTGGTACTATTCCGACTGGACAATCTACATTGTCCATAGAAGTAATCCCGATTGACGATAGTCTTTTTGAAGGCGAAGAAACCATTGAACTGGAAATTGTTGAAGGCATCGGATATTATTTGGACCCCAACCAGTCTCCTCCTTCAGATATTATGGGCATTCAGGACAACGACAATAGGGTCACATTGGCCCCGTCACAAAATGGTGCCGAAGGCTCCCAAGATGCCATATTCCAAATTTCCCTTCGGGACGAAAATGGAAACCTGGCCACAAACGCTACAGGGAATGCCATTGACTTTGACATTGTATTGTCTTCCGGCAATGGAGTAAATGCAGCTACAATTTTAGAGGATTTCAGTGATACGGTTAAGAACATTCCAGATAATACCGTGTTCCTTGGTGAAAATGAAGCAACCGTCACATTCGAGATAGAAATCATTGACGATGCCGAACCTAACGAAAGCACTGAAAATTTTATAGCTTCTATAAGCACAACGTATCCAGAACTCATATTGGAAACAGCTTCAGCAATTGGGCTTATTACCGATAATGACTTAGGCAATTCAGATAGTGATGGAGATGGGATTTTGGATGATGAAGACAATTGCCCTGCCCTTGCAAATGCGGACCAGGCCGACTTTGACGCTGATGGCCTTGGCGACCTTTGCGACGACGACGACGACAACGATGGCACAAACGACGACGAAGATGAATTTCCATTCGATGCTTCCGAAACCGCCGACAATGATGGTGATGGCATTGGAGATAATGCCGATCTGGATGATGACAATGATGGGGTGCCAGATACCGAAGATGACTGTGATTTTGAAGTCGGAACATCGGAAAACAACGGCTGTCCAGATCAGGGAGGGTTCACTATCGACCCCACCGCCATTCAGGTATTGGTGACCAGCGAAACCTGCGAGGCACAGAACAACGGTGAAATTCAGGTGAGTATTTTTAACGTTGACTATACGTTCAATGTTTTGCTCAATGGGGAATTAGTCGGACAAGCTTCCACGAACGCTCCGTTGACAATAGGGAATCGAGAAAATGGGGACTACCAAGTTTGCGTTACCCTCAACGATATACCCGAATTTGAGCAATGTTTTGGGGTCAATGTATCTACTTTCGAAAGACTTGATATCACCCCCACAGGTTTGGATACCACCACTTTCACCGCCCTATACACTGTGGAAGGGAGCAAGTCGTACACCGTAATGGTGAACGGGTCTGACCGAAAATATGAGTTTGACACCACCGCTCCCCGCCCCATCTCGGTTCCATTACATTCCGGAACCAACGATATAATCATAACCGGTGCATCCGATTGTCAGGGAATTTTCAAAGACACAATAGCCTTTGGGCATAATGTTACCGCATTTCCCAACCCTGTGACCAACGACCTAAACATCCATGGTCTCCCTGCTCTCGATACGGTTAAACTCTCCATTTTTTCAATGGAAGGTCAATTGATGAAAAGTGCTAACCTCGGCACCTCCAATTCCAACACCGTTAGGCTTCCCGTTTATGATCTGCCTACTGGGATCTATATCGTATTGGGTCACGATTCGGAAAAACAATTTGAAATGAAAATCATAAAAAGATAATGGCCATGAAAATCATTAAAATACCATTTGGATGTATTGTCGTCTTGGTTTTTGCCCTCCTTTCTTGTGAAGGAAAATTTGAACCCGTGAATTCCCTGGGTGAAGTACAATTGTTATTGCCTATCAACAATCAAGAGTGTTTGGGTGTAGATCTGCCCAACGGGAAAATCAGGGTAAGCTTTGATTGGGAAGATGTTGATGGTGTAGCTACATACGAGTTGGAGTATGAGGACACGGTGAGCCAGGAAACCTTTGCAGCTTCCAGTCCAACTTCTGGTTTGGAACTGGAATTGGAACCGGGCACCCTGTACGCATGGAAGGTCACCGTGAGCGACGATTTTGGAAATTCGAAAACAAGTGAAACTTTTAATTTTTACACCGAAGGACTTGCGGAAGAAAACCATGTGCCGTTCCCAGCCGAAATCGACCTCATAGATCATGGGGATGGGACTGCGACCCTAAGCTGGACCGGAACCGATTTGGATGATGACATAGCGTACTACGATGTGTATTTTTCCAATCAAGATCCACCGAGTCAATTGTTGTCCAATACCACTGAGCAATCCACAACCGTGTCGATGCAGGATGGCATCACCTATTTTATCAATATTAGGACTGTAGATGAAAATGGAAATTATTCCGATTCCAAACAATCCATGACTCCCTAACAATCCACCATCACCATTGCAAAAACCTACTTAGTTGTTAGCTGATTTAAACTCCGTTTTTTATCAATATATCCGTGGAGGAATCTTGGTGCTCTGCATCTACAACCTATTTGTTTATTTTCAGAACAACAACAAACAGTTCCTGCACTATAGTCTCTATTTTCTATGCATTTTCCTGTTCTTTCTGGGGCAGGACCTAAGCCGGCATGGAGAAATGGCGTGGTTTCATATATTAACGCCAAGCATCCATTGTGGCACCTTTATTTTTTATCTCTCATTTGCTCGGGAGGTGTTGCCCACAAAAAAGCGTATTCCAAAATGGGATAAAACAATGCTCCAGGCACGCGACATTACCATTTTCATGGTTCCCATGTTCTTGGTTATTTATGGGCTATTTGGGGGTAGGGCGCTTACATACGTTTTTATGGTTCTCGGATTCGCCACCTTCGTATTTTCCCTTTGTTGCTACTATTTTTTCTTAAGAATCAAGAACCGAATTACCTATTTGTTCCTATTGGGCTCGTTCTCCTATTCCGTTATGGCCACCTGCTCTTTCTTTGCAGGCTTCTCATTTGGGGGCTACTCCGGTTTCATTCAAAAATTTAGTGCCCACCCTACCCTATTTATGTATTGCGGTTCGTTGTTCGAGGCCATCGTATTTTCGGTTTTGATCGGAAGTAAAATCGATATTCTCGAAAAGGAAAACCAAGAATCCATTAAGCGGATAGACGAGTTGAAGAAAATTGTTGTCAAAAACCATATTGTGCTTAAGGATAAAACCAAGGTATACATTTCAGAACTGGTGTTCATCAAAGCCGATGACCACTACCTCAATCTTTTTCTTAGTAATGGGAAAAATCACTTTGTAAGGGGCAAGCTAAAATCGATAAAACAGGAATTGCCCCCCAATTTTGTTCAAAGTCACCGCTCATATATTGTAAACTCCAATTTCATCAAGCAGACCAATAGCGACGGCCTCTTAATGATCACCAACCAATTGGTACCGCTATCCCGAAGTTTTAAACAGGGCTTTTAACCCAAAAATACCCTGAAATGGGTATTGACTTCACGAATCACTATCGCTTATTTTACCTATAGTTTTAGTTAGTTAGTTGGCAAGGCCTACCCAAATAGTCTTTCATCAGGCCTTGCAATTTTCATTCCCTGCCCTTTGCGGTTAATGGAGTTGGCGTCTTGGGGGAGACAAAGACTTGGTTAACGTAAAGGGTTTTTTGTTAAATTGTTCGTACAACTAACTAAACATGTGCTACGCCACCGAACAGATAAACCCGATCGCTGATCTGGAAAAAATTATGGATGCTGT
This sequence comes from Flagellimonas myxillae, assembly GCF_023502235.1. GTDB lineage: Bacteria > Bacteroidota > Bacteroidia > Flavobacteriales > Flavobacteriaceae > Flagellimonas > Flagellimonas myxillae. The sequence goes on along the minus strand of NZ_JAMFLY010000001.1, from coordinate 242,443 downwards.
TGCCCGAATGCCCGATTTTATGTGCGATGACGATTTGCTGAGATTCCATATCAACGGATTTGCCAAGCATTATATGGATGGCGGCAAAAAGGTTGCCGAACACCCGATGATGCTCATCCAACCCCAGGAGAACCCTAAATTTCTTACTCCCTTAATGTGGGGCTTTGTGCCAAGGGAGGTTTCCGGTGAGACCATCCCGGACTATTATAAAAAGACCCTTCCCTACGGATCTGGCCTAAACGCCACTGCCGAAAAATTGTTCTCCTCCCGCATGTTCATGGAAAGTGCAGAGAGCAGACGCTGCGTAATCCCGGTAACGGGTTTCTTTGAACCCCACACCACCCCCCACAAAGTCAAGGGCAGGCCCTTTAAGGTGCCCTTTAGGTTCGAGCGCCGGGACAAACAGGTGATGAAGTTGGCCGGCATCTACGAGTTTACCCATGATGGCCATGCCACCTTCACCATCATCACAAGAAAGGCGACACCCCTGTTTGAAAAAATCCACAATACCAAAAAAAGGAGACCGGTGATTTTGCGGGATGAACAGGTAGCCGAATGGTTGGACAGTGCTACCCAAAGAAACGAACTGGAGAACATCATTGTTTCCGATATGCCGGATGAACTTTTGTACGCACAACCAATCAGTAAAGACCTGTATGCGCCCAAAGTAGTTTCCAACAGGGCCGATATTTCAAAAGCGGTACACTATAAGGAAATTGAGATTGATTACGAGGATAAGCCCAAGGTCACGTGAAGTGAAGGAATAAATAACTGGTTCAGGAGGTGTCCAACGACTAAAGCTGTTATCCAGTAAAGATCTTGCCCTACTTGTGGTTTTTCACCCAATTACAGGCTTATACATTAAAAAGCCCATTCCATACATTGTTTTTGGCCACCCAAGTGATATATTTAAACTTTGGACCTCAACAACAGAACAAAACAATATGCGGGTCGTCCACTATTCCAACATAGGTAAAAGAAGTACCAATGAAGACCATCTGGGGGTCAATGACAACTGCCTGGTGGTCTGCGATGGTGTTGGCGGGCAACAGAAAGGGGAAGTGGCAAGTACTTTTGTGGTAAACAGGGTACTGGAAAAAACCAAGGATGCCCAAATTGTCTCTGCCGACGACCTTAAACATGTGGCCCATGAAGTACAGCAAGAAATCTTACAGGAAGACGAACAGCTAAAGGGAATGGCCACTACTCTGGCCATGGTCTACACTTCAAAGAATGGGCTGTTTACCCTACACATTGGGGACAGTAGGATCATTATTGTTAAAAAGGACGGGCGATATTGGCAAACATGGGATCATTCGGTGGTGGCCACCATGGTAAAATTGGGGGAAATTTCCCTCCAAGAGGCAAGGGTCCACCCCCTAAAGAACCAAATTACAAATGCCATAGTTACCCACAGCAAAGGCAAAATGGCCTCTCCTGAGGTGAACTTCCTCTCCGACATCGAAGCCGGTGACCTCTGTTTTATTTGTACCGATGGGGTTTTGGAAGCCTTTGAAGAAAAGGAATTGATCCTCCTTCTGGGTTCCACCCAACTATCCCTTGATCAAAAGTTGGATGCCATTAAACAGCAATGTCTCCAGCTTAGCAGGGACAACAATTCGGCCATACTTGGTGAGTTTGAATCCAGTGATATCGAGCTTTTCACCAATTATCCTTCCACTTGGACCAAGATCACGGGTGAACCGTAAAATTAATTTGGATTATATTTTTATCTTCCCACGGATAAAGAAAACATACTCCCATGAACAGCAATCCCACGGAATTATTTTTCAGGAATTTCAACAATCTTGATGTTGAAGCTACGCTTCAGACACAGTGGGATTTGCACAAGGACAAGTTCGTGGATGACGGTGAGCATTTGGTCTTCTTTTACCTCCCGAACGACGATTTGGAACAACGCTCAAGGCTCAGGGCTTTTTTGAGCCACTATAGAAACGAAGAGGAAGAGGACAACCGGCAGTCCAGCCAATACCACCATGCCAGAATCGCAGTGGTTGGTGACAAACCTTCGGTTTTCTTTAATTTTTACGGTTGGGAAGAGGACATAAGCTTCTGCTTTTCCTTAGAGGATGTTGGGCGGTCCATGAGGCAATTGGTCAAAAGGCTTAGGTGCTATCCGTATAACAAAAATGCCCCTATTGAAAAACTTAAGATAAAATCTAAAGGGAAATTTGATTTAGAGCCCATTCAAGACATCTGTTATTGCCTGGCCGACGGAAACTTTACCGAAATCCATCTGGGCAATGGGAAGCGAAGAGTGGAAAGCAAGGCCATCTCCTTTATTAACGATAGGCTTCAAAAAGTGGCTTCCATGGGTAGGATTGGCCGCTCATATATCATAAACCGAAACCGGGTTTTCAGGGTCGATTCCAAAGAGCATAAGGTCTACTTTACGGCGAACAGAAATTGCCCATCCAGGGTCTTGACCTTTGGGGACACCTATATGAAACGAATAAGGGAATTTGTATACTGGTATTGATCATGAAACTAACCATAGGACGACATAAGGACAACGATTTGGTATTGAATGACAATACCGTGAGCGGAAAACATGCCGAGGTCAAGATTTCGGAAAATTTCAAGGATTTTACCCTTGTGGACCTACAATCCGCCAACGGAAGCAAGGTCAATGGCAGAAAAATTGCCTCCAAAAAGATTACGGAAAAAGACAGTTTTCAATTTGGGAACAGCAAGGTAGCCGGACCTGTACTTTTTAAGACCCTTAACAATCACATCAAACAAGCTAGAACAGATTTTAGCGCAGAGTTTACAACCCTTTTGGGTATAGAGTCCCAATACAAATCCAAGCGAAGAAATCTCAACAAAAATTATAGGTTGCTGGCCATGTTGCCGCGCTTGCTCATTACCATCGGTATTGTGGTGGTAATTTACCTGATCCCCAATCTTGGAACGGAACTGCGATACCCCCTGATGATCGGGGCTACCTTAGTCGGGAGCACCATTTCTACCTTGGGTATCTCGGAACGAAAAAAAGAAGAACTTCTAGATAAGCTCAAAACCAGGTTCCAACTGGAATTCGTGTGTCCCAAATGCGGGTCGGAATTCTATGGCAAGGAGGGGTTTTTCTGGAAGGAGAAAAAAACATGCAGAAATAAAAATTGTAATGCCACTTGGCACGTAAACTAAAAAGTCATGAACGAACTTATTTACGAAATTGAAGTAGAAAACGAGTCCATAATTGAAGATTTACCGGTGAACGAAGACAATGTGATCGAGCTGGATTATTCCTATTTGGACGAAGAAGAAAATCAAGATTCCGTGGATGGCAATGACGACATAGGATTCGATCACGAAGCGGATGACGACCAACAAGATGATGAAATCGACAACGATATGGACCATCTAGATCTCTAAAACCTATGAATCATACGTGCAGCGGTTGCGGTTATCGGGTAGAAATTCCCAAGGAGTGGATCCTTGCTGGCAAGGATGAGAAAATCTGCTGCCAAATTTGCGGAAAAAAAGTAAAGCTCAATATCCAAAAGCACGTGGGCTCCAAAAATATCCCCACCCGAACCGACACTGGTACGGTAATAACTAGTACTCAGGGTTCAGATTGGTCCCAAGAGTCCTTTCAGCTCACCATTTCGAACAGCAACTCCATGGAGACCCTTGCCATAAAGGAGCTCATGGCCAACAAGGTGTACATTGTGGGCAGAAACGCGGATAAGATCAAAGCCGTGGATTCTACCGCCGAACCCATATTGATTCCCACCCAATTTGATCCTGCCGTGTCCAGGGTCCATTTCGAAATTAGGGTCGCAAGTGATCAATTCAAAAACCAGTTGGTCATCAAGGATTTGAACAGCATGCACAAAACCCGTTTGGTCGGAGCCGACCAAACCGAAGTGCTCGAAGCTTGGGAGCAGGTCTATTTGGACCCCTCGGACAAGGTCAAAATAGGGCGAAACACCTTGATTACTTTTTCAAAGAACTCGATTTAGAATATTCTCCTTTTACCTACAAATTTATAGCGGTTTTCCTGCAAAACATCCAATTCCATTACTCCCTTTCCCTTCAAGAAAATTATTGTCCATAACCCTCATAAGTATTGGATAATATTTAGTATGTTTAAAGTGATAAAATACTTCGCAGGGTAATCGCCATTTACCCTAAAGTTCACCCCTCCCCCTTTATAGTTAAAAAAAACCTACTTGGCTGGTCTTATGAACCAAAACGGGTGTTTCATGTATATAAGCAATGAAATGCCATGGGGTTCATTTTAATTTGGCTAAACAAACGGTATACATAATGGAGCTTAAAACAAATTCGAATAAAAAGTCAAAAGTCAAGCTTAAGGGCTTGGACAAAACCCAAGTTGGTCTGCTGAAGAACAACCAAATGTCCCTGTCGGCATTTGTTGGATTGCTCAGTGGCTCGGCAGGAACCATGGCTTTTGGATATGCAAAAGAAAAGTTCGCAACCCGGGATGAATCCGAAAGTGAGGAGGACATTGATGAAGTAGACCTCGTGGAAGATCCTGAAATGTACGAATACGAAGTGCCAACCTCGGTGGAGTTTGCCGATACGGTTTCTGACGAAATGTCCTTTGGGGAAGCCTTTAAGACTGCACGCGAAGAATTGGGCCAAGGTGGTTTTTTCACTTGGAGGGGGCAGCACTATAATACCTACACCAAGGAAGAATGGGACGCTTTTACAGATGAAGATAAATCCACTTTTTTCAAAGTTTTCAGGGAGAACACGGATTTTGAAAACGGAGAGGCAAGAAGAAACGATGATTCCAATGGTGATGAGGCGAATGGCCATCAAGAAAACCCGGAAACAGAAAACGAGGAAAAACCCTCCTCAGAAGAAGCCAATGATGAGCGGGAAGAGGTCGCTTTGGAAGAAATAGGAACGGACGAAGAAATTATCGACGGTTTAAATGATGGGGAGGCATATGCCGAAGAGGACAATTTTGGTGAGGATATAACATAGGATCATGAAGAGTTATTGCATTGTTTTATGGATACTGATTTTCAGTTCGGTCTCCTGCAAATCCACCCAAAGCTACTCCCTTGGAGAAGAATTTAAAATTTCCCTGGAGGGTGAAGGTGATGGTGGATTCGGATGGAACATGGAAAAAATACCCGAAATACAGATTGTGGATTCCACAAACCTCGGCAAAGAAAAAGAAAATGGACTGTACCAATATTCCAAAGTGTACACCCTAAAAGGGCTTAGCAGGGGAACATATTCGCTAAGATTCAATAAAATACGGAGTTTTCAACCCAACCTGATTTTGGATGAAAACCGAAAACAAATAGAAATAAAAATCAAAAAATAGATATAAAATGAGACCTTGGATCATAGCACTGCTATCTCTATTGTTCCTAACGGAAATGCCAGCCCAAAATAAGGGGATGGGCCTAATTCCGATGACCCCGGAAGAAAAAAAGGAATTCGAAAAATTAAGGGCAGATTTTATAGGTGCCGGTGAGCTGTTGTACGATGCGCTCCTAACGTCCTACGGCGATGAAAAAAGCGCAAGGTTCGACCTGCGCGATGTCAAAGGAGTTACCGAAATAAAAGATCAATTCGATTGCGGATCATGTTGGGCCTTTTCCACACTGGCCGCATTGGAGTCAAGCAGCCTATTGATCAACAAAAAGAAGATGGATCTTAGCGAGCAGCAGCTGGTTAACTGCATCTCCAAAAGTAGGGGTTGCAACGGAGGCCATCCCGAAGGTGCCCTTCAAGAACTTTTGAACTATGATAAGGGCGTTGTCAGCGAAAAGGAAATTCCCTACCTGAATACCAAAGGCAACTGTGCCTTGGTACAGAGTTCTCCGATAAAGGTTTCCAACTGGGGCCAGCTGGACGACAATGCCTCCATTGGTGAAATTAAATCGGCCTTGGTCAAACATGGAGCACTGATAGCGGCATTAAATGCAAGTTCCACTGCCTTTCAAAGATATAATAGTGAATCGGGCATTCTTCAAGACAACAACACAGGAAGGGTTACCCATGCCATCAATATTGTAGGTTGGGATGATGGAAAAGGGGCTTGGCTCATCAAAAATTCCTGGGGGGAAAAATGGGGCCATCAGGGATTTGGCTGGGTCAAATATGGCAAACAGGATCTAAAAAGAATAACCTGGGCCGATGTTAAGCGTCTGGACGAAAACTACGAAGCCCCAGTATTTACCGAAAAGGACAAGTACACCTTGAACATTGCCAGCGTTCTGGGCTCCATTCAGGATTATCAAAATTTAGGGGTATTTATTGATGGAGGAAAAAAGGCCTATAAATTTGGAATGAACAAAAAGAACGTGAAATACAACAACAAGATAAAACTGACCCCGGGAACCCATAGAATTATGATTCTCACCTACTCCATTATTTCAAAAAATGGCAAAAAAGCCGCTTTGATCGGACAAACTGAGAAAAATATTGTCATGGACGGGGATAAATCCTTCAGGATATCCTATGGGAACAGAATTAAAGACCCCAATGTCTTTCTTTTGAACTTAAAAGAGGATAATATTAAGGTAAGAAATTAAGTAAGGTAGCATGACCCGGGAAGAGTTTTACGATAGATATCAGTACGACAACCGCAAAAACAAAATTGGCGGGGGTGCTTTTGGTACCGTGTACCGGGCGTATGATCGAAGGTTGGATCGGGAGGTTGCGGTAAAGGTCCAAGAAATAAAGGATATAGAGGGAAAGGAATTTTCACTTCAATCCGAATATGATGCCATCAAAGCGCTGGACGACCATCCCAATATTGCCAATTACGAAAGTGTACATCGCTATTCGGATGGCCCAGGAGTATTCGACTATGGCATTATGCAGTTTTATCCCTTGGGAAATCTTTCCAGCTATCTTAAAAATACGGAGGCCGATGAAGTTGAAAAAAGCAAAATACTGGTACAGATCCTTCAGGGGATTGCCTATTTGCACCATAAGAAGGTAGTGCACAGGGATATCAAGCCCGGGAACATTCTGGTCGTGAACAGACCGGGAGAGGGAATCATTCCCAAAATAACCGATTTTGGTTTGAGCAAACTGGCCGAAATAGATGACTCCCATAGCCTGTTCAAAAACAGTTTTGCTGGGGGCACGGTTGAATACAGCTCCCCAGAGCAGCTTAGGGGCTCCCATATTAAATTCAATACGGACTTGTGGAGTTTTGGCATCATTATTTTTGAGGTTTTTACGGGCAAGACCCTGTTCGACCCTGTTGGCCATGCCGAAGGCACGGCCGGAAAACAAGGGGAAATCATTCAACAGATCTTTAAAAAGGATTTTAGCGACGAGTTCAACAAACTTCCGGAGACCTGGCAACCCATTGCCAAATTATGCCTCCAGCGTAATCCAAACGATAGACCTTCCACGGGCAAGGATCTATTGCGAAGTTTACCAATAGATCTCTATAACCTTGAGAAAGATATTTTTCTTAAGGAAAATGCCAACAACACAGAAGCGTCTAAAACCAAGATTTTGGACGATCAGGAAACGGTAACGGCAATTTTGTCCATCGATGATGGCGCCGAGGATAAAACAATCATCATTGACCACGCAGAACTTGAGGGTATTTCGGCCGAGGACAATGACCCTGTGACAACCGAACCCGTGAACAAACGTGGAGGGGGAAATAGAAAAATATGGGCCATTGGAATAGCGGCAGCGGTTTTGGCGGGAATCGTCATTGCAATTATGCAGTTTGGAACAACCAACAAAGGTGCCTCCTATCTGGCCATGGTTACCGAAAATGGGAAAACGGGATATATCGATTTCAACGGTGATGCCGTCATAGCGCCGAGCTACCAAGCAGGATTATACTTTAGTGAAGGTCTTGCCCCGATCAAAACATCATCGGGTTGGAATTATATCGATATCGAGGAAAAACCCATCATCAGTGGAAACTTTGCCTTGGCCACCCCCTTTTCGGATGGTCTGGCCCTGGTAAAAAATGGGGATGATTGGTTTTATATCGATAAAAAGGGCAACAAGGCCTTCGATCAAAACTTTAAGGCTGCCAAATTGTTCGCCAACAATAAGGCACCGGTACTGACCGATTCTGGATGGGCATTTATAGACAAGGATGGAAATCCGGTTTTTAACCAAGAATTTGAAGCGGCCAATTCGTTTTCTAATGGACTTGCCGCAGTAAAAAAAATGGGGAAATGGGGCTTTATTGATGGGTCTGGAAAACAAGTAATCGGTTTTAACTACCTACAGGCCGGGGACTATGCCGAAGACATGGTCGCTGTACTCAACACCGATGAAAAATGGGTCTTTATCAACACGGATGAAGAAGTATTGATCGATCGTCAATTTGATAGGGCCAAAAAATTCTCCGAGGGAATGGCAGCAGTACGTTTGGGTGATAAATGGGGATTCATTGACAAAAAAGGAAAGCAGGTAATCGATTTCACATACGAACGAACGGGAAGTTTCAAAACTGGCTTTGCTCCGGTAAGGACCAATTCCAAATGGGGATTTATCGACAAGTCGGGAAAGGAAACCATTGCAACCAAATTCAGCGCCGTGGACGAATACAAAAAAATAAACTAAAAAAGAACCATAATTAAACCATAATGAAAATGAAGAACAATCTTATAACCAAAGTATACCCCATATTGTTTATTGCAATTATGATGGGTTCGATGTGCTGCCTTGCGCAACAAAAGGGCAATAAAAAAACCACCTTGGGACTATTGACCTTCAATGCCCTGGACATCGAGGATTACAGGGAGGCAGCCCTGCTAACCAACACATTGAAACAACTGTTTGTGGAGTCGAAAAAGTACGCTCCCTTAGATCGTTCAAGTTTTGAAGAGACCTCGGCTATCGATGATGAATTGGAAATGCAAAAACGGATTGAATTCATCAATGGGGTTGTTGCCAAACAGGGTGTACGAAAAGGGGCTCTTTTTCTGGTCGGTGGAACTTTGACGGCAGTGGAGTATCAAGAAATGAAAAACGGCTTGCATTGCAAGATGACATTTAGCATAAATATTACCGATGTGGCAACCGAGGAAATTATAGCCTCCAAAACCTTTAAACCATCGCCAGTACCCCCTATTTCGCCAGATGGTATTGATTCCATTACCTCAATGGCAACTCGAGTGACCTTATGGCGGAATAAGTTAAACAATTTTATAATCGAGAACACCCCGTTCTATGCCCAAATAGAGGAATTGGAAAGGGATGGAAAAAACACCAATATTTTACTGAAGGTTGGAGAGGCCCAAGGCGTTGGAAAGGGGAGCCGATTTGCAATTTTTAAGGTGAAGCGATACGATGATGGATCTATTAGAAAACTGGAAATAACCAAATTTTCCATTAACGATGTTCAAGGGGATTATTCTACTGGGAAAATTCCAAAGAACAAAGTGGCAGAACTGAAAGAATTAATGGAAGACCCCGATGTAGAACTGATTTGTCAAGAAGTGGAATGTAAATTCTGCCCAGGCAAAATAATAAATTGAGTGGAATGAAAAAGACAATAATAATTATGGTCTCCGTCCTTTTATCACTGGGCGCCCATGCCCAAGATAAAAAGAGCGATAGGATTATTTTGCCCAGCATCATGATCCTTCCGGGAAAAAAGGCCTTCAAAAATTTGAATGATAACAAAATCCCTTTCAACCTAAAAGTTGGAATGGCAGCGGTTAACGATGCCTTCAAAAATTTCGGGTTTGACACCAAGGATTTTGAGGCCGCTTACAATCAATTACTGAGGACCGGTAAGCTTAAGGATTGTGATCGATGCGAACCCTTGGAATTGTTGTTTGATCAAGCTGTTGCCGATGTATTGGTGGAACTCGAAATGGAATATGTGGAGACACCGCATGGTAACAAGGTCACTGTAATCGTGGAGGCGTACCATTATTCGTCTTCTACATCTTGGGCCAGCGAGGTTTGCGAATCCCGTTACATTAGGTCACCAGACATTAGTGCGTTGACCAAAAATGCGATAAACATGGTCAATTATGCTGATAAGAAAGGTAATGATCTGTCTTACATTGATCATTTTATGCTTGAAATCGTGGACTATCTGGACCGGTGTGTCGAATTTGGGTCGATTGCCAATATTGAATTCACCATAGATTCTGCCGCCGATTGCGATATGAATTGTAAGATCCCGGAAGCCGACAATGCGCGATTGAAATATGTGATCGAAGATTGGTTGGAAGCAAATGCTAAAGATGGGTATTATAGAATACAGACCAGCACAGCAAATCAACTTACAGTTGACGAGTTCCGATATGAATGCAATATGAGAACGAGTAGAATTGAGCGGAAGCTCACTCGATTTTTTGACGATCTGGGATTGGATTTCGAGATTAAAACTGGTAGGTCGTCCATTTTTGTAAAAATCCTTTAAGATGAAAAAAGCACTTATTATAACGTTATTAATGGTTATGGGCGCTGTAAATGCTCAAGTTGAGGACAACAGTGGCATAAAACTGGCGGTTCTTCCCCCTTCACTTTCCATAGAAGGTCTAAATGCCAGGCATTTGGGAAAAATCAGGACCAAAGTGCAGCGTATGGTATCCCGACATGGGATAATCAGCACAGATTATGTCAACGATTTTGTGGTATATCCGGAATTTGAAATATATGAGGATGATGTAATTCCCGGAAACTTTGGGAGTAACCACCATATTGTTGCCGAGTTGACCTTTAAGGTCCAAAATATAAAAACCGGTGCGTTGATCGCCTCCTCCTATCCATTCGAATTGGAAGGTATTTCCATGAATAGCAGGGCCGATGCCATTACCAAAGCCATTGGTTCGATCAAGACCAGTGGTTCAGAAATCGATGGGTTTGTAACCCGGATAAAACAAAAAATCACGGAATATTTTAAGGCCAATTGCCGGAATATCTACAATGAAGCTTCGGCAGAATTAAGAAAGGGTGATGTTGAAAAGGCCATCAACCTCCTCTGGAGCGTTCCTGTAAATGTATCTGGGAGCTGCTATAGCGACATTGAAGCCTTGCTGGACCAAGCTTATGTGATGTACAACAACAGGCAATGCCAGGGCGTAATTGCAGAGGCCCAAGAGGCAATCAAAAATGAGGCATTGGATTACGCCAGAAGCCTTTTGTCCAGCATTAAGTCTGACTCCGTCTGCTTCGATGAGGCCCAAACCATATTGAATTCCTTGAAAAAATCGGATACTCCCTCTCCCCCTGCAACCAAAAAAGAAACAGCCGAAAGGGTCCAGGCCCGTAAGAAAAAAGTAGTGAACGATGTTTCCAGGTCCACGGCCCAAAAAGACGACAAAGAACAACTTTGCGCTATGGGTATTGGAATAGATTGTGATTAATGCGTCACGAAAAAATCAATAGATCCGAAACCCAAAAACATCCCCCTTTTTTGGGTTTCATACACTAAAACCAAGGTTCCAGACAATAAAAAACAACTTCCATACTGCATGAACTGATATTTGGTCTAGAAATCAATGAGAACCAAAAATCAGAAATCATGAAAAATCAAGTAAAACTATTGTTTGTATTCCTACTGTTAAGTGGAATTTTCTCTTCCGCTTACGGACAGGATTCCAGAGTAAAGAATTATGCCTCCCAAATGGCTAGAAAACTAATGAAATCTACGAGTCCGAACACGGGGTACAACCCGCATTATTACATCTACGATGTCGATTACAGCTTCTTTTCCCAGAGCTATACCATAAAAATGAGCGCTATCTGGAAGGGAAAATTGTGTCTATTGTGCGAAGGAGAGGAAACTTTCGAGATAAAAGGAAGGCTTACCGTAAAAAAAGATGGCAGTTCCTACAATTTTTACGAGACCGACAGAAATAGTGCTGTAAGGGGGGCACTTACCCCCTCCAAAATTGAAATGTACGGGGTGTTGATTGACTCTTTTGCTGAAACCAACACCAGTACCAGTAGCTACACCAATACCAGTACCTACAACTATAGTAGCAGTTCCAACAAACGTCGGATTTACGTAAAAAACGATTGCAACGAAACCATAAAGATTGCCATCAGGTATCGCTATAACGATGATGATTGGGCCACAAAATATTGGTTCGAGGTAGAACCCAACAAAGGGTCGTACCTATACTTTAGCAATGGCAACAAACTAAGTTCCAACAATGGCATCGTGTACGTTTATGCACAAAGCTACAGCTACTCTTGGAGCGGAGACGAGTCCAGAAAAGTAGGTTCCCAATACTACGATATGAGAAAATATGACATGAACATAGACGCTGATGGAGACTATGTGGTGAACCTAAACTGTAACAACTAGTAAACGATATTATCATGATAAAAGACACCATTGAAAGGGAAGCTGGTTTTGGGAGCTATGAGTATATAAAACATATAGGCGGGCAGCCGTATCGGGTGGCATTTGATGAACAGGGCAGATATATGGGAATTGATACCATAAATGTAAAGGAAAGCAGTTTAGTCATTACCCATGTTAGTTTCAAAGATAGATATGGACCTTATTTCGATGATATTTCTGAGGAAGCATTTTATGAAGCCTGCAATACCAGGGTATTGATGTACAAGTTTCAGCTAAAAGTGGATCATTCTGAACTGGATGTATATCAACATGTATTTATGACCTATTTCCTATATGAAGGCAATCCAGTTCGCGTTGTTAGCCATAGACCCGATGGGTTTTACAGAATGCATGTTTTGGACATTGACAACAGAAAACTCGGAGAACATATAGGGAATATGGATAAGTCCGATTTTAAGGCACAATACCGGGAGATATCTGAAAATGAGTATTACCAATTGATCTTGGACAAACTTTGAATCGGACTTCCCTTAACAACCGAATCTTACCTTATACCATTCTCTTTACCAAACTATAGCGGCCATCCAGCTCAACATGATGATTTTCATGGCTTCCAATTTTTGTCCCTGGAAGGAGCGAAACGCTTGCATCCTGATCCAGTTCCAAACTTGCTCCAAGCACCTTGATTCCAATTACATACAACAAAACCCCCATTTCGTGAATTAACTTCAGAGCTTCGCTCCTACCGGGGATACATTTGGTTTAAATCTAAAAATCAAAAACATGTATCTCAAAATTTTAACCTTAGTCGCCCTTCTTTCAGCTAATTTTTTACAAGCCAATCCAGAACCATGTGGCTGTTCCAATACCAACGTACAATCCATTTTCGAACACGGTTGGAACATTGTTGAAACCCAGCCGCAAAAAGGGTATGCCCTAATCCTAAAAGACCATTTTGGCGTCAAAACCTCCGAGGAGGTAGCCATGGTTTCCTTGCGCAAAAGACCCTTGGCCTTTTATGATGATGGTTGGCTCTATGAATTCACGGTTACGGAAAATGGGCAGCAGCACCTGGTTTACCTCATCAATAATAATATGCAATCGGTGTTGTTGCAAAGACCCAAGAAGGTTGCAGCCTTCTTTAAAGATCATCCGCCTGTTTTGTCCTCCGATTTGGCCGTATTGGAATTTTTGGTGGTAAAAGCCAGTGAATGGAATAGCTCCAATAACGCTCCAAAAATGTTGTTCTCACCCGAGGGTCTTCCAAAAGATCTAGTGCAAAATGGCTTGCACATTTCTTCTCCAAGAGTGTTTCATCAGGGTTCCAAAACGTCCTTGGTCCAAGCTTTTGTTACCATCAACCAAGGGGTATTCTCCGCCGTTTACGAAATCGGACATAATGAACACAGCGTAGCGATGAAGGACTCCTTTAAGGTCGCCAATTTGGAAAATTCCAATACTTGCACGCCTTCATATACCAATAATGGTGTTTCATACATTGATTTAAGATGAATCAATGGAACGTCAATAGATTTACTTCATAATAATAACAAAATCAAGTATTTATAGTCATGAGAACCCTATTCACAATTATCGGATTTCTTTTGTTGAACGCAAGTATCACCCCTAAAATGGATTCCATTCCGGTTCGTGAGGTTTTGGTTGATGGCAATGTTGCCACCAACTTTAACCAAATACCAAATGACAACGGGAAACCTAAAATGGTGGTCTTTTATAGCTCCCAACATTGTGGGCCATGTCTGGATCAACTAGAGTCCCTTCAAGATTCCATAGCGGTACTCGAAACTAATTACCAATTGGTTTTTGTGGACAGCTGGACATTGGGTAAGGCAAAACATCAACAAGATTCCCAATATGCCATAAATTTTTATGAGAACAGCTTAAAAACGGAGCACTCTATTTTTCTACTGGATCCAGAGGACAAATTGTTGCTTGATTTTCAACAGAAGGAGACTTTACAGTATGGCCTGCCCTATATGGCAGTACAAAATGCTGGCGGCTTCTGGGAAAACACCTCATTTGATCTATTGATGCACACAAACATTTAACTATGAAAACCCTACAAAACAAGCTATACCTATTGCTCCTTTTGATCGCTGCCTTCGCACATGGCCAAGAGAGTACAAAAACATACTGGGCTTTTGCCAACTTTTACAGTGGCGGTACAAATGAGGAATGCCGTAAACTATTCATGACACCGGTTTTTAACTTACCAAAGGCCAATGCAACCAATTACGAAAAGTTCGAAGATCTTATCAAGGAAGAACTATCCGCTGCACTAAGTGAAAACAATTTTGAGGATGAATCCACGGGACGGATTTATGTGAGAACCTATACGTCTGAAGACTTGGCCAACGAAGGCTGGCAACAAAGAAATGATCGGGAAATTAAATTGGCTTTGAGAACAGACTATAGGGAATATTGTGAACCACAAGTCTTGGATTGGAACTATACCGGCAAAGCCTTTAAAGAGGATCTACCCTACTCACTTTTTGAGGACGGTTGGAAGAAAATCGACAGTATCCCTGAGAAAATTTCCATGCTACAACTGCTTGGGAAGCTAAAAGGTAAAACAATTGATCAGAATGAAAATGCATACACCGTTCGAAAACGAAAAATGGAGATTTATAAAAACGGGGAACTCCTTGAATATTCCAAAAAGACTTCCGAAACAACGGCCCATTTGGACTATGTGCTCAAAGCAAACGATTCCAGCATACTGTTGCATGGCAAGGTCAATAAACTAAGCAAAAAGCTAAAGGAAGCAAGGCCCTTTTTATTCAATGACCGTGATGTAATTGAATACTTAAAACTCATGGTGAACATAGTTCATGACAAAAAAAACAATAGGTATACCCTGGTTACCCAAAAAAGGTTGTTCCAAGAGAATTTTGCTTTAAGGCAAAAGGAATTGGACTGGACTTTTACCCTTAAAGACCCGAGGGTACTTTATGACGGCAAAAACGAATCCTTGATAAGCGCATTTATTCTACGAAAAGATGCCTTGTGCCTAGGTGTTTTTAGCATCAACAGAGTGGATGGGGACATCGATATTAAAGATATGCACATCCTAAAAACAGGACTTGACTATGATGCGGGAATTGGTTCTGAAAATGGAATAAATATTAACCTTTCTAAAACAAATTAAAATGGCAAGCAAGATATGTTCGTACTGCAGTGGAGCAGGCACCGTCACCGATTACAGCAGCAAAAAAATGGTAAGTGCAAGTTATTATGCTTACGACCAAAAACTGTGTCTCACTTGTGGGGGAACCGGATACTTGAATGTTCCCGACCCTCCCACCTATACCAAACCTACCCCAAAACCGGCTAAGGCAAAAACTACGCCCAAGAGTACCAAAAAATCCACCTCAACCAGTTCTGGTTCGGGCACCAAGGATTTCTTCACCTTTTTAGGTTTAATCGCTGGTGCTATCCTAGGATTTCAACTGGGAGAAGGAGATTGGATTGTGGTACTGATAAGCGCCGGAATTGTGGCAGCCCTGTCCAGGGCCATGTATAAAATCATCATTGCTATCATTGTCCTAATCGTTTTATATTTCATTTTTACAGCCTAATGAAACAGAAAAAATTCGGCAAGAAGGTCCAAAACTGGCACAAACCATACAATCCAAAGTATCGGTTAAGTCAGCGTGGTTTTAAACTCAAAAATGATAAAACCTCGCTTAGCGAGGAACTGGATACCTATTTTACAGAAGAACCCAATCATGAGTATGACTATGGGTGGAATTATCTTCAGGATCCCATGGCGGATGTTTACTACTATGAGGAAGGATGGGATTGTTGTCGTGATTGCTATTACAACCATATCGGCCTTGGAGTGGAATCCGATTTCTGTAATTACAACTATCACAAGCTGTATGAAAGTGTAATCCATCAAAACACCCTGGAGAACCTTCTTGATCCAGAGAAAATACAGCGGTTGAAAAAAAACATCACCGTAGAAACCGAACCAACCACACCCGGAAACAATATTGAAGAGCGAATTTATCAGCATATCAAGGGCATTACCAACCTCAATGGGAAAATGGATGAATATGCGCACCTGTTGAGAAAAATGGTTGGGGACCAAGACAATGTACGGGTACTCAAAAATAATATTGACCAAGAATTTGCGGAATTTGTAACCAAATGCGCAGTATTGTTTTCTCCCTTTTGGCTTCGAAAACCCCAATCGTACCCCCAACCCACAAAAACCTACATTTTTGATCACGTTTTTGCCCATTACGACTACCCTTTGTTCCTGCTTTCTTGTTGGTACGAAGAACAATATGAAATGCGCCATAGTGAACTAAAATTTAAATGGATCACTTGGTTATTGATCATAACCCAAGGAGGTAGCCTAAAACGGGCAGCCCAATTATTTGGCTGGAATATCCATAGCAAGTTCCAACATTACCTGCTCCAGGTTCCCGACCAAATTAGATACCCCAAAGAAGCCTGTATCTATACCGAAATCTTGAGATTGGGAGGTAGTCATATCACTTTCGAAAGAGTTATGGAAAATAGGTCTTTGGTAATTGACCCAACCGAAAATAGGTTCAACAAAACCTATTTGAACTTCTGGTACCAAACCATGAACTGGCTCATTACCCATGAGGAGCTTATCGATGATTTTGAGAGCGACATTATACTGGCATGGGGTGTCCACAGATATACCGAAAGCGAATTAGGAGACGAACGTATTTTTTCTTGGAAAGGCCGAAGCCTACAAAGTATTTTGGCACAAAGTAGGGAATATGCTGAGGAAATGAACCGGGACAATTACCGCGGTTATCAATATACCTGGAAAAGCCATGGGCTGGATTGGACCTATAAGGAGGAAGAGGATATTTGGGAGATCAAGGAGCTAAATTCCGGCAAAGCGCTGTTTCAAGAAAGTAAGCTAATGGGGCATTGCGTACGCACCTATGTGAACAAATGTGTTTCCGGTTCCTCAGCCATTTTCTCCCTCACAAAAAATGAAGAAAAAATGTTGACCGTAGAAATATCCCCAATTTCATTGCGGATTATACAAGCTCGGGGGAAATTCAATAGATTGGCAGAACCCCATGAAAAAGAGATTGTACGCTTATGGAGTGAAACCATCTTAAGCCCGAGTAGACCGATTTAGCTATTCCTCGACTTCTTTCTTACTACAATGCAACCTTTAAATCGGTACGCTATTAGTACCATTCCATGTTATGGGTTCTACTTTAGGGGGTCTGTACACTAAAAGGAAAGGCCGAAATTCCTTCATTTTGGGTTTCCGATTTACTTCCTACACCAAAACCCCTGTTTCATAAACATTATTCGACCTCCCCTAATCGGGAAAATTACTTTCACAGTAACAATTAAAGCAAAGCGCTTTTGAAACCATTCTTGGATCATTTGCGGCAGTGATGATCCAGGTAGTACTGCCGATTTCATGATAAATCAAAATCAACAAAAAAATGAAATCGTTAATCGTATTGCTTTTTGCCCTTGTGGCGTTGGGGTCTGTTTCTTGCACCCACGAGCCTATTGAGAATGAAATGGATTCAGTCGTAACTGACGTAAACCAAAAATTGGAAATTGAGGCTTCAACAGGAAACACTGGAACTGGGAATGATGATCCTGAAAAATGATTAAAAACAGTTCCTGACGGAAATACTTTTCCGAATTATCTGAGGAAGTGGGCAAATATTTGTCCACTTTCTTTAATTTGTTTTAAAATAACAAGAAATGAAACGGGTTCTTTTCACAGCAATTATCACATGTTTGGCATGCGTGGACGAACCTCCCCCCAATCAAGCCAAAAATTCCGATACTACCAGTGCACGTTACACCGTGGCCCAAGACGAAAATCTTGCAATAGGTGACCGAATTAAGATTTTAAAAGATGTGGTCGAAAATTCCTCCGAAAATGATACCATTACGCCATACGCACTTTACTCGTTAAGCCGGAATTATTACCGTTTAAAACAATATGATAGTACAACATACTATGGGCAAGTACTCATCGCCGGTGGAAAATCTAGGCATACCCTTGTAAACACAGGTAAATATTATCACCTATTGGGGTTTTACCATGAGCAAAACACTTCCAAATTCGACAGTGCCTACTATTATCACGACTTGGCTAAAAGAAGCTTTTTACAGGCGGGGGATAGCTCCAGGGCCTTCGGGAGAATGGTACGATTGGGGTACATACAGCGATTTCAAGGGGATTATTTTGGGGCAAAGGAAACATTGACCGCCGCTCTATCCCTACAATCATCGAATGTGGATGACAACCAATTGGCCAATCTGTTCAACGAACTGGGAATTGTGAACATGGAGCTAAAAAACTTGCCCGAGGCCCAAAATTTTTACTCTAAGGCCATAGCGCAAACGGACTCCGATTTGGATCGCTTGGTATACCAAAACAATTACGGCGTAGCGCTTTTGGAGTCGAGTCAGAATGCAAGTGCGGCAAACACGTTTAGAGCCATTCTGCGCGATTCCCTGATTCACAAAGATTCTGTGCAATTGGCAAGGGTGACCCAAAACTTGGGCTATTCTCTATGGAAAAACCATGAACCTGGGGTAATGCCCTTTTTTCAGAACGCCTATAATATCAGTTCTGAAATCGATGATTACAATGGACTCATTTTTAGCCATAAAAGGTTTGGCGAATATTACCGCACCATCTCCCCTGAAAAGGCCAAGGAGCATTTGACACAATCAGTGCAATTGGCCAAAAAAATAAAGAGACCTCGGTTGGAATTGGATGCCTTGGAGCTTCTTACCCAAATCGCTCCCAACAACATCCGCTATAAAAACCGTCTTATTGGTCTTAAGGATAGTCTGTACAATCAAGAACTAAAGGTAAAGACCCAATTCGCCTATTTAAAGTACCAAGATCAACAGGAAAAGGAACAATTGCTAAAACTAGAGGCCGAAAAAGCCAAACAAGAGGCACAATTGGCACGTCAGGAAACCCAAAAGTTACTCTTCATTGCTACTGGAATCTTCCTGATCATAATGGGTACGTTGCTTTACTACTTCCTCAAGCAAAAACACAGAAAGGAGAAATTAAATGTGGTATATAATACGGAAAAACGGATAAGCCAAGATTTACACGATGGTCTGGCCAACGACATTTTTGGCTTGATCACACAAGTGCAAAGCGAACCACAACAAGATATGGGCCTTCTAAATAGATTGGAATCAATCTACGAGGCTTCCCGAAGAATTTCACACGAAAATTCAGCCCTTAGAACGGGGCAGGGATTTGAAGATGAACTCAATGGACTGATCAATACCTACCAATACAACGGTACCACCATTATTACCCAAGGTGTGGCCGAAATCAACTGGTCCAGAATGAATCAGCACAAGTGCATCGTGGTACACCGCTCGCTAAAGGAGCTATTAGTAAACATGAAAAAACATGCCCAGGCCAGTTTGGTGTTACTGAAATTTGAGGATGAAAGTGGTAAGCTGCATATATCCTATAGTGACAACGGCGTAGGCATTAACCCCAAAAGCATCAAGGGGATAGGCATCATAAATACGGAAAACCGTATTAAAGCCGTCGGGGGCACATTTATTTTTGGAGGGAATGAAGGAAATGGGGCAAAAGCCAAAATCTCCATTCCATTTTAAGAAGTGATTGGTATGTTTAGCAGAGTACTTGTGGTCGAGGATTTGGATACCGTGGGATATGGCATCTCTATGATGCTACAAAAGGAACTGGGCGTAAACGAGGTAGTCCTAACGCAATATTGCGACGAGGCGTACTTAAAATTCAAAAAAGCGCTGCTTCAAAATAAGCCCTTTGAATTATTGATCACAGATCTCTCTTTCGTTAGGGACCATAGACCTCTTACCTTAAATTCAGGCAGGGCCTTGATCGAAAAAATTCGGGAACAAGGGCACAATATTCCAATTATCGTGTGTACGGTTGATGAAAAACCTGCCATGGTGAAGCAATTTGTAAACGAGCATAAAGTCGCTTCCTACATTCTAAAAGGCCGGGATGGATTAAAGGATTTAAAAACAGCCGTTTCAGAGGTATTTGCGGGAAGGCAGTTTTTCTCAGAAAAAATCGAAAGGGTGGTCAATGGAAAGTCCGTATTCGAAATTCAAGAATTTGATGTCTCCTTATTGCAAAACTTGTCCGAAGGACTTACACAGGATCAAATTTCCGTATCGTTCAAGACCAATGGTATCACACCAAATAGCTTAAGTACCATTGAAAAACGCTTGAACAAACTAAAGGACATTCTCAAGGCCAAAAACAATGTCCAACTCATTGCAATCGCAAAGGACTTGGACCTGATCTGATTTCAATCTTCCATTGCCGGAACAGCATAACATTTGTACAAGATTTGGTTAAGAAATCCTCATTTATGGAAAACCGTAAACACATGTCGGTTTACAGCAATAGGTTTGTGGCTTAGACAGTCTAGCTAACTGCTCTAATACATGGGACAGGGAGGCTATACGTTTATTAGTATTTTATCAAAGACCGCTCTTGGGGGAGAGCGGTCTTATAATTTTAATACATCTCGCCGCTATTGCAGGCAAAATGCAGACATTGTCCCTGTTTATCCGAAGGCTTTTACCGACCAAAAAAATAGATAAATCTTTAGCTTTTTCCGATAAAATGAAGATTTCATCCCATTAATCCCATCTTCCGTTCCTTTGACCATTTGTTTGGAGCAAATGTCGAAGTATTCAAAACTTTACCTCAAAATTATACCCAAATGAAAACTATTGCCTACACCTTAAAAAAGGAGTTTGCTTCTCCTCAAAACCGAACAGCAGCCATTAGCTGTCTAATTATTTCCATCACTGTGTTCTTTATCATGGCAGTGATTAATAGAGAGGTTTTATTATAATCCATTATTACTTGTAAAAAATCCAAAGTTTTTGATTCAAAACCCGGATTGGCTTAAGCCAATGGAATTTTTGGGCACTTAATAGGTCGCATTGCACAAAATTGCGCGGCTTTGTGAACCCAGACCTTTTTTATTTTCCCTAATTTTAGAGTTGAACGGTCCAAACACTCTGGATTTCAATGAAAAAACAGCTCTATTATGGAATTGCAGCAATCGTTGTTTTGACGCTTGTTGGGTTACTGTGGAATAAAATCAAGCCGACAGACCGTGTGGATTTTGCCACCCAAGTCAAACCCATTCTCAACAAAAAATGCATCAGCTGTCATGGAGGGGTCAAGAAAAATGCAGGATTTAGTGTTCTTTTTGAGGAAGAAGCCCTAGGAAATACGGAAGCTGGAAGACCGGCAATCATTCCTGGAAATGCATCGGCAAGCGAAATGATCAAGCGCCTTAAGGAAAAGGACCCTGAACTTCGTATGCCCTATGAGCAGGAACCGCTCTCGAATGCAGAAATCGAATTGCTTTCCGAATGGATAGATCAAGGAGCTCAATGGGGGGCACATTGGGCCTATTCCCTTCCTACCCAAGTGGATGTTCCTGCACCTCCGGCCCTGGCCGGATTTTCATTGGAAACCGAAGATTTCATTCAGAACAATATAGACAACTTTGTCCTCGCCCGAATGGAGGACACCCAAATGACACCAAATCCCCATGCGGAAAAGCACACTATTGCCCGCAGGGTTGCCTTGGATTTAACAGGCCTACCGCCAGACAGCACCCTTTTTCAAGAATTCGTTGCAGATAAAATCACTTACGAGAGTTTTGTGGACAAGCTTTTGTCGCGGTCGTCTTACGGAGAAAAATGGGCAAGTTGGTGGTTGGATATGGCTCGGTATTCGGACACAAAAGGTTATGAAAAAGATGGGGGAAGGAATGTCTATCCCTATCGGGATTGGGTGATCAAGGCTCTTAACCAAGATATGCCCTACGACCAGTTTACCACAGAACAATTGGCAGGAGACCTCTTGGAAGAACCCTCTATGGACCAACTTATTGCAACTGCCTTCCATAGAAACACCATGAACAATGATGAGGGGGGAACCGAGGACGAGGAATTTCGTGTCGCTGCCGTCATTGATCGAGTAAATACCACTTTTGAGGTATGGCAAAGCACCACCATGGGCTGCGTGCAATGCCACAGTCATCCCTATGACCCCTTTAGATACGAGGAGTTTTACAAACTCATGGCGTTTTATAACAATACCAGGGATGAGGATATCCCCAGCGAAGCGCCCACCCTAAAGTTCTATTCCGAGAATCAAAAGAAACAAGTTGAAAAAGTGGTGGAATGGGTTGCCAAACGTGGAGATAACGCTACCGCTAAGGCCTACAACAAATTCCTAAGTTATAACGAGCCGGTTTACAACGCCCATACTTTGACCGATTTTAAAAACGGTTCCTATGATGATCATGCCTCCTCCATTTTATGGGATGACGGTTCGTGCAGGTTGGCTAATGTGACCACAGGAGATGCAACCGCTTTATTTCTCAAATACAGCTCTGGGGTCAACGGTACAGTAATGACCATTCGTAAAAACAATGCTGAAGGAGAAGTCCTGGCCCAAATGCAAATCAATAAGACGAAAGGGAGCATTATTAGAAAAATCCCATTTGCCAAAACCGAAGGAGTCTATGATTTGTATATCGAAACCAATAACGATCAGGTAGCCAAAGAGGTAAATACGGTCAACATTTACTGGATCGGGTTGCTTCCTGATCTTCCAGGAAAGGGAACCAATGGTTATGCGCGCATCGAGAATTCGGTGGTGGACCTTCTTAATGCCACTACCCCCACCGTACCCATTATGATCGAGAATCCTCCTCACATGCAACGTACCAACCAACTCTTTGAGCGGGGTAACTGGTTGATGAAAACCGATACCATTGCGCCCGCTACCCCTGAGGTTCTAAATCCATGGAATCCCGACTGGCCCAAAAACAGACTCGGACTCTCCAAATGGTTGGTGAGCAAAGAGAACCCACTAACAGCCCGTACCTTGGTCAACAGGGTATGGCATCAGATATTTGGTCGTGGATTGGTGTCCACGGTAGAAGACATTGGCTCGCAGTCCGACCCACCTTCGCATCCTGCCCTTTTGGATTGGCTCGCGCTACGCTTCATGAATGAACACCAATGGAGCATAAAGGCCTTGGTCAAGGAAATTGTAATGTCTGGCACCTATATGCAAGAATCAATTGCAAGTCCGGAAGCCTATGAAATTGACCCCGAAAACGAGTTTTATGCCAGAGGGCCCAGACTGCGCCTTAGTGCAGAACAAATCAGGGACCAAGCCTTGGCTGTTTCTGGTCTTTTAAGTTCCAAAATGTACGGACCTGGCGTAATGCCACCACAGCCCGATGGGGTTTGGCAAACCGTTTATAGTGGAGCACAATGGAAGGAGAGTAAAGGGGAAGACCGTTATAGAAGGGCAATTTACACCTATCTGAAACGCACCAGTCCTTACCCTTCCTTTTTGACCTTCGACGCAGGAAGTCGGGAAGTCTGTACCATCAGAAGGACGACCACCAACACACCACTCCAGGCATTGGTGACCTTGAATGACCCCGTCTACCTTGAGGCTTCCCTTGAATTGGCTAGACGTATGAATATATCAGAAAGTCCAACGGAGAATATTTCAGTGGGATACGGTTTGGCTACCTATTCAGAAATCACCCCGGAAAAGCTTGAAGCCCTGACCCATTTATATAATACTTCTTTAGTGGAATTCGATAACGGTGCGGAAAACTCGCCTTTTTACCACTTGCAAAAAAGACCTGAAAAAGAACTTGCGGCCTTGGCCGTAGTAGCCAATGCAATAATGAATCTCGATGAGTTTTTAACCAAATCATAGCGATGGACAATCTAGAAGCGCTCATAAAAGAACACCTCAACAAAGAGGCACAATCCAAGACCCGAAGGCATTTTATCAAGAGCTGCTCCAGTGGACTTGGAGGTCTGGCATTGGGTTCCATGCTCATGGGATGCGAGTCCTTTTCAAAAACAGGCTCATCCAGCAATAGGAGTTTTTCGGAAAGGGATTTAAACCCTCTGGCCACAATCCCTCCTCCCTTCAGTCCCAAGGTTAAATCCGTGATTTATCTCCATATGGCAGGTGCACCCTCCCAATTGGAAATGTTCGACTACAAGCCTAAACTTCTCAAACTTCATGGTCAAGATTGCCCACAGTCCTTGCTGGAAGGTAGAAAGTTTGCCTTTATCAAGGGTACCCCAAAACTGATGGGGCCTCAAGCTGAATTTGTACAAGAAGGGGAATCTGGAAATTGGGTGTCGAATTTTTTACCGCATTTTAAAAATGTAGTAGACGAAGTCGCTTTCCTAAAGGCAGTCCATACGGACCAATTCAACCATGGACCCGCCCAATTGTTCATGCATACCGGGAGTGCGCGATTGGGGCGTCCAAGCATTGGGGCTTGGGCCACCTATGGATTGGGTTCCGAAAACCAGAACCTTCCCGGATTTGTGGTTCTCACCTCCGGCGGGAAAACCCCAGATGCGGGAAAAAGTGTATGGGGAAGTGGTTTTCTGCCATCGGTCTATCAAGGTGTACAATGCCGGTCCAAAGGAGATCCCGTGCTCTATATTGAAGACCCTGAGGGTATATCACGAAATTTAAAAAAGAGCACCATTGATGCCATCAACAAAATAAACAAGGAAGAATACGCCAAGTATGGAGATCCAGAAATCTTGGCCCGTATCAACCAGTATGAAATGGCGTATCGCATGCAAATTGCCGTTCCAGAGGTCATGAACATCAACGATGAGCCTGAAAATATAAGACGGATGTATGGCGTAGAACCGGGTAAGGAATCCTTTGCCAACAACTGCCTCCTTGCCAGAAAATTGGTGGAAGAAGGGGTTCGCTTCGTTCAATTGTTCGATTGGGGCTGGGATAGTCACGGGGTGGTCAAGTCCGGATCTATTGATATGGGTCTACGGAATAAATGCACACAAATAGATCGTCCCATAACCGCACTGATACTGGATCTTAAACAAAGAGGACTTTTGGACGAAACCTTGATTGTTTGGGGAGGTGAATTTGGTAGAACCCCCATGCAAGAGAACCGGGGAAACAAAAAAATGCAGTTCAAGGGTAGGGATCACCATGGTGATGCCTTTACCATGTGGATGTGTGGTGGAGGTATTAAAAAAGGTGCCTCGCACGGACAAACGGATGACATTGGTTTTTCTGGAGTAGAAGGAAGGGTCTCCGTACACGATGTGCATGCCACCATATTACATCTCTTGGGCTTTGATCACGAACAATTTACCTTCGAATTTCAAGGAAGGCCCTTTAGATTAACCGATGTGGAAGGCTCCGTAATCCATGAAATATTAGCATAACCCAAATCAAATCAACCTTGAAAATGAGAATAATTTACCTCTTTATATTTCTAATCTCCTGTACTATCACCTACTCGCAAGATAGCCCGCAATTGGTATTTTTTCAGACAGATTGGGGACGCCAGGTTTCGTGGGATGAGTTTTGCAAACAAACCAAGGAAGCGGGCTATAACGGCATAGAAACTTGGTTACCAGCGGACCAAAGCAGTCAACAAAAATTAAAGGAAGCGCTTGAAAAATACGATCTTTTAGTGGGGTTTTTAAATGGCACGGACAGATCGATTCCCTTTGAGCAAAGCCTGGAAAAGTACAAGCGACAATTTAGCGTGCTCATTGCCTGGAAGCCAGCTTACATCAACTGCCATACGGGTAGTGATTTTTTTAGCTTTGATCAGAACAAGGCTTTTATAACTGCCGCCAACAATATTTCCGAAGCAAGTGGTATTCCCATTTATCATGAAACGCATCGGGGCAGATTCAGCTTCAATCTACCGGATACACAATCGTATCTCAAAGCAATCCCCGATTTAAAGCTTACCCTGGACATTAGTCACTGGATGGTAGTCCATGAATCTTTGCTGCAGGGAAAGGATGCAGCATTGGAAACCGTTGTGGACCGTTCGCATCACATTCACGCACGTATTGGACATGCCGAAGGTCCACAGGTGAATGACCCCAGGGCCGGGGAATGGCAAAAGGCTTTGGAACGGCATTTGGATATCTGGGAAAAAGTGATTCGCCAAAAATGGAAGCAAACAGGAAAACCCTTTACTGTTACCACGGAGTTTGGTCCCCCAAATTATATGCCGACCCTACCGTACACCCAATTACCTGTATCCAGTCAATGGAAAGCGAACGTTTTTATGATGGAATCCCTTAAACAAAGAATGAACATTGAATAGTCTCAAATTTTCATGGAGGTATTAACGCAGTTGTTGGGACGGCTTCACCCCGTAGTCGTACATCTACCCATTGGATTTATTATCGCCGGATTGCTCTTGCACTGGACGGATCGCAAGCAGCAGCAATTGGGTAAGGTAATTCCCGTATTATTTTACTGGGGCGGGCTCAGTGGGGCCTTGGCATGTGTGTCCGGTTACTTTCAATATTTGGGGGAAGGATACCTGTACGACACCATCAAATGGCACTTGTGGATGGGAATAGCCACCACTTTGTTCTGCTTTTTAATGATGTACCGCTTTAAAGAGGCCTCCTTTTTAAAGCCTATAAACAAGATACCTCCTACAGCGCTCACCGTCTTGTTTTTTGTGCTCATATCCATCACCGGACATCTGGGAGGGAATATCACCCATGGCAAGAATTTTTTAACCGAACCACTACCAAATTCCGTCAAAAACTTTTTGGGCCTCCCAACCTATGAAAAAAAACAAATCGTGCTCCATGAGGAGGATTGGCAGGATGCCCAATTGTATGATGAAGTCATCCAGCCGATTTTAACAAACTCCTGTGTAAGTTGTCACAGCGACAAAAAAATGAAAGGTGAGCTACAACTCCATACTATTGAGGGTATTCTCAAGGGAGGGGAAAGCGGATTGGTGCTAGAAGCAAGCAATGCAGACGAAAGCGACCTTTTTGTGCGAATGAACCTGCCCAGGGATCATGAAGACCACATGCCCCCAAAGGACAAGAGTCAACCTAGCAAAGCTGAAGTCGAACTTATTAAACAATGGATAAATGTAGGTCATCCTTTTGACCAAACCATCGGGGAATCTGGTTTGGACAAGGACTATTTCCTTGCATTTTTTCCTAAAAAAATAGAGGTTAATTACCCTGATGTACAGGTGAGCCAGGCACATCCAGACAGTATTCAGGCCATAAAGCAATTTGGGATTCATGTAGAACCCATAAGCAAGGTCACACCGTATTTGCGGGTTTCATGTATTAATCAACCCAACTTTACAGACTCGGATTTTAAGGTGTTGTCGGCCATTTCGGCACAAACTGCTATCCTGGATTTGGGAGGCACGCAGGTTTCCGATTCCATTTTTGGGAGACTTGGGCAGCTACCCCAATTAACCGTCCTAGCTTTAGATCATACCCAGATTACGGGAGAGGGTATTGACCAGTTGCAGTCCCTGCAGCATTTGAAATCCATAAACCTTTCCCATTCCAATTTTGAAGAAAGCCATCTATCGGCCTTGTCCGAACTCAAATCGCTTCAGAAACTGTATCTCTATCAAACCAACGTACAGCAAAACAATGATGGCACATTTCAAGAAAAGGGAATCCAAGTGGACTATGGGAATTACGAGGTACCCTTTTTGCCCACCGATTCCATTGTGTACTAAAATTGGTACTTTTATCCTCTTTAATCCACAAAAAAGTCGATGAACTGGTTACGTTCGGTTATTTACCAACCCCAGATAAACTGGATTCTTAGAAATGTTTGCAAGTTGTTTTCGGTGTTGATACCAGAACACTTAAAATTGCATCCATCCGGTTCAATTAAAGTTCGCATTGGAGGTTCTAGCTCATTTATGCTGAAGACGAACCCAACCAGCTACATCACCCGTCAAATTTTTTGGAACGGACCAATGGCCTTTGAGTACACCCCCATCTTTAAAGACCTTATAAATAAAGTGGATACTTTTTGGGATATCGGGGCGAACATTGGGTACTACAGCGTATTGGGGTCTACTGTAAATCCCCAGCTAAAAGTTCGTGCCTTTGAACCTTCAGAAGGACCAAAAAAATATCTAGAAGAGAATATCCGCCTGAACGGGCTATCGGGCCAAATCCAATTAGAGCCCATTGCGCTATCCAATTTTAAGGGTGAAATTGAGTTCCATCAAATTGTAAACCCAAAATTTCCGTCGATGCCCAATTTATCCGGGGAGCACAATATGGGCACAAAAAAGAATCTTCCAGCTTCCAAGGTCCAAGTGAAAACCTTTCCCTTGGATGATTATGTCCCATCCCAGGAAAAAATCGATCTTATAAAAATTGATACTGAAGGTGCCGAAGTAGAAATTCTTAAGGGAAGTATCCGCACCATTACTGCACACCAACCCATTATCATCGTTGAGACGTTATTCAATAAAAATGAAGCGGCAATCGAGGCAATTTTAAAGGATTTGGGGTATGCATTTTACAACCACACCCAAAAGGGATTGCAAAAAACCGAAACCTTGATCAGAAGTGAGGATGATGGGGTTCGCGACTGTTTTTGTGTAACTCCGTCCAAAAAATCACTTATCGAGGAGTTTGTGGTGAATTAATGAATCAAATTCCCAGACAGTTATCTTGCTTGTAAAACACCGAGGTGCACCACATTTTGGAGTTTATGGGCCCCAATCCATGGAAATCCAAACGTTTAAATCCATTGTCGATTAAGAACTGGTAGCCTTCGTTGTACTCTTCCCGATCCGAATTGTCCCAAAGGATCACCCCATTATCCTTGAGCGCGCCCAGGGAATTCAAGCAACAGTTTACCCTGTCCCTGCCATCCAAAATAATGACGTCAAACGCTTTCTGGTAGTTCAATATCTCCATGGAATACGCTTTGGACTCCAAATCCCTCCAAAGATATTCCACCTTTGGATTAGCGGTTATTTTGGCAAACATGGAATCGTACCAAGCCTTGTGGTGCTCCACCGATACCACAGCACAGCCCTTCTTTGAAAACCAAAGGGTAGAGTTTCCACTGCCATACTCAAAGATTTGCATTTCCACCTGTATCCTATCCTTCAAAAAGGCCATGAAACTATAGGTGAACCAAGGCAATTCCCCACCCTTTTTATCAACCGGCTTTTTGCCTTTCACACTTTTGTTCCAGCCAATTTTGGATAAAAAGTTCTTTTGAAGCAGGTAGTTGGCCATAAGCAATCGGCCAATGCTGGTAAAATCAAAAAGTCTTGAAATAAAACGTTGTATGGGATTCAATGGTGTGAACAATCGATTTAACTGTTGCAAATCTATGCCATCCCATTGAAATGGTTCCCATTTGGACCAAAAATATGGAATCGCCTATTGTTGCTTTGCCAGTTGTAGTGCCGCTGTTGTTGTATAGTATTTTGTAATCATATTGGGGACCTCCCAATCCGGGAGTTTGCCAGCTTTCAAAAATTGGAGATACTTTTGGGTTACTTGGCCAAAGTGAGCTTCATGTCCCACTTTGTATTGCTCAGGTATCGCTACCTTCCACAACTTATCTTCCAATTTTTCGAGGCCCAGCCCCGGAAATTTCTTGGCCAGCTCGTCAATGGCCACCTGTAGATCTTCCGTTGTAAGTTGGTTGTCTTTGGACGCAAGGTACAAGGTAGGTTTATACGCTTCTTTTGCCCCTTGTTCTATGATCAAATCGCATTTG
Organism: Flagellimonas myxillae; assembly: GCF_023502235.1. Taxonomy (GTDB): domain Bacteria; phylum Bacteroidota; class Bacteroidia; order Flavobacteriales; family Flavobacteriaceae; genus Flagellimonas; species Flagellimonas myxillae. The sequence goes on along the minus strand of NZ_JAMFLY010000001.1, from coordinate 212,531 downwards.
GAACCCCTCATAATGGAATAATGGGTATCCTTGGCACCCTCGGGAGCCTTAAAATTCCAGATTACAGAGGCTTTGGCGTGTACGCCCTTAAGTTTGTAAATGATCTCCCCATTGCTATGGACTTTTAACAGCTCCCCATCCACATCTTTCTGGAGATACGCCGGATAGGTATCCAAATGGGTAACGCTTTTGAACATTTCAGGAGTTAAATCAGTGGTCCAACGACGAGCGGATACCAGTTCCACATCATCCTTGGAAAGCACTTGACCGGGAAAAGCCTCCCATTGAATCAAATCCACCAAATGGGTGTTCACATCCACAATCCCTTCGCCTTGCTGTGCCGTATCGAAGAACCAGGCAGGTCTAGTTAAAGGTTTCCCGGCCACAAGCTTGGAAAAGTGATGTACACTTTCCTTGGTAATTGCTGGCTCTTCAGGGCTTCCTTCAAGAAGTTCTCCGAACACCGATGGGATTTGCGACAACGCTCTTTGCAGCATTGTGGTGATCTCATAACGTTCGGTCATAATGTCGTAGAGCAATACCCCTTTATCCTCCGCAACCTGAAACGCTTTTTCCAACTGCTGAAATCCTTCCGCATCAATGGCCATGGGTTTATCGGCCAAAACGTTTACCCCTGCTTCCAAAGTTTTCAGGATAAATTCGGTCTTTTTGGAATTGTTTCCGGAAACATTCATGACATTGCCAGGTTTTTCCGCAATCATTTTCTCGAAAAAATCATCTCCCCTATAAGTGTTTAAATCCCACGAGGTTGGATTTTCTTCCCTGGAATTGAATCCTTCAACCCTCGCCAGATGACCTTCCAAATCATCCCCATCGGGTGCGAAAATGTGCACTTCGGGATTCATTTGGTCGTACATGGTTTTTAAAATCAAGGAAGCATGAAAATGTCCTGGGTCAAGGGTCATTAATTTTACCTCTCCCTTTGCACCCGTAAATTTTTGGGGTTCGACTTCTTTTATATCCTTGGATTTTGGTTCTTGCTTACAGCAAATCAAAAACAAGGGAATCAACATCCATAGTAGGTTTAACTGTCTTTTCATGATTTCGGTTTATCTTTTAATTATTAATTCGTCGTCGTTTCGAGTCAACTTCTTATTCCCATTTCCAAACCTTTCAACTCCGCCATTCCCATGGCCCGCCCTATTAGTGAGTAACCCGGATAAAATTCCTGTTCCCTGTGCTTGTCATCGAGTATCAAATGACCGTGGTCCGGCCTCATCGGGATGTCAACTACACCTCCAATTGTACTTCTCCGTTGTTGTTCCCCCACAATTTCCTTCATCACGCTTGCCATATCAACCGAACCATCGAGGTGGGAAGCTTCATAGAATCCACCATGGGCATCCCGCTGCACATTTCTTAGATGGATAAAATGGATTTTGGCCCCAAAATCCCGAATTATCTTGTTCAGGTCGTTAGCCTTGGTTGCCCCTAGAGAACCCGAACAGAATGTTAGCCCATTACTAGGAGACGGACAACTGTCAAACACAAATTGTAAATCCTCGTAGGTAGCAGCAATTCGGGGAATTCCAAACACGGGAAATGGAGGGTCGTCGGGGTGAATGGCCAACTTGACTCCCAGTTTCTCCGCCTCGGGAACAACGGCTTTGAGGAAATATACAAGGTTATTCCGCAACTCAGTTTTGTTCATCTCGCTTACACGATCCAGGTTGATTTTAAATTCATTAAGCGCAATGGGGTCCTTCGAGCCTGGCATCCCAGCCAAAATGGACTGTTCCAAAGCCTTTTGGCCTTCTTTGCCCAAGTCCTGGAAATAGGCTTTTGCTTGATTTGTTTCTAAATCCGAATACATGGAATTCGCCTTTTCCCTTTTTAAAATATAGCGGTCAAAAGCAGTGATAGCGACCGGATCAAAAAGAAGACTAATGGCTCCGGAAGGAAGTTGGAAATGGAGGTTGGTCCTTGTCCAATCGATCAAGGGCATAAAATTATAGCATACCACAAAGATTCCCTCGGCTGCCAAATTCCGGAGGGTTTGTATATAATTTTCAATATATCGGTCCCGTTCCGGCAAACCATATTTAATGGCATTGTGGACATTGACACTCTCAACCACCGACCATTCCAATCCGTGCGCCTCAATTTCCGTTTTGAGGGCTTTGATACTATCCGATGGCCAAACTTCTCCAATAGGAATTTTTCCGCAAGCGGCTACAATACCATCAACATTCAATTGTTGAATCTCCCTTAGGGAAACGCCAAAAGAAGGGCCAAACCATCTGAATGTTTTTTTAAGGTATTTCATTGGCTAAACTCCAGAAAATGAACTAAAACCACCATCCACTTCAAAAATGGAGCCCGTTACAAAACTGGATGCATCGCTTAACAGGTAATGGACCATTCCATTGAGCTCGGAAGCATCGCCAAACCGTGCCATGGGGGTATTTGCAATTACTTTTTGACCTCTTTCGGTGTAAGACCCATCTTCGTTGGTTAAAATTGCCCTGTTCTGATTGCCAATAAAAAATCCTGGGGCAATGGCGTTAACCCTGATTTTATCACTGAATTTGGACGCAAGTTCATTGGCCATCCACTTGGTAAAGGCATCCACGCCAGCCTTGGCCATGGAATACCCCAAGACCCTTGAAATACTCTGTTTGGCGGCCATGGAAGAAATGTTGATGATGGAACCAAAACCGGCATTTGCCATGATTTCGCTTAAAACCAGGGTGGGTGTAACCGTTCCAAATAGATTTAAATCCACCACCTCACGGGTATGGTCAATTTGAATATCATAAATAGTCTGTCCCGGTTTAAGGGTTGCTCCGGGAATATTGCCCCCAGCCAAATTTATCAGGCCATCCAACTTTTCAAACCTATTGTTTATGGTATCCTTCAGCTGATGCAATTCTTGGGCATTCATCAAATCGAGTACAAAAGTGTGGGTCCTACCCTGTTGGATTTCATCCAATTCCTTTTGCTTAGCGGCCAATTTTTGGGTGGACCTGCCCAATAGAATTACATGTGCTCCTTGCCTAACCAAATAGGTAGCTATAGACCCCCCAAGAATTCCTGTAGCTCCAGAAAGCAGATAATATCTGCCCTTTAAATCGAATAGTTCATCCATACAAAATGCGTTTTGATATTGCCATACACACAGTACTCATAAAAGGGGCTTCCAAAATAGGTGAGTAGGTAAAATTGGGGACTAAGGAAACTGGTGCCTTTACTAATGGCATTAGCCCTTTACATAATCGGTTCCATACGGATGGCGTTGTGGTCGTTTTAACATGGCGTTGGCCTCATCATCATTGATAAACTCCTCCTTGTCATTGTCCCACTCCAATTTTCTGGGCAATTGCATGGCGATATCACTGATCAAACAAACCACACATGCCTTGTGCCCTGACTCAATTGGGGAGATTGGGGCTTTTCTGCTTTTGATACAGTCCAACCAATTCCCATGTTGATCGGCAATTTTATAAAGATGGGTTTCATTTTCCCCTATTTCGGATGTAAGGATGTCTGGGTTGGAAGCTGCCAGTGCTTTGTTGCTCTGTTTTTTGGAAACCGGATCGGATGCCGAGGCACTATAGTTTCCTCTGGACACAAAAATCCACCCCTCACTACCTTCATATCGGATTCCGTTGGTGTACCCGCCACTGGTGTAAACGGTTATACCGTTTTGGTATTCCTGCTTTACAAGGAAGTCCCCATGCACGTTCCACAGTCCGGATTTCGGGAATTCGGCAATGGCCTCTACTGAAGTTGGTCCTGAAAGTTCCGTGTCCATCCCCCAAGCAGCCGAATCGTAGTGATGTTGACCCCATCCCGTGATCATTCCGGCGCCATAGTTTCGGATACGTAACCAGCCCGGCCTACTATAATCGTGCTGGGGATGAACCCCAGTTTCCGTATAGGCCACCTTTGGGGTGGATCCCAACCACATATCAAAATTTAAATTAGCGGGAATCGGCATTTCAGGAACTTCTGGTCCGGATGGATCCCCCGGGAGTCCAATTTTAACCGTATGCAATTTTCCAATTCGACCGTTTCTCACCAATTCTGCAGCAATGCGGAATTGTTCCATTGCGCGCTGCTGGGTCCCAACCTGCAAGATTACTTTTTTCTTTTGGACAGCTTCGCGTAGCTGCTGCCCCTCTTTCACAGTCAAAGAAGTAGGTTTCTGTAGATATATATCCTTTCCAGCCAAAGCGGCTTCCATTGCAGGTTGGGAATGCCAATGGTCAGGAGTACTGATCACCACGGCATCTATATCCTTGTTCAGGAGCATTTCCCTATAGTCCTCATAAATCTTGGCATTGACATATTTGTCTTTTCCGGTTTTTTCCTTGTAGTAGGTATCCACAAGAACCTTAGCATCCCTGGCCCTCTTGGAGTCCACATCGCACACCCCTATAAACCTGGTTTGATCAAATCTAATGGTATCGTGAATATCATGGCTGCGGGCTATTCGGCCACAACCTATCTGTCCAATATTGATTTTATTGCTCGGTGCGTCTTTCCCTAAAACATGGGCCGGGACTATACTTGGAAAACCGACCAGCGCGGCGGTTCCCAGTGCAGATTTGTTAATGAACTTTCTTCTTTGCATTGTCTGGTTATTTTAGTCTTTTAATTTGATAATCTGTGGTAGTTTCGCAAACACTTGCCAATACGCTTCCGCTTCGGCCGCGGTAAGCTCGCCCTCAAACACTACCATCCTGTAAGTGAGTTGATAATTTTTCCCTGATGCTATTTGCCATGGCTCGTGCCGGATCGGACAAAACTCAAAAAACATGTCTCCCCTACCTCCATTGGAGTCCACGGGCCATATTCTCATAGGTTCTGGGTGCATTCGATTTTGCGGGTGGCTTAAAAACAAGATTCCATTGGTTCCCTTCCCATCCGAGGACTCACCGCTGACCATGCACCAACGGGCGTTTGAACCATCGGCATTAAAACGATCTTTCCCTTCTGAAGTAAGAACCTTACAATTGTCTTTATCCCATCGTTCGGTAAAGCGCATTCCAAGTCCGCCGCCATAGCGATAGGCCTCGAGGAGTATCCCGGATTCCAAGGGAGAACTAAAGTTGGACGTATAATCCAATAGGTATCTATCGGGATGTGATGAATTCCAAAGTCGCAATTCAATAGTTTCATTTAAGGCAATGCTGTTTTGCTTGCCTGCACCAAGGTCCAAATGTTCCTGATGTGCCGTAAAAGAAGTAAACACCTTTCCGGAAACCATTGGCCCAAATTCCTTGAAGGTGACGGTACCTTGTCCTTCGCCCAAATTCCAAAAATCCACGGACCTCTCCCCAATCCTGGTTCTTGTCCATGGACCCCAAATGCCATAATGGTGATAGTGGTCCGGGGGTTGAATCCTAGTTAGGGTATCTCCTTTAGGAGTCATCAACGGATGCACATAACCCGATTTCCGGAAGATGGAGTCTACGCCTTTGGGTGGATATTTTGTTTTATGACGATACGAAACAACAGGATTGCCTTGCAAACGCAACTGTAAAATTTCCCCATCCAATTCATAGTCCACAGTCGCTGTTGGGTCGCCAACAGCCTTTTTTGTGTCGAGGGAATATCTTGTACTCCCAGAAGCAGTATGGAGAAACCATATTTTTCCTGAAGCTTCGGAATCTTGCTGAAAAGGCACCTCAATCACTCCATCATTTTCCTCTTTGGTCAATATAATTTCCTCCGGGCTCAAACCCCATGGTTCCAAATCTACAGCAACGGGGCCTTCAAAGCCATCCTTTCCAACCTCAAATCCAACTATTCCATTTTCCTGGCAGGAGCTAAGAAGTAAAATAATCAGAAAGAAAAATACAGATTTCATGAGGTTGGGTTTGGGCAAAATAATTTAGTTAAAACTAATTTCAATTGCACAATTTAAGTTGACAAAACTCAATTTAATAACTCGAAATCAAATCTAACCAAATGCAATATATTACGCAACCGATTGCATTAAATTTTAACTAAACAAGGAACAAAAACAGGCATTTTTGTAGATTTATGGTTAAGTAATCGATTTATTTTCTAAAATTTAGACGCTATTTGAATTTTATCATTAAACTTGTTGCATAAATTTTCGTCTTTGATTCCTTAGCGCATCCTTATAAATTTTAAAGCTGGACCCAAGACTTAGTAGCACCATACCCATGAAAAAAAACGCCATCAAAATCCTAGTTCCCGTGATGTTTTTACTAACGCTTGATGTTAGCGCCCAGGATATCAAGCCTTTTGAACTGTCCGAGGAATGGCTATCCAAAATTGGGGCCATAGCTCCCGAGCCATCGGATACTCCAAGTAGCGACAAACAGCACATCCTAATTTTTTCGCTGCATACAGGTTTTGAACATTGGACCATTCCACATACCGAGGCCGTGGTCAAGCTGATTGCCGAAAAGTCCGGAGACTTTACCGTCATGACTTCCAAGGACATCTCTGTCTTTGAAAAAAGGCATTTAAGGAAATTCGACGCTATTGTTTTGAACAATAATTGCTCTGTCGGCCCAAGGAGGGATTTGTTCTGGGATGCCCTTGAAGTAAACAATACCATGAGCGAGGAGGACAGGGCCAAAAAGGCAAAGCAGCTGGAAAAGAATCTCGTTAAATACGTGAAAAAAGGACATGGCCTGATGGTTTTACACGGTTCCATTGTAATGCAGAACAATTCCAAAGCTTATGGAGAAATGGTCGGAGGTAGTTTTGATTATCATCCAAAACATCAAGAGATCCATGTAAAGTTGGCGGACCCAACACACCCCTTGGTCCAGAGTTTTGAATCCACGGGATTTGTCCATCAGGATGAACCCTATTTTTTTAAGAACGCCTATTTTGATTACAATTTTAAACCCCTACTCTATTTGGAAGCAAACAAGCTTGAGGGGCTCAAAAAGGAAGTTCCGGACAACATCAAATATGTATCGTGGATAAAGCGATATGGCAAGGGCAAGGTCTTTTATTCCTCTCCTTCGCATAGTGCACAAAGCATGGAAAATTCAGCCTTGTTGAAGTTCTTTTTAAATGGACTCAACTATGTGGCCGGCAACTTGGAATGCGACGATTCGCCTATGAAAAAATATTGAAATGAAGGTAGGATTCGAAACTTCACCCTGCGGGGGGAGTTCTTTATATTATTGAGTATAGCTGAAACAGGATAAAATGTCAAAAAAAAATCATTTGAACCAAGAGCCTAGAGCCAAGTCAATGATTCGACTTTATTCTTGGTTCCTGCAGCAAAGCGTTCTTGCTTTCTCTCATTCAAAAATTGAATTGAAAAGTGTGATGTTTATGACAAATTATAATTAACTGGATATATAATTACTAGCGGTCAGCACAACCGATCATGGGTAAAAAAATAACTATATACGATTTAGCGGAACAACTCGAAGTCTCCCCGGCAACGGTCAGCAGATCGCTGAACAACCATCCTTCCATCAGCCTTAAGACCAAGACCAAGGTGCTTACCGCAGCAAGGAATGCAGGATACAAGGTGAACAAGTTTGCGGTGAACCTCAGCAAACAGAAATCCAATACCATTGGGGTTATCGTGCCCAAATTGGATTCTGCTTTTATGTCCACCATGTTGGCAGGGGTTGAAAAAGTGGCCAATGAGGCAGGGTACAATCTGATTATTAGTCAATCCTTGGAGTCCATGGAAAAGGAAAAAATGAATGCCCAGGCACTATTTCAAAGTGGTGTGGATGCCTTAATTGTTTCTTTGGCCTACGACACGAGCAGCTACGAGCATTTCACCAATTATATCAGTGCTGGTGTCCCTGTGTTGTTTGTGGACCGTGTATTTTCTTTGGATGATTGTGCCACTATCGTTATTGACAATCGAAAGGCCGGCTATGACGCGACCAAACATTTGATTGCACAAGGTTGCCGGAACCTTCTTCATATTTCCGGTCATTTAAATCGGAGTGTTTACGCAGATCGGCTTAGTGGATTTAAGACCGCCCTGGCCGAATCCGGAATAAAGTACTCAAAAGCGAATGTTTGGGAAAGCGATCTTGACCCCAAAAATGTGAACGAATTAGTGGATTTCTTAAAACAGACCGATGTTTCCTTTGATGGCATTTTCGTCTCCAACGACCGATTTGCCGCAAGCTGCATCAAAGAACTACAAAAAGCGGGATTTGACATTCCAAAGGACATTAAGGTCATTGGATTTAACAACGACCCCATTTGTGAATTGATAACCCCATCGTTGAGCACCATTGACTATCCTGGATACCAAATGGGGGTATTGGCGGCCCAAGGGGCAATCAATCACCTCAATGGCAATATTGATTTACACCCAACCAACGCCATCAGTTTGAGACACCAATTGATTATCCGGGAATCCACCGCAAACAGCTTCAATTAGGAAAAATACCTAAATGCTTTCCCTTATCTTTAAACCTCAACCGAATAGGAATTTTGGATGTTCCAGAAGACCATGACCTCAATCCACACGCTCCATGAAAATATTTAGCCTGACCTGGATTTTAGCCTTCAGTTTTATCTCCTTAAATCCTCTACATTCCCAGACAAACCCAAAACCCACCTATGTGATTGTCCACGGAGCTTGGGGCGGTTCTTGGGCATTTAAGGAAGTAGATTCCCTACTTACTGCCACAGGAAACCTCGTCTATCGCCCTTCCCTTACCGGGCAAGGGGAACGGGTGCATTTGGCCAGTACCCATGTAGGTTTGGACACCCATATTATGGATGTGGTAAATATGATTCTCTACGAGGAACTTCAAAATGTGATTTTGGTGGGCCATAGTTACGGTGGAATGGTTATCACCGGGGTAGCGGATAGCATTCCTGAGAGAATAGCTAAAATGGTGTATTTGGATGCCATGGTTCCCAATGATGGGGAGAACGTCGTCACCTTGTTTGCTGGCGATGGAATGGACTATGAAATCAAGGACGGACATGTTGTTGCCCCTTGGGTTCCTGAGGGCAAGGCACCTCCAAAGGATGTTCCCCATCCTTACAAGACTTGGACCGATAACATCTCCTTAAAAAACCCGGAAAGGCTCAAAATTCCCTCATTCTACATTCTTACCGTAGGTAAGGGCATGGATCCCGAAACAGATGATTTTGCCTTCCACGCATCACGCGCCCGTGAAATGGGCTGGTCCATGCTTCAAATGGAAGCGGACCACAACCCCCAATGGTCGGCCCCTAAAGAATTGGTCTCGTTTTTCAAGAAAATTGAGCTTCGCTAGTTTGGAACGGTCATTTGCCTTCCTTTGCTATAATCCCTAACTTCAATGTCCATTTTTGAGGATATTGTACACTATAATAGACATAGAGACGACCGGGAACGGCATCAAGGGCAATAAAATCACCGAGATTGCCATATTTAAGTTTGATGGCACCCAAATTATAGACGAGTACACTACCCTGGTGAATCCACAGAGCCCCATTCCAAGTTTTATCACGGGTCTTACCGGGATTGATGATCAAATGGTACGGGACGCCCCTACTTTCGCCGAAATTTCCCAAACGGTGCTTCAGTTTACCCAAGACTGCATTTTTGTGGCCCATGCCGTAAATTTTGATTACGGGGTGATCAAGGAGGAGTTCCGACAATTAGGGATTTCCTTTGTTAGAAAAAAAATCTGTACGGTACGTCTCTCCCGTAAACTGATTCCTGGCTTACAATCATATAGTTTAGGGAAACTCTGTTCGGCCGTAAAGATTCCTCTGAAAGATAGGCACAGAGCGCGTGGCGATGCACAAGCCACCACCATTTTGTTCCACAAATTGGTGAATTTGCCCGGTTCGGAAGGAGTCATTCAAAAGTTCTTGAATGCGCGAAGTCAGGAAGCCACCCTCCCACCGCATTTACCCAAATCGATATTTGATGCGATTCCGCACAAGCCCGGAATCTACTATTTTAAAAACCAAAAAGGGGAAATCATCTATGTAGGCAAGGCCATCAACCTAAAAAAAAGGGTGCTGGGACATTTCTACGATAAGAGCACCAAGGAAACTAGGATGTGTAGGGAAACGGCCTCCATAGATTTTGAACTATCGGGAAGCGAGCTGGTGGCCCTATTGATGGAATCTGCCGAGATCAAGCGGCATTTCCCAACTTACAACAGCGCGCAAAAACGGATTGGGAGACAATACGCGCTATTTACCTATGAGGATAGAAAAGGGATTGTTCACCTGGCCTATAACACCTTAAAGGGAGTTCCCAACCCCATTAAGGTATTCTATAACCAAACGGATTGCAGGGCCTATTTGGAAGAACTGTGCAAAACTTTCTCGCTTTGTCCTAAATATTGCCATCTGCAACAGACCAACGCTAGTTGTTCGCACCATAAAATAACAACATGTAATGGCATTTGTGCTGGGGAAGAGGCTATTGAAGATTACAACCAAAAAGTGGAAAGCGCCATTTTTAGCATTAAATCGGCCCAAAGCGAAATCCGAATTATCAGGGAAGAAGGTCGCCATTCCAATGAGAATGCCGTGGTATTGATTGAAGAGGGGGTATATAAGGGTTACGGTTTTATAGACCATCAACTCGAAGTCTCCTCATTGGAGGATATCGCGGCATTCATTATTCCACAAAAAAATACCTTGGAAACCCAACGTATCGTGGAATCTTTGTTACCAAGGTCGGAGTCCTTTGTGCTTTAACCCAGTTTATTTGTTGATTTTCCGGTACATTTTCACCATAAAAACAATCCAAGCAATCAGAATTAGGGCCGCAAGTATGATATAAGGGAGAAGAATATCCATGGTAAACAAACTAGTTTAAAAGAAGCCCCAATACCGGAATTCCAGCAGCTGGAATTCTTAATGTTTCCTATGGAAAAGTACCACCAAAAGGAATAGATCCTTTAGGTATAACCCAAATTTAGTAAGAAAATGGATACGTTTTTCCGGGAAGGCTTAAAGAAATTGGTAGTACATCGAAAAATCAGACCTTGAGCGTCACCTTAAACACCTGGGGCTCTTCCGTTAGCAAGTGAAATCCTTGGTGTAATTGGTCTTGTGCAACCGTATAGGGGTAAAAAGAAATAGGTTCTATACAAACCATGTTAGGTACTTCCGTCCAGCACATGAAATTTCCAAACCCTTCTGTGGTCAGGCTTATCTCTTTTTTATCCTTAAGGGTTATGGACTCGCAGTTTTCAACGGACAAGGCCCGGCTGCCCACTTCCAAAACCTGGTTCAGTGAAATTTCCAGTTCCCCTGCTACAATAATGGGGTTCTCCAAATACAGTTTGAATGCGGGATGATATCCCAACATAAAAGGCATATCCTTCTCTCCCGAAATCTTGAAGGTAATCTCCAATTGGTTTGCCGTAAGGTTGAAGCTCTTTTCAAATTGAAAGGAATAAGGCCATGTGAGCCATTCTTCCGTAGACTTTTCAGGGAATTTTGAGTTTTTTACTGCAGTACCTGCTTTGTACTCTTTTCTATAGGTGGCTGAAGATGTTGTACTTGAAACCAGTTTGTATTGCATTTGGCGCAAGTGTCCATGCTGATCCTGTATGGCATTCCCTTTACCAACCTGTACCCTAAAGCCGGCCTCATTTACGGGACCAATAATGGGAAACATCTCCGTATCCGAACTTCCCCAACCTGGACTCCCTTTTTGATGGATAAACTCGTGGTCTCCATGAATAAAGCTTACAAGTTCACCTAGGTCAATGGCTACGGAACTGTTTTCGAAGTGTAGGTAGGTCATTTTCTGGAGTTGATCAATCTATAGATAAGTATTGCGGTACGCTTGGTCAAAGCTTCAATGGTATTAAGGTTCACGGTCTCTTGGGGCGTATGCGCTCCTGTGCCCATGGTTCCGAGGCCATCCAGGCAATCCACGTATTCGGCCACAAACGAAACATCGGCTGCCCCCCGCTTTCCAGGATCATAAGCCTTTACCTCCCCTTGGCCCAAATCCAAACTGACCTGGTTCAGGATTCCCAACAGCGCATGGTTCCCTGATGTGGGCCGCATGGCTGGATAGCTATCAGTGAACGTAATTTCAGCGGCGGTCTTTGGTAAATTTTGGCTTACAATTGTACGCATTTTGTTCCGTGCACGTTCCTTTTGTTCTTCTGAAATGAATCGCAGCCCTCCTTTGGCCATCGCCTTTTGGGCCACCACATTGCTTTTTCCAAAGGCATCTCCCTTGCTGGTGGTCGAATCAAAGTTAACAAAAGTGCCTCCCAAAAGTGTACCTGGATTGAAGGTCAGCAAGTCCTCGCCCTTTACATCGGTGTAAAATTGATGCAGGATTCGAGACATCTCAAAAATAGCGCCTGCGCCTACATTTTCACTGAACACCCCAGAGGAATGTGCTCTTTTACCAGATACCTCCAAAGCCCAACCGGAAGCGCCCCTTCTGGCTACAGTAGCATAATTGAACCCCGTCGAATTCTCAAAACCCAAGGCAATGTCGCTTCGCTTCGCCGCATCTATCAAATCCTTTCGGCTGATGGATAATGGTTTCCCGGTACTTTCCTCATCACCCGTGAACGCTACAATAATCTGCGCATCATCCAAAAGCCCATTTTCATGCAGTGCCTTTAAAGCGTATAATACGATCACATCCCCGCCTTTCATGTCATTTCCTCCGGGTGCGTGGGCAATGCTGTCGTTGATTTTCTTAAATGTTTGGAAAGGACTGTCTTCCTCGAAAACGGTATCCAAATGGCCTATCAACAACAACTTTTTACCTTTGGTTCCAGAGGTTTCGGCGAACAAATGCCCTGCTCTCCCCATTTCTGATGGTAATGCTATCCACTGCGTGTTAAAATTGATGCCCTCAAAAGCATCCTTGAACACCATTCCCACTTCCTTGACCCCCGTGAGGTTTAAGGTCCCGCTATTGATGTTCACCACCTTTTCCAAAAAATTTATGGCATCCCCATTGTTTTTGGTTACGGTGTTTACAATTTTCTTTTCTGTTCGGGATAGCTTTTGTGCCGTAGTTCCGTACACACAAAACATGATGCACGACACCAATAATTTCAGCTTAGTTTTATTCATTTTATAAATTATTAATGGCTCCGTCCATCCAAGACAACCGATTTTCAATCCAATTTGATAGGTAATTCAATTCCGATTCGTAGGTGTTGCCAACAAAATTATTGGGCCATACATAGCTTCCCAAAACTCCCCAAGTGGAAAAGTTTGCGTTGGCAGCTCCTGATTCATTCAGTAAAAGTGAATATGCGTTAATTTTATCCAAGATCTGGTCATTGGAAAAGGTATCTGCTCTAAGGGCTTGCCATCGTGCCCGTAGTTTTGAAACAAATTGTGGATCCTCCATCAACCGCGACCACCAAAAAGGAATTAGCCAGGTATCATTTGAACAGCGCTCGTTAAATTTATAAGCCCAAACATTGGTTTCGCCACCACCGCAATAATCCGCATTACCGAAGGCCAAATTAAAATCCCAGATGGGCCCCATCTTTAATTTTCCATTTTTATCCTTATGCATAAAGGTGCTTAGCCGATAGCCATCCACGTTGTTGGAAATTTCGTTTAGAAGAAAGAAATCGATAAAACTATCCACATCAATATAAGCTGTGTAACCCAAATCAGGGTCTGTGAAATCATCCGATGCCAAGGCCGTTTCGAAAGCGCCTATATAATTCGAAATATACGTTTTTTGTTCAGCTGTTATGTCTTCTGCATCCGGCTCTTCATACAAGAAATAGATTTTTTGGTCAAAGCTAGCCATTGGGGGATCGTATTGTGAAACAAAGGAGTTCTGGTCATTATAACCTTCTCCCAAATTGGAGCCTGCGGTCTTATCTATTTTTAAAATATACCCTCCAGTAAGATCTTCTCCAGAGTTTTCATCATCCTTAAGTTTATTGATGTCAATGCGTCCTGAATCCCGCTTTAGCTTTTCCATGAACACATAAAGGCCTTGATAAGCATCATTGATGGTTACCTCGACAAATTGGGTGCGACTAGCATAGCGCTGTATTGCCCGAGACAAGTCATAGATAAGCATGTTCCGCATTAAGGATTTATCACTGTATGGTGCATATAATACCCAATCTTCTTCCTCAGGATAATCCAACAAGGACACATCCAAATCTTCGTTGGCTTCATCACGAGTTTCAAATCCATAGGATTTTTTTGGGAACATCTGGGAGGATGCCCCCCTAATTTCGATGCCTAATTTCCCTTCATACGTGACTAAATCAGCTTTTGTAACAATAAAACTAGCGTCTATTTTCGGTTCGTCTACAATTGTGCCTCCCTCTGTATTTATAATAAATTGTGGAAGCTTGCTTTCTGGTGGGATCAAATTTTCTTCTTCCTTCCCATTGTTTTCATCGGGAACCGTAGCATCTTCTGTGCTACAGGCAAAACTGATTAGAAATACATAAAAAAGGAAACAATATCGCATAGGGGAACTGGAATCAATGGTTGGAAAAGTCACAATTCTTTTACCCCTAATATAGAACATAAACTGCTGCTACTCAATAAATCCTTTTTCACGCATCCAATCGTCGTTGAACATTTTGCCCACGTACCTGCTCCCATGATCGTGAAAGAGCACTACAACCACGTCATCCTTGGAAAAGTGTTCCGCCAATTGTAAGACACCTTTTACGGCCGCTCCTGCGGAATTTCCTAAAAACATCCCCTCTTCCTTGGCCAACCGTTGGGTATATACCGCCGCATCCTTGTCGGTCACTTTGGTAAAACCATCAATAATATCAAAATTGACATTTTTAGGTAGAATATCCTCACCAATGCCTTCTGTGATATAGGGATAAATCTCGTTCTCATCGAAAATCCCGGTTTCGTGGTATTTTTTAAATACAGAACCATAGGTGTCCACCCCCCAAACCTTAACGTTCGGATTTTGTTCCTTCAAATAGGTGCCTACCCCAGAAACCGTTCCCCCAGTTCCGACCCCTACAACAAAATGGGTCACTTTACCTTCGGTTTGCCTCCATATTTCGGGTCCGGTACTCAAGTAATGTGCCTTGGTGTTGCTTGGATTGTCGTATTGGTTCACATACCAGGAATTGGGAATTTCGGTGGATAAGCGACGAGCCGTGGAGTAATAACTTCGAGGGTCTTCGGGGGCCACATCGGTAGGGCACACATGAACCTCGCTTCCCATGGCTTTAAGGATATCCATTTTTTCTTTGGACTGCTTATCGCTGATCACGCAGATCATACGGTACCCTTTGACCACCGCCGCCAAAGCCAATCCCATTCCCGTATTGCCGGAAGTTCCTTCAATAATGGTCCCCCCAGGTTTTAGCAAGCCTTGTTTTTCGGCATCTTCCACCATTTGTAAAGCCATACGGTCCTTCACCGAATTCCCCGGATTAAAGGTTTCGTATTTGGCCAATACAAGGCAAGGCAGTTCAGCAGTAAGCGTATTGAGTTTTACCAGAGGAGTATTTCCAATGGTTTCCAAAATGTTGTTTGCATATTCCATAGTCGCTGCAAAGATAGCTATTCAATTTCCTGTGCTTGGTCTGTTTTTTTACAAATTGATTACAGGACGGGTGGGTGCTGGGTGCCTTAATAAATTGAAAGTGGAAAAGGAAAAATTGAAAACGATTACAACAGGAGCCTGGAATTTGGTGCTTGGTTATTGGTTATTGATCATTGATTATTGATCATTGATTGTTGATCATTTGACCTTTATTCAAATTTGATTGCTTTGACCGGACTTATTTTTGTAATGATGTAGGAAGGAACGAGTAGCATTAACAAGCACAACAACAAAACACCCAAGTTTAACGCAAGCACGGTAGGTATATCAATATGGACAGGGATGTATTCGATGTAATACTCTTCCGGATTTGGAAATTTGAACCAACGATATTTATCCTGAAGTATGAGTAGGCCCAATCCAAGGCCGTTCCCCCAAAGCAGTCCAATTCCAATGAGGTAGGCAGCATTGTACAAAAATACCTTGCGAATACTCCAATTTTCAGACCCCAGGGCCTTCAATACCCCTATCATCTGGGTGCGCTCCAAAATAAGGACCAACAAGGCCGTTATCATATTGATCCCACCAACGATGATCATGATCCCAATGATGAGAGCTATATTAAAATCAAAAAGGCCTATCCATTCAAAAATTCGGAAGTATTTGGATTTGATATTGATAGCATCCAAATTCGATGGGGTTTTTCCATAGATTTCATTGCTCTTTGCTTCAAGTTGATCAAAATCGTCTAGAAAAACCTCAAAATTTCCTATTTCATCCTCGCCCCATTTGTTCATGCGTTGAATATGTCTGATATCTACGAAAACGTAGGTGCTATCGAATTCCTCGAACCCACTATCGTAAACACCCACAATCTTAAAGCGTCTGTTGTTGGGTACCCTGGATGCATCCCCATCCTTCAGAAAAAAGGAAAAAAAGGTGTCGCCGACCCCCAATTGAAGGCGATTTGCCATCATTCTGGAGATAAGCACTTCCTCGTTCAGTTTTCCCGAATAATCCGGAATACGGCCATCAACCAAATACTCTGTGAATACATTCCAATTGTAATCGATACCCACCCCCTTGGCCAATATGCCTTCAAAGGTTTCCTCGGTTCGGATAATTCCCCCCTTGATGGCAACGGCTTGAATATGGTTTACCCCATCAACATCCTTGAATTCGGGATAAAACTCCTGCTCCAGCGAAACTGGCAAAACCGAAACCTCTGAGGTATTATTATCGTAGTTGGAAATTTGGATGTGCCCGTTAAAAGCGGATACCTTCTCCCTGATCTTATGCTTGAGCCCTACTCCAGTGGCAATCGCTATCAGCATCATTACGATACCAATGGCAATAGCCGCAATGGCAATTTTTATTATAGGAGCGGAAATGCTAATTTTATGCTCCTTCCCTGTGATCAGGCGTTTGGCAATAAACAATTCTAAATTCAACGAATGCCCATTTTATCTCATTTCAAAAGTACATTTTTCTTATTGGTTTTATTACTTTCTTCCTGTAAAGGACAGGATAATTCCAAAGCTTCAGATAGCGAAAAAACCGCCTTGGTTCCCGAAATCGTTGTTGGCGCCAATCGGACAGAAGCTTACCTTCCGCTCCTCAAGGGTAAAAAGGTGGCCATAGTGGCCAATCAGACCAGTGTGATCTATGAGGATACCGGGCATACCCATTTGGTAGATTCCCTACTTGTACATGCAGTGGATGTACGCGTGGTTTTTGCTCCAGAACATGGGTTTAGAGGCAAGGCGGATGCCGGGGAACTCGTCAAGGATGGCGTGGATACCAAAACTTCCCTACCTATAATCTCACTTTATGGAAAAAACAGAAAACCTTCCAAGGAACAACTGGCCGGAATCGATGTGGTGCTGTTCGACATTCAGGATGTGGGCGTTCGGTTTTATACCTACATAGCAACCATGCAACTGGTTATGGAAGCCTGCGCGGACCTGGGCGTCCCAATAATTGTTTTGGATCGTCCCAACCCTAATGGCCATTATGTTGATGGCCCTACCATGAAGGCCGAAAACACCGGGTTTTTGGGGATGACGACCATCCCACTGGTTTATGGGATGACCATCGGGGAATATGCCCGCATGATCAACGGCGAACTGTGGCTCGAGGGTGGCAACAAAGCGGCATTGACCGTTATTGAGTTGGAAAACTATACGCATAGGTCCAACTATCATTTACCCATACGACCATCTCCAAATTTGCCCAGCGACAGGGCCATAACCCTGTACCCTAGTTTGGGGTTGTTTGAGGGGACCTTTATCAATGCCGGACGTGGGACCGAATTCCAATTCCAAAGGTATGGGGCCTCTTTTCTGGATAGCACACAGTACGATTTTAGCTATGTTCCCCAACCGAATTTTGGGGCAAAACATCCCAAGGAGGAAAACAAAACCTGCTTTGGCAAAGATTTATCGGGATCAGAACGGATGCAAAGTGTTTCATTACAGTGGATATTGGATGCGTATAAAAACTGTGTGGACAAATCGAAATTCTTTAGAACCAGTTCCTTCACCAAACATGCGGGTACCGAGGTATTGCAGCAACAAATTGAAGCTGGCCTTACGGAATCAGAAATCAAGGCTACATGGCAAGCAGATCTGGATTCCTTCAAAAAAATACGCGCAAAGTACCTTATCTACGACTGATCTTCGGTAGTCGGCCTTCTGTATTTATGAAAGGGTTGCTTTAATAAGCCAACGATACTGCTGTTTTCCTTTTCGTCCGGAAAGGTATCTACCCCGTACACAATTTTATCTGTGTCCAAGTACATATAGGTTCCGAAAAGGCGATCCCAGATGGCAAATATGTTTCCATAATTGGAATCCGTGTAAGGTAACTTGTAATGGTGGTGCACTTTGTGCATATCCGGACTAATGATGACCCAACTGATGGCCTTGTCCAACTTCTCCGGCAATTGGATATTCGCGTGGTTGAATTGGGAAAGGACAACGGATAGACTTTGGTACAACATAATGATTCCGATAGGCGCCCCGACCAAAAATATCCCTGTCAAGGTAAAGATATACCTAATAAGGCTCTCCAAGGGATGGTGTCTATTGGCGGTTGTGGTATCGACATTGTGATCGGAATGATGCACCAAATGGACCATCCAAAGTGGTTTTACCTTGTGTTCCACCCAATGCGCGGCGTAGGCCCCGATAAGGTCCAAGAACAGCAACCCTAATATTACATACAACCAAAGCGGCACTTCGGGCAACCAATTGATTATCCCAAAATCATTGGCCACGGCCCAATCCGATGTCTTCAAAAACAGAAAGGCCAAGGGGAAATTCACGAGAATGGTCGTCAAGGTGAAAAAGAAATTTGGCACGGAATGTCTCCACTTTTTATAGGGCACACTAAACAAGGGGACAATGCCTTCCAAAATCCAGAAAAAAGTGATTCCCCCAACCAAAATCAGGCTTCGGTGCAATGCGGGGATGTTTTCAAAATAGTTGATAATCTGTTCCATGTTTTATATTGTAAAAATCGCTATAACTTCAGTTTTTGTTTCATTTCCTCCACGATGTTGAAAGCTGCTGGGCAAATAGCCACATTTTTTAAGGTGAGATTGCTTATTTGGTGGAATTTTTTCCGGTCGGTATGTGGGAACTCCCTGCAGGCCTTTGGTCTCACATCGTAAATGGAGCAATAATTATCAGCTCCTAAAAATGTACAGGGTACCTGTTGCAAAACATAATCGTCCTCTTCATCAACCCTTAAATATTGGGCTATAAATTGCGAAGGCTTTAGTCGAAAATGCTTGGCAATCCGCTCAACATCAGCATTGGTAAACAACGGACCCGTGGTCTTACAGCAATTGGCGCACTCCAAACAATCCGTTCTTTCAAACTCTTCCGTATGAAGTTCCTGCATTAAATAGTCCAGGTTTTTGGGCGGCTTTTTTTTCAACTTTCCGAAAAACTTTTTGTTTTCTGAATGCTTGTCCTTTGCTTTTTTGGGTAGTTGTTTCAGAACTTCTTCCATCAAGACAAACATAAAAAACTGTTTCGGTTTATCGCTTTATTTGTGATTAATGTGCCCCTATATGTGACGAATGTGCCATTTTTGCAAGAACAAATCGGACATGGAAGATATTTTTGGCAAAGCACTTTTGGATTATCAGGCCGGAAAGTATTCGGAGGATATTAAAACCTATTCATCTTTGGATGAAGAGGATTGCATTCCCCTGCCCTATCTATTTCGCGATTATAAAACCATGCCCTACTTGGAGCAAAAGGCATTGGAGTTGTGCAAAGGCAAGGTTTTGGATATTGGAAGTGGCGCTGGAAACCATTCGATTCATTTGCAAAATAAAGGGTTTGATGTTACCGCCCTGGATGCTTCCCCAGGCGCAATTGAAGTCTGTAAAATTAGAGGTGTGGACTGCACCGTTCAATCCACAATTTTAGACTATACCGGGGCACAATTCGACACCTTGTTACTGCTCATGAACGGAATTGGTCTTGCAGGTAAACTGCAAAGTCTGGGTTCATTCTTAAAGCACCTTTCGGCCTTGTTACGCCCAAACGGACAAATTTTGTTGGATTCCAGTGATATCATTTACATGTTCGAACAAGATGATGACGGGGGCTACTGGATTCCAGACAATGGCGTATATTACGGAGAGGTAACCTTCACCATGGAATACAAGGGCGCTAAAGGGCGACCATTTCCCTGGCTTTATCTGGATTTCAACACACTACAAAACGCATGTTTGGCCAATAATCTACAATGTGAACTTGTAAGTGAGGGAAATCATTACGACTATTTAGCAAAACTTTTGCCGCAACAATAATAGAAGTTGCTGTTCAGCGTTCTATGTAAATACAACATTTTGGTATGAAAAAGAAAATTGCTTTTTACGCATTGCTCGGCTTGGTTGTTGTACTAAGTTGCTCAAAAGATTCTGATGATTCTCCACCCTCGAACGGCAACGTTGATAAAACGGCCAATTTACAAGTAACCGGTTCATCGGCCAACGATATCCTTTCCAATACCAATTTTGATAAGCTGGTATTTGAGATTGTTTATGTGGACGGGTTTAGGCCCACCACCACTGCAATCACTAATTTTGAAACCTTTATTAGGGAAAGGACTTTTAAAACCGATATTGAGTTTTCTTATCGAAGTCTCGCTTCTCCTAATGAAGAATCATTGACCACGGAAGAAGTAGACGATATAGAGCAAGAAAATAGAACGGCCTACAACGACGGTACCACATTGGCTGTATATATCTATTTTGCAGATGCTCCTTCTGACGGTGATGATTTGGACGAGGGGTTGGTAACCCTAGGTGCCGTATATAGAAACACTTCCATGGTCATATATGAATCCACGATCAGGGATTTGGCCAGTAGAAGTAACATAATTAGCGTGAGCGATGTGGAAAGTTCCACTTTGAACCATGAATTTGCCCACCTTATGGGCTTGGTGGATTTAGGTACCGAGCTCGTGAATGATCACGAAGACCCTGAGGCCGAAAACCACTGTAACGTTTCTGGATGTTTAATGAGAGCGGAACTTCAATTTGGGGGACCAACCATGAAACTTCTGGAAAAAAATGTATCTAAAGGCGCTGCCGTGATACCCGTGCTGGACGATGAATGTATTCTAGATCTTCAAAACAACGGGGGAAGATAATAGAAGCAAGACTTCAGACATTAGACTATAGACTTTAGACTATAGACTGTAGACTGTAGACTGTAGACTGTAGACTGTAGACTGTAGACTGTAGACTGTAGACTGTAGACTGTAGACTGTAGACTGTAGACTGTAGACTGTAGACTGTAGACTGTAGACTTAAGGAATATTCAAATATTTATGGGTTTGGAGAGATACCTTCCACTTAGGATTTTCCATAACATAATCCACAATCAAAGGAACCATTTTATCCCTTACGCTCCATTCGGGCTGTAGATATAATATACAATTGGGTCCTACCTTCGCTGCTTGTTCCTCTGCAAATACAAAATCGTGCTTATTGTAAACGATCACCTTAAGTTCATTGGCCAAAGGATAAATTTCAGCAACAGGTAATTTGTTCTTTTTAGGCGAGAGGCAAATCCAATCCCAGGCACCAGATAATGGATAGGCTCCAGAGGTCTCAATATGGGTCTGTAGGTTTTTTGCCTTAAGGCCCGTGGTCAAGGGGCCCATATCCCATGTCAGGGGTTCCCCCCCGGTAACTACAATCGTATCGGAATATTTGGCCGCATTTTCCGCAATGCTCCCAATATCCGTTGGTGGATGGGTCCCAGCATTCCAGCTTTCCTTAACATCGCACCAGTGACAACCGACATCGCAGCCTCCAACCCGGATAAAATAGGCCGCAGAACCCTTATGGTATCCCTCACCCTGAATGGTATAGAATTCCTCCATCAAGGGAAGCATTTTCCCTTCATCCACCATGCGCATAACCTCTTCTGAAACCATTCCGCAAAGATACGGTGGAAGGTTGGATTACTCCACAGACCTACATATTTCTTTATTTTTCCCGTTTCAGTTTTGCCTAAAATTACCCTATTTTTATCCGAAATAGAATTCCATGAGCATCAAGGAAAAATTCTTCGAACATATTGAGAAAGGATACACCACCAAGGGAGATTACATAACCATGGGGGCCGGAATGTTGGATGGGGAAGCCGTAACCAATGCCTTTATAAAAATCCCATTAAAAACCCTTAATCGCCACGGTCTGATCGCCGGGGCTACGGGAACGGGAAAAACAAAGACGCTACAGGTGATTTCAGAAAACCTGTCAGATAAGGGAATCCCAGTATTGCTCATGGACCTTAAAGGGGATTTGAGCGGAATTGCCCAGCCAAGCCCAGGGCATCCCAAAATTGATGAACGTCACGAAAAAATTGGCCTTCCCTTTGAACCTAATGGCTTTCCTGTTGAGATTATGTCACTCTCCGAACAAAATGGAGTACGGCTAAGGGCCACGGTTTCCGAATTTGGCCCTGTTTTGCTGAGTAGAATCCTGGACCTGACAGTTACCCAGGAAGGCATTGTGGCCGTAGTATTCAAATATTGTGATGACAATAAATTACCGCTTTTAGACCTTAAGGATTTCAAAAAGGTATTGCAATATGCCACTGGTGAGGGCAAAAAGGAATTTCAATCCGCATATGGACGCATTTCTACCAGTTCCACAGGAACAATTCTAAGAAAGATCATAGAGTTGGAACAACAAGGGGCCGAGCTCTTTTTTGGGGAAAAGTCCTTTGACGTGGAAGATTTGGTCCGTATAGATGAAAACGGCCGGGGTTATATCAATATAATTCGGTTGACCGATATTCAGGATCGACCCAAACTGTTTTCCACGTTTATGTTGAGCTTGTTGGCGGAAATTTATGCCACTTTTCCCGAACAAGGAGATAGTGACCGACCAGAGCTAATTCTTTTTATAGACGAAGCCCATTTAATTTTCAAGGAGGCCTCAAAAGCCCTGCTGGAGCAGATAGAAAGCATCGTAAAACTCATCCGTTCCAAGGGTATTGGGCTTTATTTTGTTACGCAAAACCCGACCGATGTCCCTGATGATGTGCTTGCGCAGTTAGGTCTTAAAGTGCAACATGCCCTACGGGCATTTACCGCCAAGGATCGAAAGGCCATCAAACTGACCGCTGAAAACTATCCGCTATCCGAATTTTATGACACCAAAGAGGTGCTGACCTCCCTTGGAATTGGCGAGGCCCTCATCTCCGCATTGGATGAAAAAGGAAGACCCACTCCCCTCGCAGCCACTCTGTTAAGGGCGCCCATGAGCCGTATGGACGTGCTTACGGATGCTGAGCTCAAAGAAGCCATTGGCAAATCCAAATTGATAAAGAAATACAACGAGGATATAGATCGGGAAAGTGCTTACGAAATCCTCAATGAAAAAATTGAAAAGGCTCAAAAAGAAGCCGAAAAGGAAGAAGAAAAAAGACAAAAAACCTCAACATCAAGAAGAACTTCTTCCAGAAGAAGTACCCGAATGAACCCAGTAGTAAAAGTACTTACCAGCGCCACTTTTATCCGAGGGGTGTTGGGCGTGCTAAAAAAGGTTATTCGATAACGATGTTAGATGTTAGATGTTAGATGTTAGATGTTAGATGTTAGAAAGATGATAAGAACGAAATTGAGTATAGGAATATTGGGTTTAGTGCTCTTGGGTTGCGCTGAAAAGGACACCACCTTTTTGATCTCCGAAGACAGTGTAGGTCCCTTGACAAAGACAACGCCTGTTGAAGAATTGCGTACAATTTTTGCCCAGGATTCGGTGGTCCAGGATACCTCCAAGATCACTATGGGATCAAAGGCGGAAAAAATTAAGATCTACGAGAAAGGGGGGAAACACCTATTGACCCTCACCCCCAACGCCGATAGTATCCCGACCATAGGGAACGTCCGGATTTTTGATACGCGATACCTTTCAGAACGGGGAATTGGATTAAACAGTACTTTTCAGGATATCCAGAACAATTATGGGATTAAAAAGATTGTGACCACCCTGAACAGCATTGTAATATTCCCCAAAAACAGCAACTTGTACTTCACAATCGACAAGGAAGAACTCCCATCGAATCTTCGATACTCGGCAACGACCATCGAAGCCGTGCAAATCCCGAATACGGCCAAGGTGAAATATCTTATGTTGGGATGGGAGTAGGTTCCACTACATACCACCTTGATGAAAATTAGGGAAATACTTGAAGACACCGACCATCGCCCGTGGGCACTCCCAACGGAAAGTTGGAAGTTCTACCAAGAGTGGAACAAGGTAGTTTTCCTTCATTGGGCTGTGGACTTTGAAATTTTGAAGCAATTTGTCCCTGCAAATTTGGAATTGGAACTGTTTGAAGGGAAGCCTTGGGTTTCGGTAGTCATTTTTAGAATGGAACAGATTCGTCCAAAAACATTGCCGTCCTTTCCTCCTATTTCCAATTTCCATGAGGTCAATATTCGGACGTACGCGAAACACGGGAACAAAACTGGGGTGTACTTCCTGAGCATCGAAGGAGGCAATCCTGTTTCTTGCCTTGTCGCCAGGAAAATGTCGCAACTGCCTTACCGATTTTCTCAAATGCAAAGGGATCATACCCATTTTAGCTCATACAACCGTGAATTCCAAGATCAGCTTGCAATTTCATATCAGGTAGGTAAAGCAATAACAACGAAAACAGCATTAGATCTCTGGCTCACCGAGCGGTACGCCTTATTTCAAGATTTCGGGCAACACTTAAACGCATTTGAAATCCATCATGTGGAATGGCCG
The DNA here is from genome assembly GCF_023502235.1 of Flagellimonas myxillae. Classification (GTDB taxonomy): domain Bacteria; phylum Bacteroidota; class Bacteroidia; order Flavobacteriales; family Flavobacteriaceae; genus Flagellimonas; species Flagellimonas myxillae. The sequence goes on along the minus strand of NZ_JAMFLY010000001.1, from coordinate 187,797 downwards.
GTGTATGAGTTACATCCAGACGAACTTACCATCCAATACCCAAGATTTAGCGCTCTTTTTAGCTTTCAACCAGATCTAGTGCACTATTCTCCAGGGGTTCAGGTGGTGGCCTGGGACAAAAAAACAACGCATAACTTCTGCTAAGGTCCGACTGGACAGTCTGATGCAACAGACGTTAATAATTTCCTAAAACAAGGTGAAGCTCAACGGCAATTGGGTAATTTGAAAGAACAAAACCCAACCCAATGAAAATAAGAATCCTCTTTCCAATCTTGTTTTTACCCTTTTTCCTTCTTGCACAATACAACTACGAACCTTCATTGGAACATCCATTTGGTTTACCGAATCCAAAGGCTCCAAAGGAATTGATGGATTTCGCCCCCATGATCGGGGAGTGCAATTGTAAATCGGAGACCCGAAAAGCGGATCAGACCTGGGCAGAACCAGTTGACATGGTCTGGCGTTTCAAGTACATCATGAACGGGATGGCCATTCAGGACGAAACCATGAAAGAGGACGAAACCTACTCGGGGAGCATTCGCCAGTTTATCCCGGACAGCACACGTTGGTACGTGCATTACTATAGCACCAGGGCTCCCTCAACCGTACTTCCTGTTTGGGAGGGAAGCAAAACCGAGGAGGGAAAAATCGTTCTTTATAGGGAACAAAAGGCCCCCAATGGAATGGATGGCTTCTATCGACTGTCCTTTTACGACATCAACGACAAAGGCTTTAAATGGGTTGGTGAATGGGTCGACAAAACAGAATCCGTGGTTTTCCCCACTTGGAAAATTGATTGTTCCAACGGAAAAATCAACAATGGTGATGCAAATGAAAAAAAATTGATCAGGGAGGCCTCGAAAAAGTTTTCCAAAGCCTATATGGCACAGGATTTCGATGCCATGGCCATGCTCTATACGGAAAATGCCAAATTGATGCCCTTGGGAACCCCTATCGTAGAAGGTAGAGAGGCTATCAAATCGAGATGGATCTCGGGTAAGGACACCAAAATTTTAAGCCACAGTATGGATGCTTCGGAAATTAATATTATGGGAAATCATGCTTACGACTATGGCTATTACAAAGGAACCAGCCAAAAAGGAAACAATCCAGTTTCTGAATGGAAGGGAAAGTATGTTGTGGTTTGGAAAAAGGAGGATGGAGGATGGAAAATGTACATCGATATCTGGAACCGACTTGTAGATTAAAGCAAGCCATATTTTTCCCTATTGGCCAATACTTTTGGGCTGTTGGTCTGCATCCATTCCGCTAGTTCCAGTAATTTTTCTACATAGGACTGTCCAAAATCGGTAAGACTATACTCCACCCTGATAGGTACCTCGGCAAAGGCTTTTCTTTGGATATAGCCATCTGCTTCCAAAACCTTCAACCGCTGGCTCAGCACTTTGTTGGAGATTCCGTACACGAACTTTTTGAGTTTATTGAACCTCAATACAGGAAAATAGCCCAACCAAAGTATGATCAAGGCACTCCATTGGTCAGATGCCACGGACATCACATCCCTGACAGGGCACAGTTCGGGTGGGTTTTTATAGTCGATATGCCCAAACATTTTTTCCAACTTTTTTGCTGTTCTAACTTTCTGATTTTCAGTAACAGTATCCCTTTCCATACTTAGTTGTGTTCCAGTGACTTCATTGTCCTTCCAAATGGAATGTTTAATTTTAGTTTCAAATTTAGAGTAAGTTACAAAAAGTAACCGAATGAAAAAACTAATCGCCCAAATGGTTCCCTTGGCCTACGGCCAATTTTTCAATCTTTCTTCCCTTTTAGCTCCTAAACGTACGGCCCACATGGCTTTCAATGTGTTTTGTACCATAAGAAAGGGAAAAGTGTTGCCACAGCAAAAGCAGTATTTGGATCAGGCCAAACTGGCCATGGAGTCTGTTGCAGGGCACCAAATTCAATCCTACCTTTGGCCGGGAAGCAGGGAAACTGTCCTTTTAGTACATGGGTGGGAGAGCAATACATTTAGGTGGCGGAACCTCATCCAAAAACTTAAGGAAGCCCAGTATAATATCATCGCCTTCGATGCTCCCTCTCACGGATATTCCTCGGGCAAGTTGCTTTATGCACCACTGTACGAACAAGTTTTGCACTTCATGGTTAAAAAACACGACCCCAAATACCTTGTCGGTCATTCCATGGGCGGGCTAACACTGCTTTACAACGAGTACCAAAATCCAAATCCAGGGGTTGAGAAAATGGTGGTCATTGGGGCTCCTTCAGAATTTTATGAAATTATGGACCAGTATCAGAACGTGGTTAAGTTCAGTGACCGGTTTATGGGCATTCTGGACAGCTATATCCACGATCGATTTGGATTCCATATCCGTGAATTCTCTACCTCAAAATTTGCTAAGACCAATACAAAAAAGGGACTCTTATTTCATGATAAATTTGACATGGTCGCGCCATACCATGCTTCGGAGCAGGTCCATGCCTCTTGGAAGGGGAGCAAGTTGGTCACTACTGAAGGGCTGGGACATTCCATGCACCAGGAAGAGATCAATAACACCATCATTAAATTTCTGGAGGCTTAAACGAAATCTAAAGCAAAAAAAAACTGGGCATCAAAGACACCCAGGGTTCTATTTTTCAAATCAAAGTTCTTCTTTTAGAAGTCCCTGTACTTTCCTTCCAAATATTGATTGGCTTCCTCTTCGGCAAACTTGGCCTTTTCACTGTCCCAATGCAGGGTCTGGTTAGGGAAACGTCCAGCTATAACGCCCAACAGAATGGTTTCGGTTAAACGGGCTGCATATTCAAAAGGCGCTGTACATTTATCCTTGCCCAGACAAGCATCGATAAATTGGTGATAGTGCTTTGGGCCTTCACTTGCATAGTTTCTAACCGGCTCACCTATATTTTGCTTGGCAATTTCCTTGGAAATGTCCACATATTTACCTCGTACAATTTTTCTAGGCAACTGCATAAAATGAGGTAGCAGCAAACGTCCCTTTGTTCCTACGAACATGGCGCCTTGTTCTGGCAACTCGCCTTCACCGGCAACACCTGCATCCAAGGAAATGTCGGTTTTGGTAGTGTTCTTTTTGGTCTTTGATCCATTCTTGGCACCCGGAAGCACCAAATCTTCATGGGCTGGAGGCATTCCTGGGCCATCATACCAAATCCACTTTAAGCTTTTACCGGTGTATTCGGTCCCTGGAAATTCGTAGGTAACGGTATTGTTTTCTGGATATCCATATCCATTCGGTTCGCGACATTCATTTTTAATGGTTCTTGGAACATCCAAGTTCAAGGCGTTGTAAGGTGTATCAAAGATATGAACACCCATATCGCCCAAAGTACCACAGCCGTAATCCATTAATTTTCTCCAGTTTCCTGGGTGGTAGTATCCTTCCTTGTAAGGACGCTCCGCGGAAGTACCCAACCAAAGGTTCCAGTCCAATTGTGCTGGTACTGGGTCTTCTCCTTCCGGTTCTGCGCCATTGTAGCCCCAAGATTTTGGACTCCAAGCATGAACCGTATGCACTTTTCCAATAATTCCATCCTGTATCAACAAAGTGGCCAATTTATAATCGTAGAAGGAATGCACCTGTATTCCCATTTGGGTAACCAGGCCTTTATCTTCAGCCATTTTCTTCATGGCCCTGGATTCAGAAACATAGTGGGTCAAAGGTTTTTGGCAATACACATGTTTGTCCTTTTGCATGGCGAGTATGGAGGCAGGAGCATGGGTATGGTCTGGTGTGGATACGATCACAGCATCAATCTCATCGGCCATTTCTTCCAACATTACGCGGTAGTCAAAAAACACACGGGCTTTGGAGTGTTGTTTTCGCGCCTTGGATAGATTGATTGCGTCCACATCGCAAAGTGCCACCACATCAACTTGCGGATGTGATGAAATATCGTTGAGGTCCGCAGCTCCCATATTGGCCACTCCAATATGTGCTGTCCTTATTCTGCCTTCCGGCTTTATTGTCCTTAGCTTTTCATGGGCGCTAAGAACTGAAGGTGCGGCCAACAAACCGAGGGCACCCACCCCACTTTTCTTTAAAAAATCCCTCCTATCTTGATTGGAAATCTTCTTGCTCATACTAAATGTTCTAAATTATTTTCTATGGTAACTCTTTGATTTTAATATTTCTAAAATGGACAACATCGCCATGTCCTAAAAACCCAATATGGCCCTTACTTCTCTGAAGCCCGGGATGTTCCTTTTTATCCAAGGTGCCATTTTTACTGGCTTCCTGAAAATCTCCCTCCAATATAAGGTTCCCATTCAATTCAACAGTAATTTTGGAACCCTCCACCGTAACTGTTTGGGAATTCCATTCTCCCATCGGTTTCTGGAAACCCCGTTTAGCGGGTATGATCCCATAAACCGAGCCATGGTATTGATAGGGCTTTAAAGAGGCGTATTTTGCTGCTGTATTGTCCAAAATTTGCAACTCTTTCCCAACATAGGCCACATCACCTTCCAAGGGCGCATGAATGCCCAATCCATTGTTGGCACCAGGGGTCAACTGAAACTCAAACTTCAGGATAAAGTTGCTGTACTCCTCCACCGTAAAGAGGTTACCTCCGCTTCCCCCACCATTGGGATCAACAATTATCTGGCCATTTTCGGCGCGATAGGATTTTTTGTTTCCAACCCAGCCGTCCAAATTTTTGCCATTAAAAAGGGAGACAAACCCGGTATTAGATGTAACCGCCCTTTGTCCGCCACAAGAAACGATAATCAACGACAAGCCAACCAACGTGACTATAGCAAGTCCAATATTTTTTACTACAGCTCCTATAGCTTCTTAATTTTAATGTTTTTGAACCAGATGGGGCTCGAGTGATCCTGCAACGCTATATAGCCCTTTTTGTATTTTCCGTAATCGGGGGCTTCATCCCATTTTCCCGAGTTTTTCTTTGTATTCCAATCCTCGGACCACGGCACAAATTCCAACAGTTTTTTTCTGTTAAGCCAGTGCTCCACTTTTTCTGGTGTGAAAACGATTTTTGAGGAATTCCATTCCCCGACTGGATTCAAATGTTTTTGCGTATCATCGGCAACATGCATGGCATAGTCGGCACCCGTTTTCTGCCAGTCTTGTAGTAGTTCTGGATGTTCGGCACCGAATTGGGAATTATACCCCGTTAAATCGTGGATTTTGGCATAATTTTCATCATCGATGAGCTGGTATTCCGGGGATACAACTGGCGGTCCGCTATAGCCTTCCTTTACATGGTAGAAGATTCCACTATTGCCTCCTGCAGGGATTTTCCATTCCAGATAAAGTTCAAAATTGTCAAACTCTTCCTCGCCATAAATAATGTCCTTACCTCCCTTATAATCCTGTTCTAGACCGAGTTCCGTATCAAACGTCAACGTACCATCTTTAATGGTCCAACCTGGGGGCATGCTTTCTCCATTATAGGCTCTCCACCCATCCATACTGGTGCCATCGAATAGATATATCCATTCGTTGGATGCTTGATTTACTTCTTTTCCAGCATCAGCTGTTTGTACTGACTTGCAGGCACCAATGGCCAAAAACGATATAAGAATCGCTATTTTCTTCATTTCTTATTTGTTATTCAATGGGTTATAATGATAGTCACTAAAGGTAACTACATTTATTTTTAGCTTAAACTTTTTTATACCACCAACACAACTTGAACCACGAATGTTATTTTATGAGGAATTATCTGTAGTTGAACCAAAATTACACCGGCTCAATTTGCAAGGTTGGCCGTCACGGTTTACTTTTATTACCTATGCAGAATGTAACACCTTTCCATGTGGCCATTCCGGTTCAAAATCTCGAGGATTGCCGGATATTTTATAGAGAGATTCTGGGGTGCAAAGAAGGAAGAAGCAGTGATCACTGGGTCGACTTTGATTTGTTTGGCCACCAATTGGTCATTCACTACAAGCCAAAATCTGAAGAAGTACTGCATACCAATCCCGTGGATGGCAAAAATGTACCCGTTCCCCATTATGGGGTGGTTTTGCCATGGAAAGTCTTTCAAGAATTTTCCAACACCCTAAAATCGAAAGGAGTGGATTTCATTATTGAACCTTACATTCGTTTTGAGGGCGAAATCGGAGAGCAGGCCACGATGTTTTTTTTGGACCCGGCCGGAAACGCCCTTGAGTTCAAAGCTTTTAAGGACATCTCTCAACTTTTTGCAAAATAACCAAAACCCAATCCATGATAAACCGATTTAAACTTCTTCCAATACCAGCATTGGTTTGGATTATTTGTTTGTTGTTCGTGAACTGCAAACCTAAGACCCAGGACCAAAACCCAATCCAAGTCCAACCCGAAGATTCATGGATTCAACTCTTTAATGGTAAGGATATTGATGACTGGACTGTGAAAATACATCACTATGAGGTGGGTGACAATTTTGGAGATACCTTCAGGGTCGAAGATGGGTTGATAAAAGTGCGATACGACAAGTATGAAGGTGATTTTAATGGGCGTTATGGTCATCTGTATTACAACACGCCTTATTCCCATTATCACCTAAGTATGGAATATCGCTTTTCGGACCCATGGTACGATTCAGCCCCGGGTTATACATTGCTAAATAGTGGACTCATGTTTCATTCACAAGATCCCCGGACCATGCCCAAGGAACAGGATTGGCCCATTTCCGTGGAGATGCAGTTTCTTGCGGAGGTCAATGAAGGGGAAGAGCGACCTACGGGCAATATGTGTTCTCCGGGAACCGATGTCGTTTTTGAAGGGAAGGTGGATCCCCGGCATTGCATCAGTTCAACCAGCAAGACCTACAAGCCCGATGAATGGGTAAAAGCAGAGCTCATTGTTCATGGTGACTCTTTGGTTACGCATATCATCAATGGCGAAAAAGTATTGGAATACACGCATCCCCAAATAGGAGGCGGGGTAGCCAACAGGTACGATGAACGTATAAAGATTGATGGCAAACCCCTAAAAGAGGGATTTATTGCACTCCAGAGTGAAGGGCAACCCATAGAATTCAGAGATATCAAGCTGAAGGTCTTGGAACATTAGAGGATTTACACTAGGGAAATTCCTTTTTTCCTTACCCAGAAATAAGCAAAGATCATGTTGGGCACCCAGCATAACCAAGCCACAATTTTATAGGCCATTAAAAATTCCCCGAACATCATGGTCAATAATGGTAACCATAACCTGAGGGTCACCGCGGCAAAACAGGCGGCATAACTATAGATCATCATTCCTTGATGTAGGCCAAGGTCCTTCGCCCTAATGGCAAAATAAGCCTTTAGGGTCGTGTAGAGCCAGACAACACCCAAACTGATAAAGCCAAGGGCCGGAATAAGTCCCCCAGTCGCGTAAAACCCAATGTAAACTGCACAAATCCCACTTATCAAAACAGAAACCACATAGATTTTTCCCAAGTTTCTATGAAGTTTAAGATTCCGCGCCCTAATTTTTTTACTGAATTGGGACCAGCCGGTCAGCAAAGCCACACCTCCCAAAGTAACATGGCCATAAAAACCGATGTTCCAAAGTTGACTTTCCAAAAGTGCCGAAGTTTTACTAAGCAAGAGGCCAAAGGGTTCGGAATTTACCCAATACAAAACTGGGTATAAGCCAACGCCAATTGCTAAGAATGCAAAAACGACCCATGCAATTTTGTTTCTGGTACTGCTAGACATAAATGGTTGATTTGGTTACAATTTATCGAATAATTGCAATAAAAAATAAGATTGACCTTCCCAAACCGTTATAATTTTAAGTTGAACAGGTCTTTTTGATCCCAAATCTTAACCTATGAAAACTGTTCTTTTGTTCATTACCCTACTTTTTTCAGCCCTAGCCTTAACAAGTTGCACCAATGAAGAAGGTGACAATGATTTGGATTTTCTAACTCCTGAGGAAGAGGAAAACCAGATTCAAAATCAAACCCAAGTATCAACCCGGGTTCAGAATAAGAGTGGAAGTTTGGGTTGATCAGCCCATTTTGTGATGTCTTTCCCGGGCCAAGAGGGTATTTTTAAGCAGCATGGCAATGGTCATTGGACCAACTCCTCCAGGTACCGGTGTAATGTAGGAGGCTTTTGGGCTTACCTCATCAAAGTCTACATCTCCAGTAATATAATATCCGCGCTCCCTTGATTCGTCCGGTACTCGGGTAATGCCCACATCGATGATTACCACACCTTCCTTTACCATATCCGCTTTTAGAAAATCGGGCACGCCCAAGGCGGAAACCACAATATCGGCTTGAAGGGTAATACTCTTTAAATCTTTTGTTCGGCTATGGGTTATGGTCACGGTAGAATCCGCAGCTTTCCCTTTTTGGCTCATCAAAATACTGATAGGCCTTCCTACGATGTGACTTCTACCAATTACAACGGTATGTTTGCCCGAAGTGTCGACATTGTACCTGCGAAGCAGTTCCATGATGCCATAGGGAGTGGCTGGGATGAAAGATTCCATGTCCAAGGCCATTTTTCCAAAGTTGGTGGGATGAAACCCATCAACATCCTTGTCCGGGTCCACAGCCATAAGTACTTTTTGCTCATCAATATGTTTTGGAAGGGGCAATTGAACAATGTACCCATCTATATCGGGGTTCTCGTTCAGGGCCTTAACCTGGGTCAACAAATCGCTTTCTGAGGTCTCTTCGGGAAGATGTATTAAGGTGGACTCAAAACCAATCTTTTTACAAGAGCGTACTTTACTGCCCACATAGGTGAGACTTGCACCATCATTTCCCACCAAAACAGCGGCCAAATGAGGTACTTTTTCGCCCCGTTCCTTCATTTGGGCCACCTCAACGGCAATTTCATCTTTTATTTGGTTCGATACTTTCTTTCCGTCAAGGATTTCCATGGGTGTGGTTCTGGTTATTGGTTATTTGGTGCTTGGTGCTTGGTGCTTGGTGCTTGGTGCTTGGAAGTTATCTCATGTTCTGCATCATCTGCATCATTTTCTTGCCTCCACCGCCTTGCATCATCTTCATCATTTTGCTCATTTGCTCAAATTGTTTCAACAATTGGTTCACTTCTTGAATGGAGCGTCCACTTCCTGCTGCAATCCGTTTTTTTCGACTTGCATTCAGTTTTGATGGGGTAGATCGCTCATCCGGGGTCATGGAATGGATAATCGCTTCAATATGTTTAAAGGCGTCATCATCTATATCGAGTCCCTTTAGGGCTTTTCCTGCGCCAGGAATCATCCCCATAAGGTCCTTCATGTTCCCCATTTTCTTTATTTGCTGAATCTGGCTGAGGAAATCGTCAAAACCAAAACGGTTTTTTGCAATTTTCTTTTGGATTTTACGGGCCTGTTCCTCGTCGAATTGCTCCTGGGCACGTTCCACAAGGGAAACCACATCACCCATACCCAGAATCCTATCGGCCATACGGGCAGGGTAGAAGACATCAATAGCCTCCATTTTTTCCCCAGTACCAATGAATTTAATGGGCTTATCGACTACGGATTTAATGGATATGGCGGCACCACCTCGGGTATCCCCATCCAACTTGGTCAAAATAACCCCGTCAAAATTAAGGACATCGTTAAAGGCCTTCGCCGTATTTACAGCATCCTGTCCAGTCATGGAATCTACCACAAAAAGGGTCTCTTGGGGAGTAATTGCCTTATGGATATTGGCAATCTCGGTCATCATCTGCTCATCAACCGCCAAACGTCCCGCGGTATCTATGATCACCACATTGCTCCCTATACTTTTGGCATGCTTAACCCCCGCCTTGGCGATGGCCACAGGGTCGTTGTTCCCCCTATCGGAATACACCTCCACGCCAATTTGTTCTCCAACTACGTGTAATTGGTCTATGGCCGCAGGACGGTATACGTCACAAGCCACCAAAAGAGGCTTCCTTGACTTTTTATTCTTGAGATAGTTGGCTAGTTTACCGGAAAAGGTGGTCTTACCAGAACCTTGTAGCCCCGACATTAAAACTACGGACGGGTTGCCAGAAAGGTCGACTTCTTCTGCATCCCCTCCCATTAACTCGGTAAGCTCATCCTTAACAATTTTGACCATGAGCTGCCCAGGTTGCAGGGTGGTCAAAACATTTTGGCCCAAGGCTTTTTCCTTTACCCGATTGGTAAATTCCTTGGCAATCTTAAAATTAACGTCGGCATCCAGTAAGGCCCTACGAACTTCTTTTAAGGTTTCCGCAACATTGATCTCGGTAATCTGGCCATGTCCCTTGAGGACGTGGAGTGCCTTATCCAGTTTTTCGCTTAAGTTATCAAACATGTGCTCTCGTCATTTTAAAGGAGGGACAAATTTAATAATAAAAAGAAAAGGACGGCTTTGGGGAGAGCCGTCCTTTTCAAAAAAAGATAGGGGAAAAATTCTTATAGTTTCTCGAAAACTAAAGTTTCGGTGGAATTTTCATCCTCGTGAACCAATTCTATACGATTGGCGGTCACGGATTCAATATACCAATCATCGGTGATATCATTGAACATTCCATCATGGTCAAAGCTCAGGAAGAATTTTAAATATCCTTCGTCTCCTCGAACCACTCTCCAAAGTCCTTCGATGATCGGATTGTCATTTTCATCGACATTTACTTGGTGCATTTCATTGAAGTAGAAGTCCAAACCGGCAAATTCCTCGGTCTTGTTCATATCATCCTCTTCATACAAGGCTACGACCCAAGTACCATCTTTCATAGCGCTTCTGATTTCGGTAACATCACCATCGTTGGCATTATCGTCACATACTCTAAGCAGGGTCAATTCGTAATCCACTTCCTCTACTTCAAACTTCAGTCTATGATCATCTAGATCTCTCAATGGCCATTCGAAGCTAACACCGGGCTCGTCTCCCATGGTGATCAACAAGGAAGGTACTTCTTCGTTGTTCAATCCAATTTCCCACGTTCCCTCGGAAGTGTTTACTCCGTTGCTCAAGGTTACCACATTTTCTGGGTGGAACTTGAATTCCCAACCTAGCAATCTGTCGATTTCCTCGCCTTGGTTTTTCACCTTTTTGATGATCCACTCACATTCCTTCAAGATTTCACGAAGGGTGTCAGGTCCTGGCTCATCATCCTCACAAAGTTGTTTCATGATAATCTTGTTACCATTTTCAGCGTACAACTTGATGGTATGCTCACCGATTTCATATACCAACCACTCTAGGTTAAAGTCAACCAAGGTTTCGAACTCCAAGGTCAATAGTGGACCTCTATCGGTAAAGCTTCTGCTCCAAGTACCTTCCAATACATTACCTTCTCTGTCTTTGACAGTAACTCCTCCATCTTCAGTGAAGTTCATAAGATACGCGGAATACTGGTCTGTATGGTTTACTTCATCCCTGACCACTTCCATAACCTTCCATGGACACTCGGTCAAACAGAAATCGAATCTTTCTTCGTCAAAGTCATCGTCGTTATAATCGTCATCGTCGTCCTCATCACATTCGTCCTTGGCCAATTCCAAAGCATGGGCCAATTCGGCATTGCTATTTACAACAACTTCGGTACCATCGTATTTTTTAAGGGTAACAGGAAAGTCAATACTTACAAGGTCATTGTCTTCCAATCCCTTGAAGAATCTTCTCAGTTGCTCATCGTTTTCAACAGTAACCTCACCGGTTTGTTGTTCGTTGATATCGAAAGTGTATAGGGTAATCGGATAAACAAAATCGATACACTCAATGTCATCGTCGTCTCCACCTTCCTTACATTCGGCGGCCAACTCCCTTAATTGCCCAATATTCTCGATTACCACTTCGGTAAAATCGGCTAGGGTAATGGTAATAGGGAAAATAATTTCCAAGATGTCCTCATCGATGTCCACCTCATCAAAAATATCTTCGATGGTGTGAAGGTCTTCGCGGGAATCAATAGTAACCTCAATACCGTTTACTTCTACGGTATACGGAAATTTAAGGGCGATACAACTTGCGCCGTCCACAATGTTGTCAAAAGAACCATCGTTGGACGATGTTTTCTCGATCAACGAAGCAGTGGAAGAATCGGCTTGGATAGTCTCATTTTCATTGCCGCCAGCCACTTCTTCAAACTCTTCCTGACAAGAGGTAAAGGTAAGTGCCACAAGCACGAAGCTGGCATACATTAAGTTTATCAACTTTTTCATAACGATTTGGATTTTTAGTTAGAATTCAATCGTAAAACAACCCAACAGAAAAAAACCCTACTTCTTCTTTGTTTTTTTTCAAATATCTTTGGTCCAAACCAAAACCTCCTAAATGAACAACGTTTGCGAAGAGCAGGTTTTTAGCTCCATTTTCAAAGCTAATTCCAAAACGGTATTCAACTATATATATTATAAGTTCGGCAACGAGGAGAAGGCGCACGATGCTGTGCAGGAGGCTTTTGTGAAGCTTTGGGAGAATTGTTCCAAGGTAATGCCCGAAAAGGCCAAGTCCTATTTATATACGGTAGCCAACAATCTGTATTTAAACGTGATCAAGGCAGAAAAGGTACGATTAAAGTATGCTGCCCCGTCCCTGGGACATTCGAACGAGTCCCCGGAATTTTTGATGGAGGAACAGCAATACAAGGAAAAATTGGACAAGGCTTTGAACGATTTGCCCGAAAATCAGCGAACAACGTTCCTATTAAACAGGATCGATGGAAAAAAATATGCGGAAATTGCGGAAATGGAAGGGGTGAGTGTAAAGGCCATTGAAAAACGGATGCATCTGGCCCTAAAAACATTGAGGGAGCAGATTGATGGGATTTAGTTTCAATGTACAATTATCAATGAAAAATGGAAAGTTGAAAATGAAAAATTGGAAATTCCCAGATTTGGGAAAACTACCATTGTACATTGTTAATTGAAAATTGTTGAATGAAGAAGTAGGGTTTTTTGGAAGGTAGTTGTTATTAACTTGTAAAGCATAGAAATCATGCAAGAAAATTACTTGGCAAAATGGCTTAGCGGAGAGCTTTCAGAAGCAGAGCTATCGGAATTTAAAAAGTCCGAGGCCTATGCTTCGTATATAAGGCTCAAGGAGGTCTCCAGTACGCTGGAAGCCCCAGAATTTGACGTGGACCAAGCATTCCAGCAACTTAAAGCGGAACGCATGGAAACCGCTCCAAAGGTTATCACCTTACATCCGTTCAAGAAATTCTTGCAGGTGGCAGCGGCTATCGCAATATTGATAACGGGCTCCTATTTCTATGTAAATTCCTTGGACGAGTCCATTGCCACACAATTGGCCGAGCGTACAGAGATAACACTACCAGATAACTCCGAAATTATCCTAAATGCCGATTCCCGAATTTCCTATAGCGAAAAGAAATGGGACGAAAAGCGGAATGTGAACCTAGATGGAGAAGCCTTTTTTAAGGTAGCCAAAGGGAAAAAATTCACCGTTTCCACAGATCATGGTACCGTGGCCGTTTTGGGCACACAGTTCAATGTGGAGAACCGTAAAGGCTTTTTTGAGGTGACCTGTTTTGAAGGATTGGTCAGTGTTGCATACAAGGGTCAAGAAACCAAATTACCTGCTGGCAGCTCCTTTTTGGTAATCGACGGGCAAATTATGGATGTCGATAAGCCAGATACCCTACAACCTTCTTGGGTGAACAATGAAAGTTCCTTTGACCGCATTCCTTTGGAATTTGTATTGGCAGAACTGGAAAGACAGTTCAATATTGAGGTAAAAACACAAAATGTTGATAAAAATCTTCTGTTTACAGGAACTTTTAGCAACACAGACATAAATATGGCGTTAAAAAGTATTAGCACCCCATCTCGAATGAATTACAAACTTGAGGGCGATAATGTACTTTTCTATGCTGAAAAGACTCCTTAGCAGCCGATTAGGCCCCTTCTTGGTGTTTTTGCTTTTTCTGACCCCATTCGTGCGTGCTCAGGAAGAAACAGGGACACCAACAAATCTTGTGGCCTACATCAAAACTCTTGAAGAGAAATTCGACATCAAGTTCTCCTATATCCACGAAGATTTGGAGGATTTTTCCATTACAATTCCCAAAAACTTAGTAGCGCTTCAAGATATTCTGGATTATATCAGCACAAAGCTCCAAATCCAAACCCAAAAACTCAATGACCGGTATTACACCCTTACCAAAAATACCTTGGTCAGGGTCTGCGGAATGGTGCTGGACAATTTTGCCGAAAACACTATACCCGGTGCGACCATTGAAGTTTATGGAACTGAAATTGCACAGACCACCGAAAGCGATGGCTCTTTCCTATTGATGGATATCCCCCGAAATGCAACCCTTAAGATCAGGTACCTTGGGTTCAATACCAAATACATTTCTGTGGAACAATTGCTGCAACAAGGTGAATGTCCCAAAATATTAATGGCACAGCATTACGAACAGTTACAGGAAGTTGTGGTCTATCAATTCTTGACTACAGGAATTATAAAGGAAACCGACGCAAGCATTACCTTGAACACGGCAGATTTTGGCATCCTTCCCGGATTAATTGAGCCGGATGTCCTGCAGACCGTACAGGCATTACCGGGCATTAAAAGTATAGACGAAACTGTATCGGACATCAATGTTCGGGGTGGCACCAACGACCAAAACCTCATTTTGTGGAATGGAATCAAAATGTATCAATCCGGGCATTTTTTTGGGTTGATATCTGCCTTTAATCCCTATCTCACGGACAAGGTTTCCGTAATAAAAAATGGTACACCCTCGCGTTTTGGGGATGGGGTGAGCAGTGTAATACAAATGGAAACCACCAACGAACTTAGTGATTATTTTGTGGGTGGGGCCGGACTCAATTTTATCAGTGGGGACCTATACGGGCAAATTCCCATTTCGCGTAATCTAGGTTTTCAATTTTCTGCCCGGCGCTCCACAACCGATTTCTTGAATACCCCCACTTATAACAAGTTTTTTGATCGGGCATTTCAGGATAGTGAGGTGACCAATGCTAATAATATTACCGTGGCCGACGAGATTATCCGAAACGAGAACTTTTTCTTTTACGACTTTACCGGTAAACTTTTGTACGACATCAATGACTACCACAAACTGCGGTTGAACTTTATCAGCATGGCCAACAATTTGGACTATGAGGAAACCAACCTTACCGATGTGGAAAGCACCAACAGTATTTTGGACCAAACAAACATCTCCATCGGAGGACAATTGCAGAGCGACTGGACCAATAGGTTTTCCTCCAACCTCAACGTTTACTATTCGAAATATATCTTGGATGCAGAGAGTATTTTCGCCAACCAAATCCAGTTGTTGCTGCAAAACAACGAGGTGTTGGAAAATGCTTTTAAACTGGATACCCGGTACAAGCTCATGGAGAATTTGGAATGGAACAATGGCTATCAATATATTGAAACTGGGATTACCAACACCACAGTGATCAACCAGCCCCAGTTTGAGAGCGAGATCAAGGGAGTGGTGCGAATCCATGCCCCCTATTCTGGGATTGCCTACAGTTCTGAGGACAATAAACTAGTGGGGCGAGGCGGGGTTCGTTTCAATTACATGGAAAACCTCAACACCTTTACCAAATTCCTCATAGAGCCACGGTTAAACATCAGTCTACAGCTGGCCAATCACTTCAGGGCAGAGGTTTTGGGGGAGTTCAAGAGCCAGACCACCAACCAGGTCATTGATTTGGAACAAAATTTTTTGGGCATTGAAAAACGGCGCTGGATTTTATCGGATGATGATACTTTGCCCATAACACGGAGCAAACAGGGTTCTGTTGGCATCAATTACGACACCAACGAGTTTTATATAGGTTTGGAGGGCTTTTACAAAAAAGTGGATGGAATAAGCACGAGCACCCAGGGATTTCAAAACCAAAACCAATTCAATGGCGAAATCGGAAGCTACGATATTAAAGGCCTTGAGTTTTTGATCAACAAAAAAGGGAACAACTATAGCGCTTGGCTTAGTTATACCTATAACCAGAATGATTATACTTTTGAGAGCATTGTTCCCAATAGTTTTCCCAACAATCTCGATATACGACATACCCTGACCTTTGCTGGAACCTACTCCTACAACAACTTAAAGCTGAGTGTGGGCATTAACTACAGGTCTGGGAAACCCTTTACAGAGCCGCAAGATGGTGATCAGGCCCTTGACACTTCGGTTTTTCCTGTAAGGATCAACTACAAAGAGCCCAATAGCAGTAGATTGCCAGATTATTTTCGGGCGGATGCATCTGCAATCTATAAATTCAATATTGGTAGGACGGTAAAAGCGAACGCCGGGGTATCCTTGCTCAATATGACCAACCGAAAGAATAGTTTAAACAGATACTATCGCGTTACAGAGGACGACCAAATAGAAACAGTGGAAAACATTTCCTTGGGGCTTACTCCCAATGTTAGTTTTAGGATAAGCTTTTAACACTTGGTTTCGACCTAAACTGCTAATCCTCTGCTTTTGGCAGGTCAATTTTAAAGTGTTTAGCCACCTTATAGGGTTTGTCGGTGTTGATATAGTCCACACCTAAATTTGCAAATAACTCCCATGACTTTTCAGTGTCGGGAGTGGCCCAAAATCTTATGGGTTGGGTAAAGGGTCGGGCCTCCTCAATAAAGTTCTTAAGCACATTCAAATCCAGTTCGCTCATATCATCACGCCCGTTCCAGCTGGAGAATTTTCTAAAACTGGTACTGATCATAGCCACCTTCTTCCATGCCTCCCCAGGCATGGTTTGGATGTTTTGGCAATCAAATTTTATGTGTTCCGGATAATTCCCATAGTCCACTTCTTTGGGTCGGTTTCCAGAAATTACTACGAAAACCCCGGTCTTATTGTAAGGATAGAGAAAAGACTTTTAAACTTCCAAGGCAGCAACAATTGCTTCCAAAGTGATGTAGGCCTCCGTTTTTACGTCTATCATCAGTTGAAATCCCAAATGCTCCCCTCCGTAGATTTTTTCCGCCCTTTTAAGGGGCATTAAATACAACGTTTCCAATGTCCTCCCCATTCGAATATGCTCTCGTTCATGTGCCACAAAAAGTTCCCCATCCTTGAAAAACACATCGGCTTCTATAGACTTTGCACCAGCCGAAAATGCATCCCAAAACGGAACACGTTGCTCATAATCGTTATGGGAATGTATCCGTACTTCCTGTTGGGCATGGGACACCACTGCAATAGAGAATACAATAAATATGACCAACCTTTGAATCATTCTATATCAGCTAAATTCCATATTGAACATTTTTGCCAAAAGGTTGTAAATCCCCACAAATTCCTCCTTGAATTTTTCCGGTGTCTCTACAAAGTTTTCCGCCGCTACGGCAAAAAACTCGTAAAAATTGGTTCGGCTGTATTCCCTAAAATAATCCGATTCCGACAGCCTATCTTGGAAATCGGGCATATCGTACAAGCTTTTGATCTTAACCAAGCCCACTTTAAACCTTCGGGCTTCCCAGCTGGATTTCTTTTTGGTTTCGAACATCAGGGCATGCGCCACTTCGTGGATACCTAAATTCATGTTGTCATTGGGAATTTTAAAGCCTTTGGCCAAAGCCTCAGCCGAAAAAACCAAGGTTCTTAAACGTGGATTGTATTCTCCCACATGGTGATTTTTTCCAATCCTGGAATAAAATTCATTGGGATAAATGACAATTCTCGAGATAGAGCGCTCAAACCTGAAGTCACCCATACCCATGGTCAATAAAACAGCTGAAGCGGACACATAAGCCCGTATTTCCTCCTTGTTTTCAATGTTGCCATAAAAAATAAAGGGCTTTTTGGATTTGAACCAAGCGAATCGTCTCAAAAACGTCTTTCGCTGTTTGTCATCGAATTTTTCATAAGGAAGCAAAAAGCTGTTTATGAAATTGCGCTGTCTTGCCGTTATCCGTCGAACGGGGTGAAATACATTATAAACAGTGAACCGTTCTCCCAATATTTGCTGATATCCAACCCGGGCAAAGACATACAGCAGGCCAAACGCTAAAACAAGTGCAGCGATTTCCTTTTGTGTTGCTGTAAGTCCTAGTCCATCCATTACATACGATCAGGCACATGGATTCCCAGAAGTCTAAAGGCCGATGCAATCACTTCCCCTACTTTTCTGGACAGCTGTACCCTAAGGTGCTTTTTATCTTCGTTGGGTTCCCCCAAAATAGAAACCTGTTGGTAAAAGGAGTTAAACTCCTTAACGAGATCATAAGTATAATTGGCAATAAGCGCAGGGCTATAGTTTTCCGCGGCCAATTGTACGGTTTCTGGAAACAGTTGGACTTGTTTCAACAGTTCCTTCTCTTTTTCGTGCAATCCCAAGGAGGTAGCAACTTCGCTCGACCCAACATCTCCGGCCTTCCTGAGAATGGACTGAATCCGAGCATAGGTGTACTGGATAAATGGACCCGTATTTCCTTGAAAGTCGACCGATTCCTCTGGATTAAATAGAATCCGTTTTTTGGGATCCACCTTAAGGATATAATATTTGAGCGCACCCAAGCCGATGGTTCGGTACAACTGTTTCTTTTCTGTTTCGGAATATCCATCCAATTTGCCCAGTTCCTTGGAGATTTCCTCTGCCGTTTCCTCCATATTGGCAATAAGGTCGTCCGCGTCCACCACAGTACCTTCCCTGCTCTTCATCTTGCCACTTGGCAAATCTACCATCCCATAACTCAAATGGTATAGATGCTGCGCCCATTGATAGCCCAATTTTTTCAAAATAAGGAATAGTACCTTAAAATGATAATCCTGCTCGTTCCCCACGGTATATACCAAACCATTGATGTCCGGATGGTCGGTTACCCGTTGGATGGCCGTACCGATATCCTGGGTCATGTAAACCGCTGTCCCGTCGGATCGGAGAACGATTTTTTCATCCAACCCCTCTTCTGTAAGATCGATCCAGACACTGCCGTCCGGTTTTTTAAAGAAAATTCCTTTTTCCAAACCGTCCTTCACCACATTCCTACCAAGGAGATACGTATCGCTTTCGTAGTACAAGGTGTCAAAATCTACACCAAGGTTCTTATAGGTGGTATCAAATCCGTCATAAACCCAGCTGTTCATTGTTTTCCAAAGAGTCACGGTCGCTACTTCCCCAGATTCCCATTTTCTGAGCATTTCTTGGGCTTCCAACAATATGGGAGCTTCTTTTTCCGCTTGTTCCTTTGAGGTGCCGCTGTCCACTAATTCGGCAATCTGGGCCTTGTATGCTTGATCAAAGGCCACGTAATATTTTCCCACGAGATGGTCTCCTTTCAATCCCGATGTTTCCGGGGTTTCACCATCCCCAAACTTCTGCCAGGCCAACATGCTCTTGCAAATATGGATGCCCCTGTCGTTAATGATCTGGGTTTTGTAGACTTTCTTCCCTGCAGCTTTTAGGATTTCCGAAACGGAATATCCCAACAAATTGTTCCGGATATGCCCCAGGTGCAAGGGTTTATTGGTATTGGGAGAAGAATATTCCACCATAACCGCATCGGAAGTCGGAGACTTTACGTATCCATAATCCGCTTCATCCCTTATCGTATTGAAAAAATTGAGGTAAATGACATCTTCAATAACAAGGTTCAAAAACCCCTTGACCACATTAAACTTGGCCACTTCATCCACATGTTCCACCAGATATTCCCCAATCTTGGTCCCTATTTCTACAGGGTTTCCTTTTACAAATCGGAGCATGGGAAATACAACCACGGTAATATCCCCCTCAAAATCTTTTCGGGTAGGTTGAAATTCAACGGTTGGCAGTTCCAGTTGGTACAGGTCTCTTACCGCTTTGCTCACACTTTGTGAAATGACATTTTGCAAACTCATGTATCTGGGCTTTTCAGCCTGCAAAACTACATATTTTTTGCCCGTTTACACCATTATTCATAGGCTTTGCCAATAACCAACCCAAGGATTTTGGTTAATTTTAAACATGCTTTTGAATGTCTCCTATAACGACAAAACAAGAACACAAAAGATAGATGCCGCTGTAGGCGGACCCTTTACCCTAAAAGAGCGTTGGGAGCTTGGTGGAATTGGTTCCCCAAAACTCTTTATTACACACACCAGTCTTGAAATTCAAAACCTTCTGATCCTCGACAACAACCTTAACTGCTGCAATATAGAGATGCGGCCCAAGGGTATTATTGTTCGGTTCAGGTCGCTTTTGGAAACTTATGGTTTGATCATTCCCTATTACAAACTTAAACTCCACAAAGGCGATTTGGCAACGTATTCCATACATCATGATCACTATTTCATTAAAGTAAAATCGGATACCAAGGCAATTCAGAAATTCTTTAAAAAATTGTTGGATTACAAGGCAGACAATGCACCAACTTCTATTGGGGATTTGTAAAGTTGGATGGAAAGGTTGGGTCTGTCCAAATTCTTGGACAAGCTATTTTAACACAATTCCTGTTACAAACGTGCATTACATTCGTCCTAAAACAGATGCAACCTTTTTATGATTTTGGTTGTCTATAAAAATGATATCAAAAAGCATTTCATGATTTTATCCAGGACTTTTGCTTTCCTATCGATTTTTATTTCGATGACTTTTCTTGGCACTGCACAAACTGTGGGCGCAAAACTCGTAGATGCCAAGACTCAAAAAGGGATTGCCTATGCCACGGTGCAATATGGGGAACACCACGGGGTGATCACCAATGAAGAAGGTCGTTTTTCATTTGTCCTAAGCGATGGTTTTCCCGTGCTTGATTCCATCTACATCTCGTCCATGAGGTATGAAAAAACGGGATTTTCCTTAGAACAGTTAACGGATAGCATAATTTCCATTGACCCAAAGACTATTGAACTCAGTGGTGTTTACCTATTCGATAAGGAGCTTACTGTTGATCAGATCATGGAAAAAGTGGAGGAAAACCTCCCCTATAACTATGTTAAAAATCCGGTGAAACAGCGGTTCTTTTTGCGCCAATCCAGTTTTAACTCGCTGCAAAAGTTAGACATCGACTTCAAAAAATCCACGATTGAAGAACTCAACGAGGAACTCATGGATAGCATCCTTTCCATTCTTCCGAGAAGTGCTTCGTATTATACGGAAACTTTGGGCGATTATTACCGTACTGAAGAAGGGAGCAAATTGGAGGTCATTAAGGCTGCCGAGCTTTATGACAAGAGCAATGAAGGCTCCATGGAAGCCTTATCGGAAAAGTTGGAGACCATTTTCAAATCCAATGTGAAACCAGACTCCTACCTAAAGATTAAATCCGGCATATTTGGGGAAAAGGTGCAATTGGATTCCATTATGGAGGCAGAGGACGAAACCGACGATTTGGAGGAAGAACTCAAAAAACCCGAGAAAAATGGTTTTCTAGGAGGGCGAAAACAGGTGTTATCCGAGATCCATTCACAGTTTTTCGGCAAAAAGTCGAAGTTGGATGTGATCCAAAAACTGAATCGCTACAACTATGAGCTTCAAGGATATTCCGAATTGGAAAACCAAGGGGTTTATGTAATAGGGTTTGTCCCAAAAGGCCGGGCCGATTTCCAGGGCAAACTTTTTGTGAACATCGAGAATTTTGCGATTGTTAGATTGGACTACGAAAATGTAAAGCCCTTACGAAACATCAGGCTTTTGGGTTTCAGCTATTCCGAACAACAATATAAGGGGAGTACTGTGTTTTCCAAATTTGGGAATGACAAGTACAGTCTAAAGTTCATGAACCTAACCTTTGGGCGCAAATTTGGTGTGGATAGACCCTTAAAGGTGATAGAAAAAAATAAACATGTAAAAGGTCCAAGAAAACAGAACGAACTATCCCTTGGCCTTGACATTGTTAATTACAACACCGAAAAATACGAATGGGTGGCTTTTGATAGCCAAACCATATCCAAACCCCAGATTGAAAATTTGGAAGAGGACGAAACGGTTAGGGCCACTTACCTGTCTGCATACAACCCGGAATTTTGGGCAGGGCATACCATTATGGAGCCGAATCAGGCTATTCGGGAGTTTGAGGTAGCTGAGTAGTACCCTACCACTCCGGTTCCAGCTGCAACCCCTCCGGTTCCAGCTTTGCTGGAACCACCTCCCCTTGGTTTCATACTTATCCATATGCCCCTTTTCCCTTTTTGGGAGAGGTGTCACAACACAAGTTGAGCCGGAGGGGCCATCCGTCAACTCAAACCCATCATCCGTCAATTGACCCGCTTTTTTCTTGCCCTTCTATCCTTTCTTTATTCCCAAATTTAAAACTCATTACGTTATGGGAAAGAAAGCCCCACATTATTTCCACCTCTTGATTTTTAGCCTATTGTTCATGGCCTGCGACAGCGAAACACTGGAACCCGATGGCCCAGGCAACCACAATCCTCCCTATATTTCAAGTTTCAGTCCTACAGAAGGTAAAGTGGGAAAAACCACCGTTAACATTAGCGGAGGAAACTTTGTTGCTTCCGCGGATGAAATCACCGTGAAATTTGATGGTGTGGTCGCCGAAATCAACTCGGTATCCTCCGATGGTATTGAAGTTGTAGTTCCTGAAAATGCAGAAACTGGACGAATTAGCCTTTCTTCCGAAAACAGTATTGGGTTCTCCGCAAAGGATTTTGTAATAATTGAAACGCCAGAACCCAAAATCAAAAAATTTGAACCTTTCTTCGGAGCTCCCGGAACCGAGGTGACCCTGTTCGGAAAAGATTTTGGAGCAAGCCCGGAAGATAATCTGGTGAAATTTAACGGAATCGAGGCCGAGGTGACCAAGGTCACTAGTGATGGGCTTAAGGTTATAGTCCCTGAAGGCGATGTACATGGCCCAATCACCGTAAGGGTCGATGAAGTAACAGGAACCAGCTCCTATAATTTCGGCAAGGAAATTACTTTTGAAAGTTTTTCCCCAGCAGAAAGCTTCGCCGGTCAAATAGTAACCCTTACTGGATCAAACTTCCTGTTTTCCATTCCATTGTCAATTCATTTTAATGATTTAGAAGCCACTATATTAAGCATCACAGAAACTGGAATAGAGGTCCAAGTTCCGCAAGGGGTAACTGATGGACCAATCACCCTGGCATCTCCAGGACAATCCTTTGAAAGTGACAAAGATTTTTTGGTTACCCCAGCTCCAAGTATTGATACTTTTGATCCAATGGAAGGCCCTGCTGGTACCAAGGTAACCATTACAGGTACAGAATTTGACCACGGAACGGTTTCTGTCCTATTTGATGGTGTTGAGGCTGAGGTCACCGCTTCCTCAGATGTCCAAATTGATGCCACTGTTCCCATGGGAGCTACTACTGGACAAATTGAAGTTAGTATCGGTGGACAATTTGTAACCAGCGCCGAAAATTTCATAGTAATTCCCCCACCAGTTATTGAAACTATTGAACCCATGCAAGGAACTCCAGGTACCGAAGTTACCATTACCGGTTCAGGATTCTCACACGGTGCTCTAACCGTGGAATTTAATAGTACTGCTGCTGTCATTTCCGATGCTACGGATACCAGCATTACGGTTACTGTACCCGATGGTTGCGAAACAGGCCCAATTACAGTAGATGTTGCCGGGCAAACCACACAGAGTGAAAGTGATTTTGAAGTTATTGAACCCTGATAAGAATAGCAGCTATCAAATAAAAAGGGGCCGCTATACGGCCCTTTTTTAATACTAAATTTTCAAGAAAAGAGTTAATCCTTCCTTCTCATGCTAATCCGTCAACTCAAAACGGCCATCCGTCAATTGACAACTCCGTTTCCTCAAACTATGTATTTCCTTTAGGCTTTAACCTAAAAATTAAAGTTATGGGAAAGAGAACCCTTTATTTTTCTATTTTACTTGTTTTTGGTCTGTTGCTTTTCAATTGTAGTAAGGATGACGATTCCAAAAAGCCGGACGACAACCCAGATGCCAATCAACCAACCATCACAGCATTGAGTACCACTGAAGGCAAAGAGGGTGACCCAGTCACTATTTCTGGAACAAATTTCAGTACCACAGCAAGCGCAAACACAGTGACTTTTGGCGGTACCGAAGCTGAAGTTTCAAGCTCCACGCCAACTTCTATCAGTACCTCAGTACCAGTTGGGGCACAAACGGGTAAAATCAAGGTAACTGTGTATGGCTCAACCGCCACCAGTGAAGATACCTTTACCGTTCAGGACTCTGACCCAGAGGCCACAATTACGGATTTTGAGCCCAAGGAAGGTACGCCGGGTACGTTGGTGGAAATTACTGGAGATAATTTTGGCTCCCAGCCCTTGGAAGTCTACTTTGGCGATGTCAAGGCAGAGCTTGAAAGCATAAGTGCCTCCCTTATTGAAGCCTTTGTGCCAGAAGAGGCTACCTCTGGACCAATTAAAGTAGTGATTGGGGAGGATGAAGTCGTAAGTGCGAAGGATTTTACAGTTCTTTCTCCAATTACTTTTGACCCCACATCAGGGGCTCCAGGAGAGTCTGTGGATATTACCGTTCACCCTCCGTTTATGTTAAGTCCAGGTTTGGAGGACAACATTGTTGAATTCAATGGGATTACGGCTGTAATTCTTGATATACAGGACAATCATATACTCGTGGAAGTTCCAGAAAGTGCAACAACTGGTCCTATTAGCGTTACCAATGGTGAGAACCAAAGTGTCGAAAGCACAATGGACTTTACAGTTTTGCCTTGGCGCCAGTTGGGAAACATAGGGGGGGAAAAAAGAAGACAAGGTGTAGCGGTTACCGTTAACAACATGATTTACATGGTTCTTGGCTATACTGAAAGTGGGGACACCAATATGGAGTTATGGGAATTTGATTCCACTACCCAGACATGGACACAAAAACCTAACCTACTTGCTCAACATAGAATAGCACCATTTGCATTTGCCATTGGTGATAATTTCTATTTAGGTGGAGGTCAATCAACAATTGTACAACAGTTTAATGATTTTTGGAAGTTCGATCCAGCAGCAAATAATGGGAATGGTCAATGGATCCAATTAAATGATTTCAAAGATAACGAAGACCCGAATAGGTTTTATTCCTCGTCCTTTACCATTGGAGAAAAGGCCTATGTCTATGGCGGATCCATTACGGTAGATACATTTCACAATAACCTATTGGAGTATGACCCATCCGAAGAGGGTACCTGGACAGAGAAAGCAGGTTTTGATGCCAACGGAAGAAAACAAGCCATTGGTTTTTCCTTGAATGGTAAAGGATATATTGCTCTTGGAGAAGATCAAAATGAATTATTGAACGATATATGGGAATATGACCCGTACGCCAACAATGGAGATGGGTCTTGGACCAAAAAAACCAACTTTCCAGGGGAATTGAGGGATAACCCACTTTGTTTCGTAGCTAATGGAAAGGCCTATATTGGAATGGGGAGAACCAACCAAGGAGTAAACTTAAATGACTTATGGGAATTTGACTCCGCAGGTAACGGAACATGGACCAAAAAAGGAGATTTCGAAGGAATTCCACGCAAGGAAGCTATGTCAACGGGAATTAATGGCAAAGGATACGTTTTTGGTGGTTATGATGAAGAAGGCTCACAATACTTGGGTGATTTCTGGGAATATGATCCCGCCATCGACATAGAATAAAACTTTTAACAACTTAACCAAATAAGAAAAGGGCCGCTTAAAGCGGCCTCTTTTTGGTATATCCTAGCTGGGCAAAAACACCTCGGCCATCATACAGCGGGCAGAGCCGCCACCGCAAGTTTCAATCCAGTGTAAATCACTGTGGATAATGGGGCCATGCTTTTCTATGTCCTTTAACTGGTTTGGAGTCAAACTTTGGTAGGCATCGGCACTCATCACCATATAGGCTTGTCCGTTTGCCCCCTTTACTTGAAGCATGTTTCCTGCAAAATGCGTGACCTGCTCCTCCGAAATAGCAACTACTTCCTTCCCATCCGCCTTAAGGTGGTTTACCACATTTTTACGCTCCTTTTTATCGTCAATGCTATCCAGACAGATTACGGCCAAATTTTCTCCTAAAGCCATCATTACATTGGTATGGTATATGGCCATGCGTTCCCCATTCACGGTTTGGTTGGCGGTAAAAATTACGGGGGTATATTCAAAGTCCTCGCAGAACTCAATAAACAGTTCCTCATCGGCCCTAGGCGAAAGTGCACAATAGGCTTTTTTATGTACCCTATCCATTAAGATACTGCCAGTTCCTTCCAAAAAAAGATTTTCGGCCTCTGCGGAAGAATAATCCACCACATTTTCAATCTGGAAACCTTGTTCCTCCAAAATATCCAAAATGACCTCTCGTCGTTCCCTTCTACGGTTTTCGGCGAACATAGGATACAAAGCTACCGTTCCGTTGGCATGAAAGGAAATCCAGTTGTTGGGAAAGTGGGCATCTGGGGTATCGTCGGCTTCTACCGCATTCACAACCACCACTTTCACTCCTTGCGCTTGGAGTTTTTCCACAAAAGCATCGAACTCAGCCTGGGCATTTTGCAACAACTCCGCTTCGCTTAATCCAACATCCGATTTCTGGTAATAATTGTTCACGGCCGTTTCCTCATTGGAACGAAAAGTGGCCGGACGAACCATTAAAATAGTATTTGTAATCTGCATACAACCCTTGTCTTTTTGTTTCATTTTTGCAAGGGTAAATATACATGCAAATGCAACAATTATATGCAAGAAAATAGCCTTGGAAGTCGGATTTTTTTAGTTAAAATTCCCATTAAAATCCACTGGAACCCCAAAAGGGTCCAATAACCTATCTATCAATATACTAAGGGTACGCCTATTTAATTGTACAGCTGACGAAAACGGTGGTTCCAACGCTTCAGATTTCCATAATTGCCCCAACTTATCCAAGGTGATTTCCTTATCAACCTTCGCAAGGATTGCAGCCAAAAATGCTGGGGTGACCCCCTGACCTGAAGCATGTTCATTTTTAAGCTCAGGATATAGCGGGAGCAACCCATGCTTCAATTCAAATTCCGATACCATCCTTTCCGGGTAAAACCAAGTTTCATTGGCCCACTTGTATGGAACTCCAAATCCTTTAAGCACCCCTGACGCCCCAATCCGCTGGATTGCCCCGAAGGCTTTGTCATCCGGAGTTACATCAATGTAGGGCATAATGTAGGCCTTGCTCTCAACAAGTGCCTTTTGTACTTGTCTGATGGACACCTCCGAGGTGTTTTTTTGCTCTTTAATAGCGGTTGCGGCTATGGTACCTGCTGCCTGCCCAATACCCAAGACCACAGGTTGCAAGCGGGTGGTTCCATTGACAATATTGGACACACTTATGTTTTTATCGGAAACCAAAAAATTATCGACCCCTTCTGGGACCAGACTGCCCATGGGAATGGAATAACTGGGCACCTTAATATTGATGAATTCGATGGCCGGAGTGTCCGGGTTTTTATCGTGATGGTGATCAATGGGATAGTCCCCTATAGCCACCCCGGTCTTGTACAGTTTGAAATCATAGGGTCTTTCCAAATGGTCCACCACCAAAAAGGTTTTACCAACAGCCCTTCTGCCCTCCCGGTGATACGGGATCATGGGAAAATTGTCCCGGGTCGGGAATTCATCTGCCAACCTCAGGTTTTTATACCCCAACTCATTTTGAATATAGTACACAAACCCCTGTGTAAAGGCCTTTGCCTGTTTCAACGCATCTTCCCGCGCTGTTGTTGAAAGTTCGGCCCAGTTTACAAAGAAGTCGTTCCCACAATTGGGCCAATTGATCATGTATTTTTGGTTCGGTAGTTTTCCATATGTCAGCATTTGATCACAATCCGCCACGGAACCAAACATTTCCCCTCCTTCCCGTTTGCATGCACAGACATATGCTTCAGGGTCGTAATTTTTTGGTTTTTTCACAAGACCTTTCCGGCTTCTTTGGTCCCCAACATCCTTTAAAATGGCCACATAGGTTAAATCTTGAACTATGGTATTGGAACTTTCAGGAGCTTCCTTTTCCCCTGTATCTTGTTTAGAATCCATCCCCAAGCGAAAATCTGCCCCTACCAGCGGTAATAACTCCCCGGTTTCGGTCGCATCGATAAGGACCGTAGCAAACGTGGTATATGGTTTCCCATTTACTTTATAGTGAACAATCCACCTTCCATTTTGTCTTTCAAGCTTGTTGTAGCTGGCTCCATAAACAATATCCAGATTGGGATGGGTCGCCATTTCGGTTAAAATATCCTTGCCCACCGAAGGTTCAAAAAGAGTATGGCTCACCCATCCTGTGGCCACGGCTTTGGGTCCCCCATAATGACCATATAGTTTTTCCCGGAATTCTCCCCAGATGCCCGATGGCATTTTGTGGTTGCCATCAATGGCCGATACCCCGGCCGAAGTTAGCATACCACCCAACCAAGAGGTTTTTTCTATAATCTGGACCTTTGCCCCCATTCGGGATGCCTGAATTCCTGCGGAAGTTCCTCCAGCTCCCCCACCAACGATTACTATATCCACTTCCTGTTGTCCCATCGCGGACACACACACTAAACTGAAGACCAAGAGACCAACTACTTTTTTCATATAGTTTACATTTTTGGATAGGTTTTATTGAAAAAGGCGTCGTGGAACTGCAATCCTTCATAAAAAAAGAACACTTCCCCTTTTAACCCCAAACTGCGGTTGGCCTTGATCATTTTTTTAAGGAATCGTTTCGAAGGTGTGTAATCGCCAACCCGTAATAGCACCCCGGGCACAAACAAACTTCGTTTATCCATGGGCATAAAGTCCAAATTCGACTCCAATGTTGAACTATATGCTTTACTATCATATCGATATACTTGCGGAATGATCTGATCTACCCACCCATTTTCTACCCAAGTGGGCCAATCTTGGAGGTATTCCTCCTTGCTCCAGGGGAAAATGCTCGGGGCCATGGTGACCAATACTTCTGGATTAACGGATTTAATGGTTTTATACACCCGCTCGACAAAAAGGTTCAGCCGGGATGCCCTCCAGTCCACCCAATTCGAATCGCGATAATCCTCAGGTGGGGATGCACCATTGTGTTCCTTTTTGTATTCGGAAACCGTATAGGTATCATATCCTGCTGTGGAGGGGTTGGCAGGGAGCCTGTCATCCCCTTGGACGCCATCCACGTCGTAATTTTCAACTACTTCGACCATCAAATCCAATAGAAAATCCTGAACCTCGGGATCAAAAGCATTCATCCATTGAAACCCATTTTTGGATACCAAGTTTCCATCTACATCAATAGCTTTCCACTCCGGTTTTTTACGGAGGATGTGTCCCCCGTCCGCTTCTTTATAACTGGACGAAAAGCCAAACTCGAACCAAGCGTGCACTTTTAAATTTTCTTTGTGAGCTTCGTCTATCAACGTCTGAAGCACATCAAACTTTGAAAAGCGAGGCGCCACCTTGATTCCAAAATGATCATCCATCACCTGACTGGGATATAGTGTATGTCCCCTGTTCCAAACTACCACATAAATATTGTCCAAACCAATGGCCTTGCAACGTGCAACAACTTGTTGAATGCCTTCCTTACTGTCCAAAGCTTCGCTGGCCACATCGGTCAACCATACCCCTTTTTCTGTCTGGGCATATCCAAAACTGAAAATGAGAAAAGCAGCGATTTGCAGTACACTTTTAAGAAGTTTATGCGTGGTCATGCTCTTAAGGGATTAGATATTCAGGGTTTTTGAAATCTCGAACAACGCCCGGGGTACGTGAAAACAACCTTTCCATTTGCCTCCTTTTAAATGTAACAAAAGTTGTCCTTGGCGGTTGAGGTAACCATACCACTCACCTCCGTTAATGGGATCTCTAAAATGATTCCATGCATACTCGTGCACTTTGTGAAACCATGCCGCAGCCTTCGGACTTTGGTTGTGGGCATAAGTCTTGGCCAAGGCCACTAAAGTTTCCAAGTGCACCCACCATAATTTTTGGTCCCATTCCAATTTCTCGGGAGGATGGCCTTTGGCATCCATAAAATAGAATATTCCACCATGTTCCTTGTCCCATCCTAATTCCAATTGTTCGTACATGATGGTTTCCGCTTTTTTCACCAAATTGGGGTCGTTTTTTCGCAAACCAATGTTCATCACAAACCACATGGCCTCTATGGCATGGCCCGGATTCAACAATCTACCTTCAAAACTGTCCACAAATTTGCCGTCGAGGGATATGTTTTCGTATACCATCCCCGTCTCGGCATCGTAGAACCAATTCATGATCAAATCCACAATGGAATCAGTTAAATGGTCCAACTGCCCCTCTTCCAATAAGTGCTCAAGTTCCAAGGCCAGGTTGCACAGGATCATCGGGAGGGCAAAATCCTGTAAGTTCCGCGTTCCAGAAACTTTTTTATTGTAATTCCCTTTGGGGTTTTGTTGTCTGGATAAAATATTATGAAAAGTATCATTGGCAATCTTGGCGTAGCGTTCGTCACTTTCCAATTTATAGTATTCCCCAAATGCCATTGCAGCAAAACAGTCGGAAAATATGTTGTAGGGCTGAACTAGCGGATTCCCTTTTTGGTCCAAGGCGAAGTACCAATTTCCTTGGGGGTCCCGTCCATATTTTTCTAAAAAGTCAATGCCGTTTTTGGCCGCTGCCTTCCAGCCTGCTTTAGCTTCCAAGGAATTGTACAGTTTGGAGAACATCCAAGCTTGTCTGGCCTGCAACCACATAAATTTATCCGTATCGTACACCTTTCCTTCTGGGGTAAGGCAGGAAAAGTACCCTCCGTGAACGGTATCCAAGGAATGCTGCTCCCAAAAGGGAAGGACCTCGTCCAACAGCTCTGATCGGTATAGCGCGGCATATTCTTTCAAAACTGACTCTGATTTAGGGTTTGTTGCGAAATCTCTTTTTTGAAATATTCCATGTACCGATTGTATAAATGGCCCGCTTGTAAATAGGAAGACTGCGGACTCATAAAATGGGAAAACTCAAAAGTAATGGCTCTTTCACAACCGGCTCTTTGGGCCGCCTGCATTTTCAACAACAGCTTTTCAAACTTGATGGGCAGGAACTTGATGGGCATGTCCCGATCAAAAGATTCAATATTGGTCCAGGATCGCATCCCATAAGTATCGGCCAGTTTTTTATTGATCACCAAATATTCCTCAAGTTTATCGTAATCCACATGTCCATCTTGGAAAGCCACAATATCAACAGCTCCTTGGATCCCCTTGAAAATTTCATCCCATTCCTGAAAATGCTCTTCCAAAGAAATTGCATTTTGTTTGGTCAAAATACTTTCTGAAGCGGTAATTGCTTTCTTGCCATCAATCCACGGGGAAATAAGAACAGGGAGATTATTGCTGATCGCTTTGCAGTGATTTCCCAATTGGGCAATGGCGGTAATAGCCCCCTTTGTCTTTCTACTGAGCTCCAAACTCAAATACCACCCCTTGAAACTATGGTAATGCCCGTATTTTTCATAAGCTTCCTCAATTACATGGAGGTTTACATCAATCTCGTGGGTCATATCCCCAGTTTTCCAATACACCCCACTATCATAAGTCCCAAAATAAAAATCCATCCCATAGGTGTCGGATAGTTCCAAAAATTGTTGGACTAAGTCCACCGGGGGAGAAAAACATCCCTTTTCCTGGATAAGATATTCCGAAGGGTAGGTCAAAAATTTTTGATATCCGGAACGGATAAGCACCACCGTATTGATCCCCATCTTTTTCATGTGTTGGAAATCTTTGTCCCACTCTTTTTTACCCCAATTTTGGTGTGGGATATCATGGCTGATCTCATCCAAGAACGTTGCGTTGATCAATAACCGTTTCCCCATCTTATTCAAGGTTTTTTAGGTTGTCCCACCAGAACTTTTTGAGCAGGTAACTTGTAAGAATCAAAACTGCGGACCAAATCACCATTTGGGTATTTTCCCGGAGCATAAAATAAATTGGAATGACCACTTGTGCCATTTGCCAAACAATGCCAACAACCACATTGAAACTGTCCCGCTTAAAATCCATATTGGGGACAAATGAGGGGTCTTCCTGCATGACTTCCCTTTTTATGGGCCCCCAAAAACCCCATGGTTTGGTCTGTTTGTAGAACTTTTTCACTTTTTCCCTATTTGGAAGGGGCTCCACATAGGTGCCGATGATACATCCCAAAAACGAGAAAAGGAAGATGATGGGGAATACAAAAATGTCTACATACTCTGGGAAGAAAAAGAGTTTGACGGTCGAAGCAATCAATCCGAAAAGCATCCCCCAGAAATAGCCATTTCCGCTAAAACGCCACCAAATCCATTTGAGCACATTGGCCGCAACATAACCCCCGTACAGGGCAGAGCTAAGCCAAAGTATCAGTTCGTTCAAGGAGCCCGCATTTAAGCCAAAAACAATGCCCACCATAACCATCCCCAAGGAGGAAAGCACGCTTAATTTTACCAAACGCTTGTCCGTAGCTCCGGGGTTGATGTATTTTTTATAAATATCGTTTACAAGATATGCCGGTGCTGCGTTTACAAAAGCTGCAAAGGTTCCCATAAATGCAGCCAAGAACCCTGCTAGCATCAGTCCTTTTAAACCAACAGGCAAAAACTTGTTTATGGCCATGGGAAGCACCTGTTCAAAATCGATATTTTCTCCCATCTGCAAAAGCTCCGGACCCAAATACACCAATGCCAACACGGTGAAACCCACAATCATGAAGTATCTTGGGATATAAAGCACACATATGGTTAAAAAACTCATTTTAGCTGCCTCGCCAGGAGTCCTAGTGGCCAAAATTCGCTGCATGTCGTAAGAAGGCACCGGGCCTGCAATGGAAGCAAAAATTCCCTTGAGCACCATCAATATAAAAAGCAACCCAAAAAGGTCGAACCCATCTTTTGCTATTTTGGAATTTACCTGAGGAAAAGCGGCGTTGCTCCAATCCAGATTTAACTCCCAACCAAACATCAGATCTTTCCAACCCGCTGGAACCACCTTATCTATTTGACCCGCATCGACCATGGTATAGGCAATGATTCCAACCCCAATACAGGCAATGGTCATAATAACAAACTGCATCACCTCGGTGGCCACAACACTGTGCATTCCCCCTTTGACGGTATATAGCGATGTAAGTCCACAAACCAATAAGGCGTAGCTCTTGGCCGAGGAAACTTGGTAACCGAAAAGGTCAAAGGCCAAATCCCATGGTAAAATGGAGGTGCAATACTTGCCAATTCCCTCAAAAAAGTAGGCAATAAAACCGAGCACACTGATTACGGCAAATATTACAATGATGATATGGGAAAGTTTGGCTCCTTTGCCATCCCCAAAGCGAAAGGTAATCCATTCGGCCCCGGTCATTACGTTGGATTTACGCATCCAGACTGCGAGGTATACGAAAATAAAGACCTGGTTCCATACGGGCCATAGCCATGGGAGCCAAGCACTTTTAAGTCCATAGACGAAAAGGATCCCAACGGTCCACATGGTCCCAGAAATATCGAACATGCCCGAGGCATTGCTCAGTCCCAAGTAGTACCATGGCAGTTGATTGCCTCCTAAAAAATAGGATTCCAAGTTTTTGGAAGCTCGTTTGGACAGATAAAAACCAAGCGCCAAAACCCCGATTATATACGCAACAACAATTGCAATATCAATGTTTGAAATTTCCATAGTGCCTCTGATTTATCTTCGGGATTCCAAAAAAGTGTACAACAACTCCAAGAATGGCCATGATGTGCATATTGATCGCAATCAACCAACCGTAACAAATCTAAAATATTCTAATATATTACAAAATGTTCACGAGCACATTTATATATTCAATAAAGAAAATGTATTTTTGTTGAATAATATTTATTAATTGCGGCTTGTTTTACAACTTTGATCATTGTGATATCACTCCAATTTTGCATAGTATTGGACCCTCAATCCATCCCAAACCGCCACTATCCAAGACTTGAAATCAAAATTGTTTATGCACCCTAAAAAATATACCCTACAAGATATAGCCAAACTTGCCCAAGTTTCCCGAGGAACTGTTGATAGGGTGGTGAACAAGAGAGGCAAGGTATCTGCAAAGGCAAAAAAAAGGGTGGAAGATGTTCTCAAGGAATTGGATTATAAGCCAAATCTGATTGCCCGTTCGCTAAAAAGACATAAGGATCTCGTTATTGCCGTGGTAATTCCCCACCCCAATCCACAGGATATTTATTGGAACCAATGTGCACAAGGTATTGAAGAGGCCGGTAAAAAATTGGATCAATTTGGGATCATCCTCAAGTATTTCCATTACCACAAAAGCAAGGAAAGTTTTGCCACAATGTTGGAGCTAGCCTTGGAATTGAATCCAAACGCCGTTTTAATGGCCCCCATCCATTATGAAGAGTTAAAGCCTCTATTTTCCAGCACGGAAATGAAAGGTATTCCAATCGGATTGATCAATACACCCATTGAGGAACTGAATTACATGACCTTTGTAGGGCAAGATTATTATAAGAGTGGTAGGCTTGCCGCACAGCTTATGGATAATCTTGTGGAGCCTTTTCCCAAATGTAAAATCCTTATTGCCCATCTGGGTATCGATACGGATCACGCCATTCATTTAAAGGACAAGGAAAAAGGGTTTAAGGCCTACTTTAAAGAGCATAATGCAAAGGTGGAAATTGATACGGTTTCTTTTGCCTCGGATAATTTAGCCGAGGATTTGCCCAATCAATTGGAGGATTTTATCGGGATTTATGTTACTACTTCCAAAGCCCATTTGCTATCGACACATCTGAACAAACATCCAAAAATGAAGGTTATTGGATATGACCTGGTTCCTAAAAACATAGCACAATTACAAACCGGCAACATCCATATACTTTTAAACCAAAATCCGAAATTGCAAGGGGATGCGTGCATCAATACGCTTTCCGAGCATTTACTTTACAATACCGAAGTTGCCAGGAAAAGATTGTTTCCCATTGATATTGTACTAACGGAAAATTTGGAAAGTTATATTTAGTCCAATCGTCTGATACCAACAATCTCCTAAGCTTCATCCTTAATCCAAAACGAATCGGGCTTGTTAGAGGAAAGGGTTCCTAGTTTAGATGAAGGGCTATTCTCTAATCAATGGCATTGTGCTGCACCTAAGCAGTCCTTCCTGTTTTGCAATTTCAGCATACGGAATTTCCTCGACGGTAAAACCCTGGTCCCGTAGCCAATTGTTCAAACGGGTAAAGTTTTTCTCGGACACCACTACCTCTGGAGAAATGGAGAAAACATTACTGAACATTTGGTACATCTCATCTTTAGTAATCTCAAAAACATTTTCTTGACCGAAGTGATCCACCAACCATTGATACTCATCTTCCACCAAGAAGCCATTTTTGTGCAAAATGGCCTTGTCGGTTCCCACAGGTTGAAAACAGCAATCCAAGTGCAGTGCGTTTTCCTTGGCATTGGTATTGGATTTTCGGAGTTCGAAAGCCTTCACTGTTTTGTTTGGAAACTGTTCCCTCAAAAACTCAACAGCTTCCTTATTGGTCCGCGCAGTTATATAATCAGGATAATCAGGGCCGGTATAGGTACCCACAAAAATATATTCGTTCCAAGGCATAACATCCCCTCCCTCGATATGGACTTCCTCTGGAGGTCTAATGATCTTATTGGGATCGATCTTATCCAAAACGTGTTGGATGGCCTCAAATTCCCTTTCACGATCGGGTAAGATGTTAGAGTGGAAAAGCTTGTCTTCGATGACAAAGGCGATATCCCTGGAAAAAATCTGGTTACAGTCCCTCAGGACAGAGGGACGGAACACTTCCACCCCGTGTTTTTTGAATACTTTGGCGAAGGCGTCCATTTCCTGGATCATATCTTCTTCAACAGGATATGTTCCCGCTAAAATATGCTCCAAGGATTTGGGATCGTATGCCTCTTCTGGTTTTGGGGTCGGACCACAGCTTTCGGCCGTTCCCAATATCACCGCTTTAAGCGGGCTTGTTTCATTTTCAATGTGCAGTTGCATTTTGTTTCAATTTTCAGGACCAATACTAGGATGCGTCACTATCCGTATTGGGAGGAATTCCTCAAAAATTCTAAGACAAAACTAGTGCTTTGTTGGCGATTTTCCCTTTCAATAATTGGAAAATAACACAGTTGGACAAACACTTTTAACAATGATAATTGTAAAAGTCCTTAAATTGATTCAATTAACTGATTTACAGAGTTTTATAGATAAAATTTATTTGGACTTTTTTAGCAAAACCTTCCATTATCATCCTAGATAGTACTAACTTTAAGTAAGAAAATAACCCCCGGGATGAAAAAGAGTGTTCTATTCATCTGTTTAATAGCAATGGTGAGCCTTGGTCTGGCCTCCTTAGGTATGTTCCCCGAAAAAGTTCCCCCTACAATCACTTTTTGGACACGGGGAAAGCGTGTGCCAGATCAGGCCACAAAATATTCCGATTGTATAGATTCCTTGGAATTATCGGGATTCCTGATCAATCAGCCCAAAACAGCTCCCAAAGATTCTGCGGCATCTAACCAAATGGACCAATCCTTAAAAAAATATGGTGCATCCATGGACTCTGTTGTGGACAACCTGAATTCCACGGAGGCGCACCAGTTTTTGCATGCTGCATACAAAAAGTACAAAGATGCGCTGGGTACCGATTCCTTATCAAAAGCAAATACATACTACCATATAGGAGCCATGCAAATTTGTTACCATCTGGACAAATCCCTCAGTTCAAGTTCCGAAGGATTGGCAAAAAACTCCAAATAAAAAGGCGACCCCATAGGCCGCCTCTCTACACTTATTTGTACACTATACTATTTGCGTTTGCCCACTGGCACAAAAGGCCTGTGGTTTTCTCCAATATAAATTTGCCTTGGTCTGCCTATGGGCTCGCCCCTTAAGCGCATTTCCCTCCATTGGGAAATCCAACCGGGTAATCTTCCCATTGCGAACATCACCGTAAACATTTCCGTGGGTATTCCCAAGGCTCGGTAGATGATTCCGGAATAGAAGTCAACGTTTGGATACAATTTTCGCTTTACGAAGTATTCATCTTCCAAGGCCTCTTTTTCCAGACCCTTGGCAATATCCAATATTGGATCGTCAATACCCAAACTGCCCAAAACCTCATCTGCCGCCTTCTTAATGATCCTGGCCCTTGGGTCAAAATTTTTGTAAACCCTATGTCCAAATCCCATTAAGCGGAACGGGTCGTTTTTATCCTTTGCCTTGGCCATGTATTTTTTGGTGTCGCCGCCATCTTCCTGGATTGCTTCAAGCATTTCCAAAACAGCTTGGTTAGCCCCTCCGTGCAATGGTCCCCAAAGCGCAGAGATTCCTGCGGAAAGGGATGCAAACAGTCCTGCATGCGAAGACCCCACTATTCTTACTGTGGAGGTGGAGCAATTTTGCTCATGGTCCGCGTGAAGAATCAACAATTTGTCCAATGCATCTATGGCGATGGTATCTTTTTTATATTCTTGGCTAGGCTTTTTGAACATCATTTTATGGAAGTTCTCCACATAGCCCAAAGAATCGTCCCCATAATCCAAGGGAAGACCCTTTTTCTTACGCTGTGTCCAAGCCACCAAAATCGGGAATTTGGCCAGGATGCGCACTATGGAATGGTACATGGCCTTTTCAGAGGATACATCCACCGATGTAGGGTTAAAAGCTACCAAGGCACTGGTTAATGAGGACAAAACTCCCATAGGGTGTGCTGACTTTGGAAAGGCATCCAAAATCTTCTTCATTTCCTCATCTACCTGCGATTCTTCCTTGATGTCGTTATGGAACGTCTCCAACTGTTCCTTATTGGGCAATTCCCCAAAAATTAAAAGGTAGGCCACCTCCAAGAAATCAGCTTTTTCGGCCAAATCTTCAATAGAATATCCTCTGTAGCGTAAAATTCCTTTCTCCCCATCCAGAAAAGTGATGGCACTTTCACAGGAACCGGTATTCTTGTATCCAGGGTCGATAGTGACGATCCCGCTGGTTCCCCTGAGGGTTTTTATATCTATTGCCAACTCATTCTCAGAACCTTCTATAACTGGGAATTCGTATTTCTCGCCTGCATATTCTAGTGTAGCTTTGTCCGACATTTTAACTTGTAAAGGATTAATAAAATAGGAGGGGGAAATTACGAAAAAGGAGAACCATTAACAATTTCTGAACCCCCTTTCTACCCCGGCAAAAACACAAATAAATGTTAAGTATAAAACAGTTTACGCAGTGTTAAACTGATATAGATCTTTGTAATAGTTGTCCACGGATTTTTTCCAGGTAAAACGCTTCCGCTTGGCTGCAGCCTGGATTTTTTTCCATGTTTCTTTATCTTTTTTATACACACCCAAAGCCTGATCAAAGCTATCTAACATATTTTTAATCTTGTCATCATAAGTTTCCCCATCAAAACTGAATCCGGTCTTCATGTGCTTCACCGTATCCTTTAATCCTCCAGTATGGTGCACCAAACATGGATTTCCATTCCGCATAGCCAACATTTGGCTTATTCCACAGGGTTCAAAAAGACTGGGCATAAAATACAAGTCAGATTCGAGGTAAATGGAGTCTATCAGGTTTTCTGACTGCCCGTTGGTGAACACAAAGTTTTTGTGTTCGTAACTCAGCTTTCTGAACAACTCCTCGTACTCGGGAGCCCCTGTTCCCAACAACATAAAAATGCCATCGATTTTCTCCAGTTTCTTTAGAATTTCGACGAAGGCCTCCGGAGATCTCCTAAAAAAGTAAAACTTTTGCTCCGTAAGCCGTGCTACACTAGACACAATAAATTTGGGTCGGTTATCCACAAATTCCATAATCTTCTCCCCGGTATGGGCCAAAAAGTCCGCTTTGTATTTTTTGGATTCTTCCTGCAACCACCGGAACAAGGCCTTTACGGTATTCCTGTAGATAAAACCTTTTTCCTCTACGTTGATGTTTTTGTAATTACAACCATTCAAAATTCCGAATAATCTTCCTTCTTCGTCAGCTGTTCTCAAGTCCTCTTCCAAACTTTCACCCCCAATAAATTCTGGAGGGGAACTAGGTTTCATGACATCTTCCTTGTAGGAAGGGGAAACGGTATGAACCGCATCTGCAAAACGGATTCCCACTGCCATTAGATTGATACAATCTTGATAGCGATAGTCCATCAGCATTCTGTGGTCAAAAATGACATCGGGGAACCAGTTTCTAACGGAGGAGTAATTATCATCAAAAGGACGAATACCTTGGATCGCCAAATTATGGATGCTGTATACAAAGCGTATATCCTTTAGGTTGGTATACTCCTGATGGTATTCCCTCAAAAAAAGCAGCAAACTGGCATGCCAATCGTGAAGGTGCACAATATCCAAATCGCCAAAGGCACCTTTTTTTATGGCCTCGGCCACCGCGGTACCAAATATGAAATATTTGATGGCATCCGTATAGAAAGGCTCCTCGGGGTCGTTGTGATAGATATGGGCGATATCACCCGCTTCTATCTCTGGATGGTGCAATACATAGTGTACAATATTCGGAAACTCTTTTTTGGGTTTTACCTCGTACAACTCTGCGGTATAGGAAAGTCCCCTTAAGCTGAAATTCAAATTTGCCTTAAATAGCCCCTCTTGGTGCAACCGGCTATAGGAAGGCACAATTACATGAACTTTATCGCCGCGCTCGGAAATTTGCCTGGGTACATCCCTGACCACATCTCCCATTCCACCGGCCTTACAATTGGCCAAGGCATCGTTTTCTGCTGCCACAAAAAGAAAGTTCTTCATTTAGGTAAGTTTGCTCGGTTTATTCAATTAAGGTAGCCAAAGTTTAAGTTGGAAGCAAAAAAAAGCCTTTCTCAATATGGAAAGGCCTTTTTAATGCTATCAAATCATCATCAATTATTGAACTTTGAATGCTTTTTCTTGTGGATAGTAGGCCGTACTTCCCAACTCTTCTTCTATACGCAATAATTGATTGTATTTTGCCATACGGTCGCTACGTGAAGCTGAACCTGTTTTTATCTGTCCCGTGTTCAACGCAACTGCCAAGTCTGCAATGGTGTTGTCCTCGGTCTCTCCAGACCTGTGTGACATTACGGAGGTGTATCCGGCATTTTTGGCCATGTTCACGGCTGCAATGGTTTCTGAAAGGGTTCCGATCTGGTTTACTTTGATCAAAATGGAGTTGGCAATCCCGTTGTCTATTCCACGTGACAATCTTTCCACGTTGGTCACAAACAAGTCATCACCTACCAATTGTACCTTGTCTCCTACTTTTTCAGTCAATACTTTCCAACCGTCCCAGTCATTTTCGTCCATCCCATCTTCGATGGAGATGATTGGATATTTAGCACATAAATCGGCCAAATATGCAGCTTGTTCCTCTGAAGTTCTTACCACTCCTTTATCTCCTTCGAACTTGGTATAGTCGTATTTGCCATCCACATAGAATTCGGCGGACGCACAATCCAAGGCAATCATTACCTCATCACCCAATTTATATCCCGCTTTTTCCACTGCTTTGGCAATGGTATCCAAGGCATCCTCGGTTCCACCTTCCAAATTTGGGGCAAAACCACCTTCGTCACCTACAGCGGTACTCAATCCCCTATCGTGCAAGACTTTTTTTAGGTTGTGGAAGATTTCGGTTCCCATTTGCATGGAATGGCTAAAATCTTTTGCTTTCACGGGCATGATCATAAACTCCTGGAATGCGATTGGAGCATCGGAGTGAGATCCCCCGTTGATGATGTTCATCATGGGAACAGGAAGGGTGTTGGCACTAACCCCACCTACGTAACGGTACAAAGGCAATCCCAATTCATTGGCTGCAGCCTTGGCAGCAGCAAGCGAAACCCCCAAAATGGCATTAGCCCCCAATTTGGATTTATTGGGTGTTCCGTCCAATGCGATCATGGTCTCATCAATATGGTTTTGCTCAAATACTGAGGTCCCCACCAATTCCTCTGCAATGATCGTATTTACATTGTTCACGGCTTGGCCTACGCCTTTCCCCATAAAGGTATCACCACCATCCCTTAGCTCAACAGCCTCATGCTCTCCAGTTGACGCACCTGACGGCACGGCAGCCCTTCCCAAAATGCCATTTTCAGTGATAACATCTACTTCTACTGTAGGATTACCCCTGGAATCTAAAATCTGTCTTGCATGAATGTTGATGATAATGCTCATGTGAACTTAAAATTTATGGTTGAAATTAATTCGGCAAAGATACAAAAGGAGTCCCTTTTAGCTTCATTCTAAAACCCATAAAACACTGATAATAACCTAAAAATAAACTACAACGTTTTAGTTGCGACTGGTTTTGATCGCTTCAAAAAATTGGTCGAACAGGTAGTCTGCATCATGGGGTCCAGGACTAGCCTCTGGGTGGTATTGTACCGAGAAAACATCCTTGTCCTTCATTTTGATACCCGCTACGGTATTATCATTCAAGTGAAGGTGGGTGATTTCCAAGTCCTTATTGGCTTCGGTTTCTTCCCTATTGATGGCAAAACCGTGGTTTTGGGAGGTAATCTCGCCCTTTCCGGTAACTAAATTCAGGATTGGGTGATTGATTCCCCTATGACCATGGTGCATTTTATAGGTAGACACCCCATTGGCCAAAGCCAACACTTGATGCCCCAGACAGATTCCAAAAAGCGGCTTGTCCGAATTGATCATCTCCTTGGCCGTTGCTATGGCGTCCGTCAACGGTTCTGGGTCACCGGGACCATTGGAGATAAAATACCCATCCGGATTCCATGCCTTTAACTCCTCGAAGGGGGTGTTGTACGGAAAAACCTTGACATAGGCCCCTCTTTGGGCCAAGTTTCTCAAAATGTTCTTTTTGATCCCGATATCCAAGGCCGAAATTTTGATTTCGGAATTTTCTTCGCCAAAATAGTACGGCTCCTTGGCAGACACTTTGGAAGCCAATTCCAAACCTTCCATACTCGGAACTTTTTTCAGTTCTTCCTTAAGGGCATCGAGCTCGTCCACCCTTGTGGAGATCAAGGCGTTCATGGCTCCGTTATCGCGAATGTAGCTTACCAAGGCCCGGGTATCTACGTCGGATATGGCAAAAAGGTTGTTTTTGTCCAAGAATTCCAACAGACTGGCATCGGCACTTGGTCTGGAGTATTCATAGCTGAAATTTTTGACAATAAGTCCGGCAATTTTAACAGAATCCGATTCCACTTCTTCTAAATTGGTCCCGTAGTTCCCAATGTGGGCGTTGGTGGTCACCATCAATTGTCCGTAATACGAGGGATCGGTAAAAATTTCCTGGTAACCTGTCATCCCAGTGTTGAAACATACCTCGCCAACTGCGGTTCCTTCCCTGTCGCCTACGGCCTTGCCGTAGAATACCGTGCCATCTGCCAATAGCACTAGCGCCTTTTTCTTAGCCTGATATTTCATGTGAGTTCTAAAATTTCTGTTTGCAAAAAAACATAAAAAAAGGATAAGTTTTCACTTATCCTTTTTCCACTAATACAATAGTTAATAACATCTTCTTATTCTTCTGAATCGTCCGCTGCTGTTTTAGTCTCAGCTACGGGTGCCGCAGCTTCGACTTGTTTACCTTTTCCTCTTCTACTTCTTCTAGTAGATTTCTTGGCCGGTTTACCAGCGTTGTACAATTCGTTGAAGTCAACCAATTCGATCATCGCCATATCAGCGTTGTCCCCAAGTCGGTTACCCAATTTAATGATTCGGGTATAACCTCCTGGTCTTTCACCAACCTTTTCTGCAACAGTGCTGAAAAGTTCTGCTACTGCATGCTTGCTTCTAAGGTTACTGAAAACCACCCTTCTATTGTGGGTGCTTTTCTCGGTGGTCTGATTATTTTCAGTTTTTGACTTAGTGATCAAAGGCTCCACAAATTGCTTTAGCGCTTTGGCTTTTGCAACCGTGGTGTTGATTCGCTTGTGTTCGATTAGGGAACAAGCCATATTGGCCAACATTGCCTTTCTGTGGGCTGCTGTTCTCCCTAAGTGGTTGAATTTTTTACCGTGTCTCATTTCTCTAGTTTATCATCTTGCTACCAAATCCCAAAAACAGGAGAGCAAAATATGATTAATTAATCTTTGTCCAATTTGTACTTGGAAAGGTCCATACCAAACTGAAGTCCTTTGTTGATCACCAACTCTTCCAATTCGGTCAAGGACTTTTTACCAAAGTTCCTGAACTTCATCAAATCGTTTTTGTTGAAGGAAACCAAATCTCCCAAGGTATCCACCTCGGCAGCTTTAAGACAGTTCAAAGCCCTTACGGACAAGTCCATGTCTACCAATTTGGTCTTCAACAACTGACGCATATGCAAGGATTCCTCATCGTAGGTCTCCGTTTGTGCGATCTCATCCGCTTCAAGGGTGATACGCTCATCAGAGAACAACATAAAGTGATGGATCAAAACTTTAGCAGCTTCGGTCAGTGCATCTTTTGGGTGGATGGAACCATCGGTGATGATTTCGAAAACCAATTTTTCGTAATCGGTCTTTTGCTCTACCCTAAAGTTTTCGATGCTATATTTTACGTTCTTTACAGGAGTATAAACAGAATCAACGGCAATACTTCCCAAGGGAGCATTGGATTTCTTGTTTTCCTCAGCGGGAACATAACCACGTCCTTTTTCAATGATCACCTCCAAATTGATGCTCACCTTTGGATCCATGTTACAGATAACCAAATCCGGGTTAAGCACTTGGTAACCTGAAATAAATTTCTGGAAATCACCAGCGGTCAACTGCTCTTTTCCGCTTACGGAAACAGAAACAGTTTCGCTCTCAACATCATCAATCTGTCTTTTGAATCGGACCTGTTTTAGGTTCAAGATCATTTCCGTAACATCTTCTACAACGCCAGGGATAACAGAAAACTCATGTTCAACTCCATCGATACGCACAGAAGTAATAGCAAAACCTTCCAAGGAGGAAAGAAGTACTCTTCTTAGCGCATTTCCAACTGTTAATCCATAACCAGGTTCCAAAGGGCGAAATTCAAATTTCCCTTCGAAATCTGTTGAATCGATCATTATAACTTTATCGGGCTTCTGAAAATTTAGTAATGCCATATTGGATTAATGTTGATTTTATTTAGAGTATAACTCGACGATTAGTTGTTCCTTGATATTCTCAGGAATCTGAAGTCTTTCTGGAACAGCAACAAAGGTTCCTTCCTTCTTTTCAGAATTCCAGGTGATCCATTCGTACACGCTGCTGTTGGCGGACAAAGAATCCTGGATGGATTGAACTGATTTTGATTTTTCCCTAACACCAACAACATCACCAGCTCTAAGGGAATATGATGGAATGTTCACTACATTTCCATTTACTGTAATATGTCTGTGCGAAACCAACTGTCTGGCACCTCTACGTGAAGGGGAGATTCCCATTCTGTAGACCACGTTGTCCAAACGGGATTCACACAATTGAAGCAACACTTCACCGGTTACACCTTCGCGTCTTTTGGCTTCGGTAAACAAGTTTCTAAATTGCTTTTCCAAGATACCGTAAGTATACTTGGCTTTTTGCTTCTCCATCAACTGGATAGCGTACTCAGATTTTTTACCACGGCGTCTGTTGTTACCGTGTTGTCCTGGAGGATAATTTTTCTTTTCAAAAGACTTGTCGTCTCCGAAAATCGCTTCTCCAAACTTTCTAGCGATCTTTGTTTTTGGTCCTGTGTATCTTGCCATCTTCTAATTTTTTGAAAGTGCGATTATGAATTAAGGCTTATCCTTCGATAATCTCCATGCACTTTCGTGAAGACCCTAACGGGCCGATTATGATTAATTAAACTCTTCTTCTTTTTGGAGGTCTACAACCGTTATGCGGTAATGGGGTAACATCGATGATCTCTGTAACCTCGATTCCTGAATTGTGAATGGAACGAATTGCAGATTCCCTTCCGTTTCCAGGTCCCTTTACATAAACCTTTACTTTTCTTAGACCAGCTT
Source organism: Flagellimonas myxillae (assembly GCF_023502235.1). Taxonomy (GTDB): domain Bacteria; phylum Bacteroidota; class Bacteroidia; order Flavobacteriales; family Flavobacteriaceae; genus Flagellimonas; species Flagellimonas myxillae. The sequence continues at coordinate 143,062 of NZ_JAMFLY010000001.1, read as the reverse complement.
CGTGCGCAACCTTGGCACAATCTTCTGCGGCTACCTGGGCAGCGTAGGGAGTGTTCTTTTTAGAACCCCTGAATCCCATTTTTCCTGCAGAAGACCAAGAGATTACATCTCCTTTTTTGTTGGTCAAGGAAATAATGATGTTATTGAATGAAGCTACAATGTGCGCCTCCCCTGTGGATTCGATTACCACTTTGCGCTTCTTAGTGGTTTTGGTACTTGCTTTTGCCATATTTTTTAGTGTTTAGCTGCGCTTCCGCCAAAGCTTCAGCGGCACGCGGTGTTAGATCTTAGTTATTGGAATCCTAGACTTTTACATTTCAAACAGATTCTTCTAACTTCTAAAGACTAATGACTGCTTTCTAATTATTATTTAGTTGCTTTTTTCTTGTTGGCAACTGTTTTTCTTTTTCCTTTTCTTGTCCTAGAGTTGTTCTTGGTACGTTGACCACGTAGTGGCAATCCTGCTCTGTGTCGAATTCCACGGTAACAACCGATGTCCATCAAACGCTTGATGTTCAATTGCGTTTCGGAACGAAGTTCTCCTTCGATGGTGAAAGCGGAAACCGCCTCACGGATTTTTCCAATCTCATCATCGTTCCAGTCGGAAACCTTGGTATCTTCACTTACTTGGGCTTTAGCCAAGATTTCTTGTGCCCTACTTTTACCAATTCCGTAGATGTAGGTCAATGAAATTACTCCGCGTTTTTGTTTGGGTATATCTACCCCTGCAATTCTTGCCATAATTACCCTTGTCTTTGTTTAAATCTAGGATTCTTTTTGTTGATCACGTACAATCTGCCTTTTCTGCGAACAATCTTGCATTCGGCGCTACGCTTTTTTATTGATGCTCTTACTTTCATCGCTTTAGTATCTGTAAGTAATTCTTGCTTTTGTTAAATCGTACGGGCTCATTTCCAGTTTCACTTTGTCTCCAGGAAGCAATTTGATATAGTGCATACGCATCTTCCCAGAGATGTGAGCTGTAACAACGTGCCCATTCTCCAATTCTACTCGGAACATAGCATTTGACAATGCCTCTATTATTGTTCCGTCTTGTTCTATTGCTGGCTGCTTTGCCATATTTAGTTATTAGTTATTAGTCCTTAGTCGCTAGTTCCCTATCCAACTATAGTCTATCTTCTAATTAAGCTACTTTTCTGTTCTTACCGGTTTTCATCAAACCGTCATAATGCCTGTTCAACAAATATGAATTTACCTGCTGTACCGTATCGATGGCCACACCTACCATAATCAATAGCGATGTTCCACCATAGAATAGGGCCCATCCTGCCTGTACGTCCATCAACTTGACCACAACCGCTGGCAACACTGCCAACAAGGCCAAGAAAACAGAACCTGGCAAGGTGATCAAGGACATAATCTTGTCCAAGAAATCCCCTGTTTCCTTTCCAGGTCTAATACCCGGTATAAAGCCTCCACTTCTTTTTAAATCGTCCGCCATTTTGTTCGTTGGAACGGTAATGGCCGTATAGAAGTAGGTGAATATGATAATCAACACTGCGAACAGGATGTTGTAGGCCAATCCGAAAATATCGGCAAACTGGACTTCCATCCACTGACCCACAGCGGTGTCGTTAAATGTTCTACCCAATAAACTAGGCGCAAACATAATTGCCTGGGCAAAGATGATTGGCATTACCCCAGAGGCGTTCAACTTCAAAGGGATGTACTGTCTTGATCCCATGATGTTTTTCTCGTAACCTCCAGAAGCCGTTCTTCTTGCATATTGTACAGGAATCTGACGTACTGCCATCACCAACAATACACTGGCCAAGATTACCAAGAACCAAATGATCACCTCAATCAACATGAACATGATTCCCCCGGTGTTGTTGGCAGTTCTTGAAATAAACTCCTGAACAAAGGACTGTGGCATTGTGGCAATGATCCCGATCATGATCAAAAGGGAAATACCGTTACCTATACCTTTATCGGTAATCTTCTCACCCAACCACATGGCGAACACACAACCGGTTACCAAGATGATTACTGCAGGGATAATAAAATCAAGACCTTTACCCAATACAAAAGCGGTATCTGGAACACCCAAAGCACCCAAACCAAACAAATAGGCAGGCGCCTGAACGATACAGATGGCGATGGTCAACCAACGGGTTATCTGGTTGATGGTCTTTCTACCACTTTCACCCTCTTTCTGCAATTTTTGCAGATACGGAATGGCAATACCCATCAACTGCACCACAATGGAAGCAGAGATATAGGGCATGATCCCCAATGCAAAAACGGATGCATTCGCAAATGCACCTCCTGTAAAGGCATTAAGCAATCCAAGAATTCCCTCTCCTGTGGCATCGTTCAATTGTGCCAATTGGGAAGTATCAATACCGGGAAGAACGACTTGTGCACCAAAACGGTACACCAACAATAAGCCAAGGGTAACAATAATACGTTGCCTTAGCTCTTCAATCTTCCAAATGTTTGATATGGTCTCTATAAATTTCTTCATGCCTTCTTATTCCTTATAAACTTATTGCTTCACCTCCTGCGGCCTCGATAGCTGCTTTTGCAGAAGCAGTAAATTTATGTACAGATACTTTTAGGGATGCCTTAAGCTCACCATTCCCCAAAATCTTTACCAAATCGTTTTTGTGTGCCAATCTGTTTTCAACCAAAGTTTTCAAGGTCACCTCTTTTTTCACGATTCCCTTGTCCACCAATTCTTGAAGCTTGTCCAAACCAACTCCTTGGTATTCCTTTCTGTTGATGTTCTTAAATCCAAATTTGGGAACACGTCTTTGCAAAGGCATTTGTCCACCTTCAAAACCAATCTTTTTGGAATATCCAGACCTGGACTTGGCACCTTTATGTCCACGGGTAGAAGTACCTCCTTTACCGGAACCTTCTCCTCTACCTACACGTTTTCCTTCTTTATGTACAGCACCTCCTGCTGGTTTAAGATTATGTAACTCCATGTGCCTTATATTTAAGCTTCCTCTGTGGAAACCAAGTGTTTTACTTTATTGATCATTCCAAGGATATTCGGTGTTGCATCGTGCTCCACCACATGACCTATCTTACGCAAACCAAGGGCCTCCAAAGTTCTCTTTTGGGTCTGGGTCCTTTTGATGGCGCTCTTTACTTGTTTAACTTTAATCTTTGACATTTTCTTAGTTTTCAGTTGTCAGTTCTTCAGCTTTACTGCTTACCGTCAACTTGGTTTATCCCTTAAAGACTTTTTCCAAGGAAATTCCTCTTTGCTTCGCAACGGTATGGGCTCCCCTTAGTTGCAAAAGCGCATCAAAAGTTGCCTTTACCACGTTGTGCGGGTTGGAAGAACCTTGGGACTTTGACAATACGTCGTGTACCCCAACTGCTTCCAATACGGCCCTTACGGCACCACCGGCAATAACCCCGGTACCATGGGATGCTGGCTGGATGTAAACCCTTGCACCACCGTATTTCCCTTTTTGCTCATGTGGTAGTGTTCCGCTGTTCAATGGAATCCTTACCAAATTCTTTTTGGCATCCTCGATGGCCTTGGCGATTGCCGTGGCAACTTCCTTGGATTTACCCAAACCATGTCCAACAACTCCATTCTCATCACCAACAACAACAATTGCCGAAAAACCGAATGCTCTACCACCTTTGGTAACTTTGGTAACCCTTTGGACTCCAACCAAACGATCCTTCAACTCCAGTCCACCTGGCTTAACTATTTCTACGTTTTTGTATTTCTGGTACATAGTTTATTAGAATTTAAGTCCTGCTTCCCTAGCTCCTTCTGCCAATGATTTAACTCTTCCATGATATAGGTTTCCACCTCTATCAAAAGCTACGGCTTCAACACCTAGCTTTTTTGCTTTTTCAGCAATGGCTTTTCCTACCAAGGCCGCCACTTCAGTTTTGTTTCCCTTGGCTTCGATATCTTTATCTCTTGAAGAGGCAGCAGCCAAAGTAACACCCTTGTTATCGTCAATCAATTGAGCATATATCTCTTTATTGCTTCGGAATACAGAGAGTCTTGGTCTTGCTTCAGTACCAGAAGAAATTTTTCTAATTCTTCTTCTGATGCGTAATCTTCTTTCAGTCTTGGATAATCCCATAGTCTTACTTATTATGCTGATTTACCTGCTTTTCTTCTTAATTGTTCACCAACAAACTTGACACCTTTTCCTTTGTAAGGCTCTGGCTTACGGAAGCCACGGATCTTGGCAGCTACTTGGCCTACCAATTGTTTGTCGTGTGAAGTCAACTTTACGATAGGGTTCTTTCCTTTTTCGGAAATCGTCTCGATTTTAACCTCGGGAGCAATATCCAACACAATATTGTGTGAGAAACCTAAAGCCAAATCCAATTTTTGTCCTTGGTTGCTTGCTCTATAACCTACACCTACCAATTCCAATTCCTTGGTCCATCCCTTGGAAACTCCTTCTGTCATGTTAGCGATAAGGGCGCGGTAAAGTCCGTGCTTCGCTTTAAGCTCTTTGGATTCGGAAGAACGGGAAAGCTGAACGCTTCCATCTTCCACCTTGATCTCCACTCCAGAAAATTCTTGGGATAGTTCTCCCAATTTACCCTTTACGGTAACTACATTCTCGTTCACTTCTACAGTGACACCCTCTGGAATCGTAATTGGATTGTTACCTATTCTAGACATTTTTCTTTTCTTTTCTCAATTAATAAACGTAGCACAATACTTCGCCACCTACGTTTTCTTGTTTGGCCTGTTTGCTGGTCATTACCCCATGGGAGGTAGAGACAATAGCGATCCCCAAACCGTTAAGAACTCTTGGAAGCTCTTCTGAACCTGCGTACTTACGAAGTCCAGGCTTGCTCACCCTTTGTAATTTTTTGATAACCGGCTCCTTGGTAAACTTATCGTACTTCAAGGCTATTTTAATATTTCCTTGGGTATCGTTTTCCTCAAATTTGTAGCTCAGGATATATCCTTGATCAAACAAAATTTTGGTCATCTGTCTTTTAAGATTGGAAGCAGGAATATCCACTACCCTATGACCTGCCCTGCTGGCATTTCTAATTCTGGTCAAATAATCTGAAATTGGATCTGTAAGCATTTCTCTTCTTTATCTGTTTACCAACTTGCCTTTTTAACTCCTGGAATCAAGCCCTGATTGGCCATTTCCCTGAATGTAACCCTGGAAATACCAAATGTTCTCATATATCCTCTTGGTCTACCGGTCAATTTGCAGCGATTACGCATGCGAACCGGAGAAGCGTTCTTAGGAAGCTTTTGCAAAGCCTCGTAATCACCGGCTTCTTTCAAAGCTTTTCTTTTTTCTGCATACTTTGCAACCATCTTTGCCCTTTTTCTCTCACGGGCTTTCATTGATTCCTTAGCCATACTAGTTCTTTTTAAAGGGTACTCCCAATTCGGTTAACAATGATTTTGCTTCTTTATCTGTTTCAGCAGAAGTAACGAAAGTGATGTCCATTCCGTTGATCCTGTTGATCTTGTCGATGTTGATCTCCGGGAAAATGATTTGCTCGGTCACCCCTAAGCTGTAATTTCCCCTTCCGTCAAATCCGGTTGCTTTTACACCCTGAAAATCACGTACCCTTGGTAGGGCAGAAGTAATCAATCGGTCCAAAAACTCATACATGCGCTCCCCTCTCAAGGTAACTTTGGCACCGATGGGCATTCCTTTTCTCAATTTAAAGGAAGCAACGTCCTTTTTGGAGATTGTAGCTACCGCTTTCTGACCAGTAATGTTGGTCAACTCCTCAACGGCATGGTCGATCAGCTTCTTGTCCGAAACTGCGGCACCAACACCACGGCTAACAACAATCTTTTCCAGTTTGGGAACCTGCATTACGTTCTTGTACCCAAATTCCTCGGAAAGCGCTTTGATTACACGCTCCCTATATTCTTGCTTTAATCTTGGAATGTAGCTCATAACTAGATTACTTCATTGGATTTTTTGGCCAACCTTTCTTTCTTACCATCCCTTACTTCGTAACCTACTCGAGTGGTCTCCCCAGATTTTGGGTCGATCAACGAAAGGTTGGAAATATGGATAGAGGCCTCCTTTTTCACAATTCCTCCCTGAGGATTCTTGGCACTTGGCTTTTCGTGCTTGGAAACCATATTGACTCCCTCTACGATGGCCTTGTTCTTTTCACGGTCTACCTGGAGCACTTTTCCTTCGGTGCCTTTGTGGTCTCCTGTAATGACCCTTACGGTATCCCCTGTTTTTATCTTCAATTTCATCTTACTAATATTTCTGTTAAAGCACCTCCGGAGCCAATGAAACAATCTTCATGAACTGCTTGTCCCTAAGTTCTCTGGCCACTGGACCAAAAACCCTGGTTCCGCGCATTTCACCTGTTGGGTTCAAAAGCACACAGGCATTGTCGTCAAAACGGATGTAAGATCCATCAGGTCTTCTTACTTCCTTTTTTGTTCTAACCACCACAGCTGTGGAAACCGAACCTTTTTTTACAGTTCCGTTGGGGGTAGCTTCCTTTACGGTTACTACAATCTTATCACCCAAAGAAGCGTATCTTCTCTTAGTTCCTCCGAGAACGCGGATGGTCAAAACTTCTTTTGCACCAGTGTTGTCCGCAACCTTTAATCTTGATTCTTGCTGTAACATAATTATTTAGCTCTTTCAAGGATTTCAACCAATCTCCAACATTTCGTCTTGCTCAATGGTCGGGTTTCCATAATTTTTACGGTATCACCTTCGTTGCAGTCATTCTTTTCATCATGAGCCACATACTTCTTGGTCTTCAAAACGAACTTACCGTACATAGGGTGCTTTACTCGCTTTACCTCAGAAACTACGATGGATTTCTCCATTTTGTTGCTGGTAACAACGCCTATTCTTTCTTTTCTTAAATTTCTTTTATCTTCCATAAGGCAAAACCGATTATTGTAATTCCCTTTTAGTTAATTCTGTTGCAAGTCTTGCTACCGTCCTTCTAGTTTTTCTAATCTGCATAGGATTTTCCAACGGAGTTACGGCATGGGCCATCTTAAGATCTGCGTGCTGTTTTTTAAGGTCAGCAAGCTTTTCTTTTAGCTCTTCAATTGAAAGTTCTTTTATCTCTGATTGTTTCATCTTTCTTTCCAATTAAATATTAAGCGGAATAATCCCTTGCTACGATAAACTTGGTTTTCACAGGCAACTTTTGAGCTGCAAGTCGCAAGGCTTCCTTGGCAACATCCATAGGCACACCGGCAACTTCAAACATGATTCTTCCAGGCTTAACAACGGCCACCCAATATTCTGGAGCACCCTTACCTTTACCCATACGTACCTCAAGAGGCTTTTTGGTGATGGGCTTGTCCGGGAAAATTTTGATCCACAATTGACCTTGTCTTTTCATATACCTTGTCGCAGCAATACGCGCAGCCTCAATCTGACGGGAAGTAATAAAATGGGAATCCAAGGATTTGATACCGAACATTCCATTGGAAAGTTGGTGCCCTCTCTGGGAATTTCCTTTCATACGTCCCTTCTGGGCTTTACGAAATTTGGTTCTTTTTGGCTGTAACATCTTACCTTTTCTTTATCTTATTACTTTCTACGACGTTGTGGTTTTTTACCATCACGCTTGTCGCCTTTTCCTTGACTCTTGGACAATCCTACCAATGGGGAAAGCTCTCTTTTTCCGTAGACCTCACCTTTCATGATCCAAACTTTGATTCCCAATCTTCCGTAAGTGGTGTGGGCTTCAACCAAAGCATAATCGACATCAGCACGGAAAGTTGACAATGGAATTCGTCCTTCCTTATAGGATTCTGAACGTGCCATTTCAGCACCGTTCAAACGTCCAGAAATCTGAATCTTAATCCCTTCGGCATTCATACGGATTGCAGCTGCAATGGCCATTTTGATGGCTCTTCGGTATGAAATTCTGCTCTCGATCTGTCTTGCAACACTCGCAGCAACCAAATTGGCGTCCAATTCAGGTCTCTTGATTTCATGGATATTGATCTGAACCTCTTTGTTGGTAATCTTCTTAAGCTCTTCCTTAAGCTTATCTACCTCTTGCCCACCTTTACCGATAATGATACCAGGTCTTGCCGTGGTAATGGTAATGGTGATCAATTTTAGGGTTCTTTCAATAATTACCCTTGACACACTGGCCTTGGCCAAACGCGCATGGATATACTTTCTTATCTTATCATCCTCAGCCAGCTTATCGCCGTAATCGTTACCGCCATACCAGTTGGATTCCCATCCCCTGATGATTCCTAAACGATTTCCTATCGGATTGGTCTTCTGTCCCATATTAAAATCTAGCTTTGAACGTTGTTATTGGATTCCAAGATCATGGTAACATGATTGGAACGTTTTCTAATTCTGTGTGCTCTTCCTTGAGGGGCAGGACGAAGTCTCTTCAACATAGTTCCACCATCCACACGGATTTCCTTGATATAAAGGTCAGCATCCTCAATGCTTGCATCCTCGTTCTTGGCCTCCCAGTTGGCAATTGCCGAAAGCAATAGTTTTTCCAATTTTCTTGAAGCCTCCTTTGGGTTGAACCTCAAAATGGCCAAAGCCATTTCTATTTGCTTTCCTCTAATCAAATCAGCGACCAAGCGCATTTTTCTAGGTGAGGTAGGGCAGTTGTTCAACTTGGCAATCGCAAGCTGCTTTTTCTCTTCTTTTAACCTTTCGGCCATTTGTCTTTTACGAACTCCCATAGCTTACTTACTTTTTACCTTTGTTTTTAGCTCCCGCATGACCCCTAAAGGATCTAGTGGGTGAAAATTCCCCAAGTTTATGACCCACCATGTTCTCGGTTACATACACAGGAACAAATTGTCTTCCGTTGTGTACCGCGATGGTCTGTCCTACGAAATCTGGAGTTATCATAGAGGCTCTGGACCATGTTTTGATAACCGATTTCTTACCTGAATCTATATTCGCCTGTACTTTCTTTTCCAAGCTGTGATGAACGTAAGGTCCTTTTTTTAATGAACGTGCCATTTACTTTTTCTTTTATTTCTTTCTACGTTCTATGATATATCTATTGGTGTCCTTGGTCTTGGAACGGGTTCTGAACCCTTTAGCTGGGATACCGTTCTTAGATCTTGGGTGACCTCCGGAAGCCCTTCCTTCACCACCACCCATTGGGTGATCAACAGGGTTCATAGCTACTGGTCTAGTTCTTGGTCTTCTACCCAACCATCTGCTTCTACCTGCTTTACCAGATACCAACAATTGGTGGTCAGAGTTGGATACCGCACCTACGGTTGCCAAACAATTGGCCAACACCATACGGGTCTCACCAGAAGGCAACTTAATGGTTACGAACTTTCCGTCCTTGGCCATCAACTGGGCAAATGTACCGGCACTACGTGCCATTACAGCACCTTGACCCGGTCTAAGTTCAATACAGGAAATGATGGTACCCAATGGAATCTCACTCAATGGAAGTGCATTTCCAATTTCTGGTGCAGCTTTTTCACCAGAAGAAATCTTCTGACCTACCTGCAGACCGTTTTGGGCCACTACATATCTTTTCTCACCGTCTTTGTATTCCACCAAGGCGATAAATGCAGTTCTGTTGGGATCGTATTGGATAGAAACCACAGTGGCATCCACACCTTGCTTATCCCTCTTGAAATCGATGACTCGATATCTTCTCTTATGACCCCCACCTCTATGGCGCATGGTCATTTTTCCTTGACTGTTCCTACCACCTGACTTTTTTAACGGAGCAAGCAAGCTTTTTTCCGGCTTATCAGTAGTAATCGCGTCAAATCCGTTTACTACTCTAAAACGCTGTCCAGGGGTTATCGGTTTTAATTTTCTAACTGACATTTCTCGTCTTTATAGATTACTGTAAAAATCAATAATATCACCTTCCGCCACGTCAACGATCGCTTTTTTCAAAGCATTGGTTTTCCCGTGTTGGATTCCTGTTTTTGTATAACGACTCTTACGATTTGGACCATAATTCATGGTACGCACCTTTTCCACAGAAACACCATAAGTAGCCTCTACTGCCTCTTTGATTTGAAGCTTGTTGGCCGCTGGGTCAACGTAGAAACCATAACGATTGAAAAGCTCGCTATCAGCGGTCATTTTTTCCGTAATGATTGGTTTTATCAACACACTCATGATATTCTTATTTCTTAAGGTTCGATTCTATTCCTTCCAAAGCACTCTCGGTAAGCACTACATTGTTTGCATTAACAATCTTGTAAGTACTTATTTCTGAGCTAGTTACAACTTCAGAACGCTCCAAATTGCGCGACGACAAATATACATTATTATTCGAGCCACCCAATACGATAAGAGACTTTTTGTTTTCGATGCCCAATGAGGTCAAAAACGCTTTGAAATCCTTTGTCTTTGGCCCCTCAAAACTGAAGTCCTCAACAACAGTGATTGCCTTCTCTTTGGACTTCAACGTCAAGGCTGATTTTCTGGCCAATCGCTTAACGTTTTTGTTCAATTTTTGTTGGTAATCTTTCGGTCTAGGACCAAAGATCCTACCACCTCCCCTAAAAATAGGAGACTTGATACTACCGGCCCTAGCGGTACCTGTACCTTTTTGCTTCTTGATTTTTCTGGTACTTCCAGCGATCTCAGCTCTTTCCTTGGCCTTGTGGGTACCTTGCCTTTGATGGGCCAAATACTGTTTAACATCCAAGTAGATGGCATGCTCATTAGGCTCTATTCCAAATACATCCTTAGAAAGGTCAACCTTTCTTCCTGTATCTTTTCCTTTGATATCTAAAACTGCAACCTTCATTACTTCTCAATTGTTACGTAAGCATTTTTATGGCCTGGAACTGCACCTTTCACTACGATAAGGTTTTTCTCAGGAACCACTTTCAATACTCTCAAGTTTTGAACTGTCACTCTCTCACCACCCATTCTACCGGCCATTTTCATGCCTTTGAATACTCGGGCTGGATAAGAGGCCGCACCAATGGAACCAGGAGCCCTTAATCGGTTGTGCTGACCGTGTGTAGCCTGTCCAACTCCACCAAAACCATGTCGCTTCACAACTCCTTGGAATCCTTTTCCTTTTGATGTACCTACTACATCAACAAATTCACCTTCAACAAATAAATCAACACCTACGGTGTCACCCAATTTGTATTCACCTTCAAAATCCCGGAATTCAACGACTTTTTTCTTTGGAGAAGCGCCAGCTTTTTTAACATGGCCCAATTCGGCCTTGTTTGCACGCTTTTCTGCCTTGTCATCGAAACCTAGTTGAAGGGCACTGTACCCGTCTACCTCTTCGGTTCTGACTTGGGTAACCACACATGGTCCAGCTTCAAGAACGGTACATGGAATGTTCTTTCCATTCTCGTCGAAGATGCTGGTCATGCCGATTTTTCTTCCTATTAACCCAGACATAAATATTTAATTAATCAATTATTTAATTTTTCAATGTGCCAATGCAAATGCTTGGCAAAAAAATTGGGTCAAAGAAAAGATTCTGTGACCCAGATATTTTTCTTTTTCCCGTTTTTCCTTCGCACGCAGCTCAGGACATGTCAACCCTTTTCTCTAAGGGCGTGCAAACTTACACTTTTATTTCGACTTCTACACCACTTGGAAGCTCTAATTTCATTAAAGCATCAATAGTTTTTGAAGAAGAACTATAAATATCAAGCAATCTCTTGTATGAACTTAGTTGAAATTGCTCTCTCGATTTCTTGTTCACGTGAGGCGAACGCAAAACCGTAAATATCTTTTTGTGCGTTGGCAACGGAATAGGTCCGGTTACCACAGCACCTGTTGTCTTAACTGTTTTCACAATTTTCTCAGCAGATTTATCCACTAAATTGTGATCATAAGATTTAAGCTTAATTCTAATTTTTTGACTCATCTTGCTGAAAAATTTAAGCGGTTACCCCTTTTACAGATTTAATTACTTCCTCTGCAATATTGGTAGGAGTTTCTGCGTAATGTGAAAATTCCATAGTTGAAGTTGCTCTACCGGAAGACAATGTTCTCAAAGCAGTTACATATCCAAACATTTCGGAAAGTGGTACCTCAGCTTTTACTACTTTGGAACCAGCTCTATCATCCATGTTGTTTACTTGACCTCTTCTTCGGTTCAAGTCACCAACGATATCACCCATGTTTTCCTCTGGTGTCAACACTTCCAATTTCATAATCGGCTCCATCAACACAGCTCTTGCAGCTTTAGCGGCCACTTTGTAACCTAACTTGGCAGCAAGTTCAAAGGATAGGGAATCGGAATCCACAGGGTGGAATGACCCATCCTTAAGGGTAATCTTCATACTATCCATCTCAAATCCGGCCAAAGGACCATTCTTCATGGCCTCTTTGAATCCTTTTTCAACAGATGGGATATATTCTTTAGGAATGTTACCTCCTTTAATTTCATTGATGAACTCTAGTCCGGCCTGACCTTCTTCAGCAGGCTCCATAGTAAATACGATATCCGCAAATTTACCACGACCACCGGTCTGTTTCTTGTAAGTCTCCCTGTGGTTCGCTGTAGCAGTCAATGCTTCTTTGTACTCAACCTGAGGTTGACCTTGGTTCACCTCAACCTTGAACTCCCTTCTTAGACGATCAACGATGATATCCAAGTGAAGCTCACCCATACCTGAAATAATGGTCTGACCTGAAGCTTCATCGGTTTTAACCTGGAAGGTTGGATCCTCTTCGGCCAATTTAGCCAAAGACATTCCCAATTTATCAACATCGGCCTTGGTTTTAGGCTCAACCGCGATACCGATTACCGGATCAGGGAAGTCCATACTTTCAAGTACGATGGGATGTTTTTCGGAAGACATGGTATCACCCGTCTTGATATCCTTAAATCCAACCGCAGCTCCAATATCCCCAGCTTCGATGTACTCAATTGCATTTTGCTTGTTGGAGTGCATTTGATAGATACGGGAGATACGCTCTTTTTTACCTGAACGGTTGTTCAAGATATAAGAACCTGCATCCAAACGTCCTGAGTAAGCTCTAAAGAAAGCCAAACGACCAACGAAAGGATCGGTAGCAATCTTAAATGCCAAAGCAGAGAACGGTTCTTTTGGATCTGGCTTTCTTGTGATTTCATTTCCTGTATCGGGATCTGTACCTACGATATCATCTTTATCCAAAGGAGAAGGTAAATAACGACATACAGCATCCAACAAGAATTGAACCCCTTTGTTTTTGAAGGAGGAACCACAAACCATAGGAATGATAGCCCTATCCATAACAGCAGCTCTCAAAGCAGCATGAACTTCTTCTTCAGTAATGGAATCTTCATCTTCAAAGAATTTCTCCATCAACTCCTCATCATATTCCGCAACCGCCTCGATCAACGCAGCTCTATATTCTTTAACCTCATCTTGCATTTCAGCAGGAATATCGATCACATCGAACGTAGAACCAAAATTCTCATCGTGCCATACGATCGCCCTATTCTTGGCAAGATCAACGATACCTTTAAAGTCAGCTTCTTCACCGATCGGCAAAACAATTGGTACGGCATTGGAACCCAACATCTCACGAACCTGCTTGCACACGTTCAAGAAGTTGGAACCTTGACGGTCCATTTTGTTTACGAAACCAATTCGAGGCACCTTATAGTTATCGGCCAATCTCCAGTTAGTTTCGGACTGGGGCTCTACCCCATCAACCGCACTGAACAAAAAGACCAATCCATCCAAAACACGAAGGGAACGGTTTACCTCAACGGTAAAGTCCACGTGTCCGGGAGTATCGATAATATTAAAGTGGTATCCTTTTGCATCAGCTGTTGGCTGACCATTTTCAGTGGGGAATTGCCATGTACAGGTCGTAGCTGCAGAGGTAATGGTAATACCACGCTCCTGCTCCTGCTCCATCCAGTCCATAGTCGCCGCACCATCGTGCACCTCACCAATCTTGTGACTTACACCTGTGTAAAAAAGAATACGCTCAGTAGTAGTGGTTTTTCCGGCATCAATATGCGCCGCAATACCTATATTCCTTGTGTATTTTAAATCTCTTGACATTGTTTTGACTAGAATCTAAAGTGTGAGAATGCTTTATTGGCTTCTGCCATTTTGTGGGTATCCACTCTTTTCTTGACAGCAGCTCCTTCTTCCTTGGCAGCAGCTAAAATTTCAGCAGCCAATTTTTGGGCCATGGATTTTTCATTACGCTTTCTAGCATAGCTGATCAACCATTTCATGGCAGTGGAAATCTTACGGTCTGGACGAATCTGCATAGGAATCTGAAATGTAGCACCACCTACTCTTCTACTTCTTACTTCAACGTGTGGCATTACATTGGAAAGGGCATCTTTCCAAAGTTCCAAAGCTTCTTTTTCTTCGTCTTGGTTTTTTTCATCTACAATGTCGATGGCATCGTAAAAAACCTTAAAGGCAACGGATTTTTTTCCGTCCCACATCATCATGTTCACAAAGCGGGTAACCAGCTGGTCGTTAAACCTTGGATCTGGCAATAACGGTCTTTTTTTCGCCTGTCTTTTTCTCATCGCTTCTTATTTTTTAGGACGTTTTGCGCCGTATTTTGATCTACGTTGCGTTCTACCTGCTACCCCTGCGGTATCCAATGCACCACGAACAATGTGGTAACGTACACCGGGTAAATCCTTAACTCTTCCACCTCTAACCAATACTATCGAGTGCTCTTGGAGGTTGTGTCCTTCGCCAGGGATGTATGCGTTAACTTCCTTACCATTGGTTAACCTTACCCTTGCCACTTTACGCATGGCAGAGTTAGGTTTCTTAGGCGTAGTCGTATAAACACGCGTACAAACCCCTCTTCGCTGAGGGCACGAATCCAAAGCAGCCGATTTACTCTTCTTGGTAATTGTGGCTCTTCCTTTTCGTACTAATTGTGAAATTGTTGGCATTAAAACTTCTATTAAAAATCAAAACAACCCTCGTTTTGAGGGCTGCAAATGTAGTGATATTTCGGAATAATTCAAATCCCTTAAGATTAAATTTCCGATCCGTTCTGAAAATCAAATTTATACACCAAAAAGCACGGGGGAAAATAACGGCTTTTAAGGTAGATTTTTTGAAGACTCCAATCCCACCTAAACCCTACAGATTTCCAGCAAAGATCAGTACATTGGTCAATCCTTTTTGGGTTTTTATATCGATACCTTTTTCCTTGATGAATTTTTTCACACTTTCCTGATGGCCAACATGAAGCAGGGCGATCAACTCTTTTTTCTTTGAAGGGGCATACATAGGAACTTTTTCTCCTACTTGTATATAATAATGAACCTCATCCACAAAGCGATGGGGAAAGGAAACAGCATGGGAGGTTTTGGCTTTCTTCCCCTCCTTGAACTTCTTTTTCTGTTGCTCCAATAACCGATAATCCCCAGTAACCAATAACTCCTTTAAATAGGACTCTGCAGACTCCCCTTTTTTATCCATATGGCTCATATAGGAAAAAGTTGCACTACCTAGCAAGCACGAAATGTCTTTATTCTTGAACAAAGCCAATGCTCTTTCACCCTTTAGATCCGAGTTTTTAATCTCAAATTCATCGTTAAAAGCATTGTACCTCATAAACAACTTCCGTTCCTCCTCTCCTTTGAAGAAAATTATCCCAGGTTCAAACTTATCGTTAACATAAATAGACCCCTCAATATCCTTCAATTGCAACTTTTGATCTATTCCCATAGCGGCAAATTTATCCCGCATTTGGCTGTAGAAGTTTTCTGACGCAGGATTGTTTCCAAAATCTGGCCCAATACCTTGCAGTCCTTTTTGATAGACACTAATGACCCCAGGTTGCACATTGGCTCTTTGTTGCGCCAACAACATCAATCCGGAGGTGAAGAAAAACATGATGAAAATTATTGACCTCATACCCATATATATATTAAGGTATAAATTACAAATTATTACCCTACCAATTTCACCCCAACCCCCTTTTAACAAAAAACTGTTTTATTATAGGTCCTTTAGGGTCCCTTTTTTACAAATACAACAGGTGTTTAGACATTTTTACGGTTCCATAACACATTTTCATTTGGCCCCAAAATCATCATTCTTATAATTTTTAGTCCTTCGAATTGATGACACTACAATTATCAAATGTGATTTTACAGCATTCCCATTTGTAAACACGGTCTTAAAATTTTAGTAAAATTAGTTTGGATTATTAACATGAAATTATGATTTTAGCGCCTAGCTAATTCAAATAATTTTAAAATGAGAACAAAACTTAATGGATTGTTAACGCTGTTATTGGCGTTTGTTGTGCATGTTTCTTTTGCACAAGACAATACGATTACGGGTACTGTTACGGATGCCGACGGCCTTCCGTTACCTGGAGTCAACATTGTCGTTGAAGGTACCACTACGGGTACCCAAACAGATTTTGACGGAAACTATGCTATTAGTGCCAGTCAAGGTCAGACACTTCTTTTTTCTTACATAGGGCAGAGAGATGCCAGAAGGGTCATTGGTGCAAGTAACGTAATCGATGTTCAAATGGAAGAGGATACCCAAGCGCTTGAAGAGGTTGTGGTTACGGCCCTTGGTATTAAAAGGGAGAAGCAAGCTCTGGGTTATGCAGTAACCGAAGTTGGATCCGATGATTTGGAGCAACGTCCTGAAGGTGATGTGGCCAGGGTACTTCAAGGTAAGGCTTCTGGGGTACAGATTACCCAGCAGAGTGGTCTTTCCGGATCTGGTACCAACATCGTTATTAGGGGTCAAACTACCTTTAGTGGTAGTAACCAAGCTTTGTTCATCATTGATGGTGTTCCTTTCAGTACGGACACCAACTCTATGGGTAGAAACGGAGACCGTCAGGATTTCGTTAACGGTAACAATGGTTCCAGTAGATTCTTGGACCTTGACCCAAACAGTATAGAAAGCGTAAACGTACTTAAAGGTCTTGCGGCTGCAACACTTTACGGTTCACAAGGACGTAACGGTGTAATCTTGATCACCACTAAAGGTGGATCGTCGCAAAGCGGACCAAAGAAGACAGAGATCACGGTTAATTCTTCTATGTTCTTTAACCAGATCGCTTCTTTGCCAGATTATCAAGATGAGTACGGTAACGGATTCGACCAGTCTTTCGGATGGTTCTTCAGTAACTGGGGACCAAGCTTTAGAAGAGAGGGAGCTTCCGGATGGGGTGCACAAGCCGCAATTGATGACCAAGGAACCTTGGCTCACCCATACTCTACTTCCACTGCTGCTATTCAAGCTGCATTCCCACAATTCCAGGGACAGCGTTATGAGTGGAGACCTTATGACAGTGTAAAGAATTTCTTTAAGACTGGAACAGTAGCCAACACTTCTGTGAACGTAAGAGGTACTTCTGATGATGGCAAGGTTGGTTACAACATGAACTATGGTTATTTAAAGGATAATGGATTTACCCCAAACAACAGTGTTACTCGTAACACACTATCTCTTGGTGGTAGAGCGCAATTGTCCAATAAATTCACCATTAATGGTACCGTTAACTTTGCAAGAACCAAGTTCATCTCTCCTCCTGTAGCATTGAGCCAGGGTAACGGAGCAACAGGTACAGGTTCTTCTGTATTTGGTGACCTTTGGTTTACTCCAAGAAGTATCGACGTACAAGGTCTTCCATTCCAGGATCCAATTACTGGTGGTAGTGTTTACTACAGACAGAACAACTCCATTCAGCACCCACTTTGGACAATTAATAATGCTGAGACCAATCAGGAGACCAACAGGGTGTTTGGACAGGCAACTGTACAATATGAACTGAATGACAACTTAAACATTATTTACCGTGCCGGTATCGATGTTTATAGCGAGAACAACACCAACTTCCAAAACAAAGGAGGTATCAACAGTAACTCCGGTGATGTTAGATTGGCAAGTGGTGTATATGAAACTTGGAACAACACCAATACGATTTGGGACCATAACCTTGTTATCAACGGAGATTATGATCTTACCGAAAAAATTGGTTCTACATTTAACGTTGGGGCAACCACAAGAAGAACTGTTTTCGACCAAAATGGTGTAGCTAGTGATGGTCAGCAAGTATTTGGAGTACTAAGACACTTCAACTTCTTGAACCAGAACGAGATTCAAACTTTCAGTGAGTTGAACATTGCAGGGGTTTATGCCCAGGCAGATTTTGACTATGACAACTTCTTATACTTAACTGTTGCAGCTAGGAACGACTGGGTATCCAACTTCTCTAAGGATAACAGGTCTCAGTTCTATCCTTCCGCAAGTTTGTCATTTATTCCAACAGCGGCGATCGATGGTTTGAAATCTGAAAATGTATTGAACTACTTGAAGATTCGAGGTGGTATCGGAGTTTCTGCAAACTTTGATGTATTGACTACCAACTACCCCGTTGCAAGTACTTTGATCTTGGACACTCAGGATGTGCAAGATGGTACTGGACAGAATGTTGTAACCAATACTACAGGAACTCGTTTGGGTAACCCTAATCTACAGCCTGAAACTTTGGAAGAAATCGAAATTGGTATCGAATCCAGATGGTGGGACAGCAGAATTACATTGGATGCTTCCATCTACCAGAGAAAGACCAACGATTTGATTTTGGACAGACCTCTTGATCCTGCTACTGGATTTACAGTAACAGCGACCAACATTGGTGAGATTGAGTCTGAAGGGGTTGAAATCGATTTAGGTGTAAACTGGATCAGAGGGGATGAGGAAGGTGACTTCGATTGGAGCACTAACCTTAACTTCACAGCTTACGAAACTACGGTTACGAATTTAGGATTGGATACTGACCAAGTAGTTTACTCCGGTTTTTCCAACTTGGGTAACGCTGCAATCGAAGGCGAACCTCTTGGTGTATTCTTCGGAAGCAGAATCGCAACTGATGCTGCCGGTAACTATGTTGTAGGTGCTGATGGTAACTACGTTCAAGATCCAAGTGATGGTATCATTGGTGATCCAAACCCAGACTGGGTAGCTAACGTAAGAAACAGCCTGTCTTATAAAAACTTCACTTTAGGTTTCCAGTGGAACTGGACACAAGGTGGTGATATTTACTCATCTACAATCTCCACACTACTAGGTAGGGGATTGATTACTGAGACTATAGACAGGGAAAACACCTTTATTTTACCTGGAGTTGATGCTAACGGAAATGTCAACAACAGACAGATCAATAACTCAACGTATTTCTTTAGTAACCTATTATTTGGCCCAAGTGAACTGCAAGTTTATGATGCCACTACGGTAAGGTTACAAGAAGCTTCTTTGAGCTATAGCCTACCATCCAAATTCTTGGATAAAACACCATTCGGAGCACTTACATTCACAGTTTCCGGAAACAACCTTTGGTACAGAGCCATCAATACTCCAAAAGGAGCGCGCTTTGATCCAAACACAAGTGGTACTGGTGTAGGTAACGGTTTTGGTTTCGACTTTATTAACGGACCAAGTTCAAGAAGGTACGGACTTAGTGTAAAAGCATCATTCTAAGAAATATAATAATGAAAATAATGAAAAACATAAGCAGATATATGACTTTGACGGTCTTAGGAGGATTGCTAGCGTTTACCTCTTGTGAGACCACGGAGCTCGATCTTACAGCTAACCCTAACTTCCTGACTCCAGATCAGGCGGGCGTCGATTTCTTCCTAAACTCGATCCAGGAAGATTTCGTAAGGCAGTTTGAAGGAGACGCCGATTTTGACCTTAACGATAACTGGCAATCTGGTGGTAACACCACAGGTGACGGTTTCAACGAGTTGGGTATGGAAATGACCCGTATCGTAAATATGAACGGTAGGAACTATAACACCGTTTACCAAGACAGTGACATGAACGATGAATGGCTGAATGCCTATAGAGGTGTACTTGCAGACATTCGTGCAATGACTCCTTTGGCTGAAGAAGCTGGTCTAACCAGACACATTGGTATAGCCCAGTTCATTGAAGCTTACTTGATGATCAGTATGGTGGATTTCTTCGGAGATGTTCCTTACTCTGAAATTGTACAAGGTGCCGAATCTAACTTTAATCCAGCTTTGGATTCTGGAGCAAGCATTTATGACGCTTGTTTGGCTTTGATCGATGACGCTATCGCCAATTTCAGGAGCACTCCAACTGCTAACCCTGCGGTTGATTTCTACTATGGAAATGACTATGCAAAATGGGAAAGAGCTGCAAATACGCTTAAACTTAAAATCTATGTTCAGCGTAGATTAGTTGATTCAAATGCAGCTTCTAGCTTCAACTCTATTATCAACAGCGGAAACTATATCATGGATACTGCTGATGATTTTGTATGGAGATGGCCAGCTACAAGTGCTACACAGCCTGATACAAGACACCCAAGATATGGTATCAACTACCAAGCTGCTGGTGCTGGAGAGTACATGTCCAACTGGCTAATGTCCCTTATGGATGAAACCGCCGATCCAAGGACTCGTTTCTACTTCTACAGACAGACCACTGCGGTTCCTGGGGCAGAGATTGCTCCTAACGAGGAATTGCTGAACTGTTCTTTGGAAACTCCACCACAGCACTACATCAACGCCGGATTCGGTGGGGATTTCTGCTGGTTGCCTAACGGTTTCTGGGGAAGAGCCCATGGAGAAGCAGATGGTATTCCACCAGATGGATTGTTGAGAGCTACTTATGGAACGTACCCTGTAGGTGGTAGATTTGATGACGATAGTTTCTTGGCCATTAGCCCATCTGCAGGTGGCGGTGGAACAGGAATCACCAACCTTTTGACCGCTTTCGGAGTAGATTTCATGAGAGCTGAGATGGCGATGGTTGCTGGAAATACTGGCGATGCAAGAACATTTATGTTGGAAGGCTTGGCTAAATCCGTTGCTAAAGTACACGGTTTCTTAGCCGGTAGAGAAGCAGGAGCAGACCTTTCTTTCGTTCCTTCTGAAGGAGACATAAACGCTTATAGCACCCAAATTGGAATCAATTTTGACGATGCCGATACCGACGGTAAGTGGGATGTAATTGCTGAGCAATATTTCATAGCTCATTTTGGTAATGGAGTTGAGCCTTATAACTTCTACAGAAGAACAGGTTTCCCAACCACATTGCAACCTAACTTGGAGCCGGATCCAGGAACTTTCATTAGATCTATGTACTATCCTGCAAACGCGGTGAACAACAACTCTAGCATCACCCAAAAGGCAGATCAGACACAGCCCGTATTCTGGGATACTAACCCCACAGCTCCTGTGGCTAATTAAAAAAAAGAGCGATGAAAAACGTAAAAATTAATTTCATGAAAAATTTCAAGATGTACGTCTTGTTGGCCTTGGGTATTTTTATTGCAGGGTGTAGCGAAGACGACAAGGTTTCGGTACTCGTGCAGGATACCGTTACCAGTGGAGCTATTTTAAGGACGCTTTCTGCAACTGGAGCGTTGGATATGTTCGATACGGCTAGTACCTTGGCCTTCTCTATTCAAGAGCAAGATGCCGAAGGTGGAGCTTTATTGGATCGTGTGGAAATCACTGCAAGCTTTGTGGATAACAATGGTGCCGACAACTCTGTTGCCAACGCTGCATTGGCCACTATTGCTTCTAGTGAATTTGGTGAGACTGATGGACTGCCAAGTTTCGATTACAGCGTTACCATGGCGGAAGTATTGAGTGCTACAGGTGTTGCACTTACAGAAGTACTTCCTGGTGACCAATTTGTAATCGACATGGAGCTTTTCTTGACAGATGGTAGGTCTTTCAAAAACTCTGACACAACTGGTAACGTAAGTGGAGGTTCTTTCTTTAGTTCTCCATACCAGTACACTGAGTTGGTTGATGACGGAATTGCATTCGATATCGAAGATGTGAATGCCAATGAAGTTTCCCTTACCAATCCAAATATGGATTATTCCGTAGCGATTACAATTGATGATGGTAACGACCAAGCTTTACTAGCGACTTTGAACCTGTATCGTGCATTTGTTGACAGAAGTATCGTTGATGATATAAACGCATCTGAGCCAGAAGAGCTTTTCGCAACTTGGAACATTGCCGATTTGGATATTGAGGACGGTGTAAGTTCTTTGGACTATGAAATCACTCTTGATGACTTGTATGGTCCTAACCTAACGTTTGATGACCTTGGTGTAAATGACGAATTCCAATTGCGTTACGAAATCGTAACTGCTGACGGAAGAGTTGTGACCACTGATGAGAACGATACAGAGTACTACAGAGCTGTTTTCGTAACAGAATGTATTCAGTTGAATGCTGATGCTCCATACCCAGGTGAATACACCATTAACCACTTTGACTCTTATGGTGATGGTTGGAATGGAGCGTCTATCGATGTAACGATAGATGGCGGTGACACAGTTAGCTATACACTTGAAAATGGTGAAAATGGCACTTCTACTTTCACCGTACCGGAAGGAGCTACTTCTTTAGTAATTGCCTATTCATCCGGTGATTGGGAGAGTGAAGTTTCATATACCATTCAAGATCCAAATTTAAAGACAGCAGCAAGCGATGGTCCTTTCCCCGCAGTCGGAGAAATTACTATTCTTGTATGTGAATAAGATAGCGCAACTATCATAAATTATAATAAGGGGCATCATACTGATGCCCCTTTTTTAAATAACTCCATTTCTTTTGGATTGGACGTGTTAGGATGCACACTTCAGTATCCATACACCCCTTTTTTTGAATTTAGTTACCTTTAGCTCAAAAATTCCTATGAAGCGTACCTTTCGATTGATTCTGGCTTCTTTGCTATCCATTCTGTTTTTGATGAACGCATGCAATAGCGATGACCCACCCACAATAGTTATTGACGACACTCCAGGGGAAACCCCCACTGATGACGAACCCACTGATGACGAGCCTACCGATGATGAACCCACGGACGACGAACCTGTAGACCCTCCAGGAGTTGGGGAAGAAGCAGGCACAGTCGAATTTTTAAATGAAGACCTTGTAAGTGACGGGTATGTGCTCATTAACGACGCTGGTGCAGATAGAGTTTATCTTATGGACAAAAATTCGATAATTCTATACGAATGGGACCTACCATTCGGAATTGGCAACGATGTTGAATTGTTGCCTGATGGTCGACTTTTAGGTATTATGAAAGCAGAGGAACCTGACATCCAATACGGAGGTCAAGGCGGTAAACTCCAATTTATTAATCCTGATAGTTCTGTAGACTGGAATTTCGATTACTCTACGCCCGAACATATAACCCATCATGATGTTGAACTCCTGCCCAATGGCAATGTATTGACCATCGTTTGGGAACGGAAAACTGCCGAAGAGGCAGAGCAGGCTGGCTCAAGCTTGGCAATCGATGTCTTCCCCGAAGCGATAATTGAGGTGAATCCTGCAACGGATCAAATTGTATGGGAATGGCATGCATGGGACCATATCATCCAAGATCATGACGACACCAAAGAAAATTTTGGCGTAATAGCCGATAATCCAAATCGTATCAACCTGAATTATGTTACCGATAAGGAAGGGGATATTATGCACGCGAACGGTCTCGAATATGATGAAAACAACGATTTGATTTTCCTTAGCGTCAACTTTTATCATGAAGTTTGGGTTATAGACCATAGTACCAGCACAGAGGAAGCTGCGTCCAATTCTGGCGGTAATTACGGACTTGGCGGAAACTTGGTTTACCGATTCGGGAACCCCAAAGCATACGACAACGCCATGGGCGAAAGATTGTTTCGAAACAATCACCATCCCAGATTACTCGACGGAATGGATTTGGGCAAGTTCTCCATCTATAGCAATGGAGCCGATTTGGAACAATCCACAGCCTATGAACTACAACTCCCAGACCCTCTGGAACTACAGGTCAACACAGATAACGAACCTGCCGTGGCTTGGAGTTTTACAGATGAAGCGCTTTATGCCCCCAGAGTTTCCGGAATGGTAAGGATATCTAGTGGGAACAGACTGATAACCGAAGGCGATTTCGGCGTTTGGGAAGTTACCGAAGCAGGTGAGGTAGTTTGGAAATTTCATACTCCAGGGTTCTATTGGAGATCTTACCACTACGACACCGACCATCCCGGGATTGTTGCTTTAGGACTATAGCTTGCTTAGGTAAACACATTCTATATAAATATTAACTATTTCAAGCTCAATATTATAGTATATTTCCATTCGAATTGAATTCACCCATGCCTAAGGTTAAAATATTCTTTTTACTTCTTCTGCTTGTAAGTTGTGGGGCGGACCAAAAAGACCACCCCAACATCAATAAATCAGTTGCGATAGATGAAACCAGCCCCTTGTTCTCGAAACTGGAGAGCTCCCATACTGGGATAAGTTTCAGTAACACCATTACCCACAACGTGGGAACTATGGAAAACCTCTTCGATTACGACTATTTCTACAATGGTGCGGGAGTAGGCCTGGAGGATTTGAACAACGATGGTCTTTTGGATGTGGTGTTCTGCGGGAATCAGGTTGCTAACCGCATTTACCTGAATCAAGGAGGGTTGAAATTCAAGGATATCACGGAATCTTCAGGAATAAACAGTGGAAAATACTGGACCAATGGGGTATCCTTTGCAGATATCAACGGTGATGGCTGGATGGATATCTATTTTTCCCAAGGAGGGCCCAAAAACCGGGAAAATCGGAAAAATCTACTGTTCATCAACCAAAAAGATGGGACATTTAAAGAAAGTGCTGAGGTCTATGGTCTAGCTGATGAGGGAATAAGCACCCAATCCGCTTTTTTTGATTTTGACAAGGATGGGGATTTGGATTGCATGGTGATGAACGAAAACGAGCTTTACGGATTTGACCCTATCAGCCTGGAGCGTTATATCCAGTCCAACCCAGAGAGTGTTTATTACAACTCATCACACCTGTACCGAAATGATGCAGGTAAATTTGTGGATATTACAAGGGCCGCAGGACTTGAAAAACCAATTTTTGGACTTGGGCTTGCCATTTCTGACATCAATGAAGACGGATGGATGGATATTTACTTGGCCAGTGATTACTACCTACCCGATGCACTGTACCTGAACAACCAAGATGGAACGTTTTCAGACAAAATAAAGGAAACCACCAAGCAGATTTCCTTTTATGGTATGGGTATGGACATTGCCGATCTGGACAACGACAATCTTCAGGACATTTTTGTACTGGACATGGCCGCCAACGATCACGTAAGGTCCAAAACCTTGATGGCCTCCATGAGCACCAGCAGATTTGATTACTTGGTGAACAAAAGGGAATTCCAGCACCAATACATGTACAATTCCCTTCAGAAAAATATTGGAGATTTAAAGTTCAACAACATATCCCAGCTTTCAGGAGTGGCAAACACCGATTGGAGTTGGTCCGTTCTCATGAACGACTTTGACCTTGATGGTCATAAAGACATCCATATCACCAATGGCTACCGACGTTATGCCCTAGACAACGACCTTCAACGCAAAGTATTTGAAGCTCGGCAAAAATATGGGAACAACGTACCCTTGGAAGTAAAGCAACGCTTATACGAATCCATGCCATCCGAGAGGTTGCCCAACATCATGTATAAGAGAACTTCTGAACTGAAGTTCAAAAATGTATCCCAAGAATGGGGATTGGACGACTTTTCATTTAGTAATGGTGCTGCCAGTGGGGATTTGGACAACGATGGGGATTTGGATCTAATTGTCAACAACATGGATGATGAAGCCTTTGTTTATCAGAATAAGGCTGTGGAAATGGGAACCGGCAACTATTTAAAGGTGCAATTGGCCAACAAGGCTTCAGATGCTTTTCCAAAAGTGGTGATTTCAGCCGGGGGTAGCTCCCAGATGATCGAGATAAAACGGGTTAGGGGCTATCGATCTTCCCAAGAGAACAACGCCCTATTTGGTTTGGGTGATCATGCGGTGGTCGATACCGTATCTATTTATTGGCCGTCTGGTAAAATGGAACAGCGATTTAATATTGCGGCAAATAGCACCATTGCCTTTAAGGAAGCTACAGCCGTTCAGCCTGTGGTGTCTAACAGAGGTAATAGCATGTTCCAAGAAACCAATCCCAAAACCCTGGGCTTGAATTTTACCCATCGGGAAAACCCATTTGACGATTTTGAAAAGGAAATCCTTCTCCCATACAAACAATCCAACCTAGGGCCATTTGTGACCAAGGGCGATATTAACAACGATGGAAAAATGGATTTGCATATTGGTGGAGCTTCGGGCCAAGCAGGACAGCTATTCCTACAAGCTGGTAACAAATTTAAGCAGCTGAATTCCCCTGCCCTAGCCAATGACGCGAATTATGAGGATATGGAATCCATGTTTTTTGATTTTGATGGGGATGGGGATATGGACCTTTACGTAGTCAGTGGTGGCAATGAGTTTGCGGAGCATTCCTCATATCATACAGATAGAATTTATATTAATGAAGGTACAGGATCCTTTACCAAGTTGGAAAGTGCCGCTTTGGGCAAATTCCCAAAAAATGGGAAGTCCGTAACTTTTATCGACTTTGACAAAGATGGGGACAGCGACATTTTGGTAGGAAATAGGGTGGTTCCAGGTATGTATCCCAACCATCAAACTTCCACACTTTTTGAGAACAACCAGGGCGAACTTATAGAAGTGACCGAAAAGGTTGCACCCCAACTACTTGAATTTGGCATTGTAAACGACCTTTTAACCACCGATATCAATAATGACGGGTGGGACGATTTTATCGCCGTTGGAGAATGGACGGGCATTGGAGTTTTCATAAACAATCAAGGCTCTTTTCAAAATAGTGCCATAGATCATCCCATTTTGCAAGAACATGGATGGTGGTTCTCGGTGAATGAAACCGATGTTAATAATGATGGGCTTAAAGATTATGTTGTGGGCAATGCTGGTCTTAACATCAAATTCAAAGCTTCAGAAGAAAAACCCTTTAAAGTATTTGCTGCCGATTTTGATGAAAACGGAACCAACGATATTGTCTTGAGCAAAAAATACAACGGCACCTATGTCCCGGTTCGGGGAAGGGAATGCTCTTCCCAGCAAATGCCCTTTATCAAGGAAAAATTTGGCACTTATAGCGAATTCGCAAATGCTAGTTTGATCGATATCTATGGTGAAAAATTGGACAGTTCTTACGAAAGGACCGTCACCGAATTCCAATCTATAGTGCTGATCAACAAAGGTGATGGGAATTTTGAGAAGAAAATACTTCCGGTCCAAAGTCAGGCCTTTCCTCTATTGGATTGCATTTTTGTAGACCTGAACAATGACGGTTTCGAAGATGTGATAACGGCAGGCAATATTTATGAAACCGAAGTGGAAACCCCAAGATTGGATGCTATTTCGGGCCATATTCTTATGTCTAATGGAAAGGATGGCTACTACAGCATTCCCCAACAAGAAACCGGTTTGTATATGGAGGGCAATGTAAAGGATATGGAACTTATAGAAACCGGGACCAACGAAAAATATTTGATCAATACGGTCAATAACGGGGAGGTGACCGTTCACAAATTTACTTCATAAGTTTGCAACCACTGGTATAACACGACATCATGAGCAACCAAATCTATGGAATACGGGCCGTATTGGAGGCCATCGAGGCCGAACAGCCCATCAACAAGGTTTTTCTACAAAAAGGGCTTGGCGGGGAACTTTTCCGGGAACTGGAAACTTCCATTAGAAAAAACGGAATAAGCTGTTCCTATGTTCCTGTTGAAAAATTAAACCGCCTGACCAAGAATAACCATCAGGGTGCAGTGGGACAGATTTCCCCAGTGGAGTTCCACAAATTTGAGACTTTGGTTGAGCAAGTATTGGAAAAGGAAAAACTTCCATTTTTTCTCCTTTTGGACCAAATTTCAGATGTTCGGAATTTTGGGGCCATCATCCGAACCGCGGAATGCTGTGGGGTACATGGTATAATCGTCCCAAAAAATGGGGCCGCCCCAATTACGGATGATACGGTCAAAACTTCGGCGGGAGCCGTTTTCAATGTCCCCATTGCCAAGGTGGACCACTTAAAAGATGCCATATATTATTTGCAATCTTCCGGCATATCGGTTATCGGAGCCACCGAAAAGACAGAAAACCAAATCTATTCCACAGATTTTGGTGTTCCCTGTGCCATTGTGATGGGCTCCGAGGACAAAGGTATTTCAAATGCTGTGATGAAAGTTCTGGACGGCAAGGCCAAATTACCCCTCTTGGGTCAAATTGGCTCGCTCAACGTATCTGTGGCCTGCGGTGTATTTTTATACGAAGTGGTTAGGCAGCGCTCGGAGAAAAACTAATTGTCTTCCCGCTTTTTGTAATGATATCTTATTTTGACAGCTTCGTCATTTTCGGTTTCGGGTTGCTGTTCAATAAAATTCCCGTCCGCATCAAAATGCTTTAAGAAAGGATCGTTTTCTTCATCGTAATCTTCCTTTTCCCAGTCATATTTTCTTTCGGAAGGCACTTGTACCTTGGTGGTTAAAGCCAACACCAAACCGATAATAAAACCGGATAAATGTCCTTCCCAAGAAATTCCCTCCTTTACCGGAAAAATATACCAGATCATGCTCCCGTAGATAAACACCACAACCAAGGAAAGGGCCACCAATCTAAAGTGCTTTGCAAAAATTCCCTTGAAGAAAATAAAACTTGCCAAAACATAGATGAGCCCACTGGCACCAATGTGGTACGAGGGTCTTCCTATAATCCAGGTTAACAGGCCGGACAAAAGAACACCCAACATAAGGGTTCTAATTGCTGCCGATCTATAGAAATAGACCAAAAAAGCAGTTAAAACAGCCAAAGGAATGGTATTGTTGTACAAATGCTCCACCGAACCGTGTACAAACGGGCTAAACAGAACACCCCGAAGACCTGAAAGTTTTCTAGGGTATATTCCGTAGTCATTGAAATTGAGACCGAACCGGACCTCCACCCAATAAACGGTCCAGATGGCAAGTATAGCCACCAACGGAAACAGCAGTACCGAGTTTGAAAATTGTATGTGTTTGTTTTCGGACATCTCTTTTATAACTTCAATTATCTTTCCATAGTATCCAAATCCCGCAAATTGTCAGGTTTGGGATGGTTGGTCGGAATCATCCCCGGTTTCATTCCATTTCCGTCCTGTATTTTATCTTATTTTTATCGGTATGAATGAACCGCTTGCGGAGCGCATACGCCCCAAAACTTTAGAGGACTATATTAGCCAAAACCATTTGGTGGGAGAACAAGGTTCCTTGACCCACCAAATCAAAAATGGAATAATACCCTCCTTGATTTTTTGGGGACCCCCGGGTACTGGAAAAACAACCCTGGCCAACATTATTGCCAACGAAAGTGAAAGACCCTTCTATACCTTGAGCGCCATTAGCAGTGGGGTAAAGGATGTTCGTGAGGTTATAAACAAAGCCAAGCAAAGTGGGGGCCTTTTTACTGCAAAAAATCCAATTTTATTTATCGATGAGATTCACCGTTTTAGTAAATCCCAACAGGATTCCTTATTGGGAGCGGTGGAAAAAGGTTGGGTTACCCTAATCGGGGCCACCACGGAAAATCCAAGTTTTGAGGTTATCCCGGCCTTGTTGTCCCGATGTCAGGTGTATGTGCTTAACCCTTTTGACAAAAATGACCTGGAAGCCTTGCTTCACAGGGCTTTGGAAACGGATAGTGTTCTTAAATCAAAAAATATTGATTTAAAAGAGACCGAAGCCCTACTAAGACTTTCGGGCGGTGACGGGCGAAAATTGCTCAACATTTTTGAGCTGATCGTCAACTCCGAAGAAGGGAACAAAATTACCGTAACCAACGACCTTGTCATGAACAAGGTCCAGAAAAACACGGTACTTTATGACAAGACCGGGGAGCAACATTACGACATTATTTCGGCCTTTATTAAATCCATTCGCGGGAGCGACCCCAATGCTGCTGTATACTGGTTAGCCCGTATGATCGAAGGCGGGGAGGACGTTAAGTTTATTGCTAGAAGACTCGTTATTTTGGCTTCGGAGGATATCGGAAATGCAAATCCCACTGCTTTGGTACTGGCAAATTCCACCTTTCAAGCAGTAAACACAATTGGATATCCGGAAGCCCGAATCATTTTAAGTCAATGTACTACCTATTTGGCAAGTTCGCCCAAGAGCAATGCCAGTTATGCGGCCATTAAACATGCGCAACAAGCTGTTAGGGAAACGGGGGACCTTTCGGTGCCCCTACCTATTCGGAACGCCCCTACCCGACTTATGAAGGATTTAGGTTATGGCCAGGGCTACAATTACGCCCACGACCATGAAAACAACTTTGTGGATTTTGAGTTTCTTCCTGAAGAAATTAGGGGAACCAGCTTTTACAAACCTGGGGACAGTCCAAGGGAAAAAGCCCTAAAGGACTTTCTTAAAAAACGTTGGAAGGATAAATACGATTTCTAGAACTTAATGTGAAGTTCTTCCTGTTTTTTGCCATTTCCATCTGCGTATTCCAACAACCATTTATCCCCTTTCTTGAAAACCATTCCACTTTTGGAATCGTCATCCACCAAGAAGATGTTGTCCACTGAGGTTTTAATCAGTTTTAGCACCACTTTTGGAGTACTGTCCACCAATTGAAACCCATTTTCAGTGGGTTGTGCATACAGTATATCTTTGGCATTCGCGGGTTTTTCAACCTTTTTCATGTTGGAAGCCTTGGGCTGCATACTTTTAAAACTTTGTTCTTCCGGTGTTGCAACCTGTTCCACTACTTTGGGTTCTGGTTTTTTCTCAATGTTTTTAACATCATTCTTAAAGCTGACGGTAATGGGTGCCTCAGCACTTTCCACTTGGGTTTCCTCTTTGGGTGTATAACTGTAACCCATGGCCTGGATTGGAGCAAATGCCTTTCCGATGGCCTCCCTGTAAGCACTCCGAAATTCCTTTATCTTGCTTTTTCCCTCAATGCTTCTATAAACTTCGTTTCCTTGGCAATCTTTTAAGGATAATATAACCTTGGTACTGAACATATTGGACAAATCTTCCAAATCCACCATCAATCCCAAACACCGATTGTTCGCCAAGTCATCCGGTAAACTATCATCGTATACCGCCGTGAATCCATTTTTTGAGAACAGGTATTTTATTGTAGTACTGGTTTGATGCTTGTTTGCAGTCTTAAATGCACCAAATTGTTTGGGCACAATAATGTACTTATAGTCGTTCAATTGTGCTTGCAACGAACCACCCATACCTACGGTAAATATCAATAAAAGTAGTAGTCGAGATTTCATATGGAACAGATAATCAATTATCGTTCCAAGATATAATATTAAATCCGAACTGTAAAGAGGCATAATTGCTATCGGCCACATTTCTATAGGCCAAAAGATTATCTCCCATGATGTAGAAATTTATGGGTCCTGCCTGCAAGTTCAAGCCCAAACCGATATTGGTCAAAGAGTATTTATCTACAGTATATGTAGTTTTTAAAGCCAAGGTTCCGCCCAATCTCCTCTGATAAAATCCGGAAAGTGCGGCCTGTATTCCCCTAGGCCTTTTCATCATAAAAAGTTGTGCTCCCACGCTGTTACGATACATATTCCTGTTGGTTTTTTCCGTAACGCTTATTGCGCAACCACAGTCCTCCGTAAAAGTAGTTTCCATTTCTCCATAATCATACCGAAAGGAACCATACAGCTTTACTGGCCTTAAAGAAATATATCCAGAGTCGTTCTCACCATAGGGAACTGCAGCCTCCACTTCATCTACCAAGTCCTGCCAAAGATCATTGTCCAACTCTGTAATGTCTTCTGGTAAAAAAACAGTTAAACCTTCGTTGGTTACACTTCCATTTACGGTAAAATTGCGAACATCCTTGGCGTTATAGATAAATCCTACATCCAGAATACTTCCGGTTATCGTGGTCTGCGGATTTAAATTATAGGTGAAACCCGCATCAAAACCGAGACCTAGGTTCCCACCCAACAGCGCTCTTTTTCTAAACAGGTCAATCATGTCACTTTTTGTATTGGAAGTATCTTCCTCGGCTATATCTATGAATTCGTTAGCTCCGGCAGTTTGAAGCTCCATATCCACATCAATGGAGGTCTCATAAATGTTGTCCTGCCCCAGTCGCGTAGTAAAACTTCCCTTGTTCGATGTTGACTTAAACTGAAAAATACTGGAGTACAATTTAGCCCTGGCTCCCACGGTAAGGGAATTACCCAATTTTCGATTTATCCCAAAATGGAGCACATTCACCATTTCGCCACGGAAACTTAGGTCGCCCAGGTCAAAACTTCGTCCAATATTAGCACCTCCATTGCCTTCAAAGGCCAAAATGGCCAAATCCCGGGGCCAGTATACGATTATATCGGTTTCACCATACATTCCAAAGGAATAGTAATCGTCCGGGCGGTTTTTGCCCCTAAATCCAACATTAAAAATCTCTATTTGACTAGTGGTACTAAAGTCATCCTTTCTACTCATCCCTTGGATCAATCGTTCCCGGACTTTCGTGGTAAAATCAATTCCATCATTGGCAAACAAATCATTTACAGATACTCCGCTGGAACCAGCTTGGAAGGACAATCCTGAAATTACGGGAATACCAGTGTGCCATTTTTCCGAGGTTTTCACCCCCGGGTTTAGTATGAGCGATTGTGGAATTTCATAGAAATCGTACAGCAATTGCTTGTTCTGGGCATGAACAAGCCCTAAGCTGAATAGGGTAATCAAAAAGAATTGGGACCTCAACTTCATTGTAGTCGAAATCTAAATTCGGCAGCGGAACCCAAAATAATTTTTGGATCTTCTGCAGTCGATACACTTACAGTGTCTCCCAAATTTTCCGCAGTCACCCGAAGTCCCGAAGTGTTTCTAAGGATATCCAAACTCTTCCCTCCTGGTCCGTAGGCAACAGATCTTGTCACGAGCATGGTCGGTTCTGGATCCACGGTGAACACCTCAACATCGAGCACATCATCATTCTCATCCAAAAATTCTATGGACAAGCTCAGCTGTTTGCTTGTGGTGTTTTCTATTTCAAAAAGTAGAACACCTTCCAACAAATGGTCGGCCACATATTGTTCGCTAAATGGGTCAAAATTGAAAGTATGGGCATAAAAAATGGCGGTAGGGGTCAAATTTATGACCTCCTCTGTGGACTCCAAATAAAAAATACTGGAAGCTACGGTGGGGGTCACGCTTAAATCATCGAACTGGCCAAAATTCTGTTCTTCAGTACATGCCAATGCCATACAAATGACAATGGGCATACTGAAACGCCACAAAAGCAATTTTTTCATAGGTCAAAAAGCAATTTTCTTATAAAACAACTTGGGCAAAGCTGTACCCTACTATAACTCTATAAAATGCTTTTTATTTCAATGAGACGGTCTATCATTTGGCACAAATCGTGAAGCGGTTCCTTATGCGCATTAAAATGAAGTGTTTGGAAGCCAACGGCTTTCGCGCCTAAAATATCCGCTTCCAGATTATCCCCAACCATTAGGGCATTTTTTGGAGCGACCTGTGCCCGTTCCAAAGCCAGGTGGAAGATTTGTGGATGGGGCTTTTTTACCCCGGCATCTTCCGAATTAACGATTTGTTCAAAAAAATGGTGAATATTGGCCCCTTTTAGTTTCTTTTCTTGTATTTCCTGAAAACCATTGGTAATTATATGCAGTTTGTATTTCGGGGCAAGATAATCGAGAATCTCCTTGGTATCTGGGAACAAATGGGTAAATGAGGACAGGTATTTAATATATTCATCCGCCAAAATATGTATACTTTCATCCGAAACCTCAGCACCAATGGCATCAAAGGTCCTTCGCAATCTTTGGTACCGTAATTCTGATTTGGTAATTCTATCTTCCCTGTATAGTTTCCAATAATCCAAATTGATGGGCACATAAACCCTTAGAAAATCATTTAAATCAACGGTCACCTTGTTCTCCGCCAAGATTTTTTCAAAGGTCAATGCGGAATTCCGTTCAAAATCCCACAGCGTATGATCCAAATCAAAAAAGATGTCGGTGATATTATGTTTAAACATAATAGCGTCTTAAAAGGGATTGATAAAGTTCCATCCAGTCGATTTTATGGCTACTTCCCAACAATTCGTTGGAAAACACCATGATCAGTCCCCCATTTACCTCTCGTACCACCTTGTAGATACTGTCCATTTTAGCGAATATTTCCTCCCTTTTTTTATAGGGTTGAAGGGCATAATCGTGTACGGCAAAGGGATGCACCTTTAGTGGTTGCCTTACCTCCATATTGATGTCATAAAAATGGAATGGGGTACAGGTTCCGGCCCTGAATCCAATTTCGTGGGTATACCCCATGGAAAAATCATCGGTAAACTCAGTTTCGATGAGGTTCCGATAGGTCATGGGAACGTTGACCCGGTTGTACCTGAGCCTCGAATAATTGATCGGCCTGTTGATCAAGTTGGCCAATTGCATCTTCTCTTCCTTGAGCACTTGCTTATCAGTAGATGAAAGAAAGGAGGTACTCAAAGACACTATGCTGTAATCGGCTACAGACTTAATGAGATACCTAAACTTGTTGTTGTTGGGCGAAATGTTCTTGTCGTGGGCCGAGTGTTTGGCAAACTGAAAAAAGAACATGCTCTTGACCGGAAATTTCTTGTGCACATCCACGAGCTCATAAAAATTGTCGTAGGGATCCTTTTTAAACCCAAGGAGCACGGACATCCGTTGAATTATCTTTCCAATTCTAAAATTTCCCAAATCAATCAGAAGGCCGCCCAAGCTTCGGGCCAAACCGCGAAGGGCATAGCAATGCGAGGCGGTGACATTGATGATTGGAGTACAAGAATAATTTCGATTGGAATTTTTCAGATCTGGGAACCGCTCTTGAAGCGATTCAAACAATTTATGGGCCCAAAGGTCCACTACCGGGAGTTCCAAAAATTTATTTTGATAGGCAACACTTTCTTTGGCCGGAAACCGCCCTACACTATCCTTAACATGCGGAAGATATTCCTCATACCTGCTCAACAGAAAAAAACTTGCTGAAAAAATATCGTAGGGAATGGCACTTTTTTCCCCTGCGGAAAAAAAACAAGGGACTCCGTCCCAATCCCCAACCTTAATGTCCAGATCATTGATGCCCTGCTCAAACAAAAGGTCGTTGCTCCGGATAAAAAATTCGTTTTGAAGCGATTGTTTGGAATACGTTAGTTTGGGGCCTGTATGTTTGATAAAATCCTCGACCTTGGTGGTAAAAATAACTTCAATCCCCAGGATCTTTTCGAAAAGCTGTTTTGCCGTATAGGTGAGGCGATTGGTAATTTTATGGGTAAATATCAATAGCATTTATGCCAACTGTTATAGTATTCCTTTATCCGCAAAGCTAAGATATCCGTGTTGGGTTAGGATCAAATGATCTAAAACCTTAATATCCAGGGCTTCCGATGCCAATTTAAGCTTTTGGGTAATATGTTTGTCCGCAGCACTGGGCTTAAGCCCTCCTGAGGGATGATTATGGGCAAGGATAATGGCGACTGCTCCCAACTCCAATGCTTGTTTCAGAACCAATCTAACATCTACCAAAGTTCCGGTGATACCACCTTTGCTCAACAGGGCCTTGTGGATTACTTTATTATTGTTGTTGAGGTACAAAATCCAAAACTCTTCATGTTCCAATTCCCCCATTAAGGGGTGGAGAATTTCGAAGGCATCGTGGCTGCTATTGACCTTACTGATGCTATACCCCTCTTCTCCCCTTCTTCTTCTACCAACTTCCAAGGCGGCGGCAATGGTGACGGCCTTCCCGTAATCCACTAATGTGCAGTTTTCTTGAATATTTACCATTTAACCAAAAATATGAAAAAGGAGTTAAAGAAGGATATAGAACTCATCTACAAAACCGTTCAAAAACTTCCCCCATCGGAAAAGCGTGATATTATTTTATGGATGTTGGCTGTGTTAAGCTCTAAGGTTTCACAAGACGTTTCAAAAGCTATAAAACATTCTATTCAAAGATTAGCCTTGGTACTTTTCTATATAGTTCAACAACAATCTCTTTTCGATTGATTCCATAATGAAATTCCTTATGGCAATTGGGACATAGAGCAACTGTATTCTCGATTTTATCCGAACCTCCATCTGCCAACCTACGAACATGATGCACTTCTAAATATGGTATTCCAGAATTCGTTTCAAATGGAGCTGGATTTGAACAAAATTCGCATTTTCCATTGGCATTTTTTAAAACCCAAGCCTTTACCTTAAAGTCTCTTTCAAAATCACTTATCGAAGAAACATTTCTTTTAGGTGCTTCGTTTCCTATCGGCTTTTCCAAATTTTTGTTTGTCAAGGCTGATTTCACCTTTGTTTCAAAAGCCACAACAGGATTAGGCTCACGACTTTCTATTCTCGAAATCATATCCTCTATTTGCACAGCTATGTTTGTTCCCACATTTGACCTAGGAGTTAGTCCTGAGAGCCACTCTCTACCCTGTAGCGATAATACATATGAGATATTCTGCATCCTATACTCAAATGCCTTGATACTACGCCCATATTGCTCTGAAAGCCTTTCGTAGTAACGTTTTTTGATTGGTTTTTCACCTTCCCTTATTCTTCGCTGAATATCTAAGTATGATTCTACCGAAGCTCTCAACTCTTCATGAGTCCAACCACTATCCTTTTTAGACATACATCTTTAAATTTTTGATTTATACAACATTGACATGAACGCAAATAGCAAAACTGATGCAATTTGTAAGAATGCTTCTTTTGTATTACAAAATGTTGTTTTGAAATTAAATAGTTCCTAGAAATCAATTGCAATTGCAAATATCATTTTAATTTGTAATGAATAAAACGTTGAATTCGAAAATTAGCGCCCAAAATTGTGAAAGAAAATATTTGGCAACAATTCATTAATGAATTCCTTTTTAACCCTGTAAGGTTACTAATTGAAAAGGTAAAAAGTTTTTTCACCCTAATCAATATTTTTGTAGTTATCTTATTGTTCCCCAAAAAATCGTTGGATTCGGATAAGCTGGTTATAAGTTCTATGAAATCATGTAAAATGGTAATAGAACTACTATTGACAATTATTACAATTCATGTTATATTGAATATTAGGCAATCAGGTAAATCCTTTGATGAAGTTTTTACTGAGTTCTTCATAATAATAATTTACATACTCACTATTTTTTTAATTCTCCTATTTGGTTATCTATGGAACTTTCTTGGTAATTTAAAATTGAAAAATGCGACACAATCCATCAATTCAATAATATATTTATTTAACGGGGTATATCTAATAGCATGGTCAATTAGTATATTTTCCAATTCAAAAATCATTTTCGATTATTACTTTGCTTTTATAGTTTCGATTTATTCATTTTACTATTCCTATCTAATTGGTAGGTTCTTAGGTTTTTCAATTATTGGAGTAGTGTTAAGTAGCATTTTGCTTTGCCTTTTCATGGTTATTGTTACATGGATAAATACAATGTTTGTCACGACCGAATTCTGGAACGCACTAAATTAAAGTCCAGTATTTAACCTATAGAAATTTTACCCAAGTTCTTCAGTATCAACATCCTTCTGATACCATTACATAAGATTTATTTTCAAAACTTCTCAATAGCTAACACAATCAGAAAAGGTTTTAGAAAATTACTTATACATTCTGATATTGAATAAGTTAATTACTATTATATAACATTAAATGATAAATCAGCATTATTTTTAGAAATCGGAAATCAACTATAAATATGGAAGAGCTTAAAAAAAAAGATTTTTGGGATATAGCCAAAATAATCGGTGGAGTAATTAACCTGGTACTTTTAGGAACTATAACCATTTTTTTGAATAGCCTTACGAAAGAGAGGGAGTTAGATGCGAAATATGTTCAATTGGCATCTGAAATCATATTATCTAATGATTCCAATAATTCGAATATTCAACTTAAGAAATGGGCTTTAAATATTCTTGATGAAAAAAGTCCAGTTCCAATGCCTCCAAAGTTAAAAGCAGATATTCTAAACATTGAACTAAATGGGTATTATTCTACAGGAGCAGGTTTTGGTGGGGAAAATATCGAATTCAATACGTTTCCAGAATCAAATCTCTACGTTCTGATTGATAATAAACCCGTATTAATTACTCCTCATAAATTGAGGTTGAGGCAAGGAACACATAATATTGAATACCAGAACGAGCTTGGTATAACAATTGCCAAAGAACAACTTTCGATTGTCGATAGTACTATGTATAAAGTCGATTTAAACTTTGAAAGAAAACATATTGCAATCAAGACAAGCCCTTACAAGATAGATGAGCATAAATTGAGTAACGGTAGTTATTGAAAATTACTCAAATCGCACTCTCAAATTCCGAAACACAACAATCAAAGTAAAGTATCCAAAGCCAAAGTACAACACATATTTAGCATCTTCAAAAACTGCCTTTATATAGTATTTAATCTTGTTGGAATAATCATTGAAACTTCCGTAAGAAGACCCCACATCCGAAACTGCATATCCTCTACCACTAATCCTTAATTTTGAATCAAACGGGGTGTCCAAGAAAATAGTTGATACTGGTGTGCTGTTTGGTATGTCATAGTTGAATTCAAAACCCTCATTTTGGTTCCTTCTATATCGTGCTATTGCCACATCTTCATCAAGGGTAAGATATTGACCGTTATTTTGTTTTCTTATTGCTGCCTTATATTCTTTTTCCTCAATCAATCTTCGTTTTCTCTCTTTTTCGATTAATTCTGATGTATCTGCAACATATGAAACTTCGCTAAAGTGTTCGATAATAAAGACAGTTGCCCAACCTAATAAAAGTCCTATGAAAAGGGTTTTTATAACTTCTCTATCAATTTTGATTGTTTTCTTCTGTTTCATTGTTTTATATATTCTGGATTAAGGACATGGTTCTCCCATACTATGACTGACTCTGACTTTCTGCTAAATTCATAGGTTGTAGATTGCCCTGCTGTAAAAGTCATTTTGAGATTATAGGTACCATCGGTTTTGACCTCATCGGTAGATGCATCTTTACTGCTTAAATCCAATAATCCTTTGTGACTGGTCTCGGTATTGAGTACGATTGATACGAAGTCATTTTGGGTGAACCTGAAGCCATTGGTACTGCTAAGCCAAGTCCCTTGAATCCATTCAGGAGGGTTTATGGATGCTGTTGAACTTGCTCCATCATCCGATTTGGAGCAGGATACGATTGGAAGTAATGATAAAATGAGAAAAGATTTGATTGTGTTTCTAAGTTTTGATTTGGAATTCATGGTAAATTTTATGAAGATTTCAAATCTAAAACTTAATATTATTGAATATATTATAATAAAATAAACTTTTTATTGAAAGTATTATATATGTGTCAATGCATCCTTGCCCATCTAAGGAATTTCGAGCATGGCATTTCGAGACAAAGAGAAAAGGAAAGAATCCACCGAATTTTTAAAAGAGTTTGGAGCAAAAGTTAAGGCTTATAGAGAAATGAAAGGGCTTTCACAATTTGAATTTTCGATAGAATGTGGACTATCCAGAACTCAAATAAGCAGAATAGAAAACGGAGTAGGGAACATAACATTGGTCACTACTATTTTCCTCATTAAAGCACTAAAGTTAGAAGATAAAAAGATTATTGAATTATTGGGTTTGGAATGATTCATCGATAACTCGACCCTACCACATAACCCCAAAACTAGGACGATTTTTACTCAAACTTTTTTACCTCCCCTTATACGCATACGTATTGCACTTTCTGAACAGTTCGAAAACTCAATAGTTTCGTTTTGATTTCCAACCAGGCGAGGATTGACCAATAGAATATGTTGATTCTCACTTATTTGAAGAATATAGTTTTCTTAGTTTCTCTAGTTCTTGTATTTCCGATTCATTTAATTTTTCATTATGCTCAATGAAGTAACACTCCCCATGAAGTTCAATTGTTGAAATAAATGCCTCATCATAAGTTAAATTATAATTTTGAGGGCTTTCTTTAAATTCTTTAAAATCCAAACCATTCATAGACATCTTATTTCTGTTGGATTTTGTCGAAGAAAAATAAAAGTGTAAGCCTCCCATACAATAAACTTTGGCAACACTTTCGGAAAAACCGCACAATACCACCGCAACAAGGTCATGTCGACCCAGTAAATGTTGTTGTTCAAATATTCTATCCAAATTGTCTTTATCTATATAGTTGTCCTTAACAACATGGGTAACATATTCATTTTTTGCATCTTCCAAAATAATCGAGTCATAATGGTTTTGATACATTTCAGTGAGCTTGTAGTTTTCAAGGTTTTGACCCCCAATATATTCTTCAATAAAAACATCACCATAACCTCTGGTCATAGTATCACCAGTCCGTACATAAATTTCTGGGTCATTTAGGAGTATTGGAAATGGGTCAATTGTTAATCTAAACACTGCAACAGCTCCGATACATTTTTGTAAATGTTGTTCATATTCCTTGATGAAATCATCTCTGCTTTTCTTTTGGTTAAAAGGATGATTTTTGGCAACATAAAATGTATTGAAGCCTTGCTTATGGACATATTTATTGAGCTTTCTTTTTGTTTCGTCTAATTCCAAAAAGTAGCTAGTCATTTTTTCCTTAATATCTGAAAACACAGATTCGTTTGATTCCAAGATTTTAATCATCTGGCTGTACATTGGAAATCTGCTCTGTTCTTTCCACTTCTTAAGCTCATTTTTCCTGATTTCATCATCATTATCGACCAGGTAGGTCATTGTAGTAGAAACTTCCAATGATTGCCTTAAGGAGTAATAAGATGCATCAAAATATCCCTGTTCAAATTGAGCAATTGAGTTAATTATTAACTGAACTGCTTCAAGAATAAATGTGTTACTTATGTGTGCATCTAATCTACCCGTCCAACTTTCCTCAATATTGATTAAATCCAAATGATACTTTTTTTTCTTTTTAATTTTAAGGGGATATAGCTCTCTAGTCTCCCTAAGCTTAATAAAATCAAACTTCGTCATAGATATATCTCGTTTAGTTTTAAAATATCATTTACACTTTAGCAAGTCATAATAGAAACTTTCTAACAAATATCATCCATAGACACCTACCAAAAGAGAAAGTGGCTTAAACATCGCATTGCATACTTCAAAATCGATGTTACGGGCAAACAATCATGTCCAACATAGAAATGTACCCATTTACACTTTTGAAGTACTCCTCAACACCATAATTACCCAATGATAATATCCTCTTTTCATTTCTGGCATAATCTATCATGGTAATGCCGTTACTGAATTGGATATAGTTGCTCAACAAAAGAGCTTTATAGTCCTTGGATTCGTGGATTTCCTTGGTAAGCTTAAACGGTTTTATGGTATCGGAAAGCACCATGAGGTATGGGTTATGCTGCAATATATTTTAATTTTTAAGGTTTTGGCTTAAAGGAACAACGAACTATTTCTTCATCTTGTTAGTTGCTGGGATTATATCAAATTTTTGTTGTGGCTTAATTGATATTTGGGCATTTTGACCATTTATTCCTTGTCCATATTCATTTTCTATTTGCTGGACGGATTCTATAACAAAAGATTCAGTCATTAAAAAGTTAATGATATAGGATATGAATAAGTCAAATCTGTCAATTCCTTTGGTCGGCTTTATATCTTCTCTTTTTTTGTTGGAATATTTGCTATCAACAAAGTATCCTAATTTCTCAATTTCTTCAATTAAGTGAACTGGATTAAATAGTGAAATAACTATCGTGTTCAAAAAATACACTTGTTTTAATACATTATAATCGATAGGATGCCAAAATAAAGGAATAGTTCCAGGTGTACTTTTATCAGTCAAATCTGGATTGTAAAGCAACTGTCCGATTATAATTCCATTGTTCTCAGAGTCCTTTTTTATTATTTTTTTTGCTACCTCAACGTATAATTCCTTGAAGTCGTCATTAACACCATATTTAGCAGAATCTTTATGAAAGATATTATTGTATAAACTTGTTTTTCGAGATTTTAGTGAAATAAAAGCTAGTCCTTCGCTTACCTGAACATACTTGCTTTGGTTTATTTTTGATGATAGAAGCAACTCTTCTACCTCTTTTGAATATGTTGGGTTAACAAGTTCCTTTTTTGTGTCATTATCCTTTTTTTCATTAAATAATAAGTTTGCCATTCCGAGAATTTGTCTTCCTTTCCTCGTCTTTTCCAATTCTGGATTTTTCAGAGGCTTATTCTTTTTATCTATGTCATCTCTTTTGAAATAGGTAAGGCTCAAATCTAAAGTTTGAGAATCCACTTTTTTAGTTTTCAATTCACCAACTTTCTCAACTTTGAGAGTCTTCAAATTAATAAAGCTAAAATCGCCATAACGCAAAGTATTTGTGATATCGTGAAAAAGAGTAAAATGTCCTTCTATATGTTTTACATTCTTGATAAATTCAATTTCCCCTCTTTTACCTATATCGGCACTATCATTAATAATCCTTCTATGGTTTAAATGCTTAGCTA
This sequence comes from Flagellimonas myxillae, assembly GCF_023502235.1. Classification (GTDB taxonomy): domain Bacteria; phylum Bacteroidota; class Bacteroidia; order Flavobacteriales; family Flavobacteriaceae; genus Flagellimonas; species Flagellimonas myxillae. Next base: position 100,712 of record NZ_JAMFLY010000001.1, on the reverse strand, counting down.
ACAATTCCTCTTCAAATTGGTAAAAGAAGTAAGCGAAAGCATCTCCAAAAGATTTGGACATATTTACAACTGAATCAATTCCTTTTTTGAAAGTTGACAGTCGTTTCATTTTTGCACGAAACCAATCATAATTGTAACTACCCTTATTCTTTATACGATGTTTTTCTTCGGCAATCACATTATTCCTTGCCAATTGCAATCTGAAAATTGTTATGGCAAGGGTTTCTTGGAATTTTAATAGTCTATCAACAAAGTTGTTGTCCTTGTATGAAAGAGTTTTCAAATCACACAAAAAGCCCCAACAAAACTCCAAACTTTCTTCAGCAAGCTTGAATTCAGATTGAATATTTTTTTTTGTTGTAGTTTTTTTTGTCATACTTGAAATCAACTTGTCTGTATAGATTTAAGATATAATTATATACTCCTAAAAATAGGTATAAACCGCATATAGTGACGGAAACTGATGTTTTATAATTTGTACTATATGTACCCTTGACACAAACGCCCCCATCAAAGCCCCCACCACTTCAAGACAACAACTTCCCTCCCCCCATCAAATCCTATAAAACCAAAGAAAGTCGATGCAATGAAGCGATAGAGGGGCTTTTTTTGGAAATCCATCTTAGGACATTGATTGACCAAGAAAATGCCTCAAAACAAGTACTGCACACCTCAAAATCAATATTAGACTGCTTGCTTAAAATAAATCAATATTGAACTCTTGTGCGCAGCTGATTATTCCTTGTCAAAATATTGCGCTTTTGTTTTCTTCAAATAACTAACTCTAGGGTATCTGGCAAATAGTTGAAACAGTCCCAAACGAGATTCATCGGTAAGTGAATCAATATGCTTACTATGCTTGTATTTGGGATTATTAATTTTCGGAATAGAATTATAATAAATAAGTGGCTTTATCCTTTTTCTCTTGTAAGGAATAAAAATCAAATCGTCAGTTTCTAAGCGACCATCTTTAGCACCTTTGTAGCAATTACGTATGTCCTCAGAATTGAAATTATCAAAATAGCATACAGAAGAAATTCCTACCTGCATTAATTTTTTTGAAAAGTTAAAATCTAGCAAAACTGTTTTATTTGCTTCCAGATTGGTTGGAATTCCAAGCTCCTCATTGAACCCTCTTTTTATACACTCGACAAATGCTTCATTGGACTTATTACCACTATTATCGGTAATACTAAAAGCCTCGTTCATTGAATAGTGGTATCTGTTTTTATAAATACCAGCACCTATGTTGTATTTTGACCGCTTTGCAAATAGGATTTCACTATGGTTCAATCTATCGGATACTAGAAAGGTATTGATGCCAAACGAGCATAAAAAGACTCTGTATTTCATAAGGCTTTTACCATCGGTTATATTGTTTATCCCGCAGTTTGGATTGGTTGCCAACTCCTGATGTATAGATTGAAAAACTTGGAAAGTAAAAAAATCTGTTTTGTAAAACTCCATTGTTAACTCCTTCCCCATTTTGTAATTCCAAAGACCATACATTTCATTGTTAAAACATATTTTAGAGGATTTCAAGCGATTTACAAAAGTTTGTGCCACCTCGTTCTTGTGCCATTCAATGATTTCATTCAAATTCTTCCTCTGATTGATTTTAGAAAGGCTATAATAATCCGAGTATTCTTTTTCTAACACTTCTTGTGCTTCATCGAGCATATTGTCTTGCAAAACCAAATTATCAAAACCTGGATAGTAGGATTCAATAATTGCTTTATACTGCTCAGGTATTTTTAGACGTAAAACCTTTTTTGTAACCTTGATTTCTGGTCTTTTGTTTCCAAATCTTTCAACTATCACTATGTTCTCATCTGACCAATGATTTTTTTTGACAGATTTAAAGAAAAAATATGAAGTTATTTTAGCTAACAAAGAAATCTTTTTTTCATTGTAGGTCTCCTTTAGTGAGGTATTCAGTCTTACTTTTTTCCAATAATCAATCTTCTTAACAATTTTAAAAAGTTCAATTGCAAGAGGTATTCCTAACGAAGTTACTAAGGTGATAACTATTGTTTTATCCATATCCAATTAGTTTTTTTTGTTTTACCAATTGTGTGTTTATAGAAAGCCTAAAATCTTCACTCAGTTCTTCTGTTCCAATTTCTTTTTTTAATATGGATTCAAGTTTAAATGAGGTGCTCGAATTGTATCTACCTATAACTTTTTGGACATTTTTCTTTGTTGTGGTCAACTTAAACACAAAACCAAGGATAAACGACTTATTGTTAAATATGACATCTTGACCGTGTGCTTGATAATTATCGAGTCCAACCTCATCGTGTAAATACTCTACGTTTCCATCACTAGAAAAATACTTATCAGCAACACTAGTCTTTTTCAAATAGCCCAAACCATTTTTATCTTTCAAACAGTAAATATTATCATCCTCATCTTCTGCGAAATAGAAAAATTGAATATCTCGGATAATTGGAAAAAATGGAACTAACTCTTCTAAGTTTTCTGGCTCACCGTTTTCAATAAATAAAGAGCCTCTTCTTTTGGCTTCTTCAGCTAAATCAACAATTAAATTTTTTACCTCCTGTTCTAGTGGAAAAACTCTAATCCTTAATCCTGAAATCTCGGTGTTTCTACTTCTTAATCTGGTTATCGCACTAATCGTAGCAACCTTAGGCTCATCGGGAGTTTTAACATTATACTTTGCCAAAACCTTTTTTTCCAAATTCTCAATATTAATATCCTCTAATTGTGCCTTTCCAAATTTGGATAGTGCCAGAACATCTTCGTAGCTTTCAAAGAAACTTTCGTTAGTTATTTTATCAACGTAAAACTCAAAAGGGTCATAACCCTCATTAGACCTTTCGTCAACACTTTCGACAGACCAATGGTCTAAACCAATCCATTCAGTATATTCAAACAACAGGTTTCTCTCCTCAATTTTCTTTACCCTCTTCCTATGTTTTCTATATTCCTTGACCTTATAAAAAACATAACCAACAAGGGGAAACGCACTAATTAAGCTAATAATGTCATTTAATGAAATATTATCCAGGAAAAATCCTATTAATGAATCTCCTAAAAACTGATTGAAGTAAATTGTAAAGGTCATTGAAGTAATCTGAATAGTCCGAATGTGCAACATACAAAATTTAATCAAGCTATTTAATCAAGCATAACAACCAATAGACACTCTAAGCAGCTTCTTTTTGTTTGCTTAGAAACTCAAACCTTTTTAGTGCCGCTCTAAGTGCCATTTGATGGTCTTTTCCCCTTGAACAGCACCATGCCCAGAAACCAAATGCTTTGTTGGTGGGGTAGCTAATACAATCGAAACGTCTGTTGTATCTTCTCTCAAAAACCTCATAGTAGATATGGACGGTCTCCGAATCCTTCACTTCATAGATGTAGGCTCGACAAGAGGAACGAATCTGTGTGTAGGTCTTTGTTCCTTTTTGGTATTTGAGTTTTAGTTCTTTCATGCTAGGTCAAGGGTATAGTTCTTCTCTTTTAGTACTTCATCCAAAACACTTTTTACGGTTTCCCTGTCCTTTTCAAAGAATATCACCGAATCGTGCTTTGTGATACAATTGATGCCCAAGCCATATAGCCTGTCCAATGCCCCGTCAACATAGATTAGGGCTTCTTCCTTCTGCATCCTTATCGGCAGTTGCTTATAGTCCCATTTGACCTTGTAGTCATCGACATACGCAATCATTTCAGGGTAACGTTCCCTAATCTTTTCCTTTTCGGGACTTTTTGTGGTCGGCTTAGAATAGACCACTTGCATCATTGTGGTCTTTGCCGTGTCTCTGTCACATCCCAAAATTTCTTTGACCTCATCATACAGCACCCCATCAGTTGAATCCTGCACAAACCCGTCATGCACAACATCTTTTATGATATTTCCCAAGATAGCATACTGGCTATTGGTAGCATCGATTTCCCCTAGACCATTATTCTGCATAATTATCTCCAACAAAATCTTTGGCAATGTGGTGAAGTTGTGGTCAAGGCGTTGGTTCGTCCTGTTGCGTTTGGCATATAGGTTTCCCTGTTCCATATTCTTGACCGATTGGGTATAGGACAACATTATCCTGTGCTTTTTGCCCGACAAATAATCCTTTATGGTATCCATGTAATATTTGTCACCATCTTGAATAAGCTCCATTCCCATTTTACAGGCTTTCTTAATTGCCCTGTCCCTGTATTCGTAATTGATTTCCCCATCATCATGGAGTATAGGGAGCTTGCCATCTTCAATTGAGTAATTAACCTTTAATCCATCCTCACCGATATTGTACACATGGTCATCTATGGCATGGTAAAGTTCATCATAAGGTATGTCAAGGCTATTGTAAAAGGTCTCAAAACCATTTAAGAACTTTTCCTCTTTCAAGTCTTGGACATACTTGTAAGTGTATTTTACCTTTTGTTCGGCTGTAGTATCCACGTTCTGGATAATCTCTGGATTGATTCTGTAAAACTTTGACTTGCCTGAATCCTTACTGTACTTTTCATCACATTGTACGATGTCGGTATCCAATAAAGGTCTTAGGAATTCTTGATATTTGGAATTGAAAACCTCACGGAAGAGATTGGCACTAAAAGGGACAAGGGCATACATCGAACCATGCTCCTGTATGGAATCCCGAACCAATAGGTCGATGAAATGAAATGCCTTTTGTCTCTTGATGTTGGAGAAACCGATTTTGTCGACTGCTCCGATTAGGTCAATAGGAAGCACAACGCTCTTGTAGAAAGTCCTTTCCATAGCTGAAATAGATTTGGGTAGTTCTTGGACGAACCGTAAAAAAAATATGGTAAAATCTTGTGGAAGATTAGCTGATACAGCTACTGCAAAGATACCACTTAAAAATGGATGCCACAAAAATATAAACTATTAGTAAATAGTAGTTTAAAGTCCGAAATGGAGTGGTTGTGAGAGGGTCAAAACACCACTTCCAGCAACAGAATCGTAGGGTAAGGTCGAAAATGCCCCGAAGAGTAGAGAAAGGTATCTACCACTGTACAATAAGATTGTTACAATGGTAAACTGTAGATTATTATATCAGAATTATAGTATTATGAATAATAATTCTACATATACCCATTATGTTACCACTTTTTATGTTCATTATATTTGGGTATGGAACTCAGGAACAAAGAAATCATCATTGGGGAAAATCCGTTTGAAAACTGCTTGTTGGAAAGGGAGCAATATGCCAATGTACTTACCAGCATCATATCAAATTATAAAAAAGGTTTTGTCCTTGCGATTGACAACGAATGGGGAACTGGTAAGACCACTTTCGTTAAGATGTGGCAGAAATATCTGGAAAACAAAGATTATAGAACTATTTATTTTAATGCATGGGAAAATGATTTTCAAGATGAAGTAATAGTAGCACTCTTATCAGAACTCAAAAAGTTGCAAGACGATTCAGAAGAACTTTTCGCTAAAGTTCTCAATAAGACTTTGCCATTATTAAAAAATGTTGGTCTTGAACTTTTAAAACATGCTGTAGGCAAAGCCACAGGTGATAAAGCTGTTGAATTAATAGCAGAAGGTGTCGGGGAATATACCTTGGATAGTTTACAACAGGGGCTGAATGATTTTGAAGAAAAAAAGAATAGTATTCAAGAATTTAGAGAATGTCTAAAAGATTACGTAAATAGTGGTGATGATGAAAATCCAATTGTTTTCATAATAGACGAACTGGATAGGTGCAGACCAAACTATGCCGTTGAAATCTTGGAAAAGATGAAACACCTTTTTAATGTTGAAGGTGTAGTATTTGTAATATCAATTGACAAAATACAATTAGGGCATTCCATAAGGGGAGTATATGGGAGTGAGTATATTGATTCAAATGAATACTTAAGAAGATTTATAGATGTAGAGTTCTCATTACCAAAACCTGATGTTAAGGATTATACACTATTCCTAACTACTCACTTTGGACTTCGTGACTTTTATACAAGTACTGATAGAATAAGGCATGGAGAGTTTTCTGAAGATTTAAATGCTTTGGTGTTCATGCTAGATTTGATACAGAAATCTAATAATCCAACGTTAAGGCAATTAGAAAAGATGTTAGGTCTGTTTTCAATCTTAATTAAATCCTTATCGTTTACGCAAAAAGCAAATCCGATGTGTATTCTTTTCATAATATTTTTAAAGGTGAAAAATAACGATGGTTTCTATGAAAAACTTGTTGAAAGAAAATTAGACTTACAAGAATTATTGGATAAGACACTTGAATTATTCTATCCCTTAAAAGATGAAAAAATGCTGAACTTTTTTGTTTGGTTTCAAGCTGAAATATTATTCTATTATTGGAGATACTTAAAAGAAATAGATAAATCTGTAATCCTTTTTGAAGGTGATGCAAGTAAGGATGATTTTAGGATTACTGTGGAAAACAAAGCAGATAAGGATTATTGCACTTTAATTAGTAATATTAGGGGGTTTGCATCAAGTTATCGAGAGAGAACAAGAGTCGATTTTATTGGGCGAATTATTCCACACATTGAATTGACAAAAATTGTTGTTTAAATTTTAGGCATTGGTTGAATCTGCCTCATAGGCTTTAATCAAAAGATTTGTTTCTAAGATTTCGTTTCTAAGACTATCAATCTCCCTTTTTAATCCATCTTCAAGCTGCTGTATCTTCATTTCAATATTCCTTAATCCATTATTATCAATTGATTCTGAAACTGTTTTTGAAGGGTTAAAAATAGACCAACCCAAAGCACCCAATGAAATAATAATACTGGTAATAGCTATTGGTAGGGTAAACTTGTTGTTCCTAATCTTTTGTTTAAGTTCTGTTTCCTGTAAATCCTTGATTCTTGAACCTTGCAGGGTAGATTGAACCAAACTTTTATTGGCTTCAATATGTCTCTCCCTTTCTTTTACAAACCCTCCATCATCCAACATTTTTTTTGTCAGCCGACTTTTACGCACATGATGTTCTTGACCAATTGTTAAGGTGATGTAATCTGAATGGTTTTTTGCAAAGCGTTCCAAAAATTCCTTTAGGTATTCTCTGGATATATCTTCTTCCTTTAATTGATGATATAACCATAAATCACCTACTCCATTTTCTTTATCGACAATTAATCCCAGAATCTTATCCTTAAATTTTGCTTCTTCCAATAAATCCATTTCACAAATTATTTATGTCAATATAACGCATTGAATTAATTGCATGAAAACCTTAGTTTTTTTAAGGGTTTTGTGCAATATGATTTCGTGTAAAAGATTTATTTTGAGTGCTTTAAACTTCCCCTATATAGAAAACCCATTTGTGGGTGTATTTGAGTTAAAACTATTTTTTGCCAAACAATCAATTATGAGAGTAATATCTAAGCTCTTTTTTGTTGCATTCCTTTTCATAATGACTACAGCTTTTTCGCAACAAACCTATAGTCCAGAACTTATAAGGAAAGTGGAGCCAGAAATAAAAAAATATATTGAAAACAAAAAGGACAATAAGGTTTATAACACAAAAACATTGAATTATTATTTCAGTAATATTCTTAACAATTACATTGTTTCACCTGAAACACCATCAAACAAGGAATTTACAGCAATATTGAAAACAGATGACAAAACATTCGATTTTGGTTACACTAAGGACTTCAGGAAAGGCGACCTTACTAAATATATGAGACTGCTAGGGTATATGGGGTTCAAAGCCATTGGCACGACTGAAAACTCGTTTTTCAGTTTGACCGATACCAAAGAAAACCCGATTAATTTTGGCTTGGATTTAAGATTTACTATTGTTTTAGGTTTTAGAAGTTTTAAACCTAGGAAAGGAAGTGGAGAAAAGGTACCTGATTTTAGGGGAGATACCATAAAACAACAAGCAGAGATTAATGAGGAAAAGTTTGACATAACTAAATCAGAACTTGGAAAGAAGGTTTTGAAAACACTTGATGATGAAGATGTTGAGGATTTAAGTAAAGAAAAAATCAATAATACCATTGCCAAAGAGATGAATGATTTCATTAAAAAGGAAAAACTGGATAAATGGTCGTATTTGGTATGGCTTAATTTTGGCTTCTTTCAACCACTTAATAATGTAGATTACACCTATATAACAGACCAGAATGTTTATGTTCAAGAAAACGAACTGGAAGAAGATTTCAACAATAAAAAATATTTCGGTTCCGCTAATATTTATGCTAAAGTATTGGACATAAATGAGTCATTGGGTATAAAAGGGACACTAACAAATACATTGTCATACTTCCGAAACAATAACATATTAACTGGGGTAGTGAAAAAGAAAACCTTCACCAATTTGGTTGAAAACTCTGAAAATCAATTTCTGCCAATAGAAACGAAAGAGATATTTACTGGAGATTACAGAGAGTTTTGGACTACTCAAATTAAAACTGAAATCGTTACTATTCTTTACAAGGATGTTATAGGGGTTTCTGGTGCTATGGAATGGAATTTTGGGAGTGATTACGACAAAACAAATTGGAAGTTGGGAATACCTTTCAATATTAAGGACAAAGACGGCAAGAATACCATAAACTTTGAATTGCAATGGAGGGAAATCAACGCAAATCATTTTGTTGGCATAAGAATAGGAAAAGCATTCGGAGCATTTGTGAATTGATATTATCAAATTAAGTCTGCGTTTATCTCTAAAATATTAAATATGACTACAATCAATAAATCAGATTTTGGCGATGATGACTTCTATCCTAATGACGATTCTCGTTTATCAAACAAAATGAATTCATCTATTAAGGTATTGGGCTACAAACATGACGATAAGTCTGGAACGCTTTTGAAATGTGTAAAATTACAGATAAAGGAAATCGAAAATGGAGTAGAATTGATAAGAGATATTACTATAACGCCCAACTATGATGGAAGTGACCCAAATGCAGAGGGAATGGGAGGAGTACCAGAGGTGGTAAAGAAATTAGTCAAATGGTATGACGCTACAAACCAGTCCAAGGAAGGTAATTGCTCCTAAAAATAAGCTTTGCTTTCTGAACTACCTAGCATAATCTTAAGATTTTAAAAAACCAACACAAACTTCGAATTTTATAGCCTTAACCTTCTTTCCCATACTGGACAGGAGTCTGTTATCATGGATATATAACCTTGATATTTTGTTCGCTTTGGTCATAAGTAACGAAAAGTTTGCTCCTTCTCCTTTCAGCAAACCTTTTTAAAAAAGCAATGAAAATCTTTATTAATCTGGCTTTACATATCACTGGTGAGTTTCATATTTTTATTGATATCTTCCTAAGTGAAATTTCCAAAAATGAAAACAAAAGAATTAAAAAGTTTTTTCTGCATTGCGGATGGCATGTTGTCAGATATAGTCAAGTTGGATTATTTTCAGGAAAGTCTCCTTATGAATATTTTATTCAATGATAGGGTAGTCCTTGATGGTGCTTATTGTTTTAATTCTGGTGGAGTCAGAGAGTATATGAAAGCTTCTAAAGGGAAAAAAGACTCTTTGTTGAGTTATTTTTCAAGAAATGGAACAATTACTCCTGCCATAAGAAATAACAATATTGAGGATATGTGGACTTTATTTGACTCTTTTGTAAATATCCACTACAAGGATAATCCCTCGACATTTCCAGATTTGAAAAAAAAGATTAATCCCTACAATCAAGAATTTGTTTCGGATATCAATAAAGGTTTAGAGACAAAGAAAGCCTCTTATTTCGATGAGAATAGCGGTCTAAACAAAAACTATTACCTTAAAATGATGGAGGGTTTACTTCATCAAAATGAATCTGAGATTTTATCATACGTAAAAAATGAACCCGACTATAAATGGTTTAAAGGTGTTTGGAGAGAAAGTGAAGAATGGAGATATAAATGTCTTGAAGAGGCTTCCATAAATTCTATCAAATTGGATGGTACTCCATTAAAAAGGTCAATGCTATTTTCTTCTATTGGTAAAAGGATACTTGGAAAAGAATACAGCGATGAGACTAAATCAAATGTTAACTTTATCATGCAAAAAGCTAATAAAGAACAGAAGAAATCATTAGACGCAATTGTAGCAATCACGAATCACTTGCAACAAATAGAACTCGCAAAAAGATATGATTGTACAATAGAGTTCCCGATTTATAACAAAGTCTCTCCAATTGTATTGAAAGACCAGTATGATGAGAAGTCAAATGAGTTCAAAAACCTCCCAAGATTCAAATCCACTATTAACTTGCCTTCTATTGAAAGCCTATTAAAAATTGAAGCTCCCATTTTGGAGGAAATAAAGGATAAACATTTCCACCTATACAAACAGAGTTTAATCGATTATTCAAATGAACCTAGTTCCAAAAAACTAAGAAACAAAGTAAAAACGAAATTAAATGATTATTGTAATGCATTATGTGATGCTGTCAATGATTCAATAATTTTTGAAATTGATGCGAAGTTTGACCCAGTTATAACCACTGTAATCGACTATTCAATAGGTTCGCTTATTACTAGATTAACTAATGAGGATATCGCAACCACGGTATTAGGTGCAGGGGCTTATACAATCGCAATAAATCTTGTCAGGAAAAATCTGAAAAAGTTCAATAAAGGAAAACCTTATTCTTTTGATGTAAGTATTCCACCAAATAATATTTCAAATTTATAAATCTGAACTTTTTCCATTTAGCAAAGAGTCAGATTCATAAATAGCAATCTGCATTTCAGCTTTATACAACCTTTCTTTCAATTCGTCATTCTCTTGTTTAAATTCAATTCTAAGCTGTTTTAGTTCTTGGTCAATAAATTCAATCTTAGTGTCATACTGTTTTTGGGAAACCCCGTTGGATGGCTTAAATAGTGAGTAGGCAGCAAATCCTAAACTGATAATGGAAATTACTATAGGTATATAATGAGTCTTTATTTTTTGCTTATTTAGTTTGTTGGTAAGTTTGAGGTTTACTTTTTGTAAATTCCTTAATTCGTTTTCATTTCTTAGATGTTCATTTTTCTTAAACTCCTTCATGAACTTCCCTGCTGTTTCTTTGAATTCAATGAAGTAGAACTTTTCTTCCTTTAGGAACTTTTTTGTAAGGTCATTACCACTTACAACTATAATATCTTTAACTACTTTAATATCAAGCAAAAATTTGTCATACTCCACAATTTCATAGCACAACTTTTTGACCTCTTCAGAGCCAATTTTATTTTTAAAAAGGTTCTTGGCTATGAAAACGTTATTTACTCCATCATAACCCAGTACAAATTTTAAAATTTCATCCTTTGCAGTAATTCTCAATACTTCATCCATATTTACAATTATTTACAAGTTTAGATAGATGTTCTTTATTTCCTCCGCTCTTATCCCTAAATACTTCCTAGTGATTGCTGGGCTTTGATGATTGAAGATTTCTGATAAGTACAATAGGGCTTCATCGGTCTTGTTGTTGTTCTCCCAAACCCTTCTCCCAAATGATTTGCGCAATGAATGGCTACTAATATTCTTCCCTTTAAAATATTTCTTTATAAGCCTATTGACATGTTGCACGGAATAGATGGAGCCTTTCTGCGAAGTGAATGGATGACCATCTAAACTATAAGTCAAATCATCATCAAAAAAATTAAGAGCCACCCTTATATTATCATTGACTTGCAATATCCTTTTCTTACCAGTCTTACCCTCTATAATCGCAAACTCCTCTTGTTTTAAATGTTTAAATGTTAAATGCAATAAATCATCTATCCTAAGTCCAAGATTGATACCGCAAATAATAAGAAGTCCAAAATTTGGATTCTCTCTAGAACGGATAAGTTTTTTCCCTTTGGTCATAGCCAAATCAAAATCTATATAAGTAGAACCCACCATAGATAGCAATTTGAACAAAAATAATGTTCATTTTTAATTAATATACTATATAAATGAATATTTTAGTTGTACAGCATGGTTAAATAGACTAAAAACATTGATAATGTTCATTAAGAATATTTCTGAACATTATTTTCACTAAATTTTACGAGGATATAAAATAAAACCGTAGAAAGACGATTTTATATAAAGTTCCCGTCACAAAAATCTGAATCATTATATAGGCAATGATAAAAAGCGGTTTGCCAAGAATTTTTATTTACAGAATATCTACTCTTATAGCAGTCTAAAATATGTTCCTTTAATAGATTTACGCCTCCTGTTTGAAATAATTTGGTTATTTGCAGTTTTATATTTTCAAACTCCTCAATTGCATGAATGGAGTATAATTCATTAAGCAGATATGCAGAAAAGTGATGTTTTAATCTGGCTTTTAATAAATCAGTCCAATCATCAGGAGGTGAAATATAATATTCAAATTTAATGGGTTTTAGTGTAATTATTTTTGCTTTTAACCAATCAAAATTTTCAATGTCATCAAAGTAAGGATGTAACGTTTCTTCTTCTCTACTATTTGGAGTGTCCACTAATTTGTCTTTATTGCAATCGTTACAAGATGGAACTAAATTAATTGGAGTGACAGAAAGTAAAGGGTATTTAGATTTTGGTAAATAATGGTCTAACGCTCCAACTAATCTAACCGAACAAAAGGGACATTTTCCACTTGGAGCTGAAACAAAAATAGAATCATAATAAACCCTCCCCTTATTATTTTTATTAACCATCCTATCAGAATAGATACTTTTTAGCACAGTTGAATCTATTGATTCACTAATGATTTTATTTTGTTCTATTTGATATAGATTATTTCCATTGATTTTATCTTCAAATTCCGATTCGGCAGTCGTAAAAAAATCAATTGAATCTAATATCTCTTGTTTCAATACTTGATTTTTTAGATTATCAACGCAGTCTTCAAGAACATTCGAAACCAAGAATAATGGTTTAGCTATTTTTTTCACTTATTGTACATTAATGTTCTTAAAATAGCTTTACCCTCTTGTCCTATCTTATTATCCAATGAGCTAATAGCCTCTTCAAAACTATTAGAGTTTTGCACAATGCTTTTCAAGATATTGTGAAATCCAGAATGAGTAACTTCTAAACCAAACACTTCCTGCGTAAGTAAACCTACATTTTCTCCAAAAGATTCAATCTCTAGCCTTTCTGCAATTGCATTTGCACCGTGTCTTCGTAATTTCCACACAGAACTTTTAGGCACTTCTTGCAATACAACAGGCGAATGAGTTCCAATAATCGCCACCGCATTTCTTTGGATTAAAATATCCGATAATGCTCTTATAAATGCTGACAGTAATGGTGGATGTAAATATCCTTCAGGTTCGTCTAAAAGAACAAGACTTCTTTCCTCTATAGTCTCTACTATTTGTGTAATTGTTAATAATACTATTTTGTGTCCCGAACTTAGTTTATTAAAAATGATAGGTGCTTTATTCTTTAAATCCGAATTATTTTCTATCTCTAAAATTTGAGATATTTCAGACTCATTAAATACGGGGTCAGCTTCTAGAACTTTTACTGCATTTATCCACCTAGTTTTCTTTCCTTGCAACTTGCATTTTTCAATACTTTTTACAAATTCATTCTTTAAAATTGTTGGACTCTTCGGTCTATCATTATTTTTCTCTACTCTTTTTAAACCTATATATGAATAATTCAAGTATTTAGTTTTATCTCTTCTTTCTACTATTGGGTTTGTTTCGTCAAAAGCACTAAATGAAACTGAAATAAGGTTTGAGAAGGGGTTTTTTGACTCATCAAGTGAATTTGTAAAGAAGCCATTTCTTCCTGTTTTTCTATTTCCTCCTAGAAGAGAAGAAATCATACTATTAAACAAATGCGTTTTACCAACACCATTACGTCCAATAATAACATTAATATTTGAAGGAGGGTTAGATTTTGGAATTACGTTAAAGTCTAAAATCATATCATTAACCTGACTTTTGGGATGCTTAGGTAAATGAAATTTAAAGCTATATGGAGTTAACTCAGCATTTCCAGTTGCAAGTCTTCTAAATTGACCCTCCACCGATGTAGTACTTACATCACGTAGCAAGGATATTCTGGTAACATTTTCTTTTAATGATTTCTTATACAGATTAGTTTTTAATGCTATATCATTTAGTGCATTTAAAACTTCGTCTCTAAAGTCAACACTTATTAAACTTAATCTTTCATAATAACTTACATCTTGTCCTAAAGAAAAAAAAGACTCTTCCAGCACTTCAAATGAATTAGGTAAACCTGGCGTTCTCTTTCTTGACTCCATATTGAACTCTCCAATTTTTACAGAACCAATATGATGGCGTAGCCCTTCGGAATCATAGTAATAAACTGAATATAGAGTAGAATAAGTAAACCAGTCATCCCAACTAGAATGAAACAAAAAAATCACATTGATTCTTTCAATTTCTGAGTTAGCTTCATTATTTAAATAAAAATTCATTTTAGAATGTCAGTAATTGCGTACAAAATATAAATATAACATCTTGTCACTAAATTTCTTTTAAATACAAAATAGATTCATATTCACATGCTCATTTATAATTAAAGAAATGAAAAACCTAAAATTTGAAGACTTGCCAAATGCAACAGAAGTAATATTGGGAAAACTATACCACTTGGAAAAGGAACTCGTTTCCATAAAAGAGAACTTCCAACCAAAAGTACCTGTCGAATTAATGACCAGACAAGAAACTGCCGATTATTTCAAGGTAGATATGTCTACTCTATATAATTGGACAAAAAAAGGGAAGCTTATTGCTTATGGTATAGGTGGTAGGGTCTATTATAAAAGAAGTGAGATTATGAGTGGGATTGTTCGGTTTCAATAAATGCCAAATAGTATGTATTGAATAAAGCTAAGGTGTTTCCTCTAATCGGATTTTTTTTCTGCTTGTATCGAAAGGATGGTTTTGGTAAGCTTGTTTAAGTTAGCCAATAAATTATGTGATTTAGGGTGTTTTAAATCATAAACAGCTTTTGTGTTCGCATCAATCGCCACATAAAAATTCCTGTCCATGTACACAACACTTTCGGTTAAGGGAGATTTAAATTTAAAGGTCAACTTAAATATTTCATTGGCATAGTTTATCAAAATCCTATCAACGTATTTATTTAAAAATTCCTGTTTATCATTAAAGCCATATCGGGAATTTAGCACTTCTTTTTCATGTTTCTGCTTCTTTATAGTTTGTAAAAGGGGTGAATCATCATCTGCAAATGTTGTACTATCTGCTATAAGAGCGAACTCTTTTTGTAGTCCATCAAGTAAGTTCGTTTCTTTTATGATATTCCTTAATTGCTCCTTGTGGTTTTTAAGTTTGATGCTATACTCAATTTTAGTTCTGTTAATTTCAATTTTATCGGCTTCAAATTCTTTATCTGTATACAAGCCCTTCCTATGTGATAATCTTGAAGTATTCAATTCAGCATTTAACTTGTCTATAGCCTTTTCAAATGCTGCTATTTCTTCTTCTAATTTAGCTTTCCTTTCTTCATTCTCTTTATCACCGTTTGCGAGTAAATTGTCCAACAATGTTTTACCATCACTTAAATAATCCCATACAAAAAACTCTATATTTCCTTTCCTTATATCTCTGTTATTACAAGTCTTGTCCTTAATCTTATCCTTACCTGACCATTTTCTTTTGTTGTTGCACTTATATACATCATTGTTCCTATTATCAGCTCTTCCAAGATAACGACCGTTGCAATGTTCACACTCCAACAAATCTATAAGAAGATACTTGTGTTTAGTTCTTTTACCTGTATAGCTTTTTAATTTATCGAATGCCAATATGGATTCATTATAAGTATGTTCTTCAATTATTGCCAAGTGTGGTACTGAGATTTCTCTTGAAGAAACTAGAACCCTTTTTTTCTTCCCTCCCTCCTTTTCTATCTTCCAATCATTATGGGTTCTTATCCCATAGTATAGTTTATTCTTTAAAATCCCGTAAACAGTAGTTCTATCCCATTCTTTTGAAAATCGTATGTGGTCTGGGCTGTACTGGGTAGGGACATCAAAATTGGTAAGTTTTTGAGTTATTGAGGTAAGCCCCAGACCTTCTATATGCCATTGGAACATTTTTCTGACCCATTTGGCTTGGTCATCGTCAATTTCCAATTTTTTCCCCTCACCTGTTTTATATCCATAAGGTGCGACACCATGTGCCTTACCATCATTGAAATTCTTTTTAATAGCCTGTTTTACGTTCTGTTTGGTAAGATTGACATAAAATTTACCCAATACCCCTAGAATATCATCCATGAGTTCAACATTTGGGTCGCTCCTATCTAACTTCTTATCACCATAATATATATCTACATCATGCTTTTTACAAACTATTTGAATTTGCCTTTTTGATTCAGTTCCCCTGTATAGTCTAAAGTGTTCCCTACCCCAAAGAATCTTGATTTTTGAATCCTTCTTTACTATATCTTGAAGCAGTTGCCACATTTCAGGGCGTTCATTCGCTTCCAATGTTCCAGATAAACCCTCATCCTTATAAATGAGGTAACCCATACCTTTTGATTTGGCAAATTCCTTACCCTGTTCTATCTGTTGGGCAATGGAAACATCCGTATCCTCCTTTTCATTTGATATACGGGCGTAAATTGCAACCACATCCTGCATTTCACCTATTTTATTTGGCTAATTTACAGATAAATATCAATTTTACATCACATTCATTGGATACTCATTTGCGTTGCCTATTCCCTCAAACTGTTTCAGCTGGTTCACGGAGAGTTTTCCAAGCTCGTTCAAGTTGTGGTTCACGGTTGCCAATATTCGCTGTGATAATCCCACCGCACTTTCCTTTTTACTTCCGGAACCTATCAAAATGGCAATGAGTTCCGCATCTGAAAGTACTGTTCTGCCCTTGTTCACCAACTTCTCCCTAGGTTTGTCATCTTCCGCCCAGTTCTTAATGGAAAACGAAGCCGTTTTTTCTTGCATAATCTAAAGGTAGCGTAATAGTTTGTAAATTTATTTCAAAAGCTAAAGGAATGAAATCATTGTTCGATTCCCAGACGGTTACTGAGGTTATAGAAAGAATAGGTCAGCTAAATACCTCTTCCCAGGGCCAATGGGGTAAGATGAAAGTGGGTCAGATGTTACATCATTGCCAATTTCCACTGCGTTTGGCTATGGGTAAATATAAGATGAAAAAGCCTAATTTCTTCATGAAGTTGCTATTCAAAAGTTTCAAAAAAGGCATGTATGATGATAAGCTGTGGAAGCACAATCTGCCAACAGCCAAAGGTTTTGAGGTAGTCGACGAAAAAGATTTCGGCCCGGAAAAAGAGAACTTGATTGCTTTGGTAAACGAGTTCCACCTTGAGAAAGATAAACAAACTTGGGATCCCCATCCCGCATTCGGGCATTTTACCCCTAATCAATGGGGGCAAATGCAATACAAGCATCTGGACCACCATTTACGACAGTTTGGGGTGTAAATATCAACTATAGTCCGTCGTCCTCGTCCTGAAGCTCCATTTGTTCAATTTGCGCCCGGGTATCGTTGATCATTCGGTCCTCTTCGAGAACAACATTGGAAAGCCCAAGCATATAGGCAGAAAGAAATATGTAGGTTACACGGCGAACTTGTTTCAGTATTCTTTTGGGTAGCTTTGTTTTGGACGATTCCATATTCTTGGTTGAACAATAATTATACCGCGCACCCTTGAACTGACATATTTACTTCAAGAAAAGTTAAAGCACCTAACAATTTGTCAATTCATATCAGTGATTGATCAATTCAAAAGTGGTATACATAAAATTAGAATAAGTATCGGTTTGGCAATAAGCTACATTTGGAATAGAATTCCAATCAAATGAAAAATATCTTACTAATATTTCTATTTCCCATTGCTTTTACAGTTTATGGGCAGACCTCTATACAGAATCAAATTAACCAAATTAAAGAACGGTACTATGGCCTCAACAAGTCAAAGTTGACTAGAGTTACCATAAAAAACCATCATTTTTATCTCCAAAATGACAAAATCAAAAAAGTTGTCTCGGAAATAGATACAATTCGTTATGAATTCTATTATGATCTTGATTGGATTCCTCATTACGCATACTTTATATATACAACTAATTCCGAAAGTGCTAATTTAAAGGAGAATCGATACTATTTTGGCCACGAAAACAATTTAATCAGATGGATTGATAGTAACAAAAGCTTAGTCGTTCTTGATAAGTCACACTGCCTAAAAAGACTTAAATTAATAGCACATTCTAAAGACCTTCTAACAATCTACAATAACAATTTACAAGAAAACAAAAATCCAGAATACAGTTCATATGTAAACACTATCAATTCAAAAATACTAGAACTAACTCCCAAAATTATTGATATCGATACAGTCGAAATTTTGGACATCCCTGATGATGCCTATTTTTCCCATAAAGTTGAGTTTAAAAATAGATTTGGTACAAAAATCAAATCTTTAAGTTTTACTGGTGGAGATCATTCAACTGAAACTAAAACATCATTTTTCAACAATAAAGGAAATATAATATGTACAATTTTTGAGGGCAATGATGTATTTGGCCATTCATATACATCTAAAATGTACTATCAAGAGAACAAACTTTTTAGAACGATACGGTCTTCATCTACCATTGGTGATTGGGGCGACTATAATTGCAGGGATTTTAGACACACATACATTAATAAAATATTTGATTCTGGTTATTAAAAAATTTTACTCTTTCTAAATCTCAAAAAGAACCTTAATTCTTTCAAAATCAAGTCCTCCATAGTTTCCAGAACTCATTAAGAGCAAGGCGGCATTATCAAAATCCTTGGCAAACAGATGATGCTGAAACGCCTCCGGATCAGTGAAAATGGTAACATCTTCCCGATTCAGGGCCCCGGCAATTTGGTGGGAGGTAACTTCTTCCAATCGCTTTATTTTTACGGCCTTCGGGGAATAAAAAACGATGGCTTCATCGGCAGCATCCAATGCGCCTTTATATTCTTGTAAAAACTCTGCATTGAGGCTGCTGTAGGTATGGAGTTCCAAACAGGCGATTAGCTTTCTATTTGGATATTGCTCCTTTACGGCGCTAGTAGTGGCCTTGACCTTGCTAGGCGAATGCGCAAAGTCTTTAAAAGCAATGTTATTTGATCCCTCCGCAATTTTCTCCAATCGCTTGGAAGCTCCTTTAAAGGAGGCTATGGCTTCATAGAAATCAGCTTCATCAACTCCCATCTGTTGGCAAATCCATTTGGCCCCGGCCAGATTGCTTAGATTATGCTTTCCAAAGACTTCAACAGGCATAGGACCTTCTGGGGTTTCCAATAAGGTTGTGCCATTTTCCACGATGTGTTCCGGGGTTTTATAAGGGAACTTACGGATGGCATTTTCTGAAGATTCCACCACTTTCTTCACTTCAGGGTCCTCCATATTGTAGGTAATGCTCCCTCCCCTAACAATTCCATCCACAAAAATCCGGAATTGCTCCACATAGTTTTCATAGGTTGGAAATACATTGATATGATCCCATGCAATACCGCTCAAAAGTGCAATATTGGCCCGATATAAGTGGAATTTTGGCCTGCGGTCTATTGGAGAGGAAAGGTACTCATCGCCCTCTAGCACAATGAAATCGTTCTCCTCGGTAAGGTGGACCATACGGTCAAATCCTTCCAATTGCGCACCTACCATATAATCCACTTCAATGTCGTTGTAAGCCAAAACATGTAGGATCATGGACGTAATTGTGGTCTTCCCATGGCTACCGCCAATAACCACTCTCGTCTTGTCCTTGGATTGCTCGTACAAAAACTCAGGATAGGAATAAATTTTTAATCCCAATTCCTGGGCTCGTGCCAACTCCGGATTATCTGGTTTGGCATGCATGCCGAGCACCACGGCATCCAGATCTTTTTGGATTTTATCCGGAAACCATCCAAATTCCGCTGGCAACAGCCCTTGGAGCTCCAACCTACTTTTGGAGGGCTCATAAATAACATCATCGCTACCTGTTATGGTATATCCTTTATGCGCCAAGGCCAAGGCCAAATTGTGCATTGCGCTACCCCCAATGGCTATAAAATGAATTTTCATTGCAGTGGTTTATCGACCAAAAATAGACATTGGTTGCCCCAATGCAAACAAACATTTCATCTTATTAATTTCTATCTTGTTGGAAAATTGATAACGATGAACCTCGCCAACATACCGTCAAAAGAAATAATGCCGGGATACCATGGAAAAATGATTCATGGAGACTCCCTCTCTTGGGCTTTTTGGGAAGTGGAAAAAGACGCCCCGGTTCCTGAACACAGCCATGTCCATGAGCAAATAATGCATGTTTTGGAAGGTGAGTTTGAATTTACTGTTGGGGGAGTAACCCAAATTTGTGTGCCCGGGGATGTGGTGGTGATTCCCTCCCAGGTTCCGCATGGCGGAAAAGCGCTTACCCCATGCAAATTAATGGATGTTTTTAGCCCCGTTAGGGAAGAATATAGGTAAGATGAACATATCGCTAGTAGGAAAAACAGCACTGGTTGGTGGAAGTAGCAAAGGAATTGGTGAAGCCATAGCCCGGCAATTAGCTGCCAGTGGAGCCTCGGTGACCCTGATGGCAAGAAATGAAGTCGCAATGCAGTCGGTTTTGGATACGTTGGATACCGCAAATGGCCAAATACACGGGTGCATCGTCGTTGACTTCTCCGATTTTAACGCTTTCAAAACCGCCATATCTTTATATTTTCAGGAAAATGTCGTGGATATCTTGGTCAACAACACACAAGGGCCACAAGCCGGCGGGGCATTGGAGAAAAATGTGGAGGACTATCAGGAAGCATTCAATCTGCTCTTTAAATCAGTGGTGTATACAACGGAACTTGCAGTAAAGCACATGCAAAAGGCGCAATGGGGAAGAATTATCAATGTTGCCTCAGTTTCGGTAAAAGAACCCTTAAATTATTTGGCGCTTTCGAATTCGATTAGGGCTGCCGTGGTCACTTGGGCCAAGAGCTTGGCTTTCGACGTGGCCGCTGATGGAATTACGGTTAACAATGTGCTTACAGGCTATTTTGATACGGACCGTATTGCCCAGCTCAATGCGAAAAAGGCAGAAAAAATGGGGCTTTCCCCAAAAGAGGTACGCGCTGCCATGGAAGCCCAAGTTCCGACCAAGCGGATTGGAAACCCTTCAGAATATGGTTTTTTGGTCACCTTTTTAGCCTCGGAGCAAGCTGCATATATAACCGGCACCAATATCCCTATTGATGGCGGGCTCCTTAAATCTCTGTAGCCATACTTTTTGGTATAATTGCAAATTTTGAGGCTTATTTTTTAACAAATTCGCATTTTATAGGTATTTTTATTGCTTAACCGATAAAATTTAACTAAATGAACTCTAAAGTTTTTCTAGTAGTTCGAATCTTGTTGGGACTGTTTGTCCTTACTTTTGGTTTGAACAAGTTCCTCCATTTTATCCCCTTTGGTGAAATGCCAGAGGCGGTGATGAGCTATTTTGGTGCTCTCTCCTCTACACAAACCATGAATTTGGTTGCCGTGGTCGAAATCTTAACTGGACTGGCCCTTATCCTAAACAAGTATGGGGCACTGATGTCCATAATTTTGATGAGTGTTTCTGTTAATGCTGTGCTGTTCCACGCCACTTTGGCCCCTGACGGTATTGGCCCTGCGCTCGGTCTTTTGATCTTGAATGTTGCCGCCCTCTTTGGATACAAAGACAGGTACAAGGATATATTACGGGCGTGACGCAACCGCCCAGAACAAAAAAAGGCCCTCCAAAAAAGAGGGCCTTTTTCATGACTTCGTTTTTTGATTATAAACTCATTCGGTCCTTGAAAATATAGGACTGTCTTCTAGAAACCTCTATCTCCTCCCCATTCTCCATTTCAAGCTTTAGTTTTCCATTGAACCAGGGCACGACATTGACAATAAAATTGGTGTTCACTATTTGTTGGCGATTAGCCCTGAAAAAGGATTGTTTCGGGAGCTTTTCCTCCACTTGGTTCAATGATTTATAAAGCATCGGCTTTTTGTCCTCAAAAAATACACGGGTGTAGTTTCCGACGATTTCAAAATGTGAAATATCTCCAATCTTCACCAACCAACAGGCTTCACCGTCCTTAATAAATATTTGACTGTTTTCGGTAAGCCTTTTGCTTGTATCCGCCTCCTCGGAAGCTGATGCAAGTTTGACCTTCACTTTTTCAATCGCCATTGCAAAACGTTTGTCGCTAACCGGTTTCAACAAGTAATCCAAAGCGTTGTACTCAAATGATTTTATGGCATATTCATCAAATGCAGTGGTAAATACGGTAATGGGTACCTCATCCAGCATTTCCAATAGCTCAAAGCCGTTTTTTTCGGGCATGTTTATATCGAGGAACAATAGTTGGGGCTGTTCTTTTTGAATAAGTGCATAGCCCTGGTCCACATTTTCGGCCTCCCCCACCAGATCCAACTCGGGATATTTTTTGATCAATTCCTTTAACTCGTTACGAGCTAACCTGGAATCTTCAACAATGACCGATTTGATTTTCATGCCAAGGGAATTTTAATATCCGCTACCACTTCGTCTCCTATTTCATTAAGATTGAAGGAAGCCCTATCGGCATACAGAAGTTTTAACCGCTGGCGAATGTTCTTTAATCCCAATTGGGTAGTGTTTTTACCTATTTGAAGCTTTCCGGTGTTTGTTACCGTTATGATCAATCGTTCTCCTTCTTTTTTTAAGCCCAATAGTATGCGTCCACCTTGTTTTAAATTGGAAATACCGTGTTTCACCGCATTCTCTATCAAAAGTTGGATGATCATGGGCGGAATTTCAAGTTTTAAGGTGTCCTTGTCAATTTCCTTTACAAACTCCAGTCGATTTTCAAACTGAATTTTGGATAGGTCAATGTAATTGTCAACCACCTCCAACTCTTCTTCAACGGCGATGGCGTTTATATTGTTTTTGGTCAAGGAATATCTCAAAATCTCGGAGAGCTTGGTCAGCATTTCCCTCGATTTCTCTACATCCTCCAACATAAGGCCTCTGATATTGTTGAGACTATTGAACATAAAATGGGGATTGATCTGCCCCTTTAGGGTGTTCAATTGGGCTTGTTTCAGGTGGGTATTGAGTTCAAGGCGTTCGATACGGTCCTTGTTCAGTTTCAACATCAATTTGATGACCAAATAGGTTACGGTCCATGCCCCGATAATAAACAAGGAATTTATGATCCAAATCCAGAGGGCATCGTAATTCTCGAAATGTTGTATCTCGGCCTCGGTAAGTTCGGGACCCAACTTTACATAGGCGAAACCAAAAAAGTAATTCAAGCCTCCGAAAAGACTAGCCGTTACTACGAAAGCGGCCAAAATCTTTATAAAATCGTTTACGCCAAAGCTCTCAAACTGTACATTTCGCTTTAAAAACCAGCGCATAAGAGAGGTGGAGAAAATGCCAATGAAAATTCCGGTTACTACGGAGTAGATGATAAGTTCTATACTTATCTTTTTCAATACAAAAACTGAAATCACATTGATAAACCCCCAGCCCAAAAACTGCAGGAGCCAAAAAAATCTATTTCTTTTTTTGTTGGTCAGTTCCATATAAACCCAAGCTTAGGCCAAATATAGTTTATTGGTGAATCATTTGGAGTTGGCACTCCCGAGTTGCCGCTTGAAGGGGTTATAACATTGTTTCCCTGATTTTAGGAATGCAATCCACATGAACGACATCCCAGTATAGAAAATGGGAAAATAATCATCGTGCTCCCATCCATTGAATTTTCCAAAGAGGCCCAGTACGGTTCCGAGTACCCCTAGAACGAATATTACTTTTTGTGTTTTGCTTAGTTGTTTCATTGCGCTGAATTTAAAGTTTTTCCTATACCAAAATATCCAACAGGAGGGTCAATAATAATTTTGCCAAGGTGATCATTTTTGTTGTTTTAAGAATTGATAGGTCAAATATAGATGTGCAACCTGCTATTGGAAAGGGTATTATGACCAGTGGTAAATTTGGAACCTTAAGCGGTAATACAGCAAAAACTGC
Organism: Flagellimonas myxillae; assembly: GCF_023502235.1. Taxonomy (GTDB): domain Bacteria; phylum Bacteroidota; class Bacteroidia; order Flavobacteriales; family Flavobacteriaceae; genus Flagellimonas; species Flagellimonas myxillae. The sequence goes on along the minus strand of NZ_JAMFLY010000001.1, from coordinate 76,766 downwards.
ATAAAAAAAGGAGCCAAAAAGGCTCCTTTGCAATTGGTTATGGACTGATCAATCTCGTAATGGGGTGGCAATTTCTTGCTTGCCCAGGTGCTTGGCATAAAAGCCCATCATAGCTTTGTAGAGTTCCAATCGATTCTCTTCCTTACCAAAACCATGGCCTTCATCGTACTTGACCATATAAGGCACATCATAGCCCTTTTCCCTTAGCCCACTGACTATTTGGTCAGATTCGTCGATATTTACCCTAGGGTCGTTGGCTCCCTGAACCACAAACAATGGTTTTTTGATCTTGTCCATTTGGTAAACCGGCGAGACCTCTTCCATAATGGCTTTTTCTTCAGGATTGTCCTCATCGTACCAAATCTCTTTAATAATTTTCAAGTAGGGTTTCCAATAGGGGGGAATGGTCTTCATAAAGGTGAAAAGATTGGACACTCCCACATAGTCCACACCACATGCATATAGGTCTGGGGTTTTGGTTAAGCCCCTTAGCACGGCATAACCCCCGTGACTTCCCCCATAAATTGCTGCCTTATTGCCATCTACCCAGCCTTGGTCAATTACATACTGTAGTCCATCTTCCACATCGTCCATGGCCTTTCTACCAATTTGCTTAAAACCAGATTCCAAAAACTCCCTTCCGTACCCTCCAGAAATCCTAAAGTTCACCTGAAGTGTTGCATATCCCCTGCTTGCAAACAATTGTGCCTCGGGATTAAAACCCCATGAATCCCGGATACCCTGTGGTCCCCCATGTGGATTCACGATTACTGGCACCTTTTCACCCGCCAAGGCAGCCTTGGGCAGTGTAATGTATCCATGAATGGTGATTCCATCCCTACTTGTAAATGTAATGGGCCTCATTTCCGACATATCCGCCTCTTTCAGCTGGGGCATGGTGTTGTACAGCTCCTTCAGCTCATTTTTAGCCACATCATAGGAATAATAAACCCCATACAAACGATCGCTATCCACATAGACCATGTATTGGTTCTCATCTTCTGTCGCATCCAAAACCTGGAATTGCTTATCTGGTAAATCAGCCTTTACTTTTGCAGCCAATTTTTGGTACGGTTCACTGATCGGTACCACAATGTTCTTTTCCCCTTGGTACGAGAAGTAATCAATCTCATAGTTCCTTGTTCTGGAAAGGCCCATTGCCTGTACATCGTATTGATCGTTGGTAAATACCCTTTCCAAGCTCTTGTCTTCTTTAAGATCGTAAAGCAGAATTTCGGCCTTGTCACTTTCCAAGTTGGACAATACATAGGCGTCATTCGGATTGGGTGTGGCATAATTAAAGCTAAGTATGGTAAAGTTATCCTTCCAGTTTAGGCTTTTCAGGATTTTGTAGCCCCCTGCGCCATCTTCATAATACAAATCTTGCTCCACCCCATCGCGAATCCGGGTGAATGCCTTAAGGTTTCCTTCCTTGTCAAAATTGTATCCAAAAATGGGATTGTTGGGGTCATCGTTGGAATACAACTGCTTGCTTTCCCCAGTATTTAAATTGACCATGTAGGGTTCAAATACCTGCGGATTGTTCTTGTTCATGGAAACAATGATGTGCTCTTTGTCCTCTCGAAGCAATTCGGTAAACTGTGCCCTAACCCCATCGTAAGGAGTAAGATCCTTCAAATTGCTGCCGTCCAAATCCACCGCATAAATATGATAGTTCTCGTCCCCTCCTTTATCCATGGCAAAGTGCAAACGGGAGTTGTTGAGCCAACCATAGCCGCGTACCAGTTCGTCCTTTTCCTCAATGGCCATTTTTGATTCACCACTGGCCAAATTCTTTACAAATACGTGCTGTTTGCCATTCTCATCCCTTTCCCTATACGATAGATATTTGCCGTCTGGGGAAAATCGAAAGGTAAATGCCTTCGGATTCCCAAAATAATCTTCGACCGTATAACGGTAGTCGCCTTGGTCCAATGCAGCGAGTGCTAAAAGATCAGCTTCCGAACTTGCCAACTCGGGATTTCCTGGTTTGTCCTGTGCATAGGACATGCATCCAATAAATAGTGCTAGGGCAGCTAACGAAGCCGTCCTAAAATTGAGTTTAGATTTCATACGTTTTTTGATTTATAGTGTTCGTGGGAAAATGTATAATCATCCTAATTAGACTGTTCCTCCAAACTTTTGTTACATCTTTTTGGACAAAAGTTCAGCTAATCAGGGTTTTAAGTGACATTGAAACTCTTTGAGTAATGGGACTATTGAGGAGGAAATTTGGAGAACACCTTTTTTACCAAAGCCCTTAGTCGTTCTTCACGTACGCTTGGGGAAGCATTTTCCCTGTATCCACTTTCTGTTGTGGCCTGCCAAAAAAGAGCGTCTTTTTGGGCGTCGACAAAGTCGAACTGAATCCGTCTTTGGATGCCAGAATTACCCAAGGGAAGTCCTACGGAAACCCCACCGCCAACATTCCGTCCAGTGCCACCAATACCCACCCCCACGGCGTTGTTGGGAGAACTTCGAAATTCACTGCTCAGAATATTGATATAAAAACAAGGCTCTTCGGTAAGTAGAAAGCCTTTGGATTGCAGGGTAGAATCCAATACACGAAGTAATCTTTGCTCATCCAATTGGCTCAATCCGGAATCCATATCCGAAAAATAATTGTAACTGGAATAGTTCCTGAAGTTGGTTGCTTTATCGTAATCGTAGTTCACCCGAATGCCTCCGCAAGAAGCCAGCAAGCCCAATATAATTATGGAAAAAAGGTATTTCATAGCGTTCGGGAATACCTTTAAATTTAATCAATATTTGACTTGGGATTCTAAAAAAGCCGCATTATTCGTTCAACAGCGTCCACAATTTATCCTTGAGTTCCTGGATACCCTGTTGCGCCACAGATGATATAAACATGTAGGACACATCCTTTAGGTCCCTATCCAGCTCAACCTTCATTTCTTCCATCAGTTCTTCGTCCAACATATCACTTTTGGAAATGGCCACTAGCCGTTCCTTGTCCAAAAGTTCAGGGTTGTAACGTCTAAGCTCATCCAATAGAATTTCATACTCTTTGGAAATGTCGTTACTGTCAGCAGGTATCAAAAACAACAAGGTGGCATTGCGTTCAATATGTCGCAAAAAATAATGCCCTAGGCCTTTACCTTCCGCTGCACCTTCAATAATTCCCGGAATATCGGCCATAACAAAGCTTCGGAAATCCCGGTATTTCACAATACCTAAATTGGGTTTTAAGGTGGTGAATTCGTAATCAGCAATCTTGGGTTTCGCAGAGGTCATAACCGATAGCAGTGTGGACTTTCCCGCATTGGGGAAACCAACCAGACCAACATCCGCCAAAACCTTGAGCTCCAGGGTCACTTGCGATTCCTGGCCCGGGATTCCGGGTTGTGCATATCTTGGGGTTTGATTGGTGGGACTTTTAAAATGCCAGTTACCACGGCCGCCCTTACCCCCTTCAAGAACAATACGTTCTTCCTGATCTTCGGTAATCTCAAAAAGAATGTTATTGGAGTCTGTATCCCTTACTACGGTGCCCAATGGGACATCGAGGTATACATCTGTGCCATCGGCCCCGGAACTTCTGTTTTTGCTTCCATGTTCCCCATGCCCGGCCTTAAAATGCTTTTTAAACTTGAAATTGATGAGTGTCCAAAGGTTTTTATTGCCCCTAATAATCACATGGCCTCCCCGGCCACCATCACCGCCATCCGGTCCGCCTTTGGTAATGTACTTTTCGCGGTGTAGGTGCACAGAACCTTTGCCTCCATTCCCGGAAGCTAAATGCACCTTTACATAATCCACAAAATTTCCCTCAGTCATCCTATAATATGGCTTTATCCAACACCTAACACCCTATACACTATATCATTGGGTCGTTGGTTATGGTTTCGGTCAATGATCAATTTGTCTTTGGGCACAAAATCCAGTTTTTCCACCGCCTTTTGCGACCTAATATTTTCCTTATCCACAAAAAGCATTACCTCATCTACGTCTTGAACGGCGTGCTTTATCATTAATTCTTTTACGATTCCGTTGCATTTTCCTCCCCAGTACGCCCTGGAAAGAAAGGTCCAACCAATCTCCACTGCATTCCCAAAAGCAGGTCTAAGCATAAATCTTGTACTCCCAATGGTCCCGCCGGTTTTGCTGTTCAAAATCAACAATGCTCCCTTTGATTTGAGGGATTCGGCAAAAAACTTGGTAAAACCGAAAAGTTCCGCCCTTTCCTTTATGGGATGTTGTTCCCAAATACCAGAATCGGAAGCTACCGCGTAAAGGCTTCTAAAATCTTTGGAAACCAATGGCCTCAAATGTACTTGACCCTTCGAAAGCGTGGGCTGTAAATTCAAGATTGATTTTTATTGGATCACCACAAATTGGTCGATCACAGCACTAAGTCGCTCGGTAATTTCAGAAATCTCCCCGATTCCGTTCACAGAATGAAACTTCCCCTGCTTATCGTAGTATGCCTTTAGGGGAGCTGTTTTCTGATTGTATTCGTCGAACCTGTTGCGAATCTTGCTTTCATCTTGATCATCGCTACGGCCACTTTCCTTACCACGTTCGAGCAGTCGGCCTACCAATACATCATCATCGGCCTCTAGGGCAATAGTTGCATCGATCCTCATATTTTTAGACTCCAGAAAGTTATCCAATGCTTCGGCCTGTGCCTCGGTCCTCGGAAATCCATCAAAAATAAACCCAGCTGCATCCGGATTTTTCTCCACCTCGTCCTTCAACATATTAATGGTCACTTCGTCCGGCACCAAATCCCCACGGTCTATGTAGGACTTGGCCAACTTACCAAGTTCTGTATCATTTTTCATGTTGTACCGAAAAACATCTCCTGTGGAAATGTGCTTCAAGTTGTACTTTTCCTTTAAAACTCCTGCTTGGGTTCCTTTTCCAGCCCCTGGCTTTCCAAAAAGCACTAGGTTAATCATATTAGCTTGGTTTAATTGATATACTTCTCTCAAATTTCTTCCCAATTCATTATAATCCAGTCCATACCCCACAATAAAATTGTTCGGTATCTCCAACCCCACATAGTCTATGGCATATTCCCCATTGTAGATTTCCGACTTGTAAAAAAGGGAGGCTATCTTGAACTGCTTTACATTGGTCCCAGAAAACAGATGCACCAATTGCTTTAGGGTTCTGCCTGTATCAATAACATCTTCCAGAATGATCACATCCCGTCCCTCAATATTTTCTGGCACGTCCAGGAGGGTTTCCACTATACCAGTGGAGGTCAATCCCTGATAAGAGCTTAACCGAACAAAGGAAACCTCGCACGGATAGGGATACGCCTTCAGAAAGTCGGAAACAAACATAAAAGCTCCGTTTAGGACCCCCACAAAAATGGGCACTTTGTCCTTGTAGTCCTCGGCAATTTTAGTAGCCATATCATTTATGGCGGCCAAAATTTGTCGTTCCGTCAAAAAGGGTCTAAAGACTTTGTCGTGGAGCTTAATCAATTGGTCATCAAATTAATTAGGTTGGCAAAGATAACATTTTTAGGGCCGCTTCCGAGGCCCAATCTTTATTGCTTCAAGGAATTCCTGTATTTTTGCTGTCATTCCAATTATTCGATTGATGAATTTCTTCTCTTCCGACTTTAAACTAGGGATTTTAGGTGGTGGTCAATTGGGCAAAATGTTGCTCTACGAAACCCGAAAATGGGACATCCACACCAAAGTCTTGGATGCTTCTGCCGAAGCGCCTTGCAGAATAGCATGCAATGAATTTGTTCTGGGCAGCCTACTCGACTTTGACACAGTCTACAATTTCGGAAAGGACGTGGATGTACTTACCATCGAAATTGAAAATGTGAATGTGGATGCCCTTGAAAAATTGGAACAGGAGGGAGTAACTGTATATCCGCCCACAAAGGCATTGCGCACCATCCAAAACAAGGCCACACAAAAGCTTTTCTACACGGACCACGGCATTCCGACCGCCCCCTTTAGCCGATTCGCCTATACCACTGAAATAAAGGACAGTTTGGCCAATGGCGGTATCAAATTACCTTTTGTTTGGAAAAGTGCCCAATTTGGTTACGACGGCCAAGGGGTGAAAGTGGTTAGGCACGAAGCCGATTTGGACGACCTGCCCAATGTGGAGTGCATTGCCGAAGAGATGGTAGATTTCAAGAATGAGCTTGCCGTAATCGTGGCCCGCAGTGCCCGAGGCAAGGTAGTGACATACCCTGTTGTGGAAATGGAGTTCCATCCTGAGGCCAATCAAGTGGAATACGTGATATGTCCGGCCCGTATAGACGAGGCGATTGCCAAAAAAGCGAACGAGGTGGCGCTCCAGGTATCAGAAAACATGGAACATGTTGGTCTACTTGCCGTGGAATTGTTCCAAACCCAAGATGATGAAATTTTGGTAAACGAAGTGGCACCTCGCCCCCATAACAGTGGCCACTACAGCATTGAGGCGAGCTATACCAATCAGTTCGAACAACATATTCGGGCTATTTTGGGGCTTCCTTTTGGTAAAACTGACAGCAAGGTTGCAGGAATCATGGTCAATTTGGTAGGAGCCGAAGGCCATACAGGTGATGTGATCTATGAAAATATGGAGTCCATTTTGGAAATGAAGGGAGTAACTCCACACATTTATGGTAAAAAACAGACCCGTCCGTTTCGTAAAATGGGCCATGTGACCATTGTGGACGAAAATATGGCCCGAGCCCGGGAAGTTGCCCAAAAGGTCAAGGAAACCATACAAGTAAAAAGTAAATAAAAAGAATTCAATGAAAAAAGTAGCCGTAATCATGGGAAGTACCAGTGACCTTCCCGTTATGCAAGATGCTGTAGAAATCCTAAAGGGGTTTGATATTGAAGTCGACGTGGACATTGTTTCGGCGCACAGAACTCCAGAAAAGCTGTTCGATTTCAGCAAAAATGCCCACAAAAATGGATATGCGGTGATTATTGCCGGTGCTGGAGGTGCAGCACACCTACCCGGAATGGTGGCATCACTTTCGCCTTTACCTGTTATTGGTGTCCCCGTGAAAAGTAGCAACTCCATTGACGGTTGGGATTCTGTTTTGTCCATTCTGCAGATGCCCGGGGGCGTTCCTGTGGCCACGGTTGCGCTAAACGGCGCCAAAAATGCCGGAATTTTGGCGGCCCAAATTCTTGGCAGTTCGGACCAGTGCATCTTGGATAAAATCGAGGTGTACAAGCAAGGTCTTAAGGAAAAAGTCATCAAAGGAGCTGAGGAAATCAAAAAAGGAAAATGATAAATTCCTTAATGGTCTAATTTCATCTATATAAAAGAACCTCATGAACACTCCAACTATTGTTTGCAGTTTGTTTGCCTTGGTTTCCATAGTTACCCTGGTGGCAATACGAAAATTGTTTGTGACCCAATTACCCAAAAAATTGTGGCTGGCCACCTTTGTTTTTTTCGCTTTGTATCTCTTTATTCAGATAACCAATTATATCAGATGGGAGTATTTCATCTCGCCAGAAAAAAGTGCTGATACGGCCCGTAATTTTGCCTTCGTGACCGGTGGGGTTTACGCCATTATTGCCACGCTTTTTTTCCTAATTATTGAAATTACTTATTCGAAATTTAAAAATCTACGTTCCCAATAATCCATGAACAATCCTCTTTTAAAACCTTTTGACCAAGCTCCTTTTGGACAGATCAAAAACGAACATTTTAAGCCTGCTTTCCTAGAGGCCATCGCCGATGCCCGAAAGGAGATTGACCTAATCGCGGAAAATCAGGAACCTCCCACTTTTGGGAACACCCTAGAGGCCCTTGACTATTCCGGGAAACAATTGGATCGAATTTCCAGTATTTTTTTCAATTTGAATTCAGCGGAGACCAACGAAGAAATCCAGAAAATTGCCCAAGAAATATCGCCCTTGTTATCGGAGTTCAGCAATGATATCACCCTGAACGAAAAATTGTTCGCACGAATTAAGGCTATCCACGATCAAAAAGATGGGTTGACCTTGTCACCGGAGCAGCAGACCCTGTTGGACAAACGATATAAGAGTTTTAGTCGAAATGGTGCCAATTTGAATGACAATGACAAAAAGCGGCTTCGGGAAATCGATGCAGCGCTTTCCAAGCTCAAACTTAAGTTTGGTGAGAATATATTGGCAGAGACCAATAAGTTCGAAATGCACCTTACCGACGAAGCTGATATAGCTGGTCTGCCTGAAGGTGCCAAGGAAGCAGCATCACAATTGGCAAAATCCAAAGAAAAGGAAGGTTGGCTGATTACCTTGGATTACCCCAGCTATATTCCGTTCATGAAATATGCCGAGAACAGGGTGCTACGTAAAAAACTATCCTTGGCCTTTGGCAGCAAAGGATTTCATTCGGACGAACTGGACAATCAGGAGAATGTGCTCAATATTGTGGCCTTGCGGCACGAAAGGGCCCAATTACTGGGCTATGAAACCCATGCACACTTTGTTCTGGAGGAACGAATGGCCGAAACGCCCCAAAGAGTATTGGATTTCCTTAACGAATTGTTGGACAAGGCCAAACCCGCCGCCGTCAAGGAGTTTGAGCAGTTGGCCACCTTTGCTAAAGCCACTGATGGAATAGAAAAGTTGGAGAAATGGGACAGTTCTTATTATTCCGAAAAGCTTAAACAACAGTTGTTCAATCTGGACGATGAAAAACTCAAGCCCTACTTTAAACTGGAAAATGTAATCGACGGGGTCTTTAAGGTGGCTGAAAAATTGTTCGGTTTAACTTTTAAGGAGGTTTTTGATGTGGAAAAGTACCACGAGGAGGTCAAGACCATTGAGGTGTATGATACCGAGGCCAATTTTATCGCCCTTTTTTATGCCGATTTCCATCCACGACCTGGAAAACGGGGAGGTGCATGGATGACCTCCTACAAATCCCAATACACTTTGAATGGCGAAAATAGTCGCCCCCATATCTCCAATGTCTGTAATTTCACCAAACCTACGGAAACCAAACCTTCCCTGCTCACCTTTAACGAAGTGACTACTTTGTTCCATGAGTTCGGGCATGGACTGCATGGGATGTTGGCCAATACCACCTACCCAAGCCTTTCGGGCACCTCGGTATACTGGGACTTTGTGGAACTGCCCAGTCAGATTATGGAAAACTGGTGCTATGAAAAAGAGGTGCTGGAACTTTTTGCCTTTCATTACGAGACTGGCGAGTTAATCCCAATGGAACTGGTTGAAAAAATTAAGGAAACGGCCACTTTTCAGGAAGGGATGGCCACTTTACGCCAATTGAGTTTTGGATTTTTGGATATGGCGTGGCATGGGACCAATCCGTCCGAAATCAAAGATGTCAAAGCCTACGAATCCAAGGCGTTCGAAGGCACCAATCTTTTCCCGGAAACATCCGAGACCTGTATGAGTACGGCGTTTGCCCATATATTTCAAGGCGGGTATGCTTCTGGCTACTATAGCTACAAATGGGCAGAAGTACTGGACGCGGATGCTTTCGCCTACTTCAAGGAAAATGGAATTTTCAATAAGGAAGTTGCGGACAAGTTCAAGGAACATGTACTGTCCAAGGGCGGTACAGAAAATCCGATGACCCTCTACAAACGCTTTAGAGGGGCCGAACCCAAAATAGAACCTCTGTTGGAAAGGGCAGGATTAATCAAGAAGGCCGGATAAGCTAGAATGATGGAATTCTTACTGTTAATCTTATGGTAAAGTTCCGCGCCTTGAACATTTCGTGATACTTTTTGGGGTGGTTTGTAATGCAAAATGCACGAAATCGTTAACTAAAAACCATTACATTTGGTACTTCTTAAAACTATGGTAGCGCACGAACTTCATCCGGAAAACTGGGTAGACCAATATGCAGATTATCTGTTCAACTTTGCGGTGGCCCGCGTAAGTGATGCCGAAATCGCAAAAGATTTGGTCCAGGAGACCTTTTATGCAGGACTCAATTCGGCCAAGAACTACAAAGGTGATGCTGCAGAGCGCACATGGTTGATTGCCATTCTAAAGCGAAAGGTCATCGACCACTATCGAAAAATAAACTCAAAAAAAGGCAAGGCGGAGGTTCGAGTCAACTACAATGCCAGTTCAGATTCTGAAGGCGACTGGTTGGAAGAACAGGTAGCGGACCCCTTTAGCAGGGACGGCCATAGCAATATTGAAAATGAGGAATTGGGCATGGCCATCCAAGAGTGCATTTCGAAATTACCAAAGAAACAATCCCTGGTGTTCAACATGAAAACGATTCAGGGAATGAGTACGGAGGATATTTGTAATGAACTCGGGATAAATCCGTCAAACCTCTGGGTAATGATCCACAGAGCAAGAACTGCCCTAATGGGTTGTTTAAATGAAAATTGGTTTTAGTTATGAAGATTTCATGCGAGGAAGCGGCCACAATATGTAATAAATCGCAATACAAGGAAGCGGGACTCTGGGAGACAATAAAGCTTCGCTTTCACATTTTTACATGCAAGACCTGCGCAAAATTCACCAAGAAGAACAAGACCCTCACCACGCTTTGTGACAAGGCCAACCTAAATACCCTTTCGGAGGCCGAAAAAAAAGTGATGAAGAAGGATTTGGAGCAGCGTCTTTAAAACCATTTTTTTAGCATCCAGATTATTCCCAGCCAGAACATCGGGATGGCCTCAACCCAAAAAGAAGCCAAATATCTCTTCCCCATATCAACCTTGGAAAGATACAATACTCCCAGTACAACTGAAATTATTGCCCTTCCTAAAATCTCATCCAAAGTAATTACATCTCGAAGAAAGGTGAGAAAAAAGAAAACTACCAGTAGCCCCAATCCCAGTTTCTTGGTCTTTTGAATGCCCAAAATTTGCGGTAAGGTCCTTAAATCCTTGGAATCCCATTTTAAATCCCTTATTTCAAAAGGAAGAATCAACGCTACTACCAGAAGAAAGCGTTGGGTAAGGAGAATGCCTATATCCCATGAGAATTCCATTCCGGCATCCAATGCTGGTAGTATTACCGAAAACCCAGCCCAAACCAAGGCCACGATAAAGATTTTCATACCACCCAAACTTCTCAGATTCCCTGATTTGGGCAACAGCGGAATCGCATATAAAGTCGATATCAAACCCAAAATCGTAATGGCCCACCACAAAAGTTTGTCCAATTGCAATAAAAAGTAGAGTGCAAAACCAAAACACAAAAAGCTAAAAATTTGAATGTATTTATGGTAGGTATTGGACACGATCAAATACTTTTCCGCCTCTACCCCATACTTGATGAAATTATAGCAGACGATAGTGCTGAAAAAAACAAAACCCAACAAGGAGTAGTTCGGCAAAATGTTTAGCAAAAGTAGGGATGCCCCAGTCAAAGAGGTCACCGCTAAAGCCACATGAACACTGGCATTTAGGTAAAAATCAAATAAGGTTTTGGCCCAGCGCATTAAACAAAGATCACTTTTTAAGTCCAAAGGTTAATTTGTGGTTAACAACTTTGATTTGACCTTCCACAAAATTCCTCATTTTGAATGAATTTATGACTAATTTTGTGCACTTTATAAAACTGTGATATGAATACAGATGTGTTTGCCTCACGGCACATTGGGATTACTGAAAAAGATTTACAGACCATGTTCAAAACTGTTGGAGTGGACAGTTTGGAGCAACTGATTCACGAAACTATCCCGGATGATATCAAATTAAAAAATCCACTGGACCTACCTTCTGGTATTAGCGAACATGAGTTTTTGACCCATATCCAGTATTTATCCGATAAAAACAAAGTTTTTAAAAGTTACATTGGTTTAGGGTACCACGAAAGTTTGACCCCTTCCGTGATTAAGCGTAATATCCTGGAAAATCCAGGGTGGTATACGGCCTATACCCCATACCAAGCAGAAATTGCCCAAGGTCGTTTAGAGGCCCTCCTTAACTTCCAGACCATGGTAAGCGATCTTACAGGAATGGAATTGGCCAACGCTTCCCTTTTGGATGAAAGTACCGCTGCGGCCGAAGCTATGACAATGTTATTGGATTTAAGGTCGCGCCAACAAAAAAAGGATGGGGCACTTAAGTTTTTTGTTTCCGAGGAAGTATTGCCACAAACTTTGAGCTTGCTTCAAACCCGTTCCAAACCGCTGGATATTGAATTGGTGATCGGCAACCACGAAACTTTCGACTTTTCGTCCGAATTCTATGGTGCCTTGTTGCAATATCCCGGAAAACACGGCCAGGTCCACGACTATGCCGAGTTTGTTGAAAAGGCCAAGGCAAATGAAATCAAGGTTGCCGTAGCAGCTGATATACTAAGCTTGGTTTTGCTTACACCTCCCGGTGAATGGGGCGTGGACGTTGTGGTAGGAACCACGCAACGCTTTGGTATACCTTTAGGATACGGAGGTCCCCATGCCGCCTTTTTTGCCACCAAAGAAGCCTACAAAAGAAGTATTCCAGGTAGAATTATTGGCGTTACCAAGGATACCGATGGGAACCATGCCCTACGCATGGCCCTGCAAACACGTGAACAACACATTAAAAGGGATAAGGCCACGTCCAATATCTGTACAGCCCAAGTGCTGCTGGCCGTTATGGCCGGTATGTATGCGGTATACCACGGCCCCGAGGGCTTAAAATATATTGCCGAAAAAGTACACAACAACACCCAACTTGTATCCAACGTGGTGGAGCATTTCGGATTTACGCAATTGAATTCGGCCTTTTTCGACACCATTAAGGTTGAGGTTGAAGACACCAAACTTCTAAAACAAGTTTCGGAATATGCCAAGATCAACTTCAATTATATTGACGACAAAACGATTTCGATATCACTGAACGAGGCGACAAGTCAAGAGGACATACTGATGTTGTTCCGATGCTTTGAGGCACTTACCAAAAAAGAAACGGCAACGGTGGATTCGGAAAATGAAGGCCAAGGATTTACCCAAGTACTAAAAGAAACAGTAATTACCACAGAGGGCAGTTGCATTCCAAATGCCTTGCAACGGAAATCTCCATTTTTAGAACACGAAGTATTCAATTCCTATCATTCCGAAACGGAGTTGATGCGTTACATCAAAAAGTTGGAGCGCAAGGATTTGGCCCTCAATCATTCCATGATTTCCTTGGGGAGTTGTACCATGAAACTTAATGCTGCTTCCGAGATGCTGCCTTTAAGCTGGGCCAACTGGGGGAATATCCACCCTTTTGTGCCCTTAGACCAAGCCCAAGGCTATCAAGAGGTGCTTAAGGAATTGGAATCCCAGTTGAATGTAATCACTGGGTTTGCGGCAACCTCGCTTCAACCCAACTCCGGCGCCCAAGGTGAATACGCCGGTCTAATGACCATAAAGGCCTATCACGAATCCCGGGGAGAAGGTCATAGACACATTTGTATTATTCCAGCCTCCGCCCACGGAACCAATCCGGCTTCGGCGGTAATGGCAGGCATGAAAGTGGTGGTTACCAAAACTGATGAATATGGCAATATCGATGTTGCCGATCTAGAGGAAAAAGCCAAGTTGCATTCCGAAAACCTTGCGGCTTTGATGGTTACTTACCCATCTACACATGGCGTATTTGAATCCTCCATAAAACAAATAACCCAATTGATCCATGATCATGGAGGGCAGGTCTATATGGATGGGGCCAATATGAACGCCCAGGTGGGGCTAACAAATCCAGCAACAATCGGTGCTGATGTATGTCACCTAAACCTACACAAGACCTTTGCCATACCTCATGGAGGAGGAGGACCAGGTGTGGGACCTATTTGCGTTGCGGAACAATTGAAACCATTCCTTCCTTCCAATCCCGTTGTGGAAACGGGAGGTGAAATGGCAATTACCGCCATTTCTGCTGCTCCCTGGGGTAGTGCACTGGCATGTCTCATTTCTTATGGATATATCAAAATGTTGGGGGCTGAAGGACTGACAGAAGCTACCAAAATGGCCATTTTGAATGCCAATTATATCAAAGATCGACTCAAAGGCAAATTTGAGGTACTCTATACTGGGGAACGAGGAAGGGCTGCTCACGAAATGATTGTGGATTGCAGACCGTTTAAAGCACATGGAATCGAAGTAACCGACATCGCCAAACGATTAATGGACTATGGATTTCACGCTCCAACAGTATCGTTTCCCGTTGCCGGCACCATAATGATAGAACCAACAGAGAGTGAAAGTCTGGCGGAATTGGAAAGATTCTGCGAAGCCATGCTTGCCATTAGGGAGGAAATTGATGAGGCGCATGCCGAAGATCCCAATAATGTATTGAAGAACGCACCGCACACTCTGACCATGATCACTAGTGATGATTGGGATTATCCCTATAGCCGACAAAAAGCTGCATTCCCATTACCGTATATCTCCGAAAACAAGTTTTGGCCAAGCATCCGTAGAACAGACGAAGCCTTTGGAGATCGTAATTTGATCTGCACCTGTGCGCCAATAGAGGCCTACGCGGAAGTATAGTACAACATGTATATTTAGGCATAAAACGCTTTGGTTTCCTACGAAAATCAAGGTGTTTTCTTATTGATGCTTGGTATATCGCTTCTTTGGGCATCGTATGGAATCATATTTTCTTGACTTCATTTGGCACCTGAAATTTATCTTGAATTCAAAACCTCGACATGAATATTGGTATCACCGGTACTGGAAGCTATATTCCTTCCGTAATCACTACAAATGAAGATTTTCTCCAACACCATTTCTTGGATACCAATGGTTCAAATTTTGAGCATGATAATCAAGTAATCATAGAAAAATTTCAGGCCATTACCGGTATTGCCGAAAGGCGTTATGCGCCATCGGAGCTAAAAACTTCAGACCTGGGATATCTGGCTGCTGAAAAGGCTATCGAGGATGCGGGAATTGACCGGGAGGAACTGGATTATATCATTTTTGCCCATAACTTCGGGGATTTGACACCAGGAAAGATCCAAGGAGATACGCTACCAAGTCTTGCCACAAGGGTAAAACACCTGCTCCAAATCAAAAACCCAAGATGTGTTGCCTACGATATGATTTTTGGCTGCCCTGGCTGGGTCGAGGGAATGATCCAAGCTTCTGCTTTTATCAAAAGCGGCTTGGCAAAAAAATGCTTGGTCATTGGCGGGGAAACGCTATCCAGAATAGTGGACGACCATGACCGGGACAGCATGATCTATTCTGATGGTGCCGGAGCTGCAATTTTGGAGGGAAATTCCGATTCTGGTGAATTTTTAAGTCATGCTTCAGAAACCTATGCCAATGGGGAGGCATATTTTCTTTTCTTTGACAAAACCTATAAGAATGAGGGTTGCCCAGATACGCGCTACATCAAAATGCATGGCAGAAAAATCTACGAATTTGCCTGTATCCATGTACCAAAAGCCATGAAGGAATGTTTGGATTCCAGTGGTGTTGATATCGATGAAGTAAAGAAAATTTTTATCCACCAGGCCAACGAGAAAATGGACGAGGCCATTATTAAGAGATTCTACCGCCTATATGGCAAACAGGCTCCCGAGAACATTATGCCCATGAGTATACATAAGTTGGGCAATAGTTCCGTAGCCACAGTACCTACACTGTTCGATTTGGTTAGAAAAGGAGAGCTAGAGCCGCACGAGGTCCAGGAAGGAGATGTGGTTATTTTTGCAAGCGTTGGTGCCGGAATGAATATCAATGCCGTTGTGTATCGGGTATAAGGCTACCAAGCACCAAGCACCAAGCACCAAGCACCAAGTTAATAGTATACAAATTCCAAAACTCAACACCTTGCTCCTCGCATCCAGCTACCAACTGATAACTGATAACTGATAACTGATAACTGATAACTGATAACTGATAACTGATTATAAAGTTCAAAAATTCTTATCCCTACATTCTTCACTTAACGAAATAAGAAAATCCCAAATTCCAACATTAAGTATAAAGAATCCCGCATCTCTTATCCAACATCTGACATCCAACATCAGACATCTGATATCTGACATCTGACAACTGGCATCTGGCATCCAACAAAAATTACGGTAGCACTTTTGGATTTGTATGTTTGATAATTGGTATTTTGCGGAATGAAATTGAGCGTGATCATTCCTGCCCATAACGAAGGGGAACATCTTCAGGATTGTTTGAACGCTTTTGCGTCGCAGACCCACAAACCGGATGAGTTAATCCTTGTGGATGACAATTCAACCGACAATACCTTCAAAATCGCGACGGAATTTGCCAAAAAAAATCCTTGGGTAAAAGTTCTTCAACGTAAATCCACCAATGCCCATAACCCGGGCAAAAAAGTGGTGGACACCTTCAATTTTGGCTTGAAGCACGTTTCTGATTACGATTTAATTGGGAAATTTGATGCCGACATCATCCTTCCTTCCAATTATTTTGACGTAATGCTCAACCATTTTCAAAGCAATTGGAAATTGGGTATGTGTTCCGGTTTGCTCTATGTTCGGAAAGAAAGCAATTGGATTTACGAAAACATCTCGGACAAAAATCATATCCGAGGCCCGATCAAGCTTTACCACAAGGCCTGCTTTAAGAAAATTGGAGGACTTAGGCCTGGAGTGGGATGGGATACGGTAGATGAGCTGTTGGCCAAATACCATGGTTTTGAAACAATCACGGTAAAATCATTGGAAGTAAAGCACCTTAGACCTACCGGACACGGCTATACCACCCAAAAAAGACAAAGTAAAGGGGAGGCCCTTTACAAGATGCGCTACGGAATTGTTTTGGCCAAACTGGCGGCCCTCAAAATGGCGTGGCAGGCCGGAAACCCCTGGCTCTACCATCAGGTTATCGTCGGGTATTTAAAAGCATTTTTTAAACAACAGCAGAGATATGTCTCAAGGGACGAAGGTGCTTTTATTCGAAAATACCGATGGAATGGAATATTAAAAAAAGTGTCCGCTTCATAAAATCAGCTACGAGGCAATGATATACACCTTCGAATGCACTTTTTTTTGAAAAGATTGTGTAGACAATGTCCTCTTCAATTTATACCCCAAATATGGAGGCGGTTTTGAAAAAAAACCACAAGATCCAAGATTCAACTGAACAAAAAATCCTCCAAGAATCAGATTGATTTACTCCAACACCTCCCGCAGCGGCCTTCCGGTAGTTCCATTTGGAAAGGCAATCCCCATCAAAGCCGCCATGGTCGGAGCAATATCCGGGATTTCCGTTCGGTTTACCGTACTTCCTTGTTTTACTCCTTTGCCAAATAGTAAAAGGGGCACATGGGTATCATAAATCATGGGAGAGCCATGTGTTGATCCTGTTTCATGATATGCTGTATAACCTGGACTGGGAACCAAAAGCACATCACCAGAGCGTTTTTGGTTATAGCCATTTTGAAGAATATAGGGGATTCCCTGGGTGTAATCGTTTTGCCACATTTGGGTCGCCGTATAGACCTGGTTGACCTGCTCGTACCCTAGAAGTTCCCTAGCAATTTCCTCCTGGGCATCATTCAAATCGATGTCTAAGTTATGTATGACTTTGTGATCCAAGAATACCTGATAGTTGGAAATGTTTTTGACCACATCGGTAGTGCCGAATTTGTACTTTTGGAATTCAATGAACTTGGATTTTAGCGCCTCCATATCCAGATAATTCGAAGGTATTTGCTCATCACGCAAATATGCAGGCACATTGATTGCCCCATGATCCGCAGTTAAAAATACAGTATAATTCCCTGCCCCTACCTTCTCATCCAACCTATTAAACAATCGTGCCAAATCTAAATCCAATCTCAAATATGTATCTTGAATTTCCTTGGAATTCACCCCAAATTTATGCCCAACATAATCGGTACTTGAGAAGCTGATGGCCAAAAAATCTGTAATGGAATCTACGCCAAGGGATTCATGTTCCAGTGCTTCAAGTGCAAAATCCAAAGTGAGGCTATTGCCATAAGGGGTATATTTTATTATCTCAAAATCTTTTGTCTTACTCAAAAGATTAGGGGTGCTATGCGGAAATGTTGGAGCAGTCTCCTCCTCAAACAAACCTTCATAAGCATTATTATCCGTTCCACTTTCTGTGTAAAGCGCTATATCTTTCAGGGTGGTCCATGCCTTTTTATATTCCTGGATTTTCCCAGAGGTATTAAAGTCTTTCACCCATTGGGGCAAATCCGTCATATAATACGAACTACTTATCCACTTCCCAGTGTCCCCTCCTTCAAACCAATAAGCCGCATTGGCCATATGACCTCCGGGAAGAACAGCTCCCCTATCCTTTAAGGCAACGGCAATGACTTTTCCTCGTTTTTGGGTATGTAGTCTCAATTGATCAGTAATGGTGGTGGTGAGCAATCGATGGGGAGACATTTTCCCAGCATCCGAGGTGGAACCCACTGAAAAAAGCCGATCATCTGAAGCACAATAAACCTCCTTATCCTGATACTTATCGTACCAATTGTTCCCAATGATCCCGTGAGTTGCAGGTGTAGTTCCAGTATATACCGATGCATGTCCCGGACCAGTACTTGTAGGTGCATAGTTAAAATGGTGGTTTTTGCAATTGAAACCATCCCGAATCATTCGTTTAAATCCTTCATCGCCATAGTGGTTCCAGAACCTTGTCAGGTAATCATATCGCATCTGATCCACGACGATACCCACCACCAATTTTGGTGATTGGGCAATTTCAACGGGTTGCACTTGGGGAAGGTTTTTATTCCTGCGTTGTGCTGTGGCCACAACAAATACACAAAGGAACACTACTAGGGTCAATGGTTTGGTTACGCTCATAAATCGGTTTTATCGTGGAACAAAACTATTCAATAATTCCTTTTTTAAAATTTAAATCAAGGTTAAAAACACGCCAATATTCTTATTTTTATGCCTGCAAGTCAATTTTTGGCACATGAAATACCTTGAAGCGATTGGAAAGTACTTCATCATGGTGTATGAAGTATTTAAAAAACCTACCAAATGGCCAATCATGAGATCCCTAATTTTAAAGGAAATCGATGAACTGATTTTCGGGTCGTTGGGTATTATCATCTTTATTTCCTTTTTTATAGGTGGGGTTGTTACGATCCAAACCGCCCTTAACCTCAACAGTCCCTTGATTCCAAAAAGTTTGATCGGCTTCGCCACACGGCAATCCGTAATCCTGGAGTTTGCACCCACCTTCACCTCGATCATTATGGCGGGAAAAGTAGGATCTTATATCACCTCCAGTATCGGAACCATGAAGGTTACCGAACAAATTGATGCCCTGGAGGTCATGGGAATCAATTCTGTAAACTATTTGGTATTTCCCAAGATCATCGCAATGTTGGCCTATCCCTTTGCAGTGGCCATTGCCATGTACGTCGGTATTTTGGGTGGATGGATTGCAGGTGCTTTCGGCGGTTATGCTCCAAGTGGGGAATTTATTAAAGGGCTTCAATTGGATTTTGATTCGTTCCATGTGACCTATTCCTTTATCAAGACCTTTGTTTTTGCCTTTATCATTGCTACCATCCCTTCTTTTCATGGTCTTTACATGAAAGGTGGGGCTTTGGAGGTAGGAAAGGCCAGTACCACCTCATTTGTCTGGACCAGTGTGGTAATTATTATTTTGAACTATATCTTAACCCAACTGTTGCTCGGCTAATGATAGAAGTGGAAAACATACATAAATCGTTTGGAGACGCCCATATTTTAAAGGGCATCAGCACGGTTTTTGAACAAGGGAAGACCAATTTGGTCATCGGGCAAAGTGGATCTGGAAAAACGGTATTTCTTAAATGTCTCCTAGGGCTTTTTGAACCTGAACAAGGGCAAATTTGCTACAACGGAAAGTATTATTCAGAGCTTTCAACAGACCAAAGACGGGATTTACGCCAGGAAATGGGCATGGTATTCCAAGGAAGTGCTCTATTTGATTCCATGACCGTGGAAGGTAACGTAATGTTTCCCCTGGATATGTTCACCAAACAATCCAAAGCCGAAATGCAGGACCGTGTGGATTTTGTTTTGGAACGCGTAAACCTGATAGATGCCCATAAAAAATTTCCTTCGGAGATTTCCGGGGGCATGCAAAAAAGGGTTGCTATCGCACGGGCCATCGTTATGAATCCAAAATATCTGTTTTGTGATGAACCCAATTCCGGATTGGACCCCAAAACAGCCATCTTGATCGACAATCTCATCCAAGAGATCACCAAAGAATACAGCATCACCACGGTGATCAACACCCACGATATGAATTCCGTGATGGAAATTGGGGAGAAAATCATATTTCTTAAAGATGGATACAAGGAATGGGAAGGCACCAATAAGGAAATCTTTAAAACAGATAACGAAGCGGTGACCAACTTTGTGTACTCTTCCGAGTTATTTAAGAAAGTTCGACAGATGTATATCGAAGAGCGTAATTAGCACGGACCACCAGATTGTTGGATTCTTGGATGGTTGGAATTTGGAATTTGGAATTTGGAAATTAGAAGAACCCACATCCGATTTCTGGCATCCGATATCTGACCTCTGACATCTCACATCTGACATCTCACATCTCACATCTCACATCTCACATCTCACATCTCACATCTCACATCTCACATCTAATGTCTGAAAAAAACTAATCCGCCTCCTTCACCACCAAGGTTGAATCTTGGATTCTAAGTTTCAGCCAATCCGTCAATTTTTTGGAATCTGCTTGTTTTTGATTGCTTCCAGTTCCATTCTTCCATTTCACTTCAAAAACGGGGATGGTATCCAACTTTTTAAAATCGGTTTGTAGCTGGTACGAGAAACCCAGTTTTTCAATATTGGAATAATTTGCTCTGGCTTCAGCACTAATACTCCCAAAAGGAATTTGCTTACCGGCATTCTTGGTCAGTGTGGCCACTTCTTCTTCCAAAAGCCTTATTTGCTCATCTTTATTCAAAAGTTCGGCCTTGTTTTTCTCATAGAGTTCACTCACATAATTGAACTTCTCCTGCGAATCGTCCTTACCCCCCTGTAAAATTCGGAATTCAGCATCCTTTAATCTGGAATATTCATTCTTTTGAACACGCCAAGTGTTGATCACGTTTTCAGGAATCAGCTCGTCCCCCATACAGACCAATTCGATCAAGGCAGGTTGTTCTCCCTTCTTGTACTCCAACTTTGTCAAATTATCGACATAGCGCCCTTGTGAATCAAATTGGTACACCTCAATGGTCTCTTTTATAAACTCGCGGGCCTGTTTCTTGAACAAGGATTCCTGAAACACCTGATAAAAGGTGAATCCTGCGGGAATCATTACTGCAATCCCCGTCAAGGAAGCAGCCCGTGCAATTAACCTTCTCCGTTGGGAGTTGGCATAGCGCACCATGGGGAATCGCAAAAATTTGATGACCAAAAAAGTGGCCAATCCAATAAATATCGTGTTGATGATGAAGAGGTACATGGCCCCTGCAGCATACCATGGTTTACCTATGGCCAAACCAAAACCGACCGTACAAAGTGGTGGCATCAGTGCCGTGGCAATGGCCACACCAAATATGACACTGGCAATGGTTCCTTTTTTGGCCCGTGCAATAACTAGGGCAAGTCCACCAAAAAAAGCAATGAGCACATCCCGGATATCCGGTTTAGTTCGTGCCAATAGCTCTGAGGACTCATCACGTAGCGGAAAAAGATAGAAGAACAGAAAAGCGGTGACCACACTCAGCACCACCATAACAGTAAAGTTCTTGAGGGATCTGCGCAAGGTATCAATGTCGTTGATGGCCAAGGAAAGACCCATCCCCAATATTGGGCCCATTAGCGGAGAAATTAACATCGCTCCGATAACCACAGCGGTTGAGTTGGCATTAAGCCCTACCGAAGCAATAAAAATGGAACAAATCAAAATCCAAGAAGTGTGTCCCTTGAACGGAATGTCTGCGATTATGGATTCTTTGGTGGCCGCTGCATCTGTGTTGGTCCGGATTTCCAATAACTCCGACAGAAACTTTCGGATGCTACCCAATAGGCCTTTAAAGTCCTTTTTGACCTCGTCCCCACTGTCCGGCTGGGAATTCCCGTTTGTAAACAAATGTTCACTCATACTTATGCGTACTCGTCTCCGAATTTATTTTTCACTTCGTTCAAGACATTTTTAATGTCCTGCTGTTTGGATTTGGGATAAATCAACAACACTTCTTCTTTGTCCACAATAATGAAATCCTCCAGACCATCAACTACCACAATTTTCCCCTTCGGGGAACGGATCATATTGCCCTTGGCATGCATTAAATGCACTTTGCTATTGACCACGGCATTATCCGCGTCGTCCTTATCTAATTTTTCATAGAGGGCACCCCAAGTGCCCAAATCGTTCCAATCAAAAGTAGCAGGTAGGGTAAAAATGGCTTGGGAATTCTCCAAGATAGCATAATCTATGGATATGTTTTCGGCCTTCGGATAGTTTTCTGCAATAAATGCTTTTTCATCCACTGAATTGTAACAGGATACCCCATTTTGGAACAGCTCATACTGCGATGGCTGATACGCCTTGAACGCATTTACAATGGTCTCCACACTCCACATAAAAATACCTGCATTCCACAGGAAATTACCCTGGGCCAAAAACTCTTTAGCCGTTTCATAATCGGGCTTCTCCCTAAATTGTGACACCTTTTTTAGCTCAGCGTCACTTCCTTTTTCAAATTCTATATAACCAAATCCGGTATTGGGGTAACTCGGTTGAATACCCAAGGTACAGAGCACCTCTTCTTTTTCACATTTATCAAAACAGGCCTTTACATTGTTTTCGAAGGCCTCTTCGTCCTCAATCCAGTGGTCGCTAGGTGCAACGATCATCACCGCATTGGGGTTCATTTTTTGGATTTTAAGGGCCGCATACAGTATGCAGGGTGCGGTGTTCCGCATGGCTGGTTCCAACACCACTTGTTCAGGCGTAACCTTTGGAAGTTGTTCCAGGACCAAATCGTTATAGCGCTCGTTGGTCAGGATCAAAATATTCTCGGAGGGAATAAACCGGCTAAGCCTATCAAAGGTTTTTTGGATCAAGGTTCTCCCCGCTCCCAACATATCGTGGAATTGTTTTGGATAAGCAGCGGTACTTACTGGCCAAAATCTTGAACCCACTCCCCCGGCCATCAATACAGCGTAATAGTTATTGTTCATATTTTATTTTGTCATTCCTGTGATCGCGAGTCGCCATTAGCTTCGACATTGGCGTAAAACAGGATTTTTTTAATGATTTACTTTCTAAAACGGAGGTTCAGCGTCGGATGTTATATGCACCGGCTCAACCTCGGCATTTGGTTGGAACAAATATAACCTTCCTGTAGTCAATTCCGTACACTCATAGCGCTTTACCCTTTTGTTACCTTTTTTATAGACCTTGCCATTGTGGAGCCTAAAGGTGCTGCCCTTGGGAAGTTCAAATACATAACTTTTTTTCCGTTCTTCAGGGTCAAAGGCCTTTAAGGCAATCGACAAACGGGCATCGGAGCTGCTACTGGCCTTGGGGTTTTTGAAGTGGTTGGCTATAATCGGTAACAGTTGCGATGGAAATATTTCTGGCCTGATAAAGGGAACCATTAAATGTTGAAACGTACGTTTCCATTCCGAGCCGTGTGGTTTTATAAAACGCCCAAACTTTTCAATAGCGACCAAATGGGCAATCTCATGAATCAGGGTGATCAAAAAGCGGTATTTGTTTAAGGAAGCATTTACGGTGATCTTATGGGTTCCGTCCGGCATTCTTCTATAATCCCCGTGCCGTGTATTTCTGTGACCCACAATCTTTAAATGGACCTCATGCTGGCGAATCAATTCAAGACAAGGGGCAACTGCCCTTTCCGGTAGGTATTTTTGCAAAGTGGTATCCACGGAAACAAAATTAGAGGTTTTCTCAATGGAAACCGGGCAATGGTCAATTTTGGTTTAAAAAGTGTGCCCTAAATAAGTATCTTGTTCCAATAAACCATTTCCCTAAAGGGATGCAATTTTCGAATTGCCAACAAAACCAACCAACCATGAAACGAATTTTCCCATTTCTACTCCTAATTGCCTTTTGCAATTGTCAACCTGAAGCAACCCAAACTTGGATCGTCACTCCTTACCCCAATGCGGT
Organism: Flagellimonas myxillae; assembly: GCF_023502235.1. GTDB lineage: Bacteria > Bacteroidota > Bacteroidia > Flavobacteriales > Flavobacteriaceae > Flagellimonas > Flagellimonas myxillae. The sequence continues at coordinate 52,772 of NZ_JAMFLY010000001.1, read as the reverse complement.
AACCGTAGCGCCCGGCGGTTTTGATTTTAGCCAAGGTGTACATCTTGAATCAGCGGATCCCAATTTGGAAGGTGTTGTCTCCTTTTTTCAGAAAAGAATGGAAGAAATAGGGGTTAACGTGGACAACGAATCCCGAAAAAAAATACATTTGGAGCTTGCTGCAGGGGATGAAAAAAAACAAGAGGCCTATGCTTTAAAAATCGGCAAAACAAGAATCCAGCTTACCGCTTCCCATCCCAAAGGGATTTTTTATGGGATGATGACGCTTTGGCAACAATTGAGGCTCTCTAAAAATATGTCGGTTCCACGTGGGTTTGTAGAGGATGTTCCCAGATATGGGCACCGAGGTTTTATGCTGGACGAATCCCGGCATTTCTTTGGAAAGGAAAAGGTAAAGCAGCTTATCGACCTGATGGCCGTGCTCAAATTGAACACTTTTCACTGGCACCTTACGGATTCCCCGGGATGGCGTATTGAAATTAAGGCATATCCCAAGCTCACCACCGTAGGTGGCATAGGGAATCATACCAATCCGGATGCTCCTGCACGATTTTATACCCAGGAAGATATCAAGGAAATTGTGGCCTATGCAGCCGAAAGACAGGTAGAGATCATTCCTGAAATTGATATGCCCGGACATGCGACGGCGGCCAACAGGGCCTATCCTGAATTCTCTGGCGGTGGTAGTGAAAAACATCCCGAGTTTACCTTTGATCCCGGAAAGGAGGGCACTTATCACTATTTGACAACCATTTTGGAAGAAGTAGCTTCCTTGTTCCCTTCAGAATACATTCATTTGGGTGGGGATGAAGTCCATTTTGGGAACGAAAAATGGAAAACCAATGATTCCATCCAAGCTCTAATGCGACGGGAGCAACTATCCACTTTGGTGGATGTGGAACACTATTTTATCAGAAGAATGGCAGACCAATTGACCCAAATGGACAAGAAACTTGCTGGCTGGGACGAAATTGTGGAATCTGATGTTTCCAAGCAGGGTTCCGTGGTGTATTGGTGGCGGCACGACAAGGGGGATCAATTGCAAAAATCCCTGGATAAGGGGTACGCAACCGTGCTCTGCCCCAGAGTCCCACTCTATTTTGATTTTGTGCAGCACGATTCCCATGAAAATGGCAGGCGTTGGGACGGGTTTGGTACGCTGGAAGATGTTTATGCCTACCCAGAGAGCACCCATAAATTTACTGAGGCTGAAGCCAAACTCATTGAAGGTATCCAAGGCAATCTCTGGACGGAAAGGTTCGATTCCGATATTTGGGTGGACTATATGACCTTTCCTAGAATGGTGGCCCTTGCCGAATCGGCTTGGACATCGAAAGACAATAAAAACCTTGAACGGTTCAACACCAATCTTTTGCCATTCCATAACTTTTTAGAATCGCTGGGTATTGGGTATTTTAATAGTTTTGACCCAACGCTTACCCCTGAACCTGAGCACTAAAGCCAAACAAAACAACCCACGTGACCCAAAAAAGTGAACTTTTCCAAATTGCCAAGGTATTCTTCAAACTAGGTTGTATTGCCTTTGGTGGTCCGGCGGCCCATATTGCCATGATGGAAGATGAGGTGGTTACCAAACGCAAATGGATGACCCAAGAGCATTTTTTGGATCTTATGGGAGCCACCAACCTGATTCCCGGACCAAACTCCACCGAAATGACCATGCATTGTGGATACGAGAGAGGTGGCTGGAGAGGCCTGTTTTTAGCAGGGTTCTTTTTTATTTTTCCAGCGGTTGTCATTACTTCGGTCTTTGCATGGCTGTATCAACAATACGGGCAATTGCCCAAAGTAGAACCCTTTATTTATGGCATAAAGCCTGCGGTAATCTCCATTATTCTATTTGCCGCCTATCGCCTTGGAAAAAAGGCGGTAAAGAACGCGGAATTGGCCGTATTGGGTGTGCTCACCCTGGCTGCCTGTTTATACGGCATTAATGAAATTGCAGCTCTTTTTGGCTGTGGCTTTTTGGGATTTTTCCTGTATCTGATCAAAAGAAATCGGAAAAACACCCATGTTTTGGTTCCCTTTTTTCTGGTTCAAAGTGGCATTTCCCTGCCAATGGGCACGTTAAAAATTTTCATGACCTTTTTAAAGGTGGGTGCCATCCTTTATGGTAGTGGATATGTCCTCTTTGCCTTTTTGGATTCGGAATTGGTCTCCCAAGGTTGGTTAACCCGTGAAGCCCTGATTGATGCCGTCGCGGTAGGGCAGATCACGCCCGGCCCTGTGTTATCTACGGCCACCTTTATTGGTTGGCAAATGAACGGAATTACCGGGGCCTTGGCAGCGACCATTGGAATTTTTCTTCCTTCCTTTATTTTTGTGCTGCTGCTTAATCCTTTGATTCCCAAAATGAGAAAGTCGAAAGTTATGCGGGCCATTTTGGATGCGGTGAATGTAGCTGCGGTCGCCTTGATCATTGCAGTCTGTATACAAATGGGAAAAGACACCCTTACCGATTGGCGTACCATGGTCATAGCCGTTATTGGCCTGGGTGTTGTTTTTATTTTTAAAAAAGCAAACAGTGCCTTTATTGTTTTGGGCGGGGCTATAGTGGGGTATCTGTTGACCTTGGTTTAGGCATACGCTACCCCAGTACAATTGGAATTTTACAAAATACTATCTTTATTCAATGGATATTAAACTTACCGATGCCAAACGGATCAAAATCCTAAATTCCGATGACCTATATGGGATTATGCAGGGATTCTACTGGACTTTCAATGGATGACTTAAGCAAAAAACATTAACCAAACTCCAAGCACCAAAAACATCAATGCAACAAGACTACCCCATCTTTAAAAAGTTCCCAAGTCTGGAACAGGCAACCGAATTAAAAAAATTACTGGATAAACAAGGCATCGATGCCATTTTGGGTGACAATATCCCTCCAGTGGATGTGACTTTTTCTGGAACTACGCTTCAACATGAATATGAGGTAAGAATTGCCCAATCTGATTTTGAGAGCGCTGAAAAAGTACTAGAAGCCCAAGCTGAAGATTTAATCAATCAAGTTGATGAAGACTACTATTTATTTGAATATTCAGATGAGGAGTTGTACGAAATCTTGTTGAAGGCGGATGAGTGGAATGAGTTCGACTATACCTTGGCCCAAAAAATCCTTACCCAACGAGGAAAATCCATTGACAAGGATTTGCTGAAATCCCTAAAAAATGAACGACTTAAGCAATTGGCCAAACCGGAAGAGAGTCAAAGACCATGGATAATTGCCGGATACGTATTTGCATTTCTAGGCGGTTTTCTCGGACTTATCATTGGCTACTTTCTTTGGACGGCCAAAAAAACCTTGCCGAACGGTCAAAAAGTGCATTCGTACTCGGAAAAGGATAGAAAACAGGGAAAGTACATCTTTTATATCGCCTTAATAATTTTCCCAGTGGCCTTGATTTTAAGAGCAATCTCTGGGTTATAAACCAAAACTCTTTCACATAAAAAAGTTGTGAAGCAAACCATTACCAAAACCCCTGAAAATCTTGAAATTCTGTACAAGCTTGTTGCCAATGGGTTTTACCAGGGATCTGTGGAACCCCACAAATTTGAGTTGGTCGGAAAACATGCTTCAAACTATAGAATTATTGGTGTTTTAAACAACGAGGGCAAATATGTCGTAAAAGTCGATGCCAAGTTTTCACATAACATATCCCAAAAAATTCTGTTGGCCCTTGGTATTTCGGCCTGTATCATTTTGTTAATCAAACGCAATTGGATCATACCCTTGTTGATAGCCATCATGGGGCTGGCTTCCTTGGCCAGTACCCGAAGCATAAAGAAGCGAGAGTTGGACAAGTTTATGGATAGATTTACAACGTTTAACAAACATCAGGAGAACTAGGCGTTCATAAATCGTTCAACCCAATAAACCAGTGTATAATTCACTTTATATTGTATGATCGCAAACATACATACTCCTGAGCACCTAAAAAACTTAAAGAAAATTCTGGTTGTACACAGCGATATGTTTCTAGAGGTTACATGAAACATTTGGCCGCTCCTCGTAATTAGGGTGTATTATTTTCGACTACAAGGTTTAAACGGGGAATTAAAGTCTCGTTTATCACTAAACCCAGCACACATGGTATTTATCCTTCTTTTTTTAGCTGCCTGTTTTCTTGCATATACAAACGGCGCCAACGATAATTTTAAAGGAGTGGCCACCTTGTTTGGTAGTGGTACCACCAATTACAAAAAAGCTATAAACTGGGCCACGATCACCACTTTTGCCGGCTCTGTTGCTGCCATTTTCTTGGCCCAAACCCTAGTCAAGAATTTTTCAGGCAAAGGTCTCGTACCGGATACCTTGATCCAGTCTCCAGAATTTGCCATTTCCATTGCTTTGGGGGCAGCCCTTACCGTATTTATTGCCACAAAAATTGGAATGCCCATATCTACAACCCACAGCTTAGTGGGAGCCCTGTTCGGTAGCGGCTTTGTGGCGGTTGGCACCGCGTTTAATTTTGCCAAATTGGGCAATACATTTTTAATACCACTAATTGTTAGCCCGCTTATGGCCGCTATAGTAAGTTTAGTGGTTTACCTCATATTTAGGCGAAGTAGGATTGCCTTAGGGGTAACTAAGGAATCCTCTGCTTATTTAGTAGAGGAAAAAGTTGCTGTTGTAAAGCCGATGTCGGCCAACAATTTCAGTCGTGTGGAAACGAAAAATCAGAAGACATTACGCATCAGTAAAGAAAAAGGATTTGAAGAAAGGTATCAAGGTAGTTTTATAGGCATTAATGCCCAAAAGGTGCTGGATGCCGCCCATTATCTCAGCGCGGGGGTGGTAAGTTTTGCACGAGGCCTTAATGACACCCCAAAAATTGTAGGTCTACTCATTGTGATCAATACATTGGATATAAAATGGGGGATGATAGCCGTTGCAGTGGCCATGGCCATTGGGGGCTTGGTCAATGCAAAAAAAGTTGGGGAAATGATGAGCAAAAAAATCACTCCAATGAACAGTGGTCAAGGATTTACCGCAAATTTGGTAACGGGTGCGCTGGTCACAACTGCCAGTATTCACGGAATGCCAGTTTCGACCACCCATGTCAGTGTAGGCTCCATTTTTGGAATCGGAACCGTGACCAAAAAAGCAAATCTTAAGGTAGTACGCAATATTCTTTTGTCTTGGTTGCTCACCCTGCCAATAGCCGCTATTTGCAGTGCGGCTGTGTATTGGCTACTGCTTACTTTAGGCTAAATTCCAGTTGAAACAGGAAGCAAATACTGATTTTAATTCTAGTTTAACACCATCCTTGTCGGAGCTTCTTATAAGAAGAACATCAAAACCTTGAATAATAGTGGGGATTATTCACTCTGAAAAGTAACTTTTGAATGTATGGGCTCCCCTTCGTCCGAAATACCCTGTAATGTCGCTTGGTAGGTTGCCGGGATGTCGGAGGTATGAAACGACACTTTGGCCTTTCCCTCCCCGTCCAATTCAACATTGGGTTCCCAATGTAGGGTTCTTCGAAAATCCGGCTTATTGGGGTTTGTCTTCTTCTGGTTGTATACGGGTTTATAAAACTTTCGCCCACTACCCAATCCTGGGTGGACATAAGACAGGGACCCTACCCCATTTTCATGAGGTGTTTTTTCTTCGTAGAAACGCTCCCTACCATCCAAGGTATATACGGCAATGATTCCATTGCCACCTCTAATTCCATAAATGGTACCTTGCTCTGGCCTTATGTAATCCACAAAATCAATATCCGTAATTGGAATGGTCATAATGGTTAGCTCCTCGACAGGAAAACCATCCAATAGATAAAGGGGCACTCTGTCGTATCGATTTCTAATGTACACTGTTTCCCCAACAACCTGAACTCCTGGAATTCTACCCTGAAGTGCCGTCAAGGCATTCCCAATGGGGGCTTTTCTAAATTGTTCATAATCCAATGTGAAGGATGGGCGAACATAAAGGGCACCCGAACGCTTTCGTTCCATGTTGGCATCTTTCCCCAGTTTTTTTTCGGACACCACGGTCTCTTTTAGACGGATCAAGTCGGCTTCATCTACGTTGAAAGGCTTGCTTTCTGGCAAAACAACCGGAAACGCACTAAAACTTTCCCTTTGCAAACCCCGAACGGGCAAGCTCTTTGTAATTTGGATTTCTGGACCGTCCAACGAATCCAACTCGATATAAAAATCAGGGTCGGACCCCCGGTCCTTTTTGTTTCTTTTGCTCTTTTTTGGAATGGTACTTGCATACACAAAAACGGATGTGCTATCGTTGAATTTTAGATCGGTAAATTCAAATTCCCCATTGGCATCGGTCTCCACGATGTCATGTCCGGTCTCGTATCTGTTTCTATAGGCAAGTGAAACTTGGGCTGCCACAGGTTTCTCCCGTGAATTTGCATCAAAGACCTTTCCCTTCAGAGTTATTCCCGTTTCATGGGAAAACTGTAGTTCCTCAACATCCTGATCCATAAAACCTCTCCAGCCCTGGGTCATCATGAGAAGATCTAGGTTTTTTCTTCTCGCTTCATCATCAGCATTAAAATAATAGGCAGGATTTTCGATTTCCCCCTTAAGCTCAGAAGTCAAAAGCAAGTAAGTTTTAATGTCAACATCGCTAAAGTTGGAACTGGCAGAAGACACCTCTGTAACCGAAAGGGACATATTGCTTTCCAATTGTTCTGCCCAGTACCCCAACTCAATTTCGAGTTCCACTAATTCCTTTTTGCCATAGGTGCTCTTTGTAATTTCCATTTCAATGGGATCAACGCCCGAAAGGTGAAAGAACAAACGCTCACAAATGGGCTGTTCAGCCCCGTTGGACAAGGTAAATTGGACAATCCCATCGGTTACCACATTTTTGGGCACGTTCACCACTGCAATTTCATCCTTTCCTTCTATGATGGTGCTGGAAATTTCAATCCCCCTTTGAAAGGTTGTCAAAGTATATCCGTTGACACCATCTAATCTGGAGGATTTGATTTCCACCTGATAATGGTTTCCTCGATCAAAAACGTGCATTATAGTTCCTGACACCATCGGTTTGGGCAAATCGTAGTTAAAAACATCGCCATTGTAATGGATCTGGGCCTGGTATTTTTCACCAGCCTGGGGTATAAATGAGAACATTCCCATGCCCAGGTGCGAGCTCTGGAACTCCGTGATCAATTTCCCTGAACCATCGATGATTCTTCCCTCCGTATCCGCACCAAGCCCATCCGGCGCAACAGACTTGAAGCCAACACGATTGATAAATCCATCCACTAGGTTCCCGCCTTCTGGAAAAAATTGTAAGTCCGGCCTTTTCGGGCTAAAAACGGCATCTTTTACGTCCAGCTTCGGCTTCTCTCCCTCAAATACCCTTTCGGAAACAAGCTTTTCGCCAGACCCTATTTTTATTTTCTTTCTGTAAAAACCTGAGTTCCCAAAATTTCTCATGTAGTTGGTAAAGGCCCGGATAGTGTATACTCCATTTGTGGTTTCCAAGGGAATTTGCATACTTCCGGCAGCCACCCCTTCCTCCACTTGGAGCATCTTTGTAAACAACACTTCATTCTCGGGGCTAATAAGATCCACATAAACCACTTCGTTCAGGGCGATCGGCTTATGGGTTTCGGCATGCAGTACATACGCCTTGAACCAAATGCTCTCCCCTGCCCGATAATCGGACCTATCTAGGTGCAGGTATATCTTTTCTTTGTAGATCTTGCTTTTTTGGACGGAATCGGAAACATGGATTTGGGTGTTGAAGGAACCATATCCTAAATGGGAAAAACAAACCATCCCAATAGCAAGAAGTAGTATTCTAATTGGCGCGACCATATCTTTTAGTGTTGTTTAGTTGTCTGAAGGAACCAAAATATTTGCCACAATTTTCGTACCAAATCCTTCGAGGTTCAACTAAGGTGTACTGTTGCTCACCTGTAACAATTTTCCATTATAAAACTGATGTCCCTTAAGGGCAAAATCCTTGATATAGGATGCCATTTCCAGCGCGGTTAAGGGAGCCTCATAACCAGGAAAGGCCTCCTCCAACATCTCTGTCTGTACGGCGCCAAGGGCCAATACATTAAAACTCGGTCCGGTTTCCTTAAATTCCTCTGCCCAAAGCTCGGTCAGGGTAATTACAGCTCCCTTACTGGAACTATAGGCGGACAATCCAGGAAATTTTACACTCCCTTGCACCCCGCCCATAGAGCTGATGGTAACCACATGTCCGTTCTGGTGCATCTTGGGCAGTACGGTCCGGGTGAGTTCGGCCACCCCAAAGACATTTACTTTGTAAACAGCTTCAAACTCAGCGGAGGTAATCTCCAAGAATGGTTTATTCAACAAACTTCCTGCATTGTTTATCAACGCATCCACTTGGTCCCATTGTTCCAAAAAATCCGCAACCTTTTTGTATTCGGAGCTATTGGACAAATCAAAAGCCATGCTATGCACATTGGCCAGTCCCAAATCGGCGATGGGTTTGGCATTTCGGGAAAGTGCTAAAACTTGATGGCCTTCCTGGGCAAATAGTTTTACAAGTTCAAACCCTATACCCCGACTGGTTCCTGTGATGATGATGTTTGACATAATCCTATATTGTCTTTTCAGCTACGGAGAAAATCCAGCATTTCCCCTCCTAAAAAGATTCGAAAAAACGTTTTGATCTAGTTTATTTTGATTTCTTGGTCTGCTGCATTGGCGATGCCCTCCAACACCGGTTGCAATTTGTTAACCAAGGTCGCCATATGTTCAAAATCCATTAAACTTACTTCATCCCCAACCTTATGGTAATGGTTAAAATTGGTAAAATCAAAGGTGCAGAAAGTATGGGAAGGGACTCCAAACTCTTTATGGAACGGATAATTATCAGACCGTTGGAACAAACTATATTCCTTGGCTGTGGATAAAAAGCCTACCAAGTTTTCCTTCGCATGCGCATTGCTCACTTCAGCCAAATTAGACATTTCATATCCCGTGATGTACACAAAATAGTCCTTATCCTGTAACGGCACCCCTGTCATTTCAAAATTGAGCATGGCGTAGAGGTTCAGGTTTTGCTCCTTCAGCTTTTTGGCAAGGTGTTCGGAGCCCAAGAGTCCTTTTTCCTCTGCACTGAACAAGGCAAAGATCAGGCTCCTTTTATTGGTCTTTTTTGTTCCGAAGTATCGAGCCAACTCCATTACAGTAGCAGTTCCTGAGGCATTGTCGTTGGCGCCGTTGGCAATGTTATCTCCATTTTCAGCAGTGATGATTCCTATATGGTCATAGTGGGCGCCGACCAGAATGTATTCCTTTTTTAATTCGGGATCGTTCCCTTCCACAACACCCAGTACATTGTATGAGGGATTCTCAAAATTGGAAAGCGTATCCCGATACGATTCAAAATAAGGCTTTACCTGATGGGAGCTAAAGTAATTTTCAATGTATTTGGCAGCCATTTCAATGCCTTCACTTCCGGAATCACGACCTTTTAATTCGTCGGAAGCCAAATAGGTCATGATCTCTCCAATGCGTTGGGCATCTGTTCGTCCAGTATTCGATTTTTCATTGGCCTTGGTTTCTTGGGCCACACTTCCCTTAAGTCCTTCTGGTCCACCAGCCCCTTCTTGGCCCGAAGCGGAATAGGTTTCAATTTTTTGGGTTGAACCACAACCCACAGCAAGCAGTATTGCCAAGCAACTTAGAATGTTTTTCATATTGATGAATTTGCTTTTAAAGATAAAAAAAGCATCCTAAAAGGATGCTTTTACATATTTTCATAAAAATCAGTTCTTGACTGCTAATTAGGCCAGCATGGTCACCGGGTTTTCCAGATACGCCCGAAGCGTCTGCAGGAATTGGGCACCAGTAGCGCCGTCCACGGTTCTATGATCGCAGGCCAAGGTTACTTTCATTGTGCTACCGGGAACAACCTCACCGTTCTTCACGACAGGTTTATCCACGATGGCCCCTACGGATAAAATTGCCGAATTGGGCTGATTGATAATGGAGGTAAACTCCAAAATCCCGAACATTCCCAAGTTGGACACTGTAAAGGTGCTTCCTTCCATCTCATCCGGCTTGATTTTTTTAGTCCGTGCACGTCCCGCCAAATCCTTCACAGAGGTACCCAACTGGGTTAGGCTCAACTGATCCGCGAATTTAATCACAGGCACCACCAATCCTTCGTCAACAGCCACGGCTACTCCCATGTGTACATGGTGTTTGTATATGGTGGAATCGCCATTCCAAGTTGTGTTGACCTGCGGATGCTTTTTCAATGCCATGGCACAGGCTTTAAGCACCATATCATTAAAAGATACTTTGGTATCCGGTAAACTATTGATCTGCGCTCGTGAAGCTTTTGCATTGTCCATATCCACCTCTATGGTAAGGTAGTAATGCGGAGCGGAGAATTTGGACTCTCCCAAGCGTTTGGCTATCACCTTGCGCATGGTTGAGTTTTTCACTTCTTCTTGGCTCTCTTCCCCAACAGGCAAACTTATTGGGGTAATCGGAGTGGCAGCTGCCGAAGTCTCTGCTGCGGGAACAGCAGCTGGTGCCGGTGCTTGTGAGGGCTGGAAGTTCTCCACATCCCTTTTTACAATTCTACCGTGGTCACCAGATCCAGTCACATCTGCTAGATTGATTCCTTTGTCGCTCGCTATTTTTTTAGCCAATGGAGAGGCCAATATGCGTCCATTCTGGGAAGGTGCAGCTTGTGCAATTTCTTGGGTTTCAGGAGCTGCAGCTGCTGCCTCTTCCGGGGCGCTATCGGCTACAGGAGCGCTCGCAGGTGCACTTAAAACCGCACTTACATCGGTTCCTTCTGGTCCTATAACGGCCAATACATCATCCACTGGTGCGGATTCACCCTCTTGGATTCCGATATGCAATAGAATACCCGAATAGAAGGATTCGAATTCCATGGTGGCCTTATCCGTTTCGATTTCGGCCAAAATATCACCTTCTTCGACGGTATCGCCCACCTTTTTTAACCATGAGGCAACGGTACCTTCCTCCATGGTGTCACTAAGTCGGGGCATTTTTACAATCTCCACGCCTTCTGGAATGGCAGCCGCACTGGCTGCAGGGGCCGCAACTGGGGCGCTTTCGGCAACCGGAGCAGGAGCTTCTTCTGCTGGAGCAGCATTACCACCCCCGGCCAACAAAGCGGATATATCCTCACCATCTTCACCAATAATGGCCAAAAGTGTATCTACAGGGGCACCATCGCCTTCGGCGATACCTATGTGCAACAGGGTACCCTCATGAAAGGATTCAAATTCCATGGTGGCCTTGTCCGTTTCGATCTCGGCCAAAATATCACCTTCCTCTACCTTGTCCCCGACATTTTTGAGCCATTTTGCCACGGTTCCTTCTTCCATGGTATCGCTCAATCGAGGCATGTTGATCACTTCTGCCATCTACTTATAATTTATGTTGTAAAAATGGATAATCTTCTTGTTCGTATACGGTATCGTACAGCTGCTGGATCGGTGGAAAGTCCGATTCCTCTGCAAACTTTTCACATTCGGATACCAAATCCTTCACCCTTTGGTCCATCACTTTAATTTCTTCCTCTGTTGCGTATCCTTTCTCAAGAATAACATCTTTTACTTGGGTGATCGGGTCAATTTTCTTGTATTCCTCCACTTCCTCTTTGGTACGGTAATGTTGCGCATCGGACATGGAGTGCCCTCTGTAACGGTAGGTCTTCATTTCCAAGAAAGTTGGACCTCCTCCTGTTCGGGCCCTTTCAACGGCCTTGTCCACTTCCTTGGCCACGGCTGCCGGGTCCATTCCATCCACATCGGTACAAGGCATTTCATAACCAAGTCCCAATTTCCAAATTTCGGTGGTATGCGCTGTTCTTGCTACGGATGTTCCCATCGCATAGCCATTGTTTTCACAAATAAAAACCACAGGTAGTTGCCAAAGCATGGCCAGGTTGAAGGCCTCGTGCAAAGAACCTTGTCTTACGGCCCCATCTCCCATATAGCAAAGGGTAACCGCGTCCCTTTTAAAATATTTATCGGCAAAGGCCAAACCTGCCCCTAGGGGAATTTGTCCCCCTACGATACCATGACCGCCATAAAAACGGTGCTCCTTGGAAAAAATATGCATGGAACCACCCATACCTTTAGAGGTACCTGTTACCTTTCCGTATAGCTCGGCCATCACCTTCCGTGGATCCACCCCCATTCCTATGGGTTGAACGTGATTACGATAAGCGGTGATCATTCGGTCCTTGGTCAAATCCATGGCATGCAACGAACCTGCCAAAACAGCTTCTTGTCCATTGTATAAATGTAGAAAACCCCGAACTTTTTGTTGGATATATACGGCGGCCAATTTGTCCTCGAACTTTCTCCAGAACAACATGTCCTCATACCATTTAAGGTAAACTTCTTTGGTGATTTTTTTCATCAACTGTTGTATTAAATGAAATTCCCCGGTCTTGGAGAACAGCAAAAATACATATATATCTGTTTTGTGAAAAGATTTGGATTAAGAATCGGTCAAAAATGAACTGCTGAAAGCTAAGGGCAAAATGTCCCCGATGGAAGTGCATTTATAGACCGCCCCAATCTCTCCCCGAAGCAGTAGGGCAATGGGCTTGTTTTGACGTTGTTCATATTCGATAATGGATTGCCTACAATTGCCACAGGGTGCCGCTGGTTCATCCACCACATAATCTTTGGAAGTGGCACTGATTGCAATGGCCACAATGGGCACTCCAGGATACCTTGCCCCGGCCTGAAATACAGCAACCCGTTCCGCACAAAGTCCGGATGGGTAGGAAGCGTTTTCCTGGTTGTTCCCTATTACGGTTTCCCCGTTTTCCAACAAGATGGCAGCGCCCACTTTAAAACTGGAGTATGGCGCATAGGCGTTTTCGCGTGCATCCTCGGCGGCTTGTAACAATTTCTGTTCTTTTTGTGGCAGCTCCTCCGGGTTTTCGTAAATGGAAAGTTCAAACCCTATTTGTTGTTTCTTCATCCTGAATGTAGGTATATATCAAAAATAAGAAAACCTGTCCAAGGACAGGCTTTCCAATATTTTCATGAGCAATTTTACTAATCGTTCAAAAACTCCTCCCCTAGATTAAAGGTTAGGGAGAAGCGTAAAGTGTTCTCCAACGGATTTCTCACCTGTGCGGTAGAAAACAAATAAGATAGATCTATTTGGGCTGCCTTGAACTTGAAACCAGCTCCCAAGGTAAAGAACTGTCTTGCACCCTTGAGCTCACTTTCATTAAAGTATCCAGCACGAAGCATAAAGGCCTCCATATATTTGTATTCTGCACCCAAGGCCCAGGTCACCTCCTTTAACTCTTCACTGAAACCGTCAGGGGCATCACCAAGTGATTCGAACACCCCGCTCAAAAAGCTGATCTGTTGGTATTCGTTGTTATCCTCCGCGGTGATTTGTCCATCTCCTGTGAAGTCACGAGGTGTGGGAACCAAAAGCTTGTTGAACTCGGTATGTAGTCCAAGCACGTTATCTTGATCAAAAATGAAATCAAAACCGGCACCGAACTTTAAGTTGGTCGGCAAAAAGTTTTGCTGGCCTCCTTCATCATATTGGATTTTACCTCCTAGGTTTGAAATATTGAAACCTGCCCTCCAACGACCGTCAAAGTTATCATAGGCAATTTCCCTTGAACGGAAAAATCCCGCGACATCCACAGCAAAGGAATTGGCAGCTTGTGAATCCTGTGCGCCATCCTGAAATCTTAAGTTGGAACTGATAAACCTTCCGGCCACCGCCATGGAAAAGGTCTGGCTTAGTTTCAATGAATACGATCCATCAATTGCAAATTCATTGGGCTTAACCAAGGTAGGGTCCTCATCTATGGTTTGTCTGAGTTCAATTTCACCCAACCCAAAATACCTGATGCTAAAAGCAAAGGCACTACGATCGTTCACCTTGTTGAAAAAACTTGCGTTCAACAGGGATACATCGTTAACAATACTTTCCAAATACGGGGTATAGCTCGCGCCAATTCCCATTTTCTGGGTGGCAAAGGCAAATTTTGCGGGGTTCCATTGTTGGGAATACGCATCGAAGGAGGTTGCAACACCCATATCCCCCATCCCCGATGCACGGGCATCGGAAGCAATGGTTAAAAAGGGTACTGCAGTTGTAATTACTCTTTCTTGCTGTGCATGGATCCTTGGGGCAAGGGTAAGAAGCACTACCAGTAATAGTAACTTTTTCATTTTTTGTTTTTAGCGTTTAGTAAACATTGAGGCCCAATGTATGCCATAAAATATCATTGGACGTATTACATGTAAACGAGCATTTCCTCAAATTCTTATATTAACCCCGCGTTTTTTTAACGAATTCTTAAAGGAAACCCGACAAAGGTAAGTCAAGCATGAGCCAACGAAGGTCCAAAACCGTTAAAACCGATGGGTTCCATACTAATTTAAGGCCATTGACGTTTAGATTATAATAAATGCCGTTGAATGATTGTCACAATTATTTTGCAAGCACAAAATATTATGGCAAAAACATCGTTTTAATGCCATTGAAGGATTTAAAAATCAAAATCAAGTTAAAGTAGCATAAGGCGTCAAAGCCCTTATTTTAAAGTACTCAAGCCCAAATTATGAAAAAACATCTTATCAAAGTTGTACTTTCCAGTGCTGTCATAGTAGGAAGTTTTACCAGTTGTAAAAATTCCTCATCCTCTTCTTCAAAGAACATCTCCAGAGCCACGGGATGGAAGATCAACGCCAAAGAAGGTGGATTTCAATACAATTCGGACTTTAAAGAGCAAGAAACCCCTCCGGGTACTGTGTTTATTGAAGGAGGAACCTTTACCAAGGGGAAAGTGCAGGACGACATTATGCACGATTGGAACAATACGCCAACCCAGCAGCACGTGCAATCCTTCTATATGGATGAGACGGAAGTTACCAACGTGATGTATCTGGAATATTTGGATTACTTGAAAGCGGTTTACCCACCTGAAAATCCAAAATATAGAAACATTTATAACGGTGCGTTGCCGGATACCTTGGTTTGGAGAAACCGATTGGGCTCCAACGAGACCATGACCAACAACTATCTAAGACACCCAGCATATGCGGAGTACCCTGTAGTTGGTGTGAATTGGGTTCAGGCTTCTCAATATGCCGAATGGAGAACCGATAGGGTAAACGAGGCCATGCTTGAAAGAGAGGGCTACTTGGCACAAGATGCAAAATACCAGGTACTTAATGGAGAAATTGGAGGTACCTTCAGCACTGAGGCTTACTTGAATAATCCTGAATCTGTTTATGGTGGACAAATCGATTCTTTGCAAGGAAAGCAAAAGCGAGATTCCATTAGCGTATTTGCAAAGCGTAGTAGTGGTATCATTATGCCAGAGTACCGACTTCCGACCGAGACGGAATGGGAGTACGCAGCGCAAGCGCTTATTGGTTCAAGAGAGTACAATAACTATAGAGGTAGAAAAAAATATCCATGGGAAGGTGACTATACCAGAAATGGACAACGTGTAGGTCGCGGAGATCAGCTGGCCAATTTTAAACAAGCCAAAGGGGATTACGGTGGTATCGCAGGTTGGTCTGACGATGGTGCAGACATCACCGCGGAAGTAAAATCATACAAACCCAACGATTTCGGATTGTACGATATGGCCGGAAATGTATCCGAATGGGTAGCCGATGTTTATCGTCCTATTGTTGATGATGAAATCAGTGACTTTAACTACTACCGAGGAAACATCTTCCTCAAAAAAGCCATTGGCGATGATGGTAAAGTGAAAGTCCTAAGAGATGAAATCAAATACGATACGCTTCCGAATGGAAAAATCGTAGCCATTAACCTGCCCGGTGAAATTGAAATGGTTCCGGTAACCGAAGAAGAAACGTATTTAAGAACGAATTTTGATTCCAGTGATAACCGAGGATATCGCGATGGCGACCCAGGTTCTTCAAGATTTTTTGAAAGATTTAGCGATGAGGCCGATAACAGGAAAATGTACGACTCACCCAAGCACAAGGTAGAGCGTGATTCCACCGGTAAACTTATCCGACAGTACGACACATCCAACTATAGGACTTCCTTGATCAACGACGAGGTTCGGGTGTACAAAGGAGGGTCTTGGAGAGATCGTGCCTTCTGGCTGGATCCCGCACAACGTAGGTACATGCCACAATACATGGCAACAGACGATATCGGATTTAGATGTGCAATGTCCAGAGTCGGATCCAAGTCCAAATCAAAGAACAAAACAGTTAGGCATAAGAAAGCTAGATAATAGCTAAACTTAATACGATACAAGCCCCGATAATAATCGGGGCTTTTTTTATCTTCGATTCATGAAATTGGAACAGCTTCATCTACTTTTTCAAGAACACCCTGTCATTTGTACCGACACTAGAAAAATTACCCACAACTGTCTTTTCTTCGCCCTAAAGGGCCCAAATTTCAATGGAAACACCTTTACTTCCGAAGCCTTACAAAAAGGTGCTGCCTATGTGATCATTGATGAGGAGGAACACAAAGTTTCCGAACAGTGTATTGTAGTAACCGATGTGCTAACCACTTTACAGGATTTGGCCCGCCATCATAGAAAACTTAGCAAGGCGAAAGTAATCGCCTTAACAGGAAGCAATGGCAAAACCACAACCAAGGAGCTTATCAACTGCGTGCTTTCCAAAAAATACAACACTATAGCCACAAAAGGCAACCTAAATAACCACATTGGTGTTCCCCTTACCTTGTTGACCATTACAAAGGAAACTGAAATCGCAATTGTGGAAATGGGTGCTAACCATCAAGGAGAAATTGCCATGCTCAGCAAAATTGCCGAACCCGATTTTGGGTATATCACCAATTTTGGAAAAGCCCATTTGGAAGGGTTTGGCGGCACAGAAGGCGTGATCAAAGGCAAAAGTGAACTCTATAC
The DNA here is from genome assembly GCF_023502235.1 of Flagellimonas myxillae. Taxonomy (GTDB): domain Bacteria; phylum Bacteroidota; class Bacteroidia; order Flavobacteriales; family Flavobacteriaceae; genus Flagellimonas; species Flagellimonas myxillae. Next base: position 35,875 of record NZ_JAMFLY010000001.1, on the reverse strand, counting down.
GCATTTGATTACTGGAAAAAAGTCGGTATTTATGAACGCCGATGACCCGGTACAGGTTGAAAAACTGGGAGCGCATATTAAAAAGTATGGGTTCAGCATAGATAATCCCCAATATTTCAACATTAAGTTTTTGGAAGCCAATCCCTTTGTGGTTTTGGAATTTGAAGGAACCCGGGTAGCAACCCAATTGGTCGGTAAATACAATTTCACCAACTGTTGTGCTGCAATCACCATGGGCAAATACTTCAATGTGTCCCCCTCCGACATTAAAGAAGCCCTGGAGGCATATCAACCCAAAAACAACAGGTCCCAAATAATTGAGCAAGGGGGATACAAAATCATATTGGATGCCTATAATGCCAATCCTACAAGCATGCAAGCTGCCCTGGAGAATTTCAGCAGCATGGAAGCTACCTCCAAAACCTTGATTTTAGGGGATATGTTTGAGTTGGGCACCGACGCCGACCAAGAACATCAGCAGATAGCAGACCTAGCCCAAGAAATGGGTTTTGAGCATGTGGTGCTCGTTGGCAGTAACTTCTTTGGGGCACAGACCCCGTTTCTCCAATGCAAGGATTTTGAAGCCTTGAAGATGCATCTTTCCGAAAATCCCCCGCAAAAAGGCAGCCTATTAATTAAAGGTTCCCGAGGAATGGCATTGGAAAGGGTGTTGGAATTGCTATAAGACACTTCGCTAACCCCTCAACTCCTTAATAAGTTTTAAAGTTACTTCAACCTTGGTCTTGAGAGCGGTATAGTCGAACTCGCCAGCGGCATTCTTGACAAATAGTTTTGATCCCATTCCCACACAATGGACACCTGCACCAAACCAGGCACCTAAGTTTTCCCTTGTGGGTTCCACGCCTCCCGTGGGCATAATACTGGACCAAGGCGATGGGCCTTTAACGGCCTTTACAAAAGATGGACCCCCCACCTGCGAACCCGGGAAAATCTTGACCACCTCTGCTCCCAATTCCTCGGCATAAGAGATTTCCGTTAAGGAACCACAACCCGGGGACCAAGCAATTTTTCTGCGGTTACACACCTTGGCCATTTCAGGGTTCAATATTGGGGATACCACGAAATTGGCTCCAGATTGGATATACAAAGAGGTGGTACCAGCATCCACCACAGAACCGATACCCAAAATCATTTCTGGGGTTTCCACAGCGGCATATTTCACTAGGGCCACAAAAACCTCATGGGCAAAATCCCCCCTATTGGTAAATTCAAAAACCCTTGCCCCTCCATCGTAACAGGCCTTTATTATCTTTTTGCAAACTTCAATATCTGCGTGATAGAACACAGGAACCATTCCTGTTTCCTTCATTTGTTGAGCAACCTCTATTCTCGTGAATCTTGCCATTTTATGTTGTTTATCGGGCTACCCGTCCTGAGGCATCGCCACCCATTAGTTTTTCTACTTCTGCCACGGAGACCAAATTGGCATCCCCTTTGATCGTGTGCTTTAAACAGGAAGCCGCCACCGCAAAGTCCAATGCATTTTGATCGTCACCAGGATATGTCAGTAACCCATAAATTAGGCCACCCATAAACGAATCGCCACCCCCTACGCGGTCCACGATATGTGTAATTTGATATTGGCGTGTCTCCAGCATCTGCTTACCATCGTAAAGTACACCCGCCCAAGTGTTGTGGGAGGCCGATATGGAACCTCTTAGGGTTGTTATTACTTTCTGCGCCTTTGGAAATTTCTCCATCATTTGCTGACAAACGGACAAAAATGCCTCTGCTTTAACATTATGCCCTTCGGTTTGCACACTGATTCCTTCGGGTTTGATACCAAAATGCATTTCGGCATCCTCTTCGTTCCCAAGGATAACATCGCAATAGGAGGTAAGCTCGGTCATGATGGCTTCTCGATCACCTCCATAATTCCATAATTTGGCCCGATAATTAAGGTCTGTGGAAATGGTGATTCCCATTTCACTGGCCACTTTTACCGCCTCCAAACATGCATCGGCCGCACCTTGGGAGATGGCGGGGGTAATCCCGGTCCAATGGAACCATTGTGCCTCCTTGAAAACCTCTTTCCAATCCACCATTCCTGGGGCAATCTGGGACATGGCCGAATTGGCCCTATCATAAATCACCTTACTTCCCCTACTTACCGCTCCTGTCTCCAAAAAGTAGATTCCCAATCGATCACCACCATAAATTATATTCTGGGTATTTACGCCTCTCTTACGCAATTCCATGAGTGCGCAATCTCCAATATCGTTTTTGGGCAATCGGGTTACAAAATCTACGGGAATGCCATAGTTGGCCAATGAGACGGCCACATTGGACTCCCCGCCTCCATAAATCACATCAAAAGAGGATGCTTGGGAAAATCTTAAAAATCCCGGGGGAGCCAACCGAAGCATGATTTCCCCAAATGTCACTACTTTTTTCATAATTGCTGTCAATTCGTTAACGTACACGGAATAGCACAAAAAAATAGGGTCTATCCCAGGAAATTTCATTTCGTGTACCTACACGGTACAGTTCAAAAATAGTATATTGCAGTCTAATCCAAAAGGATTTTTTTACTTTTTGCAGGATGAAACGTATAACTATCAAGGAGATTGCCAAGAAAGCCGGGGTATCAATAGGCACTGTTGACCGTGTTTTGCACAATCGTGGGGAAGTGGCTTCCAAAACCAAGGAATTGGTGCTTAAAATTGCCAAGGAAGGCAAGTATACCACCAATGTGTACGCACGGAGTCTTAAATTGAACAAGTTGTATCGCATTGGCATTCTTCTGCCCAAGGACAACGAATATTGGCGTATTCTGAACCACGCCATCAACGAAACTGCCGAGCGTTATGCTTCCTTGGGAATCCATCCAGATTTTTTCACCTTCGACCGACATAGCGAAACCTCTTTTCAGCAACAGGTAGAGCATCTGCTCAAATCAGAACCAGATGGGGTAATATTGGCGCCCTTGATTGAAAATCGTGTACTTACATTGACCCAGCAATTGGACAAAATTGAAGTCCCATATGTTTTTGTGGACTCCGATCTTGATAAAGCGACACCCATTGCATTCATTGGTCAGAATTCCTATCAGGCCGGGTACTTGGCAGCAAGACTGCTTAATTATGGAATTCATGATGGACAAAGAGCCTACATCGCAAGGTTTTTCGACTTTGATAGCTTGAACAAGACCATCGAGGAACGCATCGAGGGGTTTAAGGATTTCTATAAGACGAATAATTCAGGGGTTAATCGCGTCATTGAGGTTGATTTGTCCAATGGGTTCTATGAGTTTTTAGATGAGCTAAAAAACCTGGAAACCACAACTTCTCCATGCATTTTTATTCCCAACTCAAGAGCTCATCAGTTGGTTGAACAATTGAAAACTATGAATGTACAACTTCGTACTCTTGGTTTTGACTTGATCAATGAAAACCGGAAAGCCTTGCGGGAAGGAACTTTGGATTTTATCATTGACCAAAACCCGGGCAAACAGGGTTCATTGGCACTTCAGGCGTTCTACGACAAACTTATAGCCAACACCAAAGTTGAAGCCAAACAATTGATGGCATTGGAGATTTTTACCAAAGAGAACCTGTTGGATAATTGATTTATACCCAACATTCCTGCAACTAGCGTCATATTTCCAAGTAACTCTTTCCTCTAAAGTAAGGCAGGGTATCAATTTTCATTTTAACAAAATTTGAATTTCCTATAGGAATTATAGGCTTTTCAAGAGTTCAGGTAAATTCCCCCGACAATAGTTTACGTAAATCCTTATCGGAAAAACCTTCCAAAAATGGGATAAGTGGGAACTTAAGGTTGGAATTAAGTTAAATTAAAGGTCGCCATGAGAAAGTTTATTTGGGGTTTATTGTCCTCCAAGCATTCTAGATCCGAGCCAATAGGGCAAGGGGTTGCGGCCAAGTATATCAAATCTGGTCTAACCTTGCAAGAGGCTACGGAAATCCGGGAGTTGATCAAGCTTGCCTTTGAAAACGATAAAATCTATAAGGACAGTGCCATCAGCCTCAACGCACTTTCCTCGCACATCAATAAAGACAGGTATAAGGTTTCCCAGGTGCTCAATGAATATCTTTCCAAAAACTTTTATTCCCTGATTAATCAATATCGTATAGCCGAGGCGAAAGACCTTTTGCACAATCAGGCTTTTCTAAGTGTAAAAGCGGTGATGTACGAAGTTGGCTTCAACAGCAAAACCAGTTTTTACTCCGCCTTTAAAAAGGAAACGGGAGTTAGTCCCAATGATTTTAGGGCACTTACCCGTACCGCAAGCTTGGCCTCCTAGTCAAATTTTCTGGGCTCAATAAAGTTTCTTCCCTATTTCCACAAATTGTCTGGTTTTTTATTCCACACCATGCTAGCAGTGAATTGCAGAGGTAACGCTCTAACTTCCTTGTTAACAAACCTATAATGAACTTCTGCAATCATAATCATTTGTTAAATAGGGTTCGTTTGCTTGGGCAAACTCAAATTTGTTGTTCGTCCCGTTTTAGAAGTACTCCTACTATATGCCAATACAATTGTTTTGTCATTGCAATTGTAAAGGTAAGGCGGTGAGAGGCCTTACTACCTTCTAATAAAAACTTTCCATTAAGTTTTGTTTTCGTGTTAGGGAGTATTATTTGAATTAGCTATCAATACCACTTCTCCCGCCTGCCTTTCTCAGTTGCACTGACTCATTATTTTCTAACAAAACTGCTAACTCTATGAAAGTAAAACAGCTATTTGGGACACTTGTGTTCATGTTTTTGTGCGTGAGTACTGTTCAATCCCAAGAAAAAACAATTACAGGTACAATTATTGACCAAACCGGAGTCCCGCTCCCTGGGGTCAACATTGTGGTGGATGGTACTACCACGGGGACCCAATCCGATTTTGATGGTAACTACACCATCACGGCCAGTGAAGGGCAGACCTTGGTCTACACCTATTTGGGGCAAAAAACAGCCCGGCGCCTTATTGGTGCCCAAAACGTTATTGACCTTCAAATGGAAGAAGATGCCCAGGCACTGGAGGAAGTTGTTGTGACAGCATTGGGTATTAAAAGGGAAAAACAAGCCTTGGGATATGCCGTTGCTGAAGTAAGTTCCGATCAACTGGAAGAAAAGGCCGAAGGTGATTTGGGTAGGGTTCTCATAGGAAAAGCTTCCGGAGTGAACATTACCCAACAGAGTGGACTTTCTGGATCAGGAACCAACATTATCATTCGGGGGTACAACTCCTTTAGTCAGAGTAACCAACCTTTGTTTATTGTTGATGGCGTTCCATTTAATGGAGACACCAATGCCTCAGGTAGACAAGGATCTCGACAGGATTTCATAAACGGAAACAACGGTTCCAGTAGATTCTTGGATCTGGACCCCAACAGCATTGAAAGTGTCAACGTATTAAAAGGTCTTGCCGCTTCAACCCTTTATGGATCCTTAGGTAGGAATGGGGTAATCCTTATCACCACCAAAGCGGGATCTGCCGGGCAAGGAGCGAAGAAAACGGAAATAACCGTTAATTCTTCCATCTTCTTTAATGAGATTGCTTCCACTCCAGAATATCAAAATCAGTATGGAAACGGTTTTGACCAATCCTTTGGATGGTTCTTTAGTAACTGGGGACCAAGTTTTGATAGGGATGGAATTTCCGGATGGGGCAATAGCTCCGCCTTCGATGCACAAGGAACCTTGCCACACCCCTACTCCATTTCGGCGGCTGGGCAACAAGCGTTTCCAGAGTTTGCCAATGCCAGATACGAATGGAAACCCTACGACAGTTTCGGGGCTTTCTTTAAAACAGGAACGGTGACCAACTTGTCCGTTAATGCAAGTGGGGCCTCCGAAGACGGAAAAATATCATACAATGCCAATTACGGACATTTGAAAGATATCGGGTTTACCCCTGGTAACAGCCTAAACCGAAACAATTTTGGCGTTGGTGGGCGAGCGGTTCTTAGCAACAAGTTCACTATTTCAGGAACCTTGAATTATTCAAGAACCAAATTTATCTCCCCGCCAATTGCATTGAGTCAAGGAAATGGGGCCACAGGTTCTGGGTCTTCTGTATTTGGTGACCTTTTCTTTACGCCACGGAGTATTGATGTGGTGGGACTACCATTCCAAAGCCCCATTGACGGTAGAAGTATCTACTACCGAAACGGTAACGATATCCAACACCCTTTGTGGACAGTTAACAATGCCGGTACAGAGCAAGAGACCAACAGAGTTTTTGGGAACATGGGAATCCAATATGAATTCAATGACAACCTTAATCTAATTTACAGGGTTGGTCTGGATGTGTATAGCGAAAACAACCTCAACTATCAGAATAAAGGAGGAATCAACGGAAACGTACCACAACCGCGATTGGCCAGTGGTATATATGAGACTTGGAACAATACCAATACCATTTGGGATCACAACCTGGCTCTAAACGGGGATTACGATATCACCGAACGAATAGGAACTACTTTCAACATTGGGGTAAATGGCCGAAGGGAATTGTTCAACCAAAATGGTATTGCCAGTGACGCACAACAGGTGTTTGGAGTACTGAGACATTTCAATTTCTTGAACCAAAATGAAATCCAGCAGACTTCGCACAGAAACTTGGTTGGTTTCTATGGGCAGGTGGAGTTCGATTATGATAGCTATGTATACTTGACGGTGGCAGGTAGAAATGATTGGGTATCCAACCTATCTACTGCCAATCGTTCCTTGTTCTATCCCAGTGCGAGTCTTTCGTTCGTGCCCACAACCGCCATTGAAGGGTTGAAAAGTGAGAATATCCTAAACTATTTGAAAATTAGGGCGGGATACGGGACCTCTGCCGGATTCCCGGATGCCAATTCGGATAACTACCCGGTAGCGAACAGGCTTATTTTGGACACCCAAGATCACCAAGATCCAACCGGGACCAATATCGTTACCAACACAAGTCCTTTGACTTTGGGTAACCCAGACCTTAAACCAGAGCGGGTAGATGAAATTGAAATAGGTGTGGAATCTAGATGGTGGGACGGCAGAATTACGCTGGACGCATCCATTTATGAGCGGACTACCACCGATTTGATCGTGCAACAACCCTTGGATCCCTCATCCGGTTATTTTAGAACAAATACCAATGTGGGTGAAATCAAAGGACAGGGAGTTGAAGTGGATTTGGGTCTTAATTTTTTCAGACCTCAAGAAGAAGGCGGCTTTAATTGGGCCACCAACATCAACTTTACTGCCAATGAGACCGAGGTTACCGATCTAGGCCAGGAAACGGATTTAATTGTGTATTCTGGATTCGGAAACTTGGGTAATGCTGCAATCGAAGGACAACCCCTGGGGGTCATCTATGGAACCCGAATTCTAAGGGATGATGCCGGAAACTTTGTGGTAAACGCCATTGGGGATTACGTTCAGGACTCACAGGATGGTGTTATTGGAGATCCCAATCCCGATTTTGTGGCCAACATCAACAATACCTTTTCGTATAAGAATTTCAGTCTTGGATTCCAATTCAATTGGACCCAAGGTGGGGATATCTGGTCGAGTACCATTTCCACACTTCTGGGTAGAGGTTTGATCGTGGAAACCATAGATCGTGAGAACACCTTTGTACTGCCCGGCGTTCAACAGAGCGATGGTCGTGTAAACGATGTTCAGATCAACAACTCGGACTATTATTTCAACAATATTCTGGGGAATATTTCCGAATTACAGGTGTTTGACGCCACAGTATTGCGCTTACAGGAGGTTACACTAGGTTATTCCCTCCCCAAGAAGTATCTGGAAAACACACCTTTTGGAGGCTTATCCTTTACGGTATCCGGATTCAATCTTTGGTATGATGCCATCAACACGCCTAACGGGGCAAATTTTGACCCCAACACCTCTGGTACCGGAGTGGGCAACGGATTTGGTTTTGAATTCCTGAACGGACCGAGCTCAAGAAGATATGGATTCAGTGTTAAAGCAACCTTCTAAAAAAAAAGAAAAATGAAAATAAGAAACAATCATATTATACTAGGTCTCTTAACAGGATTCTTTGCCTTGACCTCTTGCGAGGTTACAGAATTGGAAGGGACCAACGACCCTAACTTTCTAACTCCGGGACAAGCCTCTCCAGATTTCTTCATTACTTCTATTGAAGAAGATTTTGCCAGACATCTGGATGGTGATGTCGCCGGTGACCCCAACGACAATTTTGTGACCGGTGGTTTCCAATTCGGGGATGGTTTATCCCCATTGGGTATGGAACTTACCCGTTTGCAAGCGATGCAGAGTAGGGATTATGAAAGTACCTATCAAGATAGTGATGTTGATGACGAATGGGACAACGCCTATCGCGGAGTGCTCTTTGATATTAGGTTGATGACTCCCTTGGCAGAGGAAGCTGGCTTGACCAGACATTTGGGAATTGCGCAATTTATTGAAGCTTATATCATCTCTTCCCTAGTGGATTTCTTTGGAGATATTCCCTACACCGAAGCAGTACAGGCACCAGCAATTGTGAATGCAAAACTGGACAGCGGTCAATCCGTTTATGAAGCCGCTATTGCCCTATTGGATCAAGCCATAGTGAATTTCACCAATACCACATCGGCCAATCCAGCAGTTGAGCTTTATTACAATAACGATTACACCAAATGGGTAAGGGCTGCGAACACTCTTAAAATGAAGTTGTATCTGCAAACCAGATTGGTGGACCCAGGAGCCGCTGCCGCGTTCAACGCGATAGTAAATTCTGGTAATTATATTACGGATACTGCGGACGACCTTGATTTTCAATGGCCCGGAACCAGTGCCGCTCAACCGGACAATAGACACCCTAGATATGGGCTCAACTATGTTTCCAATGGTCCAGGGGATTATTCTTCAAACTGGTTGATGAATCAAATGATGGTGAACAACGACCCAAGAATGCGGTACTACTTCTACAGACAGACCAACGAAGTTCCCGGCCAAGAAGCAGACCCGGACGAACAAACCTTAAGATGTTCGCTACAGACCCCGCCAATACATTATACCACAGGAGGGTTTACATTCTGTAATCTTCCCAACGGATATTGGGGAAGAGACCATGGAGATGATGAAGGTACGCCTCCAGATGGACCGGTACGGACAACTTGGGGGGTATATCCAGCCGGAGGAAGATTTGACGACAACAGTTTTAGTCCCGTGGCCCAGCCTACGGACCCACTCTCTAATGGAGGTGGTGGATTGGGAATCACAGGTATCCTAAACGCCTATATGGTCGATTTCTGGAGAGCTGAGATGGCCTTGGTCCAAGGAGATGCAGCATCTGCCCAAACCTTCTTGGAGGCCGGGATGACCAAGCAGATTGCGAAAGCTACTGCGGCCGTGTCCGTAGATCCAAACGCAGACCTCTCCTTTGAGCCCACAGCGACTGATATTTCAGATTTTATCAGCGGCGTGGGGTCAGATTTTGGAGCGGCATCAGGCGATGATCAATGGAACATTTTGGCCGAAAACTATTTTGTGGCCCATTATGGAAATGGAATAGAAACATACAATTTCTATAGAAGAACAGGCTTCCCAACGACCTTGCAACCCAATAGGGAGCCGGATCCCGGAAGTTTCCCCAGGTCCATGTTCTATCCGAACCAAGCGGTGACCTCGAACTCAAATATCACCCAGAAGACCAACCTTGCAGTTCAGGTATTTTGGGATAACAACCCTGCGGGACCTACGTTCCCAGCATCAAATTAATAACAGCAATGTCTTATAAAACAAGAATCATGAGAAAATTAAGCACATATATATTGCTCGCTATAGGGTTTGTTTCCGCAGTGTCCTGTACCGAGGAAAAAATTGTTGATCAAGTTCAGAAGACCGTGGAACGAGGTCTTGTCCTTAGGACCGTGGCCAACTTGAGTACTACTTACAACCTTTTGGACCCTTCATCAACTTTCGGGGTAACCCTGGAAGCACAGGACGAAGAGAATGGCGGGCTTTTGTCAGAAGTTCGGGTTTACGCCCAATTTGTTGACAATACGGTTGAAGACGACAATGACCTATCTTCTGATGAGGCCTTGGTATCCACCATATCAGCTTCCACTTTCACCGAAGGTCCTTTTGGCTTTCCAAGGGCCGATTTGGTGGTAACCCTTAGTGAGGCACTTACAGGAACAGGAACTGATGCTGGAATTGTGGACGGTGGAGATGCAATTAGCTTTAGGTTGGAAGCGCAACTCACCGATGGAAGGGTTTTTACCAATAGAGCTGCAGGTACTGTGGCCAATGGATCTTTCTTTTCGTCACCCTTTGCCTATTCGGCAGGGATAAACTGTATACCCGTAACACCGGTTACCGGAGATTACCAATTGAACCTAACTGATTTATATGGTGATGGATGGGACGGTGCCTTTATAACGGTTACTATTGACGGGACCGATACCCAATATACCATTGCTGCCGGAAGTGCGGCGGCATTTACCATTTCCGTCCCAGATGGAACCACAGAACTGGTATTTGCCTATACTCCTGGAGCCTTTGAGGAAGAACATGTATTTGAACTTTTGGCCCCATCAGGCGAGACAGCCGCTGCTGGGGGACCTGGGCCAACACCAGGTGAAATTGTTCTCAATATTTGTTCGTGATAGTTATATTTCTGAATAGTAAAAGGAGCTGCGATATGCAGCTCTTTTTTTATGGTTAAAACTGGGTCTTATCACATCTTTTTGCTTGCTTTGCAGTATGATTGCCACAATTTGTAGAAAAGCCCATTTTAATGCTGCCCACAGGCTGCACAATCCCAACTGGAGCGATGAAAAAAACATCGAGGTATTTGGAAAGTGCAATAGCCCAAGTTATCATGGACATAATTTTGACCTTGAGGTAAGAATTAGGGGGGAAGTAGACCCGGAAACCGGTTTTGTAATGGATTTGGCAGTGCTTGGCGCCTTGATTCAGGAAGAGATTGAGGAGCGCTTTGATCACAAAAACCTGAATGAAGACTGTCCGGAATTCAATCATGGACTGCCCACTACGGAATATTTTGTCAAGGTAATTTACGATATCTTAAAACCAAAGCTAAAAACGGGTCAATTACTGCACATAACCCTGCACGAAACCCAAAAGAATTCGGCAGAGTATGGAGATTGGTAACAATTTTACGATATTGCAGCACTTTTTTGGGAACAGGTTTGTTTCCATAAAAACTGGAGTGTTAGCTCAGTTGGTTTAGAGCACCGCCTTGACAGGGCGGGGGTCGTTGGTTCGAATCCAATACACTCCACTAAAACTCAAAGATTAATCACCTGCTAAAAAGCAGGTGATTTTGTTTTATTCGATAGCTACATATTCTCTCCCCTACAGATATTCGTAAGCACCTAATTTGTTGATTCCCCTCCTTGTCGCAATGGGTTTACAACCATGCGGTTTTTGTTGTAACTTATGGGAGTTTCCCAAGGAGCAAATAAACCACCAAAGCCATCCAACATGTATAGAAAAGTAACCGTTCTGTCCTTGGTTATTCTTATGACCACGGCAACTATGGGCCAAGAAGATACCCTTCGGCTCAAAAACCACGATCCAAAATCAATCTATAATATTCCCATTACCAAGATTGAAAAAGCCAAGTTTCCCGCAATAGACATGCACGCACATGCCTACGCACGCTCTGAGGAAGAGCTTCGTGAGTGGATGCAAACCATGGATAAATATGGTATTGAAAAAACCATAATTCTCACCATGCAAACGGGCAAAAAATTTGATAGCATACACAATATGTACGCAAAGTATGGCAATCGTTTTGAAGTCTGGTGTGGATTTGACTACACCGGATATAACGAAGAAGGTTGGAGTGAAAAAGCCGTTAAGGAATTGGAACGTTGCTATAAAGCGGGTGCCAAAGGTGTAGGTGAATTGGGCGATAAAGGCGAAGGGCTGTTTTATTCAAAGCCTACGCCCGCCTACGGAATGCACATTGACGACCCCCGTATGAAGCCTCTGATTGAAAAATGCGGGGAATTGGGAATGCCCATCAATGTCCATGTCGCAGAACCCTACTGGATGTACGAACCCAACGATAGGTACAATGATGGACTTATGAACTCGGCCAAATGGCAAATTGATGTTTCCAAAAAGGGATTATTACATCATCAAGACCTAATAAATACTTTGGAAAATGCCGTAAAGGCCAATCCAAATACAACCTTTGTGGCCTGTCATTTTGCCAACTGTAGCCATGATCTCGGCATTCTTGACAATTTGCTCCAAAAGTATGACAACCTATACGCGGACATTTCGGCCAGATATGCCGAAACTGCACCTATACCCAGACATACAAAGGCTTTCTTTGAAAAAAACCGAGATAAACTGGTATACGGAACCGACATGGGCCTCGCTCCCCTTGTATACGAGACAACATTTAGGATTCTTGAAACTGAAGATGAGCACTTTTATGAAAAAAGGCTTTTTTCTTATCACTGGCCACTCCATGGCTTAGGGTTAAGTGAAGAAACACTAAAGAAGTTGTATCATGAAAATGCGAAAAAAATTATTGACAAATCACATAAATAAGTACAAGAAAGGACAGTATGAGACGGCCGCCTATTTCATTTTCCCAATAGCCGATGCAATATTTAAAACAAAAGCTCCTATTAAGTCGAATATCTCATTGGCAGTAGAAGTTCTGAAATAACCCCATTGTGCACGTTTATTAGATTAAATTTCGCCTGGTCTTCATATGCAATTTGCAACCTAGAAATGGTACTGGAAATCCCAATACCGATTCTTTCTTTACCAAATTCTTTTAGTGAAGGCCCTTCATTATAGACCCACAATTTAAAATTAGATCCAATATTTTCCATTCCAATTTCGATGCGCTTTGCCTCCTTTTTTTGCGAAATCCCATGTTTAATAGCATTTTCAACCAACGGTTGTAAAATAAAGTTGGGCACCAAGCACTCGGAAAGTTCAGAAGACTGGTGAATAAGGATATCCAATTCAACGTTTCTAAATTTTTCAATTTCAAGATAATCCTTCAAATATTGAAGTTCCTTTTTTAAAGGAATTAGATTATGTTGCGATTCCTCCAAGGTAATTCGAAGAAAATTACCCAACCGTATTAAAGTACCAATTGCGACCCTGTTTTTACCCTGTTCAATAGTTCCAACAACGTTGTTTATCGTATTGAACAAAAAATGAGGAGATAATTGAGCTCTTAGGGTATTCAGTTCGCTTTTTAAAAGTTGTTTTTCCAATTTATCTGCTTTTTCCCTTCTTACTTCTGCCTCCTTCCGATAATCAATGGCATGAGCAATTCCAATTATTGCCATATAAATAAAAAAGTGCCAGTGAAATAGATTAAGAAAGAATACCTTGAAATACTGTTGGAAAGTTTCCCAACTAACAGAGCCCAATCCCAAGAAATTCCAAAGCAATGCATAAATGGCCAAATACACTATGACCAGAAAAATTGCTGAAAAAAAGTGAAGGGTCACGCCACTATAGTAAGTTTGTTTGTCAATTCGGTACCGCCTGCCTAACCAAAATATTATCGGACTTAGTCCAGCCCAAACACTCCATACCAATAGTTGGATTCCGAACAATTTAAACCACCCTTCCCCAGTTCCAGAGTCCAAAGTTTTCAAATACAATTGGGTACTAGTGAATAAAGCCGCAAGTACCCAAATTGAATAAATGTAGATGTACTTTTTTTTTATAAACCAGAACATCTTTGTAAGTTACAAAAGTACTTTCACTACGCCATGTCTCTTTATACGGACAAACTACACTTCATTTACTTCTGTAGTTATTCCGACTATTTCCCATTTTCCACTATTAGACCTAGCCATGGATATCTGATATAAAAAGTCGTATTTCGGGCTAGCCGCGTTTAAAACAACCACAGCCAAATTTTCTCCTAAATATTCCGCATGCTTATAGGTTATTTTCCTTGGTTCACCTCCAAGTTTTTTCTCCTCCAACATTTTAATGTATTGGGAAGCAGATATAGTACTGAACTTTCCACCGATAAGAACATACTGATTTGAATTTTCTTCGAGGACATCCTTAACGAGTTCAGGATTCTGTTCATCTGCACCCTTCACGAACTGGGCAGCGACTTTTTTGATGTCGTTTTTTGAATCTTGAGCATTGATAGCTCCCATAGAAAGTATCAATAGCATGCACACCCTTATCACATATTTTACAACCATAATTTTTGATATTTATTGATTTTAGACCAAATTAGTATGGGGTACAGATATGAAAAAGACCCATGTTGCGAAATGTGGAAACTGGGTTGTAGAATGGGTAAAATGGAATGGGAAATACGAACTGGAACCCTTAAAGGCCCATCCATTTTTTAAAATCGGGTTTTCTACTATTGGAAATTTTGATTTTCCTGTGATTTCGTAAGACCACCATGCTAATATTTTTATCATAATTCTCCATACCCAAAACATGGTGGTTATTAACTATGAAAGACCTATGAACGCGAAAAAACACGTTGGGATCTAATGAGTTATCCAATTGATCCATGGATTCCCTAACCGTATACTTCTTATTTATGGTTTCTATTTCCACGTATTGATCCGCTGCCTCAATGGCAATGATGTCATCAACGTTAATGAATGCAGTTTTACCTATCGATTTTACGGCAATTCGTTTTATAAATTCTTCTTTCTCAACTGCTTTAGTCTTATTGGATAATGCATATAATAAGTTCTTTAAATTATCGGTAATCTTTATTAAATAATCCTTCTCCAATCTATCAATGGCCTTTTTAAGAGCTGACTCAATTCGTTCGCTGGAATAAGGTTTTAATATGTAATCAATGGCATTTTGCTCGAATGCTTCAATGGCATATTGGCTATAAGCCGTAACGAAGATAAAATAGGGAAATGGTTCAATACAATTTTGTAGGACTTCAACGCCATTCATTCCTGGCATCTCTATGTCAATTAAAACAATATCTGGATTGGTAACTTTGATTTGACCAAGAGCCTGATTGCCATTTTGACAAGCACCTATGAATTCCAAAGATGAAAATTTATCTACATGGAGTCTTAGCCTGTTCAAGGCCTCCAACTCATCATCAACAATAAGCACCTTATATTTCATCTCCAACGTCCTTTTCGCATGTGGGTACTAAAGTTATTACCTTATATGAAAAACCTCCAACAAATTGAAGATTTTATCTTGTAGACACTACTGGATTAGGGTCGGCCACCATCCCAATGAACATCGAGATGCCCGGGAACCGACCTACTTCGACCTCATGAAATAATCCCAATAATTCATGATCATTATCGGAAAACAAAAAACCTCAACATAATTGCTGAGGTTTTATCTATTGTGGTGGGCGCGAAGGGATTCGAACCCCTGACCCCCTGGGTGTAAACCAGGTGCTCTGAACCAACTGAGCTACGCGCCCATTACGATTTCCAAATGGGAGTGCAAATATAGAATAGTTTTCTGTTCTCCCAAAAGAAATAAAACAAAAAAGATATGCTTAGAAGCGACGGTCACTAAATTTACTTTTCGTCATGGTCTTAGTTAATCTTTCGTTTTTTGAACCAAAGGTCTTCCAAGCTAAAGTTAAGCGTCAAAACATGGTAGTTTTCTTGAACCAAAACGTTCTCAATTTGCCCTTTCGAACCATAACTATAGGACAAATTTAAAAGGGAATTGGCAAATCTACCCGTTGGCAGTCCCACACCTAGGGTAAAATTATAACCTTCAATTTTCCGATTATTGATGGCTAAATATCCATTGTCACAATTTATTCCAGTCCGCAACCTGATTCGATCACCGTATTTCCTTCCCAAAGGATTCTTTAGGTACTCTAACCCTAAGGCATAAATGTCCTGATCTTGATATGTCCCTATGTTTTCAGTCTGATTGGTATCGTTCCAAAAATTCTTTTTGTAATCAGCACTCATGGTCAGGTAATCAGTTAATTGGACGCCAAGTCCAAACCCTAACTCCAGTGGAATTTTAAAATCATCAACACTACTTCCTTCATCTTCCGCTATAACAATTTCCGAATCCAGAATTGTTTTATTAGCAGATCGAACTAGATTCCCTTTTAGGGAAACGGGTAGTTGGGCCGTGCTTCCAATCGTGACTTTATCGGTTAAGTCCCATTGGGCACCAAAACCAAATCGGAAACCGCTATAATTGGTAGTTTCGGTGATTTCCAAACTCCCACTGCCCACTTGAAGAAATTCGTTTTCCTCTATATTTCCAAACAGGAGGGATGCGCTAAAACCCAACCTCAATTTTTCCGTTGGACCATACCCTATATTCACACGAAGATCATTCAACCCACCTAAACCGGTTACATTACTTTCAAACACTTCACTGGATCCTTCAATGTTGGTTTGGATTCCCAACAGCGAATAGCCCACATCGCTATAGGGAATCAGGGCAATCCCTAATCCAAAACGCTCTTCAATTCTAAAAGCAAATGCCAAATTGGAAAAGTTTAGGGTAGTTTTGGATTCACTTTCGGATTGATTTTTAAAGGAATTGAACTCTCCTACCACCCCAACATCATAAAAGAAGGAGTTTTGCGGTATCAAGGAATAGGTTGCCGGGTTTAGGTTGTTGATCCCGGAATCCGTCCTAAGGCCAATCCCAGAATACCCCATACTGTTAGCTGCACCTATACTGGTCTGATTTATCGCTCCCAATCCATAAAGTGAATATGGAGAACTAGTCAATCCTTCGGATTGGGCCTTTAAAAAACCTACTGAGATTAGGAAAAACGACCTAATCGAAAACTTAATTGTCCTCATCATCATATATGGCATAGGTAAGTTCAAGTTTTGCATTATGGTCTGCTGTTCCCGCCCCATTAAGGACAAAACGATCTACGGTGGAACCAAAGTCATCCGGAAGCAAAATAATTGCCTCCCCGGTTTCATATTCAGACAACAAAAGTTCTTCCAAATAATTCACCAAGGATATTTCGTAATAGATATCATTAAACTCCTCATTGTCCCGATTGAGCACTCCAGTGACCGGAAAAACCTCATCGATCACCAATTGGGCAGTCACATCATTATTGCGATCTACAATAAAAATTGAAAAACCATCCCGGAGCATCAATTCATCATTATAAGACCCGGCTACTGGTTTGATTTTTAAAATGGCATCCATAATTGTTCCCTGGCCTTTTATCTCATAAATGCTTTTTATGGATGGAAATTCCACCTTGGTGGCAATCCCCAATCCTGATTGGATAAAACTTTGCCCGGCAGCATCATGACTACTGAGGTTAATCTCCTGATCTGTAAGCGTCAGCAGTGGGTCAATCAGAATCTCCGCACTAATCTGATTGAAAAATGGAACCGGGGTTTCATTCAGGTTGAGTTGAAGATCAACATGATCCAAAATTCTTTCATCCTCTTCGGAGATTCCAAAATGGATACGAATAAAACTTGCTCCAATTTCCTTGGAAAAACCAACAATTGAACCATCGTCGTTCAATCCAGGGAGCAGGGCAATTCCCTTGAAATAATCAACAAACTCATCTGCATTGGTGATAAGATTATCTTGTAATTTCCCAAAAATGTCTTCCCCAAAAGCATCATCCAGTCTAACCTCAAGAGTGTCCGCCTCCACTGGTCTTGGGTCATACGTAAATACTCCCAAATCCTCATCGAAATATTCAACCTTTGTTGTATTGTAAAAATTTTCACCTTCTGCAGGCCGTAAAGTTTTGAGCACTCTTTTAACTTGAACGGTATTGGTAATGGTAGTATCATTATAGTAATAGCCATTAAAGTTCAGATGGAGGGCAATGCTATCATATTCGGCTTCCACATCAATAGCATATCCCGAAGGAATCAATCCCATATGGCTTGCGGCCCTTACGGTTCCAAAAACGGGATCACTGTACTGGCCTACCAACATTCGTGTCGCCTGACTGGTCACGACGCTATCCATCTTCATGGTGGACATATCCACAGTAAGGGTATCTATAAGCACCACTCTAACATTACTATCTGTAAATGCCTCCCCAGCCAAAAAATCAGTTTCGTTTAGATTTTCATCGTTGCAGGAAAGGAATCCCACCAGAAGTGGACATAACAGCCACATTACTTTTTTCATAATTTTCATTTGCGGTAAAAGTAGCAGCCTCGGTTGCGCTCTAAAATGCGGATAGACCAACACTACTTCTTTTAAGACAAATGCCCTGTATTTCCCTACGAAGCTATTTTTCCTGTTCGTAGAGGGAATTTCCCGTTTCATATGTTAAAAAGTCAGCTTTATATATTCCCTATCTGGACACGAGGTCGGAAAATTACCTTTGGCAAAAAATTAAAATGTTTGGCATGAGAAAAGCAATACAGTACTCCAAGCTTGCATCCTTACTAGTTATTTCAACAGCTCTTCTTGTGGGCTGCTCCAACGATGAGGATGACGAAGATTTGGGCAATTGGATAAACCGATCCATTTTTGATGGAAGCCCTAGGAGTGGTATTTCGGGCTTCACGATCAATAACATTGGTTATATGGGAGTAGGTTATGACGGGGACGATTATTTAAACTCTTTTTGGGCCTACGATTTGGAAGGGGATTTTTGGTCGCAAAAGGCTGATTTCCCAGGTGCAGCAAGAAACGCAGCAGTTGGTTTTCAAATCAATGGCACAGGCTATATTGGGTCCGGTTATGATGGTGTTGATGAACTTAACGATTTCTATGCGTATGACCCTAGCAGTAATTCTTGGTCTCCCATTGCCCCCATTACAGAAACAAAAAGAAGAAGTGCGGTGGCCTTTTCCGTCAATGGTTATGGCTACTTTGGAACAGGATACGACGGGGAGAACGACAAAAAGGATTTCTGGAAATACGATCCCTCTTCAGATACTTGGTCCGAATTGGTCGGCTTTGGTGGCAATAAAAGAAGATCTGCCACAACTTTTACCATTGATGGATTGGTGTACCTTGGAACGGGCGTATCCAATGGTATCTACCTCGATGATTTTTGGGTTTTTGACCCTTCCAATGAGACCTGGACCAAAAAAACCGATTTGGATGAGGAAGATGACTATAGCATTGAAAGAGGTAACGCGGTGGGCTTTTCCATCAACGGATATGGCTATGTGGCCTGTGGTGAAATCAATGGCCCCACAACTTCGGTCTGGGAATATGACCCTTCTTCGGATACCTGGGAGGCCAAAACCAATTTTGAGGGTTCTTCCCGTCAGGATGCCATTGCGTTTACCAATGGATCAAGGGCATTTGTAGGACTTGGGCGTACGGGAAGTCTCTATTTGGATGATCTGGATGAGTTTTTCCCCTTTGAAGAATACGATGAGGAAGATTAATTTTTCATACTGAGTGATTTTTAGGTTTTGAATGAGTGGGGCCAGGTCTTGTCATCTGGCCCTTATTTACGGCAATTTTAACAGTTATGGCCAAGTTTTTGAGAATTCCACTACTTTCGATAATCGTTTTTTGCACATATAACGCTCTATTCAATTTCCCGGATGGGAACAGTGCACAATTGCGACCTGAGGTTGTTAAGGTCCAGGAAGGTTACGGCTATTTAATCTGGGCAGGGGAAAAGCTGTTGGTAAAACAAGAGTTTATTCCCGCCATAAACGGGGAGATCCCTTTTCAATCGCATAGAGATGCAAAGAAGATAGCGGTTTTGGTAGCATCCAAGCTTAAAAATCGATCAAATCCAGAGGTGAGCAAGGAAGAACTCAGCAAGCTAAACATATTTACGTTGAAACAGTAGTTTATTTCAGGTGTCCATTCAAAGGAAACATATCAACCAATTCCTTATCCATTTTTTCTTATGGGCGTCTATTTCGGTGCTTTTTTTGTTCCCGTACATTTTCGAATACCGAAGAGTTCCCCGGGGTATGCCTGTTCGGCTAATGGCAATAATGGTGCTGTTTTATGTCAACTATTTCTTTTTGGTCCCGAAAATCCTTCTCAAAAGAACAACATTGGCCTATGTTCTTATTTGCTTTTTGCTAATAAGCGCTGTTGGTCTTGCCATCAATCTATGTTATCCTCCAAGACCGCCTAAATATATAAGTAGCCCTGCCAGTATTCCGGAAATTACCACAGCTCCTCCAAAGTTGTCCGACTTTCCTCCTGGCAGGTTTTACCGATATAGGGACAATCCCTTTTTCAATCAAATTTTCATAATGCTTGTATTGAGCACTCCTTTTTTTGTTAGTGCCTTGCTACGGGTGTACATAGAATGGGGTAAAAATGAAGATTTAAGGAAAAAAGTGGAAAGCGAAAAAACAAGTTCTGAACTCCAATTTTTAAAAACGCAGTTGAACCCTCATTTTCTATTCAACTCTTTGAACGCCATTTACTCACTGTCGGCCAAAAGTTCCAAAGACACTTCAGAGGCTATCATCAACCTCTCGGAATTAATGCGGTATATGTTGTATGAGGCGGACAAGGATCTAGTCCCCCTCCGGAAAGAACTGGAATACATCAAAAACTATGTACAGCTTCAAAGGTTGCGCTTATCGGACAGCGTCAATGTTAAATTGAAAATATCCGGTGAAGACAGAAACAAGGTAATTCCTCCGCTTCTTTTTATATCCTTCATCGAAAATGCATTCAAGTACGGGACAGATTACGAGGGAAAAACACATGTGGAAATAAACCTTTTCATAGAAAATGGGTCAATATATTTTAGGGTTGAAAATAGAATAGGGACATACCGGAAACAAAAGAAAAGTTCTGGTGTGGGATTACAGAACATAAAGAATCGATTAAACCTTTTGTATCCAGAATCCCATAAACTGGAAGTACATAATGACGGTGGAACCTATCGTGTAACCTTAAATCTTTATCTATAAACATGAAGGATATGACTTGCATTATTATTGATGATGAACCTTTGGCAATAGATGTTTTGGCCGATTATTGCCAAAAGATGGATTTTATTGAATTGAAGAGGACTTTCACTAATCCCCTAGAGGCCATTTCAACCATTCAGGAAGAGAAAATCGACCTCATATTCTGCGATATTGATATGCCCCAAATCAGTGGAATCGATTTTATCAAATCCTTGGACAATAAACCCATGTTCATTTTTACCACGGCATACTCTCAATACGCGGTTGAAGGATTCAATTTAAATGCGGTGGACTATTTGGTCAAGCCAATTCCCTACAATCGATTTATCAAGGCGGTGTCCAGAGCCAAGGAAATTTTAACCTACAAGAAAAAACCGGTCAGCAGTAACGTGTTTCCGTCTTACGGTGACACCAACGAATCACAGAAGTACATTTTTGTGAAAGCAGAATATGAAAGCATCAAAATTGACCTTAATGAGATTGAATATATCCAAGGCCTAAAGGATTATCTGAAGGTCCATATTACAGGCTCCAACAAAGCCATACTTACACTCATGAGTTTTAAAGAGATGTTGGACAAATTACCATCTAACCAGTTCCTCAGGGTTCATAAGTCCTTCGTAGTCAATGTGACCTGTATAAAAACGGTGCAACGGAACAGAATTGTGATCAACGATATACGGATTCCAATAGGAGAAAGTTATAAAGCCAGCTTTTTTGCCATGCTAGGCCTTTGATACATGCAACATACCCTAGATTAAACAACTTCAGCGACAACAAAAGTGCTTCCCCCAACATAGATAAAATCATCCTCTTTCGCCTGCTCCAATGCTGCGTTCAAACCGTCCTGAACCGTATTAAAATTCTTTCCTTGCAGGCCAAATTCATAGGCTTCATTTCTTAATTCTTTAGCGGGAAGACCGCGGGGAATATTTGGAGTAACAAAGTAGTAGGTTGCCACCGTCGGAAAAAGATTCAAAACATGCTTTAGGTTTTTATCATTCACAAACCCTAGAACAAAATGGATGTTTTTGAATTGCTGCTTGGACACCTGTTTCAACACAAGTTCCAACCCCTCCCGGTTGTGGGCCGTATCGCATACTATCATGGGCTTTTTTGCCAATACTTGCCATCTGCCCAGCAAGCCTGTATTCTTTACTACTTTTTTTAGGCCATCCTTAATATGCCTGGGTTTAATCTTAAATTCCGAAAGCTGTCCAAGGGTGCTCACGACCCCATTAATATTCTTTGATTGGTACCCTCCAAGTAAATCGGTTATATAATCCTTGGAAATATCATCTTCCGCAAAGATTATTTCCGACATTTTATTTGCAGAAATAAGTTTAAAAATCCCCTCTGTCTCCGGCTGTCTTTCGCTTACCACCACCGGAATTTCCCTCTTGATGATTCCTGCTTTTTCCAAGGCGATTTTCTCTAGGGTGTCTCCTAAAATTTGGGTATGGTCCAGACCAATGTTCGTAATCAAGGAAACTTCAGGTACTATAATATTGGTGGAATCCCATTGACCTCCGAGGCCCACCTCAATCACGGCAATATCCACTTCTTTTTCGGCAAAATAATGAAATGCCATCCCAACGGTCATCTCAAAAAAAGAAAGCTCATTACGTTCAAAAAACTCCTTATGCTCTTTAATAAATTTCTTTACAAATCCTTTTCCAACAACCTTACCGTTGATTCTAATGCGCTCGCGAAAATCCTTTAAATGGGGAGAAGTGTAAAGCCCGACCTTGTACCCAGCTTCCTGCAATATAGACGCCAACATATGACTACTGGAACCTTTACCGTTGGTTCCGGCCACATGGATACTTTTAAATTTTTGGTGAGGGTTTCCCAAGATTTCGGAAAAGGCTAGAATGTTATCCAACTTGTCCTTAAGGGCCACACTCCCCTTTTGTTGGTACATGGGAAGTTGTTGGAACATCCATTCCAAGGTCTCCTTATACGTCATGATTTTATTGCCCTAGTTTAAACTTGACCACGACATGGCCAATCTGCGTGGACGGAGCTTTAGAATCTAAATTCCATTTGTACATTAAAGCAGTCTGTTTGGCGGGCTCCAGTAAACATGGGGCATTATTGGTAGTTCCTTTAACACCAGGTTCAGCTCTTGTCACCCTTCCATTTCGGTCCACAAAAATGCGCACCACTACTGTACCTTCTTCATTGCATTCCTGCTGCACCTTGCCCTTGCTCACCAACGATCGGCCTCCCAAGCCATAACCGCCAGCACCGGTACCCGGGCTACCATAATAGCTTGGAGCATAAGGGTCACCATCTGGTTGGCCCTTGTCTCCTGGTCGATTGTCATCCCCCTCGCTTCCTGTAGTTTTGCCATCAGATTTGCCAATACCACCTATAAGGGCGTCCAGATTCTTCTTTTTAGCCTCTTGCTCCTTTCTTTGGCGTTCTTCCGCTTCTTGCTTTTCCCGGGCTATTCGCTCTGCTTCGGCCTTTGCCCGTCGTTCAGCTTCTTCCGCTTTTCGCCTGGCTTCTTTCTGTTGATTGATTCGGATGGTCTCTTCGTTATCCTGGGTCACTACCTTTTCCACAGGTTCTGGTGGTGCCACAGGCTCGGGTGCCGGCTGCTCAGGAACGGGTTCCGGGATTTGTTCGGTTTTTACCTGTTTGGGCTCGGAACGTACCTTTTCTTTGGGTTGCACTGGGCCGCTACCAAAATCCGTAGTGCCAAAATTAACGGCTATGCCATTTTCAATGGGTGGATCTAAATAGGTAAGACCTATGTAAAAAAGTAAAAGGAGCAATGCACTTAACAGTAACGTGGTAAGTGTAAAGGATTTTTTCTTGTGTCTCGTATCTAAAAATGACATTATTTTGGCCGCACAGCCAAGATAACCTTATAACTGTTCCTATTGGCGATATCCATCACGTTTACAGCCTCTTTAATGGCCACGCTCTGTTCTGCCCTTAGAATGATGGTAGGCTTCTCCTGCCCTTCTAGTGCTTTTTTCAGTTCAATTTCAATGTATTCTGCATTAATCTGCTCGTTGTTCACATAGTATTCCAGGTCCTTATTGATGGTCACCGAAACATTTTGTGTGTTCGTTGATTTCCCTTTTGCCTTTGGTAATAGCAAATCCAGTGCATTGGGTGCATTTGAGGTAAGCATAAAAAACACCAACAACAAAAACACAATGTCTGTCATTGAAGACATGCTAAACTCTGGACTAACCTTGTTTCTTCCCTTTAATTTCATGATGAAATTCTAAATGGGTTCGTTCAACAGATCCAAAAACTCTACCGCATTGGCCTCCATTTTATGTACCACTTTGTCGGTTCTGTTCACCAAGTGGTTGTAGCCAATGTAGGCGATAATTCCCACCACTAAACCAGCAACTGTAGTGGTCATTGCAGTGTAAATTCCAGAGGCCAAGGACCCCATTTCTGCTTGTCCACCGCTGCTTGCCATTTCGTGGAATGCCAAAATCATACCAATAACGGTTCCCAAGAATCCAATCATCGGTGCAGCTCCGGCCACGGTGGCCAAAACACTTACATTTTTTTCAAGTTTATAAACCTCCAGAGTTCCAGCGTTTTCAATGGCCGTGTTGATATCATCCAATGGCTTCCCGATTCTGGATACTCCCTTTTCGGTGAGTCTGGCTACAGGAGAATCTGTTTGGGCGCACAAAAGTTTGGCTGCTTCTAACTTACCGTTCATGACATGGTCACGAATCTGATTCATAAAGTTTTTATCAATTTTTGAGGCAGCCTTAATAGCAAAAATGCGCTCAAAATAGATATAGAGTGCCACAAAAAGTAGTACAAAAAGCACCATGATAATCACAACACTTCCTGTTCCCCCATTAACGATAAGGTCAATAACAGAAAGGGTTTTTTCTTCCGAAATAGCAGCCGCCACCTCGGTCCCTTCCTCCAAATCTTGAAAAGTAATCATATAAAATCCCCAATTTTAGTTGCAATAATAACGGAGATTTTTGAGCAAAAGTATTTTTTAGAAAAAATATCGCATTCCAATGAAACAAATGGCACCTGCAATAAATCCTATAAAGGCCAACCATGCAATTTTTCTAAAGTACCAAAAGAAGTCTATTTTTTCCATTCCCATGGCTACTACACCAGCCGCAGACCCAATGATCAACATACTTCCTCCCGTTCCAGCAGAATAAGCAATAAAGTGCCACAGCGGATTATCTATAGGCTCGGAGAACATCCCCAAACTTGCGGCCACCAATGGCACATTATCAATAATCGCTGACCCAATACCCAAAATAATGACCACTAAATCAGACACCTGTGTACCTTCGATCTCCGTCCCGATCAAACCAACACTTTGCTTAAGATTTTCAGCAAAATTGAAAAGTAGTCCAAGGGATTCTAAGGCCGCCACCGCCATTAAAATTCCAAGGAAGAAAAGGATACTTGGCAATTCAATCTTAGTCAATGCACTGTGCACCGGACTATGATGCGCTTCGGCATCGCTTTCTGGATCTACCGATGATATGGTAATCTTGGAGTTACTGTAGATTTCAGCAAAAGTGGCCACCACTGCAAGAGACAACATCATCCCAACATAGGGCGGCAAATGGGTTACCGTTTTAAAAATGGGTACAAAAACAATCGCTCCCAATCCAAGGTACAACATGGTTGCCCCAAACTTGGACTTTGACGGAGCTGTTTCTTCCAAATCAATTTTACCTTTAAAAGGGGACAAAAAGGAAGCAATAAACGTAGGCACCAACATACAAACTAGGGAAGGAACAAGTAAGTAACCTACCAATTTGGCGGTGGTAACTTTATTCCCGATCCAAAGCATGGTTGTGGTAACATCCCCAATAGGAGACCAAGCCCCACCCGCATTGGCAGCAATTATAATTAGACCAGCATACCAGATTCGAACATTTCTATCCCTAACTACCTTTTGAAGGATAGAGACCAAAACGATTGTGGCCGTTAGATTATCAATGATCGCTGACAGTATAAAGGCCAAAAAAGCAAAAATCCAAAGGATCTTACGTTTGCTCCTGGTTTTTACATACGATTTAATGGTGGCAAAACCATCAAAATAGTCAATGATCTCAACAATGGTCATGGCCCCTAACAGGAAAACAAGAATCTCTGAAGTCTTACCTAAATGGTGAAGCAGTGTTTCCTCCAACATGTGCATTTTATCCTCATGCCCCAATGCCCCAAAATTTTCCATTAGTGCATGCTTGCCAGAATCGAACCAGTTAGTAAACCCATCAATGCCAAATGCCATCATGGCCCAAAGGATGGCCATCATGGCCAAAGCCGGAATTAGCTTGTCTATTTTTAGATTGTGCTCTAGGGTAATGGCTAGGTAGCCCAAAACAAATATGGCAATGAGGATGGTTTCCATAGTTAGTTGGTTTAAAGAAGTTGAAACTTTGCTTGCCTTCCAGCTAGCTTGTTGCTAAAGATATTCAAAATGGTTTTCCCAACATAATCTTGATTCCATAAAATTCAATAAGTCCAAATCCTAAACAAAACATGGGCAAACAAATTATCTGATTCTCAATTTATGTCGTTTTTCAATGAAGAATTACCATCTAAAGGCTATATTTGTATCCCTTTTTTAATTATTTGTCAATTTTATGGAATTCTCACTATCCGAAGAGCAATTGATGATCCAGCAAGCTGCTCGAGACTTTGCCCAAAACGAATTATTGCCCGAAGTAATTGAACGGGACGACGCCCAAAAATTCCCTTGGGAACTGGTAAGCAAAATGGGAGCGCTCGGATTTATGGGAATGATGGTCAGCGAGGAATTTGGAGGCAGTGGCCTGGATACCTTATCCTATGTTTTGGCCATGGAAGAATTGTCCAAAGTGGATGCTTCGGCATCCGTGATGGTCTCGGTAAACAATTCCTTGGTTTGCTGGGGACTGGAAACCTATGGGTCACAAGAACAAAAGGAAAAATACTTGACCCGCTTGGCGTCAGGAGAAGTTATTGGGGCATTTTGTCTTTCCGAACCTGAAGCTGGTAGCGATGCCACTTCCCAAAAAACAACCGCCTTGGATAAAGGGGACCATTACATTTTAAATGGAACCAAAAATTGGATCACCAACGGGGGTTCGGCAGAAATCTTTTTGGTAATTGCCCAAACCGATGTTGATAAAGGACATCGAGGTATCAATGCGATAATTGTAGAAAAAGGAATGGAAGGTTTCGTTGTGGGGCCAAAAGAAAACAAACTGGGTATTCGGGGAAGTGATACCCATTCCTTAATCTTCAATGATGTGAAAGTGCCAAAAGAAAACCGAATTGGCGAGGATGGTTTTGGATTTAAATTCGCCATGAAAACCTTGGCTGGCGGAAGGATAGGAATTGCTGCCCAAGCTTTGGGGATTGCCGCTGGAGCCTACGAACTTTCCAAAAAATACGCAAAGGAACGTAAAGCTTTTGGCACTGAGATTGGGAACCATCAGGCCATCGCATTTAAGCTTGCCGATATGCATACCAAAATACAAGCGGCGCGCCATCTGGTTTACAAGGCCGCTTGCGATAAGGATGCAGGTGAAGATTATTCATTATCCGGAGCCATGGCCAAACTGTACGCTTCGGAAGTTGCCATGGAAACCGCAGTGGAGGCTGTACAAATACATGGTGGAAACGGCTTTGTAAAGGATTACCATGTGGAGCGCATGATGCGAGATGCCAAGATCACCCAGATCTATGAGGGAACTTCCGAGATTCAAAAAATAGTTATTTCTAGAAGCATTTTGAGGGATTAGCGCCAAAATACGCTGATGTTTCCTTGATTTTTTTGGGGTCTTCCCTTCTTAATTTATAAATTTTGAATTGTACCCCTAATAAATTAGGGGGTATATTGACAAAAATAAGCTATCGGAATTCTCCACCCCTGGATTTATTCAAAATCGACATTTCAGTCCATGTCAATTGCGATTATGATAATTTATGATTCGTCAAATTTTCATATTGCATAATTTTTAAAGCGTTTACACAAACGTTGATGAATTAGTTGCATTTGCCTGAAAACCATGCCATTTCTTTATCGAAAATGATATTTTTGAACAAATACCATAATGATGAGGAAGTTAGAAAAGCAAGGTCTTTACCTACCAGAATTTGAGCATGATAACTGCGGTGCTGGTTTTATTTGTAGTCTAAAAGGGAAGAAATCAAACGATATAATTCATAAGGCACTCGAGATTCTAGATAAACTGGAACACCGGGGAGCTGTAAGTGCAGATGGAAAAACAGGTGATGGAGCAGGAATCCTCATCGATATTCCGCACGATTTCTTTACGGAAGTCTGTTCCTTCAAATTGCCGAAGGCTGGCGAATACGCAGTGAGTAATGTGTTTCTGCCCCAAAAGGAAAATCAGCGGAATTTTTGCATTACCACGCTCGAGGAAAATATAAAAAATCAAGGTCTTGAACTTTTAGGGTGGCGGGATGTTCCGGTAAACAGGTCCGTACCCGGAAGGATTGCAGCCGAAACCGAGCCGTTTGTAAAACAGGTCTTTATTGGCAAGGGAGAGGACTTGGATGAGTTTCAGTTCAATCTAAAACTATTTATTGCAAGAAAGATTACGGAACACGCCATTATTGGAAGTAAACTGTCCCAAACCCAGTTCTTTTATCTGCCAAGTCTATCAACCAAGATTATTATTTTCAAGGGATTGTTGGTCCCACAAGATATCAGCAGGTACTACCAAGACTTGTTGGACCCTAGGGTAGTGACTCGTTTGGCTTTGGTGCACCAGAGGTTTTCCACCAACACCTTCCCTACTTGGGATTTGGCCCAACCTTTCCGCTATATGTGTCATAACGGGGAAATCAACACCCTCCGCGGCAATGTGTCCCGCATGAGGTCCAGAGAAGAATTATTGGAAAGTGATTGGTTTGGTGAAGACATCAAAAACATCCTCCCCGTGGTACTACCGCGCAAATCAGATTCCGCCAGTATGGACATGGTAGTGGAAATGTTATTGATGACCGGACGCTCCCTTCCAGAAGTGATGATGATGTTGGTTCCCGAAGCTTGGGAGAAAAACACCGAGATGTCCGAATCCAAAAAAGCCTTTTACGAATACAATTCTTGCTTGATGGAACCTTGGGACGGCCCGGCATCTATCCCTTTTACAGATGGAAACTACATTGGAGCCGTTTTGGACAGAAATGGACTTCGCCCTTCAAGATACTCCGTAACCAAGCAGGGCTATGTGATCATGTCTTCAGAGACCGGGGTAGTGGATTTGCAACCGGAAGATATTGAATTTCACGGAAGATTGGAGCCTGGAAAAATGTTTTTGGTAAACATGGAAGAAGGCCGAATCGTCAATGATGAGGAAATCAAGGAATCCATTGCCAAAAAACATCCATATAAAAAATGGTTGAAGGATAATTTGGTCCATCTTAAGGACATCCCATATAACGATTGCCCGGTTTTTTATGGCGAATTCCCATTGGAAACAAGGCGCGCGGCCTTTGGATATACCTTGGAAGATATCAATACCATTATCCTACCGATGGCCAAAAATGGCAAGGAACCCATTGGTTCCATGGGATCCGATACCCCAATCGCGGTGCTTTCCGAAAGACCCCAACTGATCTACAACTATTTTAAACAACTGTTCGCCCAGGTGACCAATCCGCCTTTGGATGGAATCCGGGAAGAATTGATTACCGATATCAGCCTCACTTTGGGTAGTGATCAAAACTTGTTCGAAATCAATGAATTGCATTGTCGCAAGTTGAAAATCCAAAATCCTGTGATTTCCAAAGAGGATTTGGACAAAATAAAGAACCACGATGCCAGTCCCGATTACAAAGTGGTTTCCATTTCCATTTTGTATGAGATATCAAAGGGACATAATGGGCTTGAAGAAGCGTTGGATTCCATTCTACAACAAGCTTCGGATGCCATTGACGACGGCGCCAACATCATCATCCTCTCCGACAGGATGGTAAGCACCGAAATGGCAGCGATTCCTGCATTATTGGCCTGTTCCTATGTAAACAGCGGAATCAGCCGTATGGGCAAGCGTTCCAAGTTGAGCATTATTGTGGAATCTGCTGAACCCCGCGAAGTACATCATTTCGCCCTATTGTTTGGATTTGGTGCCAGCGCCATCAATCCCTACCTCGTAAATGAGATTATTGGGGAGCAAATTGAGGAAAACGACATTACAGAATACACCTTTGACGAAGCCATCAAAAATTACAACAAAGCCATTGGCAAGGGCATTCTCAAGGTGATGAACAAAATTGGAATCTCCACTTTGAATTCCTATAGGGGCTCGCAATTGTTCGAGTGTATCGGAATCAATACAAAGGTAGTAGGGAAATATTTCCCAAAAACACCTACTCGAATCCAAGGAATTGGATTGTACGAGATTGAAAAGGAGGTTGCAAAACGCCATAAAAAGGCATTTAAAAACCAGGAATTAGCGGCCAATCTCGATATTGAGATTGGTGGAGAGTACCGATGGAGAAGAGATGGTGAAAAGCACATGTTCAATCCATTGACCATCGCAAAACTTCAAAAATCGGTACGCAATAACGAGACGGCGACTTATAAAGAGTATTCGGCCTTGGTGAACGAACAATCCAAAAACCTGATGACCATCAGGGGATTGTTCGAGTTCTCCAACTACGACCCCATCCCTATCGAGGAAGTGGAACCTTGGACAGAAATCGTTAAACGATTCAAGACTGGGGCCATGTCCTATGGGAGTATCAGTAAAGAGGCCCATGAAAATTTGGCCATTGCCATGAACCGAATTGGAGGTAAGAGCAATTCTGGTGAAGGTGGGGAAGACCCTGCTCGTTTTTATAAAAATCAAACCGGAGACTGGAAAAACAGCGCCATCAAGCAGGTAGCCTCGGGTAGATTTGGTGTTACATCAAATTATTTGACCAATGCCAATGAAATCCAAATAAAAATGGCCCAAGGAGCCAAACCTGGGGAAGGTGGTCAGTTGCCAGGTCCGAAAGTAAACCCGGCCATTGCCAAAACAAGAAATTCCACACCTTATGTGGGCCTGATATCTCCGCCCCCGCACCATGACATTTATTCCATTGAGGATTTATCACAATTGATCTATGACCTTAAATCTGCCAATAGAGATGCAAGGGTCAATGTTAAATTGGTATCGGAAGTGGGTGTAGGTACGGTAGCCGCAGGTGTATCCAAAGCGAAGGCCGATGTGGTTTTGATTTCAGGCTTTGACGGAGGTACCGGAGCTTCTCCCCTCACTTCCTTAAAGCACGCAGGACTTCCTTGGGAATTGGGTATTGCTGAAGCCCAACAGACTTTGGTTTTGAACGACTTGAGAAACCGTATTGTACTGGAATGCGACGGGCAGCTAAAAACCGGAAGGGACGTTGCTATCGCCTGTCTGTTGGGAGCCGAGGAATTCGGTTTTGCAACCGCACCTTTGGTAGCATCGGGATGTATCATGATGCGGGTTTGCCATCTCAACACCTGCCCAGTGGGAATAGCCACGCAGAACCCCGATTTACGGAAAAAGTTCAAAGGGAAACCTGAGCACGTGGTGAACTATATGTATTTCGTGGCCCAAGAATTACGGGAGATTATGGCCAAGCTTGGTTTCAGGACGGTTAACGAAATGGTGGGGCAAGTTCAAAAACTAGATAGGAAAAAAGCCATAGAGCATTACAAGGCCGAAGGCATAGACCTAACGCCTATCCTGTATCAAGTAGATGTACCTAAAGGCACTAAGTTCCATAACACAGAAGAACAGGTTCATGGCATTGAGAACTCCATAGAATTTGACATCATTGCCCAAGCGCATCCGGCATTGTTCAGAAAGGAAAAGACAACCTTGGATTTTCCCATTTACAACACCGATCGTGCCGTTGGTGCCATTATCAGTAACGAAATCTCTAAAATATATGGTGCAGATGGGCTTCCTGAAAACACCCTTAAAATAAATTTCACTGGTTCTGCAGGACAGAGTTTTGGGGCATTTGCCACTAAAGGACTTACCATGGTGGTTAACGGTAATACCAACGACTATCTGGGCAAAGGCCTTTCCGGAGCAAAATTGGTAATCAAAGTTCCGGACAAGTCAACCTTAACGCCCCAGGATAATATAATTACTGGTAACGTGACCTTATACGGGGCCACATCCGGAGAGGCCTATATCAACGGGAAGGCTGGAGAACGTTTTTGTGTGAGAAACTCTGGGGCCAAAGCTGTTGTTGAAGGAATCGGAGACCATGGATGTGAGTACATGACGGGAGGAGTTGCCGTAATCTTGGGGACTGTCGGAAGAAATTTTGGGGCTGGAATGAGCGGCGGTATCGCCTATGTCTATGATCAGGATGGCAGCTTCGAAAAACGATGCAATGGTGAAACGCTCAATTTATTGGCCGTTGAAGAGGACAACGATGTTAAGGAACTAAGAGAACTCATCGAAAACCATTACAATACTACCTTGAGCCCGTTGGCCCAAGATATTTTGGAAAACTGGGAAGAGTCGTTGCCAAAATTCATCAAGGTTTTCCCAGAGGAATATCGTCAGGCATTGATTCGATTGGAAAAAGAAAAATTACAAACCTTATAATTTGAGCCATGGGAAAGACAACTGGATTTATGGAGTTTGACAGGAAGGACGAAGCCTACTCTCCTGTTACGGAACGAATCAAAAACTATAAGGAGTTCACAATACCTCTGAAGGAAAAGGAATTGAAGGACCAAGGTGCCCGGTGCATGGACTGCGGTATTCCATTTTGCCATAGTGGGTGTCCGCTTGGGAATTTAATTCCCGATTTCAACGATGCGGTATACCAAGGTAAATGGGAGAAGGCAACCAAGATTTTACATTCAACAAATAATTTCCCCGAGTTTACCGGCCGATTGTGCCCCGCTCCATGTGAGGAAGCGTGTGTGCTTGGAATCAATGAGGACCCTGTTTCCATAGAAAATATTGAGAAAAACATTGTTGAGACAGCCTTTAAGAATGGATGGATCATTCCGGAAGCACCAGCAAAACGAACCGATAAAAAAGTAGCGGTAGTTGGCTCGGGCCCTGCAGGATTGGCAGCTGCCCAACAATTAAATAGGGCTGGACATACAGTGACCGTTTTTGAAAGGGATGAAAAAATTGGGGGATTACTCCGATATGGCATTCCCGATTTTAAAATGGAAAAGCATATTATTGACAGAAGGCTCGAGATTATGGAAAAAGAGGGCATTACTTTCAAAACTGGCATTAATGTCGGGATTGATGTGACTGCAAGCGAGCTTCGTGATCAATTTGACTCCATAGTATTATGTGGTGGCGCTACGGTTAGAAGGAAATTACCAATCCCCGGGGCGGACTTGAAAGGTGTTGTACAAGCCATGGACTTTCTTCCGCAGAATAACCGAAAGGTTGATGGCATCCCATATGAAGGAGAGGAATTGACCGCGAAAGACAAAAATGTGATTGTGATTGGTGGTGGGGATACAGGGTCAGACTGTATCGGAACTTCCATTAGACATGGAGCCCTATCCGTTACCAATTTTGAGATTATGCCCAAGGGCACCACGGAACGTCCCGAAGGGCAGCCTTGGCCATTTTGGCCCATGCGATTAAGAACAAGCACTTCCCACAAGGAAGGAGCCGATCGGGTTTTTAGCATTTCTACCAAGAAATTTATTGGCGATAAAGATGGGAATCTTACCGGGCTTGTTACGTCAGAGGTGATTTGGGAAAATGTTCCTGGACAAAGGCCCGTTTTAAAAGAGGTTGAAGGTTCTGAAAAAGAGTGGGAATGCAGCTTGGCCCTATTAGCTCTAGGATTTACGGGCTCAGAGACCACAATTGCCGATGAACTAGGACTGGAAATGGATCCACGAACCAACATTAAAGCTTCCGTAAGGGATTACAAGACCAATGTTCCAGGTGTTTTTGTGGCTGGTGACCAAAGAAGAGGTCAATCCCTGATAGTTTGGGCCATTTCAGAAGGTAGACAAGCTGCGCATCATGTTGATGCTTATCTCATGGGAGACTCCAATCTCCCATTAAAGGGAGACGGAGATCTACCAAGAGTATAAATAACAACCAACCTAACTTTAAGCCCTTTGCCAATTTGGTAAAGGGTTTTTTCTTTTTTATTCGATAATCAAACGATGCGTTTCCGTTTTTTCAGGGCCAGACATTTTTATGAAATATAGTCCTGCTGTGTATTCTTCAACATTGAAAGGGGTTCCGATTTCATAGGAACCGCTATAAAGTACCCTGCCATCTAAATGTATCAGCCGTAGCAGCACTTGATCATGACTACTACCTTCCACCCGAAATGAGGTTCGTGCTGGATTCGGATAAACCAACGTACCGCGGTTTTGGTTCAAAACATGCTCCAATTCCTTGTTATTGGAAACCCTAGCCCGTAAACTTGTTCCTCCGCTCTGAAACTCATAGGCGCCAATGTCAAAAGCACTCCCAGAAGGTCTGGTAGCATTTTCCAAATCAAAGTCAATGCCCCAAGAAGTCAAAGAACTCCCCAAATCGACAACCGCGGAAATACCAGAAGACGGGCTATAGTCCAAGTTGGTAGGGTCCGTAAGACCTAATGTATCTATTTGACGAGTCATTATGTTACTGTGAATATTTGTAAGTAAACTGTCCCTTGTGTCTCTTTCATTAAAATCAAAATAACTTTCCTGATTTTGCTTCCAAGTGTTTCCACCTTCGAAGTCATACCCGGGATCTA
The DNA here is from genome assembly GCF_023502235.1 of Flagellimonas myxillae. Taxonomy (GTDB): domain Bacteria; phylum Bacteroidota; class Bacteroidia; order Flavobacteriales; family Flavobacteriaceae; genus Flagellimonas; species Flagellimonas myxillae. The sequence goes on along the minus strand of NZ_JAMFLY010000001.1, from coordinate 1,365 downwards.
CAACAAGGTTGTTCACAAAATAGGAAGGGACTTCACTTTGATTTCGATACAAATCAGCAGGGTCGACCGGATGTAGTACCGTGGTATTATAGTGCACGCCTGCCCGTTCCGGTTCGATAATGGTATTGTTGGCCACATAGTAGCCTTCATCCACATCATCAAATTCATGTCGATTATGGAGAAAAATTCCGTGCATTTTGGGTTTTACCAGTACATTATTGAAGACTTTGGTCCCACTTTCCCCATTGATGACCTGCATGCCCCAACCTTTTTCTAGCAGACCGTTTTCAACAAAATTATTGTATACCTCATAAGTACCACCACCCAAACTCATGGCAAAGGATTGTCCCCAATGTCCTTTGGTACCGTAATTGGCAATTGAGTTGTCCCGTACCTTTCCACCAAAATGGGCAAGATTAACCTGAATGGCATCCCATCCCGTGTCTTCCACAACATTGTTATGGACATCAACATTTTCCAACCAGTGTCCATAAACTTGGGTTCCGTTACAATTTTTTCCTCCATCCAATTTGTATCCTAGGGAATAGCCAATATAGATACCCTCACCTCCAGTGTTGTGTATATAATTGTGATGAATATTTAGATTTTTCATTACGAAGCCATTGCTTCGCCATGTGTTGGAGTTGTTGCAATCAGGGTCTGTTTTGGCCATAAAACCAGCAAATCCTGCTGATGCCACCTCAATATGATCAACTTCCACGTCTGTGCTCAATGCACTTAATACAATTCCCATTGCCCAAGAACCTGTCCCAGTAATTTTGATCCCATAGGTATAAGAAGCATCTCCAGAGCCTGTTAGGTGGATGTATTTACTATTCTTAAACTCCAAAGCTGAATAGGCAGTTTCATTAAGGGTAACTTGTCCGCCACAATTTTTAAATACCACTGGACTCGTAGCCGTTCCTTCAAAATCATAAAAACGGATTCCGGCATAGTTGCCCGCGGGAATACAAATGGTATCGCCAGGGGAGTATCCCACGTTGGAAGCCCATACAAGATTTAAGATTGTAGCAGATAAACCGGTCAGGGTTACATCACAATTACAGGATTGCGCACGGGCCACCAATCCGCACAGTAGCATGGTGGTAAAAAGTAGTTGTTTTCTCATGGTATTTTGGTTTGATAATTTCTAGCCAAATACCACAGCATATCTCCACAATTCATATTGTGTTATGGTTGGGAGAACAAATTCTAATTTGAGGCCCTTAAATGTAATAATGATGTACGTTTTTTCCTACTTTATTATGTTTTATTTCCAATTATTCTTTGGTTGGAAAAACTGTGAAGTTGTTTTGGGTAATGTGCATAAACAAAAAAACCCTCCGAAGCGTTAGCTAAGGAGGG